>NZ_JBYMTI010000003.1:0-597500 GCF_057773145.1 Pseudoxanthomonas sp. 68-E7 | reverse complement strand
GCACACGCTGCTGGAGAACGCCGACGCCAAGCGGGCGCTGACCCGCCTCAAGCCCGGAACCGAGCTCGCGTTCGATCTCCCGGTGAGCGGCGAGCTGCGTACCCTGCGTTATGACCGCGATCCGCAGCACCGGATCGAGCTCAGCCTCGAGGGCGACAAGGTCACCGAGAAAGTGATCGCGCGCGAAACCACCACGCGCACCGTGGTGTTGAGCGGCAAGGTCGGCCGTTCGCTCAACCGTTCGGCGCGCAAGGCCGGCCTGACCGCAGCCAACATCAACTCGTTGACCGACGACATCTTCAAGTACGACATCGACTTCAACTCCGACCTCGGCCCGGAGGATCGCTTCAGCGTGGTGGTCGAGCAGACCTGGCGCGAGGGCGAACTGATCAGCACCGGGCCGGTGCAGGCCGCGACTTTCACCGTCGACGGCAAGCTGCACTCGGGCTTCCGCTTCTCCCGCCCGGGCAGCAAGCCGGAGTACTTCACCGCAGCCGGCCGGCCGCTGAAGAAGAGCTTCATCCGCATGCCGATTCCGTACGCGCGCCTGAGCTCCAAGTTCGGCGCCCGCCGCCACCCGGTGCTGGGCACGATGCGCATGCACAAGGGCGTGGACTACGCCGCGGGGACCGGCACGCCGATCATGGCCGCCGGCGACGCGCGCGTGCAGTTCGCGGGCTGGCAGAACGGCTACGGCCGGGTCGTGATCCTGGATCATGGCCGTGGCCACACCACGCTGTACGGCCACATGTCGCGGCTGGGCAAGATCAAGGTCGGCCAGCGTGTCGCCCAGGGCACGGTGATCGGCTACGTCGGTTCCACCGGCCTGGCCACCGGCCCTCACCTCCACTACGAATTCCGCATCAACGGCGTGCACCGCAATCCACTGTCGGTGACGATGCCGCCGCCGGAACCACTGGGTGGCGCGCAACTGGCGTCGTTCCGTACCTACACCGCCAATGCGCTGGCACGCATCCGCACGGTGGAGAACATCATCTACGCCGACGTTTCCCCGGCCGAACCGGCCAAGGAAACCCAGGTCGCCGAAGCCAGGAAGCCGGCCGGCAAGTCCAAGAAGGGCTGAGCCACCTCGCGGCTCCCGCTCCGCGGCGGGAGCCGATGGCGTACCCTCCGGTGCGCCCGCGCCCACGCGCATTCCCACACGGATTCCCGCATGTCCCCTGCCGCACCGGCGTCTCCGGCGCTTTTCCTGGGTCTGATCTCCGGCACCAGCGCCGACGGCATCGATGCCGCGCTGGTGCGCTTCGAAGGAAGCGGCGCCAGCCTGCGCTGCGAACTCCTGCGCGGTGGCACCTATTGCTGGGATGAAGCCACGCGCGCCTCGCTGATCGCCCTGGGCCAGGGCGGCGACGCGCCTTCGCTGGACGAAGTGGGTCGCCTGGATGCCCTCACCGGCCACCGTTTCGCCGAAGCCGCGCTGCGCCTGCTCGATGAAGCCGGCGTCGCCGCGCGGGACGTGCGTGCGATCGGTTCGCATGGACAGACCATTCGCCATCGTCCGCACGCCGATCCACCCTTCACCTGGCAGATTGGCGACGGCAACGTGATCGCCGAGCGCAGCGGCATCGACACGGTGGCCGATTTCCGGCGTCGCGACGTCGCCGCCGGCGGCCATGGCGCGCCGCTGATGCCGGCCTTCCATGCCGCGTTGCTGGGTTCACCGGACGAGGATCGGGCGGTGCTGAACCTGGGCGGCATCGGCAACTTCACCCTGCTCCCCCGTGCCGGCGGCCCGCCGGTACGCGGCTTCGATACCGGCCCGGCCAATGCGCTGATGGATGCCTGGTGCGAACGCCATACCGGTGCGGGCTTCGATGCCGGCGGCGCTTTCGCCGCCCAGGGAAAACCCGACCCGGTCCTGCTGGCCCGACTGCGGGAAGAGCCCTGGTTCGCTCTTCCGCCGCCCAAGAGCACCGGGCGCGAACAATTCCACCTGGCCTGGCTGGAAGCGCGGCTGGGCGCCGACGCGGCATCGCCGGCGGACGTGCAGGCGACCCTGCTGGAGTTGACCGCGGCGACGGTGGCCGACGCGCTGCGCGCCACCCAGCCCGACACACGACGGGTGCTGGTCTGTGGCGGCGGCGTGCACAACGCGCAACTGATGGCGCGGCTGGCGGCCTGGATGCCGCGGGCGCGGGTCGAATCCACCGCCGCGCACGGGCTGGATCCGGATTTCGTGGAAGCGATGGGGTTTGCCTGGCTGGCGCGGGAAACCCTGGCCGGCCGGCCCGGCAACCTGCCCGCGGTCACCGGTGCGAAGGGGCCGCGGGTGCTGGGGACGATCTTCCCCGCCTGATCCGGCTCAGAACCCCTTGCCGGCCGGTACGTCCCGCAGGGCGTTGATGGCCGCGGTCAACGCGTCCACCTCGCCATCGTCAAAGCCACTGCGGACCTCGACTTCGCAATGGAACAGGCCCTGTTCGATCAGGTTGAACAGGGTGTCATGCATGTTCCAGCCGCGGGCAACGGCGATCCGCCGGATCCGTTCGGCCAGCAGCGGGTCGATGTCCTTCAGCACGATGTCGGTCATGTCTCATCTCCCCTGTCCCGCACCGCACCCCGCGGGGAGTGCTCAGGATGAAGCCGCGTTACCCTCATTCTCACGGATATGCCTCCACAACCAGGCCAGCAGCAGCAAGGTCGGAATGACCGTGAGCGCACTCATCAGGAAGAAGGCACTGTAGGAACTGGCCTCCACCACGTATCCGGAAACACCCCCGATGAACTTGCCGGGCAGGTTCGCCAGCGACACCAGCAAGGCGTACTGCGTAGCGGTGAAGTTGCGATTGGTCAGGGATGACATGAACGCCACCAGCACCGTGCCGGCGAATCCCTGCGACAGGTTGTCGGCGGTGATGGCCGCGTAGAACGCCCAGATCTCGGAAGGATGCTGGGCCATCAGCAGGAAGGCGATGTTCGAGCAGGCCACCGCCACCGCGGCAATCGCCAGCATCCAGCGGAAACCGAACGCGGCCACGCAGACGCCGCCCAGGAACGCCCCGGCGATGCCGGTCCAGACGCCATAGAGCTTGGACACCGTGGCGATGTCGGATTTGCTGTAGCCGGAGTCGAGATAGAAGGGCCCGGCCATCACCCCGATGACCTGGTCCGGAAACTTGAACAGGCCGACGAACAGCAACAGCACCACGCCCAGTTTCAGGCCGTTGGTCTGGAAAAAGCTGACGAAGGGCTGCCAGAACGCGCCGATGAAATCGATGCGGCGGGTGACCGCGGCCGCGGGTGCGATCGGTTCGCGGCTGAAAAGCGTGGCCAGGATCGGCAGCAGCATCAGCGCGGTCATCGCCAGATAGGCATGCTTCCAGCCGCTATATTCGGCGATGTAGAGCGCACCGGCGCCAGCCAGGATCAGGCCGATCCGGTAGCCCAGCGTATAGGTGGCGGCGAGCGCGGCCTGCGCTTCGGCCGGAGCGATCTCGATGCGGTAGGCGTCGACGACCGAATCCTGGGTCGCACCGGCGAACGATGCGAACAGCACCCATCCCACCAGCGCGCTCACGCCGAGCTCGGGCCGGGTGAAGGCCAGCGCGAACAGCCCTGCCGCCACGCCCACCTGCGCCACCAGCAACCAGGATCGCCGTCGCCCGAGGAACGCGGTCAGCGGAAAGGCGAAGCGATCCACCAGCGGCGCCCACAGGAACTTGAGCAGGTAGAAGAAGCTGGCGAGGCTGATCAGGCCGATGCTGCCCAGATCCAGCCCCACGTCGCGCAGGCGGGTGCTGAGCGTGGCCGAGGCAATCAGCAGGAACGGCAGGCCGCTGCCGAAACCGAGCAGCAGCATGGTGAAGGCGGCCGGCGTGGCGAACGCCCGCCGGATACCGGACCAGCCCTTGTAGGACACGGGTGGCTTGGCCGCCGCGGGCGCGCTCATCCCGCGTAGTCCACCGTGAACGGCGCGTGGTCGGAGAACCAGCTGTCGCGGTAGATCGCGCAGCGCTGCAGGCGGTCACGCAGCGACGGGGTGGTGAACTGGTAATCGATGCGCCACCCCACGTTGTTGGCGCGCGCGCCGCCGCGGTTGCTCCACCAGGTATAGTCCTGGCCTTCCGGGTGCAGGCTGCGGTAGGCGTCGACCCAGCCGCCGTCATCCATGCACATGCCGTTGAGCCAGTCGCGTTCGGCCGGCAGGCAGCCGGAGTTCTTCTGGTTGCTGGTCCAGTTCTTGATGTCCAGGCGCGTGCGCACGATGTTCCAGTCACCGCACAGCACGTAGTCGCGTCCGCTGCGGCGCCACTCGTCCAGGATCGGCGCCAGCCAGTCCATCACCCTGAACTTGAAGCCCTGCCGCAGTTCGCCGGAGGAACCGGAGGGGATGTAGAAGGAGACCACGCTGAGGTTGCCGTAACGTGCCTCCAGGTAGCGGCCTTCCTCGTCGAACTCGTCCCAGCCCAGCGCGGTGCGCACTTCGTCCGGTTCGCGCCGGCTGTAGATCGCCACCCCGCTGTAGCCCTTCTTGGTGGTGGCGTCGCGGAACCAGGCCTTGTAGCCCTCGGGCAGGAACGCCGGACCGCTCAGCTGGTGTTCCTGCGCCTTGGTTTCCTGCACGCACAGGACGTCGGCGTCCTGCTGGCCGAACCATTCGAAGAAGCCCTTGTTGGCGGCCGAACGCAGGCCGTTGGCGTTGAAACTGATGATGCGCATGTGAAAACCGGTTCGCGGAACGGGAAGGGAGTCGCAAGAGCGTACCGCATGCGTGGAGGCCGGTGGCATGGAACGGCTATGCTTTCCACCTCGCCCGCCGAATGCACCGCCCATGTCCGATCACCGCGCCCGCTTCCTCCAGCTCGCCCTGCACGCGCAGGCCCTGCGCTTCGGCGAGTTCACCCTCAAGTCCGGCCGGCTCAGTCCCTATTTCTTCAATGCCGGGCGATTCGACAGCGGCGCGCGGCTGGCCGAGCTGGCGGCATGCTACGCCGACGCGGTGGATGCGGCCGGCCTGGCGTTCGACCTGCTGTTCGGACCAGCCTACAAGGGCATCCCGCTGGCGACCGCGGTGGGCTGCGAGTACGCGCGCCGCGGCCGCGACGTGCCGCTGGCGTTCAACCGCAAGGAAGCCAAGGACCATGGCGAGGGTGGCCTGCTGATCGGCGCGCCGCTGGACGGTCGCGAGGTGCTCATCGTGGACGACGTCATCACCGCGGGCACCGCCATCCGCGAGGCGCTGGGCCTGATCCGGGCCGGTGGCGGCCGTCCCGCCGGCATCGTGGTGGCATTGGATCGCCAGGAAGTGCTGACCGAGCCGGGCGCCGACGGTGGTCCGCGCCTGTCCGCCGCCCAGGCGGTGGCCGCCGAAACCGGGGTACCGGTGGTGGCCGTGGCCAATCTGCATGATCTGCTTGATTTCGCGGGGGAAAGCGCGGAACTTGTCCATCACCGCGAAGACCTGCTCGCCTACCGGGCGCGCTATGGCAGCGGTTCGTCGGACTGACGGCAGCAGGGGGCTGCACATGCGGAATTCCATTCTCTGGCTGGCACTGCCGGCGGGCCTGATGGTCGTGGCGATGGCCGGCGCGCAGGAAAAGAAGGCGGCCACCAAGAAACTGTATTGCTGGAACGAGAACGGCCAGCGCGTGTGCAGCGACGCCTTGCCGGCCGAGGCGGTGACGCGTGCGCGCGAGGAAATCAACGCCGCCAGCGGCCTGCGTACCGCCGAAGTGGATCGGGCGCTGACCGAAGAGGAACGCGCGCAGGCCGAGGCCGCCAAGCTGCAAGCGCAATTGGACGAAGCGGCACAGGAAACCCGCCGCCGTACCGAACAGGCGATGCTGCTTTCCTATCGCAGCGAGGAGGAGCTGCGACGGGTGTTCAACGAGCGCATCGCAATCGTCGACAACAACATCCGCACCGCGCGCTACAACGTGGTGAGCCTGCGCGACGGCCTGGTGACCCTGCTGCAGACGGCCGGCGATCGGGAACTGGCCGGACAGGCGGTGGCCGCGGAAGCGACCGCCAGCATCCGCAGCCGGCACGCGGACCTGATGCGCCAGCGCCAGTTGCAGGCCAGCTTCGAGCGCCAGCGCGCGGAGCTGGACGTGGAAATCTCCGACATCCTGCTGCGCTATCGGCAGATGAAAGGGCCAGCCGCCGTGGACGGGACGACCGCTCCCGGTAACCAGGCCATGCCGAACGCCGCGCCTCCCGGGTCCGGCTCGCGCTGAGCATCGGCGCCCCGCGCACGGAGACCGTGCGCGGGACAGCCGCCTTGCCGGTCAGAAGGTCGCGGTGAGTTCCGGCGCCACCAGCGCCAGATGGGCGCGGAATACATCCTTGATGCGGGCCAGCGCCGCGTCGTTGTCGGCCTCGAACCGCAACACCAGGATCGGCGTGGTGTTGGAGGCGCGCAGCAGGCCCCAGCCATCGTCCCAATCCGCGCGCAGGCCGTCGATGGTCGCCACCCGGGCGCCGTCGAACCGCGCCGTCTCGACAAAGCGCTGGACCACTGCATGCGGCGTTTCCGCCTCCACCGGCACCTTGATCTCCGGAGTGGCGATGCCGTCCGGCAACGCCGACAACACGTCCGATGGGGCCTCCCCGCGCAGGGCCAGGATCTCCAGCAGCCGGGCGGCCGAATACAGGCCGTCGTCGAAACCGTACCAGCGCTCCTGGAAGAAGAAGTGGCCGCTCATCTCGCCAGCCAGTTCGGCGCCGGTCTCGCGCATCTTGGCCTTGATCAGCGAGTGCCCGGTCTTCCACATCAGCGGCGTGCCGCCATTCCGCAGGACCCACGACTGCAGTTTTCCGGTGCACTTCACGTCGTAGATGATCATCGCGCCGGGATTGCGCTCCAGCACGTCCGCGGCGAACAGCATCAGCAGGCGATCGGGGAAGATGACCGCGCCATCCCGGGTCACCACGCCGAGTCGGTCGCCGTCGCCATCGAAGGCCAGGCCCAGGTCGGCGTCGAAGCGCTTGACCATCTGGATCAAGTCTTCCAGGTTGTGCGGTTCGCTGGGATCGGGGTGATGATTCGGGAAGGTGCCATCCACTTCGCAGTACAGCGGGATGACATCGGCGCCAATCGACTCCAGCAGGCGCGGCGCGATATCGCCGGCCACGCCGTTGCCGGCATCCACCACGACTTTCAGCGGGCGCTCCAACTGGACGTCGTCGGCGATCCGCTGGATGTAGTCGGCGGCGATATCGCGCTCCTGCGCGTCGCCCGGAATGGTCGCTTCATGCAGCCGGCCATCGCGGATGCGTTCGTACAGATCGGTGATGGTGTCGCCGGACAGGGTTTCGCCACCGACCACGATCTTGAAACCGTTGTAGTCCGGCGGGTTGTGGCTGCCGGTGACCGCGACGCAACTGCCGGCACGCAGTTGGTAGGCGCCGAAATACGCGACCGGGGTCGGCACCATGCCGATGTCGATGACATTGCGACCGGCGCGGCGCAGGCCGGCGATCAGGCCCGCCACCAGTTCCGGGCCGGAAAGCCGGCCATCGCGACCGACCACGATGTCGGTCAGGTCCTGTTCCTGCATCACGCTGCCGATGGCCTGGCCGATGCATTCGGCCACATCCGCATTGAGGGTTTTGCCGACGATGCCGCGGATGTCGTACGCGCGGAAGATGCCGGGATCGACGTCCACGGGAATGCGTTCTCTGCTCATGCTGCCTGTCTGTGGGGAGGAAAGGGGTGCTCTCGTCGCCACCGGCAACGGATCCCGCTCCAGGGCCTGGCCCAGGGTGGGTTCGTCGTCCCCGGTGGTGACCGCCTCGCCTCCCCGCAAGGCCGGAATCTTCAAACCGCCGCGCGCGGCCAACCAGGCCGCGATCGCCAGCAGCGCCGCCAGCACGGCACCGATGGAACTTCCCACTGCGCCGAGCCCGAACGGACCGGATGCGCTGTCGGGTTGCGCCGCAGCCACGCGCAGGCCGGTCTTGCCCACCGCGTGCGCCATCACCTCGGCACCGTCGGCCAGTTGCGTGCTGCCGCGCTCGACCACGTTGAAACTGCCCTGCCGCAGTGCCAGGTAGGTCCCTGGCGGCAATGGCACACCGTCGAAACCCGAGGTCAGCCGGGCCAGCGGCAGGCGCGCGTACACCACGCCTTGGGGCACGTCGACCGCCAGGCCGAAGACCGGCTTGCCGCCATCGCGAACCACGCGTGCGACCACCGCCTGTCCCTGCTGCGCCGCTTCCAGCAAGGCCAGCCGGCTGTACCCGAACGTGGCGGGGTCGGCATAGGCCTGGCCGAGATCGCGCGGCATGAGCTCCACGTGTTCAGCGTCCGCCCATCCATGCCGGATCGCCTGGGCGGCCGCCGCCGGATCGCCGCTGGCCAGGGCGGTCTTCACCGCATCGGTGGACATCCGTCGGGTCAGCTGCGCGACCTGATCGCGATAGGCCGATTCCAGCGCGGCCACCCCGGCATCGCGGGCCCGCTGCAGGGCTTCGCCGCGGTCGGCGTCGCGCCACTGGCGTACGCCGTTCCAGCCCAGCCAGGCGGCCAGCAGGATGCCCAGCAGGGCAAGCCCGGGCAGGGCCCGCGAAAGGTCGCCCAGCGGCAACCGACGTCCACCTTCGCTCGATCCGCTCATCCGTGCCCGTCCCCTGTCAGCGCAACCCGGTATGGCCGAAACCGCCGGCCCCCCGGGCGCTGTCGGCAAATGCATCCACGACCTGGAAGCTTACGCGCACGATGGGCAGCACGACCAACTGGGCGATGCGATCGCCGGGCTGGATGGTGAAGGCCTCGTGACCCCGGTTCCAGACGCTGATCAGCAGCGGCCCCTGGTAGTCGGCGTCGATCAGGCCGGTGCCATTGCCCAGCACGATGCCGTGCCGGTGGCCCAGCCCGGAACGCGGCAACACCACCGCGCACAGGTGCGGGTCCGACAGGTGCACAGCGATGCCGCTGGGGACCAGTGCGGCGTCGCCGGGCTGCAGGGTGAGCGTGGCGTCGAGCGCCGCGCGCAGATCGACGCCGGCGCTGGCCTCGGTCGCATAGGCGGGCAACGGCCACTCGTCGCCGAACCGGGGGTCCAGCAGCTTCAGTTCCACGGATTGCGTGCCAGCCGGGCTCATGCGTTCAGTCGCTCCACGATCAGATCCATCAGGGCATCGGCCAGCCGGGTCTTGGGGGCCGAGGCGAACTCCCGTTCCCCGTCCTTCCAGTAGGCGGTCAGCGCGTTCTGGTCGCTCTCGAATCCGCCTTCGGCGATGCCGACGCGGTTGGCGATGATCATGTCCAGGCGCTTGGCCTTCAGTTTGCCGCGCGCGTAGTGCTCGACGTTTTCGGTCTCCGCGGCAAAGCCCACCACCAGCTTCAGGGCCTGGGTCTGCGCGGCCACCTCGGCCAGGATGTCCGGGGTGCGCACCAAATCCAGTTCCAGCTTCTCGCCGGTCTTCTTGATCTTGTTGGGGACCGCGACCCGCGGGGCGTAGTCGGCCACCGCCGCGGCGCCGATGTAGATGTCGGCCGGCAACGCCGCGAGCACGGCCTCGCGCATCTGCGCGGCCGAGCGCACGTCCACCCGGCTCACCCCTGCGGGCGTCGGCAGATGCACCGGCCCGGCCACCAGCACCACCTCGGCGCCGCGCCGGGCCGCGCTGGCGGCCACCGCGAATCCCATCTTGCCGCTGCTGCGGTTGCCCAGGTAGCGCACCGGATCCAGGTCTTCGTAGGTCGGTCCGGCGCTGACGACGACGCGCATGCCGGCCAGATCGCGGGCCGCGGCCGTCGCCGCATGGCCCCCGGCCAGCGTGGCGACGATGTCCCCGGGTTCGCTCAGGCGGCCCGGTCCGGATTCCCCCTCGGCCAGCGGACCGTCCTCCGGACCGATGATCTGCACGCCGCGCTCGCGCAGCACGGCGAGATTGGCCGCCGTGGCCGGGTGTTGCCACATGCGGTGGTTCATCGCCGGCGCGACCGTGATCGGCGCGGTGGTCGCCAGGCACAGCGTGGTGACCAGGTCATTGGCGAAGCCATGGGCCAGACGCGCCAGCAGATCCGCGGTGGCTGGCGCCACCACGATGCGGTCGGCCCAGCGCGCGAGTTCGATGTGGCCCATCGCCGCCTCGGCGGCGCTGTCCCAGAGGCTGGTCCGGACCGGATGCCCGGATAGGGCCTGGAAACTCAGTGTGGTGACGAACTGCTGGGCGCCGTCGGTCATGGCGACCTGCACCTCGGCGCCGGCGTCGCGCAGCCGCCGCACCAGTTCCAGCGACTTGTACGCGGCGATGCCGCCGCCCACGCATACCAACAGGCGCTGGCCGTGCAGCGGCCGTGGCTCGAGACTTCCGGTCACGTCGGGTTTCCTACAGACGAACAGGGGATTAGCTTACCCGATGGCCCCGCCAAGCCTGATGGCGGTGGTTGCGCGTCCGCGGCATCGTGGCCATATGCACATCCGAGACTGGCCCGTCCACGAGCGCCCCCGTGAAAAGCTTTTCACCCGGGGACCCGCCGCCCTCTCCGACGCCGAGCTGCTGGCGCTGTTCCTGGGTTCGGGCATGCGCGGGCAGGACGCGGTCGCCACCGCGCGCGAACTGCTTTCTTCCCACGGTCCGCTGCGGCGCCTGCTCGACCGGCCGCCCGCGGAGCTGGTCGCCCTGCCCGGCCTGGGGCCGGCCCGGGCCAGCCGGATGGCCGGCGCGCTGGAAATCGGCCGCCGCCACCTGGCCGCGGATCTGGAACGCGGCGAACAGCTGACCGACCCGACGATGGCCGGGCGCTACTTCAGCCAGCGCCTGCGCGCGCACGACCACGAGGTGTTCGCGGCCCTGTTCCTGGATGTGCGCCATCGCGCGCTGGCCTTCGAGGAACTGTTCCGCGGCACCCTGGACAGCGCCGAGGTGCATCCGCGGGAGGTGGTCAGGCGGGCGCTGGCCCACAACGCCGCGGCGGTGATCATCGGCCACAACCACCCGTCCGGGCACAGCGCGCCCTCCGAGGCGGATCGCCTGATCACGCTGCGCTTGCGGGATGCCCTGTCGCTGATGGATATCCGGCTGCTGGATCACTTCGTGGTCGGCGACGGTCCTCCCACCTCGCTGGCTGCGCGCGGCTGGCTCTAACCACCTCGGCATTTCCGGGGAACCCGTGGGGTTGCGGCGGCGGTTGCGGGAGCACCGTTCAGGCCACGCCGGACGGCCTCGCCGGTTCCGCGTAAAATGCCCGGTCCCGCAACATCCGCAGACCCTCCGTGAAAGCCTCCCTACGCGCCTTGATCGCCCAGGGCATCGATGCCCTGCGCCAGGCCGGCACCCTGCCGGCCGATGCCGCCACACCGGATTTCGTGGTCGAGCGCCCCAAGACCCGAGAGCACGGTGATTTCGCCACCAACGCCGCGATGCTGCTGGCCAAGACCGCGCGCAGCAATCCGCGCGCCATCGCCACCGCCCTGGTCGCCGCGCTGCCGGCGAGCGATGACGTTGCCAGGGTGGAGATCGCCGGTCCGGGCTTCATCAATTTCCATCTCACCGCCGCCGCCTACCAGCGCGAGGTCGCCACCGCCCTGCGCCAGGGCGCGGCTTACGGCAGCAACCACAGCGGCGCCGGCCGGATGGTCGGGGTGGAATACGTCTCGGCCAATCCCACCGGGCCGCTGCACGTCGGCCATGGCCGTGCCGGCGCGATTGGCGACTGCATCGCCCGTGTCCTGGCCGCCAACGGCTGGAACACCCGCCGCGAGTTCTACTACAACGACGCCGGCGTGCAGATCGACAACCTGGCCAGGTCCACCCAGGCGCGCGCCAAGGGCCTGACCCCGGACAGCGAAGGCTGGCCGGAGGACGGCTATCGCGGCGACTACATCGCCGACGTCGCCCAGGCCTACCTGGACGGCGACACGGTCGAGTTCGAGAACCACGTGGTCGTGGGCGGCAAGGATCCGGACGACCTGGACGCCATCCGCCAGTTCGCCGTGGCCTACCTGCGCCGCGAGCAGAACCTGGACCTGGCCGCGTTCGGCGTCTCGTTCGACGTCTATTTCCTGGAAAGCTCGCTGTACGCCGACCACAAGGTCGAGGAGACGGTGAACAAGCTGGTCGCCTCCGGGCATACCTACGAGGAAGGCGGCGCGCTGTGGCTGAAGTCCACCGACTTCGGCGACGACAAGGACCGGGTGATGCGCAAGTCCGACGGCACCTACACCTATTTCGTGCCGGACGTGGCCTACCACCTGAGCAAGTGGCAGCGTGGCTATGGCCGCGCGATCACCGAGCTGGGCGCCGACCATCATGGCTCGCTGGCGCGGGTTCGCGCCGGCCTGCAGGCACTGAACGAAGGCATCCCCGCCGGCTATCCCGAATACGTGCTGCACCAGATGGTCACCGTGATGCGCGGCGGCGAGGAAGTGAAGCTTTCCAAGCGCGCCGGCAGCTATTTCACCCTGCGGGATCTGATCGAGGAAGCCGGGCGCGATGCCACGCGCTGGTTCCTGATCGCGCGCAAGCCCGATTCGCAACTGACCTTCGACATCGATCTGGCCCGCCAGCAGAGCAACGACAACCCGGTGTTCTACGTGCAGTACGCGCATGCCCGCGTGTGCAGCCTGCATCGCCAGGCCGCCGAAAAAGGCTACGCCTACGACCAGGCCAATGGCCTGGCCCACCTGGCCCGCCTGGACGACGAACTGTCGCTGGCGTTGATGGTGGAGCTGTCGCGTTATCCGGAGGTGGTGGAAAACGCAGGCGAGTCGCTGGAGCCGCACGCGATTGCGCAATACCTGCGCGAGTTGGCCTATGCTTTCCACACGTGGTATGCCGGCACGCCGGTGTTGATCGAGGATGCCGACGCGCGCGACGCGCGACTGGCGCTGGCCTCGGCCGTGCGGCTGGCGCTGGCCAACGGCATGGATCTGTTGGGCGTCAGCGCGCCCGAGAAAATGTAACCGGAGATTTTTTGAATGGCGGCACGTCGCGGCAAGAGTCAGGCCACCCGTAATTCCAGCCATGCCACCCCGGCCTGGGTGTGGCTGCTGCTGGGCCTGCTGATCGGCCTGGCGATCTATTTCATCGCCCCGGGCCTGATGAAGAAGGACGGCGACGGCTTCTTCCGCCCGCAACCCAATCCGGACGCGCAGCCCGCGCCGGTGGCCTCCGCCGATGTCGAGGCAGTGGTGCCCGAATCGGCGGGCGGCCCGTCCAGCGCCGCGCCCACCGCCGCTGGCGGTGCCGACGCACAGACACCGGCCAAGGAACCCCAATACGACTTCTACACCCTGCTGCCCGGCAAGGAAGTGCAGATGTCCGACGCGGAGCTGGCCGCCAGCGCGCGCGAGGAAGCCGCACGCAAGGCGCGCGAGGAGAAGGCCGCAGCTTCGGCCGCCGCGACACCCGCCACCGGCACGACGGCGGTGACCGGCGCCGCGCCGGGCGCGTTGCCGCGTCCCATCGATGAAGCGCCCGCGGCATCCGCGACGCCGGTCACCTCGCCCGCCGCCGCTTCGACGCCCAAGCCCGTGGCGGCTACGCCGCGCAGCGTGGCCGACGCGGACACCACCGCGCGCTACATCCTGCAGGCCGGCGCGTTCGGCGCCTCCGGCGATGCCGAGGCGACCAAGGCCAAGATCGCCCTGTTGGGCCTGAGCGCCCGCGTCGAATCCGCGCAGATCGGCGGCAAGACCGTCTATCGCGTGCGCATGGGACCCTACGGCACCGCCAGCGAACTGGCCGAAGCCAAGCAGAAGCTGGCCAGCGGCGGCCTGCCCGCCATGGCCATCAAGGCCCAGTGATCGCGCCGGACTCCCGCGAACACGGAGGAGTCCGCATGCCGCATCCCGTTTCACTCTCCACCCGCCACGCGCAGCCCGCGTGGCGGGTTTTTCATTGCAGTCCCATCCACACGCCGCGTTCCCCGCCGCGCCACTGATCCAAGGAGCCCCCATGACCCGAACCGTCCTCATCACCGGAGCGACTTCCGGTTTTGGCGCCGCCGCCGTGCGCCGTTTCGCCGCTGACGGCTGGCGGGTGATCGCCACCGGCAGGCGGGCGGACCGCCTGCAGGCGCTGGTGGATGAACTGGGCGGCGAGCGCGTGCACGCGGCGGCCTTCGACATCCGCGACGAAGCGGCGATGGACGCGGCATTGGCGGCGTTGCCCGAGGCCTTTCGCGGCATCGATCTGCTGATCAACAACGCCGGGCTCGCACTGGGCACCGCGCCGGCGCAGTCGGCCGTTCTGGACGACTGGCGCACCATGATCGCCACCAACATCGGCGCGCTGGTCACGCTGACCCAGCGCCTGCTGCCCGCGCTGATCGCGCGCAAGGGCGCGATCATCAACATCAGTTCGATCGCCGGCACCTATCCCTATCCCGGCGGGAATGTCTACGGCGGCACCAAGGCCTTCGTCACCCAGTTCTCGCTGGGACTGCGTTCGGATCTGCACGGCACCGGCGTGCGGGTGACCTCGATCGAACCGGGCATGGCCGAAACCGAATTCACCCTGGTGCGCACGCATGGCGACCAGGCCGCATCGGACAAGCTCTATGACGGCGCGCAGCCGATGACCGCCGGGGACATCGCCGAAACCCTGTTCTGGGTCGCCACATTGCCGCCGCACCTGAACATCAATCGCCTGGAGCTGATGCCGGTGACGCAGTCGTTCGCGGGATTCCAGATACATCGGGGGTGAGGGTTTCGCGCGGTCCTTGATGGCCGCGGCGTGCCCATCTGCTCGCCCCCATCCGCCCTACGGGCACCTTCCCCCGCAAGCGGGGGAAGGGACAGGGTTGGCCTTATGCCAGCGGTTCGTCCGACAGGTAGGTGTAGCCGGTCAGGCCGGCTTCCAGTGCATCGGACAACGCCGCCGCTTCTTCCTGCGGCAAGCCGGCCTCGGCGACGCGGGTACGGTACGCGGTGCGCAGGTCGTCGAGCCTGTAACCCACGTAGTCCAGCATCACGTCGGTGGTGTCGCCACGGCGCTGCTGGGTGAGCAGGTAGCCGGTGCCGGTATCGGCACTGACTTCCACCGCATCGGTGTCGCCGAACAGGTTGTGGATGTCGCCGAGGATTTCCTGGTACGCGCCGACCAGGAAGATGCCCAACCGATAGCTCTCGCCGGACTTGAGCGAATGCAGCGGCAGCGAGGTGTCCAGGCCTTCGTTCTCGACGTAGGTCTCGACCATGCCGTCCGAGTCGCAGGTCATGTCGGCGATCACGCCGCGGCGATCCGGCGTCTCGTCCAGGCGCTCGATCGGCAGGATCGGGAACACCTGGTCGATCGCCCACACGTCCGGAATCGACTCGAACACGCTGAAGTTGACGAAGTACTTGTCCACCAGCCGCTCGTTCAGTTCATCCAGCAGATCCCGATGGCTGCGTTCGTCGCTGCTCAGGCGGCCACGCACCGCGTGGGCGATGGCGTAGAACAGATCGTCGATGCGCGCGCGGTGGACCAGATCCAGCTGGCCCAGCGCATACAGCGACAGGCCCTCGCTGTGGTGGTGCTGGGCCTCGTGGAACAGCTCCACCGCCGGGCGCTCGTCGAGTTCGGCATGGATCTCGCGCAGATGGCGGATCACCGCCGGTTCGTCGTCATGCGCCGGCGGCACCCGGCCTTCCGGCGCTTGCTCGACTTCGGCCACGTTGACCACCAGCACCGCGTGGTGCGCGGTCATCGCGCGGCCGCACTCGGTGACGATGCGCGGCGGCGTCAGCCCGTGCTGCTCGCAGGCGTCGGCCAACGGCTGCACGATGTTGCTGGCGTACTGGTTCAGGCCGTAGTTGATCGAACAGTAACTGCGCGAACGGGTGCCTTCGTAGTCGATGCCCAGGCCGCCGCCGACGTCGACATGGCTGATGGTCGCGCCCAGCTTGGACAGTTCGACGAAATAGCGGGTCGCCTCGCGCATGCCGTTGGCGATGTCGCGGACATTGGAGATCTGCGAGCCCATGTGGAAATGCAGCAGGCCCAGGCAATCCTGCAACCCGGCATCGCGCAGGTACTTCCACAGGTCCAGCACCTGGCGCGGCGAGAGGCCGAACTTGGCCTTGTCGCCGCCGCTGTTCTGCCACTTGCCCGCGCCCAGCGTCGCCAGGCGCATGCGCACGCCCAGGCCCGGCTTGACGCCCAGCTTGCGCGCTTCCTCGATGACCAGCGGCAGCTCGGAGGGCTTCTCCACCACGATGAAGGTCTGCAGGCCCAGCTTGCGGCCGATCAGGGCCAGGCGGATGTATTCGCGATCCTTGTAGCCGTTGCAGACGATGAGCCCGCCCGGGCGCGACAGCGCCAGCACCGCCATCAGTTCCGGCTTGCTGCCGGCTTCCAGGCCGAAGCCCTCGCCGGCATGCGAGGCCAGCGTGCCGGCGACGCCGCGATGCTGGTTGACCTTGATCGGATACACGGCGGTGTAGCCGCCCCGGTAGTCCCAGTCGGCCTGCGCCTGCGCGAAGGCGGCCTGCAGCTTGCCCAGGCGGTCGCCCAGGATGTCCGGGAAACGCACCAGCAGCGGCAGCTTGGCGCCATTGGCGCGGGCGGCGTCGACCACCTCCGGCAGCGGGATGACCGGTCCGCCCTCGCCCTTGGGCGAGACCACGATGCGGCCGGCGGCATCCACGTCGAAATACCCTTCCGCCCAGTGCGGGATGGAATAGGTCTTGCGGGCTTGGTCGGTGGACCACTCGCTCATCGCGGCAACTCGGGCAATCCAGAAGGGGCGTGCATTCTAACGCCCCTGCCGGTTCCTTCCGGTTACCGCCGGTAGAACGGCTCGCCCGCCCGCGCGCGCAGGCGCGGCAGCAACGGCGTGCGCCCGGTGGTGGTCAGCACGGTGAACATGCCCGGCAGTGTCAACTGTGCGGTCAGGCGCGGTATCGCCGCTTGCTCGCTGGCGACCGAGCCGCCCCATTCCAGCAGCAGCAGGTAATGCGGCAGCACCGACAGACCCGACGCCTTCTGGCGTACCAGCCAGGCGCTGACCACGCGCGGATGGCTCGCCAGCACCCTGCGGACCGCCTGCAACGAAACGTCTTCCAGCGCATGGGGCTGGAAATCGTCGTCGCCGGGCGGCGGCGCATCCGTTTGCTGGCCAAACGTCCGGTGAAGCTGCCGGGCCGCGGCATGCAGGCCGTCAGGTTCCGGCGTGGCCGGCAGATGGTCGTGCAGTTCGCGCAGCAACGACGGTGCCAAGGACGGCATCAGCCGCATCGCGCGTTCCAGATGTTCCAGGCCCTCTTCACCCTGTCCCTGGCGCAGCAGGAGGATGCCCAGGCGCGCGTGTCCCGTCGCGTGCGATGGCCGTTGCCGCACGCCCTCGCGATAGATCGGCACCGCATCCGTGGCGGGCCGGTGCTCTTCCAGCAGCGCCGCGTACTCCAGCCATTCGTCCGGCGTCCGGGTATCGGACTCGGCCAGTACCTGGAGACGACGCTCGGCCTCCTGGGCGGCGCGATGGCGCGCTTCCCAACCGGGCCTTGCCGCTTCCAGCCATTCCCGGCTGAACCGCTGTTCCAGCCGATCCAGCAGCGCCTCGCCCAGCATCGACGGAGCCGCCGCCGGTCCGGGGCGCCCCAACGACCTGTCCAGGTCCACGCCGAGCGCCGCGAAGCGCTGCGCCAGACCGGGGTGGGTGTCCTCCGGTTCGGGCCGCTCCTTGCGCACCCACGCCGGCACCGTGTCCTGGTGTTCACGCCAATCGGCAAGCGCCCGGGCCAGTTGAAGGTGGACCTGCGCCGGCGGATGCGACTGGATATGCGCGGGCCGCAGGAGATCCGGCCAGAACCGGCGCTCAAGCCAATCCATCGCCAGATGCACCCGCGCGAGCGCGGTGGCCGCCGGCACAGTGCCCGCCACCCGCGCGGCCAAGGCGTCGGCGGCGTATTCCTGCCGGCGGACCAGCACCATGCTGCGTTCCTCGAACCGTGGCGCGTACCAACGGAAAAACCAGAAAAACAGCTGCGAAGTGCTTCCCGCGGAAAACCCGTCCAGCAGGCGCCGCCAGCTGACGCGCACGCGATAGATCCAGCCGCCGAAGCGACCATGCCCGCCATGGAAATGACCGAATTCGTGGGCGATCACCGACGCCAGTTCATGGCGGTCGAGCAATCGCAACAAGGGCAGTCCGATGACGAGATAGTGACGTTGCCGCAGTCCGAACCCGTCGGGGACATGGGCCGCGGCGGCGTTGAGGCTGGCGTCGATGACAATCCCGTGCAATCGCTGCGCCCCGACCTCGCGACGGATTCGCTCGACCTCCTCGCGCAGCACGGGCGCTTCGCCGGGCTCCAACGAGTGGCCCTCGGGAGGACTGGAGCGGAACCACAGCGCGCGCAACAGGGTGACCGCCAGCATGCCCAGCAGGATGATCGGAAACGCGATCCGCCAATCCTCCAGCGGCCGGGAAACGGCCAGCACGATCAAGCTGATGCACAGGCCCGCGGCGACGACCAGGCCACTTGCCAGGACCACGTATCCCAGCGCCGCCCACAGCGCCAGCCTGGCCCGATAGGCGCCCGGCGCATCCTCGTACTGCTTTTCCAGTCGCTCCATCCGCGATCGGCGGTCCCGTTCCGCATCCATTCCCTGCATTCCCCTTTGTTCGGTACCCCGATGCTAAGCCAGGCGCGGGCGGCCCATCACCCCGGTTCCGGTACAATCTGCGCCCCCTGAACGCTGGATCGCCGCCGCAATGACGAACGACAACTGGTACATCGAACACTTCCAGCCCACCGGCTCGGCCATCGGTTACCGCATCACCGGCAAGCTGGACGAGGTGCAGTCGCCGTTCCAGAAAATCGAGATCTACGACACCACCGACTGGGGCAAGTTGATGATCATCGACGGCGCGGTGATGCTGACCACGCGCGACAATTTCTTCTATCACGAGATGATCAGCCATCCGGCGCTGTTCACCCATGCCGCGCCCAAGCGCGTGGTGATCATCGGCGGCGGCGACTGCGGCACCCTGCGCGAAGTGCTCAAGCACCCGGGCGTGGAAAGCGCCACCCAGTGCGATATCGACGAACAGGTCACCCGCATGTCGGAGAAGTACTTCCCCGAGTTGTGCGAATCCAACGGCGACCCGCGCGCCGAACTGCTGTTCGACGACGGCGTGGCCTACATGGCCAATTGCCCGGCCGGCAGCGTGGACATCGTGATCGTCGATTCCACCGATCCGGTCGGCCCGGCCGAGGGCCTGTTCAACAAGGCCTTCTATGAAAGCTGCTTCCGCGCGCTGAAGGACGACGGCATCCTGGTGCAGCAGTCCGAATCCCCGCTGGCCCTGCTGGATCTGATCAAGGAAATGCGCGGCGAGATGGGCAAGGCCGGCTTCACCACCTTCAAGACCCTGCCGTTCCCGCAGCCGTGCTATCCGACCGGCTGGTGGAGCGTGACCATGGCGCGCAAGTCCGGCGGTTTCGATTTCCGCCGGCAGGATGCGGCCAACAAGGGTTTCGACACGCTGTACTACAGCGCGCACCTGCATACCGGCGCGCTGGTCGCACCGCCGTTCGTGGCCAGGGCGCTGGGCGAGTAAACAGCCACTCGCTCAACAGGAGAAGAAAAGCCCCGCGATGCGGGGCTTTTTTCTTGCCGGTCCATGCAACGCTCAGTCGCGCTCGCATCCCGCGCCGGTACAGGTCAGGGTGTTGAAGTCGTAGAGGGTGGAATGGCCCAGGGTGCCGGTCGGGTGCGGCACGCCCTTGGGCACGAAGAAAGTGCCGGAATGCGCGCCATACAAGCCCTCCGGCAACGTGAAAGCCTTCAGGACCACGTAGCCATTGTGCAGGCTGATGTTGCCGGCCGGGCGGCCACCGGCGATTGGCGGGACATCCGCCGCCGGTTTGGCATTGCGCGCCGCCAGCCAGGCACTGGCATCGGCCTGGCTGGCGGCGCGCAGCCAGCCCTGCGAGACGGCATAGGCCAGGCCCGCTTCGCCCGCCAGTCGCGCATCGGCGATGCGGAAGCTCTCGTCGGACGCGCCACCGGCGTCGGTGATGAGTCCGCCCGCGCCGCCCAGCGCTTCGCCGACCAGCACGCGGCCTTGTTGCGCGAGATACACCATGTCGATCGGGCGCCCGAAGGCGCGGCGCGCGATCGGGTTGAGCGTGCGGGCACGCTCGGCGCTGACATAGAAATAGCCGCAAGGCCCCTTGTTGTCGTAGGTGCTGATCAGCACGGGCACGTCCTTGGGCAGGCCCGTCACCACCTGCCGGTGGTAACCGCCGATCAGGACCGCGGCGATACGGGTGCCGCGCGACCAGCCCACGTGCCAGATGGTCGGGTCGTAGCTGCCCAGCATCAGGATCACCGGGACACCGCCCGGCTGGTTCACCGCCACGTCGATGCGTCCGGCCTCGTTGCCGCTCTGATCGATCTGGAAGCCGAGGTCACGGCCACCATAGGCACCGGCCGCGAACACTTTCGCGGGCTGGTCGGCGGCAGGTACCGGCAGCGCGCATTCCGTGGCCGTCGCGACCGTCGGCCGGGACGGCGCCTCGAACGCGAACGGCACCGTGCCATCGGCCGCCGGCGTTGCGCCTTCCGCAGGCCGGGCGGAAACCTCCGGAGCGGCAGGCGCCGGCTCGCCCAGATCCACGCCGCGGCTTGTCGCGGGGACCGGCGATCCGGCAGTAGACGCCCGGGTAGGCGAGGCCGGCGTTTCCACCGCTTTCGCCGGATCGGATGCGACCATGTCGCAGCCCGCCATCAGCGTGGCGCCGGACATCAGTGCCAGCGCGACTCCCCATCGATACTTCGTCGGCATTCCCTGTCCCCCGCAGTGATTGTCGAAGCCGTGCTAGAGCGCGTCGGCGTCCAGTTCGCCGGTGCGGATCCGCACCACCCGTTCCAGGTCGTAGACGAATACCTTGCCGTCGCCGATCTTGCCGGTGCCGGCGGCCTTGACGATCGCCTCCACCACCGCTTCGACCTGCTCGTCGGTCACCGCCACTTCCAGCTTCACCTTGGGCAGGAAGTCGACGACGTACTCGGCGCCGCGATACAGCTCGGTGTGGCCCTTCTGCCGGCCGAAGCCCTTGACCTCGGTGACGGTGATGCCGGCGATGCCGGATTCGGCGAGGGTTTCGCGCACGTCATCCAGCTTGAACGGCTTGATGATGGCCATGATCATCTTCATCGGGATTGTCTCCGGAAATGCTGCCCGCAGCATATCGCGGTTGCGGCCGGCGCGGGGCTCGGGTTCAATGGCGGCCTGCGCCGGCGGAATTTTCCGATGGCGCGAAGCGGTGAAGCCCGATGGCCGGGACCACGCCCGGATGCAATGCTCGGCTTCACTGCCGGAGACCCCCATGATTGATCTCAACCATCTCGACGATCTCGCCCGCCGCCTCAGCGATCTGGTTCCCCCCGGACTGCGCGAATCCCGCGAGGAACTGCAGCAGGCGTTCAAGGGCGCGCTGCAGAGCGGCCTGACCAGGCTGGACCTGGTGACCCGCGAGGAATACGAAGTCCAGCGCGCGGTGCTGCTGCGCACCCGCGAGAAACTCGAAGCCCTGGAACGCACCGTCCAGGCACTGGAAGCGGCGCCGTCCGCCTCCGCGCCCACTCCCCAGTCCTGATCCGCCGCCATGAGCCTGGCGCTGGTGCACAGCCGTGCACGGGCGGGCGTGGCCGCGCCTCCGGTCCGGGTGGAAGTGCACCTGTCCGGCGGCCTCCCGCAGACCCATATCGTCGGCCTGCCCGAAGCCGCGGTGCGCGAAGCCCGGGATCGCGTGCGCGCCGCCATCCTCTGCGCGCAGTTCGAATTCCCGGCCCGCCGCATCACCGTCAATCTGGCGCCGGCAGACCTGCCCAAGGATGGCGGGCGCTTTGATCTGCCGATCGCGCTCGGCATCCTTGCCGCGAGCGGGCAGATTCCGCGTGACGCCCTGGCCGATCACGAATTTCTCGGCGAACTCGGCCTGACCGGCGAGCTCCGCGGCGTCGACGGCGTATTGCCGGCGGCCCTGGCCGCTGCACGCGCGCATCGAACCCTCATCGTCGCCCCGGCCAACGGACCGGAAGCCGCGCTCGCGCGCGAAGGCCAGGCACGCACCGCGCGGACACTGCTGGAAGTCTGCGCCGCGCTGGGCGGACAGCGTGAATTGCCCATCGCCGAGACGCCGCCGGCGGAAGCCGGCTTCATTCCCGATCTCGGCGACGTGCGCGGCCAGGTGCAGGCCCGGCGCGCACTGGAAGTGGCCGCGGCCGGCAATCACCATCTGCTGCTGGTCGGTTCGCCCGGCTGCGGCAAGACCCTGCTGGCCTCGCGGTTGCCCGGGCTGTTGCCGGAAGCCAGCGAAGCCGAGGCGCTGGAAACCGCGGCGATCGCGTCGGTCAGCGGACGCGGACTGGATCCCGCGCGCTGGCGGCAGCGTCCGTTCCGCAGTCCGCATCACACCGCCAGCGCGGTGGCGCTGGTGGGTGGCGGCGCGGAACCGCGCCCGGGCGAGATTTCCCTGGCGCACAACGGCGTGCTGTTCCTGGACGAACTGCCGGAGTGGGATCGACGTGCGCTGGAGGTGCTGCGCGAGCCGCTGGAGTCCGGCACCGTGTCCATCTCGCGCGCGGCGCGCAGCGCCGAATTTCCCGCACGGTTCCAACTGGTCGCGGCGATGAACCCCTGTCCCTGCGGCTGGGCCGGCGACAACAGCGGCCGTTGCCGCTGTTCCGGCGATGTCGTCCAGCGCTACCGCAGCCGCATCTCCGGTCCGCTGCTGGATCGCATCGACCTGCACGTGGAAGTCCCGCGCCTGCCGCCGCAGGAACTGCGGCCGGACGCGCCCGCCGGCGAACCCAGCGCGCAGGTGCGTGCAAGGGTCGAACAGGCCCGCGCAATCCAGTTGGCCCGCACCGGCCGGCTCAATGCCCAGTTGGGGCAATCGGAAACACTGACGCTGTGCCGGCTCACCGATTCCGACCAGGCGCTGCTGGAACACGCGATCGATCGGCTCAGGCTTTCCGCCCGCTCGATGCAGCGCATCCTGCGGGTCGCGCGCACCATCGCCGATCTGGCGGGAGCCGAAGTCATCGAGACACCCCACCTCACCGAAGCGCTGGGCTATCGGCGGATTGATCGCGGTGGACCACCCTAGCCCGGGCAGTCCGCACGCGGGAAAGGAACCTGTCGTGCGTTTGCCGGATCCGACGAGCGGTACACATCACGACAGCGCTGGAGCGGGGATGTCGTCGATTCGACATCGATGCGCCTGCGCGGTCGGCTGGTCTCGCATCCGGGTGCATTTTCCGGGCAGCGATACCCGGTCCGCGTCCCCGCCAGCGCGCATGGACGGCATTGTTTCACCCCTGTTTCATCCCCGTGGGGGTGTAGTCGCTTCGCCAGAATCCGCGGCTCTTCCGGGGATGGGCAAGACGTACACCTTTCGCCATAGCCGAGGTCGCCATGAAGCGCAGGGTCGTTGTCGGGATGACGGTTGTACTCGCGCTTGCGCTAACGACGGGCGCAGGCGCGGTGTGGAACGAATATCTGCGCACACCGGCGCCCGGGATGCTGGCATTGCCGACAGGGCTGGTTCCACTGGCCTCATCCGAAGGGCAGCGCCTGCTGGCGGAAAGTGACCACCGGGCCGACTACGATGAATTGATGGCCAGCTTCGTTCCGCAGACCCGCAAGGCCTATTGCGGGGTGGCCAGCGCGATCACCGCGCTCAATGCCGCTGGCATCGATGACGCGCCACGGGATGCGGCTGCGCTGTTCGCGCCGGCGGAAGTCCGGCTGAAACCCATGAAGGTCAGTTTCTCCGGCATGTCGCTGCGCGCTCTGGCCGGATTGCTGCGCACGCACGGCGCCGATGTGGAGGTGTTCCCGGCATCGGCCACGAACGTCGCTTCATTCCGGGAGCTGGCCCGCGCCAACCTGGGACGGGAAGGCGATTACCTGTTGGTGAACTACCAGCGCGAGCACCTGGGCCAGGTCCGGATGGGGCACATCTCGCCGATAGCGGCCTATCACGCGCCCAGCGATCGCCTGCTCATCCTCGACGTCGCCGCGCACAGGTATCCACCGGTCTGGGCGGAGCTCGATCAGGTCTGGAGGGCGATGCATGCGCCATTGAATGCCCGGACCACGACGACGCGTGGATTCGTCGTGGTACGCCGGAACGACGCCCGTGCCTCGGCATCGCCCCCCTCCACGTCCTGAAACGGCCCAGTACCGGCAGGAATACGCCGTGCCGGTCGGGGTCCCCGCAGGGAACGCTCAGCTCACCCGCTGTCCCGCCGGCTGGCGGGTGGCGACGTTCAGGCGGTTCCACACGTTGATGTTGGCGATGGCGATCAGCAGCGAGGCCAGCGCGGCTTCGTCGTAGTGTTCGCGGGCGCGTTCCCAGATCTCGTCACTGACCGCGTCGCTGCGGTCGGCGATGCGGGTCACCGCTTCGGCCAGTTCCAGCGCGGCGCGTTCGGCATCGGTGAACCAGGGCGCCTCGCGCCAGACGGCCACGGCGAACAGGCGTTCGTCGCTCTCCCCTGCCTGCCGGCATTCGCGGGCGTGCATGTCCACGCAGAAACTGCAGCCGTTGATCTGGCTGACGCGCAGATCGATCAGGTGCAGCAACGCATCGGGCACGCCGTTGCCCTGGGTGGACTTGTGCAACGCCAGCAGTGCCTTCAGGGCGTCGTTGTGGATGAGCGCGGGATTGGTCATACGGGCTTGCATGGTCTGGCTCCTGTGGCCGGTGGTTTCTTGACTGACGCGGTGGCATCCCTGCGCGTGACCGGTGCAAGCCAGTCAGCTCCCATCGAATCATCCGGTCACGTTGCGGCCTGCTGGCGCGTCAGCCGGGTTTCCCCCAGGATCTTCCCGATGAATGATTCGCATCGACTCGCCGAGCAGTTCCAATCCAACCGCGCCCGGCTGGAAGCCGTGGCGTTCCGCATGCTGGGCTCCCATGCCGAGGCCGAGGACGTGGTGCAGGAAGCCTGGTTGCGCCTCAACCGCACCGACGCGAACGAGGTCGGCAACCTGGCCGGCTGGCTGACCACGGTGGTCACGCGGCTGGCGCTGGATCTGCTGCGCGCGCGCAAGGTGCGCGCCGAGGAATCGATGGAGGGCGTGCCGGAAACCGCGCTGCCCGCCGCCGACGCCCAGGCCGGTCCCGAGCACGAGGCGCTGCTGGCCGATTCGGTCGGTCCGGCCCTGCTGGTGGTGCTGGACACGCTGGCGCCGGCCGAGCGCGTGGCCTTCGTCCTGCACGACATGTTCGCGGTGCCGTTCGACGAAATCGCCCGCATGCTGGATCGCAGCCCGGAAGCCACCCGGCAGCTGGCCAGCCGCGCCCGTCGCCGGGTCCAGGGCGCGGGCGAGCAGGCCATGGCCGACCGTGAACGCGCGCGGCAGGTGGTCGAGGCCTTCCTGCTCGCCTCGCGCACCGGCAACCTGCACGGCCTGCTGTCGCTGCTCGCCCCCGACGTGGTGATGCATGCCGATGTCGACGCGGTCGAGGGCAGCCGCGACAAGCAGGGCGACGGCGCGCCGATACTCGCCAGGGAACGCCACGGCGTCGATGCCGTGGCCAGCGCGTTCCTGGGCCGCGCGCAGGCCGCGCAGACGGCATTGGTCGACGGCTTGCCGGCTGCAATCTGGGCGCCGGGCGGCGTGCCGCGCGCCCTGTTCCGGTTTGCCGTGCGCGAAGGCCGGGTGGTCGCCATCGACGTGGTGGCCGAACCGGCGCGGGTGGCGTCGGCCAAGGTGACCGAAATCGGCCCGCTGCCCTAGGATGCCGGCGCGATCGCCGGATTCCTTCGACGCGTCCTCCCTGTCCACAGGACTTTAGACACTGCGCCGCGGCATGGGCGCGTGTGGTCTACTGCGGTCCGGCGGCATCCGCCGCACCCGCACGTTGACCGGCCCTTCCAGGAGGAACGCCATGCTTCGTACCACCCTGATCGCCGCGGCATTGACCGCCGCCCTCGCCAGTTCTCCCGCATTCGCCCAGCAGGCCGCATCGGCCGCGACACCCGCCGAAGGCGTCGAGCTGATCCCGCGCGAGATCCTGTTCGGCAATCCCGAACGCAGCAACGTGCAGATCAGCCCGGACGGCCGCTACCTGAGCTGGGTCGCGCCGGTCGATGGCGTGGCCAATGTCTGGGTCGCGCCGGCCGACAATCCCGCGCAGGCGCGCGCCATCACCGCCGACAAGGCGCGTGGCATCCGCCAGTACTTCTGGTCCTACCGCGCCGACACCCTGCTCTACCTGCGCGACACCGGCGGCGACGAGGATTTCCACCTGTATGCGGTGGATCTGAAATCGGGCGAGTCCAGGGATCTGTCGCCGTTCCCCAAGACCCGCGCGCAGGTGTCGGGCGTCAGCGACCGCCATCCGGACACGATCCTGGTCGGCATGAACGATCGCGACCCGCAGTGGCATGACCTGTACAAGGTCGACCTGGCCAGCGGCCAGCGCACCCTGGTGCAGAAGAACGATGCCCAGATCGCCGGCTACATCGCCGATGCCGACTACACCCTGCGCTTCGCGACCCGCGCGCGACCCGACGGTGGCCAGGACGTGCTGGCCGCCGACGGCCAGGGCGGCTGGAAGAAATTCGACGACGTGCCGTTCGAGGATTCGCTGACCACCGGCCCCGGCGGTCTCACCAGCGACGGCAAGACCCTGTACTTCACCGACTCGCGCAACCGCAACACGGCCGCGCTGTACGCCATCGACGTGGCCAGCGGCAAGCGCACGCTGGTGTTCGAGGACGCGCGCGCGGACGTCGGCGACACGATGAGCCATCCGGTCACCGGCCAGGTGCAGGCAGTGGCCTCGGACTACCTGCGCGAGGAATGGAAGGTGGTGGATCCGGCCATCGCCAAGGATCTGGAACGCCTGCGCGGCATCGGCCCCGGTGATGCCGGCGTGGCCGCGCGCACCCATGACGACAAGACCTGGATCGTCGCCTATTCGGCGCCTGAAACGCCTGCCGTCTACTACCGATACGATCGCGATGCCGGCAAGCTGACCAAGCTGTTCTCGGTGCGGCCCAAGCTCGAAGGCAAGCCGCTGGTGGCGCAGTGGCCGCAGGAAATCCCCTCGCGCGACGGCAAGGCCCTGGTCAGCTACCTGACCCTGCCGCGCGGCGCCGATGCCAACCACGACGGCAAGGCCGACGCGGCGGTGCCGATGGTGCTGCTGGTGCATGGCGGCCCCTGGGCGCGCGACTCCTACGGCTACACCGGCTATCACCAATGGCTGGCCAATCGCGGCTACGCGGTGCTGTCGGTGAATTTCCGCGGCTCCACCGGTTTCGGCAAGGAATTCACCAACGCCGGCAACGGCGAGTGGGCCGCCAAAATGCACGACGATCTGATCGATGCCGTGCAATGGGCGGTCAAGCAGGGCGTGACCACCAACGACAAGGTGGCGATCATGGGTGGCAGCTACGGTGGCTACGCCACCCTCGCCGGTCTCACCTTCACCCCGGACGCGTTCGCCTGCGGCGTCGACATCGTCGGCCCATCCAACCTCAACACCCTGCTGAGCACGGTGCCGCCGTACTGGGCCAGCTTCTTCGAGCAGCTTGCCAAGCGCATGGGCGATCCGCGCACCGAGGAAGGCCGCAAGTGGCTGACCGAGCGCTCACCGCTGACCCGCGCCGACCAGATCAAGAAGCCGCTGCTGATCGGCCAGGGCGCCAATGACCCGCGGGTGAAGCAGGCCGAGAGCGATCAGATCGTCCAGGCGATGCAGGCGAAGAAGATCCCGGTCACCTATGTCCTGTTCCCCGATGAAGGCCATGGCTTCCATCGGCCGGAGAACAACAAGGCGTTCAATGCGGTCACCGAGGGCTTCCTCGCCCAATGCCTGGGCGGGCGTGCCGAACCCATCGGCCAGGACTTCACCGGCTCCAGCATCAGCGTGCCCGCCGGCGCCGATGGCGTTCCGGGCCTGAGCGATGCGCTGAAGTCGCACCAGCAGGCGGTGAAGAAGTAAACATCGCACGGAATGTGGCCATAACGCGGCCGCAGTTCCCGATGGCAAAAAAAGAGAAAGCCGGGTCCGAAGGGACCCGGCTTTCCTATTCCCGCATCCGCCGCGATCAGGCCGCCTTTTCGGCAAACTGCTCCTCCTCGGTCGAACCCTTCAGCGCGGTGGTCGAGGACTGGCCCTGCTGGATGGCCTGGGTGACCGCGTCGAAGTAGCCGGTGCCGACTTCGCGTTGGTGCTTGACCGCGGTGAAGCCCTTGTCGGCGGCGGCGAACTCGGCTTCCTGCAGTTCCACGAATGCGCTCATCTGCCGGCGCGCGTAGCCGTGGGCCAGGTTGAACATCGAGTAGTTCAGGCTGTGGAAGCCGGCCAGGGTGATGAACTGGAACCTGTAGCCGTAGCTGGCGATTTCCTTCTGGAACTTCGCGATGGTGGCGTCGTCCAGGTTCTTCTTCCAGTTGAACGACGGCGAGCAGTTGTAGGCCAGCAGCTTGCCGGGGAACTTCGCGTGGATCGCCTCGGCGAACCGGCGCGCGAATTCCAGGTCCGGCTTGCCGGTCTCGCACCACACCAGGTCCGCGTAGGGCGCGTAGGCCAGGCCGCGGCTGATCGCCTGGTCCAGGCCGTTGCGGGTCTTGAAGAAGCCCTCGACGGTGCGCTCGCCGGTGGTGAACGGCTGGTCGTTGGCGTCGATATCGCTGGTCAGCAGATCCGCGGCCTCGGCGTCGGTGCGCGCGACCAGCAGGGTCGGCACGCCCATCACGTCGGCGGCTAGGCGCGCGGCGTTCAACTTCTCCACCGCCTCGCGGGTCGGCACCAGCACCTTGCCGCCCATGTGGCCGCACTTCTTCACGCTGGCCAGTTGGTCCTCGAAATGCACGCCGGCCGCGCCGGCCTCAATCATCGCCTTCATCAGCTCGAACGCGTTGAGCACGCCGCCGAAGCCGGCTTCGGCGTCGGCCACGATCGGTTGCAGGAAGTCGGTGCTGTCGTCGCCCTCGGCGTGATGCAGCTGGTCGGCGCGCAGCAGGGTGTTGTTGATGCGCTTGACCACCGCCGGCACCGAGTCGGCCGGGTACAGCGATTGATCCGGATACATCTGGCCGGCCAGGTTTGCGTCGGCCGCGACCTGCCAGCCGGACAGGTAGATCGCCTTCAGGCCGGCCTTGACCTGCTGCATCGCCTGGTTGCCGGTCAGCGCGCCCAGCGCGTTGATGAAGTCCTCGGTCTGCAGGTAGTGCCATAGTTTCCCGGCGCCGATCTTCGCGATCGAATGCTCGACCGGAACGGTGCCGCGCAGGCGCACCACGTCCTCGGCGCTGTAGTTGCGGGTGATGCCTTGCCAGCGCGGATTGGTGTCCCAGTCCTTCTGGATTTCCTGGGCGGTGGGCAGCTTGTTCATGGGTGTTCTCCGGGAGGGGGCAGGGAATCAGTCGATGCGGGTGTAGGCGGGCAGGGTCAGGAATTCGGCCAGTTCATCGCTGCGGCTCAGCGCGTCGAGCAGGCCGATGACCTCGTCGACCTTGTCGCCGCCGGGCAGTGATGCGCGGTCGCCCAGGCGCGCGGGCAGGTTGCGCAGGGTGGCGTCGAGCAGGGCGAAGTCGATGGCGGTGCCGTCGGCCAGATGCTGGCCGGGCGTGTGCAGCCACTGCCAGATCTGGGTACGCGCGATTTCGGCGGTCGCGGCGTCCTCCATCAGCCAATGGATCGGCACGCAGCCATTGCCGTCCAGCCACGCGGCCAGATAGCGCACGCAGACCTCGACGTTGCCCTCGAAGCCGGCGCGGGTGATGGTGCCGGTGCTGGGGCGGATCAGATCGTCGCGCGAAACCTGCACGTCCTCGCGCAGGACGCCGTGCTGGTTCGCGCCGGGCATGTGCTCGTCGAAGATCGCGCGGGCGATCGGGATCAGCGCCGGATGCGCCACCCAGGTGCCGTCATGTCCGGCGGTGACCTCGCGCAGCTTGTCCGCGCGCACCCGCGCCAGCGCCTGCTCGTTGGCGGCCTCGTCGTTGCCGATCGGAATCTGCGCGGCCATCCCGCCCATGGCGTGCGCGCCGCGGCGGTGGCAGGTCCGGATCAGCAGTTCCGAATACGCCTTCAGGAACGGCTGGGTCATCGTCACCTGGCCGCGCTCGGGCAATACGCGGTCGCGATGGCGGCGGAAGGTCTTGATGTAGGAAAAGATGTAATCCCAGCGGCCGCAATTGAGCCCGACGACGCGGTCCCGCAGCGCGTGCAGGATCTCGTCCATCTCGAACACCGCCGGCAGCGTTTCGATCAGCACGGTGACTTTCATCTGGCCCTGCGGCAGTCCCAGCGCGGCCTCGATGTGCGACAGCGCGGTCTCCCACAGCGCGGCCTCCTCCATGCTCTGCAGCTTGGGCAGGTAGAAGTACGGACCGCGGTCGCGGGCGGCCAGCGCGCGGGCGTTGTGGAAGGCGAACACCGCCAAGTCGAACAGGCCGCCGGCGATCGGCTGGCCATCGACCAGCACGTGCTTTTCGTCCAGGTGCCAGCCACGCGGTCGCACCAGCAGCACCGCCTGCTCCCCCTGCGGCTTCAGTGCGTACTGCTTGCCGTTGGAGGCGGCGTGGGTCAGGTCACCGCGCACCGCGCCGATCAGCGCCTGCTGGCCGATCAGCAGGTTGTTCCAGGTCGGCGAGGTCGAGTCCTCGAAATCGGCCATGTACACCTTCGCGCCGGAATTCAGCGCGTTGATGACCATCTTGGGATCCACCGGACCGGTGATCTCGACCCGGCGGTCCTGCAGCGCGGCCGGCAGCGGCGCCACCCGCCAGTCGCCCTCGCGGATGGCCCGGGTGTCCTCGCGGAAGTCGGGCAGGCCGCCGGCGTCGAAGAACGCCTGCCGCTCCCGGCGGGCCGCCAGCCGGGCCTGGCGACCGGGCTCGATCGCACGGTGGAGCGAGACCAGCAGCGCCAGCGCGGCGGGCGGCAACAGGGCCGCCTGCTGATGGTGGCGGGTGGTCAGGCTGATGCCCGGGGTGGGACGGGACGCGGGTTCGGGTTGGCTCAGGGCAACGGCGGCGGACATTTCGGGACTCCTGCTGCTTGGAGGCCCACCGTGCGCCGCAGCAAACTATTTGACAAAACAGTTTTGTCAATGCACTTAATAAGCACAGCTTATATTTCACTCAACGTGCCGGAAAAACGCCCGCCCACGCTGCGATTTGCCTACAAGTCGGACCGGCTCAAGCCCCTGCGGGCGTTCTGCCAGACGGTCCGGTTGGGCTCGGTATCCCGCGCCGCCGAGGCCCTGTTCGTCAGCCAGCCGGCCATCACCCTGCAGTTGCAGGCGCTGGAGCGCGAACTGGGGGTGGTCCTGTTCGAGCGCAGCGGCCGGCGCCTGAGCCCCAGCCGGGAGGGCCAACTGCTGTTCGAGCTGGCGCAACCGCTGGTCGAGGGCATCGACGGGCTGGAGGCGACCTTCCATGACAAGGTCGCCGGGCTGGACGCCGGCGAACTCAACATCGCCGCCAACAGTTCTACCATCCTGTACCTGCTGCCGCGCATCGTGGAGCTGTTCCGCGAGCAGCATCCGGACGTGCGCCTGACCCTGCACAACGCGATCACCGCCGACGGCACCGACCTGCTGCGCGCCGACGCGGTGGATCTGGCGGTCGGGTCGATGATGGACGTGCCCGCCGACCTCAGCTACGCGCCGATCTATCGCTTCGAGCCCCTGCTGATCACGCCGCCGGAGCATCCGCTGGCGAAGAAGCCGCGACTGGAGCTGGCCGACATCTCGCCCTACGGCCTGATCCTGCCGCCCAAGCGCCAGATCACCTACCGGCTGGTGGATCTGGTGTTCCAGCAGCATCGCGTGCCTTACACCGTGGCGCTGGAGGTCGGCGGCTGGGAGGTGATCAAGCAGTACGTGGCGATGGGCATGGGCGTGTCGATCGTCAGCTCGATCTGCCTCACCGACAGCGATCGCGGCCGGCTGGCGACACGTTCGCTCGGCGACTGGTTTCCCTCGCGCAGCTACGGGGTGATCGTGCGCAAGGGCAAATTCCTGTCGCCGCAGGCGCGTGCCTTCATCGAGCTGATCCATCCGGATCTGTTCACCCGCCGCGACTACGACGACAGCGGGCACTCCGAACGCTGATCCGGCATCGCGTTTGAAGCGTTGCGCGCGTTCGCCTACCCTACGCGCTCCGGACAGTATCCGCCGACAACTTCGGAACACCGCGCACGACGAACGTGCGCCGGTTCACTGGATTGCTTCCGGAGTCTTTTCGATGTCGATGTCGTTGCCCCGTTCTTCACGTGTCCGCCGCGCTTGCGTGGCACTGCTGCTGTGCCTTCCCCCGCTGTCCGTCCACGCCGCCGAGCCGGAGCTGGATTTCGCGCCGATGCGCGAGTACCTCCGCGCGCGCATGCAGGAACGCGATGTGCCTGCGATGTCGGTGGCGGTGGCCAAGGACGGCCGCCTGCTGTGGGCCGAAGGCTTCGGCATGGCCGATCGCGAACGCGGCATCGCCGCCGATGCCGACACGATGTATTCACTGGCCTCGGTGACCAAGACCTTCACCGCGGTCGCGCTGATGACGCTGGTGCAGGAAGGCCGCATCGCCCTGGATGATCCGATCAACGATCATCTGGGCGAGGCCAGGCTGCATTCGTGGGTGGACGATGCCGACGCGGCGACCCTCCGCCATGTCGCCAACCACACGTCCGGGCTTGGCACCGCCGAGCAGTTCTTCTATGGCGAATCCGAGCACGCGCTGATTCCGCCGATGGCGCAGTCCATCCAGCGTTACGGGCATCTGTACCGCCGCGCCGGCGAGACGCACGAGTACAACAATTTCGGCTACGGCCTGCTCGGTCATGTCGTGGAGCGGATCTCCGGCCAGCCCTACGGCGACTATCTGCGCACGCGGGTGTTCGCGCCGCTCGGCATGCGGCATTCGGCCATCGACCTCGCAGCCGGGCTGGAACGGCATGCGGCGGCGCGCTACGGCGGCAAGCGCGAACCGATTCCGTTCTATGGCTTCGCCGAACCCGGTGCGGCGGCGATGTACGCCAGCGCGCGGGATCTCGCGCGTTTCGGTTCGTTCTTTCTCGGCCATCTCCAGCCGGGCCAGCGGGAGATCCTCGACGCCCGCCATCGCGCGGCGATGGTCGAAGGGGCATTCCGCACCGACCCGCACGCCGCCTACGGTATCGGCCTGGAGGTCATCGATGACGGCGGCTATCGCTGGTACGAGCACGGCGGTTCGATGTCCGGCGTGTCCGCATCGCTGACGATGGTGCCGTCCGAAGGCCTGGTGGTGGCGGTGCTGGGCAACGTATCCGGCGCGCCGGTGGCGCAGGTGCGCGAACGGATCTTCCAGCAGATGCTGCCAGGGTGGCGTGCGGAGGCCGGCTCGACCGCCGCTGCGGCGCCTGTCGCCGCGCAGTCGACGCCGCCCGGTACCGCACCGATCGAATGGCGCGGCGACTGGTCCGGCATCCTGCACACCTACGAAGGCCCGGTGCCCGCGCGGCTGCGGGTGCTCGACGATGGCCGGGCGCTGTTCCGGCTGGGCGATCAGTTGTGGAGTCTGCTGGACAAGGTGGAAGTCGAGGACGGCCGTCTGCGCGGCTACACGCTCAGCCAGGTGCCGACGGTCGATGCGCAACGGCGCCGCCATGCGTTGCGTGTAGACCTGCGGCAGCGCGGCGACGCGCTCGCGGGCGAGGCGATGGCCTGGTCCGGTCCGAAGGGACCCGCGGGCGTGCTGGATCCCTACTTCGTGTTCGCGCTGAATCACTGGCTGGAACTGCGGCGCGCCAATGCCGGGGATGAAGGCTGACGACAGGAACGCGTAACCTGTCGTCAACATGCCCCGCGATACCACCCACACCCCACCTTCTTCCGCACCGGCCTACCGCGAAGTCGCACCGGCCGCGCCGCTGCGCGCGGGATTGACCTGTGCCTGGACCTACCAGGCACCGTCGCGGCCGGCGCCGGACGTGCTGGTCATCCCCGATGGCTGCGTCGATCTGATCTGGACCGACGACGAGGTGTTCATCGCTGGACCGGATCCGGTCGCGCAGCCGGCGTCCATCGCGCCCGGCGCGCTGCTGGTCGCGGTCCGGTTCGCGCCGGGCGCCGCGCAGGCGTTCCTCGGCATGCCGTTGCGGAACATCACCGGTCAGCGGGTCGCGCTGCACGATCTCTGGGGTTCGCGGACACGGCGCTTGACGGATGCGCTGGCCCTGGACGCCGCCGCTCCAGCCGAACGCCTGCGATCCCTGCAGCATGCCATCGCCCGCCAGGGTCCGCCGGTTGCGGATCCCGCCATGCGCGCCCTGTTCGGGCGTCTGGATCACCCCGAAGCCATGCCATCGTCCCTGCTTGCGCGCGAGTTCGATATCAGTGAACGCACCCTGCGGCGGCGCTGCCAGGATGCGTTCGGCTACGGTCCCAAGACGCTGGCGCGGATCCTGCGCCTGCAACGCTTCCTGCGTGCGCCCGCCGAACAGGCACTGCTGCGGCGCGCGCTCGACGCCGGCTATGGCGATGCCTCGCACCTGGTCCGCGAAACCCGCCTGCTCACGGGCCTGGCGCCAGGCGCGCTGCTGGCTGGGCGGCACGGCTGATTGGCCGTTTTTTCCAAGACGCCTTCCGGTCACCGCGCGATACTGCGCGTCCACCTTCTCCACGAGCCGGACCATGAGCGAATCCCAGCATCACCGCATCGACTACGTCGAGTTCAACGTCGCCTCGATCACCACGTCCAAGGCCTTTTACGGCAAAGCGTTCGGCTGGACCTTCCAGGACTACGGTCCGGACTACTGCGAATTCCGCGATGGCCGGCTGACCGGCGGTTTCACCCATGGCGAGCCGCGCCCGGGCGGCGCGCTGATCGTGATCCAGTCCGATGATCTCGAAGCCAGCCAAGCCGCGGTGGAAGCGGCGGGCGGACGCATCAGCCAGCCCATCTTCGCCTTCCCCGGCGGCCGCCGCTTCCATTTCCTGGATCGCGACGGCTACGAGCTGGCGGTGTGGTCGCAGGGATAGTCCTCTACCCCTGGGCCCTGTAGGAGCGACGTGAGTCGCGACCGCGGTACCGGAAGGACCAAAAGGGCCAGATCGCGGCTAGCGTCGCGCTTGCCAGTGCCCGATCTCCGGAATACCTGCCTTCCCCGCGGGCCCCTGTGGGAGCGACATAAGTCGCGAATCAACCCCGTGAGCGCGTGACGCGAAAAGCTCGCGACTCGCGTCGCTCCTACAGGCAGGATGTCGCAGGTCCGGGGGACCGCGTTACTGCTTCGGCATCGGCAGCGGATCGTCGGCGAAGATCGCCACGTGCGGCACGCCGTCGGCGCCGATCCAGCCGCGATACATGCCTTCGGTGTTGAACGGGAACGCGATGCTGCCGTCGGCGGCCAGCGCGATCGCGCCGCCATCGCCGCCGGCCTTGGGAATCTCGTCGTTGATCACCGCCTTGGCGGCGCTGGCGATGTCCTGCCCGCCGTAGCGCACGCGCGCGCAGATGTCGTGCGCGGCGACCGCGCGGATGTAGTACTCGCCCCAACCGGTGCCCGACACCGCGCAGCGCGCGTCGGCGTAGGTGCCGGCGCCGATGATCGGCGAGTCACCGACCCGGCCGTAGCGCTTGTTGGTCATGCCGCCGGTGGACGTGCCCGCGGCCAGGTGGCCCTGCGCGTCCAGCGCCAGCGCGCCCACGGTGCCGAAGTGCTTGGCGGTCTCCAGATCGGCATGGGCCTGGCCGGAGGCTTCTTCCTTCAGCGCCTTCTGCAACTGCTGCCAACGCTTCTCGGTGCGGAAGTACGACGGGTCCACCAGGGTCACACCCTGCTCGGTCGCGAACGCCTCGGCACCGTCGCCGACCATCATCACGTGCCTGGACTTGTCCATCACCAGCCGGGCCAGCTGGATCGGATTCTTGACCCGATGCACGCCGGCCACCGCGCCGGCCTTGCCGGTGGCGCCGTCCATGATCGAGGCGTCGAGTTCGTTCTTGCCGTCATGGGTGAACACCGCGCCGCGCCCGGCGTTGAAGCTCGGCGCGTCCTCCATCACCGAGATCGCGGCGGCCACCGCGTCCAATGCGGGCTTGCCGGCGGCGAGCTCGGCGTGGCCGGCACGCAATGCTTCTTCCATCGATTTGCGCGCGGCGGCGATTTCCGCGGGCGCGAGATCGCCACGCTCCACGCCGGCGCCGCCGTGGATGACCAGGACCGGACGGTCGGCATCCGCGGCGATGGCGGTGCCCGCCATTCCCAACAACGCAAGGCAACACGCACGCAACAGGTTCGTCATGGCAGCAACTCTCGGGATTGGCGGTGGTTCGGGGATTTCATTCTAGCGACGCGGTGCGCGCGGCGTCGCCCAGGACGCCGTTCACCACGTCGACGCGGCGCTCGAACGCCGGGTGCTCGACGCGGAAATCGGGCAATTGCAGCAAGCTGCCGGTATCCAGGCCGATGACCGGCATGTCGCGGAAGGTCAGCGGCTTGCCGACGGCGAACACGTCGGCCTGGCGCTGCGGACGCACCAGCCAGACATGGCCGCCATCGCCACTGTGGACCCGCGCCATGCCCTTCGCGTCGATGCACAGCGCGGTGTATTCGTCGATGCCGATGCCGACCAGGTCCACGCGCTGCTGTTCGGCCGACAGCCGGGCGACGAAGGCGATCAGGCGACCCAGCCGGTCCCGCTCGCCGAAGTGGCTGTCGGTGATCACGTTCTGCAGATAGGGCATGTGCAGGAAATCGCCGACCAGGGTGACTTCCGGACCCGACGGATTCGTCATCGCGGTGGGCGAGACGATGCTGCCGCCATCCATCGCGCCATAGGCGAACGCGCCGAGGATCGCCAGGCCCGCGCTGGTCCCGCCGATTGGCTTGCCGGCGCGCACGTGCGCGTCCAGCGCTTCGTTCAGCGGTGTGCCCTTCCAGAAACGCACGTAATTGGACTGGTCGCCGCCGGCCAGGAAGATGCCGTCGGCCTCGCGCACGATGCGCAGCACCTCCGGGTCGCTGGCGGCGCGACGGTCATCGAACACCAGCGTCTGCGCGGCGGTGATGCCGCCAATGTCCTTGAAGAATTCGTCCTGCGCCTCGACGGTGCCGGAGGCGCGCAGAATCACGATGCGGCCATGCCCGGCCTTCCCGATCATCCAGCGGAAGGCGTCGTACGGCCAGTCGCCGCCGCCGACCAGCATCAGCCCGGCCTCGGTCGCGCCGGGGCGCGGCGCCTTCGGATCACCGATCTCGAAGTAGCGATAGCCGTCGCGGCGCGAGGCGTCCGGCGCGGAAGCCTCGTCGGCGGCAACCGCCCCGGTGGCGCCGGCGAGCGTCAGGATCAGCAGCGCGCAGCGTTGCAGGAACAGGCGGCGGGACAGCGGTGACGGCATCTCTTTGCTCCAGGTGGCACCAGCATTGAAGACGAACGGATGCGCGCTTCCCCTCCCCCGTTCGTCGCTGCTTTGCAGCATCGATGGTCGTCGTTGGCCCGCGCGGATTGGGGTAATGTCGTGGAATGACCGAATCCACCGACGCCTGGTTCGCCCGCGAGATCCTCGTCCACGAGGAGGCGCTGGTGCATTTCCTGCGCCGCTGCTGGCCGCATCGGGAAGAGATCCACGACCTGCGCCAGGAAGTCTACGTGCGCGTCTACGAGGCCGCCGGCAAGTCGGTCCCGACCGCGCCGAAATCGTTCCTGTTCGCCACCGCGCGCCACCTGATGACCGACCGCCTGCGCCGCAGCCGGGTGGTCTCGATCGAGACAGTGGGTGATTTCGAGTCGATAAACGTCTTGATAGACGAGGTATCGCCCGAACGGTGGTGCGGCGGCCGGCAGGTGCTCAAGCGCCTGGCCGACGCCTTCGACCGCCTGCCGGACCGGTGCCGGGAGGTCATCTGGCTGCGCCGGGTCGAGGAACTGCCACAGAAGGAAGTGGCCTCGCGCCTGGGCATCAGCGAAAAGACCGTGGAAAAGCATGTCGCCAAGGGAATCCGCCTGATCGCCGAACATTTCTACGGCGGCGGCGGCACGCGCACCCGCGCGCGGCAGGCCTTGCAGGACGCAGGAAAGGAACCGGGACATGGCCAGCAGCAGACAGATTGAACAGGCCGCGGCGGCCTGGCTAGCGCGACGCGAAAGCAGCGCGTGGGCCGGCACCGACCAGGCCGCACTGGACGCGTGGCTGGCCGAATCCACCGCCCACCGGGTGGCGTTCCTGCGCCTGGACGCGGCCTGGAACGAAAGCGGACGCCTGGCCGCGCTGGGCGCCGGCCAGGCGCCGGGCGCCGCGCCGCCGCGCGGGCAATGGACCGCCTCGCCGCTGGATCGGCCCGCGTCCCAGCGCATCGCCTCCACGCCAGCGCCCGCTCCGTCCGGCGGACCGCCGGACGTGGCGCGGCTGGTGTTCGCGCCGCGCGAACGGGAACACCGCAGCCGCTGGCCGCGCGTGGCCACCGCGCTGTTCGCCGGCGTGCTGGTCGTGGCGGGCGCGGGACTGTGGGCGCACCACTATTTCTATGGCGTGGTCGAGCAGGCCTCCTATGCCACCGCGCTGGGCGACCTGAACCGGGTGCCGTTGAGCGACGGTTCCGGCGCCACGCTCAGCAGCGACAGCCGCATCGCGGTCAGCCTGTCGCGCCGCGAACGCCACATCGATCTGCAGCGCGGCGAGGCGTTCTTCGAGGCGGCCAAGGATCCGCACCGGCCGTTCGTGGTCAGCGCCGGGCCGCGCCAGGTGGTGGCGGTGGGCACCCGCTTCGCGGTGCGCCGGGATGGTCCCGATCTGCGGGTGGTGGTTACCGAGGGCACCGTCCGGCTGGAGGCGTCTCCCGACGCCCAGGGCCATCTGCAACCGACCACCCTGCTGCCGGCCGGCAGCCTGGCCATCGCCAGCCGCAATGGCGTGGTGGTGCGCACCGGCTCGGTCGCCGACGCCGAACGGCTGGTCGACTGGCGCAGCGGTTTCGTGACCTTCCGCGACACCTCGCTGGCCGAAGCCGCGTCCGAATTCAACCGCTACAACGCGCGCAAGATCGTCATGGGCGATCCCAACGTGGGCGCGCTGCGGGTCGGCGGCAACTTCCGCTGGTCGAACGTGGACGCCTTCGTCAGGCTGCTGGAACAGGGCTTCCCGGTCCGCGCCGAAGCCGGCGCCGACCGCATCGTCCTGCACAGCCTCTGACCCTGCCGGGAGACGGGGGATTTCCCCGGCTCGTTCGTCCTGATAGCCAAGGGCGCCTTCCCGTGCGCCCATGGGGAGAGCCATCCAATGCGGTCGTCGTTGCGTGTCCTGTTGTTGAGCCTGGCCTGTTCAGCCGCACTGAGTGCGCAGGCGCAGAATTCCAAACCCGCGCAGGTCAACATCCCCGCCGGGGATCTGGTGGCGGCGCTGGATACGCTGGCGCGCCAGTCCGGCACCCAGTTCGTCTACCGCGCCGACCAGCTCAAGGGCCTGCGCACCCAGGGCGTGCACGGCAATCTCTCGGCCGACCAGGCGCTGGACAAGGTGCTCAGCGGCAGCGGCCATGTCGCCCGCCGCGACGCCGCCTCCGGCGCGGTGGTGATCGTGCGCCAGGATGCCCCGCCGCGTCCGGCGCCCGCCGCCCGCCCTACTCCGGCTCCCACCGGCCAGTCCGCTGACGCCGCCGAGGAGCCGGTCACCCAACTCGAGAACGTACAGGTCACCGGTTCGCGCATCCCGCGCGCTCAGATCGAAGGTCCGGCGCCGATTACCGTGGTCACCGCCGAGCAGATCCAGGCCGCCGGCTTCACCTCCGTCCCCGACGTGCTGCGCTCGCTCAGCCAGAACAGCGGCAGCGTGCAGGGCCAGCAGAACACCACCAGCGCCCAGTCCACGCCCGGCGCGCAGGCGGTCGACCTGCGCGGCCTCGGCCCCAACCACACCCTGGTGCTGATCAACGGCCGCCGTATCGCCGACTTCCCGCTGCCGCTCAACGGCCGCAGCAACTTCACCGACATCGGCAACATCCCGCTCGGCATGATCGATCGCATCGAAGTGCTGACCGGCAGCGCCTCGGCGGTGTACGGCTCCGATGCGATGGCCGGCGTCATCAACTTCATCCTCAAGAAGTCCACCGACGGCACCACCATCGACTATCGCTACGGCGACACCAGTCGCGGCGGCGGCGAGTCGCACAAGCTGACCCTGACCACCGGCTTCGAGCGCGGCGGGTTCAGCGGCATCGTCGGGGTGGAGTTCCTCGACAAGCGTCCGTTGTGGGGCTACGAGCGCAGCGTGCAGGATTCGACCCTCGACGCGCCGACCTCGCGCCGTCGGCTGCCGCGCCTGACCGCGCAGCTCTATGACTGGGACGATGACGTCAACATCGCGCCGGCGGACGGCTGCGCTGCAATGGCCGGCCTCAACCAGGGCACCACCGTGCTGGCCGAGGATCGCTTCGGCCAGCCGTACTGCGGCAGCGAGCGCGCCATCGCGTACCGCACCATCCAGAACGAACGCAAGGGCTACAACGCCTACGGTTCGTTCGAGTATCGCTTCTCCGACACGCTGTCCTGGTTCGCCGATGTGCAACTGGGTCGCCAGAAGGTCAAGCTGCTCACCGGCACCAACGGCAACGACGTCGTGAGCGACGTCATGGGCTGGGAATTCCACGATCCGGCCTCGACCGACAACAACGACAAGGTGTTCTACAACGCCGTCACCGGCCATTACGAAACCTGGTCGCGCCAGTTCACGCCGGAGGAAATCGGCGGCCTGCGCAATCGCATGAACACCACCACGCAGAAGACCCTGGCGGTGACCACCGGCCTGCAGGGTGCCTTCGGTGAGTCGTGGAACTGGGAAGCGGCCTACAACCATTCGCAGTACAAGGCCGACGTGGGCATGCCGCGTATCTGGGCCGAGGCGGCCAATCGCCTGTTCCTGGGCGAACGCCAGGGCTACGACGCCGACGGCTACGCGATCTACAGCCCGGATCCGGCGCGCCTGTTCACCCCGCTGACCCAGGCCGAGTTCGCCTCCATCGCGGCGATGTCCACCTTCCATCCGAAGGCCGACAACGACAACCTCAGCTTCACCGTGGATACGCCGGCGCTGTTCACCCTGCCCGCGGGCGACGTCGGCTTCGCCGCGGCGGTCGAATACGGCCGGCAGTCGTACGAGGTCAATCCTGATCCCCATGCGCTGACCGCCGACGCCTACTACGGCCCGCGCTATGGCGATGGCGAAGGCGACCGCGATCGCTGGAGCGTGGCCGGCGAGTTCCGCCTGCCGCTGCTGTCCACGCTGCAGGCCAGCCTGGCCGGCCGCTATGACCGCTACGAATACGGCAACAAGAATCCCGGCAAGTTCACCTACAGCGCCGGCCTGGAATGGCGTCCATTCGAGACCCTGCTGGTGCGTGGCTCCTACGGCACGGGTTTCCGCGCACCGGACATGCACTACCTGTTCGCCGGCGACGACTTCTACCGCACCGTGTCGACCGACTACTACCAGTGCAGATCCACGAATCCTAACCTCAGCGACGGCGATTGCTACGACGATTCCACTTGGGAAACCAACACCTTCGACGTCTACACCGGCAACATGGATCTGGATGTGGAAACCAGCAAGTCGTTCACCGCCGGCTTCGTGTGGTCGCCGGTGTCCAACTTCGACCTGGCCATCGACTACTACAAGATCCAGGTGTCCAACCAGGTGCAGACGCAGAGCCGCGAACTGCTGCGTTCGACCGAGGCCGACTGCCGCCTCGGCGTGACCGACTCCGGTGCCCCGATCGACATCAATTCGCCCACATGCGTGGACGCGATGTCACGCGTCCTCCGCGACGAGGACGGATTCATCACCAGCGTGCACTTCAGCCCGATCAACATCGCCGAGGAGGAAACCTCGGGCCTCGACGTGACCGCCAACTACCGCCTGGCGACCGCCCGCGCCGGTGATTTCGCCTTCCGCGCCAACTACAACTGGACCCATCGCCACACCCGCCAGCTGTATCCGGGCGATCCGACCGAAGACATGCTGGACGTGAGCTTCGCCGACACCACCTTGCCGCGCACCAAGGGCAACGTGGGCGTGAACTGGGACAAGGGCGCGTTCGGCGCGAGCCTGTTCGGCAACTACGTGGGCCGCGTGGCGAACTACAACAACGACGCATGGACCGAGTCGACCTGGCGCTTCAATGCCGGCGCGCGCTACGACGTGACCGATCATCTGCGCATCTCGCTTTCGATCAACAACCTGTTCGACAAGATGCCGCCGCGGGACGCCACCTGGGCGAACTACCCGTACTACGACACCTCGTGGTTCGATTCGTTCGGTCGCAGCTTCTACCTGCAGTTCACCTGGAAGCTGGGTGGCCAGGCGCTGTAAACCCGGCTGCCCGTTCCGGATCGGCCATACGGAAAACCCGCCTCACGGCGGGTTTTCTTTTGCGCTCATTCCCGTGGTCGCGTCATCCGCGGCGATTACATGGTCCCGCGATTCTTGCCCTGCCACGGCCGGTACCACGCGCGGATCGCGGCCATGTCGGCCTCGGCGTCGCCGGTGGGGTAGTACACGTCGCCAATGCCGATGGTCTTCTCGGGGTAGTGGAAGTAGGCCATCAGGATCGGCACCTGCGCCTGCTGGGCGATCTTCAGGAAGCCACCCTTCCATTTCTCCACCCGCTTGCGGGTGCCTTCGGGCGTCAGCGCGAACCACAGCCGGTCCGACTCTCGGATCATGCGGACCGCCTGCTCCACCGTTCCCTGCGGCGAGCTGCGATCCACCGGCACCACGCCCAGCTTGCGCAGCAGCGGCGACAGCGGCCACCAGAACAGCTGCGCCTTGCCGAGCACGCGCACCTGAAAGCCCATCGCGATCTTCGCGGCCATGCCCCAGATGCCGTCCCAGTTGGACGAATGCGGCGCCACGATCAGGACCAGCTTGGGAATGTCGGGGATCGTGCCCACCACCCTCCAGCCGAAGGTGCGCAGGAAGGTACGCCCCATCCAGCGGGTGAAGCGGTTGGGCGGCACCTGCGGCATGTTGGGCGGAATGACGGGGATGACGTCGTGGGCGTCGCTCAATCGATTACTCCCAGTGGCTCTTTTGCGAACGGCCGCGTTTGACTTCGCTGCGTTCGCGCTTGGCATCCAGGCGCCGGGCCTTGGCCGCGCGCGATGGCTTGGTGGCGATGCGGGGCCGGGGCACGTGCATCGCCGCGGCGATGAACGCGGCCAGGCGCTCGCGGGCGTCCTGCCGGTTGCGGTCCTGGGTGCGGAAACGCTGGGCATCGATGACCAGCACGCCGTCGTCGGTCAGGCGCCGGTCGCGGCGGGCCAGCAGGCGTTCGCGCAGGGGTTCGGGCAGCGACGGCGAATGCGCCACGTCGAACCGCAGCTCGACCGCGGTGGCCACCTTGTTGACGTTCTGCCCGCCCGCGCCGCTGGCGCGCACGAACCGTTCGACCAGTTCGTCGTCAGGAATCGCCAGCGTGGGCGTGATGTCGAGTCGTCCGCTCCCCATGCGCGGATTGTAGTGGAGGTCGCGTACCGCCCGCATGACAGCGGGCGGCCGCGGGGCCGTTCAGGGGCCCGCCGCCGCGCGCAGGTAGGGGACCGGATCCACCACCAGGAACGCCCCCGATTGCTCGCCGAACTGGCGCAGCAGCGGTGCATGGCCCGCCCCGTACACCACCAGCATCCGCTCCCGCGGGCTTTCGGCCAGGCGCACCAGACGGGCGAAGATGCGCAGGTTACGGCCATGCCAGTTGGCCATCCAGTTCGCGCCGGGCGCGTCGACATCGTCGCCCAGCATCGCGTAGTCGTAGTAGCGGCGATGCCGTTCGGCCAGCGCGGCGGGCGTGTTCGTGCGGACCAGCACGTCCGCCAGCGCGACGCCGGCAGGGACCGCCCCCTCGAGCCCGCGCGGATCGCGCATGGCCGCCACCATGGCCTCCTTGCCGGTGCGGCGGGCATAGGCGTCCCAGTCCATGGAGGCGATATCGCCGGGCGGCATGCCGTTCCAGTCGCCGGCGTCGACGCGCGGCAGGTCCAGCCGGGCGGCCAGGCGCAGGCCGATCTGATCCACTTCGCTGCGTCCCAGTGCGTAGCGGCCCGCGCGATAGTCGGCATAGCGCGCATCCAGCGCCGCCTGCCCGGCGACCGGATGCTCGACCACCACACGGGTCGGGGCGAAGCGCGCGAGCGCGGAGACGATCGCCTCGATTTCCGCCTGTCGCGCCGGCGTCATCACGTCGTCCACCTGCAGGTTGATCACGTCACGCCCATGATTGGCCAGGTGCGGCGTGCCGACCACCATCAGCCACGGCCGCTCGTGCGGCATGCGGTTCCGCAGCAGCGATGCCTGCGCGGAAGCGGTCGCGGGTTCCGTCGCCACCACGGCGTCGGTGCAGGCGAGGGCCAACAACAGCGACAGGAACGAGGAAATGCGGTGGCGCGACATGGCAGGGTCCGATGCGTGGCGGATGCGCGACAGGCTGCCGGATCCGCGTTGGCTTCCCGAGTGCACATCGTCCCCATGACCATCGTCGGGGCCCTTGTTTTAACGTGATGTTTACTTCCACGTCGGCACCATGCAGGCCCGCCCCTGCCGCAAAGCCGCACACATGACGAAACGCCCGCTCGCACTGCGTCTGGTTTTCCTGGCCGGATGGATGTTGTTCACGGGCGTGGCGCTGGCGGCGGAACCCTCCGACGCGGACATCGAGAAACTGCTGCAGGCCTCGCGCGCGGAAAGCATGCTCAACGCGATCATCCCGCAAATGGAAACCATGCAGCGCCAGCAGTTCGACCAGCTGATGGCGGGCAAGGAGATGAGCGCCGAGCAGCGCGCCGAAGCCGACCGGATCATGGCCAAGACCAACGAGATCATGCGCAAGGCGCTGTCCTGGCAGGAGATGCGCCCGCTGTACGTGGACGTCTACAAGAAGACCTTCACCCGCGAGGACGTGCGCGCGATCACCAAGTTCTACGAGAGCCCGGCCGGCCGCAGCCTGCTCGACAAGACGCCCGCGCTGATGCAGAACCTGATGGGCGCCATCCAGCAGAAGATGGTGCCGATGATGGAAGAGCTGCAGGCCGAGATCCAGAACGTCACCCCGGCGCCGGTACCCGCTCCGCCGGTCACCCCGTCGCAGCCGCGCCGCAAGAAAAAGCGCTGACCCGGCGCGGAACTTGAACCACCGGGCCCTCCACCCGGGCGAACCCCCGCCGTTCCGGTCGCCAAACAGGCTCCGCGCTACGCCAGCAGCGGGTCGGCGGGCAGTTGCGCGCGCATCGGCAGGCGCCAATCGATCGGGGCCTGGCCGCGCTCCCGCAGGTAGCGGTTGGCCGCCGAGAAATGCCCGCAACCCAGGAAACCCCGGTGCGCCGACAGCGGCGAGGGGTGCGGCGCGCGCAGCACCCGGTGCCGGCGCGCATCGATGACCTTGCCCTTGGCCTGCGCGTAACTGCCCCAGAGCAGGAACACCAGTCCCTCGCGCTCGCGCGCCAGCGTCTCGATGACGTGGTCGGTGAAGCCTTCCCAGCCCTTGCCCTGGTGGGCGCCCGCGCGCGATTCCTCGACGGTCAGCACCGCGTTCAACAGCAGCACGCCCTGCCGCGCCCACGGCAGCAGGCAGCCGTGATCCGGCGGCGCGATGCCCAGGTCGGCCTGGATTTCCTTGTAGATGTTGATCAGCGACGGCGGCACCGGCACGCCCGGCCGCACCGAGAAGCACAAGCCGTGCGCCTGGCTCGGCCCGTGGTACGGATCCTGGCCCAGGATCACCACCTTGGCCGCGCCGAACGGCGTGGCCTCGAAAGCGGCGAAGATCTGCGGTCCGGGCGGATAGATGCGCGCACCCGCGGCCTTGCGCTGGCGCAGGAACTCGGACAACGCCTGCATCTCCGGCCGCAGCAGCCAGTCACCGGCGTGCTGCTTCCAGGACGGTTCGAGTTTGATGCGTTCGGTATCGGACATTGGCGAAGGGATTCGGGATTGGGGATTCGGGATTGGCATGTTACCCAACACGTCCCTCGCCCTTGCCAATCCCCAATCCCGGCAATTCAACGCCCTTCCATCCGCGCCAGGCGCAGCTGGAACAGCACCTTGGTCACCAGCAGGCGTTCCTCGATCGGCTTGAGCACCAGGTCGTTGGCGCCGGCCTGCAGCAGCACGGCCTGGTTGTCGCGGTTGCTGTCGCCGGTCATCACCAGGATCGGCAGGCGGCGCTTGCCGTAGGCGAAGTCGATGCGGATCCGCTGCACCACGTCGCGGCCGCTGAGTTCGCCCTTCAGGGTCACGTCGGTCAGCACCAGATCGAAGCGGTGGGTCGAAAGGCCCAATGATTCGGCGGTGAGCAGGGCAAAAGCGTCCTCGGCGCGCAGCACGTGCACGACATTGAGCGATTGCCGCTCCAGCATGCGCTTGGTGGTCTCGGCGACCACCCGGCTGTCTTCCACGTACAGCACGGTCGCGCCGGGAATCGGTTCGGGTTGCACGTAGCCGCGGATGAACGTGGCCAGCGCCTCGTGTCCCAGCGACTTGTCGAAGTAGTCGGTGACGTAATCGTTGAAGCGGCGCTCTTCCAGGTGCTGCTGGGCATCGCCGGACACCACGATCACCGGCACGTAGGCCTGGCCGGAAGCCTCGCGCACGCTGCGCGCGATCTCCATGCCATCACCATCGCGCAGCGCCAGTGCGGTGGTGACCAGGTGGATTTCACCCTCGGCCAGCGCCTTGCGGGCTTCGGCGATGCTGGCGCAGCCGATCACGTTGACCCCGGGCAGATCCCGTTCGAGCACGTCGGCGATGAGTTTGCGCACCAGTTTGGAACCGTCGACCACCATCACCCGGGGGGCGTCGCTGATGAGATGCCGGAGCGCGTCGGACATGCGGGCGGGTCAGGTGGCGGTCGGGCGAGTCTGCCGCAAGAAGTGGCCGGTCACCAGCCACGCCCCCAGCCAGCCGACCACGGTCGCGCCGGCCAGTACCGCGCCGGCGCGCAGCGGGTCCAGGCCGGCCAGGGCGAAGCGGCTGCCGTAGCTCTGCGCCAGGGTCGCCAGCGGCGCCTGCAACGCGGCGGCGGCGGCGACCAGCAGGCCCAGCGCGATGGCGCCGGCCACCAGGCCGTACCAGGCGCCCAGGTAGATGAAGGGTCGGCGGATGAAGCCATCGGTGGCGCCCAGCAGTTGCAGCACGCCGATTTCCTCGCGCCGCGACTGGATGTCCAGGCGCACGGTATTGCCCACCACCAGCAGCGCGCCGATACCGAACAGCGCCGCCAGCACCCAGACCAGGCGTTCGCCGAAGCCGAGCCAACCGCGCAGGCGATCACGCCACTGCGCGTCGTGCTGCACCAGATCCGCTTCGGGCAGGCGCTCCAGCGTCGCCACCAGCCCGGCTTCGTCGCCGCGCGGGGTGATCTGCAGCAGCGTCGGCAGCGGATTGCCTTCCAGCGCGTCCAGGCTGGCGCCCAGGCCGCTGCGCTCGCGGAACTCGGCCAGTCCCTGTTCCGGCGTGCGCAGTTCGACCTTGGCCACGTCGGCGCGGCCACCCAGCTGTACCGCCAGCACCCGTGCGCGCGGCACCGGCACGTCGAGCTTGAGGAAGACGTCGATCTCGCGCGAATCGCTGACGTCGCCGGCGAACTGCTCGACGTTCGCCAGCGCCAGCCACAGGCCCAGCGGCAACACGAACGCCACCGCCATCACCCCGATGGTCAGCACCGTGGCCCAGGGCCGGCGCACCAGCCGGCCCAGGCTGGAAACGAAGCTGTAGAGATGCTGGTCCAGCCAGATGCCGAAGCCCGAACGCGGACGCGAAAAGCGGTTGCTGTCGTTCATTCGGCCAGATCCGCCGGCGAGATGTCGTCGACCAGCTGGCCGTGGTCCAGCACCAGCACGCGCTTGCGCATGCGCTTGAGCAGGGCCAGGTCATGGCTCACCACCAGCACGCTGGTGCCACGCTCGGGCATCGAGGCGAACAGTTCCATGATTTCCGCGGCCAGGGTCGGATCGAGGTTGCCGGTCGGCTCGTCGGCCACCAGCAGCTTGGGTTCGGCGACGATCGCGCGGGCGATGCCCACGCGCTGCTGTTCGCCGGCCGAAAGTTGGGTCGGCAACGCCTTTTCGCGATGGCCCAGTCCCAGCCGCGCCAGCACTTCGCGTACCCGCTTCTGGATGTCGGCGCGCCGCTCTCCGCGCAGGATCAGCGGCAGCGAGACGTTCTCCATGATGGTGCGATCGGTCAGCAGGCGGTGATCCTGGTGGACCGCGCCGACTTCGCGGCGATGCAGCGGAATGCGGCCGCCGCGCACCTTGAGCAGGTTGCGACCGGCGAACAACACCGCGCCGCGGCTGGGCCGTTCGCTCAGGTGGATCAGCTTGAGCAGCGTGCTCTTGCCGGCGCCGGAGTGGCCGGTGACGAACAGCATCTCGCCTTCGGCCACTTCGAAGTTGACCTCCGACAGCGCCGTGTGGCCGCCGGGGTACTGTTTGCTGACGTTTTCGAATCGAAGCACGCTCATGCCGCGATTATGCCGGAGCGTGGAACGCGGAAGCGATCCCCGCGCATCGCCGGCACCGATACGCGACCGGTGCCGGCCGGGCCGGCGTCAGCCGCCGACCAGCGACTTCAGCTTGCGGCCCAGGCGGCTGAAGAACGAGGGCTTCTCGTGCTTGTCGACCGCAGCCGCGGCGGATGCGGCGGCCACGGGCTTTGCCACGGCGGCCGTCTCGGCGCCTTCCACCGGACGTCCATGGCGACGGCGGCGGCGCTTGCGCGGCGCGCGCTCGCCTTCGGCCTGCGGCGCCGGGGCGGCGGCCGGGTGCGTGACGGCAGGCGATCCGGCGACCGCGTTGTCGGGACGGGGCGGACGCGGCGGGCGCGGCTTGCCGTCACCGCGCGGCGCGCCATCGCGGCGTTCGCCGCGACCACGTTCGCCACCGCTGCCACCACCGCCACCGCTGCGACGACGGTTGCCCTGGCCGGAACCGGAGCGCCCGCCACCGCGGCGCTGTTCCTCGGCGCTGCGCTGTTCGCGAGCCTCGCGGAAAATCTGGCCGATGCTCTCATCTTCCTCGCCCTCGGCGCCTTCCACCGGCGCGCGCTCGGGACGCGGCAGCGCGGTCAGCACTTCAGGGGTCACCGCTTCGACCGGAATCTTCTGCTCGATGTACGCCTCGATGTCGGGCAGCGACATCGCATAACGCTCACAGGCGAAACTGATCGCGTCACCCTCGGCGCCCAGGCGGGCGGTGCGGCCGATGCGGTGGACATAATCCTCGGCATCGAACGGCAGATCGTAGTTGTAGACGTGCGAGACGCCATCGATGTGCAGGCCGCGCGCGGCCACGTCGGTGGCGACCAGGATTTCCAGCTGGCCCTTCTGGAAGCGGTTGAGCAGGGTCTCGCGCTTCTTCTGCGGCACGTCGCCGGACAGCACGCCGACCCGGTAGCCGGCCCGTTCCAGCGCGCGGGCGACGCGTTCGACGAACGCCTTGGTGTTGACGAACACCATCGTGCGCGCGCCCTCGCTGCGCGACAGCAGGCCCAGCAGCAGCGGGATCTTCTCTTCGTCGGCCGGGAAGTACATGCGCTGGCGGACCCGCGCGGCGGTAACCGTCTCGGCCTCCACCACCAGCTTCTCCGGCTCGTTCATGTGCTCGTAGGCCAGTTCCAGCACGCGATGGCTGAGGGTGGCGCTGAACAGCAGGGTCTGGCGCTCGGTGCGGATCGGCATGCGCCGCAGCAGGAACCGGATGTCCTTGATGAAGCCCAGGTCGAACATGCGGTCGGCCTCGTCCAGCACGCAGACCTCGCAGGCGTGCAGGGAGACGACCTTGTGCTGCTTGACGTAGTCGATCAGGCGGCCCGGGGTGGCGATGATCACGTCCACGCCCTGCTGCAGCAGCTCGCGCTGCTTGTCATAGTCCACGCCGCCGTAGACCAGGGCGAAGCGCAGGCCCAGGTCGGCGCCGAACTTCACCGCATCCTTGTGGATCTGGATCGCCAGCTCGCGGGTGGGCGCCAGAATCAGCGCGCGCGGGTCTTCCGGCTTGCGCTCGGCCAGGGCCGGGCGCGACAGCAGGCGGTTCATCACCGCCACCAGGAAGGCCAGGGTCTTGCCGGTGCCGGTCTGGGCCTGGCCGGCAACGTCGCGTCCGGCCAGCGCGACCGGCAGGGTCAGCGCCTGAATGGGGGTGCAGCGGGAAAAACCGGCGTTCTCAAGCCCGGCCAGCAGGGCCGGATGCAGGTCGAACGAGGTAAAAGTAATGTCGGTTAAAGGTTTGTCGCTCATGCTTTCTTCTTTGCGCCGCAGTGTTCCGTTGGCGCGACTGATAAGGGACTGCTCGTGCTTGCATCGCCGTCGGCGGCGTCGCAAACTGCGCCCCCAAAGCCGGATCGCGCGGCCGCCAGGATGGCTTGATCTGGCCGCGGAACGCCCCAGTTTACCCCAATAGAGGTGGCCGTCCCCGGCCCCCATCCGTCCGCGGCCCGCCGCGGCTCCGCAGGAGAACCCAGTGAGCGAAAAAGTAACCCATGTCGGCGATGCCGATTTCGAGGCCGCCGTGCTGCAGTCCGACGAGCCCGTTCTGGTTGATTTCTGGGCCGAATGGTGCGGCCCGTGCAAGATGATCGCCCCGGTCCTGGACGAGCTGGCCCAGACCTATGACGGCCGCCTGAAGGTGGTCAAGCTCAACGTGGACGAGAACCGCGCCACCGCCATCAAATACCACGTCCGCAACATCCCGCTGCTGCTGCTGTTCAAGGACGGCCAGGTCCAGGCGACCCAGGTCGGCGCGGTCGGCAAGGGCCAGCTGACCCAGATGATCGACAAGACGCTCGGCGCCCAGACCGCCTGAGCCGGTCCGGCCGGATTCCCGGCTGAACCCGTGCGAACCCGTTGCGGCCCGGCGCTTGCCGTCGCCGCAACGCGGTGCTAGTGTCCGCACATCCGGCGCCTTTTCTGCGCCGCACCCTTCTGAGTCAACACACTCCCCGACCTGCCGCCGCGCGTTCCAGCCGGCGCTCGCCACCTTAGCGAGGAATCGCACTTTGTCCGACAGTAGCAACGAAACCGGCGCCCCCGCCGAGAAGCGCGTGCGCAAGCCGCGCGTCGCCAAATCCGCTCCCGAAGCCGCCGCCGCGGCGCCTCCGGCCGAAGCGCCGGCCCCCGCAGCGCCCCCGCCTCCCGCGCCCGCTCCGGCTCCCGCCGTCGAAGCGCCGCGCGCCACCGCGCCCGCCCACCAGGAAAGTGCCGGCGATGCCGGCGGCGGCCAGTCGCCGCAGGGCCAGGCTGACGGCGAACCGCGTGAGCAGCGCGACGGCAACCGCTTCAACAACAACAACCGCCGCGACCGCTTCCGCAACCGCCGTGACCGCGAGCGCAACCGTGGCGGCTACAACGACGGCATGCCCGGCGACGGCAACGGCGGCGGCAACGAGAATTACGTGCCGCGCCAGATGCCGAGCGTTCCGGAAGGGTTCCCGCAGTACTCGCTGGGCGACCTCAAGCGCATGCCGGCGCCCAAGCTGCTGGAAATCGCCGAGCAGCTGAACATCCAGGAGGGCGTCGCCCGCGCCCGCAAGCAGGACGTGATCTTCGCCCTGCTGAAGGTGCTGACCCGCCACGGCGAAGGCGTGGCCGCCGACGGCGTGCTGGAAATCCTGCCGGACGGCTTCGGCTTCCTGCGCGCGGCCGAGGCCAGCTACCTGGCCGGCCCGGACGACGTCTACATCAGCCCCAGCCAGATCCGCCGCTTCAACCTGCGCACCGGCGACCACCTGTCCGGCCGCATCCGCTTCCCGAAGGACGGCGAGCGCTACTTCGCGCTGTCGACCATCGACACCATCAACGGCGAGCCGCTGGAAGCGTCGAAGAACAAGGTGCTGTTCGAGAACCTGACCCCGCTGTTCCCGCGTCGCCGCTTCACCCTGGAGCGCGGCAACGGATCGTCGGAGGACATCGCCGGCCGCATCCTCGACCTGATGGCGCCGCAGGGCAAGGGCCAGCGCGCGCTGATCGTGTCGCCGCCCAAGGCCGGCAAGACGATCATGATGCAGCAGATCGCCACCGCCATCACCACCAACCACCCCGACGTGCACCTGATCGTGCTGCTGGTGGACGAGCGTCCGGAAGAAGTCACCGAAATGCAGCGCACCGTGCGCGGTGAAGTGGTGTCCTCGACCTTCGACGAACCCGCCGCCCGCCACGTGCAGGTCGCCGAGATGGTGATCGAGCGCGCCAAGCGCCTGGTCGAGCACAAGAAGGACGTGGTGATCATGCTCGACTCGATCACCCGCCTGGCCCGCGCCTACAACAACGTCGTGCCCAGCTCCGGCAAGGTGCTGACCGGCGGCGTGGACGCCAACGCCCTGCACCGCCCGAAGCGCTTCTTCGGCGCCGCGCGCAATGTCGAGGAAGGCGGTTCGCTGACCATCATCGCCACCGCGCTGGTCGAGACCGGCAGCAAGATGGACGAGGTGATCTACGAAGAGTTCAAGGGCACCGGCAACAGCGAAGTGCACCTGAACCGCCGCATCACCGAGAAGCGCGTCTACCCGGCCATTGACATCAACCGCTCCGGCACCCGCCGCGAGGATCTGCTGATCGAACCGGAACTGCTGCAGAAGATCTGGATCCTGCGCAAGCTGCTCCATCCGATGGACGAAATCGCCGCGATGGAATTCCTGCTGGACAAGATGAAGAACACCAAGTCCAACGACGAGTTCTTCGCTTCGATGAAGCGCTGAGCCAGCAGCAAGACGAAAACGCCGGCCCACGCCGGCGTTTTCTTTTCCGGATCCCCTGCCCCGACACCGCCATGGATCAACTCAATGCGATGCGCGCTTTCCGGCGGGTCGTCGAACTGGGTGGCTTCGCCCGTGCCGCCGACGATCTGGGTGTCTCCGCGGCCGGCCTGAGCAAGCAGCTCCGGCAGTTGGAAGAACACCTGGGCGCGGTGCTGCTGCAGCGGACCACGCGCCGCATGAGCCTGACCGATGCCGGGCAGGCCTATTTCGGTGAGTGCTGCCGCCTGCTGGACGAGATGGAACGGGTCGAACATGCGCTGCGCGCGCAGGTTGGCCAGGTCGAGGGCCGGCTGCGGGTCAACGCGCCGACCTCGTTCGGCCTGGCGGTGCTGTCGCCGCTGCTGGGGACGTTCCTGGCCCGTCATCCGCGATTGAAGCTGGATCTGGCGCTGGATGATCGGGTGCTGGACGTGATCGGCACCGGTTTCGACGTCTCCCTGCGCGTGCGCAGCACGCTGGAGGATTCCTCGCTGGTCGCGCGCCGGCTCGGTACGATCCAGCAGGTGCTGTGCGCGGCACCGGATTACCTGCACCGTCGCGGCATGCCAGAATCGCCCGCGGATCTGTCCGGCCACGACGTGCTCGCCTATGCCCTGGCCGACACGCCGGACAGCTGGCAGCTCCAGGGCCCGGAGGGAACGACCCGGGTGGCGCTGCCGCCGGCACGGACCGTCGTCAACAACAGCCTGATCCTGCGCGACCTGCTGTGCGCCGGTCTCGGCATCGGCGCGCTGCCTTCCTTCCTGGCGGCGCCGGCGATCGCCGGGGGACGCCTGCAACGCGTCCTGCCGGCCTGCGCTTATCCGCAGCGGCACGTCCATGCGATCTACCCCACCGCGCGGCACCTGCCGCCCAAGGTGCAGGTCTTCGTCGATTTCCTCGCCCAGGCGCTGCCGCCGTTGCTGGAAGGCGATTCGTAACCGGCAGCGAAAACTGTCCGCACCGCGGACGCATTTTTCGGCGTCGGCCGCGCATTCAAGCTGTGAATCCCCAGGCAGCTGTTCCAGGCCGCCTCCCCACGAGGATTCCCGCAATGCTCCCTTCGCTTCGATCTTCCCTGCGTCGCCTGACCCTGGCCGCAGGGTTCGCCGCATCCCTTTCCGCCGCCACCACCGGCCACGCCGGCGAAGTCGGCACCAGCCCCTGGGGCCCTGGCGATGAAATCGGCCGCCTCAACCTGATCACGCCCGAATCCCGCGCCGCGATCCTGTCGCGCGTCGACGGTCGTCGCGCCTATGACCTGGCCACCGACTACTACATCGGCATGCCCAGCTGGCAGGGCGCGGGCGATCCGCACTACCAGTTCTGGATGACCCACACCCCGCGCGGCACCGCCGTCGACGATCCGATGGCGGTGGGCGACGCGCTCAACGCCAGCACCAGCTACACCGGCACCGCCTTCTCGATGTACAGCCACACCGGCACCCACATCGACGCGCTCAACCACTTCGGTTTGCACGGAAGGATCTGGAACGGCTTCAGCGCCGACGAGCATCTCGGCGATCGCGGCTGGCGCAAGGCCGGCATCGAGAAATTCCCGAACCTGATCGCACGTGGCGTGCTGATCGACGTCGCCGCCGCCAAGGGCGTGGAAATGCTGCCGGATCAGTACCGCATCACCCGCGCGGATCTGCAGGCGGCGCTGGCGAAGCAGAAACTGAAATTGCAGCGCGGCGACGTCGTGTTGATCCGGACCGGCCGGATGCGCCTGTTCGACCAGGCGGAGGCCTACATGGCCAATCCCCCGGGAATGAGCCTGGACGCGGCGCGCTTTCTGGTCGAGGACGGTGGCGCGATGGTGGTCGGCGCGGACAACCTGAGCTTCGAGACGTTTCCTTCGCAGGAACCCGACGCCTATGTTCCGCTGCACACCTACCTGCTCGCCGAACAGGGCGTGCCGATCATCGAGCTGATCGCCCTGGATGAACTCTCGCGCGACAAGGTCTATGAGTTCGCCTTCATCGGTGGGCCGCTGAAAATCCGCGGCGGCGACGCGGCGCCGTTGCGACCGATCGCGTTGCCGCTGCGATGACCCCGCACGCGGCAGCGGTCATTTGATCGGAACCAGCCCCCGCGATGGGTTTCGCCGGGTCATTGCAGGAACGCCCCGTACGCTGGCGAGGCGTTCCCTGCCGGGAGGACCGGTAGCCTCAGCCCGACAATGGCGTGAGCAGGCGCCGGCCCTTGCCGATCTCGTAGACGCCGCCCGCCACCATCGCGTCCGGGCTGCCGCCTTCTCCGCGCTCCGACTGCATCCATGGCGCACTCTGGCGGGGCCCGGGAACATAGACCTCCCATCGGCCATAGCCCGGCGCCTTCTTCCCGGGCATCTTGTAGTCCACCGGCACGCGCACCAGCCAGAACGGCGCGTCCATCTCAGCCCCCTCGGTGGGAGGCTGGAAGGTCCATTTCCTGGCCGCGACCAGGGTCGCCTCGGAAAACGCGTCGCGGGCCTGCTGCATCAGTCGCTCGTCGCCGACGAAGCCCAGGTTGACCTGTTCGGTGATCACATCCGCGACCGTGCCGTCGCGCCCCACCTTGACCACCAGGTACACGGTGCCCTGGGCGCCCAGGCGCGCCGCGCCTCCCGGATAGGCGGGGGGCTGGAGCTTGATGCTGCGCACGGAGTCGTTGCGCTGCTGGCGCTCTTCCGGACTGATCGCCTCGTCGCCGAAATGGCTGCCGCGGAGCGCCACCTGGAAGTCGCCATTCGGCAGCTTGTTGGCGACCACCCGCAGGCTCATCCGCGCCTTGCCGCGACGCGCGACGCCATCCACCAGGATCGGCTCGAACTTCCAGCCGGCGGCCGCCTTCTCGACCAGGCCGATCACGGCCTCGGGCAGCTTGTTGCGCTGGTCGATGTCCAGTTTCTCCACCGCGCCCTCCGGCTCGATGATGATCGCGCCAGTCACCAGCATGCTGGCTTCGACCTGCTGGCGGATCTCCTTGATGCCGGCGCCCGCCGTGCAGGCGATGCCAAGCAGGCACGCGAACGCCAGCCATCGACCCATGCCATGCGTTCCCTTTTTCATGTCGCCCGCTCCTTCAATATCCGGTCGGTGCCGGAGCACCCGATAGATCCATTCCCACGATGGCTCACCCTCCGCCTTCCAGCCGCGTGAAAGGCGAATCCAGCGCCATCGGGCGCTGTTCGTCGCCTCGCTTCAGCAGGGCCGTGCATTCGGGTTTGTCGGCCTTCGATTGCGTGGAAGCGGTGCCGTGCGGACGGGATTCGAAGTGGAGGGGAACCCGCATCCGGGTCCGCACCGGCTTTCCATCCACCTCTTCCGGCATGAAGCGGACCTGTTTCATCCAGTCCTCGATCGCCGGCCGGAACAGGCGCTTGCTGCCCGAGGGCGTGAATTCGAGCGACTCCAGCGTGGTGCCGCCATCCGGCTCGACCACGAACTGCACCACGCCCCTGTGGTTGGCGTTCTTCCCCGCCGCTTCGCGCGGATAGGGGGGAACGATCTTCCCGTCCGGTCGTGGCGTACCCGGCCCGGCGCCCTTGTAGTCGATCGCCAGCTGGTAACCGTCCGCCGTTGGCGCGGCACAGGCGCCCACGGTGAGATAGGTCTTGCCGGCACGCGCCTGCCCGTCGACGTCCGGGGGAACGAATCGCCATTGCATGATCTGGTCCCGGACAAAGGTTGCCACCGCCTCCGGCATCTGCTCCGGAAGCTGGATTTCCGTCGGGCGCCCCGTCGCGTCGATGCTGACCGCAGCCCGGGTCTGGAACACGAACAATTCCTTTTCTTCCGGGCCCGTTGCCGAAGCGGTGCTGGTGCCCGCCATCAACAGCAGCGCGCCCAACATCCGGCGACCCTGCAACGAAGAATTCCTTGCGTTCATTGCGTCTCCATTCTGGTTCGGCAGCGCCGGCCGAGGCCATCCGGACGCCGTGCGACATTCATAGCGAACTGCCGATCACTGGCGTTTTCAGTTTCATCGAATAGTCCAGCGCCAGGACTTCACCCTCTTTCAGGCCGGACGCGTCGAACGCCTGCCGGGATGGGTCGAGCCACGGGATCGTCCTGGCCGGGCCGGCGGACTCGTAGTGCCAACCTTCGCGCGGCGGGCGATCCACGTTCATGCGATAGCTGATCGGCACGATCAGGGTGGTGTCGCCTTCCGCGTGCGGGGCAGCGTCCGCGGGCTCGAACGTCCAGTTGCGCGCCGCTTCCACCGATGCGGTTTCGAGCATCGGTCCCCACTTCTCCGCGGCCTTGGCCGCGACCTTCTTGTAGGGCCAGGAGGTCTGTACCGCCACCGCGTCGGTCACCTTGCCCGACGCATCAACCCGGATCGCCACCAGCACGTCGCCACCCACGCCGTTGATCGCCGCCTGCTTCGGATAGCGCGGCGGCTTCATCGAGATCGCATCGCGATAGCCCGAGAAGCGGACATGCTCCACCTGCAACCGGAAGCCCTCGTCGACCTGCCTGGCGATCAGCGTCAGGTGAAGCCGCGCCTTCGCGTGCGTCGCCCGTCCGTCGCGCATCACCGGTTCGAACTTCCATTGCCGGACCGAACGCTCGACCAGCGCCTTGACCGCTGGCGTCAGTTCGGTGTCGATCCGGTAGTCGAACACCGCTCCGGTCGGATCAACCCCGATTTCTCCGTTCACCGGCAACCGCAACCCCGCATCCTGCGCCAAGGCGTTCATCGCCAGCAGGCACAACGCCAATCCCCACGCTCTATTCATTGTCCGCTCCTCCGTTCCATCCGTGCCGCACCTCCGTGCACTTCGACCCCGGCCCGGATCGCCTAGAGCGCTGCCCCGATCACCGGCGTCTTCAACTTCACCGCAAGATCCAGTGCCAGTACCTCGCCTTGCTTCAGTCCGGAGGCGTCGAAAACCTGTTGTTCCGGAGTCAGCCAGGGAATGGGATTGGCCGGGCCCGCCGACTCGTAGCGCCAGCCCGTGTCGGGCGGAGTGGCGTCGCCCACCCAGAAATTCACGGGAACCACCAGGGTCGCATCGCCGGTTTCTTGCGATGCCGCATCCGCCGGTTCGAAGACCCATCGACGCGCGGCTTCCAGCGATGCCTTTTCCAGCACCTTTCCCCAGTAGCGTCGTGCCGCCTCGTTGATCTTGCTGTTGGGCCAGGAGGTCTGCACGGCGGATGCGTCCACGACGCGCCCTTCCGCGTTCACCCGCACCGCCACCAGGACATTGCCGCTGACGCCGCCCCTGGCTGCTTCCACCGGATAACGCGGTGGCGTCATCTTGATCGAGGCCCGATAGGTGGAGAACTGCACGCGCTCCACCTGCAACTGGTAGCCCGCGGGCACCGGCTGCGCGATCAGGGTCAGGTGCATGCGCGCCTTGGCGTGGGTGGCGACGCCGCCACGCAGCACGGGCTCGAACTTCCATTGCCGTACCGAGCGTTCGACCAGCGCGGCGACTGCCGGCGTCAATTCGGTATCGAGCCGATAATCGAACACCGCTCCCGCCGGATCGATGCCAATCTCGCCGTTCACCGGCATTCGCAGTTCCGCGGTCTGGGCGTTGGCCACGGCGGCCAGCAGCCACAGCGCGATTCCCCATATCCCCTTCATCGCCCTCTCCCTGGATGAATCCCCGGCGCCGAGCCTAGCGCGGTCGCGGGCCGCCTTCAATCAGGACCATCGCCCCGGATTCCGGGAGCGACCGGCATAATGGGCCGGAGGTGAATGCATGCACGGTAGTGGCCTAGAGCTGACATTGGTGTTCCTGCTGGCCGCGGTCATCGCCGTGCCGGTGTTCAAGCGGCTGGGCATCGGTGCGGTGCTGGCCTATCTGGTCGCCGGCGTGGTGCTGGGGCCGGACGGCATGGCCCTGATCCGGGACGCGGACCGGATCCTGGACGCGGCGGAAATCGGCGTGGTGATGATGCTGTTCGTCATCGGCCTGGAACTGTCGCCGTCGCGCCTGCGGGTGATGCGCAAGCCGGTATTCGGCGCGGGCGGGCTGCAGGTGCTGCTGACCGCGCTGGCACTGGGCGGCATCGCCCTGCTCGCCGAGCATCACTGGAAGACCTCCCTGGTCATCGGCCTGGGCCTGGCGCTGTCCTCGACGGCGGTCAGCCTGCAATTGCTGTCCGAACGCAAGGAACTGACCAGCGAACACGGGCGCCTGGGTTTCGCCATCCTGCTGTTCCAGGACCTGGTGGCGATTCCGCTGCTGGCGGCGATCCCGCTGCTGGGGGGCGCCAAGAACGAGACCCTGACCTGGACCATGGTGTTCCAGGCGATCGGCGCGATGGCGATCGTCATCTTCGGTGGCCGCCTGATCCTGCGGCACATGTTCCGGGTGGTGGCGCGCACGCGGATGCCGGAAGTGTTCACCGCCAGCGCGCTGCTGGTGGTGCTGGGCACGGCCTGGTTCATGCAGCTGGCCGGACTGAGCGCGGGCCTGGGCGCGTTCCTGGCAGGCGTGCTGTTGTCGGATTCGGAGTTCCGTCACGAACTGGAATCGCAGATCGAACCGTTCAAGGGCCTGCTGCTCGGCCTGTTCTTCATCGCCGTCGGCATGGACATCGATCTGGACCGGGTGATGAACGAGCCGCAGATCATCACCGCCGGCGTGCTGGTGCTGCTGCTGGTTAAGTTCGGCATCCTGTTCCTGCTCGGCCTGTGGCCGGGCCGGCTGGACGTGCGCGGCGCGCTGATGCTCGGTGGCGCGCTGTGGCTGGGCGGCGAATTCGCCTTCGTGGTGTTCAACGAGGCCGCGCGGGTGAAGCTGCTGGATGCCGACGTGCGCGATCGCCTGGTCGCGATCGTGGGCGTATCCATGGCGCTGACGCCGCTGTTGATGATGGGGCTGTCGCGGTGGGTGTCGGGCATCGCCCGGCCGATGCCGGATCGGCGCGCCTTCGACGACATCCCGGACCAGACGCCGCAGGTGCTGATTGCCGGCATGGGCCGGTTCGGCCAGATCGTGGCGCGCGTGCTGACCTCGCAGCGCATTCCTTTCGTCGCCCTCGAACACAGCCCGGAAACGGTGGATACATTGCGCCGGTTCGGCGGTGCGCGCATCTACTACGGCGATCCCACGCGCCCGGATCTGCTGCGGTCGGCCGGTGCGCAGCACGTCAAGGTGTTCGTGATCGCGATGGATGATCCGGATACCAACATCAAGGCGGTGCGCTTGATCCGCCGGATGTATCCGAACGCCAAGGTGCTGGCGCGCGCGCGCAACCGCCAGCATGCCTGGCGGCTGATGGATCTGAGCACCGAACCCTTCCGCGAGACCCTGGGGACCAGCCTGGAAATGGCCGAACAGACCCTGGTGGCATTGGGGCGTTCACCCGAGGCGGCGGCCCAGCAGGCGCGACGCTTCCGCGAGCACGACGAGAAGCTGTTGCGCGCGCAGTACCTGGTCTATGACGACGATGCGGCGGTGATCCAGACCGCACGCGATGCGGTCGGCGATCTGGAAAAGCTGTTCGAGGCCGATGCCAGCGGCGAAGACGAAGCCGACGCGTCGCCTGCCGCGACGGATGCCACGCCCCGCGCGACCTGAAGCGCAAGGGCAAGACAAAGCCTGGAACCCGCGTTTACGCCGGTTCCCTCAGCCGCGCGGTTCGCGCAGGAAGCGGGCCATCGAGGCCCCCGGCGCGACCGGCACGAACTCGCCGGCCACGTCGACGAAGCCGCGCATCACCGCGACCTCGCGCGGCGTGCGGTTGAGCGCATCGCGCAGATCCGGATCCGCGCCCGCGCGCAGCAGCCGCTGGACTACCCGCAACAGGCCATGCAGCGCGGCCAGATGCAGCGGGCCGAATCCACGCGGATCCTGGGTCTCCAGCGACACGTCCTCGTCCAGCAGGCGTTCGACGCCCGCCAGCACGACTTCCTCGTCGCACGCGGTGCCGGGCTCGGCGCGCGCGCCCAGCAGCAGCAGCAGCGGCGTCACCGATCCGGCGGCGACCTGATCGGGTTCGGCGCCGGACAGCAGCAGGGTGTCGAACAACGCGACCAGGCGCGGCTTGTCGCGCGAGGTGAAGCCGTACAGCGCGGCGCAATGCAGCGGCGTCAGGCCCTGCGCGTCCCCGGCATGCACGTTCGCGCCCGCGGTCAGCAGGCGCGCGACGATGTCCGGCAATCCCAGCGCGGCGGCCAGCATCAGCACGGTGACGCCGCCCGGCAGGCGGTGCTCCAGCGCCGCGCCGGCCTGCAGCAACAGGGCGACGATCTCGGCCTGGCGCATGCTCACCGCCGCCGACAGCGGGGTGGCGCCGGTATTGGCGGCGCGCTGCGGATCCGCGCCGCGTGCCAGCAGCAATTCCACCACCGCGCGGTGGCCGCCGCCGGCCGCACGCAACAGCGCGGTGCAGCCCTGCGCATCCGGCGAGTCGACCGTGAATCCCAGATCCAGCAGCCGGCGCACGGCGTCCGCGTCGCCCGCCATCGCCGCGGCCGGCAGATCCGCGGCGCGCAGCGCGCGGCGCGGCAATGCCCAGCCCCGCCAGTCCAGCCAATCGGCCAGATCGCGGCGGCCACTGGCGAGGGCGACGCCCAGCGGCGTCTGCCCGTCGGCCGCGCGCGAATCCGGGCGCGCGCCCTTGGCGACCAGTTGGCGCAAGGCCAGTTCGCGGCCCAGCGCCGCCGCCAGATGCAGCGCGGTCATGCCATGGCTGTCGCGCGCTTCGCGGTCCACGCCGATGTCCAGCAGCCGATCCAGCAGCCGCGACCAGCCCAGGCGCACCGCCAGGGCTAGCGGCGGATCGCCCAGCGGGGACGCGGCGAACGGATCCGCGCCGCGTTCCAGCAGATCGCAGGCGAACTGTTCCAGTCCGCGCCCGACCTGCTCGCCACGCGCGCAGGCATCCAGGAAGCGGGCCAGGCCACCGGCGCCGGCGGGAGAGACGCCGCGGCGCAGCATCACTTGGATCGAGGCGAGGGCTTCGCCGCCGCGCGAAAGCAGCGCGAACAGCGGCGTGTCGCCGGCCGGATCCAGCGCATCGGCATCCGCGCCCTGCGCCAGCAGCCAATCCAGCCGCTGCGGCGACAACGCGATCCCGGGATCGTGCAGCAGGCTGCCCAGTTCCTGCCGCGACGCCAGCCGCACCAGCGAAGCCAGCTCGGCGCGCGGACGATCCGCGTGCAGGCCTTCCCGCAGCAGCGCGATTGGCGCGCGATCCGGCGGTGGCTGGTCATCGTCGCCGACGCTGACAGCCGCCGGCAGCGGATAGGTCGCATCCAGCGCGGACACGATCGCCCAGCGACCGGCCTCGGCGGCCAGATCCACGGCGCGGCGTCCCTGCGTGTCGGGCTGATCGGCCGCCACGCCGAGTTCCAGCAGGCGCCGGATCAGGGCGGGCGACGCATTCTCCGAGGCGCAGGCGACGCGCACCGCATTGCGTTGTTCGGCATCGGCCACGGCCACATCCACCCCCGCCTCGGCCAGCCGTTCCAGCACGGCGATGCGACCGCCGCGCGCGGCTTCCAGCCAGGGCGTGCGGCCATGGGCATCGTGCGCATGCGCATCCGCGCCCGCGGCCAGCAGCGTGTTGACGATGTCGATGTGCCCGGCCAGCGCGGCTTCGTGGAGCGCGCTGCGGCGCTGGCCATCGCGGGTGTCCACCTTGGCCCGGTGCTTGAGCAGCAATTGCACGCCAGCCGGATCGTCTTCCTCGGTGGCCGCCGCCGCCAACAGCACCGGCTGCGCGTTCGCCGGCTCGGGCCGCGCGCCGCGTTCGAGCAGGAACTTGGCCAGCCGCCAGTTGCCGGCCACGCAGGCCACGCCCAGCGGCGTCAGCCCGTCCTGGTTGACCGCGTCGATCTCGGCGGCGGCATCGCGCAGCAGCGCGACCACGCCGGGATCGGAACTGCGCGCGGCATGGTGCAGCGGGGTATTGCCCTCGCCGTCGGTGACCCGCGGATCCGCGCCGTTGGCCAGCAGGGTGGTCACCGCGTCGGGGCGGCCGTGCCAGCTGTCGCGGGTGGCCGCCAGCAGCGGCGTCATCCCGGCCTGCGCGTGGTTGAGATCCACGCCTTGGCCGATCAGCGCGCGTAGCAGGCGCAGATCCGGCAGTACCGCCGCCAGCACGGCGAGGCTGCGCTGGTCGCGCGAACCGGCCGGCGGCAGCGCGTGTGCATCGGCGCCGGCGTCCAGCAGTTCCAGCGCGCGATCAACCCGGCCGGTGCGGGCGGCCTCGAACAGCGCCAGTTCCAGGTCCGCCTCGTGCAACAGGGAATCCGGCGCGGTTTCCTGCTCGACCGCGGCTGGCACGCCACCGGCCATGTCGACCACGGGCAACCCGCGCGCCGCGGCAATGGACTGGATGCCCCAGTGCAGCAACGGCAGGGACAGCACATACAGCGGCGAGACAATCGGGCGGGCGGTCGCGGACAGCAGATCCGGCCACGCCAGGATCAGGCCCCCGGCCACCGCCAGCGCGACCAGCGCGGCCACGCCCAAACCACGCCAAGCGTGGAAATCCCGCTCGGCCAATGCACGCCAGTGCCAGCCCAGGCTGCCGGGCTCGCGTTCGATGCCCTGCCACAGTGGCCAGGTCCGCCACAGGCCGATCAGCAACACCCCAATCACCGCGCTCAGGCCCAGCGCCGCCGCCAGGCTGCCACTGTCCCGCAAGGCCGACAGCGGCCAGGCGATCAGCAGTGCCACGACGACGAACGCCGCGCCCCAGCCGATCAGCAGCGCCGGCAGCGATTCGCGCCAGTCGCGTGCGACCGGCAGCGGCCGGCTGCGCCGCTGCCAGGAGCAGGCCAGGGCCAGCGCCGGTTGCGCCAGCCAGGCGCCCGCGGCGGCCAGCGGGCCACCGACCCAGCCCAGCGCGGCCAGCGCCACGCCCAGCAGGCCGGCGATCACGGCCAGGCGGCGCAGTCGGGATGTGGACTCGGCTACGGGCTCAGGCATCGGCGCGTTCGTCGCTGTCCGGCTGCGGCGGGAACTGGATGTGGAAACCACGCGCGGCCAGGTTGCCGCGCACGACCTCCACGTCTTCCCGCGCCAGCCTGCGTTCGGGGGTGAGCGCCACTTCCAGCACGAAGCCCAGATCACCCAGTTGGGTGCGCAGCGGTTCCGGCAGGCGGGTGAAGTCGTCGCGCGCGGCCAGGTACACATAGGTGTCCGCCTTGCGCAGGCTTTTGTAAACGAAGGCTTGCATCCGCGCGTACGCGTCCTGCGGGAAAAAGTAGGGAATGACGGAGATTGTGGAGGAAACCGGTATGCGGGGAAACCCTGCACGTTCAGGCGTTCGCATGACCATCGGCGGACGATGCGGCCATCGCCGGCTGCTACGCTTGCACCTTTCACACCGGCCTAACGGAAATCCCATGCGCCACGTTCTGCCCGCCCTGCTCCTGCCGCTGTCCCTGCTGGCCGCACCGCTCGCCGCCCAGGAAGCCACGCCTCTGACCATCGAGCAGGTGATGGCGGATCCGGACTGGATTGGTCCGGCGGTCGAACGCGCCTGGTGGTCCTGGGACGGCCGGCACGTACAGTACGAACTCAAGCGCCCCGGCAGCCTGGTGCGCGATGCCTACGCGCAGGCCGTCGACGGCGGCGCGGCCGAACGCGTCGGCGACGCGGAGCGCAGTGGCCTGGATGCGCCCAACCCGCAGATCGACGCACGCGGCCAGCGGATGGTGTTCGTTCGCAATGGCGACGTGTTCCTGCGCGATCTGCGCAGCGGCGCGCTGACCCAACTCACCCGCAGCAACGACACCGAGGCACAGGCGCGCTTCGCCAGCGACGGCGGCGTGGTCTGGCGCGATGGCAACGACTGGTACCGCTGGTCGCCGCAGGCCGGCGTCGCCCAGGCCGCGGTGCTGCGCGCGGAAAAGGATCCCGCCGCGGCGCCCAAGCCCGATGTCCTGCGCGAACAGCAACTGCGCACGCTGGAGACCCTGTCGCGGGATCGCGCCCAGCGCGAGGCGGCGCGCCAGCAGGATGCCGCCTGGCGCAAGGCCGACGGCAGCCGCGCGCCAGCGCCGGTTTACCTGGGCGCCGATGTCACCATCGCCGACAGCGCGATGTCGCCGGACGGCCGCTGGGTAGTGGTGGTGACCCAGGCCAAGGGCGCCGACGAGGGCCAGGAAGGCAAGATGCCGATGTACGTGACCGAGTCCGGCTACGAGGAATTCCAGAGCGTGCGTACCCGCGTGGGCCGCAACGATCCGGTGCCGCAATCGCTGTGGCTGGTCGATGTCGCGGCGGGCACCGTCCGCCCGCTGGCCTACGACACGCTGCCCGGCATCGCCGAGGACCCGATGGCCGCGCTGCGCAAGGCGGCAGGCAAGGATCCGCTCAAGGGCAATCGCCCGGTACGGGTGGAAAGCGAATCGGCCGCGGCGATCGCCTGGAGCGACGATGGCCGGCAGGTCGCCGTGCAGGTCCATGCCATCGACAACAAGGATCGCTGGATCGCCACGGTGGATCTGGCCGACGCGCGCCTGCAGCCGCGCCACCGGCTGACCGATCCGGCCTGGATCAACTGGAACAACAACGAGTTCGGCTGGCTGCCCGACGGCAGTCTGTGGCTGCTGTCCGAGCAGTCCGGCCATTCGCACCTGTACACCGTGCAGGGCGGCGGCAAGCCGCGCCAGCGCACCCGCGGCCGCTGGGAAGCGACCTCGCCGGTGCCGACCGCCGACGGCAGCGCGTTCTACTTCCTGTGCAACCGCGCGAACCCGGCCGACTACGAGATCTGCCGGCTGGATCTGGCCAGCGACACGGTCAGCGAAGTCACCGCGCTGGACGGCGTGGAGCGCTTCGCGCTGTCGCCGGATGATCGCCGCCTGCTGGTCGCCCATTCCAGCGCCTACGTGCCCACCCAGCTGTCGGTGCTCGACGCGACCGGCGGCACGCCCGTCGCGCTGACGGATACGCGCACGCCCGCGTTCAAGGCGCGCGAATGGATCCAGCCGGAAATCGTGCAGGTGCCGTCGAAGCATGGCGCCGGCCAGGTGTGGGGCAAGTACTACGGCCCGAAGGTGATGGAACCCGGCAAGCGCTATCCGATCGTGATGTTCGTGCATGGCGCCGGTTACCTGCAGAACGTTCATCACCGCTACCCGACCTACTTCCGCGAGCAGATGTTCCACAACCTGCTGGTGCAGCGCGGCTACATCGTGCTGGATCTCGACTATCGCGCCAGCGAGGGCTATGGCCGCGACTGGCGCACCGCCATCTACCGCAACATGGGCCACCCGGAACTGGAAGACTATCTGGACGGCCTGGACTGGCTGGTCGAAACCCGCCAGGGCGATCGCGACCGCGCCGGCATCTACGGTGGTTCCTATGGCGGCTTCATGACCTTCATGGCGCTGTTCCGCAAGCCGGGCGTGTTCAAGGCCGGCGCCGCGCTGCGGCCGGTGGTCGACTGGACCCAGTACAACCACGACTACACCGCCAGCATCCTCAACACGCCGGAACTGGATCCGCAGGCCTATCGCACATCCTCGCCGATCGAATATGCCGCCGGCCTGCAGGATCATCTGCTGATCGCGCACGGCATGATCGACGACAACGTGTTCTTCCGCGATTCGGTGGTGCTGACCCAGAAGCTGATCGAACTGCACAAGGACAACTGGGAACTCGCCCCGTATCCGCTGGAGCGCCATGGCTTCACCCGCGCCGATTCGTGGCTGGACGAATACAAGCGCGTGCTCAAGCTGTTCGAGAACAACCTGAAGTAATCCGGGCCTGACCGACGCGATTCCTCCATGCAGACGCCTTCCCGCTCGCAGTTCGTCACCATCACCGCCTGGCTGTCGCTGGCGCTGGCGCTGCTGGGGGTGGTGACCGGCGTCCTGCAGGGCGTGATGCTGCTGGCGACAGGGCAGGATCGCGGCCTGCTCGACGCCCTCACCGCGGGCGCGGGCGGCCTGGCGATGCCAGCGCCACTGCTGTGGGCCTTCGATCACCTCGGCTTGTTGCTGCTGCTGTCCGTGCTCTCCTCGGCGCTGTGGGCGGCGGCTTCGTGGGGACTGCTGCAACGGCGCGAATGGGGACGCTTCGGCTTCATCGTCCTGCTCGCGGCCGGCGCGCTGTTCGCCTTCGCCGGGGCATTCGCCTTCGATCGGCTCCTGGCCGGACTGACCGCGCAGGCCGGCCTGGATCCCGCCGATATCGATCCCCTGCTGGCGAACATGCAGGCCGCCACCCGCCTGGTGATGTATGGCGGCGCACTGCTGATCGCGCTCCTGCACGCTGCCATTGCCTGGAAACTGTGCACGCCGGCGGTGCGCGCGGAGTTCCGCTGACAACTGCGGAAAGTACGTCCCCGATATACTGGCGCGCTCTCCCCACGAGTGTTCATCCATGTCTCTGGCACGGACGCTGGCGCTTCGCGCCGCCTGTATCTTTCTTGCCGGCCTGCCGGCACTCGCCGTCGCGGCGCCCGCCTGCGGCGTCTATCGCAGCGCCGAGGGCGGTCGCGAACTGCGCGTCGAGAGCATTGCCACCGCGACCGAATACACCGACTACCAGGCACCGCGTCCGCTGGCGTACCAGGCCCAGGCCGATGGCCGCATCACGGCCTACGATCTGGAAAGCGCCTACGCCGAGCACTGGACGCCGGAAGCCGGCGGACGCGCCCTGCGCACCGAGATGGACACGTTGTACACGCTGGCCGAGCCCGCGCACTGCGTCGCGCCGCCGCCAGCGCCAGCCGGCAGTTGTCGCGCGGATCCGGCCGCGTGCTTCGAGGCCAAGGACAATGCGGATGAAGCCACCCTCACCCGCTGGTGCGAACAGGAAGGCCTGCCGTTTGCCTGTGTCGCCCTGATCGAGGGCTTCCAGGACGCCGCCGACCGGCAGCAGCAGGGCGACGCCTTGTCGGAGGAACCACCGCCCGAATGCACCGAGGGCCACCCCGCCCATTCCGAGGCGGCGTGCGAGGAGAAGGTCAAGCAGGCGCTGACCCAGGCCTTCGCCGACGCCTTCAAGGGCATGTATGCCGACGATGTTCCGCTGTCGGCCGCGCACCTGGATCGTGGCCTGGCGCTCTGCCGGCGCAGCGGCTCGGCCAAGGTCTGCGGCGAGGCGGCCGAAAAGCTGTGGAATGGCGGCCGCTACCTCGACGCGCGTGACGCGCTCGCCGTGGCCTGCGAACAGGGCAAGGACAAGGATGCCTGCGGCAAGGCGGCGCCGCTGGCGGTACTGGCCACCGCGGATCTGCGCGCACCCGCCCCGGTCGCCCTGCCCTGCGGCGCCTATGCGGCGGAAAGCGGGTTGATGTCCGAACTGGGTTTCGGCGACGCCGGCCGGGTCGAGGGCGGGTTCGGCAGCGTCATGCGCGCCCGCCTGGAAGATGGCCTGATCCGCATCCGCCACGACAAGGGCGGCGATTTCGTGTTCAAGGTGATCGGCGGTGATCGCCTGCTGGGCCTGGACAGCTGGAACCGCTACGCGCTCTACCAGCGCGGCGAAGGCGGTGCGGGTCGCTGCGCGCCGCCACGCCGGTTCATCGAACAGCCGCTGGTCGAGGACTGTCCCGCCATCGGCCGCGAGGGCGGCGCCGAAGCCTGCTGCAAGGCCGGCAAGCTGCAGGGCTGCAACGCGCTGGGACACGCGCAGGCATTGGCGGGCAACTGGGCTGGTGCCCAACCCCACTACCTGCGGATCTGCGCGGCCGGCGTGCGCGTGGGTTGCGAGAACCTGATCCGGGCCTATGCGGAAACCGGCGATGACACCGTCATCGAATCGATGCGGGCCGTGTGCGCCAAGGACGAACGCCACGTCGCGTGCGACGTGCTGGAAACCTCCAACTGGGAACAGATGGGCGTCGGCCGCGCGCTCCAGGACGCATTGCGCGAACTGGAGCAGGAAGCCGGCGAAGACGTTCCGGAAGAAGGCGAAGCGACGCCCTGAGGCTCGCCCCATGCCACGCCCGTCCACCGAAAAAGGACCGTGGCGACGGCACGCCGTTAGAATGGCGGGCATGAACGACATCATGCCCGTCCGCGACTACCTCACCGATCTCCAGGATCGCATCTGCGCCGCCATCGAGGCCGCCGATGGCCAGGCCCGATTCCAGGAAGATCGCTGGAGCAGGCCGGAAGGCGGCGGCGGCCGCACCCGCGTGCTGCGTGGAGGCAGGGTGTTCGAGCAGGCCGGCATCGGCTTCTCCGATGTCTCCGGCAGCAAGCTGCCGCCCTCGGCGTCGGCGCATCGCCCCGAATTGGCCGGCGCTTCCTGGCGCGCGGTCGGCGTGTCGCTGGTCTTCCATCCGCGCAACCCCTACCTGCCGACCACCCACGCCAACGTGCGCCACTTCCGCGCCGAGCGCGATGGCCAGGCGGTGGCCTGGTGGTTCGGCGGCGGTTTCGACCTGACCCCGTTCTATCCGTTCGACGAGGACGTGCTGCACTGGCACCGCACCGCGCGCGATCTGTGCGAACCGTTCGGCGGCGCCGAGCGGTATGCCGCGCACAAGCACTGGTGCGACGAGTATTTCCACCTGAAGCACCGCGGCGAAACCCGCGGCGTCGGCGGCCTGTTCTTCGACGACCTGGGACAGGATTTCGATCACGACTTCGCTTACCTGCGCGCGGTCGGCGACGGCTTCCTCGACGCCTACCTGCCGATCGTCGAACGCCGACAGGACATGCCCCATGGCGAGCGCGAGCGCGAGTTCCAGCTGTACCGTCGCGGCCGCTACGTCGAGTTCAACCTGGTCTACGACCGCGGCACCCTGTTCGGCCTGCAAAGTGGTGGCCGCGCCGAGTCGATCCTGATGAGCCTGCCGCCCTACGTGCGCTGGGAGTACGGCTACCAGCCCGAGGCGGGCAGCGCCGAGCAGCGCCTGCAGGACTACCTGCGTCCGCGCGACTGGCTGAAAGAGCTGGCCTGAGCGCGCGCCGGCGCGGCTTGCCGCCGGTTCCCGGTTGCAGGTTTTCCCGTCGGATGGCCGACTCGGCAACACGGCCTTTGCATGCGCGGGAGCGTTGCAGCAAGCGGCTTGCCTGGCATCATCGCCTCCCTTGAAAAGGAGCGTGCAACCGCGCGACGGGCGGTTGGCCCGCCATTCGGCGGTAAGCGCCTGCCCTTCGCGCCAGCCCGGGACTTCATCCCTGCCGGTTGGAATCCCTCACGCGTGTCGCGTCACCAGCGTGATGTGCCCGTTGGTTTCCAGCACCGCGAGGTGGATCTCGCCAACGTCCTCGATGCCCGCCTCGCGCATCGCCTTGTCGAAATCCTCGCGGCTGATCAGTTCACGCCGCAGGACGTCCTTGTAGACCTTGCCTTCGCGCGCCAGCAGCACCGGCGACCCTTCGACCAGTGCTTCGAACCTGCGGTTGCGCGCCGAGGCCATGCCGACCAGCCAGTTGATCGCCATCAGGGTGGCGGCCAGCAGCAGGCCGCCGCCGACCGATGCATCCTCGCCCAGCAGGGCGTTCTGCACCGCATTGCCCAGCAGCACCACCAGCAGCATGTCGAAGGAGGTGAACTGGCCCATCGTGCGCTTGCCGGAGACCCGGATCATCACCAGCAGGGCGAAGTAGACGATCGCGGCGCGGGCGATGAAGCCCCACCACGGCATCGAGGGATTGAAGGTCTGATGCAGGAAGGAATCCATGTCCGCGCTCCGTTCGGGATGGGACACGTTAGCGCGCGCCGGGTACACCGGGCGGACAAATAAAAAGCCCCGAAGACCAGGGGGGGGTCATCGGGGCCAGGGGAACGGGACCTGGGGAGGGGTCACCGTTCCGGGGAGATCGCTCCAGGGGATGGGAGAGATCCGCGACAGACATTGCATCTGTCGCGAGTTATCTGACCATTTCCCACATGGATGGTTCGTGAAGATTACCGTTAAGAATCCGTGGAATTAAGGTCGCATTCATTTTATTGAACTCACCAGTTCAGAAATTGAATCGCACCCGATTTCGACATCCTTCGCGCAAGTTTCTGGTTACCAAAGGGTTTCCGGGTTTGGACGTCCAAAACCGCGTCAATGCGCCTGATCCCAGTCGTCACCCACCCCGCTGTCGACCACCAGCGGAACGATGAGTTGCGCCGCTGCCGACATCCGGGCACCGGCCTCGGCCACCAGCGTGGGCACGAAGTCGGCGTCGGCCTCGAACACCAGTTCATCGTGCACCTGCAGGATCATCAGCGCGCGCTCGCGGTGATCGGCCAGCCAGGCATCGACGGCGATCATCGCGCGCTTGATGATGTCCGCCGCCGTGCCCTGCATCGGTGCGTTGATCGCGGCGCGCTCGGCGCCGGCACGCTGTCCCTGGGTGCCCTTGTTGATGTACTCCAGGTACAGGCGGCGGCCGAACACGGTTTCCACGTAGCCGTGTTCGCGCGCCTGCTGGCGGGTGCGCTCCATGAAATCGCGCACGCCCGGATAGCGGCTGAAGTACAGCGCGATGTAGTCCTGCGCTTCGCCCCGGCCAATCCCCAGCTGGCGTGCCAGGCCGAACGCGCTCATGCCGTACATCAGGCCGAAGTTGATCGCCTTGGCCGCGCGGCGCTCGTTGCCCGTCACCTCTTCCAGCGTGCGGCCGAACACTTCCGCGGCGGTCGCCTTGTGGATGTCGGCACCGGATTCGAACGCCCGCACCAGGCCGGGGTCCTCGGACAGGTGCGCCATGATCCGCAGTTCGATCTGCGAGTAGTCGCAGGCGATCAGCTTGCGGCCCGGTGGCGCCACGAAGGCCTTGCGGATGCGGCGGCCGTCCTCGGTGCGGATCGGGATGTTCTGCAGGTTCGGATCGGTCGAGGACAGGCGGCCGGTGGCGGCGCCGGCCTGGTGGTAACTGGTGTGAACCCGGCCGGTTTCCGGATTGACCATTTCCGGCAGCTTGTCGGTGTAGGTGCTGCGCAGCTTGGCGAGCCCGCGGTATTCGAGGATCACGCGCGGCAGCTCGTGCTGGTCGGCGATCGCCTCCAGCGCTTCCTCGTTGGTGCTGGGCTGGCCGGTCGGCGTCTTCAGCACCGCCGGCAGCTTGAGCTCGTCGAACAGCAGCGCCTGCAACTGCTTGGGCGAATCCAGGTTGAAGCTGCGGCCGGCCAGTTCGGTGGCCTTCTGCTGCGCGGCCAGCATGCGCTTGGACAGGTCCGCGCTCTGCCGGCGTAGTTCGTCGCCATCGATACGCACGCCGTTGGCCTCGATCCGGGCCAGCACCGGCACCAGCGGCATCTCGATGTCGCGGTAGACACCCAGCAGGCCGGGTTCGGCCGCCAGCTTCGGCGCCATCACCCGGTGCAGCCGCAGGGTCACGTCGGCGTCCTCGGCGGCGTAGCGGGTCGCATCGTCCAGCGCGACCTGCGAGAACGGAATCTGCTTGGCGCCCTTGCCGGCGACCTGTTCGTACTTGATGGTGTCGTAGCCGAGGAAGCGCTTGGCCAGGCTGTCCATGTCGTGGCGATTGCTGCCGGAATTGAGCACGAAGCTCTCCAGCATGGTGTCGTCGGCATATCCCTTCACTTCCACGCCATGCCGGCGCAGCACGTGCAGGTCGTACTTGCCGTGCTGGCCGAGCTTGGGCTTGCCGGGATCGGCCAGCAGCGGCGCCAGCTTCGCCAGGGTCGCGTCGCGATCCAGCTGCGCGGGCGCGCCCGGATAGGTGTGGCCCAGCGGCACGTAGGCGGCCTGGCCCGGCTCCACCGCGAAGCTGAGCCCGACCAGGTTGGCCTGCATGGCGTCGAGGCTGTCGGTCTCGGTATCGAAGGCGAATTCGGCCGCCGCCGCCAAGCGCGCGATCCAGGCATCCAGCTGCGCGTCGGTGAGCACGGCCTCGTACTGCCCCGGCGCGGCCAGCGCCGCGTCGACCGGCGCGTCGGCCGGGGCGGGACCGGACACGAATCCGGTGCCGCGCGCGCGACCGGGTTCCTTTTCGGCGATCGCGCCCGTGCCGGCGCCGCCATCCAGTTCCTTCAACGCCTGGTTGAAGCCGTAGCGCGAGTACAGTTCCCGCAGTTCCTCGACATGCCGTTCGCGCAGCGCGAGGGTATCCGGTCCGCCCTCGAGCGCGACGTCGGTCTTGATGGTGACCAGTTCGCGGTTCAGCGGCAGTCGCGGCAGCGCGGCGCGCAGGTTCTCGCCAATCTTGCCCTTGATGCCGTCGGCGGCGGCCATCACCGCATCCAGCGTGCCGTACTCGCCCAGCCATTTGGCGGCGGTCTTGGGTCCGCACTTCTCCACGCCCGGCACGTTGTCGACCGCATCGCCCATCAGGGCGAGGAAATCGACGATCTGCTCCGGCCGCACGCCGAACTTCTCCATCACCGTCTCGGCCGAATCCATCCGGCTGCCACTCATCGTGTTGACCAGCGCCACGCCCGGCCGCACCAGCTGGGCGAAGTCCTTGTCGCTGGTGGAGATGGTCACGTCGATTCCCTGCGCCGCGCCCTGCAGGGCCAGCGTGCCGATGACGTCGTCGGCTTCCACCCCGTCCACGCACAGCAGCGGAAATCCCAGCGCCTGCACGATCCGGCGCATCGGCTCGACCTGCGCGCGCAGATCCTCCGGCATCGGGGGGCGGTTGGCCTTGTACTCGGGGTACAGCACGTCGCGGAAGGTCGGGCCGCTGGCGTCCAGCACGAAGGCCACGTAGTCGGGCCTTTCCTTGAGGGTGGCACGCAGCATGTTGACCACGCCGAACAGCGCGCCGGTCGGTTCGCCGGCCGCGTTGGTCAGCGGTGGCAGTGCATGGAAGGCCCGGAACAGGTAGCTGGATCCGTCGATCAGGACTAGTCGTTTCATGCCGCGATTCTACGCTCCGGCGCGGGCGCGGCGTCACGGCACCCCGCTGGCGATTGGCGCATAATCCCCGCATCGGTCATTCCCGAGGAGTCCGCGATGTCCCGCATGTTGTTGGCACCCGCCGCGCTCGCCGTGTTGCTGCTGGCGGGTTGCGCATCGATGGGCGGTACCCAGGACGATCCGGCCGTGGATCTGGCCGACGCCCAGGTCGCGGTCCGCACCGAGCCCAATGGCGACGTGATCGAGGAATACCGTGTCGCCGGCCAGTTGCGCATGGTCAAGGTCACTCCCGCGCGTGGCCCGGCCTATTACCTGATCGACGAAAACGGCGATGGCCGGTTGGACAAGAGCAAGGGCGAAGGCCCGGTGTCGCCGGTGTACTGGAAGATCTACGGCTGGTGAAGCCCGGTTGGGTGGGCGGCAGCGTCGTTGGGGCGAACGGCGTGAAGCCCGGTGATCCGGCCCGTCCGCATCGACGCGATATCCCACCCCGGATCTGCCGCATGGCCGTCATGTCGCGACTGAGGCAATGGGCGCGGGATCTCAAGCGGCAGACACGGGTCGTCTACTTCGCCGCCCGCGACGCGCGCACTCCCTGGTTCGTCCGCCTGCTGGCGCTCGGCATCGCCGCCTACGCGCTCAGTCCGATCGATCTGATCCCCGACTTCATCCCGGTGCTGGGCTATCTGGACGACCTGTTGATCGTTCCGCTGGGCGTGCTGTTGGTACTGCGGCTGACGCCCGGTGAAGTCCTGGCCGCAGCGCGGATCCGGGCCGACGAAGCCGCGGCGATGCCGACCAACCGCACGATGGCAACGGCCATCGTGATGCTGTGGGTCATCGCGCTGGCGCTGGCCGGCTGGCTCGCATGGCGGGCCTGGCGCGCCTGAAGCGTCCCGAATGCATGGTGCGTGGAACCCCGCGCGGCGCCGGACGGCCCTGCGCGATGCGCGCGGCCCGTGGCCGCGAGCCTTCCGCCTCGCCGGGACCGGGGAGAGAAGGCCCATCCCTGTGGCGAGGCATCGGAAAGCCCGCGGCCACGGGCCGCGCGCGGGTTCAGCGCACCACCAGCACCGGCACGCGGCTGTGGGTCAGCACCTCGTGGGTCTGGCTGCCGATCAGCAGGCGCCCGAGTCCACGCCGGCCATGCGAGGCCATCACGATCAAATCCGCCTTCTGCTCGGCGGCCGCTTCGATGACGCCTTCGGCCGCGTAGCGATCGCGGATATGCACCGGCGTGATCGCCAGGCCGTGCGCCTGCGCGCGCCGGGTGACCGCCTCGAAAATCTGCTGGGCCGCCTCGTCCTGGGCCTTCTGGTAGTCCGTGGAGAAGCGGTTGGCCGCGCCCCAGCCCAGGGCATCGTCGAAACCGGTGACGATGGGTTCGCTGACGGTCACCACCGCGACCTGCGCCTTGAGCTGGCTGGCCAGCACCAGTCCCTGTTCGACGCCCTTCATCGCCAGCTCCGACCCGTCGGTCGCAATCAGGATGCGCTGATACATGGGAATACCTCCGTCGTCATGGGGTGGAACCATTACGCGCCGGAATGCCGCGCCCCGCCTTGATCGGGATCAATCCGCAGGCATCAGACCGCCTGCAGGTTGGCGTAGGCCAGCACCAGCCACTTGCTGCCTTCCTCGTCGAAACTGACCTGCACGCGCGCATGCGCGCCACTGCCTTCGTAATCAGTTACCACACCGCGCCCGAATTTCGCGTGCACGACGTTCTGGCCCAGCTTCAGGGTGGGTGATTCCACCGCCGCGTGGCCCAGATCGCGGCGCGGACCGTAACTGGCGGCCGGGCGCGAGACCTGCACGCGCGGGCGCACTTCGCTCAGCAGCGGCGCCGGGATCTCGCGCAGGAAGCGCGAGGGGATCCCGTACATGTCCTGTCCATGCAGGCGGCGCGCCTCGGCGAAGCTGAGCACCAGCTTCTGCCGCGCGCGGGTGATGCCGACATAGGCCAGCCGGCGCTCTTCTTCCAGCCGGCCGCTCTCGTCCAGCGACTTGTTGCTGGGAAACAGGCCTTCTTCCAGCCCCGCCAGGAACACCAGCGGGAACTCCAGGCCCTTGGCCGAATGCAGGGTCATCAGCTGCACGCCGTCCTCGCCCGCCTGGGCCTGGCCTTCGCCGGCTTCCAGCGCCGCGTAGGCCAGGAAGGCGACCAGATCGCTCATGCCTTCGGTTTCCTCGTCTTCGACGCGGACGAAACGCGAGGCCACCGAGACCAGTTCGTCCAGGTTGTCGGTGCGCGAATCCAGCTGGCCGCGGCTTTCGTTGGCGTAGTGCTCGCGCAGGCCCGAACGCATCAACGCATGATCGATGCGGTCCTGCAGCGGCAGTTCGGCGGTTTCCGCGGCCAGCGCGTCGACCAGGCTCAGAAAGCCGGCCAGCGCATTGCGCGCGCGCGCCGCCAGCTCCGTTCCGCCGGACAGCCGGCGCGCGGCCTGCCACAGCGACAACGCATCGGTCCGCGCGAGCCGGCGCACCTCGTCCATGGTCCGGTCGCCGATACCGCGCGTGGGCGTGTTGACCGCGCGTTCGAAGGCCGCGTCGTCGTCGCGGTTGGCCATCAGCCGCAGGTAGGCCAGGGTGTCCTTGATTTCGGCACGTTCGAAGAAACGCATGCCGCCATAGACCCGGTACGGCACCTGTTCGGACAGCAGGGTTTCTTCGAATGCGCGCGACTGGGCGTTGCTGCGGTAGAGGATGGCCGCATCGTTGAGGCTGCCGCCGTCGCGCACCCACTGGCGGATGCGCTCGACCACGAAACGAGCCTCGTCGATCTCGTTGTAGGCCGCATACAGATCAATCGGTTCGCCATCACCGCTGTCGGTCCACAGCTGCTTGCCGATGCGCCCGGGGTTGTGGGCGATCACCGCGTTGGCGGCATTGAGGATGTTGGCGGTGGAGCGGTAGTTCTGCTCCAGCCGTATGGTGCGCGCCTGCGGGAAGTCCTTGAGGAAGCGCTGCACGTTCTCGACCTTGGCGCCGCGCCAGCCATAGATGGCCTGGTCGTCGTCGCCCACCACGAACACGTTGCCGGTGTCCCCGGCCAGCACCCGCACGAAGGCGTACTGGATGGCGTTGGTGTCCTGGAATTCGTCGATCAGCAGTTCGCGGAAGCGGTGGCGGTAATGCGCCAGCAACGCGGGGTTGTCGCGCAGCAGCTCGTGCGCGCGCAGCAGCAGTTCGGCGAAATCGACCAGGCCGGCGCGGTCGCAGCGCTCCTGGTACAGCACATACGCGCGGCGCAGGGTATCGGCCCAGACATCCTCGCCTGGCTGCAGGTGCTCGGCGCGCCGGCCCTCGTCCTTCTGGGCGTTGATCCACCAGGCGATCTGGCGTGGCGGGAAGCGCGCCTCGTCCAGTTCCAGTTGCTGCACCACCCGCTTGACCAGGCGGATCTGGTCGTCGCTGTCCAGCACCTGGAAGGTTTCCGGCAGCTTGGCTTCCTGCCAGTGCAGGCGCAGCAGGCGGTGGGCCAGGCCGTGGAAGGTGCCGATCCACATGCCGCGGCTGCCGTTGCGCAGCTGCAGGTCGGCGCGCGCGCGCATCTCGCCGGCGGCCTTGTTGGTGAAGGTCACCGCCAGGATGCCGTGGGTCGGCACGCCTTCGACTTCATTGAGCCAGGCGATGCGGTGGGTGAGCACGCGGGTCTTGCCGGAGCCGGCGCCGGCCAGGACCAGGTAATGGCCCGGCGGCGCGGAGACGGCCTCGCGCTGCGCCGGGTTCAGATCATCGAGTAGGTGAGAGACATCCACCGCGGCATTTTACAGGACGCCGCGGTGGAAGCCCGATCAGGCCGGCGCCTCAGTGGGCGGCGGCGTGTTCGCGCTTGGGGGCGATGCTGCTCATCACCTTGTCGGTGTAGGCGATGCCGATGGCCGAGAGGATGAACGCGCCGTGGATGATGGTCTGCCACATCACGCCGACGGAGGTGACGGTGGTGCATTTCATTGCCCCCAGGTCGTAACCCGCCTGCAGCGCGGTGGCGGCCGTGGAAAGGGCATTCAGGTGGTCCTGCGAGCCGCACATCGGCAGGCCCAGCTCGCCGGCGCCGATGAAGGTCTTGAGCAGGTGGATGGAGGAGATGCCGATGATCGCCATCGCCAGCTTCACCTTCAGCACGCTGGCGTTGACGTGACTCAGCCATTCCGGCTGGTCCGGATGGTTGTGCAGGCGCAGCCGCGAGACGAAGGTCTCGTAACCGCCGACGATGACCATCACCAGCAGGTTGGAGATCATCACCACGTCGATCAGGCCCAGCACCAGCAGCATGATGCCCTGCTCGGTCAGGGTGTTGGCGCCGTGGATCAGGTGCCACAGTTCCTTCAGGAACAGGAACACGTAGACCGCCTGGGCCACGATCAGGCCCAGGTACAGCGGCAGCTGGAGCCAGCGGGAGGCGAAAATCAGGTTCGGCAGGAAACCGAGGCGCGCGGGAGTCGGTTGCGACATGTGGGTCGGATGCAATGCTCGGGAAAGGGCGCAGGTTACCGGGCCGATCCCCTGCTGCCAACCCGCAGCCGGCGTTACACTCGGCGCTTTCATGTCCGGGGCCCCCGCGATGATCGACCTGTACTACTGGCCCACCCCCAACGGCCACAAAGTCACCCTGTTCCTCGAAGAAGCCGGGCTTGCCTACACAATCAAGCCGGTCGACATCGGCGCCGGGGATCAGTTCAAGCCGGACTTCCTGGCCATTTCCCCCAACAACAAGATGCCGGCGATCGTCGATCACGCGCCGGCCGATGGCGGCGCGCCGCAGAGCGTGTTCGAGTCCGGCGCGATCCTGCTGTACCTGGCCGAGAAGACCGGCCGCTTCCTGCCCGGCAATCCGCGCGGACGCATCGCCGCGCTGGAGTGGCTGTTCTGGCAGATGGGTGGACTGGGCCCGATGACCGGGCAGATGGGCCATTTCAATGTCTATGCGCCGGAGCCGATTGCGTACGCCATCGAACGCTATGGCCGCGAGGTTGCCCGACTGCACGGCGTGATGGACAAGCGGCTGGCGCAGAGCGCCTACCTTGCCGGCGACGACTATGGCATCGCCGACATGGCCAGCTATCCGTGGATCCGCGCCTACGACAAGCTGCCGCCGGATTTCGAGGCGTTCCCGAATCTGAGACGCTGGCATGAAAGTATCGCCTCCCGCCCCGCCACCCAGCGCGCGTATGCGCTGCGCCACCAAGTCAATCCCAACGCCGGCCAGCCATTGACCGACGAGGAACGCAAACACCTGTTCAACCAAGGACCCGTGAAGTCATGAAGAAAGCGCTTGCCCGCCCGTTGACCGGACTTTTCCTGGCCGCCTGCCTGGCGTCCACCTGCCAGATTGCCGCCATGCCCGTTGCCCACGCCGAAAAACTCACCCTGGAAGCCCTGGCCGGCGACGCCTCGCTGTCCGGTCCCTCGCTGATGAAGGCCAAGACCTCGCCGGATGGCAAGCGGGTGACCTTCCTGCGCGGCAAGCAGGACAACCGGTTCCAACTGGATCTGTGGGAGTACGACATCGCCAGCGGACAGACCCGGATGCTGGTGGACTCCAAGGTGGTGCTGCCGGGCACCGAGACCCTGAGCGACGAGGAAAAGGCGCGCCGCGAGCGCCAGCGCATCGCCGCGCTGTCGGGCATCGTCGATTACCAATTCTCGCCGGACGGCCAGCGCCTGCTGTTCCCGCTGGGCGGCGAGTTGTACCTGTACGACCTGGGCAAGAGCGGCGCCGACGCGGTGCGCAAGCTGACCCATGGCGGCGGTTTCGCCACCGACCCCAAGGTCTCGCCCAAGGGCGGCTTCGTCAGCTTCGTGCGCGAGCGCAACCTGTGGGTGATCGATCTGGCCAGCGGCAAGGAAGTCCAGCTGACCCGCGACGGTTCGGACACGATCGGCAACGGCGTGGCCGAGTTCGTCGCAGACGAGGAAATGGATCGCCACACCGGCTACTGGTGGGCGCCGGATGATTCGGCCATCGCCTTCGCCCGCATCGACGAGAGCCCGGTGCCGATCCAGAAACGCTTCGAGGTGTATCCGGATCGCGCCGACATCATCGAGCAGCGCTATCCGGCCGCCGGCGATCCGAACGTGCTGATCCAGCTGGGCGTGATCTCGCCGAAAGGCGGCGCGCCGAAATGGCTGGACTTGGACGCGGAGAAGGACATCTACCTGGCACGGGTGAACTGGCGCGATGCGCGCCATCCCACCTTCCAGCGGCAGTCGCGCGACCAGCGCACGCTGGAGCTGATCGAGGCGGATCTGGACAGCGGCAAGCAGCGCACCCTGATCACCGAAACCAGCAAGACCTGGATCCCGCTGCACAACAACCTGCGCTTCCTCAAGGACGGTCGCATCCTGTGGTCGTCGGAGAAGAGCGGCTTCGAGCACCTGTACCTGCACGACAAGGACGGCAAGCCGCTGGCGCAACTGACCTCCGGCGACTGGACGGTCGAGGACGTGGCGGCGCTGGACGAGGCCAAGGGGCTGGTCTACTTCACCGCCACCGAGGCTTCGCCGCTGGAACGGCACCTGTATTCGGTCAGCCTGGCCGGCGATGCCAAGCCCAGCCGCATCACCCGCGCCGAAGGCATGCATGGCGTGGCCTTCAGTGACAACGCCGAGATCTACATCGACAGCTGGTCCAACCCGGCCACGCCGCCGCAGGTGGAACTGCACCGCGCCGACGGCAGCCTGCTGACCGCGCTGGTGAAGAACGAGCTGGCCGATCCGCAGCATCCCTATGCGAAGTACAAGGATGCGCATCGCCCCATCGAATACGGCACCCTGTCGGCCGAGGACGGCCAGACCCTGCATTACAGCCTGATCAAGCCGACCGGCTTCGATCCGAAGAAGAAGTATCCGGTGGTGGTGTATGTCTATGGCGGCCCGGCCGGCCAGACCGTGAGCCGCACCTGGGCGCCGACCTTCGATCAGTACCTGGCGCAGCATGGCTACGTGGTGTTCTCGCTGGACAACCGCGGCACGCCGCGGCGCGGGGCGAAGTTCGGCAACGCGCTGTTCCGCAGGCAGGGCACCGTGGAAGTCGTCGACCAGCTCAAGGGCGTGGACTTCCTGAAGTCGCAGCCGTGGGTGGACGGTTCGCGCATCGGCGTGTACGGCTGGTCCAACGGCGGCTACATGACCCTGATGCTGCTGGCCAAGGCCTCGAACGCCTACACCTGCGGCGTGGCCGGCGCGCCGGTCACCGACTGGGGCCTGTACGACACCCACTACACCGAGCGCTACATGGATCTGCCGAAGTCGAACGTGGAGGGTTACCGCGAAGGTTCGGTGTTCACCCACGTCGATGGCCTGACCTCGCGGCTGCTGCTGATCCACGGCATGGCCGATGACAACGTGCTGTTCACCAACTCGACCAAGCTGATGAGCGCCCTGCAGCAGCGCGCGGTGCCGTTCGAACTGATGACCTATCCCGGTGCCAAGCATGGCCTGCGCGGCAAGGACAACCTGCACCGGCTGAAGGTCACCGAGGATTTCTTCCAGCGCTGCCTGAAGCCCACGGAGTGATGCCATGAGCCAGTCCCCCGTCCCGCCGCCGAACTGGTGGAACCGCAACTGGAAGTGGTTCGTGCCGGTCCTGGTGGTGACGGGGATCGCGCTGTTCGCCGCGTTCTTCGCGGCGATCTTCGCGCTCGTGTTCGGCGTGATGAAATCATCCGAGCCGTACCAGACCGGGCTTTCCCGCGCCCGCGCCGACGCCGCGGTGATCGCGGCGCTCGGCGAGCCGATCACCCCCGGCTATTTCGTCCAGGGCAGCATCGACGGTAGCGCCGCATCCGGCGAGGCGAGCCTGGCCATCCCGCTCAAGGGCAGCCGCGGCGCGGCCACGCTGTACGTGGAAGCCAGCAAGCAGGCCGGCGCATGGCAGTACGAGACGCTGGTGGTGGCCCTGGACGGTGGCCAGCGGATCGATTTGCGGGATGAAGACGACGACGCCGGGGAATTCGGGCGCTGAGTCCGCACCGGCGCGCACCTCAGAAGCGGTAGTCCGCGCTTTTCAGCACCAGGCCGTCGACGTCCTTGTGCCACCACAGGATGACGGCGGCCCGCGGCGTCGTTGCCAGCGGGATCACACCGCCCGGCTCGCCTCCAAACAGCGCATTCCCGGATATTCCGGCCTCGTCCAGAACCGTTGGCGCCAGCCAGCGCCCGGCCGCCGGGTCATAGCGATCCAGCACAATCTGGAAGCGCCCATCGTCGCGCACGCGCCGCTGCGCACGGGGCGGCGCCAACCGCCCGATCGACACCACCGCCCGGGTATCGTCGACCCGGAAGGTGCGCATCCGCTGGCGGTCGAGTTGGACGAATCCCTCCGGCAGCGTGAGCGGAGGCGTCGCGTCGGCACGCCATTCCCACGGCTCCGACGTATCGGCGTCCGCCGCGTAGTGCGCCAGCGCACCGACCGGATTCCATCCACCCGCCGCGTCGAATTCGGATCCGCCGATCACGAACAACCGCGCATCGTCCTCCAGCCAGCCGATGCGTACCGGCCACGGCGTGAGCGGCAGTGGATGCCACGTGCCTTCGGGTTCGGGCAGCAGCGCGCCCGCCGTGCGGTCGCCTCGCTCCCAGCGGAGCGCGACGACGCCCGACGGCGCGATTTCCAGATCGCTCGGTTCACCGCCGCAGCCGTCCTGCCGGCAGTTCGTCAGCCGCAGCGGTTGCGACCATCGCCGGTCCTGCGGAGCGCGATGGGCGACGAAGACATCCCGGCCGATCGGCGGTGCGGTGACTTCACTCCAGGCAGCCCAGATCGTGCCGTCAGCGCCGCTCCGCAACCACGGCGTGCAGGCGATCGCGTTGGCGCAGCGCGCGAGCACCCGCGGCGTCTCCCAGCGCCCGCTGCGCACATCGAACCGGCTCGTCTTCAGTTCGTTGCGGATCCGCGCGGCCAGCAGGAAAGGACGGTCGACCACTTGATCGTTCCAGGCCACGGTCACGTTGCCATCGCCGTCCATGGCCGCGGCGGGCGGCGTGCTGACGCCAAACCCGTATCCTCCGGTCCGGCGCGGGTCCACCGGGATCGCCTCGCTCCAGCGCTCGCGGGCGGCGTCGAAACGCGCGGCCAGGAGCGCATGCCGCCGCTGGGGCGCGACGCTGCTGGACAAGGCCCGCACCGCGCGCGCCTGCGTGTCCGCGATCTCCGACCAGATCGCCGTCGCATCCCCGTCCGGCGCGACCAGCAAAACCAGTTCGTGCACGTCCGCCTGCAACGCCTTGTCCGCAGGGGTCACGCGCTGGACCGCTTGCCATGCCGCCTGCCCCGCGAGATGCCGCGCGGCGAAGACGTGCCGTCCCGTCGAGGTGTCCTGCATCCAGGCCACGAACACCGTTCCCGCCGCACCCGTCGCCGCCTGCAGGTTGAAGGAACGCTGCCCGGGCGCAGTGGGTTCCGGACCGATGCGAACCGCAGCGCTCCACGCTCCACGCGCGGCATCGCGGCGAGCGGCGTACACGGTCGCACCCTCGATCCATGCCAGGGTGAGGCTGCCGTGCGCATCGGCCACCGCCTGCACGCCATCCAGGCGCTTCGCCCGCGCGATCTCCGCGACGGGACTCGCTCCGGATCCGCGATCAGGCGCCGGCGTCATGTCTGCGCCCTGCATGCCGTGCCCACCCGCCGAAGCAGCGAACACGCAAGCCATGAACACCCATCCCGGCATCGTGCGGACCATCGTCCGTGCCTTGCCATACTGGCCTTCCGTCCTCGTACGCATCCTCCACCACCTCACCATCGGCAACCGTCGTCTCCGGAAACCTCGATGCCGGGTACCCAGGAAAATTCCGTCCGCTTGCCGGTGCGTGCGTTCGTGTAGGCCATGGAGTGGATCTGCGCTCCCTGGCTGACCATCTCGTAGCGACCGTTGACCTTGCCCTCCAGCAGCTCCTGCCAGGTGGTGGTGAACTGATACGGGCGGCCAGGCACCATTTCCTCCACTTCCTCGCTTTCGCGCACCAGCGGCAGGCTGTCGCGCGAACCCGCGTAGCGCACCGCGCCGCCCGACCAGGCGATCGCGGCGTCGTGATAGAGACGGAGCTCGAAGCGGACGGGACGCGCGCCTTCGGAGGTGAAACAGCGGATGTCAGTGCTGACCGCGCCCTGGGCGCTGCCCGCCATGCACAACACGAGCGCTGGAAGAAGTTTTCTCATCGGAATCCTCGGGCCGGGGGCGATGCAGGATGCCAGCCCGGTCGACATGGCGGGACAGCGTGCGAAGAGGCGAGCGTAGCCTTCGGGCGACAGCACGGGAATCGGAACCGTCCGAGCGTCCACGTCGTCCATGCGGGGTGATGCGTCATTCGCGCAACGGGCGGCAGGGAATCCCGAAATCGATGTGGTAATGCTCGTCATGGCGGACCCAGGCCTGCCCCGGCATGAAACGCACCTGCCGGCGGATGAAGTCGCCGCGGCGGGTGCGGTACAGGGCCGGGATCAGCGCCGGATCGAAGATGACCCGCTCCATCGCGATGCCTTCGCGGCGGGCGGCGGCGTGCACCGCATGCAGGTGCTCGGCGATGGCTTCGTGGTCGATGCGTAGATTGCCATGACGTCCCTGGCGATCGAACTCGATGCCATAGCCGAACTTGTTGTCCACGCGGGAAGGCAGCGGCACCGAGCGGCCCGATTCGTCGAGCACCGGCACCATGAAATCGACCGCCAGTCCGTTCTGGTGGGTGCGATGCGGGCGAAAGGGTCCGCCCTGCGCCCAACCCGATTCGCCGTAGACGAACACGCGATCGGGCATCGATTTTTCCAGCGCGCCGTAGGCGTGGGTGATCACCCGGACCACGCGCGAATGCGCATGGGTCCGGCCGAGGCGGACGCCCAGTCCGCTGTAAGGCTGGAAGTTGGCGCCGGAAACGGGGATCCGTGCCGCCTTCTCCAGGCGGCCATGGCCGGGCGTGCCGAAACAGACGCTGTCGGCGGTGAAACCGGGGGATGCGATGACGAGCGTGGCCAGTCCGGCCAGCAACGCCAGCCTTCCTGGCAGGCGCATGCGGGATCTAGCGCGCGGGCGGACTGGTCGGCGGTACGGTCGGCGACGGCGCCGCGCCCGGCGGCACGTAGATCGCCACGCCGGCCGCGCGCTTCTGGGTGGTCGGGATGCCGATGCCGACGCCGCCGCCACTGTGGCGGCCGTAGCTGCCTGCGCCAACCGACATGCCCACCGGGGAACCGCTGGAGCCCACGCCCATCAGGACCACGCCGTTGGCGCCCAGCGCCGCGGCTTCGCGCTTGAGCCGCGCCACCGCGGCGTCGGTCTGGCCCTGGGTGCCGAAACCGACCGCGCTGGTCGATTCGAGCTGGGCGATTTCCACCGAGCCCGGCGGCGGCGTGCTGTAGACCTGCACCTGGGACGGGTCGATCGGCGCGCGCGCCGTTCCCAGCATCACCTTGGACGTTCCGGCGCACCCGGTCAGCAGGATGACCAATCCCAACATGGCGGCAAGACGGACGGACATGGCACGACTCCCGTGGTTTGCGCCGGATCATCCGCCGCAGGGACTGAATATGGCATATCCGCGCACGCATGCCGGGATCCCGGGGCCGCGCGGTATCATGACGGCCTGTTCATGCGTATCCGTACCGAAAGATGAGCGTCGTCCCCGACTTCCGGCCCAGCACCGCACGGCTGGCGGTCGACCATGTCCCCGTCGCCTCGCTGGCCCGCGAGCTGGACCGGCCGGACACTTTGGCGATCTTCGGTTTCGGCGATACCGCGCCCGGCCGCGACCAGGTTCCCGACCCGCGCTACCTGCACGTTCCACTGCAACCGCTCCATGGCACCGCTTGCCTGGAGGTCTGGCGCTCCCCGGCGCGGGTGTCCTCCGGCGTCACCGACGACGGCATCACCTGGGCCAGCGACGGCGAACTGCAGTTCGGCGTACTGGAAATGCAGGAACCCGAAGGCGGCATCCTGCTCGCCGGCGAACTCGTCTACCGTCGCCTGACCGGTTTCTGGCAGGCCAGCGGTTTTCCGCACCTGCTGCGCATCTGGAATTACCTGGACGCGATCATCCTGGGCGACGGCGATCACGAACGTTATCGGCAGTTCTGCGTGGGTCGGGTGCGCGGTCTGGGTCCGTTCGACACCGGCAGCCTTCCGGCCGCCACCGCCGTCGGCAGCCGCGACGGCCGCCGCGTGCTGCAGGTGTACTGGCTGAGCGCGCGCGTGGCCGGCACGCCTCTGGAGAATCCGCGCCAGGTCAGCGCCTACCGCTACCCGCGCGAATACGGCCCGCAATCGCCGAGTTTCGCCCGCGCGCTGCTGCCCACGACGGCGCCGGCGCTGCCGCTGTTCCTGTCCGGCACCGCCGCCATCGTCGGCCATGCCTCGCAGCACGCCGACTCGCTGAAAGCCCAGCTGGATGAAACCCTGACCAACCTGGACAGCCTGATCGGCGCGGCGCGCGCGCTGCGCCCGCAGTTGCCCGCCCACCTGGACGCCTCGGCGCGGTTGAAGGTCTACGTGCGAGACGCCGGCGACGCCGAAGAGGTGGCCGCGCAGCTGGCCGCCCGCCTGGGAGGGAATGTTCCCTACCTGATGCTGCTGGGCGACGTCTGCCGGCGCGAACTGCGGGTCGAGATCGAAGGCATGCACGGCCTGGAGGCTTGATCGCCACCGCGCCGCACCCATACTCGGGACATCGCCGGCCCTTTCCGGCGCGGAGACGACATCGATGGGTCTGATCAGTCTGTTGTGGGGCATCGTCGCGATGATCTGGATGGTGCTGGCCTTGATCCCGCTGCTGGGATGGGGCAACTGGTTCCTGATTCCGTTCGCCGCGGTGGGCGCGATCATCGCCGCCATCGGCGTCCTGTTCACCTCCGCCGGCAACCGCGGTCGCGCCAAGACCGGCCTGGTCCTCAACGGCATCGTCATCGTGGTCGCCATCGGCCGCCTGATGCTGGGCGGCGGCATCGTCTGATCCGCTCGTCCGGAACGTAATCGCGGTTGATTGAACCGTCCCGGCCGCGCGGCGCAGACTGCGCCGGCCGGGCTCCCCCGCTGCACATTGCCCGGCACCGTCCGCCCCTGCGTCCTGGACCCGGGCCGTCGCGATCCGGTGGGCGCAGGCGTCCCTGTGTCCTGCAATGGAGCGCCTCATGAAGCATTCGCATCCGTCCTGGTGGCTGCTGGCGGGTTTCGCCGCCTGCCTGACCGCCCAGGCCAGTTCCCCGTCGTCGCCCCCTGCCGCCACGCCGCAGCAGGCCGAAACCACCACCGCCGACAGCAAGGTCGCCATCGATCCGAAGACCGGCAAGCTGCGTCCCCTGACCCAGGAGGAGCGCCGCCAGCTCAGCGAACAATCGCGTGGCGCCGCCGCCAAGGCGCGGCGCGCCGAGCCGCTGGGCGCGGGCAAGAAGGGTTTCGTGGCCCCCGCCAGCGAGGCCGAGGCCCAGGCCGGCCAGCGCCGGCTGCCCGCCGGCGGCGTCGTCCAGGCGGTCCCGGAAAGCAGCATGACCGACCTGATGATCGTGCGGGGTGCGGACGGCCAGCTGCGCATGGGCCATGCCGACGACGCGTCGAAGCTGCAGCAGGCGAAGGAGGCCAGCGATGAATAGGATGATCCCGTTGCGCGCCGCCCTGCTGGCGGCCCTTGCCTGCGCATGGCCGGCCACCGCCGCCGATCTGGTGCTGGTCAGCGGCGATGCCGGCACTGGACTGGGCCTGGACGATCCCACGCCGAAGGCGCCGGAAGGACTCAATCCCGGTACCACCCTTGGCGCCCAGCGCACCCTCGCCTACCAGTTCGCGATGGATCTCTGGGGCTCGGTGCTGCAGAGCGACGTCACCATCTATGTCGGCGCCAGCTTCCAGCCGCTGGCCTGCACGCCGACCAGCGCGACGCTGGGTTCGGCCGGCACCACCTTCGTGTTCTCCGACTTCGCGCCCGGCCTTGTGCCCAATACCTGGTATTCCTCGGCGCTGGCCGATTCGCTGGCCGGCAGCGATCTCAATCCCGGCTTCATCGACATCAACTCGCGCTTCAACGGCGACATCGGCGTCAATCCCAACTGCCTGACCGGCCAGGACTGGTACTACGGGCTGGACGGCAACACGCCGGCCGGCAAGATCAACTTCCTCAACGTGGTGATGCACGAGATCGGCCATGGCCTGGGTTTCCAGGGCTTCACCAATTCGGCCGGCGGTTTCCTCAGCGGACGGCAGGACATCTACTCGACCTTCGCCTACGACAACACCCTGGCGGCCACCTTCCCGCAGCTGACCGCCGCGCAGCGCGCCACCGCGCTGCGCAATACCGGGCATCTGGTCTGGACCGGCGGCAATGTCAACGGCCAGGCCGCGCTGGTGCTCGACAACCGCAGCGTGCTGAAGGTCACCGCGCCGGCAGTGATCGCCGGCAGCTATGACGTCGGCTTCGCCAACTTCGGACCGGTGCCGACCACCGCCAACTTCGCCGGCACCGTGGTCGCGGCGCTGGACGGCGGCGGCGTCAGCACCACCGATGGCTGCGAACCGATCAGCAACGCCGCCGCGGTCGCCGGCAACATCGCCCTGGTGGATCGCGGCAACTGCAATTTCGTGGTCAAGGCCGCGAACGTGCAGGCGGCCGGCGCCACCGGCATGCTGGTCGCCAACAACGCCGCCGGGCAGCCGGCGATGGGTGGCAGCGATCCGGCCATCACCATCCCCAGCCTGGGCGTCTCGCAGGCCGATGGTGCGCTGATCCGGGCCAACCTGCCGGCGAGCGTCGGTTACGGCGTGGATGCGGCGCTGCTGCAGGGCGCCGACAACAGCGGCCGGGTGCGGCTGTATGCCCCGAACCCGTATGAAAGCGGTTCGTCGTTCTCGCACTACGACACCGCACTGGTCCCGAACGCGCTGATGGAACCGGCGATCACCTCCACCCTGCGCGGCGAGGTGAACCTGGACCTGACCCCGGCGCTGTTCCAGGACATCGGCTGGCAGCTCAATCCCGGCAATGCGCGCATCGGCAACTGCACCACCAATGTCGACGTGGTCGGCAGCGGGGGGCTGATCCCGGGCGCCAACGTGCAGGCCTGGAGCAACCTGTGCCTGCGCACCAACAGCAGCAAGGGCGCATACCAGGGCTGCATGGATGCCTACAAGGAGCGGTCGCTGGCGGCCGGCGTGCTGGTCGGCAACCAGGGCGGCAAGGTGATGTCCTGCGCGGCCAAAATCACCAAGTAGAAACAAGCGGATAGGCGGGTCCGGAACGGCGTCGCGAGGCGCCGTTCCGTTGTCCGCCCCGGCCTGCGCGCATCGGTCGCAGGCCGCTCCGGATCGGGGGGCGTATGATCGCGGCACCCCCAAGGAGCGAGCGATGGCTTATCCCTATACGCGTCCGCGCCGCATGCGCCGCGACGACTTCTCCCGCCGGTTGATGCGCGAGCACGTGCTCACCGCCAATGATCTGATCTACCCGGTCTTCGTCCATGAGCTGAAGGGCCGCGAAGCCGTGCCGTCGATGCCGGGCGTGGACCGCCTGTCGATCGACGAGCTGCTGAAGGTCGCCGAACAGGCCATGGAGCTGCGGGTGCCGGTATTGGCGCTGTTCCCGGTCACCGCGCCGGAAGCCAAGTCGCTGGACGCCGAGGCGGCCTGGGACGACGAGGGCCTGGCCCAGCGCGCGGTGCGCGCGATCAAGCAGCGCTTTCCGGAACTGGGCGTGATGACCGACGTGGCGCTGGATCCGTTCACCACCCATGGCCAGGACGGCATCATCGATGACCATGGCTACGTGATGAACGACATCACCGTCGAGGCGCTGGTCAAGCAGGCGCTGTCGCATGCGCGCGCCGGCGTGGACATCGTCGCGCCCAGCGACATGATGGACGGCCGCATCGGTGCGATCCGCGGCGCGCTGGAAGAGGAAGGCCACATCCACACCCGCATCATGTCCTACTCGGCCAAGTACGCCTCCGCCTTCTATGGTCCGTTCCGCGATGCGGTGGGCAGCGCCGGCAACCTGGGCAAGGGCAACAAGTCCACCTACCAGATGGATCCGGCCAACACCAACGAGGCGCTGCACGAAGTGGCGCTGGATCTGGAGGAAGGCGCGGACATGGTGATGGTCAAGCCGGGCATGCCCTACCTGGACGTGGTGCGGCGGGTGAAGGACGAGTTCGGCGTGCCGACCTTCGCCTACCAGGTGAGCGGCGAGTACGCGATGCTCAAGGCCGCCTACGCCAATGGCTGGCTGGACGAGCGCGCCTGCACCCTGGAAGCGCTGACCGCGTTCAAGCGCGCCGGCGCCGACGGCATCCTGACCTACTTCGCGCTCGATGCGGCGAGGTGGTTGCGCGAGGGGTGAGCGGATTCGGGATTCGGGAAAGTCTGCTTTTGCCTCCCCCTTTGAAAAAGGGGGATTGAGGGGGATTTGCTCTAGGCGCAAAGAGCAGGCGTCTTTGCAACAGCCGCATGGCTGGTCAATCCCCCGTCATCTGCTTCGCAGATGCCCGCCCCCTTTTGCAAAGGGGGCTGAGTGGAGAAAGATTTTCTGCCCAAAACCCGTCTGCAGCATCTTCCTTGCTCCGTCGCCCAGCGGTTGGGCGGCCTGCCGAATGGAGGCTGCCATCCCGCTCAGCCAGGCAAACACCCCGCCTTGCCGCGGCGCGTTGGCGCCAGCGTCCGATAGATGTCCAGCTTGCCCGCCGTCGGCGCGCGCGCCGCGCCGCTGACCAGCATCTCGTTGGGACGCGACGGATCCACGACCGGGCCCAGGGTGGTGCCCTCGGCCGAATTGAACGACAGCGACCACGGCGCGATGCCGGCATACGCCTTGCCATCGCATTCGGCCACCAGCAACTGGATCGGCTGTTGGCCGGCCTGGTCCGAACGCGCGAACACCAACGCCTTGCCGCCATCGAGCCAGGCCGCATCGAACTCGTCCACCGCGGTGTTGACGCCGGGCACCGGCTTCGGTTCCACGAAGGCCTTGCCATTCCATCGCGCGACGAACAGATCATGGCGACCGGCGCCGCCGAAACCGTTGCTGGCGAACAGCAACCAGCGGCCATCGGCGCTGGGCGTGGGCGCCCATTCGTTGCCCGCGCTGTTCACGCCCGGCCCCAGGTTTTCCGGTTCCCCGAACCCGCCGTCCGCGCGCACCGAGGCGCGATAGAGATCATCGCCGCCATGCCCGCCGGGACGGTTGGAGAAGAAGTACAGCCAGCGGCCATCCGCGCTCAGCAACGGATCAAAATCGTTGGCGTCCGAGTTGATCGGCAGCGGCTCCGGATCCATCCAGCGCTTGTCCCGCAGGCGCGCTTGCCACAGATCCCAGCCACCGGCGCCCCCGGCGCGGTCGGTGCTGCCCCAGACGATCCGTTGCCCGTCGGGGCTGACGCTGCCGCGCACCTCGGTGGCCGGCGTCGACACCACGCCCATGCCTTCGATGCCGAATTCGGCCAGCTGCGCCGCCACGGCGGCTGAGAGTAGACTGCCGATCAGGACGGCAGCCGCGCGTGTTGGTTTCATGGTGTCGCTCCGTGCCGTTCCCTCACCCACGGGATATATACCAAGCCATGTCCACCGTTCGTTATGCCGTCTTCGGCCATCCGGTCTCCCACTCGCTTTCGCCCCGCATCCATGCCGCGTTCGCGCGCCAGACCGGGGTCTCGCTCGCCTATACCGCCATCGACGCGGCGCCGCACGAATTCGTCGCCGCGCTGGACCGGTTCGTCGGCGAGGGCGGCAAGGGCGCCAACGTGACCCTGCCGCTGAAGGAAGCCGCTTTCGCGATCTGCACGCGCACCAGCGAGCGCGCGCGGCGGGCGGGCGCGGTCAACAGCCTGACCTGGAACGACGGCCAGTGGCATGGCGACAATACCGACGGGATTGGCCTGGTGCGCGATCTGACCGGCCGCAACGGCCTGGATCTGCGTGGCCGGCGCGCGCTGATGCTGGGTGCCGGCGGCGCCGCGCGCGGCGTCGCTCCGGCATTGCTGGACGCGGGCGTGTCGGAGCTGATCGTGGTCAATCGCACGCCCGAACGCGCCGACGCGCTGATCGACGCGATGGGCGAACCGGATCGCGCGTTGTCGCGCTACTGGCAGGATCTCGGCGATATCGGCGACTTCGGCCTGATCGTCAACGCCACCTCGGCGGCGCGCGGCGGCGGCGAGGATTTCGATCTGCCGTTCACCCTGACCACGCCCCGCACCCTGGCCGTGGATCTGAACTACGGCGAAGCCGCCATCCCGTTCCTGGCCTGGGCCAAGGCCGCCGGTTGCCGCGATGCGGTCGACGGCCTCGGCATGCTGGTGGAACAGGCCGCGGAAGCCTTCGAAGCCTGGCATGGCACCCGCCCGGACAGCGACGCGGTGTACGCCGCGCTGCGCGGCAAGGATGCGCTGCTGGTCACCGCCGACTGAATCCGACCGGAGACAACGCATGGATGCCCTGGCCATTCAGCTGCTGACCATCGCGGCCTATCACCTGCCCCATCTGCTGGCCTGTGCCGCCGCGGTCGCGCTGCTGTGGGCATGGGCACAGCCTTTGCCCGGACGGGCGCTGGCGCTCTGGGGCGCCGGCCTATTGTTCGGTTCAGCCCTGCTGCAGCTGGCACTGAGCCTGTTCCAGGCAAACCACATCCACCGGATGACAGAAAGCGGCGCCAGCCCCGGCAGCCTGTTCGCGATCATTTCGGCGGCAAACCTGCTCGCCAGCGTGATCGGCTCGGTCGGGCTGGTGCTGCTGGCCTGGGGCGCCAGCAAGGCGATGCGCACGCGCGCCCTGCGCTGACGTCGGCGCGCGTCGCGATGGGCGAGAGGGCTACAGCAGTCCGTCGCGCTTGACCGCCAGGTAGCGCTCCACCAGCGCCGCCGGCAGATCCGCGCAGGTCACGTCCAGCACCATGACGTGATGGCGACGCAGGGCGTCGTGGGCAATCGCGCGCTGCTCCAGGTAACGGGCGATCGCGCCGGCATGGACCGCGCCGGATAGATCCTTCACCGGCGCGGACAGCGCTTCGTCCAGTTCGCGCTCGCGCAGGCTGGCCACGCAGACCAGGTGGCGCTTCTGCAACAGGCGCACCGCCGCCAGCAGTTCCTCGATGTCCTCGTCGCGCACGTTGGTCACCAGCATCACCAGCGAACGCCGCCGCTGGCGCAGCGACAGTTCGGTCGCCGCGGCCAGGTAATCGGTGGCGACCGGCCGCGGCTGCAGGTCGTAGCTGGCCCGCAGCAGGGTGTCGATCGCGCCCATGCCGCGTTGCGGCGCGACCCAGCGGCGCTCGCCGCCGCTGGCGCCCAGGCCGACCGCGTCGCCCTGGCGCAGCGCCAGGTAGGACACCACCAAGCTGGCGTTGAGCGCGTGGTCGAAATGGGACAGGCCGCCCTCGCGCGCCATCATCCGGCGACCGGTGTCCATCAGCATCACCAGTTGCTGGTTCTTCTCGTCCTGGTACTCGCGCGAGATCAACTTGCGCGCGCGAGCGGTCGCCTTCCAGTCGATCTGGCGCAGGCTGTCGCCCACCCGGTACTCGCGCATCTGGTTGAAGTCGGTGCCCTCGCCGCGCCGGCGCTTGAGGTGCGCGCCGACCAGGCGCGAGGCCTGTTCGGCGCTGAACAGCGCGAACCGGGTCAGCGGCGCGAAGTCCGGATAGACCCGCACGGTGCGCGGCTCATCGAGCCGCCGCGACTGCCACCACAGGCGCAGTGGCGAATGCAGGCGGACCTGTACGCCCGCGAACACGGCGTCGCCGCGCTCGGTCGGGCACAGGCGATAGCGGAACGAGGTGGTTTCGCCGCGCCGCAGGCGCAACCGCTGCGGCAGGCCCTGCATGGTCCAGTGGCCAGGGTGGAGATCGAACACGTCCACGCGCTGCCGCGCGCCGCTCTCCAGCCGCACCGCCACCTCGCGCGCGATGCCCAGTGGCCAGGCCTCCGGCATGTCACGCGCCACCGCCGGGGAAGGTTGCCGCCGCAGCCACAACGCGTCCAGCAGGGCCAGCACGATCACCGCCACGCCCACGCCCGGCCAGACCGGCCGGGGCACGTCGGCGAACAGCACCGCCAGGCCGGACAGGCCCCACAGCGCCAGGCAGGCGATCAGTGGCCAGGCGGGCCTCATTTGCGCGGCGCTTCCACCTTGGCCAGCAGCGCGCGCAACACATCGTCGGCCGACTGGCCTTCGATCTGCAGTTCCGGCGCCAGCGCGATGCGATGCCGCAGCGCCGGGGTGGCGATGTCGCGCACGTCGTCCGGCGTGACGAAATCGCGGCCCTGCAACACCGCCTGCGCGCGCGCCGCGCGCACCAGCGCGATGCTGCCGCGCGGACCGGCGCCCAGCGCGATGCCCGGCCACTTGCGGGTGGCGGCGACGATGCGCACCGCGTAGTCGACGACCTGTTCGTCCACCGTCACCGCGGCGGTACCGCGCTGCATGGCGATGATGTCGGCCGCGCCCAGCACGCGCCGCACCTGCGACAGATCGAAATCGCCGGCGGTGCGTCCGGTGGTGATCGCGTCGACCATGCGCTTCTCGTCATCCAGCGCCGGATAGTCGATCAGGATTTTCAGCAGGAAACGATCCAGCTGCGCTTCCGGCAGCGGATAGGTGCCTTCCTGTTCGATCGGGTTCTGGGTGGCCAGGGTCATGAACGGCGGCGCCAGCTCGAAGGACTTGCCTTCGATGGTGACCTGCCCCTCCTGCATGACCTCCAGCAGCGCGGACTGGGTCTTGGCCGGCGCGCGATTGATTTCATCGGCCAGGAGCAGGTGGGTGAAGACCGGGCCGCGCCGGATCTTGAAGCTCTCGGTCTTGGGATCGTAGACCGCGTGGCCGCTGACGTCGCTGGGCATCAGGTCGGGTGTGAACTGGACGCGCGCGTAGGTCAGTTCCAGCGCCTGCGCCAGCGCGCGCACCAGCAGGGTCTTGCCCAGCCCGGGGACGCCCTCGATCAGCACGTGGCCGCCGGCCAGCAAGGCGATCAGGATCTGGTCCAGCACGTCGGCCTGGCCGATGAACGCCTTGGACACTTCCTCGCGTACCTGCGCGGCGCGCCCGGCCAGGGTTTCGCCCGTCATTGCGCCGGCGAGGGCGGCAGTGGAATCGCTCATAGTCGGTTTCTCAACTGGATCAAGGTGGAAATTCGGTCGCGGAAGCCGGCCTTGTCGTGCGTGGACGGCGTCTGCAGGGCGGTGCGCACGGTATCGGCCGGCACGCCGAGGCGTTCGGCCAGCGCTTCGACCTGGGCGTCGCCGGCCAGCGCCGCGGCCACCGGATCGCGGCGGCGCAGGCGGGCCAGGAACGCCTGGCGGGCGGCGGTGTAGAGCAGTACGCCGCGGCCGTAGCGGAACAGGTGATCGCCACTGGCGCGCACGTGCTCCAGCAGCGAGCGGCGATCCATCGGCGGCGCGGGCAGCGCCGGGCCGAACGGTTGCATGCGCGACCACAGCCACGCCAGCAGCGCGATCAGCAGCGGCGCCCACACCATCCAGCCACGGAACAGGATCGTGCGCAGCAGCGACGGCATGTCGGCGGCATAGATCAGGTGCATGGTGCCGGCGCCGTAGTTGGGGGCCAGCACCTGCCGCGCCAGCGCCTGGTGCGGCGCATCGCGCAGGCCGCCCTGCGGGCGCTTGAGCGGATCCCCGAACGGGTTGCCGGACTGGCCCTGGTTGACCAGGAAATCGAAATCGGCCAGCACGTCGACATGGCCCTCGCCATGCGCCAGGCGGGCATAGACATAGCCGGCGTCCAGATCGCCCCAGGCCAGCTCGGGTTCCACGTCGTGCAGGCGGAACCGGCGTCCGCGGCAGAATTCCACGTGCGGGCGCTGGCCCTCGACCTGGAAATCGGCGCAATCGTTCTGATCCTGGGTCTCCACGCCCAGGTGCGCGAACAGCAGCGGATCCGGACTGCCGTCCCAGACCCGCCGCGGCGGCGTCCGCACCAGCAGGTGGCCGCCCTGTTCGACCCAGTCCAGCAGCCGTTCGGTCTGCAACGCGTCCAGGCCGCTGGACTCGTTGAACAGCAGCACGGTATCGCGCGGTCCCGGCGGATGGGCGTCCAGCGCGAGCCGCTGCCGCGACTGCGCCTTGACCCCGTCGGCCTCCAGGGTCTTGCGCAACGCGTACAGCGGGTTGTACGCCGCCTCGCCGCTGGGCGGCAGGTACAGGGTCTGTTCGACCCGGTGATAGTTGCGCTGGAACCAGTGGATGCCGGCGGCGATCAGCAGGCCGCCCAGCACGGTCAGCCCGACGATGAGGGCGATCCGGGTCGGGCGCGTCATGCCAGCCACCCGCCGCGCGCCTGCATCTGCCCGAGCAGGGATTCGAACTCGGCTTCCTCCGGCAGGCGCTGCGCATAGGCGGCGTATTGCCAGACCCGGACGACGCGCGCGAACAGCTGCCGGTCCTCCGCCTGCGCCATCCTCCGCGACAGCCGCAGGCATTCGGCCTCGGTGGCGCCGGGCGGCAGTTCCACCTGCGCCCGCCGTCCCATTGCCTGCACGCCGGCGCGGTACACCAGCGCCAGCGCGTCGCGCGCGCGTCCCTCCCGCCACAACCGGCGCGCGACGGCGGCCACGTCATCGGGCAGGACGTCCGGCACGATCGTCGGCTCGTGGCGGGTGCCGGCATCGAACGCCGCCGCCCGGCCTCCTCCCTTTCCACGCATCCACGGCAGCCAGTAACGCGCGGTCAACAGCAACCCGAGCACCAGCAACCCGGCCAGGATCCACAGGCCCCATTCGGCGAGGAAGGCGAACATCGCCACCACGCCCTGCAACCATCCCGCTTGCGGCGTGTTTCTTTCCGGCCTGGGGGCGTCCTTGTCGATGCGTTCCCACTGCTTCTGCACCACGGTGCGGTTGAGCGACGGGTCGCGATAGGCCTGTTCGCTGGCGCGGCGGAAACCACGCTCGTCGACCCGCTGCTTGCCGAACACTTCCGGCAGGGTTGGCGCCTTCGGCACCTCGTCGCCATCGGCCGACTCGTGCGACACCGGCTCCTCGGGCGCATCTTGCGCCCGCGCGGGCGCGGACACGGCCATTCCCAGGATCGCGAACATGACGAGCAGCGCCGACGCGCCCCTGGCAAGCCGGCCACGCAGTTTGCGGAACACGATTTCCACGTCCCAGGCTTCCAGCTGGGTGCGCCGGTTGAGGTACAGGCCGAACCCCGCGCCGACGAAGAACGGTTCGATCACCGACACCGCCATCCACGCCATCGCGTTGAGCCCGATCTTCACCCACACCGGCGATTGTTCGGCGATCAGCGTCCAGGTCGTGCGCAGGGTTTCCGGCAGCAGATCCAGCGGGGTGAACATCAGGATGCCGGCGATGCCGCCCAGGAACAGCGCGCCTTCGAAATGCAGGCAGACCAAGGTCAGCAATGCCGCGTTGCCGTAGATCGCGCCGCCCAGCACCCGCCGGCGCTCGCGCAGTCGCTGGCCCTGCACGCCTTCCAGCAGATCCACCGGCAGGTACAGCGAGCGCACCGGACTGAAGCGGCGCCAGGTCAGGTAGTGCAGCATCGGCCTCCAGCCCCAGCTCGCCTGCGCGCGCACGGTCTCGCGCACTCCGGGCACCGCGCCGAACACCGCGCGCGAGGCGACATACAGCGGAATGCGATCGAACACCGGCTTGAGCCACCACATCAGCACGCCGGCCAGGCCGATCAGGTCCAGCGCCCAGCCGGCCGCGTTGAGCAGCGCGAACACCGGCAGGGTCACCAGCAGCCAGGGCTTCCAGATCATGGCCGCGTGCCGGCGCACCAGCGCCATGCCCAGTTCCATCGCCTCCCAGGAAGAGCGCGCGCGCAACTGGACGGTGAGCTCTTCAAGCCTCATCGGTGCTCCCCCGGCCGCCGCGCCACAGCCATACCAGCACCAGCGTCCACAGGCTCGCCGAAACGCCGTACTTCACCGAATCGGGAATCGACTGGATCGAGGACCAGAACGCCTCGATGAAGGCCGCGATGAAGAACATCAGCGCCGCGCCCAGGCAGATCCGCGCGCCTTTCCAGCCGGCTTCGACCAGCGCGTCGACGCGCCGGCGCCGCCCCGGCGCGAGCAGGTTGTAGCCCAGCCGCAGGCCGGCGCCGCCGGTGATGACGATCGCGGTCAGCTCGAACGGCGCATGGCCGGCGACGAAGCGCCACAGCGGATCCGCCGAACCGATCTGCTGCAGATGGCCGAACGAGGCACCGATGTCCACGCCGTTGAAGATCAGGACGTAGATCGGCCCCAGGCAACCCAGCAGGCCGCTGGCGAACACGCGCAGGCCAATGCTGGTGTTGTTCATGATGTAGACGCCGAACATGTACCAGTCGCTGCCCGAGTCGCGTCCCAGCCGGTGGCGGGGATCGCCGGGATCGAACATCCGCTCCATCGAGGCGATCTCTTCCGGCGCCTTGATCCCGTGGATCAGCTCCGGCTGGTATTGCAGCAGCACGAACAGGATCACCATCGGCAGCGCGAACAGCGCCATGGCGATCCACATGCACGCCGCCTCGCTGCGCACCAGCCGCGGGAAATCGGCCAGCACGAACACCAGCGCGCGCCGCCAGCGCGGCGGCGGCGTGCGGTACAGCAGGTTGTGGCCGCGCTGCATCAGCTGTTGCAGGCGATCGGTGATCTGCGGGCTGTAGCCGCGCTTGCGCGCCAGCGCCAACTGCTCGCAGATGCGCCGATAGCGCGCCGGCACGTCCTCGTCGGCCAGGTCGACGCGATGGCGCGCATCGCGCGCCTGTCCCGGTTCCCCGCGCAGATCCAGCCATTGTTCGAACGCCAGCCATTCGCGCTGGTGGCGGGCGACGAACTGCTCCTGCCTCATCGACGCCCCACCAGCCAGTTGGCCATGCCATACAGGCGCAGTACGCCGGGTTGGCCCTGCGCCTGGGTCAGCGGCGCGACGATGTCGGCCAGTTCGGCCTGGCGCGCCGGCGTCAGCAGCGGCGCGCGCTCGCCGAAGGCGACGATCGCGGCCTGCTCGTCCGGCTGCAGGCCCGGCGGCACGGGCACCACCACGTTGGCCGGCGCCGGCACGGATTCGCGCGCGTCGTCCACGTGCACCACCACGGTCCGCGCCACCATGTCACCGAGGCGGCGACCATGCGGATCGGCCAGGCTGGTGACCAGTCCCGCCATGTAACCGAACGGCAGCATGTCGACGGTGCGCAGCAGGTTGCGGGTGATCGCGGCCAGCCAGCCCACCGGCGCGCCATCGGCCGACACCACCCGCAGGCCCATCGCGCGCTTGCCGATGGTCTGCCCGTTCCAGAATGCCTCCAGGGCGATCGGATAGATCCAGTACACGACGAACATCAGCACCATCGACAGGCCCTGGCCCATCTTGCCCATCAGGCCGAGCACGGTGCCGACCACGAACAGGATGCCCAGCCGCACCGCCAGATCGATCGACCATGCCACGGCGCGGGGCACCGGCCCGGACGCGGGCAGGTGCAGGGCCACGCCTTCGGGCGTGATCACCTCGCGATAGGTATCCAGTCTCACTTCATCACCCGATGCCGGTCCGTGGCACGGCGCCGGCGATGCGCCGTCCTGGCGAAGTCTGCGTGTTGCGCGCCATGCGCGATCCCGTGTCCGTGTGTTCCGTCCGTCGCGACTTTAGCCGCCGCCGCCACGCTTGCCCAGCCCGCGCCGCTACACTGCGGGCATGTCATCGTCCTTCCCTTGCCGTGCGGGCTGCGCCGCCTGCTGCACGGCTCCATCGATCGCCTCGCCCATTCCCGGCATGCCCGCCGGCAAGCCGGCGGGCGTTCCCTGCGTGCAACTGGACGAAGCCCTGCGCTGCCGCCTGTTCGGGCGCCCGGAACGCCCGCGCTTCTGCGCCTCGCTCAGGCCCGGGCCGGAGATGTGCGGCCACAACCGCCAGGAGGCCATGGCCTACCTGGACGCGCTGGAGCGGGCCACCCGGCCCTGAGCCCGAACGACGCATCTCAACTGACGGTCGGTTTCTCTTTCTTGCCGCCGAACACGCGCTTCAGGCCCGCGCCGATCGCGACCACGCCGATCAGCAGCAGCTTCCAGAACTTGGCCAGCACCAGGCCAATCTTGGCGAACAGCCCGGCCTTGGCCGCCAGGCCGCCGCCGACCAGCGCCGCCAGGCCATAGCTGGCGACCTTGTCGGTGGAGGCATTGAAGTCGGCGTAGCGCGCGCCACTGTCGAACTCGGTCATCGGCAGCAGGTCCTGCATGCCTTTCTGCACCTGCGCCAGCTCGGACATGCCGGCCACCGCGTTGAGGCTGAGATAACCATGCCGGCCCAGCACGCGGATGTCGTAGTTCAACGTGTGCTCCGTGTTGCCGTCGAACGACAGTTCCTTGGCCCAGTACAGCTTCTTGGCCGAACCGTCGTAGCGCGGCGGCACCGCCCAGCCGACCAGATCCACGGTGCCGTAGCCGGCTTCCTTGCGCGCGCTGTTCTCCTCGCGCGTGGAGTCCTTCATTTCGGTCAGCATTTCGTCGTAATCGATCTTGGCCGCGTCCTCGTCGGAGACATAGCCTTCGTCCGAATAGGTGACCACGACCGCCCAGCTGTCATCGGCCAGCAGATCCGGCTTGCGCGGCACGATCAGGCCCAGCACCGACTCGTCCGGCGGGTTGCCCCACAGGTCTTCCAGCACGCGGCGGGCGTCGGCCTGTTCCAGGTAGCGGAACTCCGGCTTCAGCTGGAAGCGCGCGTGCGCCTTCGGCACCGCGATATCGCCCTCCCGGAACTTCAATCCCGCGACAAACGCCTCGGCGCTCTTCGGGCCCGCGTCTTCCCCGCCTTCCTGCGCCACCGCCGGCGTTCCCCACGCCAGCACCGCGGCGGCCAGCAGGCCACCGAACCATGGTTTCAGCATTTTTCTTCCCCGTTGATGGACAGATCCCTGTCCCACGCCAGTGTTGCCGGTGCGCCGGCGGCAGGCAAGCCCCGGGACATCGGCAAACAGGTCCTGCCGGTTCCAGGCATGCCAGGCCGCAATCGCGGCAAAGCTCTCGACCGTGGAACGGAAGCGTCAGCCCCCGGCGGCTTGCAGGTACTGATCCTTCAGCCGCACGTAGTGGGCGGCCGAGTAATGCAGGCTCTCGATTTCCCTGTCACTGAGCTTGCGGGCGAAACGGGCCGGATTGCCCAGCCAGAGTTCGCCCTCGCCGACGACCTTGCCCGGACCGACCACCGCGCCGGCGCCGACGAAGCCATGTTTCTTCACCGTGGCTCCGTCCAGGATGCAGGCGCCCATGCCGATCAGGCACAGGTCCTCGATGGTGCAGGCATGAATGATGGTGCCGTGGCCGACGGTGACGTCCGCGCCAATCAGGGTCGGATACCCGGCCCGGTTGTACGGGCTGTGGTGGCTGACGTGGATGATGGTGCCGTCCTGCACGTTGGTGCGGGCACCGATGCGGATATGGTTGACGTCGCCGCGGATGATCGTGCCCGGCCACACCGACACATCCTCCGCCAGCACCACGTCGCCGATCACGGTGGCCGCGGGATCCACGTAGACGCGCGGGCCAAGGGCGGGAAAACGGTCAAGATAGGGGCGGATAGCGGTCATGTCGCCATTGTAGCGACCATACGCCCGCGTCCGGGCCTACACTGCGGCCATGGACACTCCCGCCGATACGCCCCAGACCGAGCTCCGTCCCACCCTCGATCGCCTGCGCGCGGCCTGGCAGGCGCGGCGGCCCGACCTTGCCCAGCGGCAGTCGGACCTGCAGCGCCTGCGCGATGCGCTCAAGCGCCGGCTGGACGAGATGGCCCGCACCATCGCCGCCGATTTCGGCCATCGCTCGCTGCACGAGAGCCGCATCGCCGACGGCATGACCGTGCTCAACGAGATCGACCACCTGCTCAAGCACCTGCGCCGCTGGATGATGCCGCACCGGGTCGGGGTGGGCTGGCGGTTCTGGCCGGCGCGCGCGGAGATCCGGCCCGAACCGGTCGGCGTGGTTGGCGTGATCGCGCCCTGGAACTATCCGGTCAACCTGGCCCTGATTCCGTTGGCCACCGCGATCGCCGCCGGCAACCATGTCTATCTGAAGCCCTCGGAACACACGCCACGCACCACGGAATTCCTGCGCGACCTGCTGGCCGAAGTGTTCCCGCCCGATCGCGTGTCGGTCGCCAGCGGCGGTCCGGAGATCGCGTCCGCCTTCGCCGGCCTGCCGTTCGACCATCTGGTGTTCACCGGCTCGACCGCGGTCGGTCGCAAGGTGATGGCCGCCGCCGCGCCGCAGTTGACCCCGCTGACCCTGGAACTGGGCGGCAAGTCGCCGGCCATCGTCTGCGACGACTATCCGCTGGATCAGGCCGCCGCGCGGCTGGCGACCGGCAAGTGGTTCAATGGCGGCCAGACCTGCATCGCGCCGGACTACGTGCTGGTCGCCGCGCATCGCCGCGATGGGCTGGTGGAAGCGCTGCGCAGGCAGGTGAAGGCGCGCTACGGCGATCTGCGGAACCCGGGCGACTACACCCGGATCATCAACGACGGCCAGTTCGCCCGCCTGCGTGGCTATCGCGAGGACGCGCAGGCGCGCGGCCTGACGGTGATTCCGCTGGCCGGCGCCGAGGATCCGCAGGAGCGGCTGTTCCCGCCGACCCTGGTGCTGGATCCGGGCGATGACGCCAGGGTGATGCAGGACGAGATCTTCGGCCCGATCCTGCCGATCCGTTCGGTCGATTCGCTGGACGAGGCCATCGCCTACGTCAACGCGCACGATCGCCCACTGGCGCTGTACCCGTTCAGCAACGACCGCAACCGGATCGAGAAGATCCTGCGCAACACGCTGGCCGGCGGCGTCACCGTCAACGACACCGTGCTGCACTTCGGCATCAACGATCTGCCGTTCGGCGGCATCGGTCCCAGCGGCATGGGCGCCTACCATGGCAAGGCCGGCTTCGACGCCTTCAGCAAGGCGTTGCCGATCCTCTGGCAAAGCCGTCGCGCCGGCAGCGACATGCTCAAGCCGCCCTACGCCAAGGTCGCGCGTTTCATCGACTTCATCGTCCGGTAGGCGGACGGACCGGCGAAGCCGCATTCCCCGGAACCGGCTTCGTCCCGCGGCAGGGCCATTGCGGCCCGATACCGCGAACCAGAATCCCGTCATTCCGGCGAACGCCGGAATCCATTGGCTCTTTTATTCCCGACCGCATCAAGGACCGGAGCCCATGGGTCCCCGCCTGCGCTGGGACGACGGCAGTTGCGGCGGTCTTCGTGAGCATGCGGGGGCGGGAACACCATGGCGAGTCCCCGGATGCTTCCGTCGCAAGCGCAAACCGAAGCCTCGTCATTCCGGCGAACGCCGGAATCCATTGGCTCTCCATGTTCCCGACCGCATCAAGGGCCGGAGCACATGGGTCCCCGCCTGCGCTGGGACGACGGCGGACGACAGGGCCGGCGGGGGCATGGCGGTGGCGCCTTGGCGGGGCAGCGCCCATGCGCCACGGATGACCGGCCGCGATACGCTGGCCCGCCGGTGTGTCGAAAACCGTCACGCTGGCACGTCTTAGTCAGGTCACCCCCGCACAGGACCGCCCATGACCTCCCCGATGTCCCCCAAGGCCACCCGCCGCGAATGGATCGGCCTGGCCGCCATCGCCCTGCCCTGCATGGTCTACGCGATGGACCTGACCGTGCTCAACCTGGCGCTGCCGGCCATCAGTGCCGATCTCAATCCCTCATCCTCGCAGTTGCTGTGGATCGTCGACATCTACGGTTTCCTGGTGGCCGGCTTCCTGATCACCATGGGCACCCTGGGCGACCGCATCGGCCGGCGGCGCCTGCTGTTGATCGGCGCGGCCGCGTTCGCCGCCGCCTCGGTCATCGCGGCGTTCTCGCGCAGCGCGGAAATGCTGATCGCGATGCGCGCGCTGCTGGGCGTGGCCGGCGCCACCCTGGCGCCCTCGACCATGTCGCTGATACGCAACATGTTCCATGACGAACACGAGCGCCAGTTCGCGATCGGTGTGTGGATCGCCAGCTTCTCGGTCGGTGGCGCAATCGGACCGCTGGTCGGCGGACTGCTGCTGGAATGGTTCTGGTGGGGCGCGGCCTTCCTCGCCGCGGTGCCGGTGATGGTGCTGCTGTTGCTGCTGGGGCCGAAGCTGTTGCCCGAATACCGCGATCCCGATGCCGGACGGCTGGATCCCGCCAGCATGGCGCAGTCGCTGCTGGGCGTGCTGGCGGTGGTGTACGGACTCAAGCGGATCGCCGAATACGGCGCCGATGCGCGTGGCCTGCTGGTACTGGCGGTCGGCCTGGTACTGGGCGTGCTGTTCGTGCGCCGCCAGCGCCACCTGGACTACCCGTTCCTCGATGTCACCCTGTTCCATCGTCCCGCCTTCAGCGCCGCGATCGTCGCCTACGCGCTGGCGGGCCTGTCGATGATGGGCGTGTACATTTTCATGACCCAGTACCTGCAGCTGGTTCTCGGCCTGTCGCCGCTGGAGGCAGGGCTGGCCACCGTTCCCTGGTCACTCTGTTTCACCGTGGGTTCGCTGCTGGCCCCGCGCCTGGCCCGTCACTGGGGCGCACGGCGGGTGATGGTGCGCGGCCTGCTGGTGGCCTCGGTCGGTTTCGGCATCACCGCGCTGGTGGTGCCGCCGCATGGGCTTTGGATCCTGATCGCCGGCATGCTGGCGATGAGCGTCGGCCTGGCGCCGGTGTTCACCGTGGGCAACGAATTGATCATCACCACCGCGCCGCCGGAACGCGCCGGCGCGGCCTCCGCGTTGGCCGAAACCAGCGCCGAACTGAGCGGGGCCTTGGGTATCGCATTGCTCGGAAGCGCCGGCATGGCGCTGTACCGCTTCTGGCTGGAACCGGCATTGCCCGCCGATCTCGCCCACGCCGCCGCCGGGCACGCGCTGTCCACGCTCGGCGGCGCCATCGCCACCGCCGAGGCACTGCCGGCCGGCCAGGCTGTCGCGATCGAAACCACCGCGCGTACCGCCTTCACCGACGCGATGCGGCTGGTCGCGGTGTTCGGCGGAAGCATGATGCTGCTGGCGGCCTGGATGGCATCGCACCTGATGCGCGACGGCGAGGGCGAAGGCCATGTCGCCCGCGTTGCCAACGAAGCACCGGGCGCCTGAGCCCGGCGGCTGACTTACACTGACGTCCTTCCGGCGCCCCGGGGCGCCACGATCACGGATGCACGGAATGAAAATCGCCAGCTGGAACGTCAACTCGCTCAATGTGCGCCAGCCGCACCTGGAGCAATGGCTGGGCGCGTTCTCGCCGGACGTGGTGGGCCTGCAGGAAACCAAGCTGGAGGATCACCGCTTCCCGGACACCGCGCTGGCCGGGCTGGGCTACCGCAGCATCTTCGCCGGCCAGAAGACCTACAACGGCGTGGCGATCCTGTCGCGGGTGCCGGCCACCGAAGTGCAGGTCGGCATTCCCGGGTTCGAGGACGAGCAGAAGCGGGTGATCGCGGCGACGGTCGGCGACGTCCGCATCGTCAACCTGTACGTCGTCAACGGCCAGGACGTGGGCACCGACAAGTACGCCTACAAGCTGCGCTGGCTGGACGCGGTGCACGGCTGGCTGGCCGCCGAACTGCAGCGGCACCCGAAGATGATCGTGATGGGCGACTTCAACATCGCCCCGGACGAACGCGACGTATACGACCCCAAGGTCTGGGGCGACGACCACATCCTGACCTCGGTGGCCGAGCGCGACGCGTTGCGGCGGCTGAACGCGCTCGGCCTGCACGACGCCTTCCGCCTGCACAACGACGAAGCCGGCGTCTACAGCTGGTGGGATTACCGGATGGGCGGGCTGCGCCGCAACCTCGGCCTGCGCATCGATCTGACCCTGGTGTCGGACGCGCTGCGCGGCCAGGCGGCGGCCTCGGGCATCGACCGCGAGCCACGCACCTGGGAACGCCCCAGCGACCACGCGCCGGCCTGGGTACACCTGGCCGGCTGATTTCCCCGCCGGCATCGCGGAATGAACAAAGGCCCGACGCGCGCGCGCCGGGCCTTTGTGATGCCACGGACCTTGGGTGCGTCTCGAATCAGCGCACGCGGCCGCAGCGAAACCGGATCATCGCGGCGTCAGCGTGCGCGCCCCCGGGTGAACAGGTTGACGATCAGCAGCAGCACCACCGCGCCGATGAAGGCGGTGACCAGGAATCCGATCCAGCCTCCCCCCAGGCCCAGGCCCAGTGCCGGCAGCAGCCAGCCACCCAGGAAGCCGCCGATGATGCCGACGACGATGTTGAGGATGACGCCCTGCGAACCATCGCGTCTCATCACGATGCTGGCCAGCCAGCCCGCGATGCCACCGACGATCAGATAGATGAGAAAATTCATTCTGCCTGTCTCCTTCCGTTGTGGACTCGGTCCCGAACCCATGGGGGTATTCGGATTAAGCGGTCGCCGCCGTGAAACCACTGTCAAGCCGGCCAGGGGGAATGGCATCCTTGCGCCGCGGTGATATCGCGAATCGCGCCGCGATGCACGCTGCCCCGCACCACCGGACGACCATGCCCGACCTTCCCTCCATCGCCGAGCCCCCGTCCCACCTCGCCTGGCGATTCGGGCGATTCCAGGTATGGCTGCGTCCGCACGCGCCGCGCACGCGCGGCGAACCCTCGGCGCGGCAAGTGCTGGCCGACGCGCTGGCGCAACCGGCCGATGCCCTGCCGATCCGGCGCGATGCGCGCGGCAAGCCGCACCTGGATGCGCCTTTCAGCGATCAGGCGATCAGCTGGAGCCACAGCGGCGAGGTGTTGCTGGTCGCGCTCGGTCCGGCGCGGGATCTGGGCGTGGACGTGGAACGCCATCGCGAACGCCCGCGGATGATGGAGATCGCGCAGCGCTTCTTCCATCCCAGTGAACTGGACTGGCTGCGCGCGCAGGACGACGCAACGCGCACCGGCGCGTTCGTGCGCCTGTGGTGCGCCAAGGAGGCGCTGCTGAAGGCGCATGGCCATGGCGTTTCCTTCGGCCTGGAAAAGCTGGTGTTCGGCGAACGCGAAGCCGGCCTGCAGCTGATCGACTGCGATCCCGCGCTGGGCACTCCGGCCGAGTGGCGGCTGCACGAATGGGAACCCCTGCCCGGGCATCGCGGCGCGTTGGCCTGGCGGACCTGAGCCCCGGCGTTCGGGGATAATGCCGGTGATGAATGCCTCGACGCTTCCCCCCGGCCTGGACGCACGACTGCGCCAGGGCCTGACCGAACTGGGCCTGGACGCCAATGCCCTGGCGCCGCCGCTGCTCGACTACCTGGCGCTGCTGCACCGCTGGAACCGCACCTACAACCTCACCGCCATCCGCGATCCCGCCGAGATGGTGACCCGGCACCTGCTGGACTCGCTGGCCATGCACGCGTTCGTGGCGCAGGGCGCCCTCGCCGACCTGGGCACCGGCCCGGGCCTGCCGGGGATTCCGCTGGCGATCGCCCATCCCGGCCTGCGGGTGACCCTGGTCGAAAGCAACGGCAAGAAGGCCCGCTTCATGCGCGAAGCGGTGCGCCAGCTGGGACTGGGCAATGCCCGGGTGGCGGAATCGCGCGCCGAGGGCCTGGACGAGCCGGCCGCGTACGACAACCTCACCGCGCGCGCCATGGATACCCTGGCCGGCATCGTCGGCGTCGGCGGGCACCTGCTCAAACCCGGCGGCAGCCTGCTGGCGATGAAGGGCGTGCGCCCGGACGAGGAAATCGCCGCGCTGCCGCCCGGCTGGTCGGCCGAGGCCATCCATCCGCTGCGGGTCCCCGGGCTGACCGGCGAACGCCATCTGGTGATCGTGCGCAAGGCGGCGTCCTGAACACGCGCCGCGATCCTTCATAAGCGTTTGATATCGTTGGTCGGGGCCACGGCATGAGCGCCGTCCCGCGGCATCACCGCGCGGCGCGCCCGGTCGCGTGAGTTCGCAGGACCGGTCCGGACCCCGCATAATCCCCCATCCACCCCGTGTCCCGAGGCGACCACCCGCATGGCCCGCATCATCGCGATCGCCAACCAGAAAGGCGGCGTCGGCAAGACCACCACCGCCGTCAACCTGGCCGCCGCGCTGGCACGCGCGCCACAGCGCGTGCTGCTGGTGGATCTGGACGCCCAGGGCAACGCCACCATGGGCAGCGGCGTGGACAAGCGCGAGCTGGAGAATTCCACCTGCGACGTGCTGTTGCAGGAAGTCGAGGCGCGCGCGGCGATCGTCACCACCCAGGAAGGCTTCGACCTGCTTCCCGGCAACATCGATCTGACCGCCGCCGAGATCCAGCTGATGGAGATCGACGGCCGCGAGATGCGCCTGAAATCCGCGCTGGAACCGGTCCGCGGCGACTACGATTTCATCATCATCGACTGCCCGCCGGCGCTGTCGCTGCTCACCCTCAACGCACTGACCGCCGCCGATTCGGTGCTGGTGCCGATGCAGTGCGAGTACTACGCGCTGGAAGGCCTGAGCGCGCTGGTGGAGACCATCGAAGCGCTGAAGGCGCGGCTCAATCCGGCGCTGGAGATCGAGGGCGTGCTGCGCACCATGTTCGACGTGCGCAACAACCTGGCCAACGCCGTGTCGGCGGAACTGACCCAGCATTTCGGCGATCGCGTGTTCCGCACCATCGTGCCGCGCAACGTCCGCCTGGCCGAGGCGCCCAGCCATGGCCAGAGCATCGTCGGCTACGACCGCACCTCGCGCGGCGGCGTCGCCTACCTGGGCCTGGCCGGGGAAATCATCCGCCGCCAGAGCGAACGCAAGAAGCAAGAAAAGAGGATGGAGTACGCCTGATGAGCGCGTCGAAGAAACGCGGCCTGGGCCGTGGACTGGAAGCCCTGCTGGGTCCCAAGGCCGCCGAAACCCCGCCGCCGGAGGCCCAGCCGGGCGAGGCGCTGCGGACCCTGCCGGTCGGCCAGCTGCAACCGGGCAAGTACCAGCCGCGCATGGCGATGGATCCGGCCAAGCTCAACGAACTGGCCGAGTCGATCAAGGCGCAGGGCGTGATCCAGCCGATCGTCGTGCGCGAACTGTCGCCCGGTCGCTTCGAAATCGTCGCCGGCGAACGCCGCTGGCGCGCCTCGCAGGAAGCCGGCTTGGCCGAAGTGCCGGTGGTCGTGCGCGAACTGGACGATCGCACCGTCATCGCGATGGCGCTGATCGAGAACATCCAGCGCGAGGATCTCAACCCGCTGGAAGAAGCGCAGTCGCTGCAACGCCTGATCAACGAATTCGCGCTGACCCACGCCGAGGCCGCCGAAGCGGTCGGCCGTTCGCGCGCGGCGGTGTCCAACCTGCTGCGCCTGCTGGAACTGCCGCCGGCGATCCGCGCGCTGCTGGAAGCGCGCCGGTTGGAAATGGGCCATGCCCGCGCGCTGCTGACGCTGTCCCCGGAACTGGCCAGCAAGCTGGCCTCCGAGGCCGCCGACCAGGGCTGGTCGGTGCGCGAGGTCGAACACCGCGCCCAGCAGTTCGCCGCCGGCAAGGTGCCGGTGGTCGGCCGCAAGGCCAAGCCGGGCAAGGCCGCCCCGCAACCGGACATCGCCTCGCTGGAAACCGAGCTGTCCGAAAGCCTGGGCACCCGGGTCACCATCGCCCACGGGCGCGGCGGCAAGGGCAAGCTGATCATCCAGTACACCGATCTCGACACCCTGGACGGCGTGCTGGAGAAGCTGCGCGGTCCGCGCGGCTGAGCAACGGGCGCGCCCCGAGCGGCGGCGCGCCGGCAACCCGTACCCGCCCCGGATTCAGCCCGTGGCGGCAGAATAGGCGTCCATGACCTCCAGCCCCGTCCTTTCCGTCGTCGTCCCGGTCTTCAACGAACGCGACAACGTCACCCCGCTGATCGACGAGATCACCGCCGCCCTGCGCGGGCAGGTGGATTTCGAGATCGTCTACGTCGACGACCATTCCCGCGACGACACCCTGGCCGTGCTGCAGGGCCTGAAGGCGCGGGTGCCGGAACTGCGGGTCCTGCAGCACGTCCAGCAGAGCGGCCAGAGCACCGCCATCCGCACCGGCGTGAAAGCCGCGCGCGGCGCCTGGATCGCCACCCTCGACGGCGACGGCCAGAACGATCCGGCCGACATCCCCAAGCTGATCGCCGCGCGCGACGGCGGCGAGGCGCAGACCAAGCTGTATGCCGGCTGGCGGGTCAACCGCCAGGACAGCGGCAGCAAGCGCTGGGCCAGCAAATGGGCCAATGCGATCCGCTCGCGCATGCTGCGCGACGAGACCCCGGACACCGGCTGCGGCATCAAGCTGTTCGAGCGCGACGCCTTCCTCGACCTGCCTTATTTCGACCACATGCACCGCTACCTGCCCGCGCTGATGCAGCGCGCCGGCTGGAAGACGATCAGCGTGCCGGTCAACCACCGCCATCGCACCACCGGCGTGTCCAAGTACAACAACCTCAATCGCGCGCTGGTCGGCATCACCGATCTGCGCGGCGTCGCCTGGCTGATCAAGCGCGCCAAGCGCACGGCGGTACGGGAGCTCTGAAGTGGAAGTGCATTGGCTCAACCAGCCGATCGAGGCGCTGTACTGGACCGGCCTGCACGTCACCGGCTGGAAGCTGATCGGCTACACCGGCGCGCTGATGTTCGGTGGCCGCTGGCTGGTCCAGTTCATCGCCTCCAAGCGCGCGGGCAAGCCGGTCATCCCTCGGCTGTTCTGGTACATGAGCGTGCTGGGCAGCCTGATGACGCTCAGCTACTTCCTGTTCTCGGCCAAGCAGGACTCGGTCGGCGTGCTGCAGAACCTGTTCCCGGCCTTCACCGCCCTGTACAGCCTGTACCTGGACATCAGGCACCGCGGCTGGCACCGCGACAAGGCCAGCCACTGAGGCGGGCGAAGCGTCGCCGGACCCGACGTTAGCGGGCGCGTCGCTTTTCTCCCCCTTCGCAGAAGGGGGACCGAGGGGATTCACTCTTCCGCGCCAAACCCGCCCCATTCACCTGCCTGCGATTGTGTAACGCCCCGCCGGGCCGCTAGCCTGTGCGACCCATGCCTCTGCTCCGTCGCCTCCGCCGCCCCACCCTGATGCGCCTGCTGGCGCTGTGCGTGCTGCTGCTGGGCGTGGTCGCGCAACCGGTGATGGCCTCGGTCGGCGGCATCCACGAACTCGGCCACGGCGGCGGCCTGCATTCGCATGCGCAGGCACCGGCGCATGCCGATGAAGACGGGGGTGATGACGATGGGTCGGGCAAGGGCACCGGCCTGCTGCATGCCCTGATGCATGCCATGCACTGTTGCGGCCATGCCCCGGCGATGCCCGCGGCTACCGCGGCCTGGCAGCCAATCGCACCACCGGACACGATGTCGTTCCTGCACGGCGTCCCCGCGCCCACCCATCGCAGCGACAAGCTGCTGCGTCCACCGATCGCGATCTGAGGCCTTGCCCGGCGTCGGCCGGGTTTCGTTCGTCCTCGATCCTTTCGGAGAATTTCCATGTGGTTGCGTCTGGCGGCAGTGGCCGCCTTCGCGGCCGTGTCCGCCTTACCCGTGCGGGCACAGTCGCCTGTTGTCCTTTCCCTGGACGATGCGTTCACGCGCGTCGCCCGGACCCATCCCGACCTGCGCCTCGTCGACGGCCAGCAACGCGTGCTCGCGGCCGAGGTCGAGATCGCCGCGCTGCGACCGGGCCTCACCGCCGGCGCATCGGTCGAAAACGCGCTCGGCACCGGCGACATCAGCGGTTTCGGCGGCGCCGAGATCAGCCTGACCCTGGCCGGCGTGCTGGAACGCGGCGGCAAGTGGGATGCCCGCCGCGCGCTGGCGCAGAGCCGCATCGATGCACTGGCGGTCCAGCGCGAAACCCGCCGGCTGGATCTGCTGGCCGAGGTGGCGCGTCGTTACCTGGCCATCACCGCGGCCCAGCGCCAGCGCGCGGTGGCGCTGGACGACATCGAGCAGCGCACCCGCACCGTCGCCGCCGCGCGCCAGCGACTGGCCGCCGGCGCCTCGCCGGAATCGGTGCTGCTGACCGCCCAGGCCGCGTTGACCCGCGCGGAACTGGAGCGCGATCGCGCCGATCGCCTGCTGGCGTCCGCGCGGCAGCATCTGGCCGCGCTGTGGGGCGAGCGCGATCCGGGCTTCGAAACCGTGGCCGGCAATCCGCTGGCGCTGCCGGCGGTGGCCGACTTCGGCGAGTTGGCCGCGTTGCTGGACAGCACGCCGGAACTGGCCCGCTTCGCCGACGAGCGCCGCATCCGCGAAGCACGCGTGCAACTGGCGCGCAGCGAGCGCAGCGCGAATGTCGATTGGCAGTTCGGCGTTCGCCGCCTGCAGGAAAACGGCGATACCGGCCTGATGGCCAGCGTCGCGATTCCGCTGGGCGGTGCGCGCCGCGCCGCGCCCGGCATCCGCGCGGCCGAGGCGGAACTGGCGCTGGTGGAAGTGGAGCGCGAGGCCGAAGGGCTGGCGCTGTACTCCACCCTGGCCGACGCGCATGGCCGCTACCGCACCGCGCAGTTCGAAGTGCAGCGCCTGCAGGACGCCGTGCTGCCGAAGCTGGCCAAGGCCGAACGCGCGGCCGAGCGCGCCTATCGCGCCGGCGCCATCAGTTACCTGGAATGGGCGCAGTTGCAGACCGAACGCATCGCGTCCCGGCGCCAGCAACTGGAAGTCGCCCTCGACGCCCAGCGCGCGCTGATCGAAATCCAGCGCCTGACCGGCCGCGCCTTCGTGGCCGCCGCCCCCGCACAAGGAACCACGCCATGACGTTTCGCCATCACACCACGCGGTGGTTGCCGCCGTTGTTGCTGACCCTCGCCCTGGCCGCCTGCGGCGGCAAGAACGAAGAAGCCCACGATCACGAGGCCGGCGAGCATGCCGGCGAGGAAACCGAAGCACGCACCGGCCAGCATGGCGGCCGCCTGCTGGAAAAGGACGGCGTGACGGTGGAACTGGCGATCGCCGAGGACGGCACGCCACCGAAGTTCCAGGCGTGGCTGTATCGCGACGGCAAACCCTTGCCGGCAAGCGCCGGCGGCGTCGAGGTGCGGCTCAAGCGCCTCGGCGGCGGCGGCGAAAGCCATCGCCTGCAGCCGCAGGCCGACGGCAGCCTGCTCGGCACGGCCGAAGTGGTGGAACCGCATTCCTTCGACGTCGAGGTGCTGGCGCAGGTCAACGGCAACGCGCTGCGCTGGGCCTATCCGAGCTACGAGGGCCGCACCGAAATCGCCGCGCCCATCGCCCGGCAGACCGGCATCCGGGTCGCGCCGGTCGGCCCCGGCATCATCGCCGACGAACACGAAGTGCAGGGCCTGCTGACGCCGGTGGAAGGCCGCGTGGCCAAGGTCGCCGCGCGCTTCCCCGGCCCGGTGCGCCGGCTTTCCGCCAATGTCGGCGATCAGGTCCGCGCCGGCCAGGCGCTGGCTTCCGTCGAGAGCAATCTCAGCCTGACCACCTACACGATCAGCACGCCGATCAGTGGCGTGGTGCTGGCGCGCAACGCCGAGGTCGGTTCGGTGGCCGCCGAGGGCACCCCGCTGTTCGAAGTGGCCGACCTCTCCACCCTGTGGGTGGATCTGCACGTGTTCGGCTTCGACGCGCAGCACATCCGCGCCGGCGCACCGGTCACCCTCACCCGCATCAGCGACGGCGCGCAAGCCGAGACCACGCTGGAACGGGTGCTGCCCGGCACCGCCACCGCCAGCCAGAGCACGGTCGCGCGCGCGACCATCGCCAATGCCGATGGCCAATGGCGGCCGGGTTCGGCGATCACCGCGCGCATCACCGTGGATCGGCAGCCCGCCGCGCTGGTGGTGCCGGTGGCGGCCTTGCAGACGTTCCGCGAGAACGATGCGGTGTTCGTGCGGGTCGGCGACACTTACGAGGTGCGCCCGGTCAAGCTCGGCAAGCGCGATGCCCAGCGAGTCGAGATCCTGTCCGGGCTGAAGGCCGGTGATCAGGTCGTGGTCGAACAGAGCTACGTGGTGAAGGCGGACATCGAGAAGTCCGGCGCTTCCCACGAACACTGAGGACCCGGCCATGCTCGAGAAAATCATCCGCTTCGCCATCGCGCACCGATGGCTGATGCTGGCGCTCACCCTCGCGCTGATCGGCGTGGGTGCGTGGAGCTTCCGCCAGCTGCCGATCGACGCCACCCCCGACATCACCAACGTGCAGGTGCAGATCAACACCGAAGCCTCCGGCTACTCGCCGCTGGAATCGGAACAGCGCGTCACCTTCCCGATCGAGACCGCGCTGTCCGGCCTGGCGGGGATGGACCACACCCGCTCCATCTCGCGCTACGGCCTGTCGCAGGTGACGGTGGTGTTCGACGACGGCGTCGATCTGTACTTCGCCCGCCAGCAGGTCGCCGAACGGTTGCAGCAGGTCAAGTCGCAACTGCCGCCCGGACTGGAGCCGGAACTGGGGCCGGTCACCACCGGCATGGGCGAGATCTTCATGTACACGGTCGACGCCAGGCCGGACGCGCGCAAGCCGGACGGCGGCAAATGGACCGCCACCGACCTGCGCACCCTGCAGGACTGGGTGATCAAGCCGCAGCTGCGAAATACCCGCGGCGTCACCGAAGTCAACACCATCGGTGGCTATGCGCGGCAGATCCACATCACCCCGGATCCGGCGCGACTGGTCGCACTGGGGTTCACCCTGCGCGACGTGGTCGACGCGGTCGCCGCCAACAACCAGAACGTCGGCGCCGGCTACATCGAGCGCAATGGCCAGCAGTACCTGGTGCGCGCGCCGGGCCAGGTCGCGGATCTGGATGGCATCCGCGACATCGTGCTGGATCGGCGCGAGGGCGTGCCGATCCGGGTGCGCGACGTGGCCGAGGTCGGCGAGGGTCCGGAACTGCGCAACGGCGCCGCCACCCAGGACGGACACGAAGTGGTGCTGGGCACGGTGTTCATGCTGATCGGTTCCAACAGCCGCGACGTCGCCCAGGCCGCCGCCGCGCGCCTGGCCGAGGCCAATCGCAGCCTGCCGCCGGGCGTGTCGGCCAACCCGGTCTACGACCGCACCGTGCTGGTGGATCGCACCATCCAGACCGTGGCCAAGAACCTGGTCGAGGGCGCGTTGCTGGTGATCGTGGTGCTGTTCCTGCTGCTGGGCAATTTCCGCGCGGCGCTGATCACCGCGGCGGTGATTCCGCTGGCGATGCTGTTCACCCTCACCGGCATGGTCCGCGGCGGGGTTTCCGGCAACCTGATGAGCCTGGGCGCGCTCGACTTCGGCCTGATCGTCGACGGCGCGGTCATCATCATCGAGAACTGCCTGCGCCGATTCGGCGAGTTGCAGCACCAACTGGGCCGCGTGTTGAACGAGGAGGAGCGGCTGGACACCACCGCCTCGGCGACCGCGGAGGTGATCCGTCCCAGCCTGTTCGGCCTGGGCATCATCACCGCCGTGTACCTGCCGATCTTCGCCCTCACCGGCGTGGAAGGAAAAATGTTCCATCCGATGGCGATCACGGTGGTGCTGGCGCTGACCGGCGCGATGCTGCTGTCGCTGACCTTCGTGCCCGCTTCGATCGCGCTGTTCCTGCGCGGCCGGGTGGAGGAGAAGGACACCCGGTTGATGCAGTGGGCGCGCCGCGCCTATGCGCCGGCCCTGGACTGGGCGCTGCGCCGGCGCGGCTGGGTACTCGGGGGCGCGGTCGCCCTGCTGGTCGTGTGCGGATTGCTGGCGACCCGGCTGGGGTCCGAATTCATCCCCAGCCTGGACGAAGGCGACATCGCCCTGCACGCCATGCGCATTCCCGGCACCAGCCTGGAGCAGGCGCTGAAGATGCAGGCGACCCTGGAAGCGCGCATCAAGCGGTTCCCGGAAGTCGAACGCGTGTTCGGCAAGCTGGGCACCGCCGAAGTGGCCACCGATCCGATGCCGCCGTCGGTGGCCGACACCTTCCTGATGCTCAAGCCGCGCGATCAGTGGCCGGATCCGCGCAAGCCCAAGGCGCAGCTGGTCGCCGAGATCGAGGCCGCGGTGAAGCAGCTGCCCGGCAACAACTACGAGTTCACCCAGCCGATCCAGATGCGCATGAACGAGCTGATCTCCGGCGTCCGCGCGGACGTGGCGATCAAGCTCTACGGCGACGATCTGGACCGGCTGGTGGAGATCGGCCGGAGCATCGAGGCGGTGGCGCGGGCCGTGCCGGGCGCGGCGGACGTCAAGCTGGAACAGACCACCGGCCTGCCGCTGTTGACCATCACCCCGGATCGACGCGCGCTGGCCCGTTATGGCCTCAACCCCGGCGTGGTGCAGGAAACGGTGGCGACCGCGGTCGGTGGCGAGGTGGCCGGCCAGTTGTTCGAGGGCGATCGCCGATTCGACATCGTCATCCGCCTGCCGGAACGCCTGCGCCAGGATCCGGCCGCGTTGCAGGACCTGCCGATTCCACTGCCCGGCGACGCCAACGCCGACGAATCCAGCCGCGAAATGGGCGGGTTCGCCGACGCGCCCAGGACGGTGCCGCTGCGCGAGGTGGCCAAGATCGACAGCACCCTGGGACCGAACCAGATCAACCGCGAGAACGGCAAGCGCCGGGTAGTGGTGACGGCGAATGTCCGTGGCCGCGACCTGGGCGGTTTCGTCTCCGAGCTGCAGCAACGGGTCGGCAGCGAGGTGAAGGTGCCGGCCGGGTACTGGATCGATTATGGCGGCACGTTCGAGCAGCTGATTTCGGCCACCCAGCGGCTGGCGGTGGTGGTGCCGGTGACCCTGGCCCTGATCTTCGCCCTGCTGTTCTGGGCGTTCGGCTCGGTCCGCGACGCCGCCATCGTGTTCAGCGGGGTGCCGCTGGCGCTGACCGGCGGCGTGGTCGCCCTGGCCCTGCGCGGGATTCCGCTATCCATCTCGGCCGGGGTCGGCTTCATCGCCCTGTCCGGCGTGGCGGTCCTGAACGGATTGGTGATGATCGCCTTCATCCGCCGCCTGCGGGAACAGGGAGATCCGCTCGACGAGGCCGTGGCGGACGGCGCCCTGGGCCGGCTGCGGCCGGTGCTGATGACCGCCCTGGTGGCCTCGCTGGGCTTCCTGCCCATGGCCTTCAACGTCGGCGCCGGCTCCGAGGTCCAGCGCCCGCTGGCGACCGTGGTCATCGGCGGCATCGTCTCCTCGACCCTGCTGACCCTGCTGGTGCTGCCGGTGCTGTACCGCTGGTTGCACGGCCGCAAGGCCCCGGCCGGGTCCCCGGAGGCCCTGCCGGCGGCCTGAACCGGCCGGTTCCGGGGGCGGCGGGCGCCGCCTCCGGGCCCGTTTGGGGGCTAAGTGCTTGCAGGCAAAGGGAAAGCCCGCCATAATGCGCGGCTCGCTGTGTCCGGTCCCCGACCGGGTGAGTCCGGAAGCGCAACTTGGACTCGCCGCCGACAGCAGATTTTTTGCCCAATCTGCGCACCGCGTCCTATGCGGTGGGGCCGCCGCCTCCCTGGCCAAGGGAAGCATCAAACTTTTTCGAGGTGCGTATGTCCCGCGTATGCCAAGTCACCGGCAAGCGTGTGCAGACCGGTAACAACGTCTCGCACGCCAACAACAAGACCCGTCGTCGCTTCCTGCCCAACCTGCACGAGCGCCGCTTCTGGGTCGCCAGCGAAAACCGCTGGATCAAGCTGAAAGTTTCCGCGCATGCCCTGCGCACCATCGACAAGAACGGCATCGACTCCGTTCTGGCCGAGCTGCGTGCCCGCGGCGAGAAGATCTGAGGAGTAAACGACCATGGCATCCAAGCGTGACAAGATCCGTCTGATCTCCTCGGCCAACACCGGCCACTTCTACACGACGGACAAGAACAAGAAGAACACCCCGGGCAAGATGGAAATGAAGAAGTACGACCCGGTCGTGCGCAAGCACGTGATCTACAAGGAAGGCAAGATCAAGTGATGCCGTGATGCGCCCGCTCCGGCGAGCGCATCCGCATCCACCGAAGCCCGCCGCAAGGCGGGCTTTTTGTTTGCCCGCAAGAAAGAACAAATCCCCCTCGGTCCCCCTTCTTCGAAGGGGGAGGAACGGCAGTTTTCCGGCGCTGGAACCTGGCAGCGACGGTTGGCTCCTTTGCAACGTTTCTCGACAGCCTCATGGCTGGAAAGGGAGCGGGCGACGGGAGCTTGACCCGCCAGACGACTGTTGAGAAGCGATGGCTCATCGCGCAGCCTCACCGCGTCAGGCCCTCGAAAAAAAAACCACCCAACAAATCCCGACCTTCCGGTTTGCGCGGACTGCGGCCAGAATCAGCCATCGCTCCTATGACAGGCGCCGCATGGACTGGTCCCTGGGAACCGTACTGCTGATCCTCGACTGGGTGATCCGGCTGGCCGCGCTGCTGTGGATTCCCAGCCGCACCTCGCCGGCCGCGGCGCGCAGCTGGATGCTGCTGGTCGGCTTCGTGCCGCTGCTGGGCCTGCCGGCCTACCTGCTGCTGGGACATCCCTGGCTCTCGCGCGAACGCATCCAGCGGCAGGCGCGCGCCTCGCAGGTGATCCGGGAGGAACAGGTTCCGCTGGCCACGCTGCGCTGGCACGGCGGCACCGGCATCGCCGCGGAAATGGCGCCGCTGGTCGAGCGGCAGGGCGCGTTCATGCCCGTCCGCGGCAACGCGGTCGAACTGCTCGACGACTACGACGGCTCCCTGCAGGCACTGATAGCCGCGATCGACGGTGCGCGCAGGAACGTCCACCTGCTCTACTACCTGATGTTCGACGACGCGGTCGGCGATGCGATCACCGCGGCGCTGGAACGCGCGGCCGGGCGTGGCCTGGAGTGCAGGTTGCTGCTCGACGCGGTCGGCGCCAAGCGCGGCTGGCGCCGCTATGCGCGACGCCTGCGCGACGCCGGCGTGCAGGTCCACCAGTTGCTGCCCGGCGGATTGCGCTGGCGCCGCAGCGGCCGCATGGACCTGCGCAACCATCGCAAGATCGCGGTCATCGATGGTTCCATCGGCTTCATCGGCTCGCAGAATCTCGCCGATGCCGCCTTCATCCCGGGCTACCCCAACCGCGAACTGGTCGCCCGGGTACAGGGTCCCGTCGTCGCCCAGCTCGACGCGGTGTTCGCCAGCGACTGGTACCTGGAGACCGGCGAACGCCTGCACGTGGATCCGGTCCAGGACGCCGGCGCGGACGCGATGCCGACGCAACTGCTGCCCAGTGGACCGGCCTATCCCTTCGAGAACGCGCGCGACGCGGTGAACGCGCTGATCCACCTGGCCAAGCGGCGCATCGTGCTGGCCACGCCCTACTTCGTGCCCGACGACGCCACGCTCAGCGCCCTGCGCATCGCCGCGCTGTCCGGCGTGGACGTGCAATTGATCCTGTCCGCGCGCAACAACCAGCGCCTGACCGCCTGGGCGCAGGAATCGTATTACGCCGAACTGCTGGCCTGCGGCGTGCGCATCGCCCTGTACGAGCCGCATTTCCTGCACGCCAAGCACATGAGCGTGGATGACGACGTCGCGCTGGTCGGTTCGATCAACCTGGACATCCGTTCGTTCGCGCTCAACGCGGAAATCGGTTTGCTGTGCTACGACGCTGATGTCGTCGCCCGATTGCGCGGGATCGAAGCGGCCTACTTGCGCGATGCGCATGGCGTGCGGGCCGAGGATTGGGCGCGTCGCCCCGCATGGCGGCGCAGCCGCGACGGCATCGCGCGACTGGCCGATTCGCTGATGTAACGAAAATCAAATGCTGAAGGGTTTGAAGGACAAAGGTTTTCGCGCGTTTGTGAAGTTTGCGTTGCACGTTCATGCGCCACTGATGCCAAGCCAGCATGAGGCTGCACGGATCGATCCACTACAATGCCGGCATGACCAGCGTACCCGCGGGCCTCGCCCATGACATCGCCATCATCGGGGGAGGCGCCAGCGGCGTCCTGACCGCGATTCACCTGCTGCATGCGGCGACCACGCCGCTGCGCATCGCCCTTTACGAACCGCAACCCACGCTCGCGCAGGGCGTGGCCTATGCCACGCCGTATCCGGAGCATCTGCTCAACGTGCCCGTGCAGCGCATGAGCGCGTTCAACGACCGGCCCGAGGATTTCCTCGACTTCCTGTCCCGCGATCCGCGGGAACGCGCGGCGCTGGCGCCGGCTTTCGTCGAGCGCCATCGCTACGGCGAATACCTGCGTGATCGCCTGGCCCGCGCGCGCGACGCCAGCGTCGCCACGCTGGTGCGGGTCGCGCAGCCGGTGATGGCGATGAACCGTCAATCGCAGGGCTGGCGGTTGCGCCTGGCCGATGGCGTGGAAGCCGACAGCGCCGCGGTGGTGCTGGCGGTCGGCAACCGGCCACGCCCGCTGCCGGCACGCGGCGCCAACGGCCTGTCCGCCGAGGCCAGCCTGTCGGCCTGGGATTTCGACGCGGTGCGCGCGGTGCCCGGCGACGCGCGCCTGTGCATCGTCGGCTCCGGCCTGAGCATGGTCGACGCGGTGCTGAGCTTCGTCGCCACCGAACACCGTGGCACCATCCACGTGCTGTCACGGCACGGCTGGCTGCCGCAGCCGCATGCCGCCCACGCGGTCGCCGATTTCGAGCCCGCCCAGCTGTTGCCGCTGGATCTGCGTGCGCGCCTGCGCTTCGTCCGCCAGCGCGTGCGCGAGGCGGCCGCCGCCGGCCTGCCCTGGCAGGCGGTGATGGAACGCCTGCGTCCGCACGGACAGGCGCTGTGGCGTTCCCTGTCGGAAGCCGACCAGCGACGTTTCCTGCGCCACGTCGTGCGCCTGTGGGACGTGCACCGGCACCGGGTCGCGGTGTCCGTGCACCAGCAGTTGCAGGCATTGATCGATCGCGGGCAGCTGCGGCTGCATCGCGGCCGCCTGGACACCGTGATGCAGGTGGGGCGCTGCGTGCAGGTCGGCGCGAACGTGCGGGGCCAACCCGGCCTGGAACTGGAAGTGGACCGCGTGGTGAACGCGACCGGGGTGGAGATGCGGGTGCCGACCATGCGCAATCCGCTGTTGACCGAACTGCTCGGCGAGGGTCACGCACGGACCGGTCCCCACGGCATCGGCATCGCCACCGACGATGCCGGCCGGGTACTGAATGCCGACGGCCACGCCCAGGCGGATCTGTGGGTGCTGGGCAGCCTGCGGATCGGCAGCCTGTGGGAGACCACCGCCATTCCCGAGCTGCGTGGCCAGGCCGAGGCCGTGGCCCGCCAGTTGCTCGGCCGCTGACGGGCGGCGCCTGCCGGTGGTCGGCATTCCCGCGCGGTTCCGCGCGGCGATGTAGAGCACGACCGGCTCCGCTGCTACGCTGCTCCCGTGTCGGACGCCGGGAGGGCGGCGTTGGTTTCGAGCTGGATCCTGCTGCTGGTGTCCATCAGCTACGCCGCGCTGCTGTTCGGGGTGGCGTGGTGGGGTGATCGCCGTCCGATGTATCCGGATCGCCCCTGGCTGCGGCCGGTGGTCTACAGCCTGGCGCTCGCCGTCTACTGCTCGTCCTGGACTTTCTACGGCGCGGTCGGCAGCGCGGTACGCAACGGCATCGGTTACCTGCCGATCTACCTGGGCCCGTTGCTGTTGCTGCTGTTCGGCTGGCGCATCATCGAGCGGCTGGCGCTGATCGCGCGCAGCGAAAACACGGTTTCCATCGCCGACTTCATTTCCTCGCGCTACGGCCGCTCGCGCCGGCTGGCCGCACTGGTGACGGTGATCGCCCTGATCGGCGTCGTCCCCTACCTGGCCCTGCAGTACAAGGCGGTGGCGATGAGCCTGGGCGTGCTGACCGGCCAGGCCGGCGGCGCGCACGGCTTCTTCTCGGATCCCGCTCTTTACGTGGCCCTGCTGATGGCGCTGTTCGCCGCGCTGTTCGGCACCCGCCAGGTGGACGCCACCGAGCACCACCACGGCATGATGCTGGCGATCGCGCTGGAGTCGATGGTCAAGCTGGTGGCGATGATCGCGGTCGGCCTGTTCGCCTACCTGTGGCTGCAGGGCCGCTCGATTCCGGTCACCGAGTCGGCGCGCACGCTGTTCGAGAACTCGCCGCCGATCGGTTTCGTCGCCCAGACCCTGCTGGGATTCCTGGCCATCGTCTGCCTGCCGCGCCAGTTCCATGTCGCAGTGGTCGAATGCAGCGACGTCGGCGACATCCGCCGCGCGCGCTGGCTGTTCGGCGCCTACCTGGTCCTGATCTCGGTGATGGTGGTGCCGATCGCGGCGGCCGGCGTCGCCTCCTTCGGCATCGGCAGCGGCGTGGCCGACGACAGCTTCATCCTCGCCCTGCCGCTGGCCGACGGCAGCAAGGCGCTCGCCCTGGTCGCCTACGTCGGCGGCTTCTCCGCCGCCACCGGCATGGTCATCGTCGCCAGCATCGCCCTGGCCACCATGGTCAGCAACGATCTGGTGATGCCGGTGCTGCTGCGACGCGGCTGGGCCGAGCACCACGCCGAAGCCGACGTCGCCTCGCGGGTGCTGTGGATCCGCCGGTTCGCGATCCTGCTGCTCGCGCTCACCGCGTATACCTACTATCGCAGCAGCAGCAACGACAGCACGCTGGCGTCCTACGGCCTGATGGCATTCGCCGCGGTCGCCCAGTTCGCGCCCGGCCTGATCGGTGGCCTGTACTGGCGTGGCGCCAGCCGGCGCGGCGTGGAAGTGGGCATGCTGCTGGGCTTCGGCACCTGGATCTACACCCTGCTGCTGCCGACCATGACCCAGGCCGGCTGGTTCGACGCGAACTGGATCGCGACCGGGCCATTCGGCATCGCCTGGCTGCGCCCGCACCAGCTGTTCGGCCTCAGCGGCTGGGATCCACTCACCCACGGTACGTTCTGGTCATTGCTGGTGAACACCGGCGCGATGATGGTGATCTCCGCGCGCTGGCGCCCCGGCGTGGACGATCGCCTGCGCGCGGCGCCGTTCCTGGATCCATACGCGCAGCGCCCCGCGCTGGTCGCAGGCGAGTGGCCCGGCAGCGTGCGGGTGGGCGATCTGCAGACCCTGGCCGAGCGCGTGGTCGGCGAGCGCCATGCGCGCCGCGCGTTCCTGGAGCAGGCGCAGGCGCTGGGCCGCGAAATGCAGCCGCACGCCTCGGCCGATCGCGCCTGGGTGCAGTTCACCGAGCGCCTGCTGGCCGCCGCCATCGGCGCGGCGTCGGCACGCATCGTCCTGACCAGCGTACTGCGCGGCTCGGGCATGGAACTGGGCGAAGTGGTCGCGGTGCTGGACGAGGCCGGCCAAGAACTGCGCTTCAATCGCGAGATCCTGTCCACCACCCTGGAAAACATCGCCGCCGGGGTCAGCGTGGTCGACCCGGAGATGCGGCTGGTCGCCTGGAACCGACGCTACCAGCAGATGTTCGGCTATCCGGACGGCATGCTCTACGTCGGCCGTCCCGTCGCCGACCTGATCCGCTACAACGCCGAGCGCGGTGAACTGGGTGAAGGCGACATCGATGCGCAGATCGGAAAGCGCATCGCTTACATGCGTGCCGGCTCGCCGCACGTGTTCGAGCGCGTGCGCAGCGACGGCCAGGTGATCGAGATGCGCGGGCAGGCCCTGCCGGGTGGCGGCTATGTCACCAGCTACAACGACATCACCGACTTCAAGCGCGCCGAGCAGGCGCTGCGCGAGGCCAACGAGAACCTGGAGCAGCGCGTCACCGAGCGCAGCCGCGCCGCCGAGGCCGCCCAGCAGTCCAAGACCCGTTTCCTCGCCGCCATCAGCCATGACGTGCTGCAACCGCTGAACGCGGCCCGCCTGTTCGCCTCCGCCCTGCGCGATGGCGAGCAGGATGGCGAACAGCGGCACCTGGCCGAACGCGTGGACGCCTCGTTGCGCGCTGCCGAGGAATTGCTGGACGGCCTGCTCGACGTGTCGCGGCTGGATGCCGGTAGCCTGCGGGTGGAGATCGGCGACTTCGATGCCGGCGAACTGCTGCGCGAGCTGGCCGCGCAGTACGCGCCGGTCGCCGCCGGACGCGGCCTGGATCTGCGGGTACACGCGCGCGCGCTGCCGGTGCGCACCGACCGCCGACTGTTGCGGCGGGTGCTGCAGAACTTCCTGGCCAATGCCCTGCGCTACACCCGCCAGGGCCGGATCGTGCTGGGCATGCGGGTGCTGGACGGCAAGGTATCGCTGCAGGTGTGGGACACCGGCCCGGGCATTCCGGAAAACCACATGCGCCAGATCTACGACGAATTCCATCGCTACCAGCAGCCGTTCGACTGGGGCGAACGCGGGCTCGGCCTGGGCCTGTCGATCTGCCAGCGCATCTCGCGCCTGCTCGGCCATCACCTGGACGCGCGCAGCCGGGTGGATCGCGGCAGCATGTTCTCGATCGTGGTTCCGCGCGCGACCCGCATGCACGCACCGGCCACTCCGCCGCGCCGCGCGCTCGCGGCGGATTCGCTGGCCGGGCTGCGGGTGCTGTGCGTGGACAACGATCGCGAGATCCTGGATGGCATGCGCGCGCTGCTTGGGCGCTGGCAGGTGGAGGTGATCACGGCCACCACCGTCGACGAAGCGCTGGAGCGGATCGGCGCGGCGCCCACCGTGATCCTGGTCGACTACCACCTGCACGATCGCCTGGACGGGCTGGACACGCTGGACGCGCTGCGTGCCGCCAGCCCGGGACCGGTGGCCGGCGCGCTGCTGACCGCCGATGGCCGCGACGAGTTGAAACAGCGCGCGCGCGAGCGCGGCTATCGGCTGCTGACCAAACCGGTCAAGCCGGCCTCACTGCGCGCGTTCCTGGCCGCGCACCACGATGCGCGCCAGCGGCTGGAGGCCTGATCGCCGGCGTGGCGTCACCAGCATTCCTCCGGCGTGTCCGTGGCGGTTCCGCTCACGCTCCGGATACCCAACTGGTTGATCGCGAGCGTGCCGCAACGGGTATCCGCCGCCGCCTGCGCGCCTTGCGGCGTCGCCTGGAGGCTGAACTTGCGCGCCTCGACGCCGGACAGGCTCAACCGATAGTGCTGGGCCACGTCGGCGTCGCACTGGACCAGATCCGGCGGCTTGCCGGACGTGTCCAGGTAGGACAGGTGCAGGGTATGGAAGCGCTCCAGCTGCTGGGCGCGCTCATGCAGGCAGGCGGCTGCGGCGGTGCGCCGTGTCTTGACGATGTGGCGTTGGTAGTTGGGATAGGCGATGGCGGCCAGGATGGCAATCACCCCGACCACGATCATCAACTCGATCAGGCTGAATCCCGCGGCCGGCATCCGGCGCGGACGAACCTCATGGACGTGGACCGATCGCATCGGCGTCCTCCTGCATGCATGGGGAATGGTGTGGCCCGTCATGCGGGCCCGTCGATGCATCGGAGTCGACGCGTCTGTGGCGGCCGATGCTAACCAGTCAGGCAGCGCAGAAGAAGGCGCTCGCCTTCAAAGTTATGCGGATGACAACATAAGTCGCGAGAATCCGCTCACTTTCTCCTGATGGAGAAAGCCCCGGTCCGAAGTCGCCCGTGCCCGGAATCGGAGTGAATCGCGACAACGCCACGCGCGGCGACGAATGCGCCGCGCCAGCCTACGGGTGGAAATGCAAGCGCGCGAGCGTGCCGCGTTCGGGCGCCGAATCGATGTCCAGGCGCCAGCCCAGGTGCTCGCACAGGCGCGCGATCAGATCCAGGCCGATGCCGCCGCCGTCGCGTCCCTCGCCGCGCGCCAGTTGCGCGTAGATGCGGCTGATCTCTTCCGGGCCCATGCCATGCCCGGGATCGGCAATGGTCACGGTGGCGTCGGAGTCCAGCCGGATGTCGATCACGCCACGGTCGCTGTTCTCGATCGCGTTGCGCAGCAGATTGCCGATCGCGGCCTGCACGATCGCCAGCGGCGCGGTTATCCGGACGGCGGGCAGTGTCCCGGTGTGCAGCGCCAGATCCTTGCCGTGGGTGAGATGGCGGTGATCCTCGACGATTTCCGGCAGCAGTTCGTCCAGCGAAACGGTATCGCTGACCGCCGCCAGCCGCTCGGGATCCTTGGCCAGGATCAGCAGCAGCGAGATCAGCTGTTCGATCTGGCGGACGCTGCGCAGGATGCGCTGCATCTGCTCGCGGGCGGCCGCGGGCATGCCGCCCTGGTCATGCGCCAGCCGCGCGGCGCCGCCGATCACCGCGATCGGCGTGCGCAGTTCGTGGCTGGCGCTGTTGATGAAGGCGCGTTCACGCTCGACGAAGCGCTCGCTGCGGTTGAGGTAGTCGTTGAAGGCGTCGGCGATTACCCGCAACTCGTCGCTGGCCCTGGGCTCCACCTCGATGCGCTGTCGCCCGCGCTCGGGCTGCAGCCGGCCGATGTCGCCCGCCATCACGCTGAGCGGACGGATCGCGCGACCCAGGCCCCAGGCCAACAGCAGGCCCAGCAGGATCACCGCGGCGAACATGCCGACCACGATGCCGCTGCTGATGGTCTCCTCCAGCCCCTCGAACTCGGTGATGTCCAGCGCTAGCGCGACGCGTCCCCCCGGCAGGTCCTGCACCATCACCACCCGCAACTTGCCTTCCACCCACAGGTCATCGTGCAGGCCCGGCGGTAGCACGCGCAGCACCTTGGGCGGCGGCGGCGCGTCGTCCCAGCGGTACAGGGTCATGTCGTCGGTGTCGGTCCAGCGATAGGCGGGATCCGCCGCCAGGCGATCCTGGTAGTGATGGAGTTCGGCGCGCAGCAGGGATTCCCAGACCATGCGTTCTGCTTCCTCGTTGACGATCAGGCCGCCGACGAAGATCGCCACCGAGAGCAGCGAGACATAGACCAGCAGCCAGGTGAGGATGCGCCGGCGCAGACCATTCCTAGTGGCCATCGTGATGTTCCTCAGGTACCGCCAGGCGATAGCCCACCCGGGGCAGGGTCTGGATCAACTTGACCGGAAATGGGCCGTCGACGCTGCGGCGCAGTTCGTAGACGTGCGAGCGCAGCATGTCGCCATCGGGTGGGCTGTCGCCCCACAGCGCGTACTCCAGGCGATCCCGGGTCACCGCGCCGGGGCTGGCCTGCATCAGCACCTCCAGCAGCTTGCGGCAGGCCGGGTAGAGATGCAGCGGCTGGCCGGCCCGGCTGGCTTCCAGCGTCGAGAGGTCCAATTTCAGATCCGCCACCTGCAGCAGGCGGCTGCGTCCGCGCCCGCCGGCACGCGCCAGCACCGCCTCCAACCGCACTTCCAGTTCCGGCAACTCGAAGGGTTTGGTCAGGTAATCGTCGGCGCCGGCGCGGAAGCCGGCAATCTTGTCGGGCAGCTCGTCGCGGGCGGTGAGCATGATCACCGGTACGTCGCTGCCGTGGGTTTCGCGCAGGCGGCGCAGCACTTCGCGGCCATCCATGCGCGGCAGCATCCAGTCCAGGATGATCGCGTCGTAGCCCTGCGTGGTGGCCAGGTGCAGGCCGGTCACGCCGTCCGGCGCGGCATCCAGGTCATGGCCACGCGCTTCGAAGTAATCGAACAGGTTCGCCACCAGGCTCCGGTTGTCTTCGATCACGAGCAGCCGCATGCGGGTTTCCGTCCTCTTGTTGCCGGTGCGGGCTGCCGGCGGGCCGCCACGCTGAGCCTTCCGGTGTCGGAATCCGGTCGGAACGCGGGTGATTCTCCCATGTGCGCGGGCCCCCTGCGCGTGACCGGGAAATGCAACGGCGGCTGAAGGATGCCTTCGGCGGGCATCCGGGTTAACCCGCAGCGAACCTGGTTCCGACGGCTCTCCGACAGCGGCGACACCAGCATGCGCGGCATACCGGCACAGGGGCCGGGAATGACCGCATCCGATGTCCTACGCCGCACCACAGCTACCGTCGTCGCTTCACGCCGCCCGTTCCCCGCTTGCCTTCGATCGGGATTTCCTCGCCCGCCACGCCGGCTGGCCGCTGCTGGCGTTCGTGTTCGCCACCGTGCTGCTGATTCCGCTGCGCGGCGATCTCTGGCTGGCCGACCGGCTGTACGCGTGGGAAGGCCACCGCTGGTCGCTGCAGCAGGGTTTCATCACCCAGCACCTGGTCCACGTGATGGGCAAGCGCCTGAGTACGCTGGGTTGGTATTGCGTGGCGCTGCTGCTGATCGCCAGCGGCTCGTTTCCGCGCCTGAAGGCGTGGCGGCGCCCGCTGTTCTTCCTGCTGCTGGCCACCGCGCTGTCCACCGCGGCGGTCGGCACGCTGAAGCTGTGGACGGACATGGACTGTCCGTGGGACATGGCGCGCTATGGCGGCAGCCGGCCGTTCATCGATCTGTTCACCGCGCGCCCGGCACTGCTGCCGCGCGCATCCTGCTTCCCCGCCGGGCACGCCAGCGCCGGCTATGCCTGGGTCGCGCTGTACTTCTTCTTCCTGGCCACCCGGCCGCGCCTGCGCTGGCTGGGACTGGGCACCGGCCTGGCGGTCGGCCTGCTGTTCGGATTCGCCCAGCAGCTGCGCGGCGCCCATTTCCTCTCGCATGACCTGTGGACGCTGGCGGTCTGCTGGTCGATCGCCCTGCTGCTGTACGCCTGGCTGCTGGTTCCGCGCCGGGCCCCGGCCGCCCGCTCCCAGACGGTCCTGTCCGCACCCGGCCTGCTGCCGCGGGGCGAGCGGTGAGCGCCAGCCCGCTGGAAGCCGGCCTGCGCCGCAACGCCCGCTCGGCCACCCCGCTGTGGCTCAGGCAACGCCCGGTCATCGCCAGCGAAACGTTGTTGCTGGGGGTGAGCCTGTACTTCAGCATGTTCAGCAACGGCGAATTCTGGCGCAACGTGATCGTCGCGCCGGCGGTGCAATGGAAACTGGCCGCGGCGCTGTTCGTGATCATCACCGCCGTGCACGCGCTGCTGCTGGGCCTGCTTATCCACCGCCGCTACGCGCGCCCCGTGCTCGCCGCGCTGATCCTGGTCACCGCCATCGCCACCTACTACATGGGCAGCTACGGCGTGTACCTGGATTCGGACATGCTGCGCAACATCCTGCATACCGACCGCAAGGAGTCCAGCGAACTGCTCGGCTGGCGCCTGCTGGTGCCGATCCTGTTCGCGGGCCTGCCGATCGCGCTGCTCTGGCGCGTGCAGCTGCGCGAACGTCCATGGCGGCGCGCGCTGGCGGTGCGAGCCGGTTTCCTGGCCATCCTGGTGCTGGCCTTCGCCGGCGCGGCGATGCTGTCGTTCCAGGATCTGTCCTCGCTGATCCGCAATCGTCGCGAAGTGCGCTACCTGGTGACCCCCGCCAACTACCTGGTCTCGCTGGCGCGGGTGGTGACCGCCTCGCCGCCCGGCAGCCGTCCGGCCAAGACGCCGATCGGCCAGGACGCCCGCCAGTTGCCGCAGGCCACGGGACGGCGACCGCGCCTGCTGGTGCTGGTGGTGGGCGAGACCGCGCGCGCGCAGAACTGGGGCCTGGACGGCTACGCCCGCCAGACCACGCCGGAACTGTCGCGCATGGAAGTGATCAATTTCCCCGCGGTGACCGCCTGCGGCAGCAGCACCGAAGTGTCGCTGCCGTGCATGTTCTCGCCGTATGGCCGCCACGACTACGACCAGAAGAAGATCCGGGATCACCAGTCGCTGCTGCACGTGCTGGAGCATGCCGGCGTCCGCACCCTGTGGCGCGACAACCAGTCCGGCTGCAAGGGCGTCTGCGAAGGCCTGGCGATGCAACAGCTGGACGACGCGAAGGATCCCGAACTGTGCAACGGCCAGCGCTGCCTGGATGAAATCCTGCTGCGCGGCCTGGAAGCGGCGATACCGTCAGGTCCCGGCGATCGGGTGGTCGTGCTGCATCAGCTGGGCAACCACGGCCCCAACTACTTCGAACGGTATCCGGCCAGCTTCCGCCGCTACACGCCGGTGTGCGAATCGGGCGACCTGGGCAGTTGCGATCGCCAGGCCATCGTCAATGCCTACGACAACGCCCTGGGCTACACCGATCACGTCCTCGCCAGGCTGATCGGCCAGCTGGGCCGCAATCCCGACTACGACACCGCCATGATCTACCTGTCCGACCATGGCGAATCGCTTGGCGAAAAGGGGCTCTATCTGCACGGGGTGCCCTATGCGATCGCCCCGGAGGAACAGACCCGCGTGCCGATGGTGATGTGGCTGTCGCCGGGCTTCGCGGCCAGTACTTCGCTGGATACCGCCTGCCTGCGCCGCGAGGCGGCCGAGCCCGCCAGCCAGGACAACCTGTTCCCGTCAGTGCTGGGCCTGTTGGACGTGCGCACGGGCCTGTACGACCGGGATCGCGATCTCTTTGCGCGTTGCCGCCGCGCCGTGGAAAACTGATCCGGCGCTCAGTGCGTCCGCACCGCTCCGGCGGAGGAGGATCACGATGAATCCTGGTCACGTACCGGGCTGGTTCGGATGGGCCCTGGCCTCGGCGGCGTTCGCCGCGCTCACCGCGATCTTCGCCAAGGTCGGCGTCCAGCGCATCGACTCGGACATGGCGACCTGGATCCGCACGGCGGTGGTGATGGCGGCGCTGTCGGTGTTCATCGCCGCCACCGGAAAGTGGGCCGACCCGACGACGATTCCCGCCCGCACCTGGACATTCCTGGTGCTGTCCGGGCTGGCGGCCGGCGCGTCCTGGTTGTGCTACTTCCGCGCCCTGCAACTGGGCGACGCCTCGCAGGTCGCGCCGGTCGACAAGGCCAGCCTCCTGCTGGTGCTGGTGTTCGCATGGTGGTTCCTGGGCGAACGCCCCACGCCGCGCGACGGGCTGGGAATGCTGCTGGTGGCCGCGGGCGTGCTGGTGCTGGGCCTGAAGCGCTGAGGGACCTCAGTCTTCCTCGGGCGGCGGCACGACGCCGTCCGGGTCCACCGCGAGGCGGCCGGCCATCAGCACCGCCTGGGTGCGGTTGGTGACGCCGAGCTTGCGCAGGATCGCGGTGACGTGCGCCTTGATGGTCGCTTCGGACACGCCCAGGTCGTAGGCGATCTGCTTGTTGAGCCGGCCCACGCCGAGCATCTGCAGCACCCGGAACTGCTGCGGGGTGAGATCCCGCAGGCGCTGGGCGATCTCGTGCTCGTCGCGGCCGATCGCGGGCGCGTTCATCGCCTCGACCGGCGCCCAGCGCTCGCCCTCCAGCACCGTGCCGATGGCCTCGCCGATGGTGTCGGAATCGGCGGATTTGGGAATGAAACCCAGCGCACCATGATCCAGCGCGCGCCGCATGACCGTGGGTTCCTCGCGCGCGGACACGATCACCACCGGCAACTGCGGATGCAGCGCGCGCACATGCACCAGCGCGCTGAATCCCTGCGCGCCGGGCATGTTGAGATCCATCAGCAGCAGATCCGCGTCCGCATGCGCATCCACCAGCGCGTACAGCGCGTCCACGCTGTCGGCCTCGTGCAGCCGCACACCCGGCAGCACCCGCTGCACCGCGGCGCGCAAGGCCTCGCGGAACAATGGATGGTCATCGGCAATCAGCAGGGTGGTCATGGGGTTCTCCTGCGTGAAGGCAAATCCCCCCTGCCCCCCTTTTTCAAAGGGGGGATTCCTTCGGTGGCAACGCTCTTCGAAAAGTGGATGCCTTCGATGGCGGCGCTGTTCGAAATGCGGATGCCTTCGGTGGCAGTGCCGTGCAGTCGTCGTGTACGTTTTCCGGAACAGCTTGCTGGCGACAGCGGACTTCCCTTACGTGGAATCGAGCTTTTCCCCCCTTTGGAAAAGGGGGGCAGGGGGGATTCACTCGCGGGATGCTTCCCTACCAGCGACATCTCAAACCCTACGCGCGTCGGCTGCGCCGCGACATGACCGATGCCGAGCACCGGCTGTGGCAATACCTGAGGAGAAAGCAACTTGATGGCGTCCAGTTCTATCGGCAAAAACCCATCGGACGTTACATCGTGGATTTCTATGGGCCGGCCGTGGACCTGGTGATCGAGCTGGACGGCGGCCAGCATTTCACCGTGGAAGGACGGGCGCGCGACAGGCTTCGCGATGCGTTCCTGGCCAGCCAGGGACTGCGGGTGCTGCGGTTCGATGATCGGCAGGTGCTGCTGGAAACGGCGGCGGTGCTGGAAGTGCTTCTGCGGGCGATTCGCGAGCGTCAGGGGTAAATCCCCCCAGCCCCCCTTTTTCAAAGGGGGGACTGCTTCGGCCATATCCGTGTTGGATGACCGTTCTTCCTTTTCGGCGGACAGCGCCGGCACGTCGGCGAGCGACGCCATCCGGAACAACCCAGCGTGCCCCCCCCTTTGAAAAAGGGGGGCCGGGGGGGATTTGCATGCTTCGGCCATATCCGTGTTGGATGACCGTTCTTCCTTTTCGGCGGACAGCACCGGCACGTCGGCGAGCGACGCCATCCGGAACAACCCAGCGTGCTCCCCCCTTTTAAAAAGGGGAGCTCGGGGGGATTTGCATGCTTCGGCCATATCCGTGTTGGATGACCGTTCTTCCTTTTCGGCGGACAGCACCGGCACGTCGGTGAGCAATACCATCCGGAACAACCCAGCGTGCTCCCCCCTTTTAAAAAGGGGAGCTCGGGGGGATTTGCATGCTTCGGCCATATCCGTGTTGGATGGCCGTTCTTCTTTTTCGGCGGACAGCACCGGCACGTCGGCGAGCAATACCATCCGGAACAACCCAGCGTGCTCCCCCCTTTGAAAAAGGGGGGCCGGGGGGGATTTGCTCGTCCCCGCCATGCTCACTTCACCTTCCGCTCCGCGACCAGCGAATCGACCACGCCCGGATCCGCCAGGGTCGAGGTATCGCCCAATTGGTCCGGCGCGTTCTCGGCGATCTTGCGCAGGATGCGGCGCATGATCTTGCCCGAGCGGGTCTTCGGCAGGCCCGGCGCCCACTGCAGGTGATCCGGCGCGGCGATGGGGCCGATTTCCTTGCGCACCCACAGCACCAGTTCCTTCTGCAGATCGTCGCTGGGAACCTCGCCGGCCTTGAGGGTCACGTAGGCGTAGATCCCCTGGCCCTTGATGTCGTGCGGGAATCCCACCACCGCCGCTTCGGCGACCTTGGGATGCAGCACCAGCGCGCTTTCCACCTCGGCGGTGCCGATGCGGTGGCCGCTGACGTTGATGACGTCGTCGACGCGGCCGGTGATCCAGTAATAACCGTCGGTGTCGCGGCGGCAACCGTCGCCGGTGAAGTAGGTGCCCGGATACGTGCGGAAATAGGTGTCGATGAAGCGCTGGTGATCGCCATAGACCGTGCGCATCTGGCCCGGCCAGGAATCCAGCAGGACCAGATTGCCCTCGGTGGCACCTTCCAGGATTTCACCGTTGGCATCCACCAGCGCCGGCCGCACGCCGAAGAACGGCAGCGTGGCCGAGCCCGGCTTCTGGTCGATGGCGCCGGCCAGCGGGCTGATCATGATCCCACCGGTCTCGGTCTGCCACCAGGTGTCCACGATCGGGCAGCGGCCATCGCCGACCACGTCGTAGTACCAGCGCCAGGCCTCCGGGTTGATCGGTTCGCCGACGCTGCCGAGCAGGCGCAGCGAGGTGCGGGCGGTCTTCTTCACCGGTGCCTCGCCCTCGCGCATCAGCGCGCGGATGGCGGTGGGCGCGGTGTAGAAGATGGTGACCTGGTGCTTGTCGATGACTTCCCAGAAGCGCGACACGCTCGGATAGTTCGGCACGCCCTCGAACATCACCGAGGTTGCGCCGTTGGCCAGTGGTCCGTATACGATGTAGCTGTGGCCGGTCACCCAGCCCACGTCGGCGGTGCACCAGTAGATGTCGTCCTCGCGCAGGTCGAACACGGCCTCATGGGTGTAGGCCGCGTACAGCAGGTAGCCGCCGGTGGTGTGCAGCACGCCCTTGGGCTTGCCGGTGGAACCGGAGGTGTAGAGGATGAACAGCGGGTCCTCGGCGTTCATGCGCTCGGGCTCGCACTCGGCCGGCTGATCGTCGACCACCGCGTCGAACCAGCGGTCCCGCGGCATCTGCATGTCCACCGCGCCGCCGGTGTGGCGCACCACCAGCACCGTTTCGACCGAATTGGTGCCCGGCAGCTTCAGCGCCGCGTCGACATTCGCCTTCAGCGGCACCTTCTTGCCCCCGCGCAGGCCCTCGTCGGCGGTGATGATCAGCTTGCTGCCGCAGTCGGCGACGCGGTCGGCGATCGAATTGGGGGCGAAACCGCCGAACACCACCGAGTGGATCGCGCCGATGCGCGCGCAGGCGAGCATCGCCACCGCCGCGTCCGGGATCATCGGCAGGTAGATGGTGACCCGGTCACCCTTCTTCACGCCCAGGTTGCGCAGGGCATTGGCCAGCTTGCAGGTGCGTTCGTACAGTTCGCGGTAGGTGACGCGGCGGGTCGGCTGATCCGGACTGTCCGCTTCGAACAGCAACGCGGTCTTGTCGCCACGGGTGGCCAGCTGGCGGTCCAGGCAGTTGACGCTGGCATTGAGTTCGCCGTCCTCGAACCAGCGGATGTGGAAACCGTCCAGCTGGAAATTGACGTCCTTGATCCGGGTCGGCTTCCTGAACCAGTCCAGCCGCTCGGCGACCTTGGCCCAGAACCGGTCCGGATCATCGATGGAGGCCTGGTAGTCGCGCTGGTAGGCGGCATGGTCGATGCGTGCCTTGGCGGCGAATTCTGGCTTGACGGGGTAGATGTCGCTCATGGGGGCCCTCCCGGGGACAGCGGAACGAAAGTCTGAGGATGCGATTCTGACAAGAATGCCCATCACACCGCGAGCGCCGGCAACGCTCCGCGGGACGGGCGATGCACCGAGTTTGCCGCATCCGGCCATGCGGCATCGCAGCAACCCTGTTAGACCTTGGTCGTAATTCCAGCCGGATACCACTGCGCGGGATCGGGCGCCGAGGCTTTTTTCAAGGCGTTTTCTCCGGTTCCCGGAGCCATTCGACCAATGGCGAATAGGCGCGGCGGAGCCATCGGCGCAAGTCTGCCCGGCACGTGCCGACCACGGCATGCGTCCAAACCGGGAGGGGTTATGACCACACGTTTCGCAACGATGGCACGGCGGCCGCTGGCCACCGCGTTGTTCGTCGCCTGCATCGCGCCGGGCCTGGCCTTCGCGCAGACGGCGAAGGAAAAGGCGCTGGAGGCCCGCGTGGCCGAACTGGAGCGGCAGGTGCAACTGCTGCTGTCGGCGCAGCAGCAACAGCAGACCCAGATCAGCAGCACCCAGGAACAGGTCACCCAGGTCCAGGCCGCGCAGGCGGCCAAGCCCGCCCTGCCGGCCGGCAAGCAGCCGATCCAGGGCACCACCATCATGACCGCGGCCAACCCGGGCACCGCCTTCTCCTACGGCGGTTTCATCAAGATGGATGCGATGGTGACCGACACCAGCGACGGCCGCATCGCCGACGGTTCGTCCGGCCGCCTGTTCTACGTGCCCAGCACGATCCCGGTCGCGGGTGCGAACGCCGACGGCGGCGACCCCTATGCCGATTTCCACGCCCAGTTCTCGCGCTTCTGGCTCAGCGCCGATCACGTCACCGACAACGGCGACAAGTTCAAGGGCTACATCGAAGCCGACTTCTTCGGCGGCGGCAGCAATGCGCTGGCCGGCAACGAGACCGCGACCAACACCTACGCGGTGACCCTGCGCCACGCCTATGTCACCTGGAACAACTGGCTGGCCGGCCAGACCTGGTCCAACTTCATGGACGCCGGCGCGCTGCCGGACGCGGTCGACTTCGTCGGTCCCACCGACGGCACCATCTTCGTCCGCCAGGCCCAGCTGCGCTACACCAAGGGTCCGTGGTCGTTCTCGATCGAGAACCCGCAGACCACGGTCACGCCGTACCTGGCCGGTGCGCGCTTCAACAGCGGAGACAACGCCGCGCCCGACTTCACCGCCCGCTGGCTGACCAAGGGCGACTGGGGCCACTTCACCGTGGCCGCGCTGCTGCGCCAGTTCAAGGTCGCCGACGAAACCGACACCGGCGCCGCGCTCAGCGTTTCCGGCAAGTTCAACCTGGGCAAGAACGACGACATCCGCTATGCGGTCAACGCCGGCCAGGGCATCGGCCGCTACCTGGCCTTCGGCGTCGGCAGCGACGTGGTCACCGAAGCCGACGGCGACATCAGCGCGCTGGACGGATACGGCGGCTTCGTGGCCTGGCGCCACGTGTTCAGTCCGAAGGTCCGCACCAACCTGATGTACTCGGCCTCGCACTTCGACAACGACGTCTCGCTCACTGGATGGGGCGTCACCGAACGCACCCAGTCGATGCACGCCAACGTCATCTATTCGCCGTTCCCGAAGCTGGACATCGGCGCGGAACTCATCTTCGGCCAGCGCTCGCTCGAGGATGACCGCGAGGGCGATCTGAAGCGCCTGCACACCCACGTCAAATACTCGTTCTGAGGGGAGAGGAATGAACGCGACCACGCTCAAGCACTCGCCGTCCGGTGAACTCACCGGCGGCCACAAGAAAGTCATCTTCGCATCCAGCCTGGGTACCGTCTTCGAGTGGTACGACTTCTATCTGTACGGATCGCTGGCCGCGATCATCGCCAAGCAGTTCTTCAGCGGCGTCAACGAGACCACCGGCTTCATCTTCGCGTTGCTGGCCTTCGCCGCCGGCTTCGCGGTGCGCCCGTTCGGCGCGGCGTTCTTCGGCAGCCTGGGTGACCGCATCGGCCGCAAGTACACCTTCCTGGTCACCATCGTGATCATGGGCCTGTCGACCTTCATCGTCGGTGTCCTGCCCAACTACGCCAGCATCGGCGTGGCCGCGCCCATCATCCTGATCGTCCTGCGCCTGCTGCAGGGCCTGGCCTTGGGTGGCGAGTACGGTGGCGCGGCGACCTACGTGGCCGAACATGCCCCCAACGGCAAGCGCGGCCTGTACACCAGCTTCATCCAGACCACCGCCACGCTCGGCCTGTTCCTGTCGCTGCTGGTGATCCTGGGCTGCCGCCTGTCGCTGGGCACCGAGGAGTTCGAGGCCTGGGGTTGGCGCATTCCGTTCCTGGTCTCGATCGTGCTGCTGGGCGTGTCGGTGTGGATCCGCATGCAACTGAGCGAGTCGCCGCTGTTCCAGCAGATGAAGTCCGAAGGCAAGGGTTCCAAGCAGCCGTTCCGCGACAGCCTGAAGGGCGGCAATTTCAAGCTGATGCTGCTGGTCCTGCTGGGCGCCACCGCTGGCCAGGCCGTGGTCTGGTACGGCGGCCAGTTCTACTCGCTGTTCTTCCTGACCCAGGCGCTCAAGGTCGACGGCACCACCGCCAACCTGCTGATCGCCGGCGCGCTGGCGCTGGCCACGCCGTTCTTCGTGTTCTTCGGCTGGCTGTCCGATCGCATCGGCCGCAAGAAGATCATCCTGGCCGGCTGCCTGCTGGCCGCGCTGACCTACTTCCCGATCTTCAAGGGCCTGACCCACTTCGCCAATCCCGGCGTGGAAGAAGCCCGCACGAACTCGCCGGCGGTGGTGGTGGCCGATCCGGCGACCTGCAGCTTCCAGTTCGATCCGGCCGGCGTGCGCAAGTTCACCAGCTCCTGCGACGTCGCGACCGCCGCCCTGACCAAGGCCGGCGTGCCCTACACCGTGCAGTCGGCCGCGCCCGGCTCGCTGGCGCATGTCGAGGTCGGCGGCAACCGCGTCGAATCCTACGAAGCCGCCGGGCTGTCCAAGGACGAGGCCAAGGCCAAGGGTACCGAACTGGGCGCCGCGCTGAAGGGCGCGTTGACCTCCGCCGGCTATCCCGAGAAGGCGGATCCGGCACGCATCAACATCCCGATGACGCTGTTCCTGCTGTGGGTGCTGGTGATTTACGTGACCATGGTCTACGGCCCGATCGCCGCCTACCTGGTGGAACTGTTCCCCACCCGCATCCGCTACACCTCGATGTCGCTGCCCTACCACATCGGCAACGGCTGGTTCGGCGGCTTCCTGCCGGCCATCTCGTTCGCCCTGGTCGCCGGCACCGGCAACATGTACTACGGCCTGTGGTATCCGATCGGCGTGGCGGTGATGACCTTGATCATCGGCGCGCTGTTCCTGCGCGAGACCAAGGACGTGGACATCACCCGATAAGCGCGCTCCCTCCGCGCCGGCCGGACGCATTCCGGCCAATCCGACGCCGGCCCCGAGGGGCCGGCTTTTTTTTTGCGCGCGTGGAATAGGGCCTTCTTTTAGGAATCGTCCGATTTCCCGCGCGCCGGCGCCTTTCTATCCTGATCGGACCTTCCCAGAAACCCGCCCGCCCTGCATCCGCCGGGCGTCCCGCCTTCCCCGGCAACCGAGGATCCCATGGCCATCTATGGAAACCTGAGCGACTTCTCGCTGCGCGACATCCTGACGGTGGTCGGCGGCAAGCATGGCGTGTTGACGGTGGATCAGCAGGATGGCCAGGTTCTTCGCCTGGATATCGCCGGCACCAGCATCACCCGCATGACCATGGAACGGCCCATTGAATCCCGCACCGAAGGACAGCTGCTGCTGCGCATGTTCGCGCAGGGAAGCGGCGAATTCCGCTTCGAGACACAGGAAGCCGTGGACGCGGGACGCTCGTTCCTGCGGATGGACGAACTGCTGGAGGGCCGTGGTGCGGTACCGCTGGACGAGCGCGATCTGCCCCATCCCAAGACCGTATTCCTCGTGATCAAGGGCAGGCAGGTGGAACTGTCGCCGGACCTGGCGGACTTCCTTGAAGTCTCGGAACCTTTGCTCACGGAAGGCGCCAGCGCCGAGCGGATCTCTCAGCAGTTGGGATTCCCGCTCGAGGGGACGCGCCGAAACCTGCAACGCCTGCGCCAGGTCAAGAAGGTCTGGCCGATGCAGGCACACGTGGATCGATTGGATCCGACACAACGCAAGCAACGCCGCTCCCTCGGGCAGCGCATCGCCAGCTTCTTCACACGATGACCCCACTCAAGATCGTTATCTCCGGCCCGGTCGGCGCCGGCAAGACCACCTTCATCCGCGCCGTTTCCGAGACCGAAGTGGTCAGCACGGAGGAAATCAGCAGCGAGCAGATCGGCAAGACCCATACGACCGTGGCCCTGGATTTCGGCCAGATCGGATTGGGCGACTACGTGCTGCACCTGTTCGGGACGCCCGGGCAGACCCGCTTCGACTACATGTGGGACATCCTCAGCGAAGGCGCGCTGGGCCTGATCGTGCTGGTGGCCTGCGACGCGCCCAACGAATTTCCGCAGGCGCGGCGGATCCTGGAATTCGTGATCAGCCGCCAGCCGGTGGAATTCATCATCGGCCTCACCCGCTCCGATCTCGCCACCGACGGCTGGAGCGTGGCCGAGGTGGCCACCTACTTCGGCGTCCCCGAGCAGCAGGTACTCGCGCTCAATCCGCGTGACGCGGCCGACGCACGCCATGCCATCCACCAGCTGTTGCAGCGCGTGTAGGCGCCTGCGGACGGCTTTCTACCCCCTGTTTTCCACGAGGACACACCATGAGCAAGCAAGAACAGATGCAAGCCAGGCTCGACGCGTTGACGCGCGCCATTCCCGGCATGAAGGGCAGTTTCCTGTGCACCTTCGACGGTATGCCGGTCAGCCAGTCGGTCAACGATCCCGGCATCGATTCCGCGCGGGTCGCCGCGATGGCCGCCACCGCCCTGGGCGTGGGCCGGCGCATCACCGAAACGCTGACCACCGGAGCACTGCGTGGCATCCAGCTGGTGGCCGCGGAAGGCCGCATCTTCATCTACATGGTCGGTGGCAAGGCATGCCTGGCACTGGTCGCACCCGCCGACACCAATGTCGGCCTGATCGAACTGGAAGCCGCCGACGTGATCGGCCAGCTCGCCACCATCCTGTAAGGAACCGATGCCCATGAACGATGAACGCAAGAGCTGGAGCGTCAAGGATGCGGCGATCGTGCGCGAACTGCGCGGACTGATCACCCTGTCACCCGAAGAATGCGCCCTGCTGAAGGACCTTCAGCCGGCGGCCCGCGAAGCGGCGCCGACCCTGGTCGCCGAGTTCTACGAGCGCCTGCTGTCGCACGAGATGACCCGTGAGTTCATCAGCGACAAGGAACGCCTGGCCACGACCCTGGCCAACTGGTTCGTGGAAGTCTTCTGCGGCGAATACGACGATGCCTATGCGATCAAGCGCCTTTCCATCGGCAACGTGCATGTGCGCATCGGGCTTCCGGTCCGCTATCCGCTGGCGATGATGGATCTGATCGCGCTCCACGGCGAGCGCATCGCGTCGGCCAAGGGCCAGACGGCGATCCAGGCTTTCCGCAAGGTCCTGGCCATCGACGTGGCGACCTTCAACCAGGCCTACGAGAACAATCAACTGCATCATCTGGCCGAACTGACCGGCAGTGAGCGCCTGGCGCGCCGGCTGCTGTCCGGCGGCTGAGGTGGTCACGCATTCCGGGATTGCCGGGATGCGGTCTATTGCGGGGGAGCGGCCAGCTCCCGCGCATCCAGGTAGCCGTCGCCATTCCGGTCCTGCTTGCGGAAGGTGGCCGCCAATCGCTCGCGATGGGTTGCGCGGGTGATGGCGGCCCCCTTGCCGCCCGGCAACTCGTCGGCGGACAGCACGCCATCCCGGTTGCGATCACGCGCGTCGAACGCATAGCTCATCCAGTCCAGGAACTCCACCTGGCTGATCCGGCCGTCACGATCGGCGTCCATCCGTTGCAGATAGTCACTCGTGCCGTTGACCTGAGCCACGGCGAGCAGCGGCAGGGCCAGCAACATCCATGCGGGCAGGGAACGCGTCATTGGCGGATTGTAGGGCGGGATTTGTCTGGGCGCCGAGCACGCGCGCCCGTCCCAGGCAACCCGCGCCAATCCCCCGTCGCCTCCGGCGCCCGCCCCCTTTTGCAAAGGGAGCAAGAGCTCGCCACGCCTCTTGATCGGCGTTTCGACGTTGGGCAACACCGAAGCCTGCTTTGCCTCAAACTTCATCGCGCCCGCGTATATCCCTTGAAGCCCGCTTTGCCTCCCCCTTCGGAGAAGGGGGACCGAGGGGGATTTGCTCTTCGCCGCAAACCTCAATGCGCCAACGCATATCCCTTCAGGCGCGCGGAGTATTCCTGCAATGCGCGGATGCCGCTGGCCTCGGCCTCATGGCACCAGGCCTGCAGGGCTTTGAGCCGTTCGGCCGCGTCGTGGCTGCGGGCCTCCAGCAATGCCGCCAGGCGCGCGCGATGTTCGACCAGGGCACTGATCCGCGGCCGCTGCGATACCCAGCTGCGCAATTGTTCACGCGCGTCGGGCTTGAGCCAGCGGCCATCGTCGACCAGGCCACGACGCAGCTTGCGCGGCAGCAACGCCCGCAGCTTGGCGCCAGCCTGGGCGGCCTCTTCCTTCAGCGCCGGCTTGAGCACGTTGCGTTGGTAGTCGGTCATGGCCTGGAAACGATGCGACAGCAGCGCCCTGAGCGTATCGGCGTCCGGTACCGCGATGTTCGGGCGGATGTCCAGGGTCGGCGCGACCCGCAGCACTTTGGCCAGCCGGATCTTTTCCAGCCCCTTAATCACGATCCAGCCGATGTCCACTTCCCAGCGCCGCATCGAGAAGCGCGCCGAACTGGGGAACGCGTGATGGTTGTTGTGCAGTTCCTCGCCGCCCACCCATACGCCCCACGGGGTCAGGTTGGTCGAGGTGTCGGAAGATTCGAAATTGCGGTAGCCCCACCAGTGGCCGAGGCCATTGATCACGCCCGCCGCCCAGAACGGAATCCAGGCCATCTGGATCGCCCACAGGGCGACGCCGGGCAGGCCGAACAGCGCCGCGTTCACGAACAGCAGGAGAACCGGGCCTCCGGTGGCGTACCGCGTATAGAGACGACGCTCGATCCAGTCGTCCGGCGCGCCCTTGCCGTACTGCTCGATGTCCGCGCGCTGCCAGCGTGCTTCGCGGTACAGCTCCACCCCGCGCCAGAACACGTTGCCGATGCCCTTGGTCTGCGGGCTGTGCGGATCCTCTTCCGTCTCCACCTTCGCATGGTGCTTGCGATGGATGGCCACCCACTCCTTGGTGATCATCGAGGTGGTCAGCCAGGTCCAGAACCGGAAGAAGTGGTTCAGCACCGGATGGAAATCCACGCCCCGGTGCGCCTGGCTGCGATGCAGGTACAGGGTCACCGAGAAGATGGTCAGCTGGGTGAACACCAGCAGCACGATCAGCAGCTCCCACCAGCCCAGGCCCAACAGGCCTCCGGTCAGGAACTGCAGCAGCGAATCGGACATGAAGGGATGCTCCGGGAGGCTCCGGCACCGGAGGAATCCGGCGCCGTCAGCGCATCATGCGGCCTGCACGTGACGATTTCACCCGACGCCGCCGAATGTTGTTCAGGTGGCCGGCGGCGCTGCGGCCGTGGCCGCTTGCCGGCGTTGCATTTCCTCGGTCAGCACCCGCTTGATTTCGTCGACGATCGCCTGCAGCGAGTCCTCGCCGTAACCCACGTGATGGCTCGCGATGCGGCCCTGGGGGTCGATGACCCACAGATTCGGGTAAGCCTTCACACCGTAGGTGCGCGCGATATCACCATTGTGGTCGCGCGCCTGCAGCAGGCTGTAGTCCCGCATCTGCCGCATCATCTGCCGATAGGTCGCCGGAGGATCCTCGACATTCACCGCGATGATCTGCAGCCATTGGGGGTCGACCTTCTTCTGCAGCGCGTCCAGCACCGGCAGCTCCTTCAGGCAGTAGCCGCACCAGGATGCCCAGAAGGTCACGATCACCACCTTGTCCCGGTGCCCGGCCAGATCGACTATCTTTCCGTCACGTCCCTTGCCGAGCACGGTCGGCGCCGGATCGCCGATGGCCGGCGACTGCGCGAACGCGGGGGTAACCATCGCAAGACAGAGCAGCAGCACGGCGAGGCGGATGCGGCGCATGGTCGGTTCCCTCCCTGGACTGGCGCCGAGTCTATCCCGCTTCCGCTCCCTCCACACAGCCCCCGCCGATGTCCCTAGCCCCTGACGCCACCCCGCCGGCCGCGCCCCTGTTCGAACTCGACCGCGCCACCGTCATCCGCGGCTCGGTCCGCGTCCTGCGCGAGCTGACCCTGAGCATCCCACTCGGCCAGCACACCGTCATCCTCGGCCCCAACGGCTGCGGCAAGTCCACCTTCATAAAGCTGATCAACCGCGAGCTGTATCCGCTCGCCCGCGAAGGCCAGGCCCCGGTGAAGGTGTTCGGCCTGCGCCGCTGGAACGTGGCCGAACTGCGCACCCGGCTGGGCGTGGTCACCAGCGATCTGACCCGCAACCTGCAGGACATGCCGCACCTGCGGGTGGAGGACGCGGTCATCACCGGCTTCTTCTCCAGTTTCGTCATCCCGCCCCATTGCGAGGTGGACGCGCAGATGCGCGCGCAGGCCCGCCGCGCCCTGGCCACGGTCGAGGCCACCGCCCTGGCCGATCGCGAAGTCGCCGAACTGTCCACCGGCGAAATGCGCCGCGTGCTGATCGCCCGTGCACTGGTGCACCAGCCCGAAGCCCTGCTGCTGGACGAACCCACCGCCGGCCTGGACCTGATCGCCCAGCGCCACTTCCTGGAACTGCTGCGCGATCTGGCGCGCCAGGGCATCACCCTGGTGCTGGTCACCCACCATCTGGAGGAAATCGTCCCGGAGTTCCAGCGCGTGATCCTGCTGCGCGCCGGCGACGTGATGGCCGATGGCGTCCCCGAAGACGTCCTCACCTCGGACAATCTCTCCGCCGCCTACGGCGGTCCGCTGCAGGTGCGGCGGGAGGGCGGTCGCTTCGTGCTGGGACTGGAGTGATCCTGACGCGGACCTTGCCGCCGGCCGCCACGCCCCCATCTGGATTTCATCGCATCCTGCTCCCGGTTCCCACGGCCCCGCCATGCCCGAACTGCCCGAAGTCGAAACCACCCGCCGTGGCCTGGCCCCGCACCTGGAGGGCCGGCGCATCCAGGCCGTGACCCTGCGTCGGCCGGATCTGCGCTGGCCGATTCCGCCGGAAATCGCGCGCGACCTGCCCGGCCAGCGGATCGCGGCGGTTCGCCGGCGCGCCAAGTACCTGTTGATGGACGTGGAGGGTGGCAGCGCGCTGCTGCACCTGGGCATGTCCGGCAGCCTGCGGGTGCTGCCGGTGGACACCCCGGTGCGCGCGCATGATCACGTCGACATCGCGGTGGAGGGACCGCGCGGGCAGCAGCGGGTGCTGCGCTTCAACGATCCGCGCCGGTTCGGCTGCCTGCTGTGGCAGCCGGCCGGGGAGATCCATCCGCTGTTGCAGGCCCTGGGGCCGGAGCCGCTGTCGGACGAATTCGACGGCGACTACCTGTTCGAGCTCAGCCGGGGCCGCAAGGCGCCGGTGAAAACCTTCCTGATGGACCAGGCCGTGGTGGTGGGGGTGGGCAACATCTACGCCGCCGAGAGCCTGTTCCTGGCCGGGATCTCGCCACTGCGCGCCGCCGGCAAGGTCTCGCGCGAGCGCTATGTTGCCCTGGCCGAGGCGGTGAAACGGATCCTCGGTTACGCCATCACCCGCGGCGGCACCACCCTGCGCGACTTCATCAGTCCGGACGGCGCGCCCGGCTACTTCGAGCAGGAACTGTCGGCCTACGGACGCGGCGGCGAACCCTGCCCGCGCTGCCGGCGGCCGATGAAGGAAGCCAGCATCGGCCAGCGCACCACGGTGTGGTGCGGCCACTGCCAGAAGTGACAGAGACCTTCTCCCGAATGCCTTTACTCACGTTTGGGGCTATATTCGCCGCCTGACTTGTGGGGAAAGCACATGGCGGACGCTTCAGACATCACCATCTGGCTGGATTCGGCCCGGAACGGCGATCGCGCCGCGCTGGATCGGGTGCTGGCCACGCTCTACCAGGAACTGCACACCATGGCCCGGCGCCAGCTGTCCGGCCAGCACGGCTATACCCTGGACGCCACCGCCCTGGTCCATGAGTCCTACCTCAAGCTGATCGGTTCCACCGGCACGGCCAAGTTCGAGGACCGCGCGCATTTCTTCGCCTATGCCGCCTCCTCCATGCGCAGCGTGGTGGTGGACTACGCCCGCAGCCGCCTGGCGCGCAAGCGCGGCGGCGACCTCAAGCGGGTCGCCGACATTCCCGAGGAAGTCGAGGGCAACCTGAAGCTCGACGAGGATCTGCTGGCGCTGAACGCCGCGCTGGACCAGCTGGCGCAGGCGGACGAACGCCTGGCCAAAGTGGTGGAGCTTCGCTACTTCGCCGGCCTGTCGGAACTGGAAATCGCCGAGCTCCTGCAGCGCTCCGAACGCAGCATCCGCCGCGACTGGCAAAAGGCGCGGATGTTCCTGCTGTCGTCGATGCAGGAACCCTGATCACGGCGCTCCATCGTGGACGTCGAACGCTGGAAACAGCTTTCCCCGCTGCTGGATGTCCTGCTGGAACTGGCGCCGGACGCGCGCGCGCACCGACTGGACGCATTGCGCGCCGAGGATCCGGAGGTCGCCGCCGAGCTGGAGAAGCTGCTCGAACTGGAAGATGACAGCGACGGCTTCATGGAGGCGCCGCTGCTGGACAAGCCGCAGAGCGGACTCCAGCCCGGCATGCTCATCGGTCCCTACCGGCTGGAGGATCTGCTGGGCGAAGGCGGCATGGGCATGGTCTGGCTGGCCTCCCGGGCCGACGGCCTGTACCAGCGCCGGGTCGCCCTGAAGCTGCTGCGTCCCGGCTTCGCCGATCCCAACCTGCGCCTGCGCTTCACCCGCGAGCGCGAGATCCTCGCGCGACTGGAACATCCCAATATCGCGCGCCTCCTGGATGCCGGCGTCAGCCAGGGCAGCCAGCCCTACCTGGCGCTTGAATACGTCGAAGGCATCCCGCTGACCGAGTACTGCCAGGTCAACAACCTGTCCGTCGACGACTGCCTGCGCCTGTTCCTGCAGGTCTGCGAGGCCGTCAGCCACGCGCATGCCAACCTGATCGTCCACCGCGATCTCAAGCCTTCCAACATCCTGGTCTCGCCCGATCGCAACGTCCGCCTGCTCGACTTCGGCATCGCCAAGCTGCTGGACGAAAGCGAACCGGCCCCGCTGAACCCGCGCACCGAAGTCCGCGCCTTCACCCTGCACTACGCCGCACCCGAGCAGATCCGCGGCGAACCGGTCACCACCATGACCGACGTCTATTCGCTGGGCGTGGTGCTGTACGAACTGCTGGCCGGCACCAAGCCCTACCGGCTGCGTAGGCAGAGCGACGCCGAATGGGAAGAAGCGATCCTGGCGGTGGAGCCGCTCAAGCCTTCGGTCGCGGCGCAGCGCACCACCGGCGGCGGTCGCACCGACTGTCCCAACGCCCGGCGGCACGGCCGGCGGCTGAGCGGCGATCTGGACAACATCGCACTGAAAGCGCTGGCCAAGTCGCCGGAGCAGCGCTATCCCTCGGTCGAGGCGCTGGCGCTGGATCTGCGCCGGCACATGGACGGACGGCCGGTGCACGCCCGCCCGCAGAGCCTGGGCTATCGCGCACGCAAGTACATTTCCCGCCATCGCTGGGCGCTGGCCGCCGGCAGCGTGACCGCGCTGATCCTGATCGCCGCGCTCGGCGCCAGCCTGTGGCAGAGCCAGCAGGCGGTGCGGGAAGCGGCGCGAGCGCAGGCCATGCAGAACTTCGTCATCGGCCTGTTCGACAACGCCGGCAGCGCGCAGCGCGGCAACACCTTCGATGCGCGCGAACTGCTGGTCGCCGGGGAACGGCGCGGCGAGCGCGAACTGGCACGGCAACCGTTGGCGCACGCCGAACTGCTGGGCGTGATCGCGCGCCTGCGCGTCGGCCTGGGTGATTACCGCGAGGCGCTGGCGCTGCTGGATCGGCAACAGCGCCTGCTGGCCGGCAGCGATGCGCCGGCGCTGCGGCTGGAAAGCACCACCCAGCGCGGTCGCGTGCTGGCCCTGCTGGGACGCCCGCGCGAGTGCATCGACGCGATGATCCGGCTGGAACCGGAGATCGCGCGCCTGCAGATTCCGATGCCGCAGCAGGCCGCCGACTTCCTGTCGCAGGATGGACGTTGCCGCCGCGCGGTCGCCGACCGCCAGACCGCGCGCCAGTTCTTCCTGCGCTCGCAGCTGCTCCGCCGCGGCCTGCGCGATCAGACCGGCGTGGCCGAAAGCCTGTACGACCTCGCCGGACTGGAAAGCGACATGGGCAACGCCGATGGCGCGATCCGCGGGTTCAACGCCGCCCTCGTGCACCTGCGCCAGTACGATGGCCAGCGTCATCCGCTGACGGTGGATATCGAACGTAGCCTTGCCAGTCTCTATCGCATTCGCGGCGACTCGCAGACCGCACTGATGCACTACCAGCGCGCGCTCTCGCTGTCCCGCGACATCCATGGCGATCGCCACCCGGCGACCCTGGCGGTGCGCCGGCAGATGGGCGCGGTGCAGGTGGACCTGGGCCACTTCACCGAAGCCGACGCGCAGATGCGCCAGCTGCACGAGCGCACCATCAGCGCGCTCGGCCCTGCCCATCGCGAGACCGGCTCGAGCTGGAATTCGCTGGGCATCATCGCCTGGGAACTCGGCGACACCGACACCGCCATCGCCGACATCGAGCGCGCGGTGAAGGTCTGGCGCAGCCCGGACAGCCGGCAGCAGCTGCCCGGCGGGCTCTACAACTACGGCATGGTGCTGCACAGCGCCGGCCGCGAGGATGAAGCGCTGGCCGCGCTGCAGGAAGCACGCGGCTTGCGCGCGGAATTGTTCGGCGCCAGCCATGCGCTGGTCGGCGAGACCGATCGCATGATCGGCGAGGTGTTGGCGTCCCAGGGCGATCTGGCCGCGGCCGGCGAGTATTTCGATCGCGCCGAGAAACTGACCCGCATCGGCTACGGCACCGAGCACCCGCGCACGCTGTTCGCCGAACTGTCGCTGGCCCGCCAGCTCGGCCGCACCGGCCAGATCAGCGAAGCCCTGCGCCGGATGGATGCCTTGGCCCTGCGCAAGGGTGAAGGCAGCGAGATTCCAAAGCTGCGCTGGAGCGCACGCGGCTACGCCGCCGAACTACGCTGCGAACAGAACCAGCGCGAGCGGGGCCGCCAGGATCTCGATGCACTGCTGATCGAACTGCGCAACACGCAACCGGATGGTGGGGTCATACCGCGCGAGATTGCGCGGATTCGGGCGCGGTGCATTTGATGCCGGGAGCGAAGCCTTGCCGCCGCTGAAAGGGAGCAAGGTGTTGGCTTCATTTCTGGCGCCAAGAGCAAATCCCCCGTCGCCTTCGGCGCCCGCCCCCTTTGGCAAAGGGGGCAGTCAGCAAACTTCGACGCCCGGAAAACACTGCTGCCTCCCCTTTTGGAAAAGGGAGCAGCCAGGAGACTTCAACGCCCGAAACCGGCTTTGCCTCCCCCTTTGCAGAAGGGGGACCGAGGGGGATTTGCTTCTGGCTTCTCAGGACAAGGCAGCCGAGCAACCCCTGCCCTACAGCGGCAACGGCGCCTGCATAGGCTCGATGCGGCTTTCACCGCGGGCGATCCGCTTGAACTCGGCGCGGCTCACCGAGACGTAGCGTTCGTTGCCGCCGATTTCCACCTGGGGGCCGTCCTGCACCGCGCGGCCTTCCTCGTCCACGCGCACGGTCATGATCGCTTTCTTGCCGGTGTGGCAGATGGTCTTGATCTCGGAAATCTCGTCGGCCCAGGCCAGCAGGTACTGGCTGCCCTCGAACAGTTCGCCGCGGAAGTCGGTGCGCAGCCCATAGCAGAGCACCGGGATGCGCAGCGCATCCACCACCTCGCTGAGCTGCCACACCTGCGGTTTGGTCAGGAACTGGGCCTCGTCCACCAGCACGCAGTCCAGCTTGCCGTGCGCGGTGATATCGGCCCGGATGAGCGTTTCCAGATCGGTGCCATGCATGAACGGGGTACCGCTGGCCTTCAGGCCGATCCGCGAGGCGACCACGCCGGTGCCGGCGCGGTCGTCCAGGCGCGGGGTCAGGATCAGCACGCGCATGCCCCGCTCCCGGTAGTTGTGGGCGGACTGCAGCAACGTGGTGGTCTTCCCGGCATTCATTGCCGAGTAGTAGAAGTAGAGCTTGGCCATGCGCGGATTCTACTGCCGCGCATGGCTGGCCCGTCAGGGATTGACGGGCGTGGGCTCCTCGGGCACGTCCGGTTCCGGAGCATCCACCTGCGGCGCGGTTTCCGGCACCCGCGAGCCGGGGGCGGGCAGATTCTCGTCGACCTGTTCCACCTCGCCCACCGACACCCGGCCGATCCGCGGCTTGGCCCAGACCTGGTCGGTGTAGGCCCAGTACTTCTTGGCATCCCAGTAACGGGGGTCGTAGAACTTGCTGCCGTCGATGGTCTGCTCACCGCCGGGACCCGGAACGATGATCTGCACGTTGCCGGTGAAGCCGGTGCGGCTGCCGGTCTGCTGCATCCTGCCGCGACGCAGCTGGGTTTCGTAGCGCGGCTTGGCGGCGGCGTCGCCGAAGCGGGCGTAGATGGCCTGCCCTTCCTCGACCGCGCGCGCGCGTTCGGCTTCGCTCAACGCGCTCCAGTAACGTTCGCGCAGGCCGAGGAAACCGGCGTAGCCGCGCTCGGCCGCCAGATCCATCCAGGCGTAGGCCAGCGCCTTGTCCTGCGGCGCGCCCTGCCCGTTCCACAGCATTTCCGCGACCATGCCCTGGGAGGGCTTGTCGGCGTAGAAGCTGGCGCGGCGGAAGAACCGCATCGCGTCCTCGTACTTTTTCGCCTTGAAGGCTTCCATGCCCAGCAGCCGGTACTTCATGTCCGGGTGGTGGGTCAGGAAGCCGGCGGTGATCATCAACGGATCGGAGGTGGGATCCGGCGGCGGCGCGGGTTTCTTGTCGGCCGCCATGGCGGCGGATACCGGCAGCAACGCCAGCAGCCACAGTCGTTTGGACATCATCCTGTTTGTTTCCCCTTGAAACCGAAGACTCGAATCCTAGGGGGAATGCGCCCGGGTGTCTCTCCTACTGATGGCACAGGCCCTCACTCGCTCTGGACGCGCTCCGTCCAGGACACCCGGCCATAGCGTCCCGCCATGCTGCCGAGGACATTCATCGCCACGCACGCCGAGGTGCCGGAGGCTCCGCTGGCACAGGCCTGGGAATCGACCCCGCCGCCGCCTCCGACCAGCTTGCCCAGCAGGATACTGGGGTCGGTGATCATGCCCAGACCCAGATCGATCGAACCCGCGGGTGTGCCGTCAATGCTGTCCTTCCCGTCGATCTTGCCGTCGCCATTGATATCGAAGAAGGGCATTGAGGTCGCGCCGCCGGTGAAGGGGTCGATTGCGTTCAGATACCCGCGCCCGTTGCCGCCGCAGCCACCTCCGGTCGGCGCCATGCTCGCGGCCAGCAGGGTCCGGCCACCGATGATCTGTTGCGATTCGCCAATCATGCGCTCGCCATCGGGCGTGGCGCCGGGGGTGCGCAGATCAACCACCCAGCCACGCTTGCCCCGCATGTCGTTGGGACGTGCCTTTTCAAAGGCGCGCACCGGTTTGCCGTCGGTCGTGGCGCTGGCGGTGATTTTCCGTTCGAGCAGTTGACTGCGGGTGATGCTGGAGTCGCCGTCGCCCACATCCACGCCATACCAGCTCTGGGTGGATACATCGGCGCCGTCGGCGAGGGTCAGATAGCGCCCGGTGCCGAAGAACACCCAGCGTTTGTGGGTCGTAGGATGAAGGGCCACGCCGATGCCGCCGGTGATCGATTGCCGGGTCCCGTTCGCATCCACTGCGGTGAATACCCTGCGGACGCTGCCATTCCTCAATCCGAACTGCCAGACGTTGCCGCGCAGATCGCCCGCGTAGGCGATGTCCGCCCGGCCATCCCCGTCCAGATCCAGCACCGTGGGTGTGGACAGGCCATTGGCGGTTTCATCGCCCGCGACCATCTTCCTCCGCAACTCGCCGGTGGCCGCATCCAGGACATAGAGCGCGGCCTTGCCATCCGGGCTGTTGATGCCATTGGCCACGAGTACGGTGTCCGGCGCTCCGGTGCCCGTTTGCAGGCGCACCAGTTGCGGCCGCGACAGCACCTGCCCCATGCCGCCGTCACCGGGAAACTCCCAGCTCGACGGCACCTGATCCGGCCGTGCCAGATCCAGCGAGAGGCCATACACCCCACGTCCACCGCGCCCCAGCGTACCCGCGGCGAGCACGCCATTGCCGCCGTCCATGCGGGCCACCGTCAACGGACCATCCACGAAGTACTGATGGCGGAATCCCTTGGCCCGACTGAGTTCCTTCAGCTCGTTCATGTCCAGCAGGCCCGGGACGTAGGCCAGCAGTTCCTTGCCATTCGTCGCATCGAACACGTGCAGCATGCCATCGTTTGCGCCGACGAACACGGCCTCCGCACCTGCAGTCTTCACATGCACGGGCGAGCTGTGGACGATGTCGCCCAGCAGGCCGCGGCGCGCGCGTAATCCGGCGCCTTCGCGGCTGCGGTCGCCGCGGATCCATGCGGCGATGTCCTCAGTCAATACGGCTTTCTGATCGCTGGTCGGAAATGCTTTTGTCGACCATTTTCCCGACTGGCCGGGCAGCCCGTGGGTATACAGCCGACGGCGGTCATGCGCGGGGATGCCTTCGGCCGCGTTCCAGGCCAGATCGGAGGACACCCCGGTCGAATTGATGACGTAGGCCTTGAGATCACCGGTCCACGGTCCGGGGAGGAAGCTGGCCACGAAGCTGCGCTTGCCGGCTTCGAGTGTCATGCCATCCACGGCGAGACTGGAAGCGGATGCTACGCGCTCGCTGATGGTGTTCAGTACCGCTTCCAGGCCCTTGTTGAGCGCCTCGGGGTCCATCGCACTGACGTAAGCGCCATGTCCATTCACGCTGGCATGGAACAGATCGTCCACCTTGTACATCCCGCTGTTCGGCCACTGCACGGGGCTCGGCCACTGCCGGGTTCCGGCGACCAGCGCGGGCCAGTCGGCCACCGGGTCCAGACTGCCCCTCATGCCGATCGAGATCGTGAAAGTCACCATGTGTTGCCAGAAGGCCGGGTTTTCCTGGGTGGTTGGCACGACGTCGGGCAAATCACCGCGCAGATCCCACTTCCAGTACCTCATCGCCACATCAGCCAAGGTCTTGCCGTACCCGTCCCGATATGGAGGCGCAGGGTTGTACTGGTAGGTGTCTCCATTTGGAGAGGTATGAACGGGCCCGCTGGTACCGTCTTCGTTGTAGATGGCAATGTTGTCGGGCGTCCACTCACCATCCGTCGCGAGGATGACGAAGTTCTGCCGGCATGCAATCTGACTGTCTGGTGATTCCGGCCCCCAGGGACCGTTCCTGTCCCGACGACTGAAGTAAAGGCCAGCACGGTCCAGCGCTTCACGCAGGGGCGTAAGATCGACGCTTCGCTCGCTGTAGACCCGCTCGAACCACGTAGCGCGGTTGGTCCCCCTGAACAGCCCCTTGTCCGTCTGCACCGGAATATCGAAGTTGCGGGTGTTGTGATTGTTCAATACCGCGTAGCCCAGCCGCACGTTCTCGTCCAGGCCGCTGAAAGCGCCACTGACGGCCGCCTTGGCGACCTTCATGCGTGTCCGATGGTAGCCGTACCAGTTGGCGTAGTTGCGCCATTCCTCGGCGAGGCTGCGGGTGATGACGCTTCCATCGGCAGCACGCCATTGGAACCCGCTGACATCCCGGCAGACACCTTCCGGCCATTCGTACGTACCCGGGTTCTTCCACAAACCGGCGGCGTCCTTTTCGGCGGTCGAGCAAATTTGCGCCCGGTCCTCAGCCAGCAGCTTGTACAGGGAGTACTGATCAAGGGCACTGGGATTGGCGATGCCCGGATTCGCAAGGTAGAACCAGTGTTTCCCCACGGAATAGAGCGAAATAGGTTCCGTCAGGAGATCCGAATGACCGGACGTCGCCGTAGGATCCATTTCCGGCATTTCACTGCCGTCAGGGTTACGCCACGGTCGATAGGTCCTTTGGGGATCGTAGGCGAGCACATTGAGCGCGAGTGTTGCCAACTTCCCGCCATACGGTACCGAATTCCAGGCCATGATGACCTGTCTACGGTATGCGTCCGGGAGCGTAGCGAGTGATTCCAGATCAGGGTTCTGCATGTACCCCTCACGCATCGACAGGGAATCATCCAGCAGCAACAGAAGATTGGGCGGTACCGCTACTCCCGATGTCAGCGGTACCGGGGGAATCGGGAAGTCGTCCACGCCAGCCGAAACCGGTCCCATCGCAAGGGTGATGAGGAATCCGGCGAGGCCCGCGGACAAGCGCGAAACGGGTAGCGGACGGGCGCGACTGGAACTGGGTTTCATGGCGGTCGACTAGAGAGATGTGGAAGCGGATGCGGGTACCAGCACCCTCGAGTGCAGGGCCACCGAGGCGCGGCCTTCGGCCTGATAGCGCGCTTCGACGTGGTAGACATCGGCCAGGCACAGAGGGTCTCTGGGCCATCCGTTGGCGCCGAGAATGCTTGAGCACCCATGCGTGACTTCGGCAACGCCCTGGTGCACGACCAGAAAACGCACGTCATCGGCCTTCGGCACGGCCAGCGCGTTGTCCGCGAGCGGGGCAGCGGCGCGCGCATTGGCCTTGAACAGGGCATCGAACCCGTTGTCCGGGTTCAACGTATACGGCGGTCGTCCACAAACGCCCTTTATGCATTTGTCGCCAGCGGCTGGAGGCGATGACAGTGACAGCGCCAATGCCTCGCCTTCCCGCAATGCGGCTTCGGTGGCCTGGAAAGCCAGGCTGCGATCGAACAGGTTGGCGGTCATGCGCTCCTCCAGGCTGCCGATGCGCAGGCTGGCCAACGCCAGCAGGGTCATCACCAGCAGCAGCACCAGCACCGTCAACAGGGTGTTGCCCCGTTGGACGGCACGCGCCGGGCGGGCGGGCCTGGGGTTGCGGGGAGCGCTCATGGATTGCGGTTCCGCAGGCTGACGACATGCACGATGCGGCGGCCTATTTCGTTGCCGGACCCTCCGCCCGGCGAGGCCTCCAGCTCCAGCGCGATGCGCACCGCGCGCACCTGCTTCCAGTCCGCGCCGACCTGGCTGGCGGCGACGTACTCGGTCTTGCCGGGCAGCAGGTAGTGGAGTTTCAGCGTGCGCACGCCATCGATGACTTCCGCCTTCTCATCGGTCCGCGAAGGCCCGCGGGTCACGCGATACAGCGACTTACCGCCGCGCGGGTTCGTCTCCACCTGCCAGCGGACCGCGGCGACCGGGGCCAGGAATGCCGGGCGGTGGACGGGATCGATGAGGAGTCCGGCAGGGTTGCCGTCATCGTCGCAGTTCGTCCCGCCTCCGATTTGCCCGCCCGCGCCTGCCCGGCTGCTCGCACGGACAGAAATCCCGCCTTCTGATCCGGGATCTATCTGGCATGTGGCCGCCATGTAGGAGATTTGGCTGCCCTGCCCCGCGATGGCGGCCCTCAGCAGATAGCCGGTATTGCCGTCACAGGCCACCACCGGCTCGTCGGGCGTGAACCGGGGAGAGCCCGCGTAGTACAGCGTGTTGTCCTTGTGCATCGTGATGGGCACGGCGCCCACCGTGGCCGCGCGCAGCTCGATGGAATCTCCCTGCGCTTCGCTCGAACCCACGAGGCCATCCCCCCAGTCGCCCAACTGCCCCCAGGGAGCCACATTGCCGCCCAGCCAGCGGACGAGCGGGAGTTTCTCCGGGGCGGACGCGGCTGCGGCCGTATGCGGGTCAACCGGAGCCCGGCACGCGGTGCCATCCGCGCCGCGGATGTCCCGCGCCATCAGTTCGAAACCGGCGCGCGCGTTTTCCTGGATCCGCGCCAGCGCCTCGCTGCTGTCGTAGACCGCGCGATTGCTGGTGAACAGGCCTATGGCGGCCAGCACCACCAGCAGGCCCAGCACCACGGCCACCATCAGTTCGATCAGGGACAGGCCTGCCATCGCCTTTCGTGGTGGACGTTGCGGCCGATACGCCCGGGCGTCGTTTCGACGCGGGCACAGGGAGGCGGTGGTACTCACAGGCGACTCTTGATGGTGAGGGTGTTGCCGGACTGTCCGCCCGGCAACCGGGATTCGTCCCACTCCACGGTGATGGCGCACTCGCCGGTCTTGGTTTCGCAAGCCAGGCTGCCGCAGGCACCTTCACCGAGATCGTCCCGCAGGGCTTTCACCCACTCGCGCATGTCGTTGTTGGCCAGGGTGGCGCCCTTGCCGACCTGATCGGCGTCGCAGGTGCGCTGCAGCTGGTAGTCGGCCAGGAACGTGCTCCTCGCGGCAGGAGAGAGGACAGCCTCCAGCGGCATCGCCGCGCGGATGGCGTCCAGCATCCCGTAACTCTCGATGATGGCCTGGGAGCGCATCGTCGACACCTGGTTGGCCTTCAGCGCCACGCTCTGGGTGGCGGCCGCGCCCAGCACGCCGATGCCCAGCACCAGCACCGCCACCAGCACTTCGACCAGGCTCATGCCCGCGGCATGACGGCAAGAGGACGGGCGAGCCTTGGCGTTGTTACGTCGCTGGACAGACATGCTTACCTCGGTTCGATCAGGAGGGGGTGGTATCGGGGGCCGGGCATTTGCCGCTTCCGCTGGCGGAGGTCACCTCGATCCGTCCGCTGGGATGCAGCAGCACGTCGCGGATGTTGTTGGCCGGCCGGGTGGTGGGGATGCAGACGCGCAGCGTGAGCGGTTGCGACAGCGACGATGCTCCGCTCGCGGGCCGGCCATCCGCGCGATAGGCGACCCTGTCGTTCCAATAGCGGCTGTTGAACGCGTTGCCGGGGATGAACTCCACGGAGGATGATTTCAGCTGGGTGAACGCCAGTGACTTGCTGCCGTCATCGCCCTCGGGCCGCGCGAGCAGGAGGCCGTTCCATTTGCGCTGGCAGCATTGGCATTGGCCGCCGTTGCTGGAATCGCAGATCATCACCCGCCGGTTCTGCCGAACGGCCTCCATGCGGGCGTTCTGCAGGGTGGCGATCACCTGGTCGCTGGCCGCGGCCAGGCGGTTCTGGTTGAGCATGGTTTCCAGGGACGGCGCAGCGATGGCAAGCAGGATCGCCAGCACGGCGATCGTCACCATCAGTTCGATCAGGGTGAACCCCGCGGCGGTGCGTGCCGTATCCGGCCGCACCGCGCCATTTCCGTTCCCCTCCGCCTTCATCTCTGTCTCCACCGTGTGATCGTCCGTGGAGCCAGAGACTCCGGCTCCCGGCAGCGCGCGCCCTGCGCGGCTCCGGGCCGCGGACCGAAGATGGAAACGCGAATATGGTTCAGCGGCCATCGGAGGATTCCGAAAGGAACCCAATCGTGGAAGCGGTCACGCGACAGATCTGCGCTCGGCAGGGGTTCGGTACCTCCGGACTCCGACCGCGTCGCGATCAGCCCGCCGGTCGCGGGCACTTTCCGTTGCCGCTGGATGCGATCACTTCGACCCGGCCGCTGGCACGGATCGTCATATCGCGGATGTTGTCGCGTGGGCGGGTCGTGGGAATGCACAGGCGCATGCGGCCCGCGGATGCGGATTCCCCGCCCGCGCGCATCCGGCCGTCGGCGTCGTATCCCGTCCAGGCCGTGGCCGCCTGGTTGAGCTGAAAGGCAATCCGGGCATCCATTCGGGTGGTAGCAACCACGCCGTTCCCGCCGTCAAGCCGCCGATAAGCCATCCAGCTTCCTGCGGCCGGCGCGTCGTCCGCGCAGTTCTCGCCATCCACGCTGCGACAAAAATCCACGCGCGTGTTGCGGGCGACGGCTTCCAGGCGCGCCGCATTGAGAAAGGCGAGCATTTCGTTGCTGGCGTTCGCCAGGCGGTTGCCGTTGATCAGGTTTTCAAGCGACGGCATCGCCATCGCGCTCAGGATGGCGAGCAACGCGGTGGTCGCCATCAGTTCGACGAGGCTGAAGCCTCCCACGCGCTTGCGCGCGCCGTGCCGTATGGGCGGGTACATCTGCTGACTCCGTTGGTATCGATTCGTGTCGTCACGGCGCGATCCCCGGCTACGAACAGGAGTGCGTCACATGACAATTGGAAGGAGACCACGGGCGCCGGCGGCGCCCCATCGGAATCGTCCGAAAGCCACGCGAACCGGGATGCCGGTCGGGTGTGTCGCAGCGGCGCGGGCATGGCGCATGCCGACGCCACCCCGCCGATGCGGGGCCGGATGTCAATGTGAAAATTTTCTGTTTCAAGCCGTCCCGGGCGCCGATGCGGGGCGGGCTTGGCCCTACAATAGCGCCCCCATGCAAGGCCTCAACCCTCCCCAACGCGCCGCGGTCCAGCACGTGCACGGACCGCTGCTGGTGCTCGCCGGCGCCGGCAGCGGCAAGACACGCGTGATCATCGAGAAGATCGCGCACCTGATCACCTCGGGGCGGATGCCGGCCAAGCGCATCGCCGCGATCACGTTCACCAACAAGTCCGCCAAGGAAATGCGCGAGCGCCTGGGCAAGCGGCTCAAGAGCGACGTGACCGACGGCCTGACCGTGTGCACCTTCCACGCGCTGGGCTTGAAGTTCCTGCAGATCGAGCACGCGGCGGCGGGGCTGAAGCGCGGCTTTTCCATCTTCGACGCCGACGACGCGGCCGCGCAGATCAAGGATCTGATGACCGGCGCCAAACCCGATGCCATCGACGCGGCGAAAAACCTGATCTCGCGCGCCAAGAACGCCGGCCTCTCGCCCGAGGAGGCGATGGCGGCCGCGCGCAGCGCGCGCGAGCAGGAGGCCGCCAGCCTGTATGCGCGCTACCAGGCGCGCCTGTCGACGTTCAACGCGGTGGACTTCGACGATCTGATCCGCCTGCCGGTGCAGATCCTGGAAGGCAACGAGGACATCGCCAAGGCCTGGCGCGAGCGCATCGGCTACCTGCTGGTGGACGAGTGCCAGGACACCAACGACGCCCAGTACCGCCTGCTGAAGCAGCTGGCCGGCCCGCGCGGCGATTTCACCTGCGTGGGCGACGACGACCAGAGCATCTACGCCTGGCGCGGCGCCAATCCGGACAACCTGCTGGAGATGGCCAAGGACTATCCCAAGCTGGAGATCATCAAGCTGGAGCAGAACTACCGCTGCTCCAACCGGGTGCTGCGTGCCGCCAATACGCTGATCGCCAACAATCCGCACGAACACCTGAAGAAGCTGTGGAGCGATCAGCCGGACGGCGATCGCATCCGGGTGTGGGAATGCCGCGACAGCGAGCACGAAGCCGAGAAGGTCGCCGCCGAGATTGCCTTCCTGCACACGGCCCGCGAGGCGCCGTGGAGCGATTTCTGCATCCTGTTCCGCGGCAACCACCAGTCGCGGGTGCTGGAGAAGGCGCTGCAACTGCTGCGCGTGCCCTACCATCTGACCGGCGGCACCGCCTTCCTGGAACGCCAGGAAGTGAAGGACGCGCTGTCGTGGCTGCGGCTGGTCGCCAATCCGGACGATGACACCGCGTTCCTGCGCGCGGTGCAGTCGCCCAAGCGCGAAGTCGGCACCACCTCGCTGGCCAAGCTGGCGGAAATGGCGCAGCACGCGGGCATGCCGATGTCGCGCGCGGCCGAGTCGATGACCGTGCTGAAGGCGCTGCCGGCGCGCGCGGCCAACGGCCTGAGCGCGTTCAACGACGTGATCCGGGATCTGCGCGATCACACCAAAACGTTGTCGGCCAAGGAACTGCTGCTGCGCCTGGTCGAGCGCTCCGGCCTGCTGGCCGACCTGCGCGCGCAGAGCAAGGATCAAGCCGGCTTCGAACGCCGGCGCGCCAACCTGGACGAACTGGCGGACTGGTTCGACGGCGGCCCGCGTGGCGGCAACGTCGGCGATCTGGCCGCGCAGCTGGCGCTGCTGTCGCGCAACGACAAGGACGACGGCGGCAACCAGGTGCGGCTGATGAGCCTGCACGCAGCCAAGGGCCTGGAGTTCCGTTACGTCTTCATCGTCGGCTGCGAGGACGGCGTCCTGCCGCACGAGATCAGCGTGGAGGAAGGCAATCTGGCCGAGGAACGCCGCCTGATGTACGTGGGCATCACCCGCGCCAAGCAGGCGCTGTGGCTGAGCCACAGCCGCGAGACCCGCCGCTTCGGCGAACGCATCCGGCTGATGCCCAGCCGCTTCCTGGACGAACTGCCCGCCGAGGAACTGCAACGCGACGGCGCCGATCCGGTCGCCGACGCGGAGCGCAAGAAGGAACGCGCCAGCGCGGGGCTGGCGGCGATCCAGGCGTTGTTTGACAGCTGAGTTCCGCCCCTTTTGCAAAGGGGGCTGACGGCAACGCCTGCCGCCCGGGATCTGCTTCTCTCTTCCCTTGCCATTCGGCGATCGAAATGCGCCTGAGGGGATTTGCCGTATCGGCTGAATGATCGGCTTGTTCCCGACATACGGTGGACGTCCACCCACTCACCTCGCTAGGCTTGCGCGCAGTCCCTCGCAGGTGTCGCCATGACCCGTTCCAGTCCCGTCTGGTTGCCGATCGGATTCGTCATCGCGCTGATCGGTGTCGGCTTCAAGTATTGGCAGTTGCCCGCCGATCAGGCGGCCCTGCCGGCCGCGCTGTATACCCCCGGGCTTGCCGCCGTGGCGGTGGTGGCGATGCTGCTACGCGCTTTCGGGACCGGGCGCTTCCTGCGCATCTGGTTGTGGGCGGCCATTGCGGTGCCTGTCGCGGTGGTCCTGCGGCATCTGCTGGTGGAGCAGGTCGCGGCGGTGCCCTGGCCACGGGAATTGTCGATCGCGACCCTGCTCGGCCTGGGCGCCTCGCTGATCGGCACCGCCATCGGCAGCCTGCTGCTGTTGCGCTCCAGCCGGCGTCCGCAATGAGCGATCTGGCGGCCGCGTTCCGGCTGCTGGCCGGCTACAACCGCTGGATGAACGAACGGCTGTACGCGCTGGCCTCGGAACTGCCGGCAGCGGATGTGTTCGCCGATCGTGGCGCGTTCTTCGGTTCCATCTTCGGCACCCTGAGCCATCTGGTAGTGGCCGATACGATTTGGCTGAAGCGCTTTCGCCAGCACGCCTCGCGATCGGAAGTGCTGGCTCCGATGGACACGCTGGAAGTGCCGCGGGCGCTGGATGCGCGACCGTGCGCGGATCTGTCGTCGCTGCGCGCGTGGCGGGAGTGGCTGGACGCCATCATCGTGACCTGGGTGGAGACGCTTGATGCGGCGACCCTCGCGGTGCCGCTGGACTACCTGAACCTGCGCGGCGATGCGTTCCGGCGCCCGCTGGACGGCACGCTGCTGCATTTCTTCAACCACCAGACCCACCATCGCGGCCAGATCACCACGCTGTTCGCGCAGATGGGCGTGGACGTGGGAGTGACGGACCTGTTCGTGCGGGTGCCGGATCTGTCCGCCGTGGATCGGTGAAGCCGACGGGAAGGCAGCTTCGCGCCAAGCGCCGGGATCTCTCCAAGAGCAAATCCCCCGTCGCCTTCGGCGCCCGCCCCCTTTTTCAAAGGGGGCTATCCACGGCTGCCTTTCGCATGAATCCGCTTTTGCTTTCCCCTTTGCAAAAGGGGGATTGAGGGGGATTTGCCCTTGGCGCGAAACGCAAATCCCCCGTCGCCTTCGGCGCCCGCCCCCTTTTTCAAAAGGGGGCTATCCACGGCCGCCTACGCATGAATCCGCTTTTGCTTCCCCCTTTGCAAAAGGGGGATTGAGGGGGATTTGCCCTTGGCGCGAAACGCAAATCCCCCGTCGCCTTCGGCGCCCGCCCCCTTTTTCGCTTTCAACAGCCGCATGGCTGGTCAAGGGGGCTATTCCATGGCTCCCTTTCGCATGAAGCTGCTTTGCTTCCCCCTTTTGGCAAAGGGGGATTGGGGGGATTCAAGCTTCGCGCTGCGCGAGCAACTGCGCGATCTGTTCCTGCAAGGTGGCCACGTCTGCTTCCAGCGCCTGCACCCGTGCTTCGAGATCCGACGCGTTCGATGCGGGGGCGGCCGGCATGCGCGCGGCGATGGCGGCGACGTCCACCGCGCCGGACAACAGGTGCATATAGCGATCCTCGCGCTGGCCCGGGCCACGCGGGATCTGCACGACCAGCGCGGGTTGGCGCTGGGCGAGACGGTCCAGGTGATGGCGCAGATCGTCGGCGTCGGCGAATTTCGCCAGCCGCTCGCCACGCGCGAGCAGTTCGTGGAGGGTCTGCGGACCGCGCAGCAGCAGCAGGCCCAGCAGGGCGACTTGTTGTTGCGGCAGGCTGAAGTGGTTGCCGGTGCGATGTTCGTAACGTTCCGCGCGCGAGGAGAACACCTGTCGCGCCAGTCCCTTCTGTTCCAGCGCGCGCAGGCCGCGGTTCACTTCGCCCGGTTCCAGGTTCATCACCGGATCGCGGGCGGTCTTCTGGTTGGCCGCGGACTGGGCGGCGTTGACGGTCAGCGGGTAGACGTCGGGGGTGGTGGCTTCCTTCTCGATCAGGCAGCCCAGCAGGCGGGCTTCGGTGGCGTCGAGAATCGGGGCCGGGGCGATGGGTTCGGAAGAGAAATCGGATTCGGTGCTCATGCCGCTCAGGATACCGTCCCGACGCGGCAATCCCGCGTCGCGGATGCGGCCGAAAAGCGGCTGAAACCGGGCTCGGCTAAAATCGCGCCACTTCTGTTCGATGGAACCGCGATGCGTCCTGCCCTGCTGACGGCCAGCATACTGGCCTCCCTTCTGTCCCTGTCGGCCTGCAAGCGCACCGAGGCGCCGGCCCCGGCCGCCCCCGCGGAAGCGCCGAAGGCCACCACCACGCCTGCCCAAGGCTTCCACGACAACCTCAACGCGGTGGCCTGGGTGCAGACCTCGGTGGAGTACAAGGCGCTGTCCGAACAGAGCTACCGCGCCGCGGCCGATCACCTGGACGCGGCGCTGAAGGAAAAGCACTGGGACGCACTGGTGCCGGACGAACGCGGCAACGCGGCCACTGGCCTGAAGCCGGCGGTGGTGATGGACGTGGACGAGACCGTGCTGGACAACTCGCCCTACCAGGCGCGCCTGATCCGCGACGGCAAGGAATACGACGAGGTCAGCTGGGACCAGTGGGTGGCCGAGAAGAAGGCCAGGCCGGTGCCGGGCGTGGTCGATTTCGCCAAGGCGGCCAACGCCAAGGGGGTGACCGTGCTGTACATCTCCAACCGCGCGGTGCACCTGAAGGAAGCCACCCTGGCCAACCTGCGCGCGGTCGGCCTGCCGGTCGCCGACGACAGCGTGTTCCTGGGCCTGGGCACGGTGGTGGAAGGCTGCGAGCAGAACGGCTCGGAAAAGAACTGCCGTCGTCGCCTGGCCGGGCAGAAGTACCGGGTGCTGATGCAGTTCGGCGATCAGATCGGCGACTTCGTGCAGGTCGAGGTCAACACGCCCGAGGGCCGACAGAAGCTCTACGACGAGTACGAGGACTGGTTCGGCGAGCGCTGGTGGATGCTGCCCAACCCGACCTACGGTTCCTGGGAGCCGGCGCTGTTCAACAATGACTGGGCGCAGCCGGCCGTGGCCCGCAGCCAGGCCAAGCGCGCCGCGCTGGACGTGGCCCGATGAGCGCGCGTCCGCTGCAGTTGGACACCCGCGAGCGGCTGATCGTCGCGCTCGACGAACCCTCCGGCGCCGAAGCGCTGGCCTGGGTGGATCGGCTGGGCGACGCCGTCCGGTTCTACAAGATCGGCATGGAACTGCTGGCTTCGGGCGACTACTTCCGGGTCCTGGACGAACTGGCCCGGCGCGAGAAGAAGATCTTCGTGGACCTGAAGTTCTTCGACATTCCGGCCACCATCGCCGGCGTCATCAAGGGCCTGTCCCGCTGGCCAGTGAACTATTGCACCCTCCACGGCTGGCACGCCGGGATGATGGAGGCCGCCGCGGCCGCCCGCAGTGGCGACCTGCGCCTGCTGGCGGTCACCGTGCTGACCTCGATGGATGGCCATGATCTCAAATCCATGGGTATCGACGGCGAACCTGCGGACATCGTCGTCCAACGTGCGTTGGCCGCACAGGCCGCGGGCATCGATGGCGTGATCGCCTCGGGCCAGGAGGCCGGCGTCATCCGCGCCGCCACCGGTCCGGGTTTCGACATCGTCTGCCCGGGCATCCGTCCGGGGGGGCCGGTGGGCGATGACCAAAAGCGCACGGTGGGCGTGGCCGAGGCGTTCCGCCGGGGCGCGGACGCGATCGTGGTCGGCCGTCCGATCCGGCAGGCCGCGGATCCGCGTGCGGCGGCCGAGGCGATTCAGGTCGAGATTGCAGATTCAATCAATAAAATCAAATAGTTGTCTGATATTTATTCAGGTATTGCTTTAAATGTGGGCCAGCGCTAGTCTGTGCGCCATCCGGCTTCGGCCGGACATGTGCCACAACACATAGTCCTCCGGCTTCGGCCGGCTTCAGGAGGCAGGCGGTTCCCTTCCGGGATCGCCGCCTCCTTTTTTATTGCGCCAGAAGCAAATCCCCCTCAATCCCCCTCAATCCCCCTTTTTCAAAGGGGGAGGCAAAAACGGGCTCATGCGGAAGACCACCGTATCGATAGCCCCCTTGACCAGCCATGCGGCTGTTGAAAGCGCAAAAGGGGGCGGGCGCCGAAGGCGACGGGGGGATTTGCTCCTGCCGCGGAAAACAGGACCGACGTCCCTTGCTCCGATCGCCACGGACCGGCCAAGATGCGGCCCGACTTGGGGAAGTCCTGCCGATGCCTATCGTTCCGACCTCGCGCCGTGCCTTGCCCGTGCTGGCAGCCTTGCTGCTGGCGGCAACGCTGCTGGGCGCCTGCAAGCGCGAGCCGGAAGAACTCGCCGGTGCCACCAGCGAGCCCGCCGCCGCCGTGCGGGAGTTGGTGAACCATCTGCGCCGCGACGATCTGGCCGGCTTCGCCCGTGCCGCGGTGCCGCCGGCGGACTATGGGGTGCTGGAAACCGCCTGGCGCGAGGACCGCAGCCGCTGGCCGCTGACCGAGCTGCCATTGAGCCGGCAACTGGTGCCGATGCTGGCGGCACTGTCCAAACCGGGTTCGGAACAGGCGCTGATGCGCGATTTCAACCGCCAGTTCGCCCGCCAGGACAAGGATCTGCGCGATGCCGCCCGCTCGCTGGGCCTGTTCGGCGTGCAGTACCTGAAGAAGGAAGGCGACTACACGCCCACCCAGCGGGTCCATTACACCCAGGTGGTCCAGACCCTCAGCCAATGGGCGCAGGACGCACCACTGGCGGACCCGGCGCTGGCGCGCAATACCATCAACCGGATGGCCGCCGCCGCGCGCAAGGCCGGGCTGGCCAGCGAGGAAGATCTGCGCGAGGCCGGGATGGACGGCAGCCTGCGCCGGCTGGCGCCGGTGTTCGCCGAAACCAAGGCGAGTTTCGCCCGCTACGGACTGCCGCTGGAGACCACCTTGGCCGACCTGCGCACCGGCCTGGTCGAACAGACCGGCGATCGCGCCACCGTGCGCATCCACTACCCGCTGGGCAATCGCGAGATCGACAGCCAGGTCAGCCTGGAGCGGCGGGACGGCCGCTGGTACCTGAGCGACTACCTGCGCGCGGCCGAACGGGCCCGGCCCCCGGCGCCTCCGGCGGAACCGCCTGTCGAGCCCGAACCCGCCAACGCCGCACCGTCGATCACCGCCCGCCGATAACCGCGCCGTTCCCTGCCAGACCGCTCCGCCCGGTGCCGGCCCCCCGGACATGCCGGACCACGCGCGCAAGCTCGCGCCTGGTGGCCGCTGCCCGGCCCCGGCGGGAGCGCTTTCCAGCCTGACAGGCCCGTGCGCCATAATGCCGCCGATGCCAGAACAGAACCCCCTGCCGTTCCCGGAAGCCCCCACCCCGACGCCGCCGGACAAGAAACCGGAGGCGCCGCGCGAGCCGGCGTCCGAATCCGCTCCCCCTGGCCGTCCGCCGGTGCCGGCGCCGCCCGTGCGCGCCTCGCGGCGGCCCTTGTGGGCGCGCCTGCTGGGCCGCCTGGCCGACCCTTGGCTGGCCCTGCGCATCGAACCGGAGGCACCGCGGGAAGTCGTGGACGGACGCCCGGTCTGCTACGTGCTGGAGGACTACGGCCTGTCCAACGCGCTGATCCTGGACCGCGCCTGCCGTGACGCCGGCCTGCCCTCGCCGCTGGAACCGCTGCCGGTGGGCGGCGACCCGCTCGGCCGCAAGCGCGCCTACGTGGCGCTGTCCCGGCGCAACGCCAGCACCCTGATTCCCGACCAGATCAGCGCCAAGACCCATTCCGGATCGCTGGCCAAGCTGCTGGAGGCGCACCGCGCCAATCCCGAACTCGACGTCCAGCTGGTGCCGGTGTCGATCTTCGTCGGCCGGGCCCCGGACAAGCAGAGCGGCTGGTTCTCGGTGCTGTTCTCGGAAAACTGGGCCATCGTCGGCCGCTTCCGCCGGCTGCTGGCGATCCTGCTGAATGGCCGGGGCACCATCGTCCGTTTCGCCCCGCCGGTGTCGCTGCGCGACACCGTGGCCGAGGGGCTGGATCCGGAACGCACGGTGCGCAAGCTCTCGCGCGTGCTGCGCACCCACTTCCACCGCATCCGCGAAGCCATCATCGGCCCGGATCTGTCCACCCGCCGCCTGCTGGTGGACCAGGTGCTGGCGTCCGAGCCGGTGCGCGAAGCGATCGCCGAACAGGCCAGGCGCGACAAGAGCAAGCCCGAGGACGCCTGGAAGAAGGCGCATGCCTACGCCTGGGAAATCGCCGCCGACTATTCCAATCCGGTGGTGCGCTCGGCCAGCTTCCTGCTCTCGCACGTGTGGAACCAGATCTACGACGGCGTGCTGGTCCATCACCTGGACAAGTTCAAGGAGGCCGCGCCGGGCCACGAAGTGGTCTACGTGCCCTGCCACCGCAGCCACATGGACTACCTGCTGCTGTCGTACCTGCTGTACGAACGCGGCATCGTGCCGCCGCACATCGCCGCCGGCATCAACCTCAACCTGCCGGTGGTCGGCACCATCCTGCGCAAGGGTGGCGCGTTCTTCATGCGCCGCAGTTTCCGCGGCAACCCGCTGTACTCGGCGGTGTTCACCGAATACGTGGCGCAGCTGGTGTCCGGCGGCTATTCGCTGGAGTACTTCATCGAAGGCGGGCGCTCGCGCACCGGCCGGCTGCTGCCGCCCAAGGGCGGCATGATCTCGATGACCGTGCGCGCGTTCCTGCGCCAGCCGCGCAAGCCGGTGCTGTTCCAGCCGGTCTACATCGGCTACGAGAAGCTGCTGGAAGGCAACAGCTACCTGGACGAACTGAGCGGCCGGCCCAAGGAGAAGGAATCCATCTGGGTGCTGCTGTGGAACATCCCCAAGGTGCTCAAGCAGAACTACGGCCAGGTGGTGGTCAACTTCGGCGAGCCGATCCCGCTGGGCGAAGTGCTGGCCGAACATGCGCCGGAGTGGGACGGCAAGCCGGTGTCCGAGGATGAAAAGCCGGCCTGGCTGTCGGACACCATCGACACCCTGGCCCAGCGCATCCACGTCAACATCAACCGCGCCGCCGACGTGAACCCGATCAATCTGCTGGCGCTGGCGCTGCTGTCCACGCCGAAGCACGCGATGGGCGAAGTGGATCTGATCGCCCAGATCGAACTGTCCAAGTCGATGCTGGCGGATCTGCCGTACTCGGATCGGGTGACGGTCACCCCGCATTCGCCGGAGCGGATCATCGCCCACGGCGAGGAGATCGGCGTGCTCCGGCGCATCAAGCATCCGCTGGGCGACGTCATCAGCTTCGACAGCGACGACACCGCGGTGCTGATGAGCTACTACCGCAACAACGTGCTGCACCTGTTCACCGCCTCGTCGTGGATCGCGTGCTGCTTCCAGAACAACCGGCGCATGAGCCGCGCGGGCGTGCTGCGCTTGGGCCGCGGCCTGTACCCGTTCCTGCAGGAAGAGCTGTTCCTGCCGTGGAGCGAGGACGAGTTCGTCGAGCGCATGGATCGCACCGTCGACGTGTTCATCCGCGAGGGCCTGCTGCAGCAGGTCAACGAGGAAGACGGCGGCATCCTGGCGCGCAGCGCCGGCCAGACCGACGAGGTGTTCCGCCTGCGCGCGATCGGCCATTCGCTGCAGCAGGCGTTCGAGCGCTACTACATCGCGATCTCGGTGCTGGTGAAGAACGGCCCCGGCAAGCTCGGCGCGGCCGAACTGGAAAGCCTGTGCCAGCAGGCCGCGCAGCGACTGAGCCTGCTGTACGCGCCGGCCGCGCCGGAATTCTTCGACAAGACGCTGTTCCGCGGCTTCATCCGCAAGCTGCGCGAGATCAAGCTGGTGTGGCCGGACGAGAACAGCAAGCTGGTGTTCGACGAACGCCTGGATGCCTGGGCCAAGGACGCCAAGGTGATCCTGGGCCGCGAACTGCGCCACACGATCGAACGCGTCAGCCCGGAAGCGGCGGCGCCGGCGGAGCCATCCGCGCCGGTGGAGTGATCCGCGGCCGGCGGCCGCGCGCGGTCAGTTGAGGTGGCCGAAGCTGCGCGCCAGCCAGGCCTTGGCCGCCGCGCCGGCGGCCGGGTCCTCCACCAGATCGCGCAGCGGCGAGCCGCATTCGCCCAGGTGCGCGGCATCGTCGATCACCAGCGCCATCCGCAGCAGTTCCGCGCCCCCGGCCAGGATCGCCGGCGGCAGGTACTCGCGGAAGCCGTAGTGCTCGAAGGCGTCGATCAGGAACGGTTCGCAGGCCACCAGCCAGAAGCGGATGCCGTTGTCCTGGGCCCAGCGGTAGGTGCCCTCCATCAGCCGGTCGACCACGCGCTTGGCGCGCTGGTCGGCCTGCACCGCGAAACGGGTTCCCACCGCCACGCTCTGCGGCGGCCAGGCGCGGGCGAAACGGTCGACCTGGAACAGGCTGCCGTATTCCACCTGCACGGCCGGCGAGCCGAAGTCGTGCAGCCGGAGCGTGGCCACCGCCTGCGGCCCGACCTCGACCACCACGGTGGTGCCGCTGCCATCCAGCCCGTCGGCGATGCGCTTGCCGCGGCCATCGGGCCGGCCGCGTTCCAGGAAATACACTTCGCGGCGCAGGCGCTGCACATCGCCCAGCGCTTCGCCGGGGGCGATGCGGCGCACCCGCAGCGGGCCCGTGGCCACGCCCGGGTCGCGCGGCGGGATCCGGCCCGCAATGGCTTCGTTTTCCTGGTTCATGCGGCCCTGGCCACGTCCTGCTCGCCCGAAATGGGCACCTGTTCACAGAAATGAAGCAAGCATCGGGCCAACTCCCGCCAGATCCCGGGATTCCCCGTGGGCGGGGCCTGCCGCCGCGCCTACCCGCCGAAACCGGCGCTCGGCCACGGCGCCAGGTGACGCGACGCGTCAGCTTCGGGCGGGATGGGACGCGCGCGGGATGCCCGAAGGCGGGGTCAGGCCGGCTCGTCGGGGATCAGCGCGCTCTCGAGGCGGGCGATGCAGTCCTTCAACCAGAGCTTGCGCTTCTTCATGCGCTTGATGGCGACTTCGTCGGTTTCCGGGTCGCTGGCCACCCATTGGGCGATCGCTTCGTCCAGCTCGCGGTGTTCGCGCCGGAGTTCGGCGATGCGCTGGGCGATGTCGGCGGGATTCTGGGTGTCCACGCAGCGAGCGTACACCGGCCAGGGTTTCGTCGTCATTGCGGTGCGGCCGGTACAATGGCCGTTCGCATGAACGCCATCCATCCCCTGCCCCAGGTCCTCGCCGATCCCGCGCCGCGCGCGTCGGATCCCCGTCGCCATGCCCGCGAACAGGGCAAGCTCGCCAAGCGCCTGCGCCGCCAGGTCGGGCAGGCCATCGCCGACTACGGGATGATCGAAGAGGGCGATCGGATCATGGTGTGCCTGTCCGGCGGCAAGGACAGCTACACCCTGCTGGACATCCTGCTGCAGCTGCAGAAGAAGGCGCCGGTCAACTTCGAGCTGGTGGCGGTCAACCTGGACCAGAAGCAGCCCGGCTTCCCGGAGCACATCCTGCCGGACTACCTCGAATCGATCGGGGTGCCCTACCGGATCCTGGAACAGGACACCTATTCGGTGGTGTCGCGGGTGGTGCCGGAAGGCAAGACCATGTGCTCGCTGTGTTCGCGCCTGCGTCGCGGCGCGCTGTATTCGCATGCCGAGGAACAGGGTTTCACCAAGATCGCGCTGGGCCACCACCGCGATGATCTGGTGGCCACCTTCTTCCTCAACCTGTTCTTCCACGCCAAGCTGTCCGGCATGCCGCCCAAGCTGCGGTCCGACGACGGCAAGCACGTGGTGATCCGGCCGCTGGCCTACGTGCGCGAATCGGACATCGAGACCTATGCGGAAGCAAAGGCCTTCCCGATCATCCCGTGCAACCTGTGCGGCAGCCAGGAAAACCTGCAGCGCAAGCAGGTCAAGAAGATGATGGATGCCTGGGAACGCGAGTCCCCCGGCCGCGTCGAAACCATCTCGCGCGCGCTGGGCGACATCCGGCCCTCGCAGCTGAGCGATCCGAAGCTGTTCGACTTCCTCTCCCTCGGCCACCGCGACGGCGCGCAGCAAGCCGATGCGCATGCGTGGCTGGCGGGGGAATCACGGGATTCGGGATTGGAGATTGGGGATTCGTAACGCCATCCCCATCTCTTCCGTCTGACCGAATCCCCACTCCCGAATCCCCAATCCCGGCCCCTGAATGTTCTTCCGCAACCTGACGCTGTTCCGCTTCAATCCCTCGCTCGATTTCTCCCAGCTCGATGAACTGCTTCCCGAGGCGCGGCTCAAGCCGGTCGGGCCGCTGGAGCTGTCCTCGCGCGGCTTCATCTCGCCGTTCGGGCGGGGCGAGGAAGCGCTGTCGCATCGCATCCACGACGCCATCTGGCTGAGCGTCGGCGGCGAGGACAAGATCCTGCCCGGCGCGGTGGTCAACGACCTGCTGGCGCGCAAGCTGGAGGAAATCGAGGAAAAGGAAGGCCGCAAGCCCAGCGGGCGCACCCGCAAGCGGCTGAAGGACGATCTGCTGATGGAGCTGCTGCCGCGCGCCTTCGTCAAACCCTCGCGCACCGACGCGCTGCTGGACCTGGAACACGGCTTCGTCGCCGTGGACAGCTCCTCGCGCAAGAGCGGCGAGAACGTGGTCTCGGAAATCCGCCGCGCGATGGGCAGCTTCCCGGCCCTGCCGCTCAATGCGGAAATCGCGCCGCGCGCGATCATGACCGGCTGGATCGCCGGCGAGCCGCTGCCCGAAGGCCTGAGCCTGGGCGAGGAATGCGAACTGAAGGACGCGATGGACGGCGGCGCGGTGGTCAAGTGCCAGAACCAGGAACTGCAGAGCGACGAGATCGCCAAGCACCTGGAAGCCGGCAAGCAGGTCACCAAGCTGGCCCTGACCCTGGACGATCACGTCTCCTTCGTCCTGGGCGAGGACCTGATCATCCGCAAGCTGAAGTTCCTCGATGGTGCGGTGGATCAGCTGGAGAACACCGAGCGCGAGGATCTGCGCGCCGAACTCGACGCCCGTTTCGCGCTGATGGCCGGCGAAGTGAAGCGCCTGTTCGCGGTGCTGGAACCCGCACTGAAGCTGAGCAAGGCGGACGCCTGATTCGGGATTCGGGATTCGGGATTCGGAAATCGGAAATCGGAAATCGCAGGAGCCTCCGCTTCGACCTCCCCCTTGACCCGCCATTCGGCGGTTGAGAGGCGCCTGTAAAAGGGGGACCGAGGGGGATTCGCTTTCAGCGCCAAGAGCAAACGCTTCTCAACAGCCGCATGGCGGGTCAATCCCCCGCCACCCGCTTCGCGGGCGCCCGCCCTCTTTTTCAAAAGGGGCTTCACTGGGCTTTCCAGGGTGAAGCGTCGGCGCATTGCGCTTGCCCGATCCTCCCTCGTTGCTTCCAGACAGCCGGCAGCGGGGAATTCCATGCGATGCTTTCGCCATGCTTCCCCGCCTGCAACGCCTGATCGCCAAGACGCCCCGCAGCGTCGAGCGCGACGTCGTTTCGTTGCAACTGGACGATGGGCGCCATATCGAGGTGCAGCGGGTTCGTGATCCGCGCGCGCGCCGGCTCAAGCTGAGCGTGGACGAACGCGGGGCGCGGCTGACCCTGCCGATGCGCGCCAGCCTGGTCTCGGGCGAACGTTTCCTGCACGAACACCGTGCCTGGCTGCAGGCGCAACTGGCGCGGCAGATCGGCGCGGACGCGCTGCCCGCGCTGGAGCCGTTCACCACTCTCCACCTGCCGCTGCGCGGGCGCGAGATGCCGGTGGACTGGCAGGAGGCCCGCTATGCCGCCATCCGCCAGGATGGCGAAGCCATCCGCATCCAGTTGCCGGCCCGGCTTGGCGATGCCGCCCTGCGCCGGCACCTGCGCGCGTTCTACGAGACCGAGGCGCGCGCGGACATCAACCGCTGGCTGCCCCGTTATCTGGCGGCGTTGCCGCGCGCGCCCGCGCCGATCCGGCTGAAGATGATGTCCTCGCTGTGGGGCTCGCTGAGTCCGGATGGCGCGATGACCCTGGACCTGTCACTGGTCATCGCCCGGCCCTCGGCGTTCGAATACGTCCTGGTCCACGAGTTGTGCCACCTCATCCATGCCAACCATTCGCACGCGTTCTGGCGCGAGGTGGAGGCCCGGTTCCCGGCCTGGCGCGACGAGCGCGTCTATTTCCATGAACACGGGCGCCGCCTCAAGGCCGGCCTGCGTGCGCTGCTGGCCGGCTGAGGTTTCCGCTATCGTTCCTTCCGGTGACGGACCGGCGTGGACGCCGGGCTCCGTTGATCATCGATGACAAGGAGAAATGCGGAATGCGTGGAATGCTGTTGGTGTGTTGCGTGGCGCTCGCCCTGGCCGGTTGCAAGCAGTCGGCCGAGGAAACCCTGGCCGAGGCGGCCCTGGAAAAGGCGACCGGCCACAAGGTCGATCTCGACGAAGACGGTGATACGGTCACCATCAAGACCGACGAAGGGGAAATGAAGATCAGCGGCGGCGACAACGCCAAGCTGCCCGCCACCTTTCCCAAGGATGTCTACCTGCCGGCCAACTACGCCGTGGAAAGCGTGATGGAAGTGAACAAGGCCCAGCTGGTCGCGCTCAAGGCCCCGGGCGAAGTCGCCAAGCTCTACGCCGACGCGCGCACCGCGATGGAAAAGCAGGGTTGGAAGCAGACCATGGCGATGCAGGGCAGCGCCAACGACGGCCTGCTGGCCTACGAGAAGGAAGGCCGCAAGGCGACCGTTTCGTTCAACGGCGAGGGCGCGGGCGAGCCGGTCTCGATCGGCCTGCAGGTGATGGAAGCGGAAACCGCCGCGCAGTAATCCCCACCATCCGCCGCGCCGTGGCCCCACGGTCGGGGCGGATGCGGGTACCAAAAAAAGCGGCCTTCGGGCCGCTTTTCTTTTCGCCTTCGAAGTGAGCCCGCGTTTGTCGGGAAAGCCCACGCCGGCACGGCGCGCCTGCCGCGCTCAGGACGCAGTGAAGAAATCGCCGATGGCACGCGCCACGCCGGCCGGATCCTCCATGTGCAGATGGTGGGTGCCGGCCATCACGATCAGCTCGCCATTCGGCAGCAGGCGCGCGCGCTGGCTGCGCAACGGCTCGGGGAAATAGGGTTGTGCCGGTTCGGCGAAGATCACCCGGGTCGGGCAACGGATATCGGCGACCAGCGCGGCGATCTGGGCTTCGTCCAGGCGCTGTGGCGTGGGCAGGGTCAGGCGCTGGTCGCTGCTCCAGACGTGGCCACCGTCGACCGGACGGATGCCGCGTTCGACCAGCAGGCGCGCATTGGCTTCGCTCAACTGGTTGGCCTGCATGCGCGCCCGGATCGGCGTGGCGATGTCGGTGAACACGCGCAGGCGCTTGCCCGGCAGCGTGCGCGCGGCGGCGATGGCTTCCTGCCAGCGCGCGGCGGTGCGATCCACCGTTTCCGACAGGCCACCGAGCGCCTCGATCGCCAGCAACCGGCGCACGCGTTGCGGCGAGGACGCGGCAAGCAGGCTGGCGATGCCGGCACCCATCGAATGGCCCAGCAGGCAGAACTCGTCCCAGCCCAGCGCATCGGCCAGGTCCAGCACCGCGTTGACCGCCACTCCGCTGGTGTATTCGGCGCCCGGTCCGATGTGCACGCTGTGGCCGTGCCCGGGCAGGTCCGGCACCACCAGTTCGATGCCCGACAACTGCGCCGACAGGGGCAGGAAGCTGGCCGCATTGTCCAGCCAGCCGTGCAGCGCCAGTACGCGCACGCCGCCCGGTTCGCCGCCGCGCAGCCCGCCGATGCGCCCCATCGCGATACCGGCGGAAAATTCCTCCAGCCTCACGCCGGTTCCCCGGCCACCTGGCGCGCCAGCGCCGCCAGCGCGTCGGCGTGGGCCGGCGCGGCGTTGAGGCAGGGAATGTAGCGCAGCTCGCCGCCCTGGCCGGCGAACCGCTGGACGAAGCCGATGCCGACCTCCTCCAGCGTTTCCAGGCAATCCACGGCGAACCCGGGACAGACCACGTCGACCTTGCGCAGGCCGCGCGCGGCCATCGCGTCGAGGGTGGCGTCGGTGGCCGGTTCCAACCAGCGTTCCTTGCCGAAACGGGACTGGTAGGTCAGGGTCCATTCGTCCTCGCCCAATCCCAGCGCCGCGGCGATCGCGCGGCTGCTGGCTTCGCAGCGCTGCGGGTAGGGATCACCATCGCGGGCCAACCGCTGCGGCAGGCCATGGAAGGAGAACAGTAAGTGCTCGCCGGCGCCGTTGCGCGCACGCCAGTCGCGGATCGAATCCGCCACCGCGCGCACCCAGCCGGCATCGACCGAGTAATCGTCGATCACGGTCAGGTCGAAGCCGCGCGCCTCGCGCGCCAGCACGTCCTTCACCGATTCGGTGGTGGTGGTCGAGTACTGCGGGTACAGCGGCAGCACGATCAACCGGCGGACGCCCGCCTCGCGCAGTTCGCGCAGGCGATCGGGCAGCGCCGGCGGGCCGTAGCGCATGGCGTCGACCACCCGCCAGCGCGGCAGGCGCTGCTGCAGCGCCTCGGCCAGGCGGCGGGTATGCACCGCCAGCGGCGAGCCTTCCGGCAGCCAGATTTGCGCGTACTTGTGGGCCGCGCGCGGACCGCGCAGCGGCAGGATCAGGCCGTGCAGCAGCGGCAACCAGATCCAGCGGCTGAGCTGGACCACGCGGGGGTCCTGCAGGAACTCGCCCAGGTAGCGCCGGACGGCGGGAGCCGTGGGCGCCTCGGGCGTGCCTAGATTGACCGCGATCAGCGCGGTATCGGGTGCGTCGGGCATCCGCGTATTGTGGCAGAGCGCGCCGGCGCGGACCGCTGCTTCCTTTCAATGACGATGTTCGAGCGGGTCGATGGACGGTGCGCGCAAGCCGGAATCCTCAGCGCCGATTCATTCGACTGCACCTATTTTCAATCGGTTGCAGTAAATTTCTGCGAATCCACCTTCGGAGCGCCCATGAAACGCCGCCATTCCCGCCTGCTCATGCTGCCGGCAGCGACCCTGCTGGCCACCGCCCTGTTCGCCGGCCAGGCCCTCGCCGGCCCCAAGGAAGACGAGCGCGCCACCAACGCGGTGCGGGTGCTGGATGAAATCCGCCGCATCCCCGAGGAAGGCATCCCCGACAAGCTGCTGGACGAAGGCCGCGCCATCGTGGTCATCCCCGACACCCTCAAGGCCGGACTGGTGTTCGGCGGCCGCCGCGGCCATGGCCTGATGTCGGTCAAGAACCCCGACGGCACCTGGTCGCAGCCGGTGTTCGTCAAGCTCACCGGCGGCAGCATCGGCTTCCAGGCCGGCGTGCAGTCCTCGGACATCGTGCTGGTATTCCGCAACGACCGGAACCTGGACAACATCGTCAACGGCAAGATCACCCTGGGCGCCGATGCCGGCGTCGCCGCCGGTCCGGTGGGCCGCAACGCGGCGGCCGCCACCGACGGCCAGCTGAAGGCCGAAATCTGGTCGTGGTCGCGCGCGCGCGGCCTGTTCGCCGGCGTGGCGCTGGACGGCGCCGTGTTGCAGATCGATGACGAAGCCAACACCGCGGTCTACGGCGGCGGCAGCACGCCGCGCGCCATCTTCGAAGGCCGGGCCGGGCATCCTTCCGGCGCCGTGGTCGGTTTCCGCGACCAGCTCGAGGAAGTGACCGCCGCCGCCCGCGCCGCGCGCAGCGGCCGGTCCGCACCGGCCCCGGCCGCCACCGTCACCCCGGCGACCGCGGTCGCGCCCGCCAGCACCGCGCCGGTCGCCGAAACCGCGCCGCTGGGCCAAGCCCCGGCCACGGCCCCGGCACAGTCCGGTTTCCAGCCGGTCGCCGAAGGCGAAATCCGCACTGAACCGCTCAACGGCACGCCGTAAAAAAGCGAAAACTCCAGCGCGCGCCCGGGATCTCCGGGCGTGCCTGCGCTATGCTGATCGCCTGAATTTCATTACTCAACGCACGAGAAGACCATGGGCGGTTTCAGCATCTGGCATTGGATCATCGTTCTGGTGGTCGTTCTGTTGATCTTCGGCACCAAGCGCCTGCGCAACGTCGGCCAGGATCTGGGCGAAGCGGTGAAGGGCTTCAAGAAGGGCATGCACGACGAGGACAAGCCGGTCGAACGGCTTGACGATCAGTCGCAGTCCCGCAACAGCGAGTCCAGCACGTCCAAGGATCGCGACAACTCGCAGCAGTAAGCGCGGTCCCCTGCCGCCATGTTCGACATCGGTTTCCCCGAACTGGTGGTCATCGCCATCGTGGCGTTGATCGTCCTCGGCCCCGAGCGCCTGCCCAAGGTCGCGCGTTTCGCCGGCCTGTGGGTGCGCCGCGCGCGCGCGCAATGGCATTCGGTGAAGGACGAACTGGAACGCGAACTGGCCGCCGACGAACTCAAGCGCAGCCTGCGCGACACCGAGGAAGCGCTGCGCGAGACCGAACGCAAGGTCCGCGAGAGCGCGGCGGAGACCGAACGCGAGTTCGACGATCTGCGCGCCTCGGTGAAGGCGCCGGCATCCGCATCGACGCCGGAAGAACCCGAGCCCGCCCCGCCAGCGGACGCGGAAGACGTCCCCCTGTCCCACGGCAGCAGCGATGAACCACGACGCACCTGAGGATCAGGCCGAAAGCAGCCTGATGGGCCATCTGCTGGAACTGCGCACGCGGCTGATGCGTGCGTTGCTGGGCGTGGTGATCGTGCTGGTCGCGCTGCTGCCCTTCGTGAAAACCCTGTACAGCCGGCTCGCGCTGCCGATGCTGAGCCAGCTGCCGGACAACCAGTCCGCGCAGATGATCGCCAACGATCCGACCTCCGGCTTCTTCGCGCCGATCAAGCTGGCCTTCTTCGCCGCCATGTTCCTGACCGCGCCGTGGCTGCTGTACCAGGCCTGGGGTTTCGTCGCGCCCGGCCTGTACCGCCACGAGAAGCGGCTGGCGTTTCCGCTGCTGGTCTCGTCCATCGCGTTGTTCTACGCCGGCTGCGCGTTCGCCTATTTCCTGGTGCTGCCCGGCGTCTTCCACGCGTTGATGATGTTCACCCCGGACATCGTCACCATCGCGCCGGATCCCGGCAAATACCTGGACTTCGTGCTGGTGATCTTCCTGGCCTTCGGCGTGAGCTTCGAGTTGCCGGTGGCGCTGGTGATCCTGGCCCTGCTGGGCTGGGTCACGCCGCAGCAGCTGCGCCAGGGCCGCGGCTACGCGGTGGTCGGCATCTTCATCCTGGCCGCCGTCATCACCCCGCCGGACGTGGTTTCGCAGCTGATGCTGGCGATTCCGATGTGCCTGCTGTACGAGGCCGGCATCATCGCCGCGCAGTGGGTCGCGCCCAAACCCGACCGCGACGATTCGCGCACGCCGCGCGACGCCTGAGCGCGCACGCCTGCGCCTGAATTCCTCTCCACATCGCTGAAGACGGGCGCCGGATCCATTCACGGTAGGCCGCTGCGAAGGTTCATCCTGGCTTTGCCAGACTCGACCGCGCTGTTGCGAACGAGAAGGAAAATCGATGAAAAAACGTCTGGGCGCGCTCGGCCTGCTGGGCCTGCTGACGGCCTGCCAGCCGGAACACCCCGTTGAGACCGCGCACGCCACGCCCGCTCCGCCGGTCGCGCCGCCACCGGTTTCCGATGCCCAGGCGTCACGCATCGCCCTGCAGGCCCAGTTCGTCGACGAGGCCCTGGGCGTGGCGATCCTGCCGTTGCCTGGTTTCACCCTGCGGCGTGATTTCCGCCGCGACTACCTGGCGACCGACGACTGGAAAACCTTCGCCGAACCGGACAGTCGCGGCAAGGCCGTGGCCGCGCTGGTCCTGGACGGCTCCAACGAGATCACCGCGGCGGAAGTGCGGCTGGGTGTCAGCGACGATCCCGATGCGGTGGCCGCCTGCCTGGAGGTCTCCGACTCGGCGCTGCCTTCCCCGCGCGACGAGATCCGCGTCGACGGCCAGCCGTTCCGTCATTTCCGCGCCAGCGATGCCGCCATGAGCCACTACCTGACCGTCGACGCCTATCGCGCGGTGCGCCAGGACCGCTGCTACGCGATCGATCTGCTGATCGTCGGCACCCGTCCGGAAGTCTACGATCCGCCGCGCACGCCGCCGTTCGACACCGCCACCGCGCAGGCGCGGCTGCGCGAGGCATTGGCCGCCATCCGCTTCGTGAAGTAGCTGATCCGTGAAACGCCTGCCACTGCGAGAGGCGGCGTTCCACAGCTGGCGCGGCACCACATTTGGTGTTGACGCTCACATTTCCCCCCACTATCTTGTGGCCGTCGGTTCTCCCGGTCGCACGCCGGGGGATGAAAAGGGAAGCCGGTCGAATGCCGGCGCTGCCCCGCAGCGGTAGGTGGAAACGAACCCGTCATTGGCACTGAGGCGCCCTGCCTTGGGAAGCGACGGGCTAGGAGGAAGCGAGGCTTCCGCGTCCACGAGTCCGAAGACCTGCCGACAGCCGCGCGCCGCACACCGCGCGGTGCCGGCCGCGGAATCTCCGGGGGGAGATGGCTGGTGAAGCAGGCCCGCCGTCCGTCGTTCCGGTCGCGGCCCCTGCGACGCCGCTTCCCCACCCTGTTGCTCCATCCGGCCTTCCGCTGCCTGCGAGGGACAGGCCGCCGCGTGCATCACGCATGGAGGAAGCCCCGTGGCCCCGACCGATACCGCCGTCGCCGAAACCGACGTCCCCCCGTCCCAGAAGGACGCATTCCTGTTGACCCCGCCGCCCACCGCCACCGCGATGAGCGTGACCAAGCGCAACGGCAGCCGCGAGCCGGTGGATCTGAACAAGATCGTCCGCGCCGTGCAGCGCAGCTGCGAGGGCCTGCACGCCATCGACCCGATGCGGGTGGCCACCCGCACCATCTCCGGCCTGTACGACGGCGCCAGCACGCGCGAACTGGACGAACTGTCCATCCGCACCGCCGCGCTGCTGACCGCCGAGGAGCCCGAATACAGCCGGCTGGCCGCGCGCCTGCTGGCCAGCTACATCGCCAAGGAAGTGACCGGGCAGGAAATCCACGCGTTCTCGCAGTCGGTCGCGCGCGGCCATGAGGTCGGCCTGATCAACGATCGCCTGCTGAACTTCGTGCAGACCAACGCGCGCAAGCTCAACGACGCACTGGACGCGTCGCTGGACCTGCATTTCGACTACTTCGGCCTGCGCACCCTGTACGACCGCTACCTGCTGCGCCACCCGCATACCCGCAAGGTCATCGAGACCCCGCAGCAGTTCTTCCTGCGCATCGCCTGCGCGCTCAGCGAGGATGTCGCCGAGGCGCTGGGGCTGTACCGCCGCATGGGCAACCTGGACTACCTGCCCAGTTCGCCGACCCTGTTCAACGCCGGCACCACCCACGAGCAGCTGTCCTCGTGCTTCCTGCTGGACTCGCCGCAGGATTCGCTGGAGTCGATCTACCAGCGCTACGGCGACATCGCCCAGTTGTCCAAGTTCAGCGGCGGCATCGGCGTGAGCTATACGCGGGTGCGCTCGCGCGGTTCGCTGATCAAGTCGACCAACGGCCATTCCAACGGCATCGTGCCGTGGCTGAAGACGCTGGATTCCTCGGTCGCGGCGGTCAACCAGGGCGGCAAGCGCAAGGGCGCGGCCTGCGTCTACCTGGAAACCTGGCATGCCGACATCGAGGATTTCCTGGAGCTGCGCGACAACACCGGCGACGAGTCGCGCCGCACCCACAACCTCAACCTGGCCAACTGGGTGCCGGATCTGTTCATGAAGCGGGTGGAGGCGGATCAGGAATGGTCGCTGTTCGATCCGCGGGTGGTGCCGGAACTGACCGACCTCTACGGCGAGGCGTTCGAGCAGGCCTATCTGCAGGCCGAGACCCAGGGCAAGGCGGCCAAGGCGGTGCCGGCGCGCAAGCTGTACGCGCGGATGATGCGCACGCTGGCCGAGACCGGCAACGGCTGGATGACCTTCAAGGACAAGTGCAACCGCGCCAGCAACCAGACCCTGCGCGCGAACAACGTCATCCACCTGTCCAACCTGTGCACCGAGATCCTGGAGATCACCTCGGCCGAGGAAACCGCGGTGTGCAACCTGGCCTCGATCAACCTGGCCCGCCATTTCGACGAATACGGCGATTTCGACTTCGAGCGCCTGGCCGAAACCGTGCGGCTGGCGGTGCGCCAACTGGACCGCGTGATCGATCTGAACTTCTATCCGATCGAATCCGCGCGCCGGGGCAACCTGCGCTGGCGTCCGGTCGGCCTGGGCTGCATGGGCCTGCAGGACGTGTTCTTCCGCAAGCGGCTGGCGTTCGACAGCGCCGAGGCCCGCACGCTGTCGCAGAAGATCGCCGAGACCATCTATTTCCATGCGTTGGAAACCTCGTGCGAACTGGCCGAGGAACGTGGCCGCCATCCATCCTTCGCCGATACCCGCGCGGCCGGCGGCGAGCTGCAGTTCGACGCCTGGAACGTGGCGCCGCAGGACATGGCGCGCTGGGACGCGCTGCGCGGGCGCATCCGCGAGCACGGCCTGCGCAACTCGCTGCTGATCGCGATCGCGCCGACCGCGACCATCGCCTCGATCGCCGGCTGCTACGAGTGCGTGGAGCCGCAGATCTCCAACCTGTTCAAGCGCGAGACCCTGTCCGGCGACTTCCTGCAGGTCAACCGCTACCTGGTCGCCGAGCTGAAGCAGCTCGGCCTGTGGACGCCGGAGATGCGCGATGCGATCAAGCTGGCCGAAGGATCGATCCAGGGTGTCGCGGAAATTCCGGAACCGCTGCGCCAGGTCTACCGCACCGCGTGGGAACTGCCGATGCGCTCGCTGATCGACATGGCCGCCGATCGCGGCGCCTATATCGACCAGTCGGCTTCGCTCAACCTGTTCATGGAGAGCCCGAACATCGGCGCGCTCTCGTCCATGTACATGTATGCGTGGAAGCAGGGCATCAAGACCACCTACTACCTGCGCTCGCGTCCGGCCACCCGCATCGCCAAGACCACGGTCAGCCGCGCCGGCAACGAGACCCCCAAGCCGGCGTATACGGCGGTGGAAGCGGTGTCGTGCTCGCTGGAGAACCCGGAAGCCTGCGAGGCCTGCCAGTAGCGGTTTCATGCGCGGCCGGGAGGTCATGCCTCCGCAATCCCCACGCAGGATGCGCACAGGAAGACGGGAACAGGACGTTCCGGGCGCAGGGACGCGCCAATCCATTGAACCGCCCCTCCCCGCTTGCGGGGGAGGGCTGGGTGGGAGCGAGACCGGAGCCATGACGGCGAATCGTTCGCGGTATCCACGGAAGCGCCATTTCGCTCACCTGGCTTCATCGCAGACGATCGCAATCCTGCTCCGTTCGCCCCCATCCCAACCTTCCCCCGCAGGCGGGGGAAGGGGCAGTAAGTCGCGAACGGTGCACTCCGCTCCGTTCGCCCTCATCCCAACCTTCCCCCGCAGGCGGGGGAAGGGGCAGTAAGTCGCGAACGGTGCACTCCGCTCCGTTCGCCCTCATCCCAGCCTTTCCCTCGCGAGCGGGGGAAGGGACAGAAAGTAGCGAACGGGTGCACTCCGCTCCATTCGCCCCATCCAGCCTTCCCCCGCGAGCGAGGGAAGGGACAAAAGCAGGAAACACGACATGCCCGCCCACGCCCGCCAGATGCTGCTCGATCCCGGATTCGAACTGACCCTGCGCCCGATGCGCTATCCGCAGTTCTACGAGATGTATCGCGACGCGATCAAGAACACCTGGACGGTGGAGGAGATCAACTTCCAGATCGACATCAGCGATCTGCACGACAAGATGACCCCGGCCGACCGCCACCTGATCCATCGGCTGGTCGCGTTCTTCGCCACCGGCGATTCGATCGTGTCCAACAACCTGGTGCTCAACCTCTACCAGCACCTCAATGCGCCGGAAGCGCGCATGTACCTGTCGCGGCAGCTGTACGAGGAAGCGCTGCACGTGCAGTTCTACCTGACCCTGTTGGACAACTACCTGCCGGACCCGGCCGAGCGCGTCAAGGCGTTCGCGGCGGTGGAGAACATTCCCTCGATTCGCAAGAAGGCCGAGTTCTGCTTCAAGTGGATCGATTCCCTGCAGGATCTCCGCCGCATCGAGACCCGCGACCAGCGCCGGCAGTTCCTGCTCAACCAGATCTGCTTCGCCGCCTGCATCGAGGGGCTGTTCTTCTTCGCCGCGTTCGCCTACGTGTACTACTTCCGCTCGCGCGGGTTGCTGCCGGGCCTGGCCTCGGGTACCAACTGGGTATTCCGCGACGAGAGCTGCCACATGGAGTTCGCGTTCGAGTCGGTGCGCACGGTGCGCGAAGAGGAGCCGGATCTGTTCGACGACGGCATGCGCCAGCAGGTGTACGACATGCTGGCCGAGGCCATCGAATGCGAAGTGCAGTTCGCCGAGGACGTGTTGTCCGGCGGCGTGGCCGGCATTTCCACCCGCGACATGCGCCAATACCTGCAGCACTGCGCCGATCAGCACTTCGTCAAGCTGGGCATGGAGAAGAAATACAACGTACGCAACCCGCTGCCCTTCATGGAACTGCAGGACGTGCAGGAGCTGACCAACTTCTTCGAGCGCCGCGTCTCGGCCTACCAGGTCGGCGTGCAGGGCGAAGTCGGTTTCGACCACGCGTTCTGATCACCGTCACTTACTGTAGGAGCGACGTAAGTCGCGACCGCCCAGCCGACCGCCATGCGGGTCGCGACTTACGTCGCTCCTACATGCGCTAGGATGCGCCCGGGAGGCGCTGGCCACACGGAGCAACCGCATGTCCGAACATCCCTCGCACGATCCGCGCCCGGCCGAGGCGCGCCTGCTGCATATGGTCTTTCCCGACCACACCAACCACCTGGGCACGCTGTTCGGCGGGCAGGCGCTGGCCTGGATGGACATGTCCGCCTTCATCGCGGCCTCGCGCTATGCGCGCACCACGGTGGTCACCGCCCGCTCCGAACAGGTGGATTTCAACCAGCCGATCCACAAGGGCGACCTGGTCGAGGTCATCGCGCGCATCGTCAAGGTCGGCCGCAGTTCGATGAATGTCGACGTCGAGGTCATCACCGAGGATCTGCTGAGCGGCGAGCGCAAGCTGTGCACGCGCGGGCACTTCGTGATGATCGCGCTGGATCCGCTGGGCCGGCCGACCCAGGCGCCGCCGCTGCCGCCGCCGATCGTGCAGGGCTGAGGCAGCGTCAACGCCGCGCGAGGGGCGCCGGAAAATCCGGAGGTGCGAAAGCGGGCGGCGGCAGCGTCACCTCCGCGGGCAGGTCGCCGAACTCGCCGGTGCGCAGGAAGTGGTGCACGGCCGCCTTGGCCTTCGGCTCGTTGCGCAGCTGGTAGAACACGCCATCGTGGCCGCCGCGGTGGATCACGATCGCGCGGCCATTGCGCAGGTAGGGCAATTGCGCCTGCATGTTGTCGATCGGGGTGGAGGTGTCCCAATCGCCATGCACCATCAGTACCGGGACGTCGATTGGCCGCAGCCGGCGATAGTCGTCCCCCAGGTCGGGCGTCGGCCAGCGCGGCGCGGCCGCCAGGTAAGGCGCAAAACCACCTTCGCCGACATAGGCGCGCGCCGGATCCTGGCGCAGCAGGTATTCGCGCTGCGGCGTGATGCCCAGGCTGGTGTCGATCAGCGGTCCGATCAGCGCGTACGCGTGCGCCTGCCGTCCCTCGGCCACTTCCCTGGCCCACGCCGTGTAATGGCCGTGGTACAGCGACAGCACGAAGGCCGGCCAGGTTTCCGGCGTGCCGGCTTCCGCCAGCAGCGAGGCTTGCAGGTCAGCCAGGCCGATCACCACCGGCGCGTCGCCGTCCCCAAGGTCGACCGCGATCGGCTGTCGCGCGAGGCGTTCGCGCAGGGCATCGATGGCGGCCATCAATCCGCCCGTGGGCAGGTAAGGCGCCAAGCCGGTATCGCGATCGGCCTCGAAGGCGATGCGCTGCATCGTCGCCAGCAGCGGCGAAGGCATGTCATAGCCGAAATCCAGCGGCTCGATCGAGGCCAGCACGGCGCGCGCGACGATCTCCGGGTGCGAGCGCATCACCGCGAAGCTCCATTGCGAGCCGAAACTGCCGCCGAACAGGCTGATGCGCGGATAGCCCAGCGCGCGGCGCAGGTCGTCGACGTCGTCGGCGCAGGCCACGATGGTGTAGCCGGCCAGGTCCTTGTCCGGGTGCGCGGCCACCGCCGCCTTCGCCCGCAGGCGCGCGTCATCGATATCGTCCTGCGCGGTGAATGCGCGCCCGCGCGGCCATGCCGGGGACATCGCGGTCAGCTTTTCGCCGCGGTCGCTGTAACCGCGTTGCTCGATCACCACCAGGTCGGCGGTATCGCGGTAGCTCAACCAGGACGCCAACCGGCTGCGCGCGGCTTCACTGCCGCCGTCGAAGGCATCCAGCACCGACAGGCCGGGGCCGCCGGGCAGCCAGAACACCGGCGGCGCATCACCGGGGACGCGGGCGCGGATGCGGGCGAAGCCGACGCCGATCAGCCGGCTGCCGGGAACCCCGCGATGCTCGGGCACGTACAGCGTGCCGATTTCATAGGGAACCGCGGTGCCGTCCGCCGTCTGGACGGTCCCGGCGGTGACCACGATGTCGCCGGCCTGCCGCGCCTGCGCGGGCATCGCGGAACCGAATGACGACAACAGCACGAGGAGCGACAGCCACGGCGCACGCTTCATGGGCGGGATTCCGGCAGCGGGGAGCGCAGCCTCGCCCGGAAGATATCTTTATGTCAAGATATCTCCATGACGCCCCCCGCCGCTCCTCCTCCCGATCTGATCGACCAGCTGTTGGCGGACTGGCGCCGCGAACGTCCCGACCTGGATGCCGGCGCGATGGCGGTGGCGGGCCGGGTCCTGCACCTGGGCCGGCTGCTGGAGGTCCGCGCCGACGAGTGCCTGAAACCGCTGGAGCTCAGCTATACCGAGCTGGATCTGCTGGCGACCCTGCGCCGTTCCGGTGTCCCCTTTCGGCTCTCGCCGACCGAACTGCGCCAGTCGGTCCTGCTGACTTCCGGGGCGATGACCGCCTGCCTCAACCGGTTGCAGGCACGCGGCCTGATCCGGCGCGAACCGGATCCGGGTGACGGCCGGTCCCTGTTCGCGGTGCTGACCGCCAAGGGCGTGAAGCTGGCCGAGCGCGCCATCGCGCTGCGGTTCGAGCAGGCGCGCCGGGCGGTAGCCGGACTGGATGCCGACGAACAGGCGCAGTTGGCCGGCTTGCTGCGCAAGCTCGGGCAGGGCATGGCCGCCGACTGACGGGCGACGCATGGTGTCGCGCATGGGCAGCGCGGCCCTACACTGGCCCGCCCCCTCCCGCGGCCGCCGCATGCGCCACGACCACATCCTCACCCTGTCCTGCCCGGATCGCACCGGCATCGTCTACCGGGTCACCGGGCTGCTGTTCGAATCGGACTGCAACATCATCGATGCGCAGCAGTTCGGCGACGAGGAATCCGGGCGCTTCTTCCTGCGCGTGCATTTCGACCTGCCGTCCGCGGCGGCGTTGCCGGCGCTGGAAGCGCGCTTCGAAACCCTGGCCGACGCATTCTCGATGCGCTGGCGGGTCCACGACGCCCGCCGCAAGGCGCGCCTGCTGGTGCTGGTCAGCAAGCAGGGCCACTGTCTCAACGATCTGCTGTTCCGCGCGCACAGTCGGCAGTTGCCGGTGGAGATCGCGGCGGTGGCATCGAACCACCGGGATTTCGCGCCGCTGGCCGCCTCCTATGGCGTGCCGTTCCACCATCTGCCGGTCGACGCCGGCAATCGCGCCGTGCAGGAACGCCGGATCCTGGACCTGGTCGAGCAGGCGCAGGTGGATCTGGTGGTGCTGGCGCGCTACATGCAGATCCTTTCGCCGGGCCTGTGCGATGCGCTGGCCGGGCGCGCCATCAACATCCACCACAGCTTCCTGCCCAGCTTCAAGGGCGCGCACCCGTACCACCAGGCGTACCAGCGCGGGGTCAAGATCATCGGCGCGACCGCGCACTACGTGACCCGCGATCTCGACGAGGGCCCGATCATCGAGCAGGACATCGCGCGGGTGGATCACGCGATGACCCCGCGCGATCTGGTCCGGCTCGGCAGCGACACCGAATCGCTGGTGTTGTCGCGGGCGGTGCGCCGGCACGTGGAGCATCGCATCCTGCTCAACGGGCATCGCACGGTGGTGTTCCGCTGATCCGCGCCGCTAGGACGGCGGTGGCAGCACCTCGCGCAGGTAGTCGACGAATACCCGCAGCTTGGGCGGCAAATGTTCGCGCGCCGGGTAATAGATGTGGAAGCCGGCGAACGGCTGCTGCCAGGCCTCCAGCACCCGCACCAGCTCGCCGCTGCGCAGCTCCGCCACGACCTGGGCCTCGAACACCTGCGACATCGCAAGGCCCTGCCGCACCAGCACGAGGCCGAGGTCGCTGTCGTTGACGATCAGGCGACCGCCCACTTCCACCTCGAAGTCGCGCCCTTCGCGGGTGAATTCCCACGCCATGAGGCGGCCATTGCTGCGCCGGTAGCGCACGCATTCGTGATGGACCAGGTCGGCCGGTTCGACGGGTTTCGGATGGCGCTGGAAATAACCGGGCGTGGCCACGATCGCCTGGCGCTGCATCGGCCCGATCGGCAACGCCACCATTTCCCGGGCCAGTGACTCGCCCAGGCGGATGCCGGCATCGAAGCCGCCGGCCACCAGATCGGCCAGGGCCGGTTCGACGAACAGCTCGACCTGCACCTCCGGCCAGCGCGCCATGAACGCCGGCAGATGCGGCGCGATCATGCGCTCGGCCACCACGTTCGGCAGGTTGATGCGCAAATGCCCGGCAGGCCGATCGCGCAGGAAATCCATGTCGCGGAACGCCTCGTCGATCTGGCGCAGGCCCGGCGCCACCTGCTGCAGGAAGCGCTGGCCATGCTCGGTCAGCGCGACCCGGCGGGTGGTGCGGTTGAACAGGCGCACGCCGAGCTGGCTTTCCAGCGCGCGCACCGTCTGCGACAGCGCCGATGGACTGACGTCCAGTTCGGCCGCCGCGCGGCTGAAGCTGGCGTGGTGCGCGACGCGGGCGAAGGCGACGACCGCCGGCAGGGGATGCGATGCCATTGTGAAGCCTGGCTTCAAACAGGATTCGGATATTGCGCCTTTATCCATGCAATCGCCAGCCCTATCGTGTTTCACACCGCCGCCATCGTCCCCACCCGCGCGGCGCCTCCCCCTCCCGCAAAGGAATTCCCGATGAAAACCCGCACGCTGGGCCGCAACGGCCCGACCGTCTCCGCCCTGGGCCTGGGCTGCATGGGCATGAGCGCCTTCTACGGCGGCCGCGGCGACGACGCCGAATCCATCGCGGTGATCCACCGCGCGTTGGAGCGCGGCCTGAGCCTGCTGGACACCGCCGACATGTACGGCCCGCACACCAACGAAGTCCTGGTCGGCCAGGCCATCGCCGGCCGTCGCGAACAGGTATTCCTGGCCACCAAGTTCGGCATCCGCCTGGATCCCGCCGACCCGCACGCCCGTGGCGTGGACGGACGCCCGGAGTACGTGCAGGCCGCCTGCGAAGCCAGCCTGCGGCGATTGGGCGCGGATCACATCGATCTGTATTACCAGCATCGGGTCGATCCGCAGGTGCCGATCGAGGACACGGTGGGCGCGATGTCGCGCCTGGTCGAACAGGGCAAGGTGCGCTTCCTCGGCCTGTCCGAAGCGGCGCCCGACACCATCCGCCGCGCCCACGCGGTGCATCCGATCACCGCGGTGCAGACCGAGTACTCGCTGTGGTCGCGCGAACCGGAGAGCAATGGCGTGCTGGATACCGTGCGCGAACTGGGCATCGGCTTCGTGCCCTATTCCCCGCTGGGCCGCGGTTTCCTGACCGGGGCGATCCGTTCGCTGGACGATTTCGACGCCGACGACTACCGACGCCACTCGCCGCGCTTCCAGGGCGACAACTTCGCCCGCAATCTGGCACTGGTGGATAAGGTGCACGCCCTGGCGGCGGCCAAAGGCGTCAGCGCGGGGCAGCTGGCGCTGGCCTGGGTACTGGCGCAGGGCGAGGATCTGGTGCCGATTCCGGGCACCAAGCGCCTGCGCTACCTGGAGGAGAACCTGGATGCGCTGGACGTGGTGCTGACGCCGGACGAACTGGCCGCCATCGAAGCCGCCTTTCCGCTGGAAGCCGTGGCCGGCGATCGCTACACCGCCGCCGGCATGGCGATGGTCAGCCGCTGAGTTTCATCGCCTCGCGTCACGCGTCCGGCCCACGCCGGGCGCGTGGCGATCACCGCCGACTACAGCCCCAGCCATTGGCGCAGTGGATGCGCCGGATCCGCCAGCAGGCGGACGGCCAATGCGATGGAGACCGTCACCAGCAGCGGCTTGATGATCCTCGCGCCCTGCTTCATCGCGAAACGCGAGCCCAGCTGCGCGCCGATGAACTGGCCGGCGCCCATCGCCAGGCCGACCTTCCACAGCACCGCGCCGGTGGCGATGAACACCGCGAAGCCACCGACGTTGGAACCGAAGTTGAGGAACTTGGTGTGCGCGGTCGCCTTGAGGATGCCGTAGCCGGCCAGGCTGACGAAACCCAGCATCAGGAACGAGCCGGTGCCCGGCCCGAAAAGGCCGTCGTAGAAACCCACCAGCGGCACGAAGCCGAAACCGAACGCGGCCACGCCCATGCGGCGATGCCGATCGACCTCGCCGATGTTCGGCTTGAGACCGAAATACACCGCGATGGCGATCAGCAGGAACGGCAGCGCGGCCTTCAGCCAGTCGCCCGGCATCACCGTCGCCAGCAGCGCGCCGCCGACCGCGCCCAGCGCCGCCATCGATGCCATCGGCCACTGCTGGCGCAGATCCACGTGGCCGTGGCGCGCATAGCTCCAGCTGGCCGAGGCGGATCCGAACAACGATTGCAATTTGTTGGTGCCGAGTGTCTGCAACGGCGGGATGCCCGCCAGCAGCATCGCCGGAATGGTGATCATGCCGCCGCCGCCAGCGATGGAATCGATGAAACCGGCCAGCAGGCCGGCGAGGAACAGCAGCAACAGGATCTGCAGGGCGACGTCGTGCATGGGAGGCTTGCGATGTGGCGGATGGCGTCTCGAACGGCCAGGGGCCACATGGAACGCATCTGACAATGATAGTCGCCATCCCCGCGCGGCGCCGGGATCCGGGTAGCATCGGCCCGTCCCGAACAGGAATCCGATGATGCGCCTCGCCCTGTATGCCGTGCCGTTGTTGCTCTGTGCCTCGCTGCCGCCCCCCGCCCACGCGCAGCAGGCCGTGCCCGGCCAGCGCCCCGAAGTGGCCACCGCCGCGCGCGATCTGCAGGACAAGGTCCTCGCCTGGCGACGCGATTTCCACCAGCACCCGGAACTGTCCAACCGCGAGGAGCGCACCGCCGCGCAGGTCGCCGCGCACCTGCGCAAACTGGGCCTGCAACCGAAGACCGATGTCGCGTTCCATGGCGTCACCGCGGTCATCAAGGGCGGCAAGCCGGGACCGCGGGTCGCGCTGCGCGCGGACATGGACGCGCTGCCCGTCACCGAGCAGACCGGTCTTCCGTTCGCCTCCAAGGCCACGTCCACCTATCGCGGCGAAACCGTGGGGGTCATGCACGCCTGCGGTCACGACGCGCACACCAGCATCCTGATGGGCGTGGCCGAGGCGCTGGTGGCGATGCGCAAGGATCTGCCCGGCGAGGTGCTGCTGGTGTTCCAGCCGGCCGAGGAAGGCCCGCCCAGCGGCGAGGAAGGCGGCGCCTCGCTGATGCTCAAGCAGGGCCTGTTCGAAGAATTCAAGCCCGACGCGGTGTTTGGTCTGCATGTGTTCGCGAACATCCCGGTGGGACGCATCGCGGTGCGCCAAGGGCCGATGATGGCGGCCTCGGATCGCTTCAGCATCCGCATGGTGGGTCGCCAGACCCATGGCTCGCGGCCGTGGGGCGGCATCGATCCCATCGTCGCGATGGCCGATCTGATCGGCACCGCGCAGACGATCGTCAGCCGCCGCACCGACATCTCGCGGCTGCCGGCGGTGGTGACGTTCGGCGCGATCAAGGGCGGCATCCGCTACAACATCATTCCCGACGACGTGGAGGTGCTGGGCACCATCCGCACCTTCGACGAGGGCATGCGGCAGAAGATCTTCGCCGATCTGACCAGCGTGTCCGAGCACGTGGGTGCCGCGCACGGTGCGCGCGCGGAAGTGAACATCGAAAGCCACGACGGCAATCCGCCCACCATCAACGATCCCGCGCTGACCGCGCGCATGCTGCCAAGCCTGCGCGCGGTGGCCGGCGTGGACAACGTGTTCGAACCGCCGCTGCAGATGGGATCGGAGGATTTCTCGCTGTACGGACAGAAGGCCCCGGCGATGTTCTTCTTCGTCGGCGCCACCGGCAAGGACGTGGATCCGGCCACCGCGCCCAGCAACCACTCGCCGAAGTTCCTGCTCGACGAAGGCGCGCTGGATATCGGCTTCCGCGCCCTGCTGCAGGTGACCCTGGATTATCTGAACGGGACGCCGGCGCCCGCGTCGGCCGGTTGAGCACGCCGCGCACCGCCAACGCTGCATCTGCCTCCGCTCATCCGACCGGGCCTGCCTCCCGGTCGGAGCACGGACGCCAGCCACAGTCGCGGGAACCGCGACTCAGTCCTTGCCGGCAGGCGCCGGGGGCGCGCTCACGGTGACCCGATAGCGCGCCTCGCGCACCGGCGGCACGTCCTTTTCCCAGGTGCGGCGGTAGACCAGCCGCACCTCGGCGGTACCCGGTCGCTCGGCCACGAAACGCCAGCGCGCGGTGCCGCCCGCGCCGGGCATCGGCGGCGTCGCGGGACCGTCGTGGGCCGACGGGGGAGGCGTGGCTTGTCGCAAGACCGGCGCACCGGTTTCCACCAGCTCCCATCCGTAGCCGGTGCTGGCGTTGGCCGGCAGGGCGATGTCGAGAAAGCCGCCCACGTCCAGGACTTGCGTTCCAGCATCGGCCGGCACTTCGGCCGTGGCGGCCGCGGGTGCGGGACCATCGGCGCCGGCCGCGGCCGGTTCGACCGGCAGCGAGGCACAGGAGGTGGCCAGCGCACCGGCGACGGCCAGGCTTGCGCAACGTATCACGAGGCTTCGCATGACGCTCTCCAGTGACGCCTGGCGTACAGGCGGGCCGGAATACACTAGCAGCATGAGCAAGCCCGAAGACTCCCTGCTGGGGCGCGAAGTCGCCTATCCGGACCACTACGATCCCGGCCTGCTGTTCCCGATTCCGCGCCACCAGGCGCGCAGCGAAATCGGCATGTCCGACGATGCGCTGCCCTTCCACGGCCACGATCGCTGGCACGCCTATGAGCTGAGCTGGCTGGACGCGCGCGGCAAGCCGCGGGTCGCCACCGCCACCTTCACCGTGCCGTGCGATTCGCCCAACCTGATCGAATCCAAGTCGCTCAAGCTGTTCCTCAATTCGCTCAACGCCACCCGCTTCAACAGCGATGCGGCGGTGCTGGAATGCATCCGCACCGATCTGTCCGCGCGCGCGGGCGCCGACGTGACGGTGGCGTTCGGACTGCCGCCGATGCAGGAAGTGGTGGAAGGCGAATCGCTGGACGATCTGGATGTGGAGATCGATCACTACGGCCCACCGCGACCGGAAGGACTGCTGATCGACAGCACCGTCCTGGTCGAGGAAACCCTGGTGTCGGCCCTGCTCAAGTCCAATTGCCCGGTCACCGGCCAGCCCGACTGGGCCACGGTCCTCATCCGCTACGCGGGCCCGCGCATCGATCGCGCCGAGCTGCTGCGCTACCTGATCGGCTTCCGCGATCACGCCGAGTTCCACGAACAATGCGTCGAACGCATCCATCGTGACTTGATGACACATTGCTTGCCGCAGTGGCTGTCGGTGGAAGCGCGCTATACCCGCCGCGGTGGCCTGGACATCAATCCCTGGCGTGCGAGCCGGGGAGTAACCGCGCTTCCGGCGCGGCGCGAACCGCGCCAGTAGCCCCTGGCTGAAGGCCATCGCGGCCTTCACGCCAATCCCATGATTTCTTAACAGGACGCATGCAAGGCTAGCTCGTCCCAACATCCTGCACGGAAGGACGGTTGTGTATGAGCAACGAGAAGAAAGCGGATTTTTCGGGCGTCACCGCCAAGGTGGATTCCACCGAGCAACTCGTGGAGAAGGCCGACTTCTCCGGTGTGACCGCGAAGGTGGACAGCACCGAGGAGCTGGTCGGCGAACAGAGTTACACGATCGAGAAGGGCGACACGCTCTCCAAGATCGCGAAGGAGCACTACGGCAGTGCCAATGCCTGGAAGCACATCTTCGAGGCCAATCGCGATGTCATCGAGGATCCGGACCGGATCTTCCCCGGCCAGGTGATCAAGCTGCCGCCCAAGGACAGCATCGCCTGAGCGCCCGCTCACCTCACCGACCATTCAACGGCTGACACAAGGACTGACACCATGAAGCAGAACCGCATCTCCTACGCCCTGATGATCGCGCTGGCCGGCACCGTGGCCCTGGCCGCCTGCAAGAAGAAGGAAGAACCGGTCGCCGCCCCGCCGGCCGCCACCGAACCCGCTCCGGCTCCGGCGCCCGCTCCGGCCGAACCCGCTCCCGCGCCGGTCAGCGCCACCAGCGTGACCGTGGGCAACACCGCCGCCGCCGACAAGTCGGTCGCCGCGGTCAGCACCTTCACTCCGAAGGACAAGATCATTGTTTCGGTGAAGACCGATGCCAGTACGCCGGCCAATGCCAACGTCGATGCGAAGTTGACGTTCCAGGATGGCCAGGTGGCAGGTCAAAAGACGCAGGCCATCAAGGCCGAGGACGCCGGCACCACCAATATCGAGTTCACGAACAGCAATCCCTGGCCCGCCGGCAAGTACAAGGTCGACGTGACCTTGAATGGCCAGCCCGTGGGCATGACCCAGGAAATCGAAGTCAAGTAATTCCACCCTCTCTCCCACCCTGGTGGGCAAGCTCGGGCGCGATGCGAATCGCGCCCGCTTTTTTTGGGACACCGGCGGTTATCGCACCGGGCCGCCGCCGCCACGGACAAGGCAGGCCGCGCGCCGCCGCATCCATACGCCGGAGGCTGGTGATCCGGGTTTTGCCCAGGACTGCATAAACCGCGACAATGGGGGTCCGTTTCACCCCTGTCGTATCCCTCTTTTCGCTCGACCCCTTTGTTCACCCCCGCGCGCGGCCCGCCGCGTGCCATCTCAACCGGGAGCAGTTCCATGGCAGAACCTGTCCTCACCCCGCCCCCCGGCGGTGAGAAGATCACCATCTCCGGCGGCAAGCTCAATGTCCCCAACCATCCGATCATTCCCTTCATCGAGGGTGACGGCACCGGTCCGGACATCTGGCGTGCCTCCGTCCGCGTGCTCGACGCGGCGGTGGAAAAAGCCTACGGCGGTGCCAAGAAGATCCATTGGCTGGAAGTGTTCGCCGGCGAGAAATCCAACAACCAGTTCGGCACCTGGCTGCCGGATTCCACCGTGCAGGCCTGCCGTGACTACCTGGTCTCGATCAAGGGCCCGCTGACCACGCCGGTCGGCGGCGGCATCCGCTCGCTCAACGTCGCGCTGCGCCAGATGCTGGACCTGTACGTCTGCCTGCGCCCGGTGCGCTGGTTCGAGGGTGTGCCCTCGCCGGTCAAGAAGCCGGGCGACGTGGACATGGTGATCTTCCGCGAGAACACCGAGGACATCTACGCCGGCATCGAATGGGCCGGCGGCAGCGCCGACTCGCAGAAGGTGCTGGACTTCCTGGCCAAGGAGTTCCCGCAGGCGTTCGACAAGATCCGCTTCGGCACCCAGGACAAGGTCGATGCCTGGCAGGACGCGCTGGCCTCGGTTGGCGCGCCCAAGCGCGATCTGGGCGTGCAGGTCGGCGTCGGCATCAAGCCGGTGTCGTTCCTGGGCACCACCCGCCTGGTCCATGCGGCCATCGAATACGCGATTGCCAACAATCGCAAGTCGGTGACCCTGGTCCACAAGGGCAACATCATGAAGTTCACCGAAGGTGGCTTCCGCGACTGGGGCTACCAGATCGCGCGCGAAGCCTTCGGTGCGGTCGAGCTGGACGGTGGCCCGTGGCACGTGATCCCGGAAGGCAAGCCGGGCGCGGGCCTGGTCATCAAGGACGCCATCGCCGACGCGTTCCTGCAGCAGATCCTGCTGCGTCCGCGCGAGTACGACGTGTCCGCCACGCTCAACCTCAACGGTGACTACCTGTCCGACGCGCTGGCCGCGCAGGTCGGCGGCATCGGCATCGCCCCGGGCGCCAACATCAACTACGTGACCGGCCACGCGGTGTTCGAGGCGACCCACGGCACCGCGCCGAAGTACGCCGACCAGGACAAGGTGAACCCGGGTTCGGTGATCCTGTCCGGCGAGATGATGCTGCGCTACATGGGCTGGACCGAAGCGGCCGACAGGATCATCGACGGCGTCAACAAGGCCATTGCCAGCAAGCGCGTCACCTATGACTTCGCCCGCCTGATGGATGGCGCCACCGAAGTGAAGTGCAGCGAGTTCGCCGACGAGATCATCAAGCACCTGTAAGGGCGCGATCCCGCGGTTGGTGTTGCAGACGCCCGGCTCACGCCGGGCGTCTTTTTTTGGCGTGATTGGTGTCTGCCGAAGCAGGGATAAGGCTTCCTCCTCCGCGCGCGACGGGCTGAGGTAGATCGGCCCAGATACATAGTCGCTGCTTCCGCGCGCGATTGCATAAAGCGCCCCCATCCCAACCTTCCCCCGCACGCGGGGGAAGGGGCCAGGCGATCATTCCGCGCAGGTGCCCGCTTCCGCCTCCCCCTTCGAAGAAGGGGGACCGAGGGGGGATTTGCTGTTGGCGCGAAGTGCGAGCGCCTCCCAGCCAATGGGCTGCGCTTGTCCGGGCCCGGCCGGATCCTCGAAGCGGCTGCCCCGCCTCAGCGGAACAGCGACAGCGCGGTCATCTCGCGCAGGCGGCGGGCATGCAGGACGCGCAGCGCGCGCTGGTGGCGTTCGACCGGAACCGGCCGGCGTCGCGGCCGCTCCTCGCCGGCCGCCGAACGGGCCGCCTCCGTGCTGGCGATGTGACCATCGAGGAACAGCATGCCCTGACTGACGGCGCCCAGTTCACGCCACCACGAATGCTTCGTTTCGGTACGCATGGGGTTCTCCTGCCGCCGGACCTTCCGGCTTGAACAGGAGCCAAGTTAGGCTCATCCTGATTCCCGAAAAAGCGAAACCTGCGCAAGCCAGACTTGAGCCGCATTCAACATGGATCCTTCCGCATGAGCCGTTTGCCGCTGGACCAGATCGACGCCTTCGTCACCGCCGCACGGATGAAGAACCTGACCCGCGCGGCCGAGGCAATGCACCTGACCGTCAGCGCGCTGAGCCACCGGATGCGCCTGCTGGAGGACCGGGTCGGCCACAAGCTGCTGGCGCGCGGTCCGCGCGGGGTGGAGCTGACCCCGGAAGGCCAGCGCCTGTTCGATGCGGTGGCCACGCCGCTGGACGCGATCGGACACGCGTTGCAGCGCATGTCGGCGCGCAACGACCACGTCATCACCCTCAGCCTGATTCCGTCGATGGCCACCGCCTGGCTGGTGCCGCGCCTGCCGGATTTCCTGGCGGCGAATCCGGAGCTGGGCCTGAACCTGCAATCGAGCACCCACGTGGTGGACTTCGAGCGCGAACCGGTGGACCTGGCGCTGCGACTGGGCGGTGGCCGCTGGCCCGGCGTCCGCTCGGAGTACCTGTTCCACGAATGGATCCAGCCGGTCGCCAGCCCGGCCTTCCTCAAGCGCCATGGCAAGCCCGCCCTGGCCCGCATCGGCAGCCTGCCGTTGCTGGGCGATCCCTCCGAGCGCTGGAAGGACTGGTTCGCCGAATTCGGTGGCGAGCCGCCGCGCCGCTTCGTGGCCCAGTTCGACGATACCGAGACCCTGCACCAGGCCGCCGCGCAGGGGGTGGGCGTCGCGCTGGCCCGGCTCACCCTCGCCGAACCGCTGATCAAGGCCGGCCGGCTGGTGCCGCTGACCAGCAAGTGCCTGCAGGCCGACTTCGCCCACTACCTGGTCTATCCGGAGCGCAGCCTCGCCCACCCGGACTTCCAGACCGTGCGCAAGTGGGTGCTGGACGAGGCGCGGGTGGACGCATGATCCAGCCGACCGTCATCGCGACACTCATCCACGACGCCTTCGCCGACTATCACGCGCGGTTCGCCGACATCACCCGCCGCGCCCGCCATCGGTTCGAACGCATGGACTGGGCCGGCACGCGCGCGGACGCGGTCGAGCGCATCGAACTGTACGACGAGTGCGTCGCCGAATGCGCGCTGCGGCTGCAGGCGGCGCTGCTGGATCACGCACACGACCGCATGCTGTGGTCGGCGGTGCGCGACGGCTACGACCGGCTCATCGCGGATCTGATCGACCGCGAGCTGTACAAGACCTTCTACAACACGCTGACCCGGCGCTTCTTCAAGACCCGCGGCGTGGATCCGTCGATCGAGTTCATCGCGATGGACATCGAACCGACCGACGCGATCACCCATCCGGTCGCACGGCACAGCTACGCGGTGTCAGAACTACGTCCCACCGACACCTTCGTGCGGGTGCTGGGCGACTATCCGTTCGACATCCCGTACGCGCATCGCACCCGCTGCGCGGCCTCGATCGCGATCCGCCTGCAGGACGATCTGGCGCACTGGGGCGAGAATCCGGTGCGGGGCATCGAGCTGCTGGACACGGTGTTCTACCGCGAGCGCCGCGCCTACCTGGTGGGCCGGGTGTTCGGCGAGCACCGCTTCTCGCCCTGCGTGATCGCGCTGGTCAACGACGGCGGAGCGCTGAAGGTCGAGGCGGTGCTGACCCGGCGCGGCGATGTGGCGCATCTGTTCGGCACCTCGCGCAGCTACTTCCATGCGGACCTGTCCACGGTCGGCGATGCGGTGGTGTTCCTGCGTTCGCTGCTGCCGGGCAAGCCGATCGACGAAATCTACACGGTGCTGGGTCGGGCCAAGCAGGGCAAGACCGAGCGCTTCCGCACCTTCTTCCATCATTTCGACACCCACCCCGGCGAACAACTGGTGCAGGCCGAGGGCACCCCCGGCATGGTAATGGCGGTATTCACCCTGCCGAGCTATCCGCTGGTGTTCAAGATCATCCGCGACCGCTTCGCCTATCCCAAGGAAGTCAGCCGCAAGGACGTGGAGGATCGCTACAACCTGGTGTTCCACCTGGATCGCGTGGGCCGCCTGCTGGATACCCAGCCCTACCGGTTCCTGCGCTTCCCGCGCGCGCGCTTCGCCCCGGCATTGCTGGAAGAACTCCTGTCCAGCTGCGGGCACGGCATCACCGAGGATGGCGACGATCTGATCATCCACCTGTGCTACGTGCAGCGGCGGCTGCGCCCGCTCAACCTCTACCTGCGCGAACAGAAACCGGAAGCCGCGCTCGCCGCCGCGATCGACTACGGCCAGGCGATCAAGGACATGGCGCGCAACAACATCTTCCCCGGCGACATGCTGCTGAAGAACTTCGGCGTATCGCGGCACGGCCGCGCGGTGTTCTACGACTACGACGAGCTGTGCCTGGTCACCGACTGCCACTTCCGCGACTGGCCGCAGCCGACCTGCTACGAGGAGGAGATGGCGGACGGACCGTGGTTCTACGTCGGGCCCGGCGACGTGTTTCCCGAGCGCTTCCCGCAGTTCCTCGGCCTGCCGGCGCCGCAGGCGAACGCGTTGCGCGCCGCGCATGGCGATCTGTTCAACGCGGGCTGGTGGCGCGATCTGCAGGCGCGGCTGGCCGCGGGCGACTATCCGGATACGCCGCCGTATCCGGATGCGTTGAAGCTGGCGTGAGCCGGACCGGCACGCGGATTTACTCCCGTGATGCACTTCCCGACCACCGGATGCGGGGGAATCGGATACCTCCTATGGGAAAGACACCGGGCCGGAAATAACGTCGCCGGATCTTCCCTGTTGGCACTTCCGCCATGCGACATTCCTTTTCTGCCCTGCTCCTTTCCTGCCTTTCCGCCTTCGTGTTGCCCACTCCGGCGATGGCCCAGCCCGCCTCCCCCACGCCGGAGCAGACCTTCCAGCTTTACGTCAGGACGTTCCTGCATTTCGACATGGACGCCGCGCGGACGCTCAACGATGCACTCAGGCCATTGCATGACGGTCGGGACGCGCTAGATCTGGAAGCAGGCGAAGCGCTTGCCCACGTGTTCCGCAACGGCGTCCCCGCGGGCCTGCTGCCATTGCCGCCCGAAGGAACGCGCAACGATGCCGATCCCTCCGGCGAGAAGACCGACCAGCTCGGACAGCGCGTGGCCAACGCGCTCTACCAGACCCTGACCACCACGCCCTGCACGGTGGAGAACATGATGGACCACTCGCCGGAAAGCGGGGAGGAGGAATACATGGTCACCCTCGCCTACATGTGCCCCATCCCGGATGCCACCGGTGCGCGTGATGCGTTCCAGACCTTGCTGGCCGGTTTCTCGTTCGAGCGGATGTCCACTTTCACGGAGGCGTACACCCTCGCCCTGCAGAGGTCGCGCGATACGGCGGTGCGCGGCGAATTCCGTTTGTCCGCGCCTTCTTCCAGCGGTCCTTGGCATCCCGACGATAGTCGCGACCTGGAAAAGCTCCTGTCCTCGCTCATGGAGGCGTTGGCACCTTTCCAGGATCTGGTCGAGCAAGCCGCGGCAAAAGAGGTGCCCGCACTCACCGGCGTGGCAGCCTGCGATCTGCTGCTTGCGCGCCATCGCGGCTGCGTGGCCCGGAGCGCACCAGACCAGTTGCCCGGGGTGGATGAGATGGCGGCCGAGCTGAAGGCCGAGGCCGCCGGCAAGGACGTTGAATACATGACCGGCAAGTGCAGATCCCTTCGACCCATCACCGAAGCCATGTGCCTTATCCCCTAGCGGCGGTCGGGCAAGAGGTGCGTCGGGCAAGCGGCAGTATCACAAGGCACTCACCCCCGGACAGCGACCTGATCATGGCCTGCTGACAGCCGTCGCGTTACCTTTGTCGCGCCTCCCGTCTTTCCGGCCCGCGATGAGCACCTACCGCCTGCAATCCATCTTCCGGCCCGCCTCGGTGGCGGTGGTCGGCAGCCGGTCGCGACCGCGGTCGGTCGGTCGCGCGGTGATCAACAACCTGCTGGAAGGCGGCTTCGGTGGCCCCATCGGACTGGTCAACCTGCATCCGGCGAGCATCGACGGCGTGACCACCGCCCGGCGGCTGCGGGATCTGCCGTGGAAGCCGGATCTGGTGGTGATCGCCACGCCGCCGGCCACCGTGCCGGGCATCGCCCGCGAGGCCGCCGAATGTGGCGCGGGCGCGGTGGCGGTGCTGACCGCGGCGATGGGTTCTGGTCCGGATTCGCCGGCGGCGCAGCTGGAAGCCATCGCGCGCGAGAAGGGCCTGCGCGTGCTGGGGCCGAACTGCCTGGGCGTCATCGCGCCGCACGTCGGCCTCAACGCCAGCCTCGCCGGACGCCTGCCGGGCGCGGGCGACCTGGCGCTGATTTCGCAGTCCGGCGCGATTTCCGGCGGACTGGTGGAATGGAGCGTCGGCCGCTCGATCGGATTTTCCGCGGTGGTGTCGCTGGGCGACGCGCTGGACGTGGATTTCGCCGACCTGCTGGACTACTTCGCCACCGATCACCGCACCCGCGCGATCCTGCTGTACGTCGAGGCGATCAAGGACGCGCGCAAGTTCATGTCGGCCGCGCGCGCCGCCGCGCGCACCAAGCCGGTGGTGGTGGTGAAGTCCGGCCAGTCCGCGGCGGCGACCGCGCGCGCCGCCGCCGACAGCACCCACGTCCAGCACCTGGCCCATCCGCGCGTGGTGTACGACGCCGCGTTCCGGCGCGCCGGCCTGCTGCAGGTGCGTTCGCTGGACGAATTGTTCTCCGCCGCCGAGACGCTGGGCCGGTTGCGTGCCTTCCCCGGCCGGCGGTTGGCCATCCTGACCAACGGCGGCGGCGTGGGCGCGCTGTCCGTGGATCGCCTGCACGAACTGGGCGGCACGCTGGCGGCGCTGTCCGACGATACCCGCGATCGCCTCGACGCGATGCTCCCGGCGGGCTGGTCGCGCAGCAATCCGGTGGATCTGCTGACCGATATCGACGCCGCGCGCTACGCCGCCACCATCGAGGCGCTGCTGGAGGATCCACAGAACGACGCGCTGCTGGCGGTCAACGTGCCCACCGTGCTGTCCTCGGCGGTGGAGACCGCCGAGGCGATGACCCGGGTGCTGCGCGCGCGCCCCGCGCACGGTCCGCACAAGCCCGTGTTCGCGGTCTGGCTGGGCCACGATCCCGCCGCCGCCGAGGTGCTGGACGCGGCGCGGATTCCCAACTATCCAACCGAGTCCGACGCGGTCGGCGGCTTCATGCATCTGGTGCGCTATCGCGAAGCGCAGGCCGCGCTGATGGAAACGCCGCCCAGCCTGCCCGAGGATTTCGTGGTCGACACCGACGCGGCGCGCGCGCTGGTCGAGCACGCGCTGAAGGACGGCCAGCACTGGCTGGATCCGCTGGCCACCGCGCACGTGCTCGCCGCCTACGGCATTCCGGTCGCGCCGCTGCGCCGCGCGCGCGATCCGGAGGATGCCGCCCAGGTGGCCGCGCCGTTGCTCGCCCAGGGCATGGCGGTGGCGGTGAAGATCCTGTCGCCGGACATTCCGCACAAATCCGACATCGATGGGGTGCGCCTGAACCTGGTCAGCGCCGACGCCGTGCGCGAGGCGGCGGCCGGCATCCTGCAGCGCGCGCGCAGCGCGCGCCCGGATGCGCGCATCGGTGGGGTATTGGTGCAGCCGACCCTGCTGCGGCCCAAGGCGCGCGAGCTGATTGCCGGCATCGCCGACGACGAGGTGTTTGGCCCGGTGGTGGTGTTCGGGCGCGGCGGCACCGCCGTGGACGTGATCGACGACAAGGCGCTGGCGCTGCCGCCGCTGGATCTGCGGCTGGCGCACGAACTGATTGGCCGCACCCGGGTCTCGCGCGTGCTCAAGGCCTATCGCGACGTGCCGGCCGCCGACGAACGCGCGATCGCGCTGGTGCTGGTGAAGCTGGCGCAACTGGCGGCCGACATCCCCGAAATCCGCCAGCTGGACATCAATCCGCTGCTGGCCGATCGCGACGGCGTGATCGCGGTGGACGCGCGCATCGCGGTGGCGCCGGGCCGGAAACTGCACAAGGGCCGCGGTCATCCGCGCTTCGCGATCTTCCCGTACCCGAAGGAATGGGAACGCACGATCACCCTGGCCGACGGCAGCGACGCGTTCGTGCGGCCGGTGCGGCCGGAGGACGACGCGATGTTCCGCGAGTTCTTCACCCACGTCACCGACGAGGATCTGCGCCTGCGCTTCTTCCAGTCGGTGCGCCATTTCAGCCACGAGTTCATCGCCCGCCTGACCCAGATCGACTACGCCCGTTCGATGGCGCTGGTGGCGCTGGATCCGGCCAGCGGGCAGATGCTGGGCGCGGTGCGGCTGCATGCCGATGCCAACTACGATCGCGGCGAGTACGGCATCCTGGTCCGCTCGGATCTGAAGGGCCACGGCATCGGCTGGCGGCTGATGCGGATCATGATCGAGTACGCCCGCTGGCTTGGCCTGAAGGTGGTCGAGGGCCAGGTGCTGCGCGACAACCGCACCATGCTGGCGATGTGCGAGCAACTGGGTTTCCGCATCCGCGCCGATCCCGACGAGCCGACCCTGATGGACGTGGAACTGCCCATCGACGGACGCGTGGAAGACGCCGGCTAGAGCCGGCAGACCTGGCGCAACCGGATCGCACCGGCCTCGGCGCCGTGCTGGTCGGCGGCGGCCTGGCGCAATCGGCGGATCAGCGCCGCCGGTTCGCGGTCGTCCTCGCTGGAACAGGCCAGCGTGATCTGGCCCCAGGCGATCGCCTCGCCCATCGCGTAGACCTCGTAGTCGGCGAAGTAGCCGGCGCCAGGACGCGCGGAATCAGGTGCCGACATGGCGTTCGGACTCGCACTCGGCGCAGCCCAGATGCTCCAGCGCCATCTCCAGCGCCAGCGTGTAGCTCTGCGCGCAATAGCCCTGGGCCACCGCGAGGCAGGCACGCGAGGGCGGCAGGCGCGGTTCCGGCGCATCGCAGTCGTCATCGTGGACCTCGATGTAGGGAATGCCGGCGTGGTCGACCGCGGCATGCAGGCGCGCGCTGGTGGCAGCGCTGCCGGGGTCCAGCAGCAGCAGTTCGGTGCGGGTGAGCCGGGCGCCATCCAGCGCATGCAGGTACTCGGCTTCGTTGGCGCACACGCGCACGGCGAGGGTCTTGCCGGCGGCGGCGGCGCGCTCGGCCAGCGCGCGCACGACCGGCGCGGGCAACGGCGGCGGCGGTTCGCTGCCATGGGCGCGGCGCTCCGGACCGCGGATGAGCAACAGTGACATGGGAAGCTCCGGGTTGCGGGGAGGAAGGAGGCGGATTCAGATGTCGCCGGCCGGCGTCCGCAGGCGGCGCAGGGCGATCGACAGCGCCAGCACGTGGCCCTGCACGCGGTCGCGGTTGAACACCACCGTCGCCAACGGCGGATGGCGCAGGTCCAGGCGCGACTCCAGCACCTGCGCGCTGTCGTCGTGCACTTCGATGTAGGGCATCGGCACCTGTTCCAGCGATTCGCGCAGGGCCGGCAGCGCGGGGGCGTTGGCGGCGAGGTCGCCCGCATCCAGCAACAGCATCCGCACGTCGAGCGCGGCGCACGCGCGCAGGCCGGTGAGCAACGCGTCCGTGTCCGTGCAACGGCAATGGAACACGCGGTGGCCGCAGGCGCGCGCCCGTGCCCGCAGGCCGCGCAGCGCGGAGGGCGCCATCGCCGCGCCGGGGGCGGAGGACGCGTGCGGGCCCTCGAGGATCAGGAGGTTCATGCCGGGTTTCCAGGCGCGCTTTCGCGCGGTGGAAACAGGCTAGGCGCCGGGGGCGTAAACGGACCATTCCGGCCAGCGCCCCGCCGCGTAAATTCCACATAAGCGGCATGCGGGCATTCAGCCGTGCCGCGTTGCACATGCGTGATAGGCTCGCCGCACTTTCCCCCGGAGACCACCGATGAAGCCGCATTCGATCTGCCTCGCCGTGCTGTTGGCCCTGGGCGTGCCCGCGCTCGCGCATGCGCAGGACGCCTCGTCCGCCGCCGCCGATGCGGCCATCACGCTCGATGGCGCGATCAAGGGTGATTGGCGCACCCCGGCCAACGTGGCCCGCGACGGCTACCGCCACCCCGCCGAGACGCTGTCGTTCTTCGGCCTGAAGCCGGGACAGACCGTCGTCGAGATCACCCCGGGCGGCGGCTGGTATTCGGAGATTCTGGCGCCGTATCTACGCGGGAGCGGCCAGTACGTGGCGGCGATCGTGGATCCGGCGGCGGTCGCGCAGGGCGGTGGTCGCGACTACCAGCAGCGCAGCAAGGACGGACTGGAGAAGAAGTTCGCCGCCTCGCCGGCGCTGTACGACACGACCAAGGTGGTGGCGTATTCGCCGTCGGCGCCGGTGTTCGGCCCGCCGGCCTCGGCGGATCTCGTGCTGACTTTCCGCAACGTGCACAACTGGCGCTCGGCCGGGCAGGCCGAAGGCATGTTCAAGGGCTTCTTCGACGTACTCAAGCCAGGCGGCGTGCTGGGCGTGGTCGAACACCGCGCCAAGCGTGACGTGCCGGCGGACGACAACAGCGGCTATGTGGGCGAAGCGCAGGTGATCGCGCTGGCCGAGGCGGCCGGATTCCGGCTGGACGGCAAGAGCGAGATCAACGCCAATCCGCGCGACACCAAGGATCATCCCAACGGTGTGTGGACCCTGCCGCCGTCCAACAATCACGATCCCAAGGACGCGGAGAAGTACAAAGCCATCGGCGAAAGCGATCGGATGACGCTGCGGTTCGTGAAGCCCTGAGTCGAGCCGCTGGTCCGTGCTGATCGCGTTCAACAAGCCCTTCAACGTGCTGTGCCAGTTCACCGATCGCAGCGATCCGCCCCGGCGGACGCTGGCGGAATTCGATCTGCCGCCGCGGGTCTACGCGGCGGGTCGGCTGGACTACGACAGCGAGGGCCTGCTGCTGCTCACCGATGACGGCGGACTGGCGCACCGGCTGACCGATCCGCGCCACAAGCAGGCCAAGACCTACTGGGCGCAGGTGGAAGGCACGCCGCAGGACGCGCAGCTCGACGCGCTGCGGCGCGGGGTGGTGCTGAACGATGGACCGACCCGACCGGCCGAGGTGCGCCGGCTGGATCCGGATCCCGCGCTGTGGCCGCGGGATCCGCCGGTGCGTTTCCGCAAGACGGTGCCCGATACGTGGCTGGAAATCCGAATCAGCGAAGGCCGCAACCGGCAGGTGCGGCGGATGACCGCCGCCGTCGGCTTGCCGACCCTGCGCCTGGTGCGCGTGGCGATGGGCAATGTCGCACTGGATGATCTCGCGCCAGGTCAGTGGCGCGAGGTCCGTTCGTAACGCCCGGCTGGCCTCACATGAAACCGTCACGCCGGAGGCATTCCGCGTGGCGGGAAGCCGCGGAAGTCGATCAGGGATTGGCCGAAGGCGCGCGCGAGGTGGTGCGGCGGCCGGTTCGCCCGGTGCCGTTGACCTTGCGCGCCTCGATGCGGCGCGACTTGCCCTCGATCGGCGCATCGGCGGCGTCGCGCTTGCGCTTGCGGTAAGCCGCGTAGGCCAGCAGGCCGATGCCCGCGGCCGCCGCGACGGCCACCACCGGATTGCGGCGGATGAACTTGCCCGCCGTCTTCGCGCCGGTCTTGGCCGCACCCAGCACAACACCGGTCTGCAACAGTTTGTCGGCGTTCTTCGGCACCGCCTGCTTGAGGCTGCTGCCTGCCTGGCTGACCAGTTCCAGCGCGCGGTCGGTAATGATGGTGAGCTTGCTCATCGTCGTTGTCCTGTGTAGATGACGGCATCCAGTGTCCATCCGCGGATGTTCACGGCACGTTAGCGGCGCCCCGATGCGCCGACCGGGGGCTGAACGGGTGGGTTTCCAGCTTGTGGGAGCGACGTGAGTCGCGACCGGAACACTACGGAAAAGGCCGCCTTCGCGACTCACGTCGCTCCTACGGAACATGTCGTCCGGTCAGGTGCCGCGTGGCTTGGCCCGATGGGTGGCCTGGGCGGTCCACGGATCGTCGGGCCAGGGATGCTTGGGGTAGCGGCCCTTCATTTCCTTTTTCACTTCCGGGTAGGTGCGCTCCCAGAAGCCGCGCAGATCCTGGGTGACCTGGAGGGGGCGTCCACCCGGCGACAGCAGGTGCAACGTGAGCGGGATGCGGCCATCGGCGATGCGCGGCGTTTCGGCCAGGCCGAACAGTTCCTGCAGCTTCACCGCCAGCACCGGCGGCTGGCCGTGGGTGTATTCGATGCGCCGCTCCATGCCCGAGGGCACGCTGATGCGGGTCGGCGCCAGCGCGTCGATCCGCTGGCGCAGCGACCAGTCCAACGGCGATCGGAGTGCTTCGCCGAGTTCGGTTTCGTCGAGCGCGTCCAGCCGGCTCTTGCCGGCGAAGGCCGGCCTCAGCCAGCGATCCAGATCCGCCAGCAATGCCTCGTCGGACAGATCCGGCAAGCTGAGCTCGGGCATCCATTCGCGCAGGCTGCGCACGCGTTCGCGCCACTGCCGCAGCGATTCGGTCCACGGCAGCGCATCGATTCCCAGTTCGCGCACCGCATCGGTGAGCGCCTGCGCGGCCAGCGCCGGATCCACGCGTCCGGTCGAACGCGCTTTCAGGATGATGCGATCGAAACGGGTCTCGCGCTGCGCGCTCAACGCACGCCTGCCGGCGTCCCAGCGCACCGTGTCCCCGGTGACGAAGCGGTCCGGGAACTCGCTGCGCAGGAAAGCCTCATCGACCGGCGCACCGCGCTGGATCAACGCATCCTTGGCTTCGTGGCGCAGTTCATTGGCGACGATCCAGGGCTCGCCGAACAGCGCGCTGTCATCGAACAGGCGCGCCATGCGCCCATTGGCGAGCGCGTAGCGGCGCGGATCCTGGGGATGCTGGTAGCCGATGCGATCGGGATAGGCATGACTCAACCGGTCTCCCAGCAGATGCGCTTCCAGGGTCGCGGGTGGCGCGGCCTCCTCGCGCAGGCGCCGGCGCCATTGCTTCGCCGCGGCGTCGATCGCGGCCAGGGCGGATCGATGGGCGTCGCCGGGCGCCCGGCCCTGGCGGAACGCCGCCAGCGCACGCCAGCGCGCGGCCAGCGCATCACCGCCGCCGCGCAGCGGATCCCGCGCTTCAATCAGTGCCGCCAGATCACAGGACAGCGCCCGCGCCGCGCCATTCGGCGCCGACAGCAACATCGCCGCCAGGCGTGGATGCGTGCCCAACGTGAGCATGCGCTGGCCGAGCGGGGTAACGCCGCCACTCTCTCCCAACGCACCCAGCCGTTGCAGCAGTTCGCGCGCCGCGCCCAGCGCACCGGCGGGCGGCGGGTCGACGAATCGCAGTTGATCGCTGCCCCAGGCCGCCAGCTCCAGCGCCAGCGCGGCCAGTTCGACCTGGGCGATTTCCGGCCGGCGCTGCGGCTCCAGCCGCTGCGACTGCGGCCACAGCCGGTAAGTCCAGCCTTCGGCGACGCGGCCGGCGCGGCCGGCACGCTGGTCCGCCGATGCCTGCGAAATGGCGACAACCTCCAACCGGGCGAAACCGCTGTTGGGGTCATAGCGTGGTTCGCGCGCCAGCCCGGCATCGATCACCACCCGCACGCCCGGCAGCGTCACCGAGGACTCGGCCACGTTGGTCGCCAGCACCACCCGGCGGTGGCCCTGCGGATCCGGCTGCAGCACTTCGGACTGCCGCTCCACCGGCAATTCGCCATGCAGGGGCAGCACCGCGACATCGCGGGGCAGCCCGTCCAGCATCGCATCCAGGCGCGCGATCTCGCGCTGGCCGGGCAGGAACACCAGCACGTCGCCCGGATGCGCCGCCAGCGCATGCTCGATCGCGCGCCGCGCCTGCGCTTCGGCGGGTTCGTCGCGGCGCGCGGGAAAATGCGCCACCGACACCGGAAAACTCCGCCCTTCGCTGCTCAGGCGCGGCGCGTCCAGGAACCGCGCCAGGCGTTCGCCATCCAGGGTCGCCGACATCACCACGATGCGCAGGTCCTCGCGCAGCTGGGCCTGCACGTCCAGCGCCAGGGCCAGGCCGAGATCGGCTGACAGGTGGCGCTCGTGGAATTCGTCGAACAGGATCGCCGCCACCGATTCGAGCATCGGGTCATCCTGGATCATCCGGGTCAGGATGCCCTCGGTGACGACCTCGATGCGGGTGCGCGCGGACACCTTGTTATCGAAGCGGATGCGGTAGCCGACGGTTTCACCGACCGCCTCGCCACGCTGCTTCGCCATGAAGCCCGCGGCCGCGCGCGCGGCCACCCGGCGCGGTTCCAGCATCAGGATCCGGCGCCCCTGCCCCCACGGCTCGTCCAGCAGCGCCAGCGGCACCTGGGTGGTCTTGCCGGCGCCCGGCGGCGCTTCCAGCACCAGCCGTGGATGCGCGGACAGGCTCCGCCGGATCTCCGGCAGCAGCGGGGTGATCGGGAATTCAGGTGACGGCGCGGGCGACGACATGGCCGGCTAGGATACCGGCTCCGCGCGCCGGGCCGACTACAATGGCGCGCCCTTCGCTGCGCTTTCCCACGCTCCATGCACCTGATCGACATCGGCGCCAACCTGACCCACGAGAGCTTCGCCCACGATCTGGACGCGGTGATGCAGCGGGCCCGCGCGCACGGCGTGGCGCAGATGGTGGTGACCGGCGCCAGCCGCGAGCATTCCCCGCAGGCGCTCGCGCTGGCCCGCGCGCACCCGGGCGAACTGTTCGCCACCGCCGGCGTGCATCCGCACCACGCGGTCGAGTACACCGACGAATGCGACGCCGAAATGCGCGCGCTGCACGCCCATCCGGAGGTGGTGGCGGTCGGCGAATGCGGCCTGGACTACTTCCGCGATTTCTCGCCGCGGCCGGCGCAGCGGCGCGCCTTCGAGCGCCAGCTGCAGATCGCCGCCGAGAATGGCAAGCCGCTGTTCCTGCACCAGCGCGATGCGCACGCCGACTTCATGGCGATGATGAAGAACTTCGATGGCCGCCTGGGCCCGGCGGTGGTGCATTGCTTCACCGGCAGCCGCGAGGAGCTGTTCGACTACCTGGACCAGGACTGGCACATCGGCATCACTGGCTGGCTGTGCGACGAACGCCGCGGCCAGCACCTGCGCGAACTGGTGCCCCACATCCCCGCCGAACGGCTGATGATCGAGACCGACGCGCCCTACCTGCTGCCGCGCACCGTGCGGCCACAACCGTCGCATCGCCGCAACGAGCCGATGTACCTGGCCCACATCGTGGAGGAACTGGCGCGCGATCGCGGCGAAGAGACCGGCGTCACCGCGGCCACGACCACCGCGACCGCGACCGCGTTCTTCCGCCTGCCGGCGTGCGAATCCGGCGCCTAGGCATGCGTTCAGCCAGCCCACGCCCGGGGCCGGCATCCTAGCGCTGGTTGCGCTCGCTCCATTCGCAGATTCGGACGGTACGTTCCAGATCGCATTGCATGTCGATGTGCCGAGGCGGCCAGCCGATGCTGCCGTCCCGGAAGCCCTCGATCAGCCGTCCGTTCTCCTCGATGCACACGCCCCAGGTGTTGATGCGATCGCCCATGGGCACGATCATCCCGATCCGGCTCTTGCCGACCAGGGTGAACGCACCCGCATCATCGGTGACGGCGGTGTATCGGGATGGCTGGCAGCCGGCTCGGAACGTCTCCGGCAACACGTGGATGCGCACGCCCGCCACCGGCATGGCGCCGCGGACCAGCCGGCCTTCGATCCGCGGGACGATCTGCTCGCGATACGGAAAGCAGCCGGTCAGCACGCAGAGACCGGCGAACAGCGTCAACCAGCGCCCGATGCGGATTGCGTGCCTCCGCGAGAGGAACCGGCACCCGTGCGATGCCCGTGCAGAAGGGGGACGAGGATGACGTTGCTGCATGTCCTGGACGGTTACGAAGAGAAGGTTTGCCACCCTGGCACGCGATGGCGCAGGGCGGTCGCGGTCGGATCGCCGGACATCGTAGGCGGGGCCCCTTTCGCGCGCCATCGGAGCATTCCGAGTCACGACCGGACACGCACCGCGACAGGAACGTCACCGTGCCGGCAGCGACGCCTCGTAGGCCTGCAGGTGGCACCAGGCGGTGGACAGCAGGGGCACCGGCCTTCCGAACCGCTGCGCGCGGTGCACCATGTCGCCGACAATCTGCAGGCCTTCGACACGCTGGCCGGCTTCCAGGTCGCGCAGCATCGAGGCTTTCAGATCCGTACCCGGCTGCCGCAGGGTAGACAGGGCGGTGTCCTGCGCGGCCTGCGGAATCGGTTGTCCGGACGCGGCCGCCACCGCGGTGCATTCGGCATACAACGCGGTCATGAACGCCTCGCCGCCCTCGCCCGCCACGATCCGCCCGATCGGCGCGCGCATCAGGCAGGTGCCGGCGGCCAGCGCGGTGAGGAAGCTGTACTTGATCCACTGCTCCCGGCCGATGTCCGGCGACAGCAGGTGATCGATGCGTGCCTTTTCGCAGGCTTCTGCGAAGGCGTGCAGGCGCGCGCGCGGCGGAACGCCGTCACGCTCGCCGAAGGTGATCGAGGCGGGCTTGCCCAGATGCAGGATCTCGCCCTGCGGGCCCTTGGTCGCGCTGATGAAGCATAGGCCACCGATCACGCGATCGCAGCCAAACCGCTCGTCCAGCCGCGCGTAGTGCAGCAGCCCGTTGAGAATCGGCAGCACGTCGGCACCGGCCTGGAGGGCCGGCGCGATGGCGTCGATCGAACTGTCCAGGTCGTAGGCCTTGCAGCTGAGCAGGACCAGATCGAACGGCCGCGACGCCGCCAGCGCGGGCAGCTGCGCGGCGGTCACCGTCGCCACCGGCAGTTCCGCGTCGCCAAGGGGACTGCGGAGGCGCAGGCCGTCGCGCGCCAGATCCGCGGCGCGCGGGGACCGGACCAGGAAGGTGACGTCGGCGCCGGACTGCGCGAGCCGGCCGCCGAAATAACCGCCGGTACCGCCGGCGCCCAGGATCAGGATTCGCATCCGCACCACTCCTTGCATTGCGCCGGTTTGCTCCGGCGCCGACTCAACTGCGCAGGCCGACGCCGCGCTTGAGCAACCACAGGGCCAGCGAACTCAGCGCCAGCACGAACACCAGCATCAACGCGTAGGCCACCCACAGCGGCACGTCGCTGCTGCCCAGCAGGCCATAGCGGAACGCGTTGACCATGTAGAAGATCGGGTTGGCGTGGGTCATCGCCTCGGCCCACGGCGGCAGCAGCTTGACCGAGTAGAACACGCCGCCCAGGTAGGTCAGCGGGGTCAGGATGAAGGTCGGCACGATCGCCACGTCGTCGAACTTCTTGGCGTAGACCGCGTTGATGAAACCGGCAAGCGAGAAGATCGTCGCGCCCAGCAGCACCGTGCTCAGGGTGACCAGCGGATGCGGCATCCGCACGGGGGTGAAGAAGGTGGCGATTACCAGCACGATGATGCCCACCATCAGGCCCCGCAGCACCGCGCCGGCCACGTAGCCCCACAGGATCACCCAGTTGGGCATCGGGCTGACCAGCAGTTCCTCGATGTGGCGGCCGAACTTGGCGCCGAAGAAGCTGGAGGAAATGTTGCCGTAGCTGTTCTGGATGACGCTCATCATCACCAGGCCCGGCACGATGAACTCCATGTAGCTGTAGCCGCCCATGTCGCGGATCTGCGAGCCGATCAGGCCACCGAAGATCAGGAAGTACAGGGTCATGGTGATGGCCGGCGGCACCAGGGTCTGGCCCCAGATGCGCAGGATGCGCGCGACTTCGCGGCGGACGATGGTGCCGAGGGCGATCAGGTTGGGATTGCTCATGCCGCCTGCTCCTTGCCGTTGCCGGTCATGCGCACGAACAGTTCCTCCAGTCGGTTGCTCTTGGTGCGCATCGAGCGCACCCGGATGCCGGCTTCGTTGAGCACGGCGAAAATCCGGTTCAGGTCCATCGCGCGCGGCATGTCCAGGTCCAGCGTGTGCGGGTCGAGCGCGATCAGGGTGGTGCCCTCGATGACCGGCAGTTGCGCCGGCAACTCTCCGTCGATGTCGAACAGGAAGCCTTCCACGTCCAGTTTCGCGAGCAGGCTGCGCATGGGCCCCTGCTCGACGATGTTGCCGTGGTCGATGATCGCCAGGTTGCGGCAGAGGCTTTCGGCCTCTTCCAGGTAGTGGGTGGTCAGGATGATGGTGGTGCCCGCGGCGTTGATGTCCTTGAGGGTCTTCCACATGCCGCGGCGGATCTCGATGTCCACGCCGGCGGTGGGTTCGTCGAGGATCAGCAGCCTGGGCCGGGTCATCATGGCGCGGGCGATCATCAGGCGCCGCTTCATGCCGCCGGACAGGGTGCGGCTCATCATCTGCGCCTTTTCCCACAGCTGGGCACGCTTGAGCTCCTCTTCCGCCCGCACCAGCGCCTCGGCGCGCGGCACCCCGTAGAAGCCGGCGTAGTTGACCAGGATGTCGATCGGCTTCTCGAACATGTTGAAGTTGATTTCCTGCGGCACCAGGCCGATCAGGCGCAGGGCGTCGTCGCGGTGACGCGACAGGTTGACGCCGAACACCTCGACTTCGCCGCCGCTCTTGTTCACCAGCGAGCTGACGATGCCGATCAGGGTCGACTTGCCGGCGCCGTTGGGGCCGAGCAGGGCGAAGAAGTCGCCGGGCGCGACCTGCAGCGAGACGCCCTTGAGCGCCTGTACGCCGTTGTCGTAAACCTTGCGGAGATCGGAAATGGCGAGCGCGGGCGCGTTCGCGGAAACCACGGGTTGGGACACGTAGGGACCTTGCGGCGCCGGCCTGGGCGCCCGGGGGGACACGAACGCTTATTATAGGCACCCCGCCGGGCCGGCCCCGGCACCACACCGTTCCATCGCCCAGCACCTTGGCCATCGTCCATTTTCCGTTGAAGCTCGTGGGGCGCCGCATGCTGGCCCCCAGCGTCGGCCACTATGTCTTCGTCCGCGACGACGGCCAGCCCCTGGATTTCATCCCGGGCCAGTTCATCCAGGTGCATTTCAGCTACGCCGACGGCACCCCGGCCAAGCGCAGCTACTCGCTGGCGACCATTCACGACCACCGGCTGGGGCCGGGCGAGGCGGTGGAGATCGCGGTCAGCTACGTGCCCGGCGGCGCGGCCACGGCCCTGTTCGAGGGCCTGCCCGAGGGTGGCCATGTCGATGCCAGCGGGCCCTACGGCCGCTTCTGCCTGATGCCCAACGACCGCAACCGCCGCTACCTGCTGATCGCCACCGGCACCGGGGTGACCCCCTACCGGGCGATGCTGCCGCAGTTGGCCGAGCAGATCGCCGGGCGCGACATCGAGGTGGTGCTGCTGTTCGGCGCGCGTACCCCGGCCGAACTGCTGTACGGCGACGATTTCCGCGCCTTCGCCGACCAGCACCCGCAATTCCGCTTCGTGCCCTGCTTCTCCCGCGAGCTGCCGGACCATCCGCATCCGGATGTGCGCCAGGGCTACGTGCAGCAGCACCTGGCCGAGTTCGCGCCCAGTGCCGATACCGACATCGCCTATCTGTGTGGCAATCCGGACATGGTGGATGCCTGCTTCGAGGCGCTGAAGGCCGCCGGCCTGTCCATCCCGCAGATCCGGCGGGAAAAATACGTCAGCAGCAAATAGCGCCCCCCGCCTCCGACGGATCCGCATCGCAGCCGTCCCGAAGCCCCCGGCGGACCCCGTTGACGACGGGGTGCCGGTCCCTGGCGCGCGTCGCCAGGGACCCGGCAAAAAAATCACCGCACTTTGGTCACATCCGGCGCGGGGCACCGTCATGGCATCCTGAAACGCATCGCAACCAGGACGAATGCCCATGCGACACCACCGCAAGACCCTGCTGGCCTGTGCCGGCCTGCTCGCGCTCACCGCCTGCAGCAACAACGCTCCCGCGCCCGACAAGGCCGCCACCGGCCGCCACTACGGCCGCATCGGCTTCCAGCCCTGCACGCTGGCCGAACCCGGCGCTGGCGGCAACGTCGAGGCGCAGTGCGCGACCTTCGAGGTGCCGGAGAACCGGCAGGCCCCGCAGGGCCGCAAGATCGCGCTCAACCTCGCCTGGCTGCCAGCCACCGACGAGGGCGCTGCCCTCGAGGATCCGGTGTTCTTCCTGGCCGGTGGTCCCGGCCAGGCCGCGACCCAGCACGCGGTGATGGTCGACGCGGCCCTGCGCGAGGTACGCAAGCAGCGCCACGTGGTGCTGGTGGACCAGCGCGGCACCGGCCGCTCCAATCCGCTGGAATGCAGCGATTCCGAGGAAGGCACATCGGTCGCCGACATGGACTCGCTGGACGAAGCGGCATTGCAGGCCGTTTCGCGCCAGTGCGTGGACGCGCTGTCCAAGCACGCCGATCTGCGCTTCTACACCACCACCGAGGCCATCCATGATCTGGACGCCGTGCGCGCCGCCATCGGCGCCGCGCAGATCAACCTGATCGGCGTGTCCTACGGCACCCGCGTGGCCCAGCAGTACGCCGGCACCTATCCGCAACACACCCGCGCGATCGTGCTCGACGGCGTCGCACCGAACAGCCTGGTGGTCGGCGGCGAGTTCGCCCGCCGCTTCGATGACGCGCTGGCCCTGCAATCCAAGGCCTGCGCGGCCGACGCGGCCTGCCGCGCACGCTATCCGACCGATCTGCGCACCCGCCTGCTGGCGCTCAAGCAGCGCCTGGCCACCGCGCCGGTGGAGGTGACCTACCGGGATCCGTCCAGCGGCCAGGAAAAGCAGGACAAGCTGTCCGCGTCGACGGTGACCGGCCTGACCCATGCGTTCTCCTACATGCCGGCGACCACCTCGCTGCTGCCGCTGGTGCTGGACGAAGCCGATCAGGGCCGCTACGGACCGCTGATGTCGCTGGCGAAGTTCATGGACGGCCAGGTGTCCGGACAGATGGCGCGCGGCATGCAGCTGTCGGTGATCTGCGCCGAGGATGCCGATCGCTACCGGCCGGATCCGGCCGACGCCGACACGGTGATGGGCGATGACCTGGCGCGCCTGTTCTTCAGCCCCTGCCCGGTCTGGCCGAAGGGCGAACGTCCGGCCGGTTTCAACCAGCCGCTGGTGTCGAAGGTGCCTGCGCTGCTGATGTCCGGCGAGCAGGATCCGGTCACGCCGCCGAGCTATGGCGAGGCCGTGCTCAAGGGCCTGGCCAACGGCCGCCACCTGGTCCTGCGCGGCCAGGGCCACAACGTGATCGGCCAGGGCTGCATGCCCAAGCTGGTGAGCCAGTTCATCGAATCGGCGGACGCGAAGGCGCTGGACGCCAAGTGCCTGGACGCGATCGACGGTACGCCCGCCTTCACCAGCTTCAATGGATGGGAGCCGTGATGGACGCCGTGATGGATTTCTGCATCCCCTTCCCAACCACCGGCGCGATTCCAGGAGAGATTCAATGATCGTGGCACAGGATCTGCACAAGAGCTTCAAGACCAAGACCGGTCTGGTCAACGCGGTGGACGCGGTCAGCTTCCAGGCCCGCGACGGCGAGATCACCGGCCTGCTCGGCCCCAATGGCGCCGGCAAGACCACCACCATGCGCATGCTGTACACGCTGATGTCCCCGGATCGCGGCAGCGTACTGGTCGACGGCGTCGATGCCGCGCGCGACCCGGTCATGGTGCGCCGTGCGCTGGGCGTGCTGCCGGACGCGCGCGGCGTGTACAAGCGCCTGACCGCACGCGAGAACATCGCCTACTTCGGCGAACTGCACGGCCTGTCGCGCGAGGTCATCGCCGAGCGCACCCGCAAGCTGTCGCAGGCGCTGGACATGGACGACATCCTGGATCGCCAGACCGAGGGGTTCTCGCAGGGCCAGCGCACCAAGACCGCCATTGCGCGCGCGCTGGTGCATGACCCGAAGAACGTCATCCTCGACGAGCCGACCAATGGCCTGGACGTGATGACCACGCGCGCGATGCGCGGCTTCCTGCGCCAGCTGCGCGAGGAAGGCCGCTGCGTGATCTTCTCCAGCCACATCATGCAGGAGGTCGCCGCGCTGTGTGATCGCATCGTGGTCATCGCCAAGGGCCGCGTGGTCGCCGCCGGCACCGCCGACGAGCTGCGCCAGCAGGTCGGCGAGGACAACCTGGAAGACGCCTTCGTCAAAGTGATCGGGTCCGAGGAGGGACTGCACGCATGAGCCTGTTCGGTACCGTCTTCACCGTGATGCGCAAGGAACTCAGGGATCTGTCGCGCGATCGCCGCACGCTCGCCCTGGCGCTGTTCCTCGGCCCGCTGCTGTACCCGGCGCTGATGCTGGGCATGGGTTCGCTGGCCGAGAAGCGCGCCCGCACCCAGATCGACAAGGACCTGGACATCCCCGTGGTCGGCAAGGAAAACGCGCCCAATCTGGTGGCGTTCCTGGCCAGCTACGGCCTCAAGGCGGTGGACCCGCCCAAGGATCTGTCCGCCGCCATCCGCAACCAGGACATCGACGTCGCCCTGCGCATCAGCCCCGACTACGCCAACGACTGGCGCGCCGGCAAGCCGGCGCTGGTGGAGATCATCAAGGACAGCACCCGCCGCGACGCCGAGATTCCCAGCCGTCGGCTGGAAACCACCCTGGCGATCTACAGCCAGCAGGCCGGTGCGCTGCGGCTGATGGCGCGTGGACTGGATGCCTCGGTGGCCAAGCCGGTGAACATCGGCGCGCAGGATCTGGCGACACCGGAAGCCAAGCGCGGCGTGCTGCTGTCGGTGCTGCTGCCCTATCTGCTGATCCTGACCTCGTTCATCGGTGGCGCCTACCTGATCCTCGACGCCACCGCCGGCGAACGCGAACGGCAATCGCTGGAACCGTTGCTGGCCACGCCGGCCTCGCGCGGCGCGGTGGTCAGCGGCAAGATCGCGGCGGCCTGCGTGATCGGCATGGGCACGCTGGTCCTGACCCTGCTGGCGTTCCGCATCAGCGCGCAGATTTCCTCCGGCGTCGGCCGCCAGTTGAACGTGTCGTTCCCGGCGATGGCGCAGATGCTGCTGGTGCTGCTGCCGATGCTGTTCATCGGCACCTCGCTGCTGACCTGGCTGGCGGCCAGCGCCAAGAGCATGAAGGAAGCACAGAGCCACATGACCTGGCTGCTGCTGCTGCCGATGGTGCCGACCTTCGCGCTGATGGCCAGTCCCGTGAAGAGCCAGCTGTGGCAGTTCGCGGTGCCGTTCCTGGCGCAGAACCAGCTGATCCTCAAGGTCATCCGCAACGAGGCCATCAGCCCGCAGATCTGGGGCATCTACCTGGCCTGCGCGTTCGGCCTGGCCGCACTGCTGTGGTTCGCCGCGGTGCGTCGCTACCACCAGGAGCGCCTGGCGATTTCCGGTTGATACGCGGACACCGGCGCGAAAAAAGGGGGGCGGAATTTCCGCCCCCTTTTCTTTTGCCAGGTGTTTTCTTCGCTTGCCGCGCCGGATCAACCGCCCGGATTGAAGCCGATGGTGCGGCGGGTGGTGACCGGTTCGCTGACCGGCTGGAACTTCCAGCGCTTGGCCGCGTTGACTGCTTCGCGATCGAACACCCGTGCCGGGGTGGCGCGCACCACCCGCGCGGAGGTGACCGAACCGTCGGTGCCGACGGTGAACTCGACCAGCACTTCGCCGGCCGTGCCCGCGCGCAGCGCTTCGGGCGGATAGCGCGGGGCCGGCGTGCTGATCGGGCGCAGCTGGTTGCTGGCGGCCGGAGTCGCGGCCGTGCTGGCCGGAGCCGAAGCGGGCGTGGACGGTGCCTGCGCCGCGGCGGCGCGCGCGGCCGCTTCGCGTTGCTCGGCCTCGCGGCGGGCGGCGGCCTGGCGCTCGGCTTCCTGTCGCGCCGCTTCCTGCTGCTGCACCAGCTGCTGCGCCGCGGCCGCTTCGGTCGCGCGCTGCTGTTCGGCCTGCTGCGCCAGACGCTGCTGTTCCTTCAGCCGGTTTTCCTCGGCGGCCTTGGTCTTCGCCTCGGTGTCCTGGGCGCGCTGGGCCACCGCTTCCTGTGCGGCGGCGATGCTCTGCTTCAGGCGCGGCAGCGCCGGGGCCTTGGGATCGGCCTTCTCGATGATCGCCGACAGGCGCTGGGCCTCGGTGAACTCCTCGCGCGCGATGCTCTGCTCGGCGGCGATCAGCGTGTACGGCATCAGGTCGGTCAGGGCGCTGGTCACGCCGGGATCGCTGGGCAGCTTGTCGCGCAGCGCCAGGTAGTACTCCATGGCGTTGTTGCCGCCGGGCGCATAGATGCGGTTCTCGCGCAGCGCGTTGGTGGCCGCGTCGCGGAGCTGGTCCACGTTCATGGCCTGGACTTCCGCCGAGACCGCCGGTGGTGGTGGCGCAGCCTGGCCGGCGGCGGCGGCCTGGTCGGCGGCGGGCGCCGTGGCCGGTTCATCCTTGGAGCATGCGGCGATGGCCAGTACCAATAGCAGAGGTACCACCAAGCGCGGCTTGGCGTAGTGCAGGTTCGACAGCATCGGTTGTTTCCCCCAGAAACACGAAAAGTGACTCAACGGACCCCGCGTGCCCCAGCACACGGGATCACACCCCGTCTGTCAATCTTGTCACCTTATTTGCCGATGCAGAAGGTGGAAAAGATGTATCCGAGCATCTCGTCGGCGGAAATCCTGCCGGTAATCTCGCCCAACGCGTCATGCGCGAGCCGGAGCTCCTCGGCCGCCAACTCCAACATTTCGTGATTCAGTTCACTGTTTGCGCGTTCCACGTGGCCGTCTGCGCGGCGCAGCGCGTCGACATGGCGGGCCCGGGCGCTGAACTCGCCTTCGCTGCCCTCCCCCGCGCCTTGGCCGGCGAGTTCGCGCAGGCGGGCGTGCAGCGCCGGCAGCCCATGGCCGGTGGCGGCCGATACGGCGACCACCTCGGGGTCCGTGTCCTGCGGCGGCGCCGGAAGCAAATCGATCTTGTTGTGGATCCACAGGCGCCGGGGCACATCGGCGATGACGTCGGCGACCGCCGCCGTCCCGGCCTGCACGTCCCGCGCGTCCACCACGATCAGGGCCAGATCGGCCCGCTGGAGTTCGGCGCGCGCCCGGCGCATGCCTTCGCGCTCGATCGCATCGCCCCCCTCGCGCAGGCCGGCGGTATCGACCAGGTGCAATTCGAGCCCGTCCAGGCGGATGGTCTCGTGCAGGGTGTCGCGGGTGGTGCCGGCCACGTCGGTGACGATGGCGCGATCGCTGCCGGCCAGCGCGTTGAGCAGCGAACTCTTGCCGGCATTGGGCGGGCCGACGATCACCGTGTGCAGGCCATCGCGCAACTTGCGCCCACGTTCGGCGTCGGCGAGCAGCCGCCGCAACTCCACCTGCGCCGTCTGCAGGCCCGCGCGGACTTCGCCACCGCCGAGCGTTTCGATGGACTCGTCGGCGAAATCGATCGCCGCCTCGACATGCACGCGCAGGCGCAGCAGGGCGGCGGCGATCGCCTCCACGCGGCGCGAGAACACGCCATCCAGTGAACGCCGCGCGGCCCGCGCGGCGCGCGTATCCGATGCGGCGATCAGATCGGCGACCGCTTCGGCCTGGGCCAGATCCAGCTTGCCGTTGTGGAACGCGCGTTCACTGAATTCGCCCGGGCGGGCGCGCCGCGCGCCCAGCGCGCAGGCGCGGTCCACCAGCGCATGCAACACCACCGGACTGCCGTGGGCCTGCAGTTCGGCTACGTCCTCGCCGGTGAAGCTGGCCGGGGCGGGGAACGCCAGCGCGATGCCATCATCCAGGGTGCCGCCTTCGCCGTCATCGAAGCGGACGTAACGCGCGCACCGCGGTTGCAGCGTGCGATGGCACATCGCGGTGGCGATCGCCAGCGCGCGCGGCCCGGACAGGCGCACGATGCCGACTCCGCCCGCACCGGGCGCGGTGGCGATCGCGGCGATGGTGTCCTGCGGCGACGTCGGGTTCATTGCAGTTGCCTGATCTGTTCGCGCACGGCGTCGGCCGAAGCGCCGGTCGGCTGCAGTTCGAGATAGGTCCGGTAAGCCTGCTGCGCCTTGGCGCTATCGCCGAGATGGCGGTAGGCGTCGCCGAGATTGAGATACGCGACCGCGCGCGAGGGATCGATGCGCACGGTGTTCTCCAGCCAGCGCGCCGCCTGCGCGAACTTGTCCTGGCGGTAGTAGACGAAGCCCAGGTTGTTGGCGGCCAGGGCGAAATCCGGGCGCAGCTTCAACGCTTCGGCGAAGGCTTCCTCCGCCTCGGCGTAGCGCTTTTCCTTGTACAGCTGAAGTCCGCGATCATTGGCCTGCTGCGCCTTCTGGCGCTCGGACACACGACCGGCGGCGACCGGCAGGACGACCTGGCGCAGGTCGCCCTGCAGATCCCGGATCGCCACGCCCGCCGCGCCCGCCTCGGGCGTGGATGCCTCGACCTTGCCGTTGAGCGCGATGGCCTCGGTCGACAGTTGCTGCGTGCCGGCGGTCAGGAACTCGTTGCCGACCGGCACCTCGAACACGAATTCGCCGCCCTGCGAGCCGGGCAGCGATCCGAACGCCGGCGTCTGCGGCGAGATGCCCGACACCGCGGGCGCGACATAGGCCGCCAGTTCGGTGCCGGTGATGAGGCCGTCGCCGTTGAGGTCACCCTTGCCCGACAGGGCCTGCAGCAGCACCCAGGTGAACACCGAATGGCCGTTGGGCCCGCTGTCGGCGACCTGCTGGTCGGCACCGCCGGCGGTCAGCATCTGCCGCGCGGTCCGGCGCGCGTTCTCGCGCAGGTAGGCGCTGGCGCCGTTGCCGCCGCGGGTCAGGCCCAGGCCGCTGTAGCAGGCGTCCATTACGAACATCACATGCTTGGCTTCCAGGCTCTCGGCGATGTTCTGGATATCGGTCATGGCGATGGCGTCGCTGGCGAACTGCGCCGGGTCCGAATCGACCGGGATGATGTAGCCCAGCTCGCGCCCCGAGGCCAGCCGGCGGGTGGCCCCGTGTCCGGCGAAGAATACGAACACGCGATCGTTCTTGCCGAGTCCGCCATGGCCCAGGCGGTCGTGGAACGCCGCCAGGATGTTGTTGCGGGTGGCTTCCTTGTCCTTGAGCACGATGACCTGCGAGGACGGAAATCCGAACTGGCCGGTCAGGGTGTCGGCGATCGCCTGGGCGTCGTTGCCGGCATAGCGCAGCTTCGGCCAGCGCGCATAGTCGTCGATGCCGATGACGATCGCCCAGGAGCGCGCGTAGCCGGTGGTGACCGCGGCCTCCTGGCGGCGTGCGGCGCGGGCGACGCTGAAATCGCGGCCATTCCAGGCGGCGAACTGGTAGCCCTCGGCCGACAGGCGATCCAGGATTTGCGGCAGCGCCTTGACCGTGCGTTCGTGGATGTCATGGAACAGGACGATGCCGCGCTGCTCTTTCTGCACCTGTTCGAGCACGCGCTGGACGATCGATTCGGGCACCGGGTCGGCCCAGTCCAGCGAGTCGATGTTCCACATCACCGAACGCAGTTTCGCCTCGCCGAGGATGCGCATGCCCTCGGCGTTGCGGGCCCCGTACGGGAAACGAAACAGCGGCGCGCGGCGCGCGTCGATGTCGCGCAGCAGGGTGTCGGTATCGAGGATCTGGCTGCGCAGCGCATCGCCGGTCTGCTTGGACAGCTGCGCATGGGTGAGGCTGTGGTTGCCGACCGTGTAGCCCTGGGCGATCAGTTCGCGGGTCACGCCGGCCAGTGGGCCGAGCGCCGCCTGCCCCTTGTCGTCGAGCCTGCCCAGGTTGCGGCCGACCTGGAAGAAGGTCGCCGGCACGTCGTAGCGCTTGAGGATCGCGATGACTTCCTCGGTATAGGCGCGGTGCGGGCCGTCGTCGAAACTCAGCACCACCGTCCTGGCCGGCAGGTCACGGCCGAACACCTCGCGGTCATCGTCGGCCATCGACATCGGATAAGGCGTGATCACCCCGTACTCGCGCAGCAGCACGTCGCGGTCGTAGCGCTTGCGCAGGCTGGCCACGTAGTCGTCCCACTTCTCGCGCTTGAGCGCGATCGCGCGGGTGGCGTCGAAGCGGCTGAAGATGCGGGTGATCTCGCGGTTGTAGTTGCGCTCGATTTCCTCCAGCGCGTCCAGGTCCTCGCCGATGCGCTGGTGCAGCTTGATCGCCGGCAGCGAGGAATCCTTGCCGACCAGCGTTTGAAGATCGCGCAGGATCTCGCGGAACGCCAGCCGGTCGGCGTCATGCAGGTCGGGGGCGGATTCGATGTAATCCAGCCGGCCTCCGATGGCGGCGAAGCGTTCCGGCTCGGGTCGCGCCAGCAGGGCCGCGAACAGGCCGCGCAGGCGATCGGCGCGTTCCAGGTTGTCGTGGAACAGGCCCTGGCCGATCACACTGGCGCTGGCGCGCGCGGCCGGCGGCAAGTTCGCTTCGTCGTCCAGCAGGACGATGATCCGGCGATGGTTCTCCAGTTGCGCCTTCAACTCGCTGTCAATCGCTCGGGTGTCCAGCCCGGGGACATCGCGCGCCTTTGCGGTCGCCTGCGATTCCCCGCCCCCCGTCGTGGCCTTGCCGCGATCACCGCAGGCGACCAGCGTGGCAGCGGCCACCAGCATCAGGGACAGGGAAAGCAAGCGACGGATTGGCATTGCGGTACGGGCCCGGACCTGCGGCGGGAGAGGCCGCGCATGTTACCGCGACCATGAAAAACCCGCCTTGCGGCGGGTTTTTCGAGGTGACTTGCCGAACTTGCCGGCTTACTTCTTGGCGGTGGCCGGGGTGGTGGCCGGTTCGCCGTGCCGCTTGGTCATCCACCACTGCTGCAGCAGGCCCAGCGCGCCATTGGTGACCCAGTACAGGACCAGACCGGACGGGAAGAAGGCCATCATCACGCCGAACACCAGCGGCATGAACTGCATCATCTTCTGCTGCATCGGATCCATGCCCGGCGCCGGCGTCAGCTTCTGGGTCAGCCACATCACCAGCATGTTGAGGATCGGCAGGATGAAGAAGGGATCCTGCGCGGTCAGATCCTGGATCCAGGCGAACCACGGCGCCTGGCGCAGTTCCACCGACTCCACCAGCACCCAGTACAGCGACAGGAAGATCGGCATCTGCACCAGGATCGGCAGGCAGCCGCCCATCGGATTGATCTTCTCCTTCTTGTACAGCTCCATCATGGCGACCTGGAACTTCTGCTTGTCGTCGCCGTAGCGTTCCTTCAGCTGCTGGATGCGCGGCTGGAACTTGCGCATCTTGGCGAAGCTCTTGTACTGCGCCGCCGACAACGGGTACAGCGCCAGCTTCACCAGCACGACCAGGCCGATGATCGACCAGCCCCAGTTGCCCAGCAGCGCGTGCAGGTGCGCCAGGATCCAGAACAGGCCCTGGCCGATCAGATCGAAAATCTGGAACTGGCTGTAGTCGACCGCACGATGCAGGCCCGGCACGTTCTCGGCCTTGATCTTGTTGACCAGCTTGGGACCGACCCACAGGCGCGCGGTGGTCGCGACGGTCTGGCCCGGCGCGACGTTCAGCGGATCGGCCATGTCGCGGATCAGCGGACGCGGACCGGTGGCGTACTTCGGCTCGTCCAGCGAGATGGTGGTGTGGTCGGCGGCCTGCGGGATCCAGGCGGTGAAGAAGTGGTGCTGGAGCATCGCGATCCAGCCACCGGTGCCGCGCCAGTCCACGCGGCCATCGGCCACGTAATCCTCGTCGAACTTGCGGCGCTGGTAGCCGCCGTCATACCAGGTCGCGCCGCTGAAACTGAAGGATTCCGGGTTGGTCATGCCGCGCTTGACCAGCGGCGGGTTGCGGGTCAACTGGCGATAGATCGCGCCCTGCCACGGCGTGCCGCCGGCATTGACCACCTCGTCGCGCACCTGCACGGCGTATTCGCCGCGCTTGAGCGTGTAGGTGCGACGAATGCTGACGCCATCCGGGCCACGCCAGATGAAGGGCGCGGAGATCTCGTTGCCACCGGCCGCAAGCGCGAACGCGGTGCCGGCTTCGGGCACGAAGCCCTTCTCGTGGTTCGGGGCGGCGCGGGTGGATCCGGCCGGCACCCAGCCGCTCTCGGCGACGTAGTAATGCGCGGGGTCCTGGTTGAACAGCTTGACCGCCGGGCTGCCGGGGCGCTTGTCCTGCGGGTAGTGCAGCAGTTCAGACTCCAGCACGCTGCCGCCGTCCAGCACCAGCTTCAGCACATCGCTGCTGATCGTCACCCGCTGGCCGGTCGAAGGCGTGGCCGGGGCGGTCACCGCCGGCGTGGCCGCGGGCGCCTGCGGCACCGTGCTGCCCGGTTGCGCGGTGGGCGCGGAGGTGGGGACGGTGCTGCCCTGGTTCGCGGCGGCGGTCGCCGCCAACGGCGCCGGGGCGGCGGCGGGCGCATTGAACTTGCCCCACTCCATCCACAACAGGATCGCCACCATCAGCCAGGCGAAAATCAGGAAAACACGGGTCTGGTTCATCGGACAGGCAATCTCAACCGGCGTCGGGTTCCGGTGTCGTGGAGGGAGAAGAGGGGGAATTCAAGGCCGCCGGCATTGTGCCTACCGCCGGAGTCGGCGGCAATGCGCCGGCGCGGACGAGCACGCGGACGAAGGTATCCCGCAACAGCGGATTGCTGGCCGTCCTGGCCGGCGGCCGCGCGACCACGACGTAGTCGCCGCCAGGCAGGTGCGGACGCAGGCTGCGGAACTGCTCGCGCAACTGGCGCTTGATGCGGTTGCGACCGACCGCGCGGGTATCGACCTTGCGGGAAACGGCCATGCCCAGCCGGGCCGGATGATCACCGGCCAGCCAATGCAGGCTCAACAGCGGGTCCGCGCAGCGACGCGACTTCTCGAAGACGCGGGCATACTCGGCGCCCGTGCGGACCCGGGCATGACGTGGAAACGCTGCGCTCATGACAGCAAGAAGCCCGCACCGTTCAGTGCGGGCTCCTGGCAAGGGCATCGCATGATTGATGTCTTGGCCGCGAGCTGCGGCAAAGCCATCAGGCGGTGAGGCGCTTGCGGCCCTTCGCGCGGCGACGCGACAGGATCTTGCGACCGTCGGCGGTCTTCATGCGGGCACGGAAACCGTGGTCGCGCTTGCGCTTGAGATTGCTGGGTTGGTAAGTGCGCTTGGTGGCCATGGGGCCCTCGTGCGAGGTTGCGGATGGAAAGAACCGGAAATTCTATAGGTATCCGCCGGTTACGGTCAACACCGGTGAAGAAGATCGAAATGGGCCGCGCAAGGCCGCGCTTCGCCAGGGATCACCGACCGTCCATTCATCCACATCTTATGCACAGGAGCCATTGGCGCGGCCGGGTGGCGGTGGTAGTCTGGCCGACCCCTTCTTTACAGCCTTCCGGCCGCGCTGGCGCGTGGCGCGACGGCGTGTTTTCCACACCTTATCAAGAACGAGTTGTTTCACGCGATGGATGCCTGGCCCCGCTGCCTCGAACGCCTGGAAGCCGAATTTCCGGCAGAGGATGTACACACCTGGTTGAAGCCGCTGCAGGCCGAACAGCGCAGCGATGCGGTGGTCCTGTATGCGCCCAACGCCTTCATCGTGGAACAGGTCCGCGAACGCTATCTGGACCGGATCCGGGAGCTGCTGGACTATTTCGCCGGCCATGCCGAGGTCTCGCTGGAAATCGGCTCGCGCGCCCGTGCGCCGGAACCGGCCCGACCCGCCATTCCGGGGGGCCCGGCGGCTCCTGCCGCCTCCGAGCCCTACGCCGGCAACCTGGACACCCACTACACCTTCGACAACTTCGTCGAGGGCCGCAGCAACCAGCTGGGTCGCGCGGCGGCCTGGCAGGCGGCGCAGAAGCCGGGTGATCGCGCCCACAACCCGCTGCTGCTGTACGGCGGCACCGGCCTGGGCAAGACCCACTTGATGTTCGCCGCCGGCAACGAGATGCGCCGGCAGAATCCGAACGCGCGGGTGCTCTACCTGCGTTCGGAACAGTTCTTCAGCGCGATGACCAAGGCGCTGATCGAAAAGTCGATGGATCAGTTCAAGCGCCGCTTCCAGCAGGTCGACGCGCTGCTGATCGACGACATCCAGTTCTTCGCCGGCAAGGACCGCACCCAGGAAGAGTTCTTCCACACCTTCAATGCGCTGTTCGACAGCCGCCAGCAGATCATCCTCACCTGTGATCGCTATCCGCGCGAAGTGGAAGGCCTGGAGCCGCGATTGAAATCGCGCTTGGCCTGGGGCCTGTCGGTGGCGATTGAACCGCCGGATTTCGAGACCCGCGCGGCCATCGTGCTGTCCAAGGCGCGCGATCGCGGCGCCGAGATTCCCGATGAGGTGGCGTTCCTGCTGGCCAAGAAGATGCGCAGCAACGTGCGCGATCTGGAAGGCGCGCTCAACACGCTGGCCGCCCGCGCCAACTTCACCGGTCGCGCCATCACCCCGGAGTTCGCCCAGGAAACCCTGCGCGATCTGCTGCGCGCACAGCAGCAGGCCATCAGCATCCCCAACATCCAGAAGACCGTGGCCGACTACTACGGCCTGCAGATCAAGGACCTGCTGTCCAAGCGCCGCACCCGCTCGCTGGCGCGCCCGCGCCAGGTGGCGATGGCGCTGGCCAAGGAGCTGACCGAGCACAGCCTGCCGGAGATCGGCGACGCATTCGCCGGCCGCGATCACACCACCGTGCTGCACGCCTGCCGACAGATCCGGAACCTGATGGAGACCGATGGCAAACTCCGCGAGGATTGGGATAAGTTGATCCGTAAACTCAGTGAGTAAGCGGCCTGTTCCCTTGTGGACAAACTGTGGCTGGATTTTCCGCCAGATTTTATCCACAGGTTTCAGGGCCCCTTCCGAGGGGCTTGTCCACGGGGTTGGATCTATCGGAAAATCGTTGAGATTCAAATGTTTGTGATGGTTCTTCACTGATTTCGGCGAAACCATCACCACCAGTTTTTAAGATCTTTCACTTCTTTTTAGAAGCACAAGGCACAAGGGGCACCCACCGACATGCGTTTCAGCCTTCAGCGCGAAGCATTCCTCAAGCCGTTGGCCCAGGTGGTCAACGTGGTCGAACGGCGGCAGACCCTGCCGGTCCTGGCGAACTTCCTGGTGCAGGTGCAGAACGGCCAGCTGTCGCTGACCGGCACCGATCTGGAAGTGGAAATGATCGCGCGCAGCGCGGTCGAAGACGCCCAGGACGGTGAAACCACGATCCCCGCGCGAAAGCTGTTCGAGATCGTCCGCGCCCTGCCCGACGGCAGCAAGGTCACGGTCAGCCAGTCGGCCGACAAGGTCACCGTGCAGGCCGGGCGCAGCCGTTTCACCCTGGCCACGCTGCCGGCCAACGATTTCCCGTCGGTGGATGAAGTCGAGGCGACCGAGCGGGTGGACGTGCCGGAAGCGACGCTGAAGGAGCTGATCGAACGCACGGCGTTCGCGATGGCGCAGCAGGACGTGCGCTATTACCTCAACGGCCTGCTGTTCGATCTGGCCGACCGCACTCTGCGCTGCGTGGCCACAGACGGTCACCGGCTGGCGCTGTGCGAGGCCACGTTGGAAGGCGCGCCGCTGTCCAAGCGCCAGATCATCGTGCCGCGCAAGGGCGTGACCGAACTGCAGCGACTGCTGGAAGGCGGCGACCGGGCGCTGGAACTGGAAGTCGGCCGCAGCCACATCCGGGTCAAGCGTGACGATGTGACGTTCACTTCCAAGCTGATCGATGGCCGCTTCCCGGACTACGCCGCGGTCATTCCGATTGGCGCGGATCGCGAAGTGCTGCTGGATCGCGAGGTACTGCGTGCCGCCCTGCAGCGCGCGGCGATCCTGTCCAACGAGAAATACCGCGGCGTGCGGGTGGAAGTGTCCCCCGGTCAGCTGCGCATCAGTGCACACAACCCGGAGCAGGAAGAAGCCCAGGAAGAAATCGAGGCCGACACCAAGGTTGACGGCCTGGCCATCGGTTTCAACGTCAATTACCTGTTGGACGCCCTCAGCGCCCTGCGCGACGAACAGGTCGTGATCCAGCTGCGGGATGCCAATTCCTCCGCACTGGTGCGCGAAGCGAGCAGTGAAAAGTCCCGCCACGTGGTCATGCCGCTGCGTCTCTGACATTCGGTTTCACGTGGAACACGAATTTCGCCCGGCTTGATGCCGGGCGTTTTCGTTTTGGGGACCGGAAAATCCGGAGGCATTCCGGGAATCACGCCATCGCTGCGAGGGCCTTCTTGCTGGAAGCGTTCGCTCCCCAGGCCACGCGCGGGCCTGAACACGCAAAGGACGCGATTGGGAAACCTCGTCATCGACTGCGGAATGGACGATCTCGTGGCGGAAGTGGCTTTCTGAAGCCCCGCGCTGGCTGTCCGCTCCCCGGGATGCTCCTCAGGGAAAGGACCGCTTCATCCCCAGTCGCAGACCACGTCAGGCGAGGTCCAGGCGATTCTCCAGCGGGCCCAGCATGCGCCACGGATGCATCTGGACCTGGAGAGGGACTCGATACCCGCCGAAATCGGGCGGCTCGAACGGGGCGGCGCCACCCTGGTCAGCCGTCAGGCGGGCTGGTGGTCATGCAGGCACCGGGCGGCCATTGTTCTGCCTGGGGCAAGCCCTGCCGTACCAGTTTCGAAGAGGAGGCCAACCGCTGGATCTGAGTGGAACCGCGCGCGACGTCGCCCCCACCTGTTCGGAGCCGTATCCGGGGCGCCGATCCCGGTAAGATCCCGGCATGCTCCCCCGCTCGCTTCCGCCGGTTCCGGTGGCTTTCCGACGTCCGCCCGCAGACCGCCCCCGTTCGACCGGAGCGTCTCAGCCATGCGTGTGACCCGCTTGACCGTGGCCGGCCTGCGCCGTTTCGACCAGGCCAGCCTGCAGCCCGCGGCCGGCTTGAACCTGATCACCGGAGACAATGGCGCCGGCAAGACCAGTCTGCTGGAGGCCTTGCACCTGATGGCCTATGGCCGCAGCTTCCGGGGCCGGGTGCGGGATGGACTGGTCCGCACCGGCGCGGAGGCGGTGGAGGTCTTCGTCGAATGGGAAGAAGCCGCATCGCCCCGCCCCCGTCGTGCAGGCCTGCGCCACAGCGGCCAGGCCTGGACCGGCCGGCTGGACGGCGAGACGGTGGCCCAGTTGGGAGAACTCTGTGCCGCCTTGGCGGTCGTCAGCTTCGAACCGGGCAGCCATGCGTTGGTGACCGGAGGCGGTGAACCTCGCCGCCGCTTCATCGACTGGGGTCTGTTTCACGTGGAACAGGAATTTCTCGGTCTGTGGCGGCGCTATGCCCGCGCGCTCAAGCAGCGCAATGCGCTGCTCAAGTCCGGAATCGGCGGAGCCCAGCTGGATGCATGGGATCACGAGCTGGCCGAATCCGGCGAGCCACTGACCCAGCGGCGGCTCCAGTACCTGGAGCAGTTGCAGCTACGCCTGGGCAGGATGGCGGGTGAGCTGGTGCCGGGACTCGGCCGTGCCAGCCTCGAATTCCAGCCGGGCTGGCGGCGGCATGAGCTGTCCCTGGCGGATGCGTTGCTGCTGGCCAGGGACCGCGATCGCGCCGCCGGCCATACCTCGGTGGGGCCCCATCGTGCCGACTGGCGGGTGGACTATGCCGCCTGCCCCGCCCGGGAAGCGCTGTCCCGTGGCCAGGCCAAGCTCACCGCGCTGGCCTGCCTGCTGACCCAGGCCGAGGATTACGCGGACCGCCGCGGCGAATGGCCAGTAATCGCCCTGGATGACCTGGCCTCGGAGCTGGATCGTGGCCACCAGCGACGGGTGCTCGAACGCCTGCTGGGCAGTGGCGCCCAGGTGTTCATCACCGGCACCGAATTCCCGCCCGCGTTGCAGGAAATGGGCGTGTCGCCAACCCGGTTCCACGTGGAACACGGTCAACTGTCTCCTGTCTGACAGCCGTGGCATGCCGGGGCCGGGTGCCCCGGGATGCTATAATTTCGCTTCGTATCCCTATAGCTGCGTGCCTGCCCGGCGTTCCCCGGTCCGGCACCAGCGGCTATGCAGCCGACCACGAAGCGAATGACCGACGAAACGATTCCTGCACCGAACGGCAATTACGACTCCAGCAAAATCACCGTCCTCCGTGGCCTGGAAGCGGTACGCAAGCGCCCCGGCATGTACATCGGCGACGTGCACGACGGCACCGGCCTGCATCACATGGTGTTCGAAGTCGTCGATAACTCGATCGACGAAGCCCTGGCGGGCCATGCCGACGACGTGATCGTGAAGATCCACGAGGACGGCTCGGTTTCGGTGTCGGACAACGGCCGCGGCATTCCGGTCGATATCCACAAGGAAGAGGGCGTTTCGGCGGCCGAAGTCATCATGACCGTGCTGCACGCCGGCGGTAAGTTCGACGACAACAGCTACAAGGTTTCCGGCGGCCTGCACGGCGTCGGCGTGTCGGTGGTCAATGCACTGTCGAACAAGCTCACGCTCGACATCTGGCGCGACGGCTTCCACCACGAGCAGGAATACCACCTCGGCGAACCGGTGTATCCGCTGAAACAGCTGGAGGCCTCGACCAAGCGCGGCACGTTGACGCGTTTCTGGCCGTCGGCGGAAATCTTCACCGACGTGGAGTTCCACTACGACATCCTGGCCCGTCGCCTGCGCGAACTGTCGTTCCTCAACTCGGGCGTGAAGATCACCCTGATCGACGAGCGCGGCGAAGGCCGCCAGGACGTGTTCCAGTACGAAGGCGGCATCCGCAGCTTCGTCGAGCACCTGGCCCAGCTGAAGACGCCGCTGCACCCGAACGTCATCTCGGTGACCGGCGAAACCAACGGCATCACCGTGGACGTGGCCCTGCAGTGGACCGACGCCTACCAGGAAACGATGTTCTGTTTCACCAACAACATCCCGCAGAAGGATGGCGGCACCCACCTCGCGGGTTTCCGCGCGGCGCTGACCCGCACCCTGAGCAACTACATCGAACAGAACGGCATTGCCAAGCAGGCCAAGGTCAACCTGTCCGGCGACGACATGCGCGAAGGCATGATCGCGGTACTGTCGGTGAAGGTGCCGGATCCCAGCTTCTCCTCGCAAACCAAGGAGAAACTGGTCAGTTCCGACGTGAAGCCGGCTGTTGAGGCCGCGTTCGGTGCACGTTTGGAGGAGTTCCTCCAGGAACACCCCAACGAGGCCCGTGCCATCGCGGAAAAGGTGGTCGACGCCGCCCGTGCCCGCGAAGCCGCCCGCAAGGCCCGCGAGCTCACCCGCCGCAAGGGCGCGCTGGACATCGCCGGCCTGCCCGGCAAGCTCGCCGACTGCCAGGAGAAGGATCCGGCGCTGTCGGAACTGTTCATCGTCGAGGGTGACTCCGCCGGCGGCTCCGCCAAGCAGGGCCGCAACCGCAAGAACCAGGCGGTGCTGCCGCTGCGCGGCAAGATCCTCAACGTGGAACGCGCGCGTTTCGATCGCATGCTGTCCTCGGCCGAGGTCGGCACCCTGATCACCGCGCTCGGCACCGGCATCGGCAAGGACGAGTACAACCCGGACAAGCTGCGCTACCACCGCATCATCATCATGACCGACGCCGACGTGGACGGATCCCACATCCGCACGCTGCTGCTGACGTTCTTCTACCGGCAGATGCCGGAACTGATCGAGCGCGGCCACGTCTACATCGGCCTGCCGCCGCTGTACAAGCTCAAGCAGGGCAAGCAGGAGCTGTACCTGAAGGACGATGCGGCGTTGAACGTCTACCTCGCCAACAGCGCGGTCGAAGGCGCTTCCCTGATTCCGGCCAACGCCGAACCGCCGATTCCGAGCGAAGCGCTGGAAAAGCTGTTGCTGGCCTACGCCAACGCGCGCGAGGCGATCGCGCGCAACGCGCACCGTTTCGATCCGCAGTTGCTGGAAGCACTGATCGACGCGGCGCCGCTGGACGCGGCGTTCGTCGCGCGCAACCAGGAACAACGCGCCGAGCTGGATGCGCTGGAAGCCAAGCTCAACCGTGGCGGCCTCGGCAGCCCGCGTTACTCGCTGCAATTGCAGGCCGCCAACGAACAGCGCCCGGCCGCGCTGTTGTCCACCCGCCGCCACATGGGCGAGGAACTGACCCAGGTGTTGCCGCTGTCGGTGTTCGAAAGCGGCGAGCTGCGTGCGTTGCGTGAATCGGCGGATCTGCTGCATGGCCTGGTCCGCGAAGGCGCCAGCGTCGTGCGTGGCAACAAGACCCAGGCCATCGAGAGCTTCGCGGAAGTGCAGGCGTGGTTGCTCGACGAGGCGAAGAAGGGCCGCAGCATCCAGCGCTTCAAGGGCCTGGGTGAAATGAATCCGGAACAGCTGTGGGACACCACGGTCAATCCGGATACGCGCCGGCTGCTGCAGGTCCGCATCGAGGATGCGGTCGCCGCGGATCAGATCTTCAGCACGCTGATGGGCGATGTGGTGGAACCGCGCCGCGATTTCATCGAAGCCAACGCGCTGAAGGTCGCCAACCTCGACGTCTGATCCATGCAGGTCGCGCCGGAGGCCGGACCCCCGCCAGTGCCGCCCATGCGATTGCGTTCGGCGCTGGCCGGTTTTGGCATCGATACCGCGCTCGCCTTCGCCATCACCTTCGCGCTGATGATGGGGGCGGGTATCGTCTGGGGCATCGGACATGCCATCCAGCTGGCGGCAAGCGGTGCGGAAGAGGCCGAGATACTGGCGGGACTGGCGCAACCGGGCGCGCTCGCGCAGATCCTGATCGCGCTGTTCTCGATGGGCAGCGCCGCGCTGCTGCTGTATTTCTGGCGACGACCGGCCAGTGCGCTGGAACGTCAACACTCGCAAGTGGCTGCGCGCAGGATGGGCACCTGGGTCGCGGTAGCGGGCGTGGCGCTGCTGACATTCCTGTCCAGCAGCGTCGCCACCTGGTTGGGCGAGCGCATGGGCACCCCGCCGAATCCCAGCAACCTTGCTCCCATCCAGGAACTGACCAGCACCACGCCGGTTTTCACGGTGGTGTTCGCGGTCCTGCTGGCGCCGCTGTACGAGGAACTTCTGTTCCGCCGGGTACTGTTCGGCGGCCTCTGGCAGGCAGGTTATCCGCTGCTGGGCATGCTGCTCAGTGGCCTGGTCTTTGCCCTCGCCCACGAGGCGCCCGGGCTCAACGGCAACACCGCGGGGGCCACCGCCCTGCTGCTGGCGGTGTACACCGGCATGGGCGTCGCTTTCGCCTGGCTGTACCGCCGCACCGGTACCCTGTGGGCGCCGATTGCGGCCCATGCGCTGAACAACGCCCTGGCGCTGGGCGTGCTGCAGCTGGCCGGGGGCTGACGGCGGCGTCCGGTTGACGGAATGTTAAGACGGTCTTGCCGACACTAAACGCGATTCCGTGCTGGAGAGCGCCGTCATGAAACCCTGGTTGCTTGCCGCCGCCGTCGCGGCGCTGCTGGTCGCCTGCGCCACCACCACCTCGCCCACCGGACGCACCCAGGTGGTCGGCGGCATTTCGCAGCAGCAACTGGACCAGTTGGGCGCGCAGGCCTTCGCCGAAACCAAGGCCAAGGAGCCCGCCAACCGCGATGCGAAGCAGAACGCCTACGTCACCTGCGTGGTCAACGCCCTGGTGCGCCAGCTGCCGCCCCAGCAGCGCGCCGTCGCCTGGGAAACCGCGGTGTTCGTGGACAAGGAACCCAACGCGTTCGCCCTGCCCGGCGGCAAGGTGGGCGTGAACACCGGCATTTTCACGGTGGCCAGGAACCAGGATCAGCTGGCCGCGGTGCTGGGCCATGAAATCGGCCATGTCATCAGCCGCCATCACGAGGAGCGTATCACCCGCCAGATGGGCACCCAGACCGGACTGAGCATCCTGGGCGCGCTGGCCGGCGCCAAGTACGGCCAGACCGGCATGGATGCGGTCAGCCAGTTCGGCAGCCTCGGGGCCCAGGGCCTGATCCTGCTGCCCAATTCTCGAACCCAGGAGAGCGAGGCGGACGTGGTCGGCCAGCGCCTGATGGCCCAGGCCGGTTTCGACCCGCGCCAGGCGGTCAACCTGTGGGAAAACATGATGGCCGCAGGCGGCGGCCGTCCGCCACAATGGCTGTCCACCCACCCCGACCCGACCAACCGGATCCGCGAACTCCAGCGCGATGCTCCTGCCCTGGTGCCCACCTACGAGGCCGCCCGCAAGGCGGGAAACACCCCTCGCTGCGGCTGAGATCGCCCCCGTATTGCTGCCATGCAGCAACAAAAACCTTACCTGTTTCACTGGAGTTTCTGATAGCTTTTCCGGCCCCGGAAGGATCCGACCGCCCCCCAACAGACTTCTGCCGTTCGCTTCGAGGTGACCCCCATGCTGCATCGCAAGTCCAAACACGCCCTGCTGTCCCTTGCCATCATCGGCCTGCTTGGCGCCGGGGTCGCCGCCGATGCCGTGGCCCAGATGAACCGCGATGACAGTTCGATGCGCCGGCAGAAGAAGGAAAAGGTCGAGATCAAGTATCCCGAGGCGACCCGCCAGGAGCCGAAGGAAAAAGCGTCGGCCAAGATGCAGAACCAGCTCAACAAGCTGTTCAAGGCCTACGACAAGGAAAACAACGAAGACGAGACGATGACGCTCGCCAACGAGATCATCGCCAGTGACAAGGCCAACGCCTACGACAAGTCGGTCGCCGCGCAGATCGGTTCGCAGGCCGCCTATGGCAAGGACGATTCCAAGCTGGCCAAGGAGTATGCAAACAAGGTCCTGGAGTTCAACGGACTGGACAACAACAACCATTACCAGACGATGTTCTTCCTGGCCCAGCTGCAGATGCAGGATGACCAGTACACCGAAGCGCTGGCGACGATGGACAAGTTCTTCGCCGAGACCAAGTCGCAGAAGCCGGAGGAATTGATCGTCAAGGGCAACGTCCTGTACCGCGCCGAGCGCTACGCCGATGCGATTCCGTTCCTGAAGCAGGCCATCGAAGCCTCGCCGGAACCGAAGAACGAGTGGATGCAGTTGCTCATGGCCAGCTACGCCGAGGCCGGCCAGAATGATGCCGCCGTCAAGCTGGCCGAACAGATCGCCACCAAGAACCCGGCCGACAAGAAGGCGCAAATGAACCTTGCCTCGGTCTACCTGCAGGCCGACAAGACCGACCAGGCCGCCGGCGTGCTGGAGAAGCTGCGCGCTTCCGGCCAGCTCACCGATGATCGCGAGTACCGCCAGCTGTACAGCATGTACGCCAACATGGACGGCCGTGAGAAGGACGTCATCTCGGTGATCAACGAGGGCCTGCAGAAGGGCATCCTGAAGGACGACTACCAGGCCCAGCTGGCCTTGGCCCAGTCCTACTACTACTCCGAGCAGATCCCGCAGGCCATCGAGGCCTGGAAAAAGGCCGCGCCGCAGTCGCCCAATGGCGAAACCTACCTGAACCTGGCGCGCGTCCTGTGGCAGGAAGACCGGATTCCGGAGGCCAAGCAGGCCGCCAAGTCCGCGTTGGACAAGGGGCTGAAGAAGCCCGAGGACGCCAAGAAGATCTTGGCCCTGCCCTAACGGGAAACCAATATTCGGACGGCCAGAAACATCGAAAAAACGATGGTTTTGGCACCACGGAATGGTATAAGCTGGGAGTTCCCCCTGCCAAAAGTCAGGTGGGGGGAACCTAATACGACGCGGACGTTCCGACGTCCCGCACCAACCTTGAGTTCATTGGCGCATGGCTGAACAACTGGTCATCAATCGGTACCGGGAAGAAGAAGAGGACAAGGGCCTCAACTGGCCCCGTATCATCGGCATAGCCTTCGTGATCGCGTTGCACGCGGCCGCGCTGCTGCTGCTGCTCATTCCTGCGGTCGCCCCGCCGGCGGAGAAGGAAGAAACGCAACGGACCTCCGTGGTGATCGTTGACGCTCCGCCACCGCCGCCACCGCCGCCGCCGCCGCCGCCCAAGCAGGACACGCCGCCGCCGCCGGTCAAGAACCTGGCGCCGCCGAAGCAGACGCCGCTGCCGCCGCCGCCCGAAGCGCCGCCGGTCGAAGTGTCCGACCCGCGCCCGACCGACGTCTACCAGCCGCCGGCTCCGCCCGCACCGCCGGCCCCGGTCGCCGACATCGGCGCCAGCGTGGACATCTCGTCCAAGAACATGAACCCGCCGCGTTACCCGCCGTCGGCCGCCCGCGCCGGCATCGAAGGCACGGTCATCCTGATCATCGACGTGGACGCCAGCGGTAACGTCACCAACGTCTCCGTCGAGAAGTCCAGCCGCAACCGCGATCTGGATCGCGCCGCGATGGAAGCCGCCCGCAAGTGGCGTTTCAATCCATCCGTGGTCAACGGCCAGAAGGCCGCCGGTCGCGTCCGCGTTCCGGTCGACTTCAAGATGGGTGGCTGACGCCACCCCTCCGAGTTACCCCATCCGTTTCGTCACCCGCAACACCCTCAATCAACACACTTAAATAAAGGTAAGCGTCATGCTGCAGGAAACCATCATCGCCGCCGCAGCCGGGGGCAACAACGCCGCGAGTGCCCTCACCAACATGGGCTTCGAGCACCTGATCACCGAAATGGTGCAAAAGCCCGGCGAGTACGCCGTCTCCTGGGCAGTGCTGCTCATCCTGGTCGCCATGTCGGCCATGTCCTGGTACTGGACCGTCATCAATTCGCTCAAGAGCGTGCGCCTGAAGGGCCAGGCCGACCGCGTCGTCAGCACCTTCTGGGAAACCCCGAACGCGCAGGACGCCATCCGCCTGATGGAAGAACAGCCGAAGAACGAGCCGTTCTCCAAGATCGCCCTGGACGCCGCCCAGGCTGCCGCCCACCACCAGCGTGCCGAAGGTTCCAGCACCGGTCTGGGTGAAGCCCTGAGCCGTTCCGAATTCGTCGACCGCGCCCTGCGCCAGGCCGTCACCCGCGAGAGCGCCAAGCTCCAGAGCGGCATGACCCTGCTCGCCACCGTCGGCGCGACCGCCCCGTTCGTGGGTCTGCTGGGTACGGTGTGGGGCATCTACGGCGCCCTGATCCGCATCGGCGCCACCGGCCAGGCTTCGATCGACGCCGTTGCCGGCCCGGTGGGTGAAGCGCTGATCATGACCGCCATCGGTTTGTTCGTCGCGATCCCGGCCGTGTTCGCCTACAACTTCTTCAGCAAGACGAACAGCTCGACCATCTCCAAGTTCGATACGTTCGCCCACGATCTGCACGACTTCTTCGCCACCGGCTCGCGCGTCCGCTAAGCCCGGCAGCAGTAGTCCCCCGCATATCGACAAGCATTGACGGAGCCCGAAAATGGCTTTCAGTAGTGGCAATAGCAGTGGCCCGATGGCCGAAATCAACGTCACGCCCCTCGTGGACGTGATGTTGGTGCTGCTGATCATCTTCATCATCACCGCGCCGCTGATGTCGCATAAGGTGAAGATCGAACTGCCCGAGGCAAACCTCGTGCAGAGTGAAGACGACAAGAAGGCTCCGCCGGTTCCGCCCATCACCGTTTCGGTGAAGGAGGATGGCTCGCTGTATTGGAACGACGAACCGATCAGCAAGGAAATCCTGGAATCGCGCCTGTCCAGTACCGCCCAGCTGCAGCCGCAGCCCAAGCTCAATCTGCGTGGTGATCGCACCACCAAGATGCGCACGATCAACGAGGTGACGAAGATCGCGCAGGGCCAGGGCATGCTGGACATCGGCTACGTCGCCACCAAAGAAAAGGGGCAATGAGCCATGGCATTCAGTAGTGGTGGAAGCAAGGGCCCGATGGCCGACATCAACGTCACGCCCCTCGTGGACGTGATGCTGGTGCTCCTGATCATCTTCATCGTGACCGCACCGATCATGACGTATCCGATCGACGTGGCCCTGCCGCAGCGCGTGATCAACCCGCCGCCGCAGTTGAAGGAACCGCCGCCGCCGATCGATCTGCGCATCGATGCGGGTGGCTCGGTTTACTGGAACAACTCGCCTGTCAACGTGCGCGATCTGCAGCAGCGCATGGAGCAGGAGATCCAGCGTGATCCGACCAACCAGCCGGAACTGCGCATCGACGCGAACCCGGACGCCCAGTACGACGTGATGGCGAAAGTACTGGCCGCGGCCAAGAACGCACAGATGCTGAAAATCGGTTTCGTGCAGTAACACGCATAGACGCAAACCTGTTGAACGCCGCCTTCGGGCGGCGTTTTTTTTGCGCGCTGTTCCATGCAGGAGCGGCGTCAGTCGCGACCGCAGGACCTGGCCGTGCGATCTGACCACGCGCGGCCGTGGTGGCATATGCAGGCAAACAGCCACCAGGGCGGTGAACTCCCGGTCGCGACGGACGTCGCTCCTACAGGCGGACCCACCCCTCTTGCCACGCCCTGCGGCCAGGCGTAGCGTGGATTGCGACCCGACGCGAAAGGAGCAACCCATGGCTTTCTCCGCAACCGCACGTCCCTCCGCCCTGGCGGAGATGAATGTCACCCCGCTGGTCGACGTCATGCTGGTCCTGCTGATCATCTTCATGGTGACGGCGCCGTTGCTCTCGCGGCCGCTGGACCTCGCCCTGCCGCAAGCCACCCCGCCCATCGAGCAGGCCAAGCCCCTGATCCTCAGCCTGGACGTCGCCGCGGATGGCAGCCTGAGCCTGGATGATCGCCCGCTGTCGGCGGCGGATCTTCGGGTCCGCCTGGACGACGCCCTGCGCAGTGACCCCAAGGCCGTGTTGACCCTGCACGCGTCGCCGGACGCCGATTACCAGCAAGTCGTCACCGCGCTGGCGCAGGTACGGGCCAGCGGCATCCAGCAGGTCAGCTGGCGCGAGCACTGACTCGGCACCGATGCGGATCGCCCGTCATCGATGACGGGCATCCGTCCGAACAGGGCCGCCGGGATGGCCGTGTTCGAGGCTTGCCGATGTATCCGCATCCAGATGCGCGTTGGCATATCTCGGAGCTTTCCTAGGGGCATTTCCTGCTTCGCTGTCTATGCTCGGCCGCTTTCCTCCCCGGAAGCCGACCGACATGCGCTCACGCCAACGATACGCATTCGCGCAATCGCCATCGCTGACCATCAGCAGTTTGCTGGTTGCCAGCCTTTTCGCCTGGGCGCTGCACGCCCAGGCCGGTCCCCGGGTGCCAAGCGCTGTCGCGGAGCGTCCGATGACGCTGGAAGAAGCACTGGAAAAGGAAAACGAGATCCTCACGGGGCCCTTCGCCAATCTGGCGCCGGCGTGGGGCATGCGCTTTGACGACGATCTCTATCTCCAAGTCATCGACCAGGCCGAGCGTGACGGCAAGACGCGGGACCTGCCCGCCGAAGTCGCGGCGCGCCTGGAAGAATGGCGGCGGGAAAAGGCCGTCGAGGAAGCCTTCCGGAACGCGCCGTGGAAACGTGGGCAGGATGAGATTGTGGTGGAAGGGCCGATCCGGCTGCGTCTGCCGCGGGGCTGGCAATTCCTCGCCGCCGCGGATGTGGAGACGCTGGGGAAGGTTCTGGGTGAAAAGGTGCCGGTTGGCCCGATACTGGCATCTGAAGAGGATCACTGGATCGTGGCCCTCCAGGTGACGGAGACAGGCCATTACGACAGCGACGCACTCAAGGTGGAACCGGCCAGTGCGCTTGCCGCAATCACCGAGCATTACCGCAATCCGTTCGACATCCACACACTACAGGGCCAGGGCACCGGCTTTGTCGCCCGCTGGCTTGCCGAACCGCGCTACGACGCGGGCCGTCATCTGCTGAGCTGGGCGAGCACGGTTCCGCATCCACCGTACGAGATCCACAAAGTGGTCCGCTTTGGTCGGACGTGGGCATTGACCCTGATTCCGATCACGAGCAGTTTCGAACAGGATGCGGAGACGATCCTGGAAACTGGCCGGACCCTGGCGGACAGCTTCTCTTTCGTGCCGGGAGAGGACTATGCCGATGCCGGACTCGGGGTTCAGGCGGCCCAGACCAGCGTCATCGACCTCATCAGCGGCGGCCCCAGCCCCGCCATGCAACAAGCCGTCTACGCGATGAACACGGTCCATGCCTCGTCATCGGGATTTCCCTGGGGAAAATTCCTGTTGCGGGTTGGGCCCATCCTGTTGCTGGTGGCCACCGTGCTGCTGGCCAAGCGGCAAACGCCCGCGGCCAGTTCCGGACCTGCGACGGACGGGATTCCGGAAGAAACATCGAACGATGCGTCCGCCATCGATGCTGCTTCGAGCGGGACTCCAGCCAGCGAACGCGAACGCGGGAACTAGCCTGTCGCTTGTCCCGCCCGAACCGACTCCAGGATGGCCAGATAGTTCTGCACCGTGCGATGCAGGCCGGCGTACAGGGCTTCGCCGATCAGGGCGTGGCCGATGGAGACTTCCAGCACGCCGGGAACGGCTTCCAGGAATTCCTGCAGGTTGGCCTGGCTGAGATCGTGGCCGGCATTGACGCCCATGCCGAGCGAGCGGGCATGGCGGGCGGTCTGGATGCAGCGGCCCAGTTCCGCGTCCGCGTCGCCGGCGGCCATCGCCTCGGCAAACGGGCCGGTGTAGATCTCGATGCGGTCGGCGCCGATGGCGGCGGCCTTTTCCAGTGAAGGGCAGCCGGCATCGACGAACACGCTGACCCGGCAGCCGTAGGATTTCAGCTCGGCGATCAGGGGAGCCAGACGATCGGCGTCGCGATCGAAATCGAAGCCGTGATCCGAGGTGATCTGGCCGTCGCTGTCCGGCACCAGTGTCGCCTGCGCCGGCCGGGCCTGCTCGCACAGGGCGAGGAAACCGGGATAGCCCTCGCGCGGCGGCGCGAACGGATTGCCTTCCAGGTTCAGTTCCACCTGGCTGCCACGGGTGAGTTCGGCCAGGCCGTGCACATCGTCGGCGCGGATATGACGCTGGTCGGGGCGCGGATGCACGGTGATGCCGTGCGCGCCGGCATACAGGCAGGCGCGCGCCGCGCGAACCACGTCCGGCTCGTCGCCGCCGCGGGAATTGCGCAGCACGGCGATCTTGTTGACATTAACGCTCAGGACGGTCATCCCGGCCTCCCTGCGAAGCGGATGGCGTGACTCACAGGGGCGGCGATCCCGACGACGGCGGCAACGTTCCCTGCTTGCGCGCCTCGGCGAGTTCGCGCAGGCGGCGCAGCTCGGCCGGATCGATCATCTGGGACTCGTCGCGCTGGCTGTCGCCCATCCGCGCGGCATACCAGCCGACAATCCATGCGATGAACAGGCCGAGCGCGGCGAGCAGGCCGACCACCATCAGCGCCGTCGAGGTGGTGCGCATGGACAGCACCAGTGCCCCCACGGCGAACAACAAATAGAGCCAGTGCATGACCGTCCTCCCCTGGATGGCGGGAGTGTACAACGCCCGGCCCGGGCCGGAAGCGGCGCCGGATCACAACAGCGGGGACGTCAGCCGCGCCAATGCTTCGGGCAGGCGATGCCGCCACAGCGAGCGCCGGCGTTGCAGGTGGACGGGAGCGGAAACGGCGAACTCGCCCTCCAGCAACTGCGCCAGCAGGCCTGCCAGTCCGCGGTCGCGGAACAGCATGGAAATCTCGAAATTCAGCCGGAAACTGCGGTGATCGAAATTGGCGCTGCCGATCAGCGCCAGATGGTCGTCGCACAGCAAAGCCTTGCTGTGCATCATGCGCGGCCCGTACTCGTAAACCTTCACGCCGGCGGCCAGCAACTCGTCGAAGTAGGAACGCGCGGCGTAGGTCACCAGGCGCGAATCGCTCATTTTCGGCACCAGCAGGCGCACGTCCAGGCCACCCAGCGCCGCCGAGGTCAGCGCCATCCGCGCCGCCTCGCCCGGAACGAAGTACGGCGTCACCAGCCAGACACGCGACTTGGCTTCGTGGATGGCCGCCACGTGCATGCGGTGGATCGGTTCCCAGGCCGAGTCCGGGCCGGACACCAGCGTCTGCGCGGAGATGCCGCCTTCCACGCCGGTTTCGGTCGCGCTCCACAGGCGGGTGCCGTGGAAGTCCTTGCGCGTCTGGCCGGTGGCATAGACCCAGTCCTCGACGAACACCTGCTGGACGCTGCGTACGACCTCGCCTTCCATTCGCAGGTGGAGATCACGGTAGGCATCCGGGCGCAGCGACTCGTCCTCCTCGTCGGTGATGTTGATGCCGCCGGTGAAGGCGATGCCGCCATCGATGACCACGATCTTGCGGTGGGTGCGCAGGTTGACCCAGGGGCGGGTGAACGGGCGGAACCGGGTGGGATGGAACCAGGCGCTTTCGCCGCCGGCGTCGTGCAGCGGCTGCAGGAAACGGCGGCCAACCTTCGAGGAGCCGACCGCATCCAGCAGCAGGCGCACTTTCACCCCTTCCCGCGCCTTGGCGATCAACGCCTCCAGCAATCGCGTGCCGCAGCGATCCGGGTTGTAGATGTAGTACTCGAGGTGGATGTGGTTGCGGGCCTGCCGGACCGCATCGAGGATGGCCTCGTAGGTGGCCGAGCCGTCCACCAGCAGCTGCACCGACGTGGCCGTCGACGGCGGCAAGCCGGTGGTGCTCTGGGCCAGCATCGCCAGCTCCGCGCAGCCTTCCTCGGCCGGGCAGAACGTCTCGTAGGTATCCAGGCCGGTGCGCGACTGGTGCCGGCGCAACTGCTGGCGCTTGATCTTCTGCGGACCGAGCAGGAAGTAGATCAGATAGCCGATGTAGGGCAGCAGTGACAGCGAAAGCACCCAGCTGAGGGTGGCGACCGGCTCGCGCTTCTGCAGCACGATCCAGCCGCACAGCGGAATCAGGTAGAGCAGCCAGGCCGCGGTGAGCCAGCGGTTCAGATGCGGGATGGACAGGAAGGCATCCCACCAGGTGTGCAGGGTTTCCAGCATGGCGGGATTCTATGCGGTGTCGCCGCCGTTGAGACGGCCCCGGCGTAATCTGCGCCGATGGGTGATGCGATCAAAGGCCGAGGTTCCACCGGCTACCTGCCGGGCCGGTTCGCCGTGACCACCGCGCAGGCGGAGGACGACGGCTGGCACGAGCGCGACCGCGAGGATGAAATCGAATCCGCGCCGGCCACCCAGGTCACCGAGGAGCGCGCGCGCAGCATCATCAGCCGCAACCAGTCGCCGGACATCCCGTTCCAGCAATCGCTCAACCCCTATCGCGGCTGCGAGCACGGGTGCTCATACTGCTTCGCCCGCCCGAGCCACGCCTATCTGGACCTGTCGCCGGGCCTGGATTTCGAGACCCGCATCTTCGCCAAGACCAACGCGCCGGAGGTATTGCGCAGGGAACTGGCGAAACCGGGCTACCGCTGCAGCCCGATCGCGTTGGGCATCAATACCGACGCCTACCAGCCGACCGAGCGCAGGCTGGGCCTGACCCGGCGCATCATCGAGGTGCTGGCCGAAACCCGGCATCCGTTCTCGCTGATCACCAAGAACGCGCTGGTCGAGCGCGACCTCGATCTGCTGGCGCCGATGGCGCGCGACCACCTGGTGCAGGTGTATTTCTCGATCACCACCTTGGACAACCAGCTGTCCGCGCGGCTGGAACCGCGCGCGTCCGCGCCGCATTCGCGCCTGCGCGCGGTGCGCCGCCTGAGCGAGGCCGGTATCCCGGTCGGGGTGATGTTCGCGCCGGTGATTCCGTGGGTGAACGACAGCGAGCTGGAGGCGGTGCTCGAGGCCGCGCGCGATGCCGGCGCCGATTCGGCCGGCTACGTGCTGCTGCGGCTGCCGCACGAAGTCTCGCCGCTGTTCCGCGACTGGCTGCAAACCCACCTGCCGCAGCGCGCCGAGCATGTCATGAGCACGATCCAGCAGCTGCGTGGCGGCAAGGATTACGACGCGCGCTTCGGCAAGCGTTTCAGTGGCCAGGGCGTCTACGCCGACCTGCTCGCGCGCCGTTTCGATCTCGCTTACCGGCGGCTGGGCTTCGATCGGCGCAAGCACCAGGGGCTGGACACGGGCAAGTTCGTGCCGCCGCGGCCACCTTCGCCTCAGGGTGAACTGTTCTGACCTGTCGGCACGGCGTGGGAGCGACATGAGTCGCGACCGGATGAATCCAGGCCCGGCGTCGAATCGCGACTCACGTCGCTGCCGCAAGAGGCAGAATCAGTCGCCGTCGCGGTGATAGCGCGACGCCGCTTCCACTTCGTTGCGCGAGCCCAGGAACACCGGCACCCGCTGGTGCAGGTGGGTGGGTTGCAGATCGAGGATGGCTTCGCGGCCGGTGCTGGCGGCGCCGCCGGCCTGCTCGACCAGCAGGCCCATCGGATTGGCTTCGTACATCAGCCGCAGCTTGCCCGGCTTGCCGGGATCCTTGCGATCCCAGGGATAGATGAAGATGCCGCCGCGGGTGAGGATGCGATGCACGTCGGCGACCATGCTGGCGATCCAGCGCATGTTGAAGTCCTTGCCGCGCGGACCTTCCTTGCCGGCCAGCAGATCGGCCACGTAGGCCTGCATCGCCGGCTCCCAGTGGCGCTGGTTGGACACGTTGATGGCGAACTCGCGGGTGTCCTCGGGGATGCGCATGTCGCGCTGGGTCAGCACGAACGCGCCCTGCTCCCGATCCAGGGTGAAGGCGTGGGTGCCGTGCCCGGTGGTCAGCACCAGCATCGTGCTGGGACCGTAGATGCAGTAGCCGGCGGCGACCTGGTGGCGGCCCGGCTGCAGGAAATGCTCGTCGCCCGGCCGGCTCACGCCCTCGGGGCTGCGCAGCACTGAGAAGATGGTGCCGACCGAGACGTTGACGTCGATGTTGGAACTGCCGTCCAGCGGATCGAACAGCAGCAGGAAGCCGCCGCGCGGATAGGCGTCGGGAATCGGCTGGCTGTGCTCCATTTCCTCCGACGCGCAGGCCGCCAGGTGGCCGCCCCAGGCGTTGGCCTCCAGCAGGATGTCGTTGCTCAGCACGTCCAGCTTCTTCTGCGCCTCGCCCTGGACGTTGCCGGTGCCGGCGTCGCCCAGCACCCCGCCCAGGGCGCCCTTGCTGACCGCGATGGAGATGCTGGTGCAGGCCCGCGCGACCACCGCGACCAGCTGGCGCAGTTCGGCGTCGATGCGGCCGGCGCGCTGCTCCTCGATGAGGTAGCGGCTGAGGGAGACGGTGTGGGCGGCAGGTGTGGGCATGGCAGGATGGCGGGCGGAAGAACCGCGCATTGTCCGGACATTGCGGACCAATGCAAGACCAATTTTTGAATCCAGAGGACGTTCCGTGATTCCGACGCCCCCGGCGGTGTGGCTTTCCCTGTCTTCGGCGCTGGGCCTGGGCCTGTTGATCGGCCTGGTCCGCGAGCGCGCCGGCGGCGAGGCGCGCGCCATCGCCGGACTGCGCACCCATGCCCTGACCGCCCTGGGCGCGGCGGTCGCCGCCCATCTCGGCCTGCCGGTGCTGCTGGTGATGCTGGCAGGCGTGGGGGTGCTGGCGGCCCTGGCGTACCTGGGCACGCGCGATCACGATGTCGGCCTGACCAGCGAGATCGCCCTGCTCCTGACCGCCCTGCTGGGCGCGCTGGCGGTGCGGTCGCCGCCGCTGGCGACCGGCCTGGCGGTGGTCGCCGCCCTGCTGCTCTACGCCAAGGAGCCGCTGCACCGGCTGACCCGCCAGGTGCTGAGCGAGCGCGAGGTCTTCGATGGCCTGCTGCTGCTGGCTTCGGCGCTGGTGATCCTGCCGATCCTGCCGGACGCGGCGATCGGGCCGTTCCAGGCCATCAACCCGGCGACCCTGTGGAAGCTGGTGGTGCTGGTGATGGCGGTCAGCGCGCTGGGCCACGTCGCGTTGCGCCTGATCGGCAACCGCTGGGGCCTGGCCGTCGCCGGATTCTTCGCCGGCTACGTGTCGTCCACCGCCGCCGTGATCGGCTTTGGCCAGCGCGCCCGCGAGACGCCCGCGCTGCGATCCTCGGCGGTGGCGGCGGCGCTGCTGTCCAATCTGGCCTCGCTGAGCCTGTGCGTACCTATCCTGTGGGCGGTGTCGCCGCCGCTGGTCATCGACCTGTGGCCGGAACTGGCCGCGATCGGCGCGGTGCTGCTGGTCGGCGGCCTGCTCGGCCTGCGCGCGGGACGTGATGATCCGGCGGCGCCACCGACCGCGGAAAGCCGCATGTTCCGGTTCGGCCAGGCGCTGGGTTTCGCGTTGGTGGTGGCCGTGCTGACCTTCGTCTCGGCCGCGCTGGCGGCGTGGATTGGTCCGCGCGGAGCGATGGCGGCGGCGGTGATCTCGGCGACCGCGGAACTGCATGCGGCGGTGGCGACGCTGGCCAACCAGTTCGCGCGCGGCGGCCTGAGCGATGACGAGGCGCGCTGGCTGATGCTGGCCTTGCTGGGGGCGAGCCTGGCGACCAAGTCGGTGATCGCCTGGATCAGCGGCGGCGCGGCCTACGGCGTGCGCGTCGCGGCCGGATTGCTGGCGGCGCTGGCGGCCGGACTGGCGGTGCTGCTGCTGACCTGAGCGGGCGGAGATCCCTTGCAGGAGCGACGTCAGTCGCGACCCATTCCGTGCGTGGGGAGCGATACCGGTCGCGACTGACGTCGCTCCTGCCCGGAAGCAATCAGATGATCCGCAGGGTTATCGCCTTGAGGACCGCGCGGGTGCGATCGCGGGTGCCGAGCTTGTCGAGGATGTTGGAGACGTAGTTCTTCACCGTGCCTTCGGCCAGGAACAGCGTGCGGGCGATTTCCTTGTTGGAATAGCCGCCGGCCAGCAGCCGCAGGATCGCCACCTCGCGTTCGCTGAAGCGCTCGCTGGGTGGCGTCTCATCGTGGAACCGATAGCGTGCGCGCACCGGTTCGGTGGAGACCGGTTGCAACAGGGTGTCGCCGTCGGCGACACGGCGGATGGCGGCGCGCAGATCCTCGGGCGCCGCGTCCTTGAGCAGGAATCCCTGCGCGCCGGCATCGGCCGCGCGCAGCAGCAGGTCCCCGTCATCGAACGTGGTCAGCAGCAGCACGGGAGTGCGGTCGCCGCGCGCGCGCAGTTGCTGCAAGGCTTCGATGCCATCCATGCCGGGCATGCGGATATCGCTGAGGATGACGTCCACCGGCGTGGCGGCGACGCGGTCCAGCAGTTCGGCTCCGCCCTCGGCCTCGAATGCCACCCGGATGCCGTCCGGACCGTCCAGCAAGGCGCGCAGGCCGGCGCGGACCAGGGCCTGATCGTCGGCCAGCGCGATCCGCACGATCGCGGATCCGGATGCGTCGTTCATGAGGGAAACTCCACGGTCAATTCCAGGTTGCCGGCCACGCCGCGGCCGATGCGCAGGTCGCCACCGGCGGCGGCGACCCGCTCGCGGATGCCGGCCAGTCCGTTGCCTTCGCGCAGCAGGGCGGGCGCTTGCCCATCGTCGGCGATCCGCAGGCACAGCCGCGGTCCTTCGCGCCGCAGTTCGACCCACAACGTCGCCGCGCCGGCATGGCGCGCGGCATTGGTCATCGCTTCCTGCACGATCCGCAACACGGTCTCGGCCAGTTGCGGGTCGCGGATCACGGCGTCCTCGTCGATGCGCAGCTGCATGCGCAGCTGCGGTAGCGGCGCGGCCAGCGCACGCAGCGCGGTCTCCAGATCCAGGCCGCGCGAATCGCGCAGCGCCTGCACCACGTTGCGGATGTCCTCGAGCAGCTCGCTGGCCAGCTGTTCGCCCAGGCGGACCTGCGGGCGCTCGGCCAGGGCGGGATCGGTGGCGAGCGCGCGCAGGTTGAGCTTCATCGCGGTCAATTTGTGCCCGGCGACGTCGTGCAGCTCGCGTGCCACCCGCAGGCGTTCGGCGTCGCGCGCGCTGTCGGCCAGCAGGGCGCGGGTGGCGAGCAGGTCGGCATTGACCAGGGCCAGCCGATCCCGCGCGTTCTCGGCGCTGCGCGCGTAGTGGCCGATCAGCGCGGCGAAGGCCTGGAAGCCGGAGTAGATCGCCACCATGAACCAGGCAGCGTCATGCCCGGCGCGGACCATCAGCAGGCCGAACACCGCGTTGGCCGCGAGCATCACCAGCAGCGCGTGCAGCGGGCGCCAGGTCATCGCCAGCTGGGCGGCCACCACCACCAGCAGGACCGGCGCGGTGCCGGTGCGCGGCGCCAGATGGATCATGGCCAGCGCGAGCAGCAGCTGCAGCCACAGCAGCGCGTCGCGCAGGCGCCGGCCGACGCCGGGCTGATCCAGCAACAGGAACGCGGCCAGGAACGCCAGCAGCGCGCCCAGGCGCGCGCCGTCCAGGCCCCCCGTTTCGCCGCGCATCGCCAGCATCACCGCCGCCCAGGTCAGGACACCGGACAGGTTGAGCGGTTGCAGCAGCAGCTTCAGGCGTTCGCGCATGCGGACATGCTGCCTGCCGCGAACGCCGCGCGCCATGGCCGTGGTGAAAGTCGTGACTTCCGGCAGGTCGTTGGCTGCTGACACCACGCTGTCAGCAGCGCCCCCGCAGGATGGCTGCCTGCCATTTCAGGAGGAAAGCGCATGACTCCCCGCAGTTTGACGGCGCGCGCACAGGAACTGCTGCCGCGCGCATTCCAGGCGTATGTCGCCGGACTGGGCCGCAACCTGGTCAGCGGCGAGCAGATCACCTATCCGGCTTCGCCCGGGCACGAGCTGCCCACCGAGGGCCGGCACGATTTCGATTTCCTGCATGGCCGCTGGCACGTGCGCAATGTCCGGCTGAAAGAGCGGCTGGCGGGCTGCGAGGACTGGGAAAGTTTCGATGCGCGCCAGCACTGCGGTCCCGTGCTGGGCGGCATCGGCAACCTGGACGAGTTCATCACCGACTGGGCCGGCGGCTATCGCGGCATGACCCTGCGCCTGTACGACCCGTCGCGGCGCCAGTGGAGCCTGTACTGGGCCAACAACCAGCAGGGCCTGCTCGAACCTCCCGTCGTCGGACGTTTCCAGGATGGCGTGGGAACCTTCCTCGGCCGCGATCGCCACAAGGGCCGCGAAGTGTGGGTGCGGTTCCGCTGGCACGACATCCAGGCCGACAGCGCGCACTGGGAACAGGCGTTCTCGCCGGATCGCGGCGGCCACTGGGAAACCAACTGGCACATGTACCTGACCCGGGAGGCGGCGTGAGCGCATCGTCTTCCACGCGCACAGTCGAAATCCGCAGCTACCGTCTGCGTCCCGGCACCCGCGATGCGTTCCACCGGCTGGTCGCCACCACGGTCATGCCGATGCTGCGGCGCTGGCGGATGGACGTGGTCCGCCATGGGCCCTCGTCCCATGACGGCGCCTCGTACCTGCTGATCCGCGCCTATGCGGATCTGGAGGCGCGCCAGCGCGAGCAGGACGCGTTCTACGGCAGCGCGGAATGGCGCGAAGGACCGCGCCAGGCCGTGCTCGACATGATCGAAGAGTACCTGTCGGTGGTGCTGGAAATGGACGCCGCCGCCCTCGACACCCTGCGCCTGGAGTGAACCCATGCTGGATACCCTGTCCCCTTCCCCGATCCACGCGCCCTGGCGGCTCCCGCCCGCGCCCTCGGCCGCTCCCTTCGTTCCCGGCGTGATCGAGCTGCGCCAATACACCCTGCATCCGGGGCGACGCGACGAACTCATCGCGCTGTTCGAACGGGAATTCATCGAGACCCAGGAAGCGGCGGGCATGGTGCTGCTCGGCCAGTTCCGCGATCTCGACGAACCGGATCGTTTCGTGTGGCTGCGCGGGTTCGCCGACATGGCGGCGCGGCGGGAGGCGCTGGGGCGGTTCTATCAGGGGCCGGCGTGGCACGCGCATCGCGACGCGGCCAACGCGACGATGATCGATTCGGACAATGTGCTGCTGCTGTGTCCGACCGCCGGGGGACCCGCGCTGGCCGTGTCCACGCCGCCGCCGCCGAAGGGTGCGGAGGCGCCGGAACAGGTGCGCATCGTCATCTGCCTGCACTACTTCGATGCACCGGTGAATGCGGAATGGCTGGCCCACTTCGAACAGATCCAGCGGCCCTGGCTGGAGGACATGCATGCGCGGGTGCTGGCCACGCTGGTGACCGGCGCGGCGCCCAACGACTATCCCGCGCTGCCCGTGCGCGAGGGCGAGCATGTGTTCGCCTGCGTCCTGCAGTTCGCCGACGAGGCCACCCACGAGCGCTGCGACCGGCAGCTCCAGGCCGCGTGGCGGATCGGCGCGCAGCCGCACCGCACCGACCTGCTGCGATTGGTGCCGACCGCGCGTTCGCGGATCGGCCGCGACGTCGCCGCCGACACGGAGGATTGAGATGCGTGCCGCCCTTTGCGTCCACCGCCGCCGGCAAGGGATGATGCCGGCATGCGCCGCGCCGACCGCCTGTTCCTGATCATCCATGCCCTGCGTGGACGCCGCACCGCCCTGCCCGCCCGTACGCTTGCCGAGACCCTGGCGGTCTCGCTGCGCACCGTCTATCGCGACGTGGCCGACCTGCAATTGTCGGGCGTTCCGATCGAAGGCGAAGCCGGCGTCGGTTACCTGCTGCGCAAGGGCGCGGACATTCCGCCGCTGATGTTCAACGCCGACGAACTCGAAGCCCTGGTGGTTGGCACGCGCTTCGTGCGGGCCTTCGGTGGCCAGCGGCTTTCGGTGGGCGCGCGTTCGGCGCTGCTGAAGATCCAGGCGGTACTGCCGCCGGATCTGCAGGCGCGCGCGCAGCGCACCCGCATCTACGCGCCGGAGCTCAAGGATCGCTTCGAGTCCACCGGGCTGCTGGATCGCCTGCACGAGGCCATCGAGCAGCGACGCGTGCTGCGGTTCCGCTATGCCGATCATTCCGGCGAGGAAACCCGGCGCGACGTGGAACCGCTGTGCCTGGCGTTCTGGGGCGGCAGCTGGACCCTCGGCGCCTGGTGCCGGTATCGCGGCGACTTCCGCAACTTCCGGCCCGATCGCATCCTCCAGCTGGATGAAACCGGCGAGATCTTCGACGACGATCCGGAGCGCGGCCTGGACGCCTATTTCCGCCGGGTCGGACCGCCGCCGTCCGACGCCTGATCCGCGTCAGGGCGCCCTGCGCCACTCCAGGCCGAGCAGGAAGCCCCGGTCGGGTCCCGGTTCGTAGTAGCGGCCGTTTCCTTCGTTGACGATCACCGAGCCGACATACCGTTGGTCCAGCACATTGTCCACGCGCAGGAACGCGCGCAGCGTGTCGTCGCCGAAACGCCAGCGATGCGCGGCTTCCAGGTGCAGCAGCGCATAGCCGGGTGCCCGCTCGCTGCCGATGTCGTTCACGCTCACCCGATCCTGCGCGACCGCCTCGGCCGCGGCGCTCCAGCCGGCGGATCGCCATTCAAGCCGGCCGAAGAACTGTTGCCGCGCGGTGCCGGGAATCGCGGCGCCGGCCTTCACCGGCGTGTCCGGCACCGCGCAACCGCTACGCGCGCAGGTCAGGAAGCTGTCGCGGAATTCCGCATCCAGCCAGGTCCAGGCTGCCTGCCATTGCCAGTGATCACCGAAGGATGCGCGCAGGCTTGCTTCCGCGCCCTGCCGCCGCGCGCGTCCCACGTTGCGGTAGGTGCTGCGTCCGCCCAGGTTGCTGGCCACCGACAGCTCGTCGTCGGTGTCGGCGCGGAACAGCGCGATGGCCAGTTCTCCGCCGGGCCAGCGCCATTTGCTGCCGAGCTCCCAATGCCGGCTGATGGCCGGTCGCAGATCCAGTGCCAGCCCGGCGCCGCCGTCGGCGCGATAGCCGAGCTCGTTGAAGGTCGGGGTCTCGAAGCCGCGTCCGCTCGACAGGTAGACCCGCCAGTCGTCGCCGGCGTCGAACATCACCCCGGCGACCGGCGTGGTCTCGGTATAGCGCACGCGACCACTGTCGTCGGGATTGGACGCGGTCACATAGTGATCGCGGGAATCGAAGCGGACCGCGCTGTGGCGCGCACCGGCCAACAGCGACCAGCGATCGGCCAAGCGCCACCACGCCTGCGCGTACTGGTCCACGTTCTCCACCTGGTTGCGCTCGTCGCGGCGAGGCCGGCCACGCACGCCCCATGCCGTACCGACGAAGTTCTCGTAGCCGCGCCGGTGCTGTCGCTGGCGATCCGCGTTCACGCCCACGGTGGCCTCGAACGGGCGCGCCGCCAGTTCGCCCTGCCATGACCAGCGCGCATCGACGCCCGCCTGGTCGTTGTCCAGATCGATGACGCCGCCGCTGTTGAGCGGATTGCCCTGCGCACCGACGGGCAGCGGCAGGAACTGCTCGACGTCGCGGGTGCCGGCGTAGGCGGTCGCATGCAGGCGATGACCTTCGCCCAGCGGCTGATCCAGCACCAGCCCGAACTGATCCTGGCGCACCGACTTGCGGGTGTTGAACTGGTGCGCGGCGGCGACCGCCTGTGCCGGATCCGCGCGCCACTGCGCCCGGGTCAGGCCGAGCGGATCCTGCGCGCGCGGCGAGTCGAAATGGTTGAGCACCAGATCCAGCGTGCCGTCACCGGGCAAATCCAGGCCGAGCTTGCCGTTGAACGACTCGCGCCGCGCCGCGCTGTGATCGCGATAGCCGTCGGTCTCGAACACGCTGGCCGCGAGGTTGTAATGCACCCCGCCCTGCGCGCCCGACCAGCGCGCGCCCAGCGTGCGCGTCGCATGGCTGCCAACCGAGCCCTGCACGCGCAGTTCGCCGGGCGCCTCGCCGCGCGCGCTGGACAGCTGCACCACGCCGCCGGAGGAGTTTCCATACAGCGCCGAGAACGGACCGCGCAGCACTTCCACCCGCTCGGCGCCCATCAGGTTGAAATGCGACAGCTGGCCCTGCCCGTCCGGCAGCGTGGCCGGAATGCCGTCGGCATACAGGCGCACGCCACGCACGCCGAAGGTCGCCCGCGCGCCGAAACCACGAATCGACAGCTGGGTATCCTGGGCGTAGTTCTGGCGGTCACGCGCCAGCAATCCCGGCACGCCGCCGAGGCGTTCGGACAGATTGACCCCGGGGGTCGCCGCGTCTTCGCGCAGATCGATCACATCCAGCGAGGCCGGGGTGTCGAACGCGGGTACCACTTCCAGCCGCGTGGCCTGCACGGTGACGCGGTCCAGCGTGCGCGCGGTGTCCTGCGCCGCCGCCGGCAAGGCGATGAGTAGGGCCAGCGCCAGCGCGGCGCGCGGTAGATGCGTCATGTGCGCATTCTATGGGCTGGCTGCACCCTACGGGAAACCGGGTGCATTCGTTCTGTCGCAAGTAGACCACGCGTCATCGCATTTTCAGACGTTTCCCATGTCCTGCTCCGGGGCGTCGCGGCTACGCTCCGCCGTCTTTTACCTCCGAACGGGAATCATGCTGATAGAGCTGTGGATACGCCTGCTCACGCGAAAGGGAACGCAGGTCCCTGTCGTGGAGGGGATATTGGAAGCGGTGGAGAAGAATTCGCTGGACCTGCATTGGACAGCCCTGGCTAGCCGTTTCTCACCCGGATATCGCCTCCGGATCGGCGGCGAGCATTACTTCATCCTTTCCAGTGAACTTGATTTGCTGCCGGGCAGCGATAAGTCCACCTTCTCGCTACTGCGAATCCAGGAACGCATCGTCCTGGCCTATCGCAACCAACCGCCTGGACGTCGTACGATCGCGTGGGCCTTTCAGCCGCGGGTGTCATTGAATCCTTGGGGAGGCAATCCGCGCGAAACGCTGCGTGCGGTTCTTTGGTGGCTGGTGGCTGGAGTGACGCTGCTGGGTTTCGGGTGCGGCGCATTGTATCTGGATGTGAGCGGGCGGTCGGACTCCGCCTGGATCGTATTGCCGGGTATCGCGTCAATATTCGCTTCGGCGCTTCTGCTCGGCCTCGCCCTGTTCGGCCTTTGGGATCTGCGCTCGAAAGACCGTTTCGTCTATTTCCGTGCACGTCGGGAAGCGATGGTTTCATCCCCCGACGTCGCGAAGGATTCTTCCGATGCGCTGTAGCGAAGTTCTGGAAGGAGTCGTCAGCAACGTCGTTCGCAGGGAAAGAATCACCAGCGAACTGATTGTCGGCGTGAACCACTCATTCTTTGCTCGCCGTGAATTCCATGATGTTGAATGCCGCGTCGATGGTCATCCGGCCTATCTCAACTTGCAGGCCGATACCGCGCTCTATCTACGCAGTGGTGACCGCGTACAGGTCGCCGGGCGCTTGGAGAATGGGGTTCTGGTGGTCGTCGCCATGCGCAACCTGACGGATGGATCCCTCTATTGCTGGAAAACCGAAGGCGGGCGCTACCGACAGCAAATGAAGCGTCTTGACCGGCTGATGGGATGGGGAATCGCGTGCCTCGCAACGCCCCTGATCGCATTGTTCGCGCTGGAAACCTGGCCCTCCTCGCCGATGAAAGCCATCGCGGTCGTGGTCGGCGGCGCCGCCGCCGCCTGGCTGACGCACAAGCTGGGGACGCTGTTTCCTTACATCTACAAGAGCGGTTGCCTGCCCGGCAATGCAGAAACCGAGTCGTCCGCCCAAGCGCTGATCAACGTGGATGCCGAAGAGGCTGACCGCATCATCAGGGTGTAGACGTCGGTGGCGGCGGCCTACACGTCGCCTTCGGCCAGCCAGCCTTCGCCGGTGCCGCGGGTGAACACCCGGTCGCCCTCGCGCACGTCGCCGGCCGGGATCGCCTCCTGGTGGGCCAGGCGCGCGTAGATCGGGGTGAAATCGGGGGCGGTGGCGTCCATCAGCTGCTCGAAGCTGTCGATGACGAAGTAGGTCTTCTGGTAGGTGTCGATGCGGTAGCGGGTGCGCATCAGACGCTCCAGATCGAAGCCGATCCGGTTGGGTGCCGGCGACTCCAGTGAGTACAGCGATTCGCCCTTGGACGAGACGATGCCGGCGCCGTAGATGCGCAGGCCGTCCGGCGTGTTGATCAGACCGAATTCCACCGTGTACCAGTACAGCCGGGTCAGGTGGACCAGCGCCTCCGGGTCGATGCCGTGCGCCTTCACCCCGCCCTTGCCGTAGGCCTCCATGTAGTCGGCGAACACCGGGTTCATCAGCAGCGGCACGTGGCCGAACAGGTCATGGAACAGATCCGGCTCGGCGATGTAGTCGATCTGGTCCGGGCGACGGATCCACCAGGTGACCGGGAAGCGCCGGTTGGCCAGGTGATCGAAGAAATCCAGTTCCGGCAGCAGGCCCTCGACCCCGATCAGGGTCCAGCCGGTGGCGGCCTTCAGCACCCGGTTGAGCTCGCTGAAGCGCGGGATGCGATCCGGGCTCATGCCCATCGCGTCCTGCGCCTGCAGGAATTCGTCGCAGGCGCGACCGACCAGCAGCTCGCGCTGGCGTTCGTACAGCTTGCCCCAGGTGTCGTGGTCGGCGGCCGGATAGTCGGCCGGCTGCTCCACCACGGCGGTCGTATAGACCGGCACGTAGCCCTTGTCGGTCTGCTGGTGCTCGACGCGGCGGGGTTCGTTCATGGCGGGCTCCGGGGCGGAAATCGGTCGACTGCATGCTAGCGCCGGGGGCGCGCAATGGGGTTGCAAAGTTGCGTGTTGTAGGGATTGTGGCGCAATCTTGTTGCGTCAAATGATGTTGCGAGGCAACAAATGGCCGAATCCGTCGCCCTGGACCGGACCGACCTGCGGCTGCTGGCCCTGCTGCAGAAACAGGGCCGCGCGCCCAATTCGGAGATCGCCGCCCAGGTGAACCTGTCCCCGTCGGCCTGCCTGCGCCGGATCCAGCGGCTGGAGGCGGCGGGGGTCATCGGTGGTTATGCCGCGCTGGTGGACCCCAAGAGCGTCGGCCTGGGCCTGCAGGCGTTCGTGCGCGTGCAACTGGAAAAACACGAGCAGAGCGGGGTGGCGCTGTTCGCCGACAAGGTCCGGCACTGGGACGAGGTGGTCACCTGCCATGCGCTCACCGGCGACATGGACTACCTGCTGCACGTGGTGGTGCAGGATCTGGAACACTTCTCGCGCTTCCTGCTGGACAAGCTGCTGGATGCCAGCGGGGTGGCCGACGTCAATTCCAGCTTCGTGCTGCGCACGGTGAAGGCGTTCGGCGGCTGGCCGCTGCCGAAGGAGCGGGCGCCGCTGTAAGCTGCGCGCTTCGCAGACGGCCGCGTGCTTCGTTGCCGCGATCATTCCTCCGCCACTTCCCGCGTCTTGCATGCTTCACGATCCCGAGCGCCACCAACCGTTGCGCGCACCCGCTTGGGACGAAACCCGGGTCCGCGAAGCGATCGCGGTGATCGTGAGCGGAATTGAAGCGGCACATGTGCCTGGTCTGGGTTGGCCGCTCCATCCACTGGATCGTGAAACCGACGGCGAGCCCGATGGCGCGACTGCGTTCTACTACGGCGCGGCCGGCGTGATCTGGGCGCTGTGGCATTTGCAGGCACGGGGGTTCGTCCGGTTGCGGTACGACGATGCGCTGGAACCGGAACAACTGCTGGCGCGGCATCGCGCCTGGCTCGAGACCAATGGCTTGCGCGAACCGGCGTCCCTGCTGATGGGAGAAACGCCGATCCTGATGATGTTGCATGCGGCGACGCAGGCGCCGTGGACGCAAACGATGCTCGCGCGCCTGATCGAAGGCAATGCGCGGCATCCTTCGCACGAGCTCATGTGGGGAGCGCCCGGCACGCTGCTGGCCGCGTGGCTGATGCATGAAAGGACCGGACAGGCCGGTTGGCGGGACCTGTTCCGACAGACCACCGATGCGCTTTGGCAGGCATGGCGGTACACGGATGCGCCGGGCTGCCACTACATCCCGCAGCAACTGTATGGACGAGAGTCCAGCTACCTCGGCCTCGCGCATGGCCTGGCCGGCGTCGCGCTGGCGCTGGCGCGGGGCCGCGAGTTGCTCGAGGTCGGCACTTGGGAAGCCTGGCGGGAGCGCCTGCTCGACACCCTGCATCGAACCGCCGTCCACGAGGACGGCGGGGTGAACTGGCGGCCGCAACTGTTCGAACGGGAGGGCGGCGGAAAATGGCTGATGCAGGTTTGCCACGGCGCGCCCGGTATCGTGATCGGCGCCGCTGACATCGCCGACGCGGCATTGGATCATCTGCTGGAGCGGGCAGGCGAGGCGATCTGGCGCGCCGGACCGCTCGCCAAGGGAGGCAATCTCTGCCACGGCACCGCCGGCAACGGCTATGCGCTGCTCAAGCTGTTTGAACGCAGCGGCGATGTCCTGTGGCTGGAGCGTTCGCGCGCGTTCGCGATGCATGCGTTGGTCCAGCAGCAGCGGGATCTGCGCTTGCATGGCCAGCCACGCAACTCGCTGTGGACCGGCGATGCCGGAATCGCCGTCTATCTGGCCGACTGCGTGCAGGCGCAGGCCAGGTTCCCGGGTCTGGAAGTGTTCTGAGGGTTCGACATGCAGGAGCGGAATCATGGGAGAACTTGACGTGCGACCGGCGACCACTGCCGACCTGGACGCCATGTGGACGATCTTCCAGGCAGTGATCGCCCCGGGCGACGCCTTGCCGTTCGACGAACACTTCGACCGCGACACCTTCCGCGATCACTGGTTCGGCGCGCACGCGGCGTGGGTGGCGGAGCGGGACGGGGAGGTCGTCGGCATGTACAAGATGGGCGCCAACCATGCCGGGCGTGGCGCGCACATCGCCAGCGCCACCTACGCGGTCGCGCCCGCCGCGCAGGGCAGGGGCATTGGCCGGCGCCTGGTCGAACACAGCCTGCAGCGCGCGCGCGAGGCGGGCTTTCGCGGCATCCAGTTCAACTACGTGGTCAGCACCAACGCGGCGGCGGTGGAACTCTACCGGCGGTTGGGCTTTGACATCGTCGGCACGCTGCCCGGCGCCTTCCGCCACGCACGCGCGGGGTGGGTGGATGCCCATGTGATGTTCAAGACGCTGGATCGGCCGGCAACGGAGCCGGAACAGTGACGCCGCCGGAACGGAAAGCGCCGGGACGGACGACGAGTCGCCCCGACCTCCGTCACGGGCCGCGTACTACACTGGCGGCCCGCCGGCGCGGCACGCCGGCATCCCGGGCAGGCACGGCATGATCCGCGAAGTCGGTGGCGTTCCCATCCAGGCCACCCATCGCGCCCGCTGTCATTGCGGCGCGGTGGTGCTGGAACTGGATCTGCCCGATGGCATCGTCAAGCCGCGTCGCTGCGACTGCTCGCTGTGCCGGCGCAAGGGCGCCATCGTCGCCTCGGTGCCGCTGGCGGGCCTGCGGGTGGTGCAGGGCGAAGACGTGCTGAGCCTGTACCAGTTCAACACCCGGGTCGCGCGGCACTACTTCTGCTCGCGCTGCGGCATCTATACGCACCACCAGCGCCGATCCGACCCCAACGAATACGGCTACAACGTTGGCTGCCTGGAGGGGGTCAATCCGTTCGCGATGGGCGAGGTGCCGGTCGAGGACGGGGTGAACCACCCCTCGGATCGCGAGCCTGCAAAGACATGAAACGCCGCGACCTGTTGGCCGGCGCGGGCGCGGCGCTGGTGATGATGTCCACGCGCCTGCCGGCGGGCACCCTGGGAGGACAAGCGATGTACGGATTGATCGGAAAGATGAAGGCGGTGGCCGGCCAGCGCGATGCGCTGATCGCCCTGATGCTGGAAGACGTGGGCGCCATGCCCGGTTGCCTGAGCTATATCGTCGCGCGGGATCCGGGCGATGCCGACGGCATCTGGATCACCGAGGTCTGGGACAGCGCCGCCAGCCACCAGGCATCGCTGTCGCTGCCGGCGGTGCAGCACGTCATCGCGCGTGCCAAGCCGCTGATCGCGGGCTTCGGCGAGCATTTCGAAACCGAACCCGTCGGCGGTCATGGACTGGCGGGCGCACCGGCATGAAGCCGCAGCCACTGATCGCGGTCAACGACATCGCCGCCAGCCGGCATTGGTACCAAGCCACGCTGGGACTGGCGAGCGGGCATGGCGGCGATGACTACGAACAGTTGATGGCCGGCGACGAGATGGTCCTGCAGTTGCACCGATGGGAAGCGCATGCGCACCCGCACCTGGGCCGGGCCGATCTCGCCCGGGGCAACGGCGTGCTGCTGTGGTTCCTGGCCGACGACTTCGACGCCGCGCTCCGCCGTGTGCGCGAGGCCGACGCGGAAGTGCTGGAAGGCCCGAAGGTCAATCCGAACGCGCGGCACCGCGAAATCTGGCTGCGCGATCCGGACGGCTATGTCGTGGTCGTGGCCGGACCTTACGGGGACCTCGGCGCATGAGCCGCATCCTCTACAGCGGTACCCGCAACGCGTCCAGCTGGGCCTTCCGGGCGTGGCTGGCGCTGCGCGAACAGGGCATCGCGTTCGAGGAACACATCGTCGACATCCGCAAGCCGCAGCGCTTCGAGAACCTCGCCCGCATCGCCGCGTTCTCGCCGCCGGCGGCCGTCCCGGTGCTGGTGGACGGGGATGCCGTCATCCACGACTCGCTCGCGATCATGGAATACGCCAGTGAACTGGGTGAATCGCCCTTGCTGCCCGCCGACATCCGCGACCGCGCACGGGCACGCGCGCTGCTGGCCTGGGTGCACTCGGGCCTGTCCGGCCTGTGCGGCCGGCTGTCATTCGAAAGCGCTTTCTATCCGCAGCGGCGGCGCATGACGACCCAGGAACAGGCCGAGGCCGGGCGCATCCTGGCGGCCTGCCAGCAGGCGCTCGGGCACAGCGGTGGGCCCTATCTGTGCGGGGCGCTGTCGCTGGCGGACCTGGCGTTCGTGCCCGTGCTGTGGCGCTTGTTCGCGCACGATGTCGACGCCAGCGCCTGGCCGCAGGTCGTTGACTGGGCCCAGCGCCTGCTGTCCCGGCCGGCAGTGCGCGAATGGCTGCGCGAGGCCGAAGCGCTGCCACCGGTCTACCTGGACGACTACGGGGCCTAGGCGCGTCTCTTACGCCTCCAGCCAGCGCAGGCCGACGATGCCGAGCAGGATCAGCGCCATGCAGCCCAGCCGGGCGGGCGAGGGGCTGTCGCCGTAGGCGAAGATGCCCAGCGCCGCGACGCCGATCGCGCCGATGCCGGTCCAGACCGCATACGCGGTGCCGGTGGGCAGATCGCGGATCGCAAGGGTCAGCAGGTAGATACTGACCAGCGCGGCGACGATGCCGAGCACGCCGGGCACGGGACGCGTCCACCCTTGTGCGGATTTGAGGGCGCCGGCCATGACGATTTCCATCAGGCCGGCGAGGATCAACAGCCACCACGCCATGGCGGACTCCGGTTCACTTGAAGGGCGCCCAGCCTGACCACACACTGGATGCCGTACAAGTACGCACTTCGAGGTGCCCATGGACAGTGGCCAGCCCATTGCGACGATGCCAACGCTGGAAACCGATGCCGCCGCGTGCCCGTCGCGGGCCGTGATGGCATTGCTGGCGGGCAAATGGGCGCTGCCGGTCCTCACCGAGCTGGCACGCGGTCCCGTACGCAACAACGCCTTGCTCCGGCGCATCGACGGCGTGTCGCAGAAAGTGCTGACCCAGAACCTGCGCGAGCTGGAGCGCAACGGCCTCATCGCGCGCATCGACCACGGCACGGTGCCGCCGAGCGTGGAGTACCGGCTCACCGCGCTGGGCCATTCGCTGGATCGCACCCTGGTCGGGCTGGATCGCTGGGCGGAACAGCACAAGGCGGCGTTGATCCAAGCGCGGGCGCAGCATGACCGGGGACCGGCACAACCGGAATAATCGGCGGACCCGATCCCGGGTGACAGGAGCGTCGAAGCATGCACCGCAAAGCCACCGATACCACCGCGGCCGTCGATGTCTTCATGGCCGCGCTTGTCCATCCCTGCAAGGCGGAAGTGGAGGTGCTGCGCGGCATCGTGACCGGCGTGGATCCGCGCATCGCCGAAGGCATCAAATGGAACGCGCCGAGCTGGCGCCTGGACGAGTACTTCGCCACCACCCATCTGCGGGCCAGGCAGGGCATCGGGGTGATCCTGCACCTGGGCGCGAAGACGCGAGCGCCCGAACAGCGGCCGGCGATCGACGACCCGGACGGACTGCTCGAATGGCTGGGGCCGGACCGCGCACGCGTCGCCTTTGCCGGCATGGACGAGCTGCGCCGCCGTCAATCGGCGTTCGAGGCCGTGCTGCGGCAGTGGATCCGCCTGCTCTAGGCGATGTGGGCGCCGCGCGTGATCACGCGTGGTCGGTCTGGTGCGCCCGCGCGAGTTCGCCGACGAGACGCCGGCCGGGATTGTCGCCGGCCATCCATTCCGCTGGCGGGAACAAATCGAACAGGCCGACCTTGAACAAGGTCGGTATCGCCGCCGCCAGTTCGCGTTCGACCGTGCCGCGTTCGCCGGCGTTGTAGCGGGTGATGTTGTGCAGCAGCGTGGCGACCGTGCCGGTCTGCACGCGACTGCCGTCCTTGAGGACGACCGCGGGCAGCACTTCGCCCTCGGCGACGATCTTGCGGTTGATGGCGGCCAGATCGTCAGGCGGGGAGGGCAGGGACATGCGATGTTCCGGTGACGGGGATGCCTGCAAGGATGCGGGCGGATCGCGCGCGGACAAGGGCGTAGACTCGCGCCCATGAGAGAACACCTGCAACCGTCCTGGCAGCGCGCCTGGCGAGGCATCGGCGCCCTCGGCGATGGCCTGGCCTGGTTCGAACAATTGCTGGCCTGCTACCGCGAGCCGCAGCGCCACTACCACACGCTGCAGCACCTCGGTGAATGCCTGGCCGCCTTCGACGAGGCGCGCGCGCTGGCCCATCGGCCGCACGAGGTCGAGCTGGCGTTGTGGTTCCACGACGCCATCTACGAGTTGAAGCGATCCGACAACGAGGTGCGCAGCGCCGACTGGGCGCGCGAGGCGCTGGTGGACGCGGAAGTCGACATCACCGCCGCGGATCGCGTCCACGCGCTGGTCATGGCGACCCGCCACGACGCGGTGCCGCGGGACGCCGACGCGCAGCTGCTGGTGGACGTGGATCTGGCGATCCTCGGCGCGGCGCCGGATCGGTTCGCCGAATACGAGGCGCAGATCCGGAGCGAGTATGCCTTCGTGCCCGGTTGGCTGTTCCGGCACAAGCGGCGCGAGATCCTGCGCGGCTTCCTGAATCGTCCGCGGCTGTACTCGACCCCGCATTTCCATGATCGGCTGGAAGCGCGCGCGCGGGAGAACCTGGCACGCGCGGTGTCGTAGCGCCGGTCCCGGCTGGCGCCCGGGGTGACGATCAGCGGAACAGGCGCCGCGCTACTCGCATTTCTTCTTGCCGCCCCACAGCTTGCCCAGGCGGAAGCCTTCGTCGTCGCATTCGGCGGGCTTGGGCGGCGCGACCGGCGCCAGTTTCGCCGCATGCGCGGCCAGGCGCTGCTTGCGCAGCTGTTCCAGCTTCTCGTGGATCTGCGGCATCACCGCCATCGCCGCGCGTTCGCCTTCCAGGATCGCGTTGTTCTTCTGCTCGAAGTCCGCCGGACCGATCTCGTTGACGCGGGGACGGATGACGATGTCCGCACGCGCTAGCTCCTGTTCACCCAACTTCTGGCCCATGATCGTGATCGACTGGTTGACGATGCCCAGCATGCTGCCCGGGCGGGTGCCCGGTGCCTTGGTCGAGATATCCACCGCGATCACGAAGTCCGCGCCAAGCTGGCGCGCGGCGTCCACCGGCACCGGGCTGACCACGCCGCCATCGACATAGGTGGCCTTGCCGATCACCACCGGTTCGAACACCCCGGGAATGCTGCTGGACGCCCGCACCGCCTGGCCGACGTTGCCGCGCACGAACACGGTGCGCTCGCCGGTTTCCAGTTGGGTGGCGACCGCGGCGAAGGGCTTCTTCAGCTTCTCGATCGGGCGCTTGCCGAGCAGGCCGTTGACGTAGTCCTGCAACGCCTGGCCCTGCACCAGGCCGCCGGAGAACAGGCGCACGTCGCGGATTTTGGTTTCATCCAGCGCGAACGCCTGCTTCTGCATCTGGAACGGATCCATGCCGCTGGCGTACAGCGCGCCGACCACGCTGCCGGCGCTGGTGCCGGAGACCACTTCCGGCTGGATGCCGTTGGCTTCCAGCATCTTGATCACGCCGATGTGGGCGAACCCCTTTGCCGCGCCGCCGCCCAGGGCCACGCCGACGCGAATCGGCGATGGTGGCGGCACCGGCGCGACGGGCGTGACCGCGGCGGGCGGCGGCGAGGGCCTGGTGTTGCCGCCGCAAGCAGCGAGCAGGACCAGCGGCAGCAACCAGGACAGGCGCGGGCGAAGCGGATTCATGAACGTGCAGGCGAAGTGGACTGGCCGCGCAGGATACCGCGTACCGGCCCAATGGCTTCCTACCGGGACGGCGGGAAGCCGGGGACGCGCAGATCAGTTGACGGAGAGGGGGCGTATCCCCGCCACCGCCGTTTCAGAAGCTGTTGTCGCCATCCAGGATCCGGCCCAGCCCGCCCAGCACCGAACCTTCGCCGCGCGCCTGCCCGCCGCCCTGCGGCGCGGCCTGCAGCATGCGGCCGGCCAGGCGCGAGAACGGCAGCGACTGCATCCACACCTTGCCCGGACCGGTCAGGGTGGCCAGGAACACGCCTTCGCCACCGAAGAACATGCTCTTGATGCCGCTGACCGGGCGCACGTCCATGTTCACGCTGGCGTGGTAGGCGACCACGCAGCCGGTGTCGACATCGATGCGTTCGCCGGCCCGGAGTTCGCGTTCGACCACGGTGCCGCCGGCGTGCACGAACACCCAGCCGTCGCCTTCCAGCTTCTGCATGATGAAACCTTCGCCGCCGAACAGGCCGGTGAGGATCTTGCGCTGGAAGTGGATGCCCACGCTGACGCCGCGCGCGCCGGCCAGGAAGCTGTCCTTCTGGCAGATCAGGGTGCCACCGTGCTCGTCCAGCTTCATCGCCAGCACCGTGCCGGGGTAGGGCGCGGCGAACGCGACCTTGGCCTTGCCGGTGCCGGTATGGGTGAACACCGTGGTGAACAGGCTCTCGCCGGTCAGCACGCGCTTGCCGGCGGACAGCAGCTTGTCCATGAAACCGCCGCCCTGGCCACTGTGCGAGCCATTGCCGAACACGGTGTCCATCTGCACCGTGCCGTCCTTGAACATCAGCGCGCCGGCCTCGGCGATCGCGCTCTCGCCCGGATCCAGTTCGACCTCGACGAACTGCATGTCGTGGCCGACGATGCGGAAATCGATCTCGTCGGCGCCGCGGCGGCCGCCGGAACCCGGCAGCGGCGGCACATGCGGCGGGGTGCTGGCCGCGCCGCCCAGTTCCGGCACCTCGCGCACCGCCTTCCATTCACGCATGCCCTCGCGCCAGGCCAGCGCGCCGGGGTTGAGCTGGGCATGGCGGCGGGCGGCTTCGTCGTCCAGCGGACCGACCCGCTGCTGATCATTGGGACTATGGAAATACCACTGGCTCATGAGGGCGTCCGGGGGGTGGGAAGAGCCGCGAGTCTAGCCGCGCCGCGGCCCGCCGCGACATACCCGGAAGTCCTGCCCGGTACGGTCGGATCGCGACCGCGGTCGCGGGTGGGCGGGATCCCCGTTACCTTCGGCATGAACAGGACTTCCGGCCATTGCCCCGGCTGTTGCTGTAATGCAACATTCGCGTGCTATGCGGCGCCCGCCGCCCCGACCACCCACCGGAAAGCCATCGCCATGTCCCGACTCCGCTCCGCCGCCGTGCGGCCGCACCGCCTTGCCTTCGCCATCGCCGCGCTGCTGCCGTTCGGCAGCGTCCTTGCACAGGAAGCGGCCACGCCCGCTCCCAAGACTGAAGCCTCGACGCTGGACACCGTGCAGGTGACCGCGCAACGCAAGGTCGAGAACATCCAGGACGTCCCGGTCTCCATCTCCAGCGTCAGCAGCGAAAAGCTCGACGTGCTGGGATCGGGCGGCAATGACATCCGCTTCCTGTCCGCGCGCGTGCCCAGCCTCAACATCGAATCGTCCTACGGCCGCGCGTTCCCGCGCTTCTACATCCGTGGCCTGGGCAACACCGACTTCGATCTCAACGCCTCGCAGCCGGTCTCGCTGGTGTATGACGAAGTGGTCCAGGAAAGCCCGCTGCTGAAGGGCTTCCCGATCTTCGATCTGGAACGCATCGAAGTGCTGCGCGGCCCGCAGGGCACGCTGTTCGGCCGCAACACCCCGGCCGGCGTGGTCAAGTTCGAATCGGCCAAGCCGACCCGCGAACTGGACGGCTATGCCCAGCTGTCCTACGGCACCGACAACATGTGGAACTTCGAGGGCGCCATCGGTGGTCCGCTCAGCGAGCGCTGGTCGGCGCGCGTCTCCGCGCTGTACCAGCGCAAGGAAGACTGGGTGAAGAACCAGAACCCGGCCGGCGTGGATCGCGGCGCCGAAGGCTATGACGAGTCCGCCGCGCGCGTGCAGTTCCTGTACGAGGGCGACGCGTTCGAGGGCCTGTTCAACCTGCACAAGCGCCACCTCAACGGCACCGCCCGCCTGTTCCGCGCCAACATCATCAAGCCGGGCACGAATGACTTCGTGCCGGGTTTCGACAAGGACAAGATGTACACCGACGGCGTGAACTTCTCCGAGCTCGACACCTGGGGCGGCAGCGCCCGCCTGCGCTGGGATCTGGGCGACTACAACCTGTATTCGATCAGCGGCTACGAGACCGCCGAATCGCTCAACCGCGGCGACATCGACGGCGGCTACGTCTACACCTTCGACTTCAATCCGGCCGACGGCACCGACGCCGGCCAGCCGCTGATCGGCGCGCGCTTCCCGTCCGAATCGGCCGACGGCCTGCCGCACCACAAGCAGCTCACCCAGGAGTTCCGCCTGGAATCGGACTACAGCGGCAGGTTCAACTGGCAGGCCGGCCTGTTCTGGTTCAAGGAAGACATCCGCATCGACAGCTTCAACTACGACTCGCTGGCGTCGGGCAACCCGCAGAGCGGGCACGCCATCCAGGAGCAGGAGAACAAGGCCTGGGCGGTGTTCGCCTCCGGTGAATACCAGGCCACCGACAAACTGAAGCTGCGCGGCGGCGTGCGCTACACCCAGGACGAGAAGGATTTCAGCGCCAGCGTGCTGCAGGCCGTGCCGGGCGGTTCGCCGGTGGGCGGCCCGTTCCGCGAGCGCACCGACGTGGACGATGTCAGCTGGGATGCCAGCGCGGTTTACGCGTTCAATGACAGCGTGAACTTCTACGCGCGCGTCGCAAAGGGTTTCCGCGCGCCGTCGATCCAGGGTCGCGTGGCCTTCGGCACCGTGACCAAGGCCGACTCGGAGGAAGTGATTTCCTACGAGGCCGGCGTCAAGGCGGACCTGTGGGACAAGCGCGCGCGCCTGGGCTTCAACGTATTCCGCTACGACGTGGATGGCCAGCAGCTGATCGCGGTCGGCGGCGGCACCAACCAGGCCAACCTGCTCAACGCCGACAAGACCATCGGCCAGGGCTTCGAGCTGGATCTGGAGGCCTACGTCCTGGACAACCTGCTGGTGACCTTCGGCAGCAGCTACAACGACACCGAGATCAAGGACGCCGATCTGGGCGTGGCGCCGTGCGGTGGCGGTTGCACGGTCACCGATCCGATCGTCAACGGCTTCGCCCGCATCAACGGCAACCCGCTGCCGCAGGCGCCGAAGTGGGTGCACAACCTGACCGCGCGCTACAGCGTGCCGATGGGCGATGGCGCCGAGCTGTACTTCTACACCGACTGGGCCTACCGCAGCGAAGTGAACTTCTTCCTGTACGAGTCGGTGGAATTCACCGGCAAGTCCTCGCTGGAAGGCGGCCTGCGCATCGGCTACGGCTGGAACTACGGTGACTACGAAGTGGCGCTGTTCGGCCGCAACATCACCGACCAGACCCGCATCGTCGGCGCCATCGACTTCAACAACCTGACCGGCTTCATCAACGAGCCGCGCACCGTCGGCGCCGAGTTCACGATGAAGTTCTGAGGCATCGCCCGCTCCGCCGGATGGCCGGCGGAGCGGGATGCGGCAGTCCCATGCGGGCTGCCATGCGAGTTCCGCGGCAGGAGCGACGCCAGTCGCGATACCTTCCCGCACACTGATTCCGGTGACTGCCTTCGCGACTCACGTCGTCCTGGCAGGATAAATCCCACGCGAAAAAGAAGCGGGACGCGTCCCGGCCGTTACTGCGTGGCGGACGAACCGGAGAACAGCGCTTCGCGCGCCACATCGAGCAACTGCTCGTCCGGGTCATTGCTCTGTTCCCAATACATCACGCCACCCAGGCCCTTCTCGCGCACGTAGGCGACCTTGGCGCGCAGGGCCTGCGGGTCCTCGTAGCTGATCATCTTGCGCAACCGCGGATTCCACAGCCAGGCGGCCTGCGCGTCTTCGTCCCAATGCCGGACATAGCCTTCCTTGTCCAGGCGGCTGCGCGCGATCTCCCGCCAGGAAATGAAACCGCCGCCGCTGGCGAAGGGTCGGTCCAGGCCGTTGTTGCCGTCGGTCACCTCGTCGAAGGTGCGGCCGTAGAACGCCAGGCCCACATGCAGTTTGCGCGGTGGCACGCCGCCGGCGAGGAATTCCTCCACCGCCTGCACCGTGTTGCGACTGCCGGGCTCGGCCGTGCGCGAAGGACGCAGGCCGGCGTGGTGGCCGGTGGTGCGCTTGAGGCTGCCGTAGAAGTCGTAGGTCATCAGGTTGATCCAGTCCAGGATCGCCGAGATGCGCGGAATGTCGAGGCCACGCGCCGCGTCGCCATCGGCGGCGGCGATGGTCAACAGATAATGGCGGTCGCCCTGGGTCTTGCCGAGCGCGTCCAGCTTTGCACGCACCGCTTCCAGCATCAGCGGGAAGTTGGCCTTGTCGTCGGCGCTGTAGCTGATGCCCGGGCCTGGATGGCCGGGATACTCCCAGTCGATGTCCAGGCCGTCCAGATCATGCCGGCGCACCAGCTCCACCGCGGTGTCGGCGAAGCGCGCGCGTGCGGCTTCGGTGGCCGCCGCTTCGGAAAAGTTCCCGGCGCCCCAGCCGCCTATCGACAGCACGATCTTCAGATCCGGATTGTCCTTGCGCAGCGCGGTCAGCCCCGCCAGCGATCGCGTCGCGGTCTCGCGGGGAAGGAATACTTCGTGCTGCGGATTGACGTGGGCGAAGGCGAAGTTGATGACGTCCAGCTTGCGCGCGCTGATCGGCGGCAGCTTTTCGCCATCGGATACGTAGCCAATCACCCGGTATTCCGGATCGTCGTCCACTTGCGCGGCGTGCGCTTCAACGGCACCGATCGCGAAAACGAATCCCAGTGCCAACCACCCTGATCGAATCAATCTGCTCATGTATCACGACTCCAAGCGGGGTCGCCAATATACGATTACTTTCACAGGGTGGAAGCGATGCGGGTCGCGATAGCGCTGAATGTCCACGATGACGTCATGCTGATGCGATGAAAGGTCATGCGATGGCTGCCGGGCGCCTTCGGATGTCCGTTCGGATGACGGCAGGACATGGCGCGGACAGCAAGGTCGAATGCGGATGATGTTTCGTCATTCCGTCGAAACGTGGTCGCGGCTCACGTCGCTCCTACAGGACACAGCGCCACGGATCCCGGCCGTGTAGGCGCGACGTCAGTCGCGACAACCCGTTCCGCCGGGAAATCAAAAGCTCGCGACTCACGTCGTTCCCACAGGACACGGTGCTGCGAATCCCGGCGGTGTAGGAGCGACGTCAGTCGCGACTCTCTCCATCCGCTCGAAGCAGCAACAGGAGCGCGCTTGAACCGCTTAGACGGACCAGCGACTTACTGCCCAGGCGGATCGCGCGGCGGAAAGCGCAGCACCACCCCGCGCACGCCATCGTCCTGCGGACGTATCCACAGCACCGGTACTTCGCGCGGCGCGGGCGGTTCCAGTTCGTCGTCAATCGGGGCCATCGATTCTTCTTCGTCTTCCCAGCTGTAGCGCTTGCGCGGCAGCGGTGGATCCAGCCGGCGGAACAGGATCGCGGCGATGAAGCCGCCGACGGCACCGCCCATGTGGGCCTGCCAGGACACGCCGGGTTCCTGCGGCAGGATGCTCAGCACCATGCCGCCGTAGAACAGGAACGCGATCATGCCGGCCGCGATCGCGGCGCGATCCCGGCGCAGCACGCCGAGCATGAAGATCATGAACATCAGGCCATGGGTCAGGCCGCTCGCGCCCAGATGATGCGAGCCCGGTTCGCCCAGCAACCACGGTCCCAGCCCCGCGCCCAGCCAGACCAGCGGCACCGCGCAGGCGGTGGCGCGCGGATACACCGCGCCGGCCAGGGTGCCGAGCATCAGCAGGGCGGTCGCGTTGGCGGCGATGTGCTCGACCGATCCGTGCAGCAGCGGCGCGGTCAGGATGCCGATCAGCCCCTGCGCCTGCAGCGGTGCGATGGCAAACGGCGCCCAGTCGAAACTGGATTGTGCCGAGAACACGATCGCCAGCAGCAGCACGAAGGCCAGGCTGAGATTCAGCGCCCACAGCAGGCGTCGGCGGTCATGCCGGCGCTGGGTGTCCGGATCGAAGGCCGGATGATCGGGATGATGCGCGTCCATGGATTCCTGCATGGCGCCCGGCCCCGGCGTTTGCAAGGGCCGGAGCGCGGGGACAGACCATCCCGTGGGCGGGATGGCCGTCCCCCTGGGTCAGGCGTGCGTGTCCGACCGGGCCGGACGGGCCAGGCTCAGGGCGATGGTCACGCCCAGGATCGCGGCCACGCCGGCCAGCGACCACAGCACCGGGATCTTGAACACGTCGATCAGCAGCATCTTGGTGCCGATGAAGGCCAGCACCACCGCCAGGCCGTAGGGCAGCAGGTGGAAGCGGTCGGCCATGCCGGCCAGCAGGAAGAACATCGCGCGCAGGCCCAGCACCGCGAACACGTTGGAGGTCAGCACGATGAACGGGTCGGCGGTGATCGCGAAGATCGCCGGGATGCTGTCCACCGCGAAGATCACGTCGGTGACGCCGATCAGCACCAGCACCACGAACAGCGGCGTGTACCAGCGCTTGCCGTCGCGGACGACGCTCAGCGCCTCGCCGTGATAGTCGGGCGAAAGCGGCAGGTGCCCGCGCATCCAGCGCAGCACCGGATTGCGTTCCAGATCCGGCTCCTTGCCGGCGGCGAACCACATCTTCACGCCGGTCAGCAGCAGGAACGCGCCGAATACGTACAGCAGCCAGTGGAAGTGGGCCAGCAGGGCGGCGCCGGCGAAGATCAGGAGGCTGCGCAGGACGATCGCGCCGAGGATGCCGATCACCAGCACGCGCTGGCGCTGCTCCTCCGGCACCGCGAAGTAGCTCATCAGCATCAGGAACACGAAGATGTTGTCGACCGCCAGCGACTTCTCCACCAGATAGCCGGTGAGGAATTCCAGGCCGACCTTGTTGGCCATCGCCACGCCGGCGGTCTCGTTGAGGTACCACCACAGGCCGGCATTGAACAGCAGCGCCAGGCCGATCCAGCCCAGGCTCCAGTACAGCGCCTCCTTGAAGGTCACCTTGTGCGCGCCGCCATGGCGCATCAGCACCAGATCGACCAGCAGCGCGATCACCACCACGCCGGCGAAGCCGGCCCACAACCACGGATTGCCTATCGTTTGCATCGGAATTCCCGTCGGAAAGAGTCAAGACCAGGCCGCAGGGCGACAGGCATGCACGGGATCGGGGGGAATCCGGGGCAGATCTTCGCCGTTGCGGCGAAGGTCTCGCTCACAGCCAGGTCTCTGGCTGCCGTGGGACCGGAGCTGGAAGGCTCGAAATGACGGCCGGCACGTTGGGAGCTACTCCCCTTCTGGCGGCGATTTTCAGGGCAAGGGGCCGGGACGGTCAACGGGAAAGGTAAAATGGCGTTCATGAACAGCCCGCTCCCCGTCGTACGCCTCAAGAACGCCTGGCGCTCCAGCCACCCGTGGATTTTCCAGAAACTGGTGGAAAAGCCCGCCCAGAAGCCCAAGCCGGGCAGCCTCGTCGACGTGGTTGGGGTGGACGGCGAGTGGATTGGCCGGGGCTTCTACAACGGCCATTCGCGCATCGCCGTGCGCATCCTGGAAACCCACCCGGATGTTCCGATCGACGCCGGCTGGTTCTCGCGCAAGATCGCCGAAGCGGTGTCGCTGCGGCGTGACGTGTTGAAACTGGACGCGACCACCGACGCCTGGCGCGTGGTCCACGCCGAGGGCGACGGCCTGTCGGGCCTGGTGGTGGACCGCTACGGCGATCTGCTGGTGGTCGAATTCTTCAGCGCCGGCATGTTCCGCCATCGCGAGTGGGTCTACGAGGCCCTGCAGGAACAGTTCCCCGGCGCACGCTTCTACAGCTTCGCCGAGGAACACATCCAGAAGCAGGAAAGCTTCGACTTCCGCGGCAGCGATCCGGTGCCGCCGGCGGTCATCAGCGAATACGGCGTTAAGTTCCGCGCCGACCCGGCCGGCGCGCACAAGACCGGTTTCTTCGCCGATCAGCGCGAGAACCGCGAATGGCTGTCGCACCAGTGCGGCGGCAAGCGCGTATTGGATCTATGCTGCAACACCGGTGGTTTCGCCGTCTACGCCGCCGCGCGCGGCGCGACCGAAGTGGTCGGTGTGGACATCGATCAGGACGTGATCGAAATCGCCAAGGGCAATGCGCGCCTGAACGACGTGCGCCCGAAGTTCGTGCAGGCCGACATCTTCCCGTACCTGCGCGATGCGGCCAACCGGGGCGATCAGTACGACGTGGTGATCCTGGATCCGGCGAAGATGACCCGCGATCGCGAACAGGTCATCGCCGCGCTGAAGAAGTACCTGGACATGAACAAGCTGGCGTTGGGCGTGGTCAAACCCGGCGGCCTGTTCGCGACGTTCTCCTGCACCGGCCTGGTCAGCGAGGAACAGTTCCTCGACATGCTGCGCCGCGCGGCCTACTTCTCCGGTCGCACCATCCAGATCCTCAAGGTCGCCGGCGCCGGCGCCGACCATCCCTTCATGGCGCACGTGCAGGAATCGCGCTACCTGAAGGCGGTGTTCTGCCGGGTGGTGGACTGAGCGGGCTGCGGGACACCTGCAAAAGCAAATCCCCCTCATTCCCCCTTTTACAAAGGGGGAGGCCGGAGCGGATTCCGAGCGATGGGTTTCCTCTAGCCCCCTTTGAAAAAGGGGGCGGGCGCCTGCGAAGCAGGTGACGGGGGATTGACCAGCCATGCGGCTGTTGAGAAGCGCTTGCTTTTTGCGATAGAAGCAAATCCCCCTCAGTCCCCCTTTTATAAAGGGGGAGGCAGAAGCAGAAAGCGCTCTGGCGCCTCAGCCTTCCGGCGACAGTTCGATGCAGTCGAACTTCACGTCCGGATTGACGTCGGCGTCGTAGTCCACGTCGTCGCGCTCGAAGCCGAACAGCTTGAGGAATTCGTGCTTGTAGTTGGCGTAGTCGGTCAGCGCGAACAGGTTCTCGCTGGTGATCTGCGGCCACAGCGCCTTGGCCTTGGCCTGCACTTCCGGACGCAGTTCCCAGTCGTCCAGGCGCAGGCGGTTCTCGTCGTCGGTCTGCGCCGGCTGGCCATCCGCGCGGTACATGCGGTCGCGGAACAGGCGGTCGAGCTGTTCGATGGTGCCTTCGTGCAGGCCCAGTTCCTTCATCACCTTGAACACGATGCTGATGTACAGCGGCATCACCGGAATCGCCGAGCTGGACTGGGTCACCACCGACTTCAGCACGGCGACGTTGGCGCCACCGCCGCTCGCTTCCAGGCGCTTGTCCAGGCGATGCGCGGTCTGGTCCAGATCGACCTTGGCCCGGCCCAGCGCGCCGTGCCAGTAGATCGGCCAGGTGATGTCGGTGCCGATGTAGCTGAAAGCGACCGTGCGCGCGCCGTCGGCGAGCACACCGGCCTTGGCCAGCGCATCGATCCACAGTTCCCAGTCCTGGCCACCCATCACGGTGACGGTGTCCTCGATTTCCTGCTCGGTCGCCGGCTCGATGGTCGCCTGGATGATGGCGTCCTTGTTGGTGTCGATGGCGGTGGAGGTGTAGGGCGCGCCGATCGGCTTGAGCGCGGAGCGCTTCAATTCACCAGTCGAGGGCAGCCTGCGCACCGGCGAGGCCAGCGAGTAGATCACCAGATCGACCTGGCCGCCCATCTCGTTCCTGATCAGTTCGATGACCTTGGCGCGGGCTTCGTCGGAGAACGCGTCGCCGTTGATCGAGCGGCTGTAGAGGCCGGCTTCCTTGGCGAATTTGTCGAACGCGGCGCTGTTGTACCAGCCGGCGGTGCCGGCCTTCTTCTCGCTGCCCGGCTTCTCGAAGAACACGCCCAGGGTGTCGGCACCGAAGCCGAACGCGGCGGTGATGCGCGCCGATAGTCCGTAGCCGCTGGAGGCGCCGATCACCAGGACCTTCTTCGGTCCGTCCGTGCGCACGCCCTGCGCGCGCGTGGCAGCGATCTGGTCGCGCACGTTGAGCTCGCAACCAAGCGGGTGGGTGGTGGTGCAGATGAAGCCGCGGACTTTGGGATGGATGATCAACGTCGTTACCGGGAATGTGCCTGCCCGGCATCTTAATGGCCGCTCCGGCGGGAAAGAAGCCTGAGGACGCTCCGCCGAAAATCCGTTCGCGCCGTTCGCAGGCGTACTGTTCCGGCGGGACAAAGAAAAAGCGGGCTTTCGCCCGCTCTTTCCATGCCGGTTGGCCGACGTTGCGCGATCAGGCGTCGCCGCCCTTCGCCAGCAGGCTGCTACGACGGCTGTAGAGCAGATAGACCACCACGCCGATGGCGTTCCAGGCCAGGAACCACAGCTGGGTGGTGCGCGGCAGGCTCCAGAACAGGTACAGGCAGCCGCCGATCGCCAGCGGGCCGACCAGCCAGGCCGCCGGCGTGCGGAACACGCGCGGACGATTCGGGTCGCGCTTGCGCAGTACCAGCAGGCACACCGCGACCGCGATGAAGGCCGCCAGCGTGCCGGCATTGGCCAGCGCGGCGATTTCGTCCAGGCGCGCCACGCCAGCCAACGCGGCCACCAGGACGGCGGTGAACACGGTGATGGCCACCGGCGTGCCGGTGCGCGGATTGACCTTGGACAGCCCGCGCGGGAGCAGGCCATCGCGCGACATCACGAAGAAGATGCGGCTCTGCCCGTACAGGAACGCCAGCAGCACCGTCGGCAGCGCGACCACGGCGGCGCCGGCGATGACCTTGGCGGCGGTGCCCTGGCCGAGTTCGCGCAGGATCAGCGCCAGCGGCTCCGGGCTCTGGCCGAACACGGTATAGCTCATCGCGCCGACGGCGGCGGCGGCGACCACGATGTAGATCAGGGTGCAGCCGATCATCGAACCGACGATGCCGATCGACAGATCGCGGCCGGGATTCTTGGTTTCTTCCGCCGCGGTGGAGATCGCGTCGAAACCGTAGAACGCGAAGAAGATGATCGCCGCCGCCGCCATCACCCCGCGCTCGACCCCGTCCGCGCCCATCGACTTGACGAAGCCGTAGGGCATGAACGGTTCCAGGTGGGTGGCATCGAAATGCGGCAGTGCGATCGCGACGAACACCGCCAGTGCAATTACCTTCACCACCACCAGGATGGCGTTGAGCGTGGCGCTCTCGCGGGTGCCGGCGATCAGCAGGCCGGCCACCACGAAGGTGATCAGCACCGCGGGCAGGTTGATCAATCCACCCGCATGCGGACCCACGGTCAGCATCGTGGGCAGCTCCACGCCCATGCCTTTCAGGAACCCCACCGCGTAGCCGGACCAGCCCACGGCCACCGTGCTGACCACCAGCGAGTACTCCAGGATCAGGCTCCAGCCGACCACCCAGGCGATCGATTCACCCAGCACGGTGTAGCTGTAGGTGTAGGCGCTGCCGGCGGCCGGCATCAGCGTCGCCATTTCGGCGTAGGCCAGCGCCGCGCAGGCGCAGACCACGCCGGCGACCACGAACGAGAGCAGCACCGCGGGCCCGGCCAGGTTCGCGCCCACCCCGATCAGGGTGTAGATGCCGGTGCCGACGATCGCGCCGATGCCCAGCGCCACCAGGTGGGGCCAGCTCAGCGTGGGGACCAGGCGGCGGCCCTCCTCGTGCACGGTGACGCGATCGATGGACTTGCGCCGGAGCCAGGTCTGCATGGAGTGTCCTTGGGAATTGCTCGAAGGGCCCGGCGGACCGGGGCAAGCCCCGGCCCTGATATGAGTCGAAGCGCGAGCAGGCTAAAGGCGCACCGCCCGGCTGGCAATCGGCAGCGCACCACCGGGACATCCGGGCCTGCGGTTGCCAGGAAGCGTGGGTGTCTGGCGGAAAAAATCAAATCCCCGTCGGCCGCCCACGCGACCGCCCGGCCCCCTTGACCCGCCATTCGGCTGCTGGGAAGCATTGCAGGGTGCATGCAGACAAGTACCCGGGCCCGTAGTCCGATTCCCCAACTGCAAGCGCACGCGCAGAGGTGCTCCGGAACCAGCAACCGCCTTTCTTTCCTGCGGAAGGGCCATGCCGAAGACATCCGGAGCCGGCATCCCGCATCTCCTCCCCCTTCGAAGAAGGGGGACCGAGGGGATTTGCTTCTGCTTCCGGTGCCGACCCCCTAACGCCCGTGATGCTTCTTCAGATACTCCGCCAGCGCCACGGCCTGGTTGTGCTCGGAATCGCGGGCGCCGTAGATCAGGGTGACCCGGCCATGCCGCAGCGCTTCGCGCAGCGGGGCCAGCACCTCGGGCTGGGCATCCAGCTCGGCGAAATAGCGCTCGCGGAATCCGTCCCAGCGCGCTGGCTCATGCCCGTACCAGGTCCGCAGTTCGGTGCTGGGCGCCACCGCCTTCATCCACTCCGCGTCCAGCTTCTCCTTCGATACGCCGCGCGGCCACAGCCGGTCGACCAGGATTCGCTTGCCGTCCGTCCGCGAGGCGGGTTCGTACGCACGCTTGATTCGCAGGTCCATGCAAGTGTCCTCAACCGGTGCCCAGGCGGACCCCGAAACCGACCAGGAAGACGCCGGCCAGCGACTGCAGCCAGCGCCGCAGCCGCGGCTGCTGGCGGACCCGCTGGCTCATCGCGTGTCCAGCCAGGATCAGCAGCGAGCAGTACAGCAGGGTGATCACCGCGATCAGCGCGGCCATCGTGGCGAAGGTCGCCAGGCCCTGGTGATGGGCCGGATCGATGAACAGCGGGAAGAACGCCATGTAGAAGATGATGGCCTTCGGATTCAGCAGGGTGACCAGGATGCCCTGGCGGAAATAACGTCCCGCTTCCATCCGCACCGGTCCGCCCGCACCCTCGCCGCGCTGCCACAGCAGCTGGAGGCCGATCCAGATCAGATAGGCGGCGCCCGCGTACTTCACCAGCCCGAACAGCACCGGGTTGGCCTTCAGCAGCGCCGCCACGCCGATCACCGCCAGCCACATCAGGATCTGATCGCCCAGCGCCAGCCCGGCGAGCGTCGCGTAACCCGCGCGCAGGCCGCCCTTGCCGGTGGCCGTCAGCAGCGAAAACGTGCCCGGGCCGGGAATGGCGAGGAAGACGATCACGGCCGCCACGAAGGTGCCGAGATCCTGGATGCCCATCCACTGCATGGCGGACCCGTTTCGATGAGGGAATCCGATTTTGCGCCCGAAAATCCGGCCTGTCATGCGCAGATGCCGATGGTTTGCCGAGGCGCCGGTATCAAGGCCTGAGACGCCGCCGGCTACACTGTCGGCATGGATACCCAGACCCTGCTCGTACTGCTCCTCGTCCTTGCCGCCGTGGCCATCGCGCTGCTGGTGGTGCTGCTCCTGCGCCGGCCCGAGGAACGGCTGGGCGGGGTGCTGGAGCGCGCGCTGCGCGACGAGCAGCGCGATGGCCGCAGCGAGTTGCGTGAACAACTGGAAGGGCTGTCGCGCCAGCAGGACGTCCGCATCGAGGGCTTCGGCCGCAGCCTGGCCGATCTGAGCACGCGCACCGATCAGCGATTGGACATCCTGCGCGAGGCGCTGAACGAGGACGCTCGCAAGGGCCGCCTGGAGGCGGCAGAGTCGCAGCAGCGTTTCGCCGACAGCCTCGGCCAGCGCCTGGCCGAGTTGACCCAGCGCAACGAGCTGCGCATCGGCGAGATGCGCACTACGCTGGAGGCGCGGTTGAAGGAACTGCAGACCGACAACACCGCCAAGCTGGAGCAGATGCGGCAGACGGTGGACGAGAAGTTGCAGACCACCCTGGAAGCGCGCCTGGGCGCGTCGTTCAAGCTGGTGTCCGAACGCCTGGAACAGGTGCAGCGAGGCCTGGGCGAAATGCAGCAGCTGGCCACCGGCGTGGGCGACCTCAAGCGCGTGCTGAACAACGTGAAGGACCGCGGCGGCTGGGGCGAGGTGCAATTGGAGAACCTGCTCGAACAGGTCCTGACCGGCGAGCAGTTCGCACGCGGCGTGCGCGTGCGGCCCGACAGCGGCGAAGCGGTCGACTTCGCCATCCGCCTGCCCGGGCGCGGCGAGGACCAGGCGCCGGTGTGGCTGCCGATCGACGCCAAGTTCCCGCGCGAGGATTACGAGCGGCTGCTCGACGCGCAGGAACGTGGCGACACGGACGCGGTACGCGCCGCCGGCTTGCAGCTCGAACGCGCGATCAAGGTCCAGGCCAAGTCGATCAACGAGAAGTACGTGGTGCCGCCGCACACCACCGACTTCGCGGTGCTGTTCCTGGCCACCGAAGGCCTGTACGCCGAGGCGATCCGGCGCCCGGGGCTGGTCGATGTCCTGCAGCGCGAACACCGCATCGTCGTGGCCGGGCCGACCACGCTGGCCGCCCTGCTCAACAGCCTGCAGATGGGCTTCCGCACCCTGGCCATCGAACAGCGCTCCAGCGAGGTCCGCCACCTGCTGGGCGCGGTGAAGACCGAATTCGGCAAGTTCGCCACGGTGCTGGAGAAGGCGCACAGCCAGCTCGACACCGTGCAGAACAGCATCAAGGCCGCCGGCGTGCGCACCCGCGCCATCGAGCGCCAGCTGCGCAACGTGGAAGCGCTGCCCGGCGAGGACAGCCAGAAGCTGCTGGGCGCTGACGAAGCGGAGTAGTCCTTGATTCTCGTCGGAGCGACGTAAGTCGCGACCTTTCGCTTGTCGAACGGATGGCTGTCGCGACTTACGTCGCTCCTACAAGGGACGAACCATTGGCAAACCAGAAGTGGCCAGATAAGAAAAAACCGGCGCTTTGCGCCGGTTTTTCCTGGGTCTCCACTTCGCGACTGACGTCGCTCCTGCCGAAAAAGAGGCCTCAGCCGCCCGGAGTGATCTGCGGCATCGGCATCGCGTTGGCCGGCACCGTCGGATCCGGATCCTCGTCGTTGAGGTAATCCGGCAGTGACTTGTCCTCGTCCTGCGAGCGCGTGCCCTCGATCTGGTAGGCGCGGCGCTGCATCCAGGAATCGCGGACCAGCGTGTAGTCGTCGACCGCGCCTTCGCGCAGGCTGTCCAGCGACAGCAGCTGGGCGCGGGTGTCGACCAGGTTCAGGCCCTGCAGGAAGATGCGGGTCTTGTCGTCCTCGACATAGCGGACCGGGCTGAGCGGAATGTCGCCGGCCAGGCCGAACACGTCGCGCACGGTGCGCGGGCCGAAGAACGGCAGTTCCACGTAGCGCGACTTCTTCCAGCCCCACACGCCCAGGGTCTGGCCGAAATCCTCGCTGCGGCGGGGAAGCTTGGCGTCGCTGGCCGGATCGAAGATGCCGCCGATGCCCAGCGTGGAGTTCAGCAGGAACCGGCCCAGCGCCTGGCTCGCCTGCTTGGGACGGCCCTGCAGCAGGTGGTTGATGGCGCTGAGCGGCTGGGTGAGGTTGTCGAAGAAGTTGCTCACGCCCAGGCGCATCGGCCGCGGCACCACATTGGAGTAGGCGCGCGCCAACGGCCGCGCCACGCCCCGATCCACCGCGTTGTTGAAGCGGTGCACCTTGCGGTTGAACTTCTCCCACGGGTCGTACACCGCGGGCGAGGCGACCGCGGCGGGCAGGGTGGGATCGGCGACCGCGCCGCCGTAGATGGCGGCGTAGTCGTCCTCGGCGGCGGTCGCCGCGACCGGTGCGTCGGAGGCGACGCCGGTGGCGGGTTCCGTTGCCGGTGCGTCGGTGACGGCCGCGGCCTGTTCCTGCGCGGACGCATCGACCGGCGGCGCGGCATCGGCGCTCACCGTTGCCGGCGCGGTGCCGTCGATCACCGCCGAACCGGCGGTGTCCGGCGCGGAGGCCGGCTGGGGTGCCGACGCGCAGGCGGTGGCGAGCGCGGCGAACAGGAGCACGGTGCAAAAGCGGAAGGTGTTCATCCCGTTTCCTTGGAATCTCGGGGGGAGAGGGTCAGACCGGGAACTCCAGTCCCGGCGTCAGGCGATAGGCGGCGCACAGATCGGTGAATCCGGCCGGTTGGCCTTCGATGGCCACCGTGCCGCCGGCCGCGCGCAGTTGCGCGATCAGTTCGGCCAACAATGCCAAGCCCGCGCTGTCCACGGTAGTGACATTGGTCAGGACGATGCGTTGCGCGCCGGTGGCCTTCGCCAGCTGCGGCCACAGCGCGACCGCCGCGGCGCGATCCAGCGCGCCGCGGAAGACCAGCGCGTCGCCCTCGCGGGCGACGCCGGCGTCACTTCTTGCCGCTGGTGTTGGCATTGGTCTGCAACCGGCCGGCGCGCAGGTCGGCGGCGACCTGGCTGATCGACTTCTGCCGCAACGGGGTGTCGAACTGGGTCTTGAACGTCTGCACGAACGAGACGCCCTCGACCATCACGTCGAACACCTTCCACTTGCCGCCCGCCTGGCGCAGCAGGTAGTCCACCGGAATCGGTTCGCCGTCCGGGCGCAGCATCTCGCTGGCGACCTTCACGCCGCGGCCGCCGGGCAGGGCCGACTCGGACTTCACCCGCACCTTCAGCTGGGTGTTGAAGTCCAGCAGCGCCGAACCATAGCGGGTCATCAGGCTATCGCCGAGCGCGTCGGCGAAGGTCTTGATGTCGGCGTCGCTGGCGCCGCGGCCGTGGATGCCCAGCACCAGCCGGGCAGCGTATTCGCGGTCGAACAGGTTGTTGAACTCGCCGGACACGTACTGGCGCAGGGTGGCCGGGTTGGCCTTGAACTCGGCGCGACGCTTTTCCAGCGTGCCGATGATGCGCGAGCTGTTGGTCAGCACCACCTGGCTGGCCGAACTGGGCGCGGCCTGGGCGGTGGCGGTCTGCGCGCTGGCGATCACCGGCGCGGCGGCGAGCAGCGCGGTGGCCAGGGCGAACGGCAGCAGGGAACGTTTCATGATCGTTTTCATGGCTGGGGTTGTTCTTCCGTCGGTTGTGCGGGAGGCGCGGCGGATTCGCCGTTGTCGCCACTGCCGGCGTTGCCGCCGCCGCTGAACATGTATTTGCCGGCCAGTTGCAGCAGATCCACGGCCGGTTGGGTGAAGGCGATTTCCTCGCCGGGCTTGAGCACTTCCGGATCACCGCCCGGCGAGAGGCCCACGTAGTTCTCGCCGAGCAGGCCGCTGGTGAAGATGCCGGCGGCGGTGTCGGCGGGCAGATCCTTGTACTTGCTGTCGAGCGACAGGGTGACGATGGACTCGAACTTGACCGGATCCAGCTGAATATCGGCCACCTGGCCGACCACCACGCCGCCGATCTTCACCGGCGCCTGCTTGCGAAGCTGGCCCAGGTTGGTGAAGCGAGCCCTCAGCTCGTAGCTGCCGCCGCCGATGCCGAAGCGCTTGTTGGTGGAGGCGATCGCCAGCACCAGCAGCGAGGCCAGGGCGAGCAGCAGGAAGGCGCCGACGGCGAATTCGAGACGGGGTCCACGGACGGCCATGGCATCAACTCCGGAAAAGCAGGGCGGAAAGGACAAAATTGAACATCAGCACCAGCAGCGAGGCGTTCACCACGGCGCGGGTGGTCGCCACCGAAGTGCCTTCGATGGTGGGTTCGGCGTGGTAGCCCACGTAGGCCGCCACCAGCGCGCTGGTGCCGCCGAACACCGCCGATTTCAGCAACGCCACGCCGAAGTCGTCCCAGAAATCGACGCTGTTCTGCAGCGCGGACCAGAACGTGCCGTTGTCCAGGCCCAGCACGTGCACGGCCTCGAAGTAGCTGGCGCTGATGGCCAGGCTGCAGAAGAAACCGGTCAGCAGCGGCACCGTCAGCACCGCCGCCCAGAAGCGCGGCGCGACCGCCTTGGCGACCGGATCAATGGCCATCAACTCCAGCGCCTTGATCTGATCGGTGGCGCGCATCAGGCCCAGTTCGGCGGCGATCGAGCTGCCGGCGCGGCCGATGAACAGCAGCGCGGTCAGCACCGGGCCGAGCTCGCGGTACAGCGACAGGCCCAGCAGTGTCGACAGCGCGTCGGAAGCGCCGAACGTGGTCAGCGTGCGATAGCCCTGCAGGGTCAGCACCAGGCCCACGAACGCGCCGCCGACCGCGATGATCGGCAGGGAACGTCCGCCAATCTTGTAGATCTCGCGGGTCAGTTCGGCGAGGAAATCCCGGGTCGGCGCCGAGGCGCGGAATACCGACAGCGAGAACAGCCCCGCGCGGCCGAGCGAACGGGTGGCGGCAACGAATGGCATCAGCTAACTCCTCCCTTGGGCAGCAGTTCCCTCCCCCGCGTGCGGGGGAAGGTGCCCGAAGGGCGGATGGGGGCAAGCGCGGAAACCCGCTTCCAGTCGCCCCCACCCCAGCCCTCCCCCGCGTCGCGGAGGAGGGGGCCATTCATGGATGCGACCGGCCGGCCCTGCGTGAAGGCCGCTTCGATGCCTGGTTCCCGATTCTGCATTCCCCGCTTCAAGCCGCTTCCTCCACGCGCTTGACCGCGTCGAACGCGATCGGGCCGTCCGGCTCGCCGCGCAGGAACTGGCGCACCAGCGGGTCGGCGGTGTTCTCCAGTCCGGCCGGCGTGCCGCTGAACACTAGGCCGCCATTGGCGATCACCAGCGCCTGATCGGCGATGGGCAGGGTTTCGTGGACATGGTGGGTGACGATGATGCTGGTCAGGCCCAAGGTGTCGTTGAGGCGCTGGATCAGGCTCATGATCACGCCGCTGGCAATCGGATCCAGGCCGGTCAGCGGCTCGTCGTAGATCATCAGCGGCGGATCCAGCGCCAGCGCACGGGCCAGCGCCACGCGGCGGGCCATGCCGCCGGACAGTTCGCGCGGATACAGATCCGCGGCGGCGCGCAGGCCCACCGCGTTCAATTTGAATTCGACGATGCGCCGGATCAGCGGCGCCGCCAGCCGGGTGTGCGTGCGCAGCGGCAGCGCGACGTTCTCGGCCACGGTCAGATCGGTGAGCAGGCCATTGCCCTGCAACAGCACGCCGATGCCCTTGCGCATTTCCAGCAGCGCGTGGCTGCGGCGCGGCACGGTTTGCCCGAATACTTCGACCTGGCCCGCGGTGGGCGGCAGTTCGCCGGTCAGCGCCGCCAGCAACGTGGACTTGCCGCTGCCGCTGGGGCCGAGCACGGTGGTGATGCTGCCGCGCGGCACCGACAGCGCGATGTCGCGCAGGATGGTGCGCCCGCCGCGGTCGAGGCGGACGTCGGACAGGCGCACGGCGGGTGTGTCGGCGGATGTCATGGCGGCGGCATTTAACGGAAAAGCAACGAGGAAGCTTCGCGTGAGATGGCTGAACAAAACCGAACTGGCCGGTACAGGTATTGTGCCGGAATCCCGGCCAGGAACGCCGGGGGCCGCGCGGGAAACAGCATCCCGAATCGGCCCGCTGAATCTCCCGCGTCTCGGCGACAGAGACGCCGCTGCGGCAAGATAGCCGGATGCCCGACGCCGCCGCGCCCGACTTCCGCCTCTACCACTCCAATTCCCTGGACGTCCTGGCGGGTCTGCTGGCCGCCGAGCTGCGCCAGCCCCTGCCGGGCCAGTCCCTGCTGGCGCCGGAAGTGGTGCTGATCCCGCAGGTGGCGATGCGGCGCTGGCTGCAGGCCACGTTGGCCGCCGAGCACGGCGTCGCCGCCAACCTGGAATTCCTCACCCCGGGCGAATTCGTCGCCCGCGCGCTGGCCGCCAACGTGCCAGGGGAGGGCGACGACCTGGACGCCGCAGGCCTGCGCTGGCGCCTGTACGCCGCGCTCACCGATTCCGCATTGCTGGCCCGACCCGCACTCGCATCGCTGCGCGGCTACCTGGCCGACGGGGATCCGGTGAAGCCGTGGGCGCTGGCGACCGAACTGGCCGGTGTGTTCGAGAAGTACCAGGCCTGGCGCCGCGACTGGCTGCTGCGCTGGGAAGCCGGCGCCGACCCGGCCGATCCGCAGGCGGTGCTGTGGCGGCACATCGCCAGCGGGGGCGAACACCGCGCGCGGCGCATCCAGCACTACCTCGACCGCTTCGCCGGCCCGGCGGCGGCCTTGCCCGAAGGCATGCCCGCGCGCCTGTTCGCCTTCGCCACCCTCAACATCTCGCCCGACGTGCTGCGCGTGGTCGCCACCCAGGCGCGCGCCGGCACCCTGCATTTCTACCTGCCCACGCCCACCCGATCCTATTGGGGCGATCTGCAGACGCTGGGCGAGCGCCTGCGCGCCGGCGACGCCGATCCGTTTGGCGAGGAACCGGGCGAGAACCCGCTGCTGCAGGCCTGGGGCGCGGCGGGCCGCGATTTCATGGCGGTGCTGGGCAGCTATGAAGTGGTGCATCCGGCCGGCGAGATCGCCGCCTATGCCGATCCCGCCGACGACTCCGCGCCGACGCGCGCCCAAGGCGGCCTGTCCGACAGCCTGCTGCGGCACATGCAGCAGGATCTGTTCCACCGCCGCGCCGCTCCCTCCGGCCCGCGGCGCGACACCCTCGATCGCCACGATCCCAGCATCCAGGTGCATGCCTGCCACACCCGCCTGCGCGAAGTGCAGGTGCTGCATGATCACGTGCGCGCGCTGCTCGACGACAAGCGCTTCGACCCGCCGTTGCAGCCGCGCGAGATCGCCGTGCTGGCACCGGACATCGATCCCTATGTGCCGTACCTGGACGCGGTGTTCGGCGGCGATGGCCACGACGATGCGCTGCCGTGGGCACTGGCCGACACCAGCCCGCTGGCCAGCGAGCCGTTGGCCGAGGTGTTCCTGCGCCTGCTGGACCTGCCGGTCTCGCGCTTCGGCCTGGACGAAACCCTCGACCTGCTCGCCAGCGCGCCGGTCGCCGAGGCGGCCGGCCTGGACACCGACGCCATCGACCGCCTGCATGGCTGGTTGCGCGAAGCCGGTGCGCGCTGGGGCCTGGACGCCGCGCATCGCGCCGCCGCCGCCGCGCCGGCCGACGATGCCTACACCTGGCAATTCGCGCTGGACCGCCTGCTGCTGGGCCACGCCAGCGGCGCCGAAGACGACATCGCCGGAGTCGCGCCGTGGACCGGATTGGAAGGCGGCGCGCTCGACGCGCTCGATACCCTGATCTGCCTGTTGCGCGAACTGGCCCGCCAGCGCCGCGATCTGGCCCAGCCGCTGCCGCCGGCGCAGTGGCGCGAACGCCTGCTGCGCCTGCTCGATGCGTTGCTGCCCGAGCGCCCCTCCGCGCCGCGCGCGCAACGCGCGCTGGATCGCCTGCGCACGCTGGTCGATCGCTTCGCGCGCGACGCCGAAGCGGCCGGCTATGCCGACGAGGTGCCGGCGGAAGTGGTGCGCGCTTATTTCGCCGACCTGCTGTCGCAGGCCGACACCCGCGCGCCACTGCTCACCGGCGGCATCAGCGTTGGCCGGATGGTGCCGATGCGCCTGCTGCCGTTCCGGGTGATCTGCCTGCTGGGCATGAACGACGGCGAGTTTCCGCATCGGGATCCGGCCGCCGGGCTCAACCGCCTGACCGCCGAACTTGGGACCGGGCGCCGGCGCCATGGCGACCGCTCCACCCGCGAGGATGATCGCTACCTGTTCCTGCAGTTGTTCGCCGCCGCCCAGGATGTGTTCTACCTGAGCTACCAGGGCGCGGACCCGCGCGACGGCAGCGTGCGCGAACCCTCGGTGCTGATCAGCGAACTGCTGGATGCGGCGGCGGCGTACCACGCCGATCCCGCCGCGCGCAAAGCGCTGGTGGTGCAGCACACCCTGCAACCGTTCGCGCCCGCCGCCTTCGGCAGCAAGGAGGAACCGCGCCGTTTCAGCTACCGCGCGCAATGGCGCCCGGCCGCGGATCGCGCCGGCGGCGCACGCCACCCGCCGCCGCCGTGGCTCGCGCAGCCCTTGCCCGCGCTGGACGCGCCGGAAAGGGATCTGTCGCTGGATACGCTGCGTCGCTTCCTCGCCGATCCGCAAGGCCAGTTCCTGGCCCAGCGGCTGGGCCTGCGCCTGCCCGAACCGATCGAGACCGCGGAGGATGTCGAACCGCTGGTGCTGCCCGGCGGCGGACTGGAACGCGCAGCCTTGCAGCAGGCCGTGATCGAGGCGCTGGATGATGGCCAGGAAAGCGGGCTGCGCGAACGCCTGCGCGCGCGTGCGCTGCTGCCGTCCGGCGTGCTGGGTGAACGCCAGTTCGAGACTCTGCTCGCCGAGATCCGCCCGTTCGCGCAGGCGCGCCGCGATTGGATGGAAGGGGAGGCCCTCACGTCCGAGCGTTATGAAGTGGAGCTCGACGGCACGCACCTGCACGGCCGCGTCGCCGATCTGCATCCGCGCGGGCTGGTGCGGTTGCGTGCCGGCGCGCTCAACGGCAACGCCGCGCTGCGCTGGGGCCTGGACTGGCTGCTGGCCAATGCCGCCGGCGCGAACCTGCCGCTGGTGCAGTTCCACGACGGCGGCGACGGCCCGGGGCCGCACCTGCTCGAAGCGCTGGATCCGGACCAAGCACGCGACGCGCTGCGCCAATTGCTCGCCCTGCATGCACAGGGCCTGCGCGAACCGTTGTGGTTCGCGCCCTACACCGGCTGGGACATCTGGAACGCCGAACCGGACAAGCGCCGCGCCGCCGGCTGGAAGCGCTGGCACGGCGACGGCAACGGTGGCTGGGCCGAAGGCGAGGGCGAAGCGATCCGGCTGGCGCTGCGCGGCCGCGATCCCTTCGCCAGCGAGGCGGACTACCTGCGGCTCGAACGCACCAGCCTGCGCATCTATGACCTGGTGCGCCGGGGCCGCGCGCATGGCGACGCCATGGAAGCGGAGGAGGCCGCATGAGCGCGCCGGATCCCGCCAGCCAGCCCTACCTGACCCGCGGGTTGGACGGCGTCCAGCTGATCGAGGCCAGTGCCGGCACCGGCAAGACCTACACGCTGGCCACCCTGTTCACCCGCCTGATCGTCGAACAGCAGCTGCGCATGGGCCAGGTGCTGGCGGTGACCTATACCGAAGCCGCCACCCAGGAGCTGCGCAAGCGCATCCGCGAGCGCCTGTCGCTGGCCGCGCGGCTAGCCGGCACCGACGCCAATGAGGGCGACAATGCCGAAGTCGCACTGACCCGCCACATCCTCCAGCGCCATCTTGCCGGCGGCGGGGAAACCGCCGACCAGCTCGCCCGCCGCCTGCGCATCGCGGCGGAGGAAACCGATCTGGCCGCCATCTTCACCATCCACGGTTTCTGCGCGCGCGTGCTGCGCGAACATGCGCTGGAAACCGGACAGGGTTTCGATGCCGTCGAACTGCTCGGCAATGCCCGCGACCTGTACGCCGAGGTCGCCGCCGACCTGTGGCGCGTGCACGCGGCCGATGCGGTGGATGCCGACGCGCTGGTCCGCCTGTGGAACAGTCCTGATGCACTCGCCGCCGATCTGCCGGCGCTGTGCGGGCCGTTGCCGCTGTATCCGCAGGACACGGCGAATACGCGGGATGACGACGCGCCGCCCGGCCTGGCCGGCGCCTGCGATCGGCTGGCGACCGGCATTGCCGCCCACGGCGAGGCCTACTTCGGTGCGGTGCTGGCGGCGCTCGATGGCGGCGTGCTCAACAAGACCTCATACAAGCCCGACTGGCTGGCCGCGTTGCAGCGCCAATTGCAGCAATGGAGCCAGCGGCCGGATCCGCTGATCGTGCTGGACGAACGCATCGAACGACTCACCCACGAGGCGTTGTCCGCCAAGACCAACAAGGCGCATGCCGGCAAGACGCCGCTGTCGCCCCTGCAGCCGTTGATCGCCGATTACCTGCAGGCGCTCGAGCGTTGCGCGCAATGGCGGCGCGGGCGGGCCATCGGCCTGCTGCATCGCCTGCGTGGCGAAGCCCGCCAGCGCCTGGCGGCGCTCAAGCGCACCCGTCGCGTGCAGACCTACGACGATCTGATCGAAGGCGTCGCCGAGGCGCTGGAAGGTCCGGATCGGCAGGCGCTGGTGGCGCGGCTGCGCGCGCAGTACCGGGTCGCGCTGGTGGACGAGTTCCAGGACACCGACGAGCGCCAGTGGCGGATTTTCGCGCGCGTGTTCGGCGATTCGGAAGAGGTGCGCACGCTCGGCGACGTGCCGGCGCTGTTCCTCATCGGCGATCCCAAACAGGCCATCTACGGTTTTCGTGGGGGCGACGTGGACACCTACCTGCTCGCCCGTCGGGTGGCCGACGAGGCGCCCCGGCTGGCCCACAATTTCCGCTCGCGTCCGGCGGTGCTGCGCGCGACCCAGGCGCTGTACGACGGTGCCGATGCCGCGGGCCAGGAGGCGTTCGCCCATCCCGGGATCCGCTTCGAACCGGTGCAGCCCGGCGACAAGCGCACCGATGCCGATCACCTGCGCGATGGGTTGCCCGCGCCCGCGCTGACCCTGCGCCTGCTGCAGGGCGAGGACGGCCAGCCATTGGCCGCTGACGGATCACGTGCCGCCGCCACCGCCGCCTGCGTCGCCGATATCCATCGCGTGCTCGCCGATGCGCGCGAAGGCCGCGCGCTGATCGACGGCCGTCCCGTGCAACCCGGCGACATCGCGGTGCTGGTGCGCAACCACAAGGATGCCACCCGCATGCAACAAGCGCTGGCGCGCGCCGGCGTGCCCGCGGTGGCCGCCGGCAAGCAGAGCCTGTTCGACACCGGTGAGGCCGGTGAATTGCGCACCCTGCTGCTGGCGCTGCTGCAACCGGCCGACAGCGGCCGCCTGCGCGCCGCGCTGTCCACCGTGCTGCTGGGCGAGGACGCGGCCGCCATCGCCGCGCTGGAAGTGGAGGGCGACGCGCAGCGCCACCACCAGGCCCGCCTGCTGCACTGGCGCGAGCGCTGGCAGCGCAGCGGTCCGCTCGCGCTGGTGTCGGATCTGTGCGCCGAACAGGCCGAGCGCCTGCTGCAACTGGTCGACGGCGAACGCCGCATGACCAACTACCTGCAACTGGGCGAGCAATTGCAGGAAGCCGCCACGCGCACGCTCGGCCTGCATGGCTTGCTTGATTGGCTGCAGGCGCGCATCGCCAGCGCCGATCCCGACGACGAGACCCAATTGCTCCGCCTGGAATCGGACGCGCGCCGGGTGCAGATCGTTACCCTGCACAAGAGCAAGGGCCTGGAGTATCCGCTGGTGTATCTGCCCTTCACCGGCATCGGCACCCGCCGCCCGGACAGCGGTCGCTACCGCGTGCTGCACGAAGATGGCCAGCGCGTGCTGCTGTGGCGCATCGACAAGGACGATCCCGCCTGGAAGGCGGCGGGCGAGACCGCCCGCAGGAACGCCGAGGCCGAAGACGCGCGCCTGCTCTACGTCGGCTTGACCCGTGCCGAGCATGCGCTGTGGATCGCGGCCGGCGACATCACCGACATCGACAAGAGCCGGCTGGCGCCCCTGCTGGCCGGCATCGCCGCGCTGCGCGATCACGCCGACATCCATGTCGTCGAAGGTCCGGCCGAACCGCCGCCGCCACGCCTGTCGCCCGAACACGAAGCATCGGTCGCGCCCGCGCGCATCGCCACCCGCCGCGTCGCCGCCGACTGGTGGGTCTACAGCTTCACCCAACTGGCGCACGCGGAAGCCGGCGGCGATCCGCTCGCCGCCGCCACCCAGGCAGACCCCGGTGGCGGCGACGAGACCCCGGCCGCGGATCCGGACGCGCCCGCCACCGTGGCCGCGCTGCCCGTCGCGGCCGATCCGCGATTTGCCGGCAGCCGCTTCGGCGTGGTCATGCACGCGGCGCTGGAAAATGCGGACTTCGCCGCCTGGCGCGATTGGCGCCGAGACGACCCCGCGCCCCCCGGGCAGGATCTCGTCATCGCCGACGCGTTGCGCGAGGGCGGCTATGCCGAGGCCGATGTCGCCGCGGGCGTGGAGGTGCTGGTGCCATTGATCGGGCACACCCTCGGCACCGCGTTGCCCGAAGGCGTGCGCCTGGCCGACCTGCCCGCGGACACGCGCCGCGCGGAAATCGAATTCCACTTCGCCATGACCGCCACCCCGGTGCCGGCGCTGCTCGCGCTGCTGCATCGCCACGGCGTGCTGCGCACGCGCAGCGCCTTCGGTGCGCGCCAGCGGCTGGAAGGCCTGATGACCGGCCTCATCGATCTCACCTACCGCCACGATGGCCGCTGGTACGTGCTCGACTACAAATCCAACCAGTTGCCCGGTTACGACGCCATGGCCATGCAGCAGGCGATGGCGCATAGCGAATATGACCTGCAGGCGCTGATCTACACCCTGGCCCTGCACCGCTGGCTGCGTTTCCGCCTGGGCGATGCTTACGACTATGCGCGTGATTTCGGCGGCGTGCGGTATCTGTTCTGCCGCGGACTGGATCTGGACCGGCAGCCTTCGCCCGGCGTGCATGCGCAGCGTTTTGATCCGGATCTGGTCCACGCCCTGGATGCGCTGTTCGCCGGCAATGCGGCAACCGCCCATCGTGACCCGCCCCCTCCCCCGCAGGCGGGGGAGGATTGGGGTGGGGGCAAGCGCGCCGGTGAATCCGCATGAGCACCTCCGGTCTCCTGAACACTCTCTGGCAGGCGGGCCACCTGCGCACGCTCGACCACGCGCTCGCCCAGAGCCTGCGCCGCCTGGATCGCGACACGCCGGACGAAGTGCTGGCCGCCGCCGCGCTCGCGTCGCTCGCCGTCTCGAAGGGGCATGCCGGCCTGCTGCTCAGCCAGCCGCGGGCGTTGCTCGACACCGAAGCCGAGTGTGCCTGGCCGGATGCCGACAGCTGGCGCGCGCAACTGATGGCCTCGCGCTGGGTCGCCCGTCCGGACGGCGCGGATGAAGCCTCCGACGCGCATGCGCCGCTGGTGCTGGAGCAGGGACTGCTCTATCTGCGCCGTTATCGGGAATACGAGCGGCAGCTGGCGCTGGGATTGCGGCGCATCGCGGCGCAGCAGATCGATGAGGGGAGAGACGTGTCCGCGCTTGAACCCTTGTTTGCTCGATTGTTTCCAGGCGCCCCCATCCCAACCCTTCCCCCGCACGCGGGGGAAGGGCTCGAGATTGCGCGAAACCAGACACTCCCCCTGTTCGCAGATGAACAACCTGACATCAAATCCGAAGCATCCCTTCCCCCGCCTGCGGGGGAAGGGGCTCGGAGTGCCTGCCCCAGACCTGATCCGGGGGCGGATGGGGGCAACCCGATCCCCGATCACCAGGCACTCGCCGCCACGCTCGCGCTCCTCCACCCCCTCCTGCTGATCACCGGCGGCCCCGGCACCGGCAAGACCACCACCACCGCGCGCCTGCTGGTGCTGCTGGCCGCGCAGGCCCGCGATGCGGGCCGTGCGCCGCCGCGCATCGCACTGGCGGCGCCCACCGGTCGCGCCGCTGAACGGATGGCCGAGAGCGTGCGCCACGCCACGCAGGCGCTGGCCGCCGTCGGCATCGACGCCGATCTGCTCGCCGCCCTGCCCACCACCGGCACCACCCTGCATCGCCTGCTCGGCACCGTCCCGGATTCGCCGCGCTTCCGCCACCACGCCGACCATCCATTGCCGTTCGACATCGTGGTCGTCGACGAAGCCTCGATGATCGACCTGCCATTGATGGCCAAGCTGGTCGACGCCATCGCCGACGGCACGCGACTGGTGTTGCTCGGCGATCCGGATCAGCTGCCTTCGGTGGAAGCCGGTGACGTCCTGTCCGCCATCCTCGGCGCCGCCATCGACGGCAACCGTGAACCGGAATCCGGTCGTCCCGACGAAAGCAGGGACCCCTTGCCCACGCAGCCCCGGGATGCCAAGGATGCGCGTTTCGCGTCGGATGCGCGGGAAACCTTCCCCGCCGTCCGCGTCCACCTTCAGCGCGGCTGGCGCCAGAGCCAATCCCTGCAACTGGCCCCGCTGGCCACCGCCGTCCGCGAAGGCGATGCTGGAACCGCACTGTCGCTGCTGCGCGCCGGTCGGTTGTCCAACGTACATTTCCACGAAAACCTGGAAGATCCGTTGCAGGCCCGGCAGGACGAATTGCTCGCCCACTGGCGCGCACTCGCGGCCGCCGCGTCGCCGGTCGAGGCGCTCGCCCTTTCCAGCCGCCTGCGCATCCTCACCGCCGTGCGCGAAGGACCGCAGGGCGCGCGCACCCTCAATGCGCGCGTCGAGCGGCTGTTGCTGGAAAGCCAGGGCATGGGCCTGCCACGGCCCGGTCAGCCTCATTTCCACGGCCAGCCGATCATCGTCACCGAGAACAGTTATCGCCACCGCCTGTTCAACGGCGACATCGGCATCTGCCTGAAGGACGGGCAGGGCGCGTTGACCGCCTGGTTCCCCGGCGATGACCCGCACCAGCCGCGCGCCTTCCATCCGGCCGCGCTGCCCGCGCACGAATCCGCCTTCGCCATGACCGTGCACAAGGCCCAGGGATCGGAGTTCGATACCGTCTGGCTGCTGCTTCCCGCGCGCACCAACCGCGTGCTTTCACGCGAACTGGTCTATACCGGCCTCACCCGCGCCCGTCGCGAACTGCACGTGGCGGGCGACGAAGCAGTGATCCGCGAGGCGCTGGCACGGCACGCGAGTCGCTGGTCGGGATTGGGATGGCGACTGGGCCGGGCTCAACCAAGGGAATGAGGTTTCCATGCACCCTGAAAAACTCTTCGCAATGAAGTTCTCGAGCGTGTATCCGCTGTACGTCAGGAAGGCGGAAGCCAAGGGACGTACGAAGGCGGAGCTGGACCAGGTCATCCACTGGCTGACCGGCTACGATCAAAAAACACTGCAGCGGCAGCTCGATGCCGGAAGCAGCATCGAGGCGTTCTTCGACGACGCGCCCGCGTTCAATCCGAGTGCATCGCTGATCACCGGTGTGGTCTGCGGGGTCCGGGTCAAGGAGGTCGAACATCCCCTCATGCGGAAGATCCGCTACCTGGACAAACTGGTCGATGAACTGGCGAAAGGGAAGGCGATGGAGAAGATCCTGCGGAAATGATCCGCGGTGCTCCCCGCCACCGCCTTCGATGGCGCCGTTTCAGTCGTTCGATACGCGCTCCAGATCCGTCCAGTACGGAAACATGTTCATGTTCTCCGAGGTCTTGCGCCAGGCGACGATTTCGCCGTCGATCCGATTGCCACGCAGCTTCAGCGCCAAGGACAGCTGATCCAGGTTTTCGCGGCGTGTATCGGGGCTGCCGACGTCGCCCTTGACCTCGCCCGACACCAGGCCGTCGATCAGGCCGAAATCGGCAATCGGGTTGGCCGGACCGTCGCCAACCGACATCGTGGCTTTGCCCTCATCCGAAATGGTCAGCACGGTCGGCAGGCGCTTGCCTTGGGCGAGCAGCGTCCCGCGCCAGGTGCCGCGGTAGTCCTTCAGGGGGTGAAGCGGCACCAGCGGCGGGTTCGCCGGGCGGGGCAAAGTGGTCCAGCCGGGCACCACCGTTTTCAGCAGGCGGTCGCGTACGCCGTCGATGAAATTGTGTTCGCCGCGCCGGTTGCTGAGCACGATCACGGCGGCCTCGGCCGAGGGCACCAGCACGAATTCCGCATTCACGCCGGCCTGTCCGCCGCCATGATGCAGCACGCCGATCTGGCCGGGTTCGTCATAGATCTCCCAGCCCATCCCGTAATGGAAACGCGGGGCGACCTGCGTGGCCGGGCGATGCAGTTCGTCCAGGCGTGCCTGATCCAGGATCCTCGCGGAGGCATCCAGCCCCTTGCCGCCCAGGTGCAGCATCGCGAAGCGAGCCAGGTCATGCGCGCTGGCATACAACTCGCCGGATCCCGGCGTGGCGGTCAGGTAGAACGGCAGCGGCTTGCCGTCGTCGGCGTAGCGAACGGCCATCTCGGCGCGGCGCGAGAGATCGGTGTCGAAGAAGCTGTCCTTCATGCCCAGCGGCAGCAGGATGCGATCGCGCAGGAACCCGCCGAGTTCCTGGCCAGACTGCCGCGCGACGATTCCGCCCAGGATGCCCATGGCCACGTTGGAATATTCGTAGCGCTCGCCGACGGGCGCGACCAGGTGGCCGTAATCGCGAACGAGTTCCGGAATGGTCGGCTGCTGGCCGGCTCCGCCTTCGGGATACATCGCGAACATGGTCGGCAGGCCCGACGAATGCGTCGCCAGCCGGCGCACGGTGACCTCGTCGGCAGGACCGCCTGCATCGACGATCTTCTCCGCACCCAGGTAATCATTCGCCGGGCGATCCAGCGCCAGCTTGCCTTCCGCCGCCAGCATCATCGCGGCCAGGGTGGTGAACGGCTTGGTGGTCGAGGCCACCGAGAACGCGGTGTGCGCCGTCGCCGGCCTGCGCGCCGCGCGATCCGCCCAGCCAAAGCCCTGCTCCCACAGGATCCGGCCGTCCTTCACCACCGCCACCGAGATGCCGGTCAGCCGGCCGGCGGCGACTTCCTTCTCGATGTCGGCCCGGATGGCAGCGTAGGGGTCCGATGCCGCCGCGCCGGCGGCGAACGCGGCCGGTATCCACAGCGTGGCGACGAAGAGCAGGAAAAGCAGGCGAAGCGTGCGTGCTGCATTCATGGGCGGCTTCCGGGTACGCGATCGTTGTGTGTGGGATGCGGGCATTGGGGAAGAGGTTTAATCCGAAGGCGGAGCCGGCTCATGGTCGAGGCCGCCAGCGTTGGAAAAAGGAATGAAATGGAGCGCGCATCGAACCGGTTCTTCCCCTTGCGTGCAGACGGCATCAAGAGTTAATCGGATATCTCCTGATTCGCGGGTTCGACGATGATGCTCGCACTTACTCCCATCAGATTCTCCTGTCCGGACACCCTGGCGACCCCGTCGATGGAATAGGACCCATTGATCCAGTGCCTGCGGTCGGGAGCGCGGCACAGGGTCCGGAGAAACACGTTATCAGCCCCTCCCGGCCCAAGTGGCACCTGGTGGACGCTGACAAATGGCATGGTGCCCGGACGCCAGTGGGTCTGGGGTGCGAAGTCGTTTGGGCCGGGCCGCCCGAAACCTGATCCGTAAAAGGATTTGATCACCACGACGACCGGCCGGCTCGTGCGATTGTCCACGTGGACGACTTTTCCGCAGTTGTCCGCCCGCGCGTCGCCGCAAGCACCCAGCCACACCCCCAGGAAAGCGATGACAAGCCCGGTACGCATATCGGTCATGACGGGAACCGCTGGCGGGAGGCCTGAATCCCAAGCCATTCCCATCGATGGGAGCCGTGTCCGGCCCGGCTCGGGTTACGATGCGGCACTTCCCACGTCGCCTGCTGTCGAACCCGTCCATGAAGGCCCGCACCCCCGACGCATCCACGGCGGCATGAGCAAACTGACCCGCGTGCAGACCTGGGCGACAGCCCCCAGGGTCGAACGCCTGCAATCGTGGATAGCCGCGATCTTCAGCGCGCTGCTGCATCTGCTGATGGTGCTGATCCTGCTGTATTCGTCCAAGCCCACGATAACCACGCCGCAGAGCGCCGCCGGTGGCAGCCGGGTGCGGGTGGACTTCATCGGCGAGCCGAATCAGTCGGACAATCCCGTGGAAGCACCGCCGAGCCCGCCCCCGACGCGTCCGCCCGAACCCATTCCGCCGCCGCCCGCGGCCTCGCGCCTCCAATCCACCCTGGTCGATCGCGCCGAAGACCCGTTGCCGCCCGAGTCGGCCACGCCTTCGGACAGCCAGAGCACGCGGCGCGTGCCGCAGTTCGTCGAGCGTCCCAGCGAATCCCCGCCGCAGCCTCCCCGCGCGTCCTCCTCGGCGCGGCGTCGCCCCGAAACCTGGACGGGCCGCCCACCGGGCCTGGTCGCCCAGGACCTGGCCCCCGAGAACGCAGGCCTGTCGAACAGCCCCGCCATCCGCAACGGCCGCGGGCGCGATGCCGCCGCCAACGGACCCAGCATGGAGCTGGGTGGCTACCTGGTTTATTACGACGTGCTCAGCGAAGCCCGTCTGCGCGCCTGGGCCGAGCAGGGCATGAAGGAGCTGTCCATTCCCCTGCCGGGCACGCGCTACTACATGGTCTGCCCGCTGGAGATCGCATTGCGGCGCGGCTCCGGCAAATGCCGCGCGCTGGATCCGGATTCGCCGGAAATGCAGGCCATCGGCGACGCCCGCCAGGCCGTCACCATGCTGCGGGTCTACAAGCAGGGCGAACTGGTCTGGCAGGGACCGGGGCCGTATCGGTGAACCTGCGCGCATCGCGCTGACGTTGTTTCGGAGCCATTGAACGGAATATACGAACCATATATGATTCGTATATTATTCAATCGAGCACACTCATGGGCATCGTCAACATCGATGATGATCTGCACGACCAGCTGCGGCGCGCCTGCACCGTGAGCAACCGCTCCATCAATGCCCAGGCCAGCTTCTGGATCAAGGTCGGCATGCTCTGCGAAATGAATCCGGAGCTCAGTTTCCAGGAGATTGTCGCCAGCGAGCTGCGTGCCGCCGGGGTGAAGCCGCAACCGCTGCGGCAGTCGCGCACGTGATCAAGAGCGCCGCCGAAGTCGAGTTGATGGCCGAAGCCGGTGCGCTGCTGGCAAGTGTCTTCGACGTGCTGGACCGGACGAAGCTGGAAGGCTGTAGCACGCTCGACATCAATGATCTCGTCGAACGCATGATCGTCGACGACCTGAAGGCACGCCCCGCCAGCAGGGGACAGTACGGATTTCCGTACGTGCTTAATGCCTCCATCGACGATGTCGTCTGCCACGGCATGCCGTCCCGGGACGACGTACTGCGCAGCGGCCAGATCGTCAACCTGGACATCACCCTGGAGAAGAACGGTTACATCGCCGACTCCAGCACCACCTACCTGATCGGCGAGGTGGCCTATCCCGCACGCCGGCTGGTGGCGACCACGTACAAGGCCCTGTGGCGCGGCATCGCCGCCGTGCGCCCCGGCGCGCGCCTGGGTGATGTCGGCCACGCCATCGCGCAATACGCCAGGGCCCACGGCTACAGCGTGGTCAAGGAATACTGCGGGCACGGCATCGGTCGCGAGATGCATGAGGACCCGCAGGTCCTCCACTACGGCAGGCCGGGTACCGGCCTGGAACTGGAAGCAGGCATGGTCTTCACCATCGAACCCATGCTCAACCAGGGCAGGGCAGCGATTCGCTCGCATCCGGACGAATGGCCCGTATACACCCGCGACGGCAAGCTGTCGGCGCAGTTCGAACATACCGTGGCGGTGACCCGGACCGGCGCGCGGGTGCTGACGCTGCGGGCCGGGGAGAAGCCGCCGTTCGATGTGGATTGAAGGCCGGCTTGTCGGCCGAATGAGCCGCCCTTAGGATTGGCGGCGGGAAGTGGCGGCACGACGGAGTTTCTCGTGAGGCACGCAGGACGCATCACCGAATGGAATGATGAACGTGGGTTCGGGTTCGTCGTTCCCAGTGGCGGCGGCGATCGCGCCTTTGTCCATGCCAGCCAATTCCAGCGCGGCTCGCGACAGCCGGTTGTCGGCGATTTGATTTCCTACGAAACCACGCGGGACGCGAAGGGCCGCCTGAATGCAAGGACCGTCCGCTTTGCCGGCCAGAAGATCGCGGTGCCGGCAAGCAGCGTGCGGCTCCCCGCCTGGCCGATGGCGCTGGTCTTCTTCTCGCTGCTGGCGCTCGCCACCTACCTCGGGAAATCGCCCATCCTCGTCTTCCTGGCCTACCTCGCGGCCAGCCTGGTGTCGTACATGATGTACTGCCTGGACAAGGCCGCCGCGGAAAAGGGATATCGCCGCACCCCCGAGTCCACCCTGCACCTGATCGATTTGTTGTGCGGCTGGCCCGGCGGTCTCGTCGCCCAGCAGCAGTTCCGGCACAAGACGGCGAAGGCCACGTTCCAGACCAGCTACTGGGTGACGGTCGTCCTGAACCTGGCAGGCGTTGCTTGGCTCATCGGAAGTGGCAAGGCGCAGTGGCTGTCCGGCGCTTTGTTTGCGGAATGATCATTTGATCCCGGTGCGCGCAACTGCGGGCTTGAATCGACCGCACCACCACCAGCTGCAAAAGAAGATCATGTCGTCAGGACCTTTCCATGGATATTGAGATCCATAACTCGGAAGCCGTCACATCCGTTTTCGGGTACTGGCCGAACTTTCATGACGCCGAAGTCGTCGAGCTGTCACTCATGCGGGCTGGCGAGTCCAGCGCATTCCCGAGCGCCCGGGTCAAGATCCATGCTTTTCGGGTGACTTCCGAAATCGATGATAGGGGCCGATACGTCACTACCGACCATTCACTGGTGACGATGCTGTTCGAGAGAGTCGAGGCCCTGGAGCTGGATGGCTTCAACCACCAGAACGCGATAAACAGGCTGCGGATTGAGGCCATCGACGGCGACCGCCTGGCCGTGAACTTCGAAGCTGCCTACGGTCTGGATTGCGCCTTCCAATGTCGTTCCGCATCGGTGCTGAGCGTGGAACCCGGCATCCCGCGATACAGCATCTGCTCCACTTGAGCGAGCTGGATTCAAACCCTTCGACGAACAGGACCCCGACATGAAAACCCGCGGGCAAGACGCGGCGCCCTTCACCTCGCCTGCGACGCCTCGAACACGGCCAGCTGCGCGGCAAACGCGCGCTGATATGCAGGCCGCGCTTCGCCACGTGCCACGTAGGCGGCCAGGTTCGGATACCCGTCCACCAGCTTCGAACTCCGCAGCCGCTGCAGCACCGAGATCATCAGCAGATCAGCGGCGCTGAAGGCGCCGTCCAGCCAGTTGGCGTCGTCCAGGTGCGCGGACAACTGGGCAAGACGTGCGTGCACGCGTGGCTCGAGCAGGGCCATGCGCGGTTCGAACCAGGGCTCGCCGCTCTCCGCGATCTTCATCATGCCGTGCTCGACCACCGGTGGCTCCATCGTGCTGACCGCCGTGAACATCCAGGTGATCGCCCGCGCGCGGGCATTCGTGTCGGACGGCAACAGACCGGCGTGGCGCTCGGCGATGTGGAACACGATGGCGCCCGAATCGAACAGCACCAGTTCGCCTTCCCGATAGGTCGGGATCTGCCCGAACGGCTGCAAGGCCAGATAGGCCGGTTCCTTCATCTCCTTGAAGGAGAGCAGCCGCACCTCGTAGGGCTGGCCGACTTCTTCCAGCGCCCAGCGCACGCGCATGTCGCGGGCCAGGCCCTGGCCGCGATCCGGCGAGGTTTCAAAGGCGGTGATGGTGGGGTACATGGGAGGACTCCTTGGGGCGGATGGCGCGATTACGTCGGGTTCGTCGGGGTCGAATGCCCGGCCTTTCCTGGATAGACGAACAGCGGGGTCAGGGATCGACAGGCTGTTGATGCGGGTTTTCGAATCGGATGGCGCCCCGAGCGGGGCCGCGATATCGTTAGCCCGCTGGTTTAGGGAACCGGCTATGGGGTAGCGAAATCGAGGGGACAAGGATGCAGGCACGACGTTGGCTGAGCATGATCGTGGTCGTCGCGGCGCTAGGGTTGGTGGGTTTCGGTGGCAAATCGAAGCCCGCCATCAAAATGCTCACCTCGGTGCAGATCGAGTATGTCGACGAACCCATGGGCGCGATGCAACTTCCGGCGGATACGGTGCGCGTGCCGGACAGCCAACTCATCGTGGCGGGCGACCATTACTCTGCTGGCTCGGTGCTGGTGGGCGGTCTTCTGGGTGCGCTCATCGACACGGCGCGGAGCAATGTGGCGAGCAAGCGCCTGCTGAAGAACAACCCGGAGGTCGCCCTGCATTTCCAGTTGAATGATCGTGCGCGCGAAATCACCCAGACCCGACTCGCGCAGATGTCGCCGGGATCGGTGAATACGTTCGCGCCCGATGGGGCATCGCGCCTGCAGGTGTGGGTGACGGTGATCCTCAACTTCACCCACGACCAGGCATACGCACGGCCCTATGTGTGGCTCAAGGCCGGCCTGGTCCCGGCGGGGATCCATCACGCGACCTGGCAGACGAACTACTTCGCGTCGTGGGGACCGGCCCGGCCAATGGAGGGTGACGGTGGCTGGTCGGCCGACGGAGGCGCGGAGCTGCGCCGCACCGTTGACCTCGCGCTGCAGGAAGCCATCCACGTCATGCTGGCGGACGTATCCCAACCCTTTCCCCGGGACCCTTCGACCCTGCAGATCATCAAGATGGACTATCCATATGATCGGGAGGCCATGAACTCCAAGGTGTACCGCTTGGGCGAAGACGAGAAGTTCGTGTACTTCATGCCCAAGGTCGGTGATACCTGGGGCAAGGCAGGTGTGCATGCGGTCGACAGATACATGCTGGAGTACTACACCAGGACGGGCCGATTCGCGCCGAAAGCAGGCGAGGGGGAAGTGCCCTGACAAGGCGGTCGGATGCATTCGCCTACTGGGCGCGACAAGAGATGGCGTTCGAGGCCCTTTAGCCGTGAATCCCGAGAGCCGCGCCGCCTGCCGAAGCAGCGATTGACCGGAGAGCGGCGTGCCCGCTAGGCTGATGAAAGCCTGGCAACCGCGAGCTTCCGATGCTCAAGTCTGCATTTCTCCTGACACTGCTTTTGTCCACGGGAGTGGCGCATGCGGGGGATGACTTCGACGAACGTGTCGCGCGCGCAAGGAAGGTCGAGCGCTCATCGCCTGCCGGACGCGACTACCTGATGCGATACATGCCCGAAACGAACGCGGCCTTCGAAAAAATATACAGTGACTGTTCCCGTCTGGGCAGGAAAGGCGAAGCAGAGATCTTCACGCTGGTGTTCGATATCGACGCCACGGGCAGCGTCACCCATGTCACGGTGGCGGAGAAGGACCGGAATGAATACACGCGGTGCTACGCGGAAGGTATGACACGAATAAAAGGGCCGCCACCGCCGGAATCATTCGCGGAGAAGGGGTTCCCGGCGGTGATTGAAGCGACGCACCATATCAAGCCGTAAGCCCATGCGAGAAGGTAATGCCGTTGGTAATCCGTCGTCTGATTCCCGGCAGGCATAGCAGGGCGATCGGTACCTACCCACCATCCCGCTGCACCCGCGCCCGATAGTCATGCACGTTGTCGCCGCTGATGCGGGTCTCGCGCGTGCCGGTGACGGTATCCACCTTGGTGTCCGAGCCGGTCACCGGCTTGGCCTCGACCGTGGTTTCGCGTTCGAACGCGTGCGACTTGTCGGTGTTGCGGTAATACCGATACAGGGCCCAATAGAGCGCCGTCGCGCCGACCGGGCCGGCCGCCAGCAGCCAGAGTCCACCGTCATCGCTCATGAGCCCACCACCAGGAACCAAAGGACAAGGGATTCGATGATCGTGCCGGTGGTGAGCGCGGCCAGCAGCAGCTTCCACTGCTGCACCGGCACGCTGCCCATGGTTTCACCGGTACGGCCGTTCACCGCGATGTAGTGCAGCATGCCGCCGTTGCTGCCGGGCTGGTGGTAGGAGTAGAGCCACACCGGCAGGTACATCGACACCCAGCGGGTGCCGTGGACTTCCAGTTGCTCGCGTTCCCAGCGCACGCCGCGGTCATAGCGCTCCACCGAGTCTTCGACCTGGGCCCGCGCGATCGACAGCAGCTGGTCTTCCAGGCGTGGCCGCATCCGTTCCACGTCAAGGTTGCGCTTCTCCGAGCTGAAACCCAGCAGGTAGGAGGCATTCCATTTCAACGCGTTCTTGGTGTCGAACGGCAGGATGGTGTTGATGATGTTGTTGGTGTTGACCCGGGTATCCAGGTTGCCGCGCTCGGAGGACGATTCCAGCGGCAGGTCGTCCACGGTGAAATCCACCGCCCGCTTCACCTGGTACACGTCGGCGTCGTAATAGGTCTTGCGGTTGTTGCCGGAGCCGCGCGTGTATTCGCGGGTCTTGATCTCGCCCTTGCCGATCACGGCGGCGCTCGCGTTGCCGTCGACGATCATGTAGGGCAGGTAGACGCCGACCACGTTCTCCGGGGTGAACTGTTCCTTGAATGCCTTCAGCGCGAACAGCTGCCGCTTGTCCACGAACTGGCGGATGCGCGCCACCGCATCCTCCTTGCCGATATGGAACGGCAGCACCGCGTCGGGCACCGCGCCGTTGGCGACCTGCTCGTTGACGCCGAACACATGGCGGCACCAGTGGCAGCGCGCCGTCATCGTACTCTCGGTGTTGACGGTGACCTCGGCGCCGCAGCCGGTGCATTTGAAGCTCATCAGGCTGGCCGCGCCGGCGTCGATGTCGCGCGCGCCCGAGGCGATGACGGTGCCGCGCAGCCGGTCGATGCCTTCGCCCAGCCCGAACGCTTCCTCCACCCGCGCGCCGTGCCACTCGTGGCGGCAGTACTGGCAGACCAGCAGGTCGGTGCCGAGCTTGAGCCGGACATCGGTGGCGCCGCACTTCGGGCAGCGGTTCAGGCCGTCGCGGAGCTCGGCCGACGCCGTGTCCAGCGCCACCGGATCCGGCGCCTCCAGTTCTTCGCGGATTGCGCCGGGCAAGCTGGCCGGATCGACCGGAAACTGGCCGGGCAGGGGCGGCACGTCGCGTGGCGAGCCGGGGCCGGTCACGGGCGCCGCCGGCAACGGCGGCGGGGTCTTGGGGTCGGACATGGTCGTGCTGCGTCCCGCGTGCTTACAGGCCCAGCGCCTTGGCCTTGAGCGCGTCGTAGTCGGCCTGGGTGATGAGGCCCAGGTCCAGCATTTCCTTGGCCTTCTTCAGCCGGGCGACCGGATCTTCCGCCGCCGGCGTGGCCGGGGCCACCGGCTGCTGCAGGCTGCCGACGCCGCCGACCATGCCGGTCGCCATGCCCAGTCCAACCAGCCCGGCGGCGCCGCCGTTCTCGCCGGCCGACTGGATGCCCTGCGCCACGCTCGCTTGCAGGTTGGAATTGCCGCGTCCGCCCGACAGCGCGTCGGCGCGCTGCACGGTCTTCAGCAGCTCGCGGGTGTTCGCGTCGTACTCGATCGACACGACCGCGGTCTTGACGATGGCCAGCCCGCGATCCGAATTCCACTGGTAGCCCTGCTCCACCGCCTCGGACAGGCTCTTCGCAAAGCCCAGCGAATCCTGCTGCAGCTTGGTGATGCGATTGCCCTTGGCCGGATCGTTCGTATACAGGCTGAAAGCCGGCGCCAGCGAACCCACCACCTCGTTGAACAACTGACTGGCGGCGGCGTTGTCCATGTCGGTGAAATCGAACACCTCGCCCGGCTGCAGGTAGCGCGCCGGCACGAAGTTCTTCACGAACAGGATGGGGTCGACGATCTTCAGCGTGTAGGAACCACGCGTCACCGCGCCCACCTGGGTATTGAGGAAGCCGTCGTCCCAATAGATTTCCGACTGGGTGCCGAAGCGGTTGTCCGGCAGCTCCTTCAACGACACGAAGAACGCCGCCTGCTGCGAACCCGGCTGGCCGCCGAACTTGAAGCGCTCCCAGCTCTGCTTGATCAACGGACTGACCAGGCCGTCGCCGGCAAAGATGGACTGCGAGTTCACGTCGTCCGAGCGCCACTCGTAGCCGCCCGGCTCGGCGACGAACCCGGTCACCGCGCCGTCCTGCATCAGCAGCAGCCCGTAACCCTCGGGCACGACAATCTTCGAGCCGTTGGTGATGATGTTGGAGGAGCCACGGGTGTTGGAACCCCGCCCCGCATTGGTCCCGCGCGGCACCGCCGCGAACAGCGCCGCCGTCGCCGGCAGGCCTTCCGGCACGGTGTAGAAGTCCTTCCACTGGTCCGCCAGCACGCCACCGACCGCTCCCGTCACCGCCTGTACAAGACCCATGACAAACTCCCTTCCATTTCATGACGGGCACCGCGCCCGTGGATGGGCGGAACTATAGCAGCGCCATGACTACAGAAAAGGCTGAAAGTCATGCCAACAGGCCGCTCCCGCCTCTCATGAACAGGAACAAGGCCGCCGCAGAAGCAAGCACCCGTAGAAGCGACGTAAGTCGCGAAGCCTTCCCCCAACCCCCATCGCAACTCACGTCGCTCCCACAAGACGCATGCGGAACAAAACAAGCCCCCAAAAATCGCCACCCACTCCTCCGCCACACCATTAGAACAACTCATGCGTCGCACAAGTTTTGGTCATTTGTGCGCCGAAGCTTGCCCGGGCAATGTCCTCGTCCTTCCAGACAGAGGATGGCAGTGGCATGAACGCAGTTGATGGGTTTCGTTCGGCGCTTCGGGTTTTCACGCTGGTCATCGCGGCCGTCACGGCGCCGCCGGTCCTGGCGCAGGATCCGCCGGAATGGTCCGCGCCGGTCAAACCCTTCCGCATCGCCGGCAATGTCCACTACGTCGGCACCCAGGGGCTGGCCGCCTACCTCATCACCACCCGTGACGGCGCCATCCTGATCGACGCCACGCTGGCGCAGAACGCCGGCCAGATCGAGCGCAACATCGAAAGCCTGGGCGTGCCGCTGCGCGAAGTGAAGCTGCTGCTCAGCGACCACGCCCATGCCGACCACGTCGGCGCGATGGCGCAGCTCAAGCGGGACACCGGCGCGCGCTTCCTCGCCAGCGAAGGCGACCGCTGGGCACTGGAGAACGGCAGGAACGAGGGCGACAACAACTACGGCGTCATGCCCTTCGATCCCATCCCGGTGGACGAGGTCATCCAGGACGGCCAGACCGTCCGCTTGGGCGAAGTCGAACTGACCGCCCACCTCACCCCCGGCCACACCCGCGGCTGCACCAGCTGGAGCATGACCGTGGACGACCGCGGCACCCCGCGCCGGGTGCTGTTCCTGTGCAGCATCACCGTGGCCGGCAACACCCTGGTCGGCAACAAGGCCTATCCCGGCATCGCCGACGACTACCGCGCCACCTTCGCCAAACTCGCCGCAATGCGCGCGGACATCGTGCTGACCAGCCACCCGGAGATGGCGGATGTGCTGGAGCGGGCGGCCAAGCGCGATGCGGGGAAAGCGGATGCGTTTGTCGAACACGGCCTGCTTTCCACATTGGTGGCGGACTTCAAGGCGGCGTTCGAGGACGCGTTGGAGGAACAGGAAGCCGCGAAGCGGCCTTGACTGAGGGAGTCCGTGAAGCGTTTGGACAAAGCGGCGCGCGGCCCCCGTATGCACGTGTGAATGACGGCGCTGGTCCGAACAGCATGCGGCTATACTCTCCCCGCACAATGGGGGTTTGCCTGCATGAAGACCGCATTGATTCCGTTTCTCTTCGTTGTCGCCACCTTGACGGGGTGCGGTTCCGCGCCCAATGAAGAAGAACGGGTGGCATTTGCCCAGGACGCTTCAAAAATATTGAAGACCGCTGGAAAGGGCGAGCTTTCACCGGATAGTTGGTCGTCTCCACTTTCCGATCTGGAACCCACTCGGGTATACGTTACGAATGAGGGGCTCTACTTAGTCATCTCATCGTCCTTCGCCGACGAGCGCGGACTTTTCGTACCCCGAAATCCTGACTTTGCGCCGCGGGCTGGAACCGACCCCACTTATACCCCTGTCCGAAGTGGCGTATTCGCCTACCGTATCAAGGGGTAGTTCGGTTCTTGGAACGTTCCCGACAGCACGACGGGACCAATAGATCCTGCTCGAGTGATGTCTATATTGTCTCTGTCCGCGTAAAGGAGTTCAGTCTGAAATCCTGGGAGCCGATGTCCGTCAACGAACTGGAAGCGCTCGTGACCAGTCAGCTCAATGAGTGTTCACAAGCCCAACGGACGTATTTCGACACCTATCGAGTAGTGCCCTATGCGGTGCCGTTCCAGCGTCGATATGGACTGGAGCATGTGCTGGTCGTGGCCCATCTTCCCAATGGGCTTCTCTATTTCGAGGACGTCGAAGAAGGTTTCGAGCTGGGAAATCTGGACGCCAACGGTAGGCTTTACGACTGCGGCTGCAATCAGCTTTCCCTTTCCCAGACATTGGTGCGGTTGGGCATCCGGTAATTCAAGGCGTCTCTTCAAACAACCGGACCGATACCAGCGAAGGCGGCACGTCACCCGATAAACGGCGCGGCTGCACCCTTCAATAGCGCACTGATTCGCGCTATGGTCCGCCTCGGGGTAATGGGGAAGGCCACATGGGACGTGGTAAACGCAATCTCATCGACGTGCTGGCCGGCCTGCCTTGGTCGGTCGGCCTGGTGATCGGTGCGCTGGGCTATCTCGCGCTCGCTCACGCCGTACCGATGTGGTTCGCCCGTCAGGGCCGGCCTTTCGCGCAGGCGTTCGCCGGTGCGTCCAATCCTTTCGGGTTGCTCACCTGGCTGTTCCTTGCCCTGTGCGCCATCGGCGCGCTTGCCTCATTTTTCAGGGCGCGGCGCACCCGCCAGCTGCTGGATACCCGCACCGGTCTGGAAAACGTCGCCGCACTGGGCTGGCGCGACTTCGAACGGCTGGTCGGCGAAGCCTTCCGCCGTCGCGGCTGCAGCGTCGAGGAAACCGGCCTGGGCGACGCCGACGGCGGCATCGATCTGATTCTGCGTCGCGATGGCCGACGCATCCTGGTGCAGTGCAAGCAATGGCGACGCCAGCGCGTGCCGGTCAATGTGGTGCGGGAGATGTATGGGCTGATGGCCCATCACCGGGCGGATGAATTGTCGCAATCGGTGAGATAACTGGTCCTAGAACTGATCACTTAGTCCAATATCAACCGAGCGATAAATTTGCCAGCATCATGACGCAAAACAACATCCGCCACGCTCTTTAGCGCAAATGGATCTTAATGCTTAGGCTCGGGCACATGGACACACCTATTCCTAGAACCTCTCTTTTCATTTCTCATGCGAATCCGGAAGACAACGCGTTTGTGCGCTGGCTGGGTGCGAAGTTGACAGCGTTGGGTTATGAAGTATGGGCAGATCTTTTGGAGTTTCGCGGTGGAATGGATTGGGAGCGAAGGCTTGAGGAAGCCTTGCGACATCGCGCAATCAAGATGCTTCTAGTTTGCACTCCAATTGGCTTGGCAAAACAAGGCGTTCGCAATGAAATAACTATTGGATCTCAGGTTGGAAAGAGCATTGGAGATGCTGAATTCATTATTCCTCTGCGCCTGCAACCGTATGAGGCAAGCTTTCAAATCGCACACGCGCAGTGGATAAATTTCTCTCAAGGATGGGCTGCCGGGTTCGCTGAGCTTAGAGACCTGTTAGCTGAGAATCATGCAATTTCCCGCGAACCAAATCGAAAGATGGATCAATGGTTATCAAACCAAACAACTGGTGCGGCACGTCTTATCAAGCGCAGTGAACGGCTTATCTCAAATTGGTTACACTTCCGCTCAATGCCGTTGACGGTCTACTACTGTGAGCCGCCTGCCGGATTTCCCCTCGAAAAATTCCAAGCGCGCACTTTGGGTGGATGGCCCATAGTGCCGTTTCGAGGCGGTGTATTGACTTTTACTATGCCGAATACGGTCGGTGAAATATCGCCTTCCGTTCCCGCAAAAATTAAAGCAAAGCTAAGTCTTGACACTTTTTTGAGTGACGGATGGAGTGAGCTAGGCGTTGAATGGTTTGAGGCCAACCGAATTTTCGCCGACCTTGGAAATCAGGCGTTCGATCTCTACATGCAACGGCGAGGCCTTGCATTCTTTGAAGATGCAAAGGGTAGGCATTCATGGTGGGGAGATATAAAGACCGCTCCGAAGACTCAAGTCAGCTTTGCATGGAACGAGCTCCAAGGATCGCGCCAAATTATGGGTCAGTCAGAGAAGCGTCGCATGTTCTGGCATTACGCTATGAATGGACAGATTCGTGACGCGCCCAAGCATCACTTCCGCATATCGGCCAGACTCATTTTCTCGACTAATGGCCTGGACGCTATCGACGACCCGAAGAAGATGCATCGGCTTCGGCGATCGTTTGCAAAGGGCTGGCGAAATGCGCGCTGGCGAGACATGCAGCTTGCCTATTTGTGGTGGGTGTCTGATGGGAGGAGCGAAATAGCTTTTCCTGTCTCCCCAGATTTCGACTTGATTGCGTCGCTACCGCCGGTTTGCTTTACGTCGCCTGTTGGCGTAGTTGACGCGGGTGATGTCGAGTTGGACGAAGATGATCCCGATGTGGAGCTAGATTACTGGGATGAGGAATTCAATGAAGACGATTAAGCAGGATCCCACGAGGCCGCGGCTCATCCACATAGCTGAACCCACGCTAGAATTCCGGTTCGGTCAGCAGATAGAGTACCCGCGAGATGGCCTCTATCTATTCGGACCAGTCGACGCGGATAGTTCGCCGCGCAAGATTCGATATGGATTCATAGGGACGAAGAAGTCGCTGGAGTGCTTTCAGGAGTGGGCGGCCAAAGTTTCCGCCTTCATTGACGTTCCGCCACGGGGGCGTGCGTCAAAGGAAAACGCCCCGCAGCATGTTCCCTTTCCGGGATTCTCCGAGGCTTTTCACTCGCAATGGACGAAATCGCCGTCCCATGCAATTACTGATATCGACGAAGATGACCTCTATCGGAAAGCGCGCATTGGCAACAGGTTTGAAGCGGTGAAAGAGCTTGTCGACGTTTTTGTCGAGCGACTTATCGCAGAAACAAAAAGGTCAGAAGACCCACCCAGCTTTTGGTATGTGGTTATTCCGGAGTTCGTATATGAATTGGGCCGGCCGCAATCGAATGTAACAAAGGCGGAGCGAGTTCAAGGCAATGTCACTATAGGAGAGAAGGCTGCGGCCACCTTGGCAGTTCAGCCGACACTATTCGGCGATCAAGAAAAGCAGGCCGAGGTCTACCAGTACGCCAAGAACTTCCGTCGCCAGCTGAAGGCCCGCTTGCTTGACCACAAGATCGTGACACAGATCGTTCGTGAGACGACTCTTGCACCACATCGCTTTGTGAAGGAAGGAACGGACATCCCAAGGCGCCGACTGGAAGATCCCGCAACTGTTGCTTGGAAATTATCTACTGGCTCGTACTACAAGAGCGGCGGACGACCTTGGCAACTGGCAAATATACGGCCTGGCGTCTGCTATGTCGGCTTGGTCTATAAGCAGCAACCTCAAGGTGAGGATGTCCGTCACGCTTGTTGCGCAGCGCAGATGTTCTTATCAGATGGCGAAGGTGTCGTTTTCCGTGGCGCGCTAGGGCCTTGGTACAACCCCGAGAACAGGCAGTATCATCTTGATGCCGATGCCGCTCATCGGCTGGCGACAACGGTAATCACCGAGTATCGCACACGGCATGGACGTGATCCTGCAGAGCTTTTCATCCATGCGCAGTCAAGATTCAGCGACGAAGAATGGGAGGGTTTTTCTAGTGCGTGCAGCGCGGTAACAAACCCCGTTGGGGTACAGATTGCCGATGCATGGGATGAACTGAAGCTCTTCCGGCCCGGCGAATATCCGGTTATCAGAGGCACTGCCTTAATAACCGGCAACCGTTCGGGGTTTTTGTGGACATCCGGTTACGTCCCAAGAATGGACACGTATATGGGGCCGGATACACCTAATCCGCTAAGGATCAACGTGCGCCGTGGAGATGCATCAATCCAGACAGTCATGGGCGACGTTCTTGCGCTGAGCAAGATCAACTTTAACACTTGCCTCTTCAATGATCGTTCGCCAGTCACTATCCGCTTTGCTAACGCTATAGGCGACATTCTCGTCTCCGCCCCTATCTATTCCGAACCCATGTTGCCTTTCAAGTTCTACATTTAGCGCCAGCACAGCTTGATATTCGTGTAGCGATTGCCCCAACTAGTAGCCAAATGTCCGCTTAGGGTTGATCGCTCTTATCCTTCTGAAACCTCGCAAATTCATTTGACGTCACACTCACTCCATAGCACCATTCCCCCGCTGCCCTGAATCCGGCAGCCGGGTTTAGCAGCCCGAATCACCGAGGCGCACCAGCGCCCATCGACCGATGACCGGCGCTTTTTTCATGCCGGTCTTCGGCGCATGGATGCATGCCCGTTACATGGCGGGCGGTGCGCGGAGACCGCAAGGTCTGCCGGTCCTCGGTCCGGTCTGCTAACCGCGTACCGTCCGTCACCTCGTTTAGCAGCGAGGCGACGGATTCCAGACAAACCGAGGAATCCCACATGACCCGTCGCAAGTCACCGGCGCGCACTGCCGCGCCCAAGTCTTCCCGCAAACCCCGCCGCGCCCGCTGCGTCTGGACCATCGCGGAAGATCCGCCCGGCACGGAAACCGCGCAACCCGAACCGCTGCCGCCCGCAAAGCCTCCACGCCCGCAGCGCCGCCGCTTCCGCATCCCGCACCGCTGCACGATGGGCTTCCAGTACTACGACGAACACCACGACGAGCAGGTCGTCAGCCGCCCCGTGCCCAAGCTGCGCCTGTCCGGCCGCTGGTTGGAGCAATGCGGCTTCGCGGTTGGTGACGATTTGCAGGTGACGGTCGGGCGTGGCGTGTTGCTGGTGAGCCGGCGCACGCGCGGTTGACGGTTGACGCCATGCCGGCGCGACATCGCTGACCGAACCCGATATCACCACCCATAAAAACAACGGGCCCGGACATCACTGTCCGGGCCCGTTGCCATGCGGCTGGCTTACTTGCTCAGGAAGTCCAGCAGATCCTGGTTGAGGCGATCCTTGTGGGTGTCCGCCAGGCCGTGCGGGGCGCCCTTGTAGACGATGAGCTGTGCGCCCTTGATCAGCGCGGCCGAGGCCTTGCCCGAGACGTCGATGGGGACGATCTGATCGTCGTCGCCGTGGATCACCAGGGTGGGCACGTCGAACTTCTTCAGGTCGGCGCGGAAGTCGGTGGCGGAGAACGCGGCGATGGAGTCATACGTGTTCTTGTGGCCGGCCTGCAGGCCCTGGGCGACGAACGACTGGATCAGCGCGGCGTTCGGCTTCTGGCCCGGACGGTTGAAGTTGAAGAAGGGGCCGGAGGCGATATCGGTGTACAGCTGCGCGCGGTTGTCCAGCGAGCCCTTGCGCAGGCCGTCGAACACTTCGATCGGCAGGCCGCCCGGGTTGTCGGCGGTCTTGAGCATCAGCGGCGGCACGGCGCTGACCAGCACGGCCTTCTTGACCCGCGCGGTACCGTGGCGGCCGATGTAGCGGGCCACCTCGCCGCCGCCGGTGGAGAACCCGACCAGGGTGACGTCCTTCAGGTCCAGCGCTTCGATGACCGCGGCCAGGTCGTCGGCGTAGTGGTCCATGTCGTTGCCGTCCCACGGCTGGCTGGAGCGACCGTGGCCGCGACGGTCGTGGGCGACCACGCGGTAACCCTTGGAAGCCAGGAACAGCATCTGCGATTCCCAGCTGTCCGAGCTGAGCGGCCAGCCGTGGCTGAAGGTGACGACCGGGCCGTCCTTCGGGCCCCAGTCCTTGTAGTACAGCTGCACGCCGTCGCGGGTGGTGACGTAGCTGCCGCTGACGGTGGCGCCCAGGGCGGTGGGCGCCTGCGGGGACTGGGCGGCCTGGGCGGTGGCGCCGGTCTGGGCGGCGAAGGCGAGCAGGGCGACGGCGACGGAGCGGGTGAGCGTGTTCATGGGTGGAATCCTTGGATGGAGGGTGGTGGGCGGCGCGGGGGCCGTGCCGGTGGGCGAGGTGTACTTTGCGCGCCGGGGCGATACGATTGGCTACGTACCGTCCTTAAAATTTGACCGAGCGTCCTGATGTCCGACCGACTCGCCGCCCTGCTGGAGCGCTTCTCCGTCACCGCGCAGGTGTTCCAGGCCGGCGCCCTGTGTGGCGTCAACCTGCTGGAGGCCGAGGCCGGCCTGGGCCAGCTGCACCTGATCAGGCACGGCGCGGTGGAGGTCTTCCACGGCAATGCCTTGCACTGCGTGGAGGTGCCCAGCCTGCTGCTGTACCCACGGCCGATGTCGCACCGCTTCGTCACCGATCCGGTGCGCGGCGCGGACATGACCTGCGCCAACGTGCGGTTCGACGGCGGCGCGAGCAATCCCATCGCCGCCTCGCTGCCGGAATTTATCTGCCTGCCGCTCGACGCGATCGACGGCGCCCCGCCGGTGCTGGATCTGCTGTTCGACGAGGCGTTCGCACAGCGTTGCGGACGCCATGCCTTGGTCAACCGCCTGTTCGAGGCGCTGATGGTGCTCATCCTGCGCCAGCTGATGGAACGCGGCGAAGTGCGCGGCGGCATGCTGGCCGGCATGTCGCACCCGCGACTGCGCCACGCCCTGGTGGCCATGCACGAGTCGCCGGCCCGGGAATGGACGCTGGACGATCTGGCCGCGACCGCCGGCATGTCGCGCAGCGTGTTCGCCGGCGCCTTCCGCGAAACGCTGGGCATCACCCCCGGCCAGTACCTGCAGGGCTGGCGGGTCAGCCTGGCCCAACAGGCCCTGCGCCAGGATCGCCCGCTGAAGGTGGTGGCCGCCGACGTCGGCTATGGCAGCGAAGCCGCGCTGTCGCGCGCCTTCAAGGCGCATGTGGGGCTGGCGCCGCGTGAGTGGAAGCGGGTGCAGGCGTTGGGGTGATGGGGTGGAGGCTGCGAGGAACGGATTGTCAGCCGCAACGGCTCCAGGCTGCGCTTGTCGGATCGCCTACGGTAGCCATGCGGCTTTGCCGTCGGAGATGGCCCACAGAAGACTGTAGGGCGTGGCATGCTGCTGATCAGCCATTGGAAGGATGACGGAAGGAGCGAAGCATGCGGTCTGCTCAAGGAGAACGCTGGGCCGGTCTATCGCCGCATGTGCTGGGTGCCTGCGTACTGGCCGGTCTGGTACTGGCCTATGCGGGTCTGTGCTGGGTGGCGCTGTATAGACCGGACTGGTTGCCGGGCGGCTCAATCTTCAATGCGTCGCTCGTTGGTCCCCCGCATCTGCTGGTCTGGGGAGGAACCCGCACGCTGTTCTGGATGACCACGCTTGCACTCGCGGCGGTGCTCGCCCTCGGCGCGTTCTTCCGTGTGCTGGTATTGCCCGCCGCCGTTCTGTTCCTTCTGATTTGGCTCGGGGCCGGGTTCTTCTCCGTGGCGTTGTCGGTGTAGACAAACGGCGAACGGAAAATCCCGCGCCGAACAGGCGGCCGGATTGCATCCGGTTCGTTGGTCCCCCTACTATCGAACGCGGGGAACGAGGGAGCGCCATGGACAGGAACGGGACCGTCGCCATCGCCAAGCAGGTTTTCGCTTTCCTGAAAGCGACCGCGCTGCGGCGATTCTTCATCCTGCTGGTAACGCTCGGCGTTGGCATGCTGACCCTGACCTGGGTCGATCTGCTGCTGTATCTGTTGCCGATGATCCCGATCCTGCCGAAGGAGAATCCAGAGCTTCCAGTCACCCTCGTCGCGGTGTCCCTCATCGCCATCGGTATCTTCGGCTTCGTCTACGAAGTCTGGAACGCGAGGCGATTGGAAGCGAAACAGCAAGCCGAAGCGTTGATCGAGGAAGAGAAGCGAGACGCCGCGACCCTGATATCTGCGCTCCGCACCGTGATCAGGAAATTTCCCGAAACGGCGGAGCGCAGAGACCACACCTACGGAAACCTCGAGATCATGGCGGCCATCACGGCGGCCAGTACATTTCGCGACAAGGCGTACTCCAGCTTTGCCGGCAACGCCGTCATGGGTGTCGTGTCGCGCGGCGACATCGACGCATCGAAACAGGCACCATTTCTGAACGTCACGCTTGACGATCTGGAGAAGCTGGCTACCGCACTGGGAGCGCACTATGAAATTGGATAGGGAAGAGCTCGCCCACGTCGTCCGCTACATGCAAGGCGAAACGGAGGGAGTACCAGGTGAAATCCTCCAGCGAATCGAGTTGGGTATCTGGGCGTCCAATGGGCCGTTTCCGCTTGACTTTCCCCGCGTCTTTCCGTTTCCGGAAGACCGCATTCCGGGAGACATTCCCGGGCCGCTTCTGATTTCCGGATATTTCGGCCCCGGGATTTCGCTGTGGTTGCTGGACCAGTTCCGCGAGCGGCGCATGCGCTGGCTCATGATCCGCGTCGAGTCATGGTCCTGCCATCTGCGCTGCGGCGAAGAGATCCTCTCCGAGCATTGCGAAGAGAATCTGGATGCGATGAACGAAGCCTGCAGGACCCTGCGCGATCGGTGCCTCGAGCGAAACCCGCGGATGCGGTTCTAGGTGGGAAAGTTGTAGCGCATATGTTTGCTCACGCTATCAGTATCGCGGGCCGGGCGTAGGCTGCCACATATGAGTTCAAGGTCGATAGCAAGCTGCAGGTCAACTTTGGCCATGACACGTTGAAGGTCATTCGGTGAAATGCGGTCGTGAAGAAAATAGGCATCTGTAGTTATGAGCAAGGGTACTGGCGCCGTCCGTGGTATCGCTTGTTCAATCCAGAATTCAAGGAAATCAAGGGGGAAAGTTCGTGATCGATCAGGTTGTTAAATCGATTGGGGCGTGGGCAATCGTGCCAGCGATTTCTATCGCCCTGGCTGGCTATCTGATTTCGAGGCTGACCGATTTCCACAGAACCAAAAGTCAGCAGCGAACCGAGTTTCTTGGGATCTGGCATGGCCTAAACAAGATGGACGATATGGCGCTCGAGGTCGCAATTCGACATCTTTATGGCGCTTATCTTCCGGCGAGGGCCATACGGAAGATATGCGACTCAGACCACTGTGCCGATGAGATGTTCAATCTAGCCCAGATCTGGCCGCTACTTCAGTACGACCAATCAAGCAGGACATTGTCTTGGAAGAACGATAAGCACGGGTCAGAAGAAGCCCTTGCTGCAGGTGAGCGATGGTGCATGGCCGGCTACTTCATGTTTGCAGCCATGGCTTTGGGATCATTCGCCTTCACGTTCGTTGCCGGGCCGAAGAGTCCGCTCGCATGGATATTGGGTTTGAATGCGGTACTTTCAGCAGCCCTGGCATTCAAGAGCCTTGATAACTCAGGAATGTATGCATTGGCAAAGAAGAAGAGAGACACTTTGCTGCCTCGTTTGGGCATCATGGAAGGCGATCAAAATTCCATGAAATCGGGTGCGGCAAGCGATTTCGCGAATACTTCGACCAGTGCAAACCGTCAGAGCTAATGAAGGCCGCGTCCGGCACGTTGCTGCAATAGCTTTACCGAGGCATTGGCAAGTGCGGCCGAGCGCCCTGGCTCTTTCACGCCGGTCCAACACAGCGGCAGTACGCTCCCCATCCGAACCCGACTCACGAGGCCCGCCATGATCCCGCGCATCCAGCCCTGCCTGTGTTTCGACGGCAACGCCGAAGAAGCTGCCCAGTTCTACGCGGATACCTTCGCCGATAGCCGCATCGACAAGGTCAACCGCGCGCCCGGCGACTATCCGGACGGCAAGCAGGGCGGCGTGCTGACCATCGAGATGACGATCCTGGGCAAGCCCTTCCTGCTGTTGAATGGCGGCGCGTCGTTCACCTTCAGCGATGCGATGAGCTTCCAGGTCTCCACCGAGGATCAGGCGGAAACCGATCGCTACTGGAAAGCGATTACCGAGAATGGCGGCCAGGAAATCATGTGCGGCTGGTGCAAGGATCGCTTCGGCCTGTGCTGGCAGATCACGCCGCGTCGGCTGATGGAACTGGTGAGCGGCGGCGGCGAGCAGGCTGAGCGCGCGTTCAAGGCGATGATGGAGATGAAGAAGATCGACATCGCTGCGCTGGAGAAGGCGGTTGCGGGCTGACCGTTCCGTCCGTACATCGCTTCTCCTCCCTGCGTTCGGCCAGTGCTATCGTTCGCGCCCATGAGCAAAGCCACCGACACGGTCAAATTCAAGGCGAAGCTGTCCCGGCCGGCGGAGCCGAAGGGCGCGGCGTGGAGCTTCCTGGCGCTGCCTGCCGAGGCCAGCGCCAAGCTGCCCACGCGCAGCCAGGTCACCGTGGACGGCACGCTGGACGGACACGCCTTCCAGGCCACGCTGGAGCCGGATGGGCAGGGCAGTCACTGGCTCAAGGTCGAGAAGAAACTGCGCGAAACCGCCGGCGTGTCGGTGGGCGACACCGTGACGCTGGAAATGGCGCCGGTGGCGGTGGAACCCGAGCCCAAGGTCCCGCCCGACATCCGCAAGGCGCTGTCCGAACACCCGGCCGCCAAGGCGCAGTGGGACACCCTCACTCCGGTCGCGCGCCGCGACTGGATCCAGTGGATGACCTCCGGCAAGAAGGCCGAAACCCGCGTGAAGCGGATCGCCACCGCATGTAGTCAGCTGGAATCGGGCAAGCGCCGCGCTTGCTGCTTTGACCGATCAGGAATTTACAGCAATGCGTTCTGTGCGCCGGAGGCGGCGGAGTAGGGGCTCGCGTCCTGCCTGAGGAGGGAGTGCGTCACTTCGCCAGTGCGATTTCGATTCGCTCCAGCAGCTTGAAAATCGCCGCTTCGTTCTGTGGCTTGTACCGAAGCCCGCCTGCCCTGTCCTCGCGGTGCAAAGTGCACGCGGGTGGAGCCGCTTCGACCAGCTTGTCGATGATGTTCTCCAGGCCGGCAGTGCGGAGATAGGCCAAGACGATCCGAAGACGGCCATCGGTACGAAGCGAAAGAAACCGGCGCGGGCCTGAAGAAGAGGGGTAGTAAAGATTGGCCGAGCCTTGCCGGAGTTCGAAGCTCAGCCCATTGGGGCGGGCTGCGGCGAGTTGCTGCATTCGGTCGACAATGGCGCGCGCGGTTTCGGTCTGGGCGGGTACGTTCTGCTGGACGACGGAGAGGAAGTCGTCGACCGACTTCAGCCGGGAGCCGCGTGGTTCTCGCTCTTCGTCGTTGACAACCTTGTCAACGATTACGCGGGCCTTGGGGGATTCACCCTCCACCACCACACGGACAACCTGTCGTAAATCGCTTTGCACGGTTCCCAGCAGTTCCGGAACCATGAACAAAAGATCGTTGTCGTCTGGCCTTCGATAGACGTTCAAGTCGACCATGGCCAGATCCCATTCGCTGGTCAGGTGCCTGGCGAGCATCGACTGGGAAAGGCGCAGGGCACGCGGGTCCAGCGCATCGCCGGCAATAACCAGCAGGAAGCGTCCGGCATTGAGGCATTCCACCAGATCTTCCTCCAGCGGTGCGTCAGGAGAATCCGGCAGGTTCGGTAGTGCCTCGCGATCCACATCCTGCAGGGAAAGCGCGTAGTCCAGGACCTGGGCAACGACCTCGCGTCGTTTCTGCGGGTTGTACGAAAGCTTTGTTTCGACGATGCCGATACGTCCGTATGAGGAAACCAGCAGGACATCGATGGGACCAGACCCGAAGTTGACTTCGGTTCGCCAAGGCAGCCAGATTTCGTCGGCCTCGACGCGTCCCGCCGCACGACAAGGGCCGACGACCAACTCGGGCTCGGCGAAAATCGCGTCACGAAACCAGCTTTCCTTCAGATCCAGTCCCTTCGCGCTCACACGCCTCAATACGGGCAGAGGAGACGGGTTTCCGTTCCGCCGCAATTGAAACAGGTCCTCGCCAATCGATTTCATCGCATGCTCCCCAAATATCGTCGTGATGATAGCGGGACTCATATCGTCCGGTTCAGGAAGGCGCCTACTCGTATCACCGGGGCCCGCCGTGGAAAACGGGGCACCGCCCGATGCGGTAGGATCTCCACCCCCGCAAGCAGGTCCAGATGCCATGAGCCATTCCGACGACAAGCCCGGCAAGGTCAGCCAGGAGCAGGCCGAAGACGCGGTCCGCGTGCTGCTGGAGTGGGCCGGCGAGGATCCGGCGCGCGAGGGGCTGCTGGATACCCCGAAGCGGGTGGCCAAGGCGTATCGCGACTGGTTCAGCGGTTACCGGATGGATCCGCGCGAGTATCTGGCGCGAACCTTCGAGGAAGTGGCCGGCTACGACGAGATGATCGTGCTGCGCGATATCGAGTTCGAAAGCCATTGCGAACACCACATGGCGCCGATCATCGGCAAGGCGCACGTGGGCTACCTGCCCAGCGGCAAGGTGGTGGGGATCAGCAAGCTGGCGCGGGTGGTGGACGTGTACGCGCGCCGCTTCCAGGTACAGGAAAAGCTGACCGCGCAGATCGCGCAGTGCATCCAGGACGTGTTGCAGCCGCGCGGCGTGGGCGTGGTGATCGACGGCGCGCACGAGTGCATGACCACCCGTGGCGTGCACAAGCGCGGGGTCAGCATGGTGACGTCCAAGATGCTGGGCGAGTTCCGCGAGGACGCGCGTACCCGCGCCGAGTTCCTGCGCTTCATCGAGACCGGCGGCCGCCGCTGAATTCCGGCTGGCCAGCGGTGCGCGGAGGCATCGGCGGCGGGCGAATGCATGTTCTCGCGGGCACGGCGCTGTTGCAGAATGCGGGAACCTGATCCGCACGCCATGCCACCGGAGGGCTGTCGCATGACCCACACCCCATTCGCCCGCCTTCGCCTGGTGGCCGGCCTGCTGCCGGTGCTGCTGGCGGCGTGCGCGTCTCCCGCTTCACCCGAGCCGGTGACCCCGGCGGGGCCGCTGGATGTGACGAAGTTGTTCGCCGATGCGCTGCATTGCCGTACCGGATTTCCGGATGGGCGCGATCCGGCGATGGCCGAACGCCTGCGCGCGGCCGGGGTCGAGTTCACGGACCGCGCGCCGGGCGAGGTCATTGACCTGCTGTACCAGTTCCGCGAGCCGCTGAAGATCGACGGTACCGAGATTCCGGCCATCGTCGTGCGCGGCGACAGTGGCGTGGCGGTGATCGCGCAGGCGCGCGGCGACATGGAGGACTTCGTCCGCCGCATGCAGGCCGCGCCACATGCGTCGGATCAGGCGGCAATCGATGGCTTCGGCGAGCTGGACGTGCTGTACAGCCGCGCCATGCCGCTGCGTCCCGGTCTGGACGCGACCGCGCCGCGGCTGGTGATTGGCCGCGGCATCGAAGCCGCCGCGTATGCGTTCCGCTGGGGTTGCCGCTCCTACGACGGCTGAGTGCGTGGTTGAAATGCGGGATATGACATTGAAGGACTCGTCGATCCGGATGGGCATCGCCGCGCGCAGAATGGCGCTTTGGTTTTCGGGAGATGCCGGTGTCGTGGTGTCATGCAAATCCGGGCCGTCTGGCGCGCCTGGTCGTCTGCGGGTTTGGCCTGCTGTGTCCGGCAGGTGCCGCGATGGCCGCCGATGAACCCTATCTGCAACTGGAACCGCGCCTGGCCAATGAGCCTTACCAGTGGCAGCTGCCCGATGGCACGCTGATCCGCAAGGGTCTCAGCGACAACGCCGCGCGGGTCACGGTGGCGGCGCATGAAAGCCGCGAGGACTACGTGCTGGAGATGATCTGGGGCCGCTTCCCGGTGAAGGTGCCGGCACGCTGCTGGACGTTGCCTGCGGCGCAATTCGAAAGCTGCGTGACCATTCGGCCACGCGAGGATTCGGCGTGGCAGCGCGAACAGGCGGAGAGTGTCGAGCGGCAGGATGCCGCGCGACGGCAGAACCGCGAGACGCGCGTGGCCTGGGCGGTCGAGCAGGTGGGCGCCAAGCGGGTGCCGCGCATCCTCGAGGTCGCGCTGGCCGAACACCGGCGCTGGTTGGCTTCGGACGCCGGGCGCGCGGGTCCGGACGTGTTTACATGCGGACGGCTCAAGCCCGCCCTGGCCGCCGCCCGCGCGCAGGACACCTTGCCGCGCCGGGCGATGCTGGATGGCGAGCCGGATGCGGTCGCCGCCTACGCGCAAGCCGCGCGGGGCGGAAACTGGCGTGCCGCCGGCGGATTGTTCGACGCGATGCTGGCGGACGAGGATTTCGAGTCGGCCCAGGTGATCGTGGCCTGGTTGTTGAAGCGGGAGATTCCCGCCGGCTACAACAAGCTCGGCACGCTGCTGGCGGCGACGTCCGGCTACGACGGCGCAACCGGCGGCGGCGGCGCATTGGTCGAGGGCCTGCGCCGGCACGCGGCGTGGCGGGGCGATCCGGCGGCGCAGATGGATCTGGCGAATCTGCTGGAAGACGCAGGCAACGACGCCAACGCCGCCCGTTTGCGCGCGTGCGCCATCGCGCAGAACCCGGCGCTGGCGAGGTAGGACACGATGTCGGCGGTGCGTGCATGGACGCACCGCCGCTGCGATGATGGCGCGGATGAAATCCGTTCCCGATGCCTGTCCCTGCGGTGCCGGCGCCGCCTATGCCGCCTGCTGCGGCCGTTACCACGCCGGTGAAGCCGCGCCCGACGCGGAAGCGCTGATGCGCTCGCGTTACAGCGCGTTCGTGCATGGCGATGAAGCCTATCTGCGTGCGAGCTGGGATCCGGCCACCTGCCCTCAGGATCTCGGACTGGACGCACCCGGCGGTGCGCGTACCCAATGGCTGGGGCTGACGGTGAAACAGCATCGCCGCACGGGCGAAGACACGGCCGAAGTCGAGTTCGTCGCGCGCTACCGCGTGGGTGGTGGCTCGGCGGTGCGCTTGCACGAGCTCAGCCGCTTCGTGCGGCGCGATGGACGCTGGTATTACGTGGACGGTGATCATCGCTGAGAGGATGCGTCGAGGGCCCCCACCCCAGCCCTCCCCCGCAAGCGGAGGAGGGAGCAGTCTGCGCTTGCGGGAGTTGCCGCGGTCGCCATCTGCTCTTCCCTCTGTTCTGTCGACCTGCAGAAAAACATGCGGCGATTCGTCTGTGCCCCTTCCCCCGCACGCGGGGGAAGGCTGGGATGGGGGCGCTTTCGGCGATCAGTGTCCGACCGTCGGCAGCGGTGCGCCCGCATTGGCTCATGCCGGAGGTGCGGCTTTTTTCCGGCGGCCCCCACCCTAGCCCTCCCCCGCATGCGGGGGAGGGAGCAGTCTGCGCTTGCGGGAGCCATCTGCTCTTCCTTCTGCTCTGTCGACCTGCATAAAAACATGCGGCGATTCGGCTGTGCCCCTTCCCCCGCATGCGGGGGAAGGCTGGGATGGGGGCGCTTTCGGCGATCAATGTCATACCGTCGGCAGGGGTGTGCCCGCATTGGCTCATGCCGGAAGTACGGCTTTTTTCCGGCGGCCCCCACCCTAGCCCTCCCCCGCAAGCGGAGGAGGGAGCAGTCTGCGCTTGTGGGAGCTGCCGCTGTCGCCATCTGCTCTTCCCTCTGTTCTGTCGACCTGCAGAAAAACATGTAGCGATTCGGCTGTTGCCCCTTCCCCCGCACGCGGGGGAAGGTTGGGATGGGGGCGCTTTCGGCGATCAGTGTCAGCCCGGTAGCAGCGATGTGCCCGCATTGGCTCATGCCGGAAGTGCGGTTTTTTCCGGCGGGCCCCCATCCCAACCCTCCCCGCAAGCGGAGGCGGGAGTGGTCTGTGCTTGTGGGTTGCAATGGCGCGGCGATGCTGGCGCCTGGGTAGCGGAGCAATCTCCGCGCTACGTTTGCGGGGTCGTTCAGGCACGTGGTCGCCAATCCACATCGGGCAGGGCAGAGTAGGAGTCCCCGCCGGCCAGGGAGGCCATCCGATGAAACCGCTGCTGTTGTGGGCGCTGATGGCGCCGCAGGATCCGCCGCCGATTCCACCGTCGCCTCCGGTGACGCCACCGACGCAGACGACGCCGGCGCCGATATCTGCGCCGATATCTCCACCGGTGCCGGTGCGGCGCGATCCGGTGTTCGATGCCTGCCTCGCGAAGATCCGCCCGCAGGCGGTCGCACGTGGCATCGCGGCGGACAGTTTCGATCGGTTGACGGCCAACCTGGCGCCGGACCTGTCGGTGCTGGATCTGCTGGACGCGCAACCGGAGTTCACCACGCCGCTGTGGGACTACCTGGCCGGACTGGTCGATGACGAACGCGTCGCCGACGGCAGGACCCAGCTCGACCTGCACCGGGATCTGTTGGCGGCGGTGAGCGCGCAGTCCGGTGTGGATGCGGCGACGGTGGTCGCGGTGTGGGGCGTGGAGAGCGACTACGGCCGGGTATCCGGCAAGCGTCCGCTGCTGGCTTCGCTGTCCACGCTGTCCTGCTTCGGACGTCGGCAGTCGTTCTTCCGCGGCGAATTCCTGTCGCTGCTCGGCCTGCTGCATGCCGGCGACCTGCGGGATCCGGCCCTGACCGGTTCCTGGGCGGGCGCGTTCGGCCACACCCAGTTCATGCCCTCGACCTACGCGCGCATCGCGGTGGATCAGGACGGCGATGGCCGGCGCGATCTGGTCGGCAGCATTCCCGACGCGCTCGCGTCCACCGCCGCCTACCTGCAACGCGCTGGCTGGCGCAGCGGCGAGCCGTGGGGTTACGAGGTGACGCTGCCGCCAGGCTTCGATGCTTCGCTGTCGGGACGCACGAAACGGCGACCGCTGTCGGATTGGCTGGTGCGAGGCATCGTGCGTGCGGATGGCGTGCCGCTCGCGCCCGCGGGTACCCCGTCAGCGCTGCTCCTGCCAACAGGCGCGCAGGGACCGGCCTTTCTGGTGTTCCGCAACTACGACGCGATCTACGCCTACAACGCGGCCGAGAGCTACGCGCTGGCCATCGCGCTGCTGTCCGACCGCCTGCGCGGCGGTACCGGCCTGCGCACCCCCTGGCCCACCGATGATCCCGGTCTGTCGCGTGCGCAGCGCCGGCAACTGCAGACGCTGTTGCTGGCCCGGGGCCACGCGATTGGCGCGGCCGATGGCATGATCGGCAGCAACACCCGCCGCGCCATCCAGGCCGAGCAGCTGGCACTTGGCCTGCTGCCCGCCGATGGGCGCGCCGGGCTGAAGATCCTCGCCGCCCTCGAACGCGCCGGTCCCCCGGTCACGCCCGCCAGAAGCCCACCATGACCTCGACGCCCGCTTCCCTCCATTCCGGCGATTTCAACGGCATCCCCGCCTGGCGGATCGACACGCCGGCCGCGCACGCGGCGGTCAGCATCCACGGCGGACAGTTGCTGGCCTGGCAACCGGCGGGCTTCGACAAGGTGTTGTGGTGCTCGCCGACCACGCACCGGCCGCCGCAGGCGATTCGCGGCGGGGTGCCGGTGTGCTGGCCGTACTTCGGCCGCGACGGGCAACCCGCCGATGCGCCGCAGCATGGCCACGCACGCATCTCGGCGTGGCAGTTCGTCGATGCGGTGGAGGAGGACGACGCGGTGCTCCTGGATCTGGCGCTGCCGCCGGATCCGCGCACGCCGCTGCGGCTGCGCCAGCGGCTGCGCATCGGCGCGGTGCTGGAACAGACCCTCGTCACCACCCACGCTGGCGACGCCGAGTTCGCCTTCACCCAGGCGCTGCACAGCTACTTCGCGGTCGGCGACGCGGGCCGGGTGTCTGTTTCCGGCGTAGACGGCCTGCGCTACGCCGACAAGTTCGACGGTGGCAACGAATACCGGCAGGCCGGTGACTGGCGGCTGGACGAACCACGCGACCCCGGCCGCAGCGATCGAATCTATGAAGACGCGGGGACGCGCTTCACCCTGATCGATCCGGTCGGCCGGCGCCGCATCGCGCTGGAAACCCGGGGCAGTCGATCGCTGGTGATCTGGAATCCGGGCGAGGCCGGTGCCGCCGCCATCGCCGACCTGTCACCAGGGGGCTGGCGGGAATTCGTGTGCGTGGAAACCGCCAACGCGGGAGAGGATGTGGTCCGGCTGGCGCCGGGCGCCGAGCATCGACTGGGGCAGCGCCTGTCAGTCTCACCTTTGTAGACGGGAGATCCACTACACTGCGGCACCTTTTTTCCGCCGTGCGTATCCCGTGACCGAAGCCCCGCCTGTCAGCGGCCGCCGCGCCGCGCTGATCTTCATTTTCGTCACCGTCCTGATCGACATCCTGTCGTTCGGCGTGATCATTCCCGTGCTGCCCGGCCTGGTCCGCGAGTTCGTCGGCGGCGACTTCGCCAAGGCGGCCTGGTGGGTTGGCATCTTCGGCACCCTGTTCGCGATCATCCAGTTCGTCTGCTCGCCGATCCAGGGCGCGCTGTCGGATCGCTTCGGCCGCCGGCCGGTGATCCTGCTGTCGTGCTTCGGACTGGGCGTGGACTTCCTGCTGATGGCGCTGGCGCAGTCGCTGCCGTGGCTGCTGATCGCGCGCATCTTTTCCGGCGTGTTCTCGGCCAGCTTCACCACCGCCAACGCCTACATCGCCGATATCACCCCGCCGGAAAAACGCGCGCAGGCGTTCGGCATGATCGGCGCGGCGTTCGGCGTGGGCTTCATCATCGGTCCGATCATCGGCGGCCAGCTGGGTGCGATCGACCTGCGCCTGCCGTTCTGGTTCTCGGCCGGACTGGCGCTGCTGAACTTCCTGTATGGCTGGTTCGTCCTGCCGGAGTCGCTGCCGAAGGAGAAGCGCACGCCGCGCTTCGACTGGTCGCATGCCAATCCGATCGGTTCGCTGGTGCTGCTGAAGCGCTATCCGCAGGTGTTCGGCCTGGCAGCGGTGGTGCTGATCGCCAACCTTGCCCACTACGTGTACCCGAGCGTGTTCGTGCTGTTCGCCGAGTACCAGTACAAGTGGAATGAAAGGCAGGTGGCCTGGGTGCTGGCGATCGTCGGTGTGTTCAGCGTGATCGTGCAGGCCGGGCTGGTCGGGCGGATCGTGCCGAAGCTGGGTGAACGCCGCACGCTGCTGTTCGGTCTGGCCTGCGGCGTGGCCGGCTTCTTCATCTACGGCCTGGCCGACGTGGGCTGGATCTTCCTCGCCGGCCTGCCGATCAGCGCGTTGTGGGGCCTGGCCGGACCGGCGACGCAGGCGCTGATCACGCGCCAGGTCGGGCCGGAGGTGCAGGGCCGCATCCAGGGCGCGCTGATGAGTCTGGTCAGCCTGGCCGGTATCGTCGGACCGATGATGTATGCCAGTACCTTCGCCCTGTTCATCGGCAAGAACGCCCCGGCGCACCTGCCGGGCGCGCCATGGATGCTGGCCTCGCTGCTGCTGTTCATCGGCCTGCTGGTGGGTTGGCGCTTCGCCCGGCCGGCGCCGGACGCGCACGCCTGATCCAGCGAGGTGCCGGGGGGAATCCAACCTCCGGCACTGTTCGCGGACCTTCGGATGGGAGATGCTCGCGCCGAACACGAGACGCGAGGTTCCCCATGCGCAGGACGATACTGTTGGGCTTTGCCGTGGTGCTGGCCGGTTGCGCCAGCCAGCCCGATTACTACGACACCAATGCGGCGGTGGATGCGAATCCGCTGTGCGCCAGTCGCCCGGACAATCCGAATGATCCGGTCTCCAAGGACTGTGAACGCACCAGCGGCGTGCGCTGGTCGCAGGACGACAAAGGCGGCCAGCCGCTGGATCTGAGCGGGGCGAAGAAGAAGGACGATTGATCCGCGTCCTGGCGGGCACCCACCCGCCAGGCGGGCACCTGTTCCTCCGCGCCGGGAGGCAGCCTGCCGGCCAGGGGACCGGCGGCCACCTCCCTCCATCGCCGGTCACCTCCCGGATGGGAGAGAGACTTCATTCGGACGGGGACCGGCGATGCCGCGTCAGTCGTTCTCGACGTGGACGATGGCGCCGCTGGTGGCGTCCAGATGGATCTCCACGTCGTTACCGTCGGCACGCTCGGCCTCGGCCTTCCACATGCCGTCGTCGAAATCGACGTCATGCACCTTGGAATAACCGGCCGCGGCGAGTTTCGCCTTGATGTCGTTCTCGCTGAAGTTCGACACCAGCGCCTCGGCCTTGATGTCGCCGTTGGCCGGGTTCACGCGCACGTCGACGCGATTGCCATCCGCACTGGTGGCATCGGTCTCCCACATGCCGTCCTCGAAATCGAGATCATCCATGCGGGTGTAGCCCTTCTCGGTCAAAAGCGCCCGCACTTGCGGTTCGGTCATCGCCGCCTTGGCGGGATCCTGCGCCTGGGCCTGTGCCAGCAGCGGCGTGGCAGCCATCGCCAGCGACAACAGCCAGAGTTTGCGGGAAGGGCGGATGAAGGAATGCGTCTGCATGGTTCGCTCCTGTGTCGGGAGGAACCCGATACTGCCGCCGTCCACTTCACCGGCGGATGAACCCGCTGGAAAGACGGCGTGAACCGTTCGGCGACATGAAAACCGCGTGAGCGCGATGTTCTATCCGCGTCGCCAGATCAGCAAGGTCACCGCACCTGCGATCAATCCCCAGAACGCCGAACCGATGCCGGCGATGGTCAGGCCCGAAGCGGTCACCAGGAAGGTGATCAACGCCGGTTCGCGATGCGATTCCTCGCGCAGCGCCGCCGACAGGCTGTTGCCGATCGTGCCCAGCAGGGCGATGCCGGCGATCGCCATGATCAGTTCCTTCGGGAACGCGGCGAACAGCGCGGCGACGGTGGCGCCGAAGATGCCGACCAGCAGGTAGAAAACGCCGGCGGCGATCGCCGCGACATAGCGCCGATCCGGATCCTCGTGCGCTTCGCGGCCCATGCAGATTGCGGCGGTGATCGCGGCCAGGTTGAGCGCGAACGCGCCGAACGGCGCGAGCAGCAGGTTCGCCGCGCCGGTCCAGCCCACCGCCGGAGAAATCGGGATCGCGTAGCCGGAGGCGCGAATCACCGCCACGCCGGGCACGTTCTGCGAGGCCATCGTCACCACGAACAAGGGCAGCGCTATGCCGAACAGCGCCGGCAACGAGAAGCTGGGGAACAGGAAGATCGGTTTCGCCAGTTCCCAATGCAATCCGTCGGTCTTCAACTGGCCGAGTCCGGCCGCGAAGGCGATGCCGACCAGCAGGGTCAGGATGACCGCGTAACGCGGCAACAGCCGGCGTGCGAGCAGATAAACCACGAACATGGTCAGCGCCATGCCCAGCTGGGTTTTCATGGCGACGAAGGCGTCCAGGCCGAAACGCAGCAATACGCCGGCCAGCATGCCCGAGGCCAGCGACACCGGAATGCGGCTGATGGTTTTCTCGAAGATGCCGGAAAAACCCGCAGTGGTGATCAGCACCGCCGAAATCATGAAGGCGCCGATGGCGTCGGACAGCGGCAATCCGGCTGCGCTGCTGATCAACATCGCCGCGCCGGGTGTGGACCACGCGGTCACCACCGGCATGCGATAGCGCAGCGACAAGCCGATGCAGGTCAGGCCCATTCCCAGGCCGAGCGCCCACATCCAGGAACTGATTTCCTCCGGCGATGCGCCCAGTGACTGCGCGGCCTGGAACACGATGACCGCCGAACTGGCGAAACCGACCAGCACGGTGACGAAACCGGCGGCGATGGCGGACAGGGACAGATCGCGCAGCAAGGCGCGCGGCGGAGATGCGTTGGACATGGAGGTGCCGCTCGACGGAACCGGGTGATTGTCGCTTACGGATGCGGGCGCAGAAAGTGCGTGGCGCGGCTGCGGGTGATGGCGCGCATGGAATGCCGGATGCCGGTTGCCGCCATCGGTGTGATGGGGGAAGGCGGTGGTGGCCGCGAGTTTGTTGTCATGGCGCGGGGTTTCTCCGGTTGGCCCCCACCCCAACCCTCCCCCGCAGGCGGAGGAGGGGGCTGCGTGCGCGCGCTGACGGATTCATCGACGGGATGCGCCGTGTCAGCCGCTGGATGCAGCGCCGCTCCGGCTTAGGCTCCTTCCCCCGCTCGCGGGGGAAGGTTGGGATGGGGGCGCTTTCGGCGAGACAGAAAAGCCACATGCCACCCCCATCCATCGCGTCACTCAAACCCGACAACCGCCAGATCCTCTCAACCCCGCGACGCCCGCAACTCCACTGCTGCCAGCCAGCGCCGTGCGACCACCGGCGAGGTCATGCACACCGCATCATCCGTCACCGTGGTGACCGCGCGCTCCAGCAACTGGATGTCGGCTTCATGCTGGCGTGCCACGTGCGGGTCCTCGAAGAAAATCACCCGCTGGCAACGTCGCTCCAGCACGCGGTCGGCGATCTGCGCGTCGCCGCCCATCGGCCCGCTCTGGTAGCGCTCGGCCCAGGGCTTGTCCTGCGGCCAGCCGCGGCTCCAGGCCAGTTCGTTGAGACGCTGGCCGGTGGTGCCGGTGGCGACGCGGTGGGCGAAGCGCGACAGGTGATCGAAGTGCTCGGCGGCGAACGCCAGCATCTGCGGTTTCATCGCATCGTGCGCGATCAGCGCCAGGGTCTGCTCCTCCAGCGCATGGAAGCGATCCGCGGCCGGATCCGGCGCGAAGCCGGCGTGGATGCGTTCCATTTCCACCCAGTCGCGCGCCGAGGCGACCGTGGAGAGGAATGGTTTGCCGTGGATCACGCACTGCCGCTTCAGCGCGATCGCTTCGGGAAAGATGGAAGAAGGATCGACGGGATCGATCAGGTAGATGGCGCCATCGAGATTGCGTTCGGCGCCTTCCAGCCCGACCACTTCCGCCACCAGCTTCATCAGCCCGCCCTCGCGGCCATAGGGATAGCGGCGCAGGTGGGGATAGCTGGCCAGCATGCCGGCCGCGACGATGGCGTCGTGGGTGCGCCCGACCGCGTGCAGGCCGAGCTTCAGTTCGCGGATGCCGGACTCGCAGGCGCGCAGCCAGCGGAACAGCGCGGCGTCTTCGTTGTGATGGTGCAGGCGGTTGGCGGCAAGACCCAGGCGCATGGACGAGGCGTCGAAGGGGAAAGCCCTAGTCTAGCGATCCCGCGTGCGCGGCACAGGTGGGCGACGGCCCACCATTGCCATACCAATCCACCGCCGCCGCAACGAATATGGGACGTGGCTACGATGAACTACCCGGCCAACATCTCCGCGATGCTCGCCGCCGCATCCCGCCCTTCGGCCACCGCGGTCACCACCAGATCCGCGCCGCGCACGGCGTCGCCACCGGCGAACAGCTTCGGATGGGTGGTCTGGAACGGCAGGCGATCGGCGCCACCGGCGACGATGCGGCCGTTCGGCGTGCCTTCCACGCCCTGCGCCGCCAACCACTCCGGCACGCTGGGCGAGAAACCGAAGGCGATGATCACGACGTCGGCCTCCAGCAGCGATTCGCTGCCTTCGATCGGCACCGCGTTCTGGCGGCCGCGTGCGTCGGGTTCGCCCAGGCGGGTCTCCACCACCTGCACGCCGGTGACCTTGCCGTCGTCGTCGCCGACGATCGCCAGCGGCTGGCGGTTGAACAGGAAGCGCACGCCTTCCTCGCGCGCATTGGCGACTTCGCGCGCCGAGCCGGGCATGTTGGCTTCGTCGCGGCGATAGGCGCAGGTGACCTTGGCCGCGCCCAGTCGGATCGCGCTGCGCACGCAGTCCATGCCGGTGTCGCCGCCACCCAGCACCACCACCCGCTTGCCGGCCAGATCCGGCAGCGCGAGCTTGTCTTCCCAGCCGGCGATCGGCCGGCCCCAGGGATCGTTGCCGCCGACGATGCGACCGTTCTGCACCAGGAATGGAAGCGCCGGCAGCACGCCGTCCAGATCCTGTCCCTCCAGGCCGCCGTCGGTGTAGCGGTAGGCGCCGGTGCCGAGGAACACCGCGTCGTAGTCGGCCAGCAGTTCCTCCAGGCTCACGTCGCGGCCCACTTCCACGCCCAGCCGGAACTCGATCCCCATGCCTTCCAGTACTTCGCGGCGACGGGCGATGACGTTTTTTTCCAGCTTGAAGGTCGGGATGCCGAACTGCAGCAGGCCGCCGATCTGCTCGTAGCGGTCATACACCACCGCGTGGATGCCGGCACGCGCCAGCCGATCCGCGCAGCCGATGCCGGCCGGTCCCGCGCCGATCACCGCGACCCGCTTGCCGGTCGGCTTGACGTCGCTCAGGTCCGGACGCCAGCCGTTGGCCAGCGCGGTGTCGGTGATGAACTTCTCGACCGCACCGATGGTGACCGCGCCGAATTCCTCCAGCGTGCAGGCGCCCTCGCACAGGCGGTCCTGCGGACACACCCGGCCACACACTTCCGGCAGCGGGTTGGTCGAATGGCAGAGCGCGGCGGCTTCCTCGATGCGGTTTTCCTGCACCAGCTGCAGCCACTGCGGAATCGCGTTGTGTACCGGGCACTTCCAGCTGCAATACGGATTGCCGCAATCCAGGCAACGGCCGGCCTGGTACTGCGCGTCGGGCTTGTCGAACTTGCCGTACAGCTCGCCCCAGTCGCCGGAGGTGCGCAGTTCCAGCGGAATGCGCTGCGGCATGGTCCGCGGCAGTTCGAGGAATTGGAAGACGTGCTTCTTGCTCATGGCGGGGATTCGGGAATGGGGATTGGGGATTCGCGCAATCAAAAGCCGGGTGATTCGGGAACCGGGAAGCGGAGGGGGATGGCGCGCCTGCGAATCCCCAATCCCGATTCCCGAATCCCGTCGCTCAGGCGGCTCGCCTGAGCGAATCCGTCAACGACTCCAGGCTCGCGGCCTTCGGCTTGACCAACCAGAACTTGCCGACGTAGTCACGGAACTCGTCCAGGATCTGCTGTGCCCAGATGCTGCCGGTGAGTTCGCGATGGCGCTGGATCAGCTTGTGCAGGTGCTGGCGGTGGCTTTCGAAACCTTCCGGCGAGATCCGGTGGATGTCGATCAGTTCGTGGTTGTAGCGGTCGACGAAATCGCGATCCAGATCCAGCACGTAGGCCAGGCCACCGGTGAAGCCGGCGCCGAAGTTCAGGCCTACCCGGCCCAGCACCATCACGATGCCGTCGGTCATGTATTCGCAGCAGTGATCGCCTGCGCCTTCGATGACCGCCAGCGCGCCGGAGTTGCGCACGGCGAAACGCTCGCCCGCGCGGCCCGCGGCGAACAGTTCGCCGCCGGTGGCGCCGTACAGGCAGGTGTTGCCGAGGATCGGCGTGTTGCGCGCCTCGAAGCGCGCGCCGCGCGGCGGACGCACCACCAGCCGGCCGCCGGCCATGCCCTTGCCGACGTAGTCGTTGGCCTCGCCTTCCAGCTCCATGTTCAGGCCGCCGGCGTTGAACGCGCCGAAGCTCTGGCCGGCGGTGCCGCGGAAGCGCAGGTTCAACGGCGCGTCGGCCATGCCCTGGTTGCCGTGGGTGCGGGCGATGGCGCCGGACAGGCGGGTGCCGATCGAACGGTCGGTGTTGTGGATCAGGAAGCGGTGCTCGCCGCCGGCCTTGCGCCGGATCGGCTCGGCCAGCAGGCCGTCGAGCTGGGTGGCCAGGCTGTCGGGTGACTCGTACAGGCGCTGGGCCGCGCAGCTTTCGCTGCCGGTCTGCGCGCCCTGCAGCAGGCGGGCCAGGTCGACGCGCACGCCGGCGCGCGGCGAGGCATCGATCTGCTCCAGCAGATCGGTGCGGCCGACGATTTCGTCCAGCGAGCGCGCGCCCAGGTAGGACAGCCACTGGCGCACTTCCTCGCTGAGCAGGCGGAAGAAATTCTCCACCCGTTCCGGCAGGCCGGTGAAGTACTGCGAGCGCAGGCGCTCGTCCTGGGTGGCCACGCCGGTGGCGCAGTTGTTGAGGTGGCAGATGCGCAGGTATTTGCAGCCCAGCACGATCATCGGACCGGTGCCGAAGCCGAAGCTGTCCGCGCCCAGCAGCGCCGCCTTGACCACGTCCAGGCCGGTCTTCAGGCCGCCGTCGGTCTGCAGCACGGTGCGATCGCGCAGCTGGTTGGTGACCAGCGCCTGGTGCGCCTCGGCCACGCCCAGTTCCCACGGCACGCCGGCGTAGCGGATCGAACTGATCGGGCTGGCGCCGGTGCCGCCGTCGTGGCCGGAGATGGTGATGAGATCCGCGCCGGCCTTGACCACGCCGGCGGCGATCGTGCCGACGCCCGCGTGCGAGACCAGCTTCACCGATACCAGCGCCTGCGGATTGACCTGCTTGAGGTCGTAGATCAGCTGGGCCAGATCCTCGATGGAATAGATGTCGTGGTGCGGCGGCGGCGAGATCAGGCCGATGCCCGGGCGCGCGTAGCGCAGGCGGGCGATCAGTTCGTTGACCTTGTGGCCGGGCAGCTGGCCGCCTTCACCGGGCTTGGCGCCCTGGGCGACCTTGATCTGCAGCACTTCGGCGTTGACCAGGTACTCGGGCGTGACGCCGAAGCGGCCGGAGGCGACCTGCTTGATCTTGCTGCGCTTCTCGGTGCCGTAGCGGGCCGGATCCTCGCCGCCTTCACCGGAGTTGCTGCGCCCGCCCAAGCGATTCATCGCGATCGCCAGCGCCTCGTGCGCTTCCGGCGACAGCGCGCCCAGGCTGATCGCGGCGGTGTCGAAACGGCGCAGCAGATCGCCGGCATCGGCGACCTCGGACAGCGGCGTCGGCGTTTCCGCGCGCTTGAGCGCCAGCAGATCGCGCAACGCCGAAGGCGGGCGCGAGTTCACCGCGTCGGCGTAGGCCTGCCAGTCGGCGGCATCGCCGGTGCGGGTGGCGCGTTGCAGCGTGGTCACCACGTCCGGGTTGTACATGTGGTACTCGCCGCCGTGGACGTACTTCAGCAGTCCGCCGATTTCCGGCTGCGCGCGATCGTTCCAGCCGCGTGCTTCCAGCTCGCGCGCCTCGGCGTCCAGGCGTGCGAAGCCGACGCCGCCGATGCGCGAGGGCGTATCCGCGAAGCAGAGGTCGACCACGTCTGGCTCCAGGCCGACGATCTCGAACAGCTGCGCGCCGCGGTAGCTGCTGATGGTGCAGATGCCCATCTTGGAGATGATCTTGGACAGGCCCTTGTAGATGCCCTTGCGGTAGCTGCGGCCGATCTGGGCCTGCTCACCGCCCTTCTTGAGTTGCAGGATGCCGCGCCGGCCCAGGTCGAACAGGGTCTGGTAGGCCAGGTACGGATACACCGCGGTGGCGCCGTAGCCGATCAGGCAGGCGATATGGTGGGCGTCGCGCGCGGTGCCGGTCTCGATGATCAGGTTGACGTCGCAGCGCAGGCCTTCGCGGCACAGGTGATGGTGGACCGCGCCGGTCGCCATCAGCGCATGCACCATCGGCCGGCCCTGCTGCGGCCGGCGATCGCTCAGCACCACCATGACCATGCCTTCGCGCGCGGCCTGTTCAACCTCGGCGCAGATGCGCTCGATGGCCGCCTTCAGCCCTTCCTCGACGCTGTAGGACAGATCGATGTAGCGGTGCTTCTGGTCGTACGGATCCATCTTCAGCAGCTGGCGCAGCTTGCGCTGGCTGAGCACCGGCGAATTCAGGATGACGTGGTTCACCGTCTCCGGGCCGGCGTGGAAGATGTTGGTCTCCTTGCCGAGCTGGGTCGCCAGCGACATCACGCAGTCTTCGCGCAGCGGATCGATGGGCGGATTGGTGACCTGGGCGAAGCCTTGGCGGAAATAGTCGTACAGCGGCCGGGTCTGCCGGCTCAGCACCGCCATCGGGGTGTCGTCGCCCATCGATCCGGTGGCTTCCTGCTCGGTCTCGGCGAGCGGACGCAGCACCTGCTCCACTTCCTCGCTGGTCAGCTGGAACAGCTTGTGGAAGCCGCGCAGGGTCTTCTCGTCGAACGGCGCGTCGGTCAGCGACGGATCGATCAGTTCAGTCTGCAGGTAGGTGACGCCGTGGTGCAGCCACTGCTTGTACGGCGCGCGTCCACGGTTGATGCGATCCACCGCCTCGCTGTCGAGCAGGTCGCCGCGCTTCAGATCGATGGCCATCATCTCGCCGGGACCGAGCTTGCCCTTGCGGGTGACGCGCTCGGCCGGCACTTCCCACACGCCGGCTTCGGAAGCGACCAGGAAATGGCGATCGCTGGTCAGCATCCAGCGCGCCGGACGCAGGCCGTTGCGATCCAGCATGCAGGCGGCGTAGCGGCCGTCGCAGGCGACGATGCCGGCGGGGCCGTCCCACGGCTCGGTGTTGAGGCCATAGAACTCGTAGAACGCGGCCAGGTCGGCGTCCTTGAATTCCAGCGACTGGGTCGCCGGCGGGACCAGGATGCGCAGCGCCTGCAGCAGATCCATGCCGCCGGCGACCAGCAGCTCCAGCATGTTGTCCAGGCTCTGCGAGTCGGAGCCGTGCATGGAGATGACCGGATCGAATTCGGCGATGTCGAAACGCGGCGTCTTCCACACCTTGCTGCGCGCCTGCGCCCAGCGGCGGTTGCCTTCGATGGTGTTGATTTCGCCGTTGTGCGCCAGCAGGCGGAACGGGTGCGCCAGCGGCCAGCGCGGCAGGGTGTTGGTGGAGAAACGCTGGTGGAACACCACCGCGCTGCTGGCCAGATCGCTTCGCTGCAGATCCGGATAGAAGATCGGCAGCTTGTCCGGCAGCACCATGCCCTTGTAGCCGATGGCGTACTGGGCGAGGGTGACCACGTAGAAGTCGGGAATGCCGGCGCGCAGTTGCTGTTCGCTGCGGCGGCGGGACAAGAACAGCGCCAGCCCGAAGGCGTCGTCGTCCTGGTGATCGCCGGCATCGACGAAGATCTGTTCGATGCGCGGCAGGGTTTCCTTGGCCAGCACGCCGCAGACGCTGTCGTCGGTCGGCGGCACGCGCCAGCCGCGCGGTGTCACGCCGGCGCGACGCAGTTCGGCTTCCAGCACGGCGCGACATCGATCCGCCTGCGCGGCATCGTGCGGCAGGAACACCAGGCCGGCGGCGAAGCGTGCGCCCACGGCGATGCCGGCTTCTTCGGCCAGCGCGCGCAGGAAGGCATCGGGTTTCCGGATCAGCAGGCCGCAGCCATCGCCGGTGAGTCCGTCCGCAGCGACGCCGCCGCGATGGGTCATCCGCGAAAGCGCGGCAATGGCGGTGTCGACCAACGCGCGTGACGGCTGGTCATCCAACTGCGCGATCATGCCGAAACCGCATGCATCGCGTTCGTCGTTCGGGTCGTAGAGCCCGTGGCGACTGCGAGGGGCCATCTCTGCCTCAAACCTTTGCTGACGGCGACACCGTGCCCTGCCCCGCAGCGGCACTTCGAAATGTCACCGGAAGCCCGACTAAAGCACAGATGTTGCGGTGCCGCAACCGCGATCCGACGAAGCTCGACGATAGTTGCAGAAGCAACTTTTCAGTGGCTTTTCTTTGGTCTGCTGAGCGTGGGGATCGCGTGCGTGCTCAACCGCAACCGACGCGCGCGATGCGTCGCTGCGCATCGAGGTAAAGGTTGAGGCGGCCTGCGCGGTAGTCCTGCACGCCGACCTGATCCGCACGCACCGCACGCGCCATGTCGGCACCGGCGGCGGCGCGTGCTTTCTCGATCACGGCGGCATCGATCGGCAAACCGATGACGTTCTGTGCGGCGGAAGGATCACAACGCGGTGGCAAGGGCGCGAGCGCGGCCGCGGCGGGCGGTGTGGCTTTCGGCGGAGGGGAGGAACCACAGCCGGCGAGTGCGGCGGCGGACAGCCATGCGAGGGTGCTGAGCTTGCTGGCCATGCGGGATCCTTTCCCGGTGCGTGCCGACGCCCGGTGGCATCGCTGCGGATGGGGAGGATCTTAAGGCGTTTTCGCGTGCGGGCGATCGCCCCGGGGTTAGTTGACGGCGCGCGTTGGCCCCCACCCCAGCCCTCCCCCGCAAGCGGAGGAGGGGGCTGTATCCGTGCATTGGTCTTTTCCGGCAAACGACGGGAAGAAACCCGCGCTCGTAGACCGCCCCTTCCCCCGCGTGCGGGGGAAGGTTGGGATGGGGCGCTGGATGCGTGCGAGCGTGCGGGAGGGTGACGGCGTGCGTTGGCCCCCACCCCAGCCCTCCCCCGCAAGCGGAGGAGAGGGGCTGTATCCGTGCATCGGTTTTTTCCCGCAAACGACGGGAAGAAATCCGCGCTCGTAGACCGCCCCTTCCCCCGCGTGCGGGGGAAGGTTGGGATGGGGGCATTGGATGCGTGCGAGCGTGCGGGAGGGTGACGGCGCGCGTTGGCCCCCACCCCGGCCCTCCCCCGCAAGCGGAGGAGGGGGCTATATCCGTGCTTCGGTCTTTTCCGGCAAACGACGGGAAGAAATCCGCGCCCGTATACCACCCCTTCCCCCGCGTGCGGGGGAAGGTTGGGATGGGGGCGCTGGATGCGTGCGAGCGTGCGGGAGGGTGACGGCGCGCTGGCCCCCACCCCGGCCCTCCCCCGCAAGCGGAGGAGGGGGCTGTATCCGTGCATCGGTCTTTTCCGGCAAACGACGGGAAGAAACCCGCGCCCGTGTACCACCCCTTCCCCCGCGTGCGGGGGAAGGTTGGGATGAGGGCGCTGGATGCGTGCGAGCGTGCGGGAGGGTGACGGTTTGCGCTGGCCCCCACCCCAGCCCTCCCCCGCAAGCGGAGGAGGGGGCTGTATCCGTGCTTCGGTCTTTTTCGGCAAACGGCGGGAAGAAATCCGCGCCCGTGTACCGCCCCTTCCCCCGTGTGCGGGGGAAGGTTGGGATGGGGGCGCTCTCAGCGTTGCTGGAACCGCACGCGCCCGTGGTGCAAATCAATCAGCCGCAGCGAACGGCGGTCACCACGCCCTTGTCGTCCAGATCGATGTTCAGGCGATTGGGATTGAATTCCATGGTCGCCACTTCACCCGGCTTGAGCGTGCGCACGGCGGTGGCCTTCGCATCCTTGCCCGCCTGCTCGGTGTCGGCCGGCGTAGCGGCCTTGCCGATGATCCACTGCGCCTGGGTGTCGTCGCAGCTGCCCGGTGCGGGCGCGGTGCCGGTGGGATCGGCGCCGGGTTCGGCCTGCTCGGCGGCGGCGGCCTGCGATTGTTCCGTGGCGGCCGTCTGTTCGTCGGGCGCGGGTGCCGAGCAGGCCGCGAGCGTCAGGGTGAGCAGGAGGGCGGGAATCGCGTAACGGGACATGCAGGCTCCAGCAGCAATCGAAAGATGGGCCAAGCATCGCCCAGCCGGCATTCGCATGTCGTTAACCGGCCCCATCGGCAGGATCCGGGCATGGCCGAATCTCCCGAGGTCTTGAATGCTCTCGCCGAGGCCGCGCAGCAGGCGCGCGACGCGGGCCTGATCCACGTCAGCGACGTCGAGCCCGGGATCCGCCGCCGTCGTGCCGGGCGTGGTTTCGCCTACGTGGATGCGGCCGGCGCGATCGTTCGCGATGCGGCGACCCTGCAACGCATTCGCGCGCTGGCCATTCCGCCAGCCTATACCGACGTCTGGATCTGCGCGCACGCGCAGGGCCACCTGCAGGCGACCGGACGCGATGCGCGTCGGCGCAAGCAGTACCGCTACCACCCGCAGTGGCGGTGGGTGCGCGACAACGGCAAGTTCACCCGCATCGTCGCCTTCGGCCGGGCGCTGCCACGCCTTCGCCGGAAGGTCCGCGCCGATCTGGCGCTGCCGGGCTATCCGCGCGACAAGGTGATGGCGATCGTGGTGGCGTTGATGGCCGCGACCCTGGTGCGGGTGGGCAATGCGGAATACATGCGAGACAACGGTTCGTTCGGATTGACCACCCTGCGCAACCGGCATGTCGAGTTCGTCGGTGGCGGACGCGTGCGGCTGCACTTCACCGGCAAGGGCGGGCAGGCGCACGACATCGCGGTCGACGACCGGCGCCTGGTCCGGCTGGTGCGCGGTTGCCGGCAATTGCCCGGGCAGCTGCTGTTCCAGTATCGCGACGACGACGGCGAACTGCATCCGGTGGATTCGGGCGCGGTCAACGATTACCTGCGCGCGGCGATGGGCGAGACGTTCACCGCCAAGGACTTCCGCACCTGGGCCGGTACCCTGGCGGCCTTCCAGTTGCTGGCGGCCACGCCACCGCCGGAACGGCGCAGCGAGCGAGCACTGGCGCGGGTGCGGCAGGCGGTGACCGAAGCGGTCGCGGGCATGCTGGGGAACACGGTGGCGGTTTGCCGCAAGGCCTACATCGACCCGGTGGTGTTCGACGGCTGGCGCGATGGCCGGTTGGCCCGCTGCGCCCAAGGCGTGCGCGGGCCGCGCCAGTGGGAACAGGCGGCGCTGCGGTTCCTGGATCGTGCCCACCGCGACGCCGCGCGCGCGGCGTCCGGTGGCAGGCGTCGCCGCGGGGACGCCGGCGCGAAATGATCAGCCGCAGGTGACCTGGGTGATCTTGTTGTCCTTGTCCAGGTGCACGTTCACCCGGTCCTCGCGGTAATCCATGGTGACGGCCTGATTGGGACCGATGGGACGGATCAGGCCGGCGCCGCTCTCGCGCCAGACGCGGCCCATGTTGGCCTGGTTGCCTTCCTGGCCGACCGCCCACTGCACGGGTTCGGCATTGCACTTGCCCGAGCCGGGCTTGGGCGCGTCGCCCGCGCCGGCTTCGGCGGTGGGCGTGGTGGTGCAGGCGGTCATCGCCAGCGCGGCGGTGACAGTGGCGAAACCCAGCAGGGTGCGCAGGGACATGGCGGCTTCCTTATCGGTGGGTGGATGGCGCGCATGGTATGCCGAAACACGCCTTGCGCTGTTGGTGGTGTGTCGCAGGTTGGAGTGGAAGCAAACCCCCTCGATCCCCTTTCTTCGAAGGGGGAGGAAAGGCGCCGCCATCCGCTGTTGAGAGGCGCCTGCTTCAGGAGCGGAAAGCAAATCCCCCTAGGTCCTCCTTTGACCAGCCACTCGGCTGTTGTGAAGCGCCGCAAAAGGAGAAGAAAAGCAGGCCGTTCCGAAGGAGCAGCCCCCTTTGAAAAAGGGGCGGGCGGCCGCGCAGCGGACGACGGGGGATTTGCCTTGGAGCAGGTTGATCCCCTCGATCCTCCTTCTTACGCACTCAACAGCCGAACAGCTGATCAGGGAAGACAGAAGCAAATCCCCCTCAATCCCCCTTCTCCGAAGGGGAGGCAACTCAGTCGCGATAGATCCGCGGCGCGCGCTTCAGGCCACACAGCAGCGAGTAGGCGCTGCCGTTGGCGTGGCGGGCCAATTCGGTGACCGGGATCTGCGCGCCCCACAGCTCGATCCGGCTGCCAAGACCCGCCTGCGGCAGGTCGGTCAGATCGACGGTGAGCATGTCCATCGAGACCCGGCCGATCAGCCGGCTGCGCTGGCCGTCGATGGCGACCGGGGTGCCGGTGGGGGCGAAGTGCGGATAGCCGTCGGCATAACCGAAGGCGACCACGCCGACCCGGGTCGGGCGTTCGGTGACGAAGCCGCCGCCGTAGCCGATCGGTTCGCTGGCGGCGAGTTCGCGCACGCTGATGATCTTCGATTCGGCGGTCATCACCGGGCGCAGGCGATCGGCCTGCGGGTGCGCGTCGGAAAATGGCGTCGCGCCGTACAGCATCAGCCCGGAACGGCCCCAGTCGCCGCCGACGCCGGACCAGCCGAGCAGGCCGGGCGAGTTGGACAGGCTGCGTTCGCCGGGCAGATCGCCCAGCGCGGCGGCGAACGCGTCCACCTGCTCGGTGGTGCGCGCGCTGTCCAGTTCGTCGGCGCGGGCGAAGTGGGTCATCGCCACCACCGAGGCCACCTGCGGCAATGCGTTCAACCGCTGCCAGGCGGCGCGGTAGTCCTGCGGCGCCAGGCCGACCCGATGCATGCCCGAATCCAGCTTCAGCCAGATCCGCAGCGGGCGTTCGAGAGGGGCCCGCGCCAGCGCCTCGATCTGCCAGTCGGCGTGGATCACGCACCACAGATCGTGCGCGGCGATCACCGGCAGTTCGTCGGCTTCGAAGAAACCTTCCAGCAGCAGGATCGGCGAGCGGATGCCGGCGCCGCGCAGGGCCAGCGCCTCTTCCAGGCAGGCGACCGCGAAGCCGTCGGCGGCTTCGGCCTCCAGCGCCTGCGCGCAGCGGACCGCGCCGTGCCCATAGGCATCGGCCTTGACCACGGCGAGGGAACGGCCGCCCGCGAGTTCGCGGGCGATGCGGTAGTTGTGGCGCAGGGACTGCAGGTCGATCAGCGCGCGGGCTGGGCGCATGGTTCAGGCTGGGGGTCGTGGCCGCCGCGGCGCGCGCCGTAGCGGGAAATATCGAGGCCTTCGCCGCTGATCTGCGGCATGCGCGAGGCCATCAGGTCGGCCAGGTAGCGGCCCGAGCCGCATGCCATGGTCCAGCCCAGTGTGCCATGTCCGGTATTGAGGAACAGGTTCGAGTACTGCGTCGCGCCGACCACCGGCGTACCGTCTGGCGTGGCCGGGCGCAGGCCGGTCCAGAAGCTGGCGCGGGACAGATCGCCACCGCGCGGATACAGATCGCCGACCACCATTTCCAGGGTGGCGCGACGCTTCGGCGACAGCGACAGATCGAAGCCGGCCACCTCGGCCATGCCGCCCACGCGGATGCGATCGTCGAAGCGGGTGATCGCGATCTTGTAGGTCTCGTCGAGGATGGTGGAGGTCGGCGCCATCGCGGCGTCGACGATCGGCAGGGTCAGCGAATAGCCCTTGAGCGGATACACCGGCAGGCGGATGCCCAGCGGCGCCAGCAACTTCGGCGAGTAGCTGCCCAGCGCCAGCACGTAGCGGTCGGCGGTTTCCAGCTTGCCGTCGATGCGCACGCCGCGGATGCGGCCGCCCTGGGTTTCCAGCGCCTCGATGGTCTGGCCGTAGCGGAATTCCACGCCCGCCGCCTCGGCCATCGCCGCCAGCCGCTGGGTAAACAGTTGGCAATCGCCGGTCTGGTCGTTGGGCAGGCGCAGCGCGCCGACCAGCTTGTCGGACACGCTGGCCAGGGCCGGCTCGACCCGGGCGATGCCGTCGCGATCCAGCAGTTCGTAGGGCACGCCGTACTCGTCCAGCACTGCGATGTCCTTGGCCGCGCCGTCCAACTGGGCCTGGGTGCGGAACAACTGGGTGGTGCCGAGCTGGCGGCCTTCGTAATGGATGCCGGTTTCGGCGCGCAGTTCGTCCAGGCAGTCGCGGCTGTATTCGGACAGCCGCACCATGCGCGCCTTGTTGATGGCATAGCGGGATTGGGTGCAGTTGCGCAGCATCTGCGCCAGCCACAGGTACTGGTTCGGATCCAGGCCCGGGCGGATCGCCAGCGGCGCATGTTTGGAGAACAGCCACTTCAGCGCCTTCAGCGGCACGCCCGGAGCGGCCCACGGCGAGGCGTAGCCCGGCGAGATCTGGCCGGCATTGGCGAAGCTGGTCTCGCCGGCCGGTGCGGCCTGCCGATCCACCACGGTGACCTCGAAGCCGGCGCGCGCCAGATACCACGCGCTGCTCGTGCCGATGACCCCGCTACCCAGTACCAGTACCCGCATGAGGATGCTCCGCCCTGTTTCCAGACAATTCCCTGCCTCGAAAGGCCAGGAACATGAGTTCGGCGAGTATAGGGACGGTTATATAGGGTTATTTTCCGTATTTGATGGCAACATTGGTGGAAACCACCAGAAAGCCCCGCTTCCTTGGAGCCGCCATGACCCAGCGCCGCCGCGAACTGGACAAGATCGACCGCAACATCCTGCGGGTGCTGCAGGAGGAGGGGCGGATTTCCTTCACGGAGCTGGGCGAACGGGTCGGCCTGTCGACCACGCCCTGCACCGAGCGGGTGCGCCGGCTGGAGCGCGACGGGGTGATTACCGGCTACTACGCGCGGCTGGATCCGCAGTACCTCAAGGCCAACCTGCTGGTGTTCGTGGAGATCAGCCTGGCCTACAAGTCCGGCGACATCTTCGAGGAGTTCCGCCGCGCCGCCCTGCGCCTGCCCAACGTGCTGGAATGCCACCTGGTGTCGGGCGATTTCGACTACCTGATCAAGGCACGCATCTCGGAGATGGCCTCCTACCGCAAGCTGCTCGGCAGCACCCTGCTGACCCTGCCGCACGTGCGCGAATCCAAGAGCTACATCGTGATGGAAGAGGTCAAGGAAACCCTCAGCCTGCCGGTGCCCGACTAAGCCCCCGCCTGAACGGTCCGGGATGACGATGGGCACATGACGCCCGCGCGCCGGACGGGAGTATCGTGGCCGCCTTTGTCCCGTTCCGAGGTCCGCCATGCATGCCCACCGCTGGATCCTGCTGACCGCCGCGCTGTGCGGCGCCAGCGCCTGCAACCGCACGCCCGAACCGGCCGCCGAGGCGCCCAAGGCCGAAGCGCCCGCCGCCGCGCCGGTCATCGGCATCGACCTGGCCGGCCTGGACAAGGCGGTCGCGCCGGGCGACGACTTCGACGAATACGCCAACGGCGGCTGGCGCAAGAACGCGGTGATTCCGGACGACCGTTCCAGCACCGGCGTGTTCCTGGAAGTGTTCCAGAAGGCGGAGAAGCGCAACGCCGATCTGGTCCAGGGCCTGGCCAAGGCCAACCCGGCCGCCGGCACCCCCGAGCGCAAGATCGCCGACTACTACGCCGCCTACATGGACGAGGCGGGCATCGAGCAGCGCGGCCTGGCGCCGCTCCAGCCGTGGCTGGACCGCGTCGACGCCATCGCCACGCCCGCCGATCTGGCGCGCTACATCGGCAGCAGCGTGCGCGCCGACACCGATCCGCTCAACGCCACCAATTTCGCCACCGACAACCTGTTCGGCCTGTTCGTCGCCCAGGGCCTGGAAGATCCCTCGCAGAACGTGGGCTACCTGATGCAGGGCGGCCTGGGCATGCCGGACCGCGAGTACTACCTGGCCGCCGACAAGGAGATGGCCGCCAACCGCGAGAAGTACCAGGCCTACATCGCCCACCAGCTGAAGCTGGCCGGCGCCAGCGACGCCGACGCGGCCGCCAAGGCCAAGGCGATCTTCGATCTGGAAATGAAGATCGCCAACGCGCACGCCAACATCGTCGACAGCCAGGACGTGCACAAGGCCAACAATCCGTGGGAAACCGCGGCGTTCGCCGGCAAGGCGCCGGGCATGGACTGGAAGGCGTTCTTCGAAGGCGCCGGCTTGGGCGGGCAGAAAGTGCTGATCGCTTGGCAGCCGGATGCGATCAAGAAACTATCGGCGCTGGTCGCCAGCCAGCCACTGCAGACCTGGAAGGATTACCTGCGCTTCCACGCCATCGATCACAGCGCCGGCCTGCTGCCCAAGGCCTATGCCGACGCCAGCTTCGAATTCCACGGCAAGACCCTGCAGGGCACGCCCAAGCAGCGTGATCGCTGGAAGCGCGCGATCGGCGCCACCAACGGCGCGCTCGGCGACGCCATCGGCCAGATCTACGTGAAGCAGTACTTCCCGGCCTCATCCAAGGCGCAGGTCGAGGAGATGGTCAACAACATCCTGGCCGCGTTCCGCGAGGGCGTGGACAAGCTGGAATGGATGACCCCGGCCACCAAGGAAAAAGCCAAGGCCAAGGCCGCGACCATGCGGGTCGGCGTGGGCTATCCGGAAACCTGGCGCGACTACGCCGCGCTGGAGGTCAAGGCCGACGATCCGCTCGGCAACGCGCGTCGTGCGGAAGAGTTCGAGTACCGCCACCAGACCGCCAAGCTGGGCAAGCCGGCCGATCGCGCCGAATGGTGGATGACCCCGCAGACGGTCAACGCGGTGCAGCTGCCGTTGCAGAATGCGATGAACTTCCCGGCCGCGATCCTGGAAGCGCCGTTCTTCGATCCCAAGGCCGATCCGGCCGCCAACTACGGCGCGATCGGCGCGGTGATCGGCCACGAGATCAGCCACGGCTTCGACAACACCGGCGCCGAGTTCGACGACCAGGGTCGCCTGCGCAACTGGTGGACGCCGGAAGACGCCGCGCACTTCAAGGCCGCCGGCGACCGCCTGATCGCGCAGTACAACGCCTACGAACCGCTGCCGGGCCTGCACATCAACGGCGAGCAGACCCTGGGCGAGAACATCGCCGACGTGTCCGGCCTGGCCATCGCCTACACCGCGTACAAGAAGTCGCTGGGCGGCAAGGAAGCGCCGGTGATCGACGGCCTGACCGGCGACCAGCGCTTCTTCATCGCCTACGCGCAGGCCTGGCGCACCAAGACCCGCGACGCGGCACTGCGCGCGCAGGTGATCGGCGATGGCCACGCACCGGGCCGCTACCGCGCCCAGACCGTGCGCAACGTCGATGCCTGGTACGCCGCGTTCCCGTCCAAGCCGGGCGAGAAGCTGCACCTGGAAGCGAAGGATCGGGTCAAGATCTGGTAAGCCGGCACGCCGGCACTGCATCGACTCGTGACGGGGGATACCCGCGAGCGCAGACCGTCCCCCTCCCCCGCTGGCGGGGGAGGGCTGGGGTGGGGGTCACCGGAAAAAATCCGCACCCGGGCACCCGCGTCAAACCCATAAACCATAGCCGTCGATCACACAGCGAGCGCCGAAAGCGCCCCCATCCCGGCCTTCCCCCGCTTGCGGGGGAAGGGGCAACGCCGTAACGCGGCGATGACTGCAAGCGAACGCAGATCGCTCCCTCCCCCGCGTGCGGGGAAGGGGCAACGCCGTAACGCTGCGACGACTGCAAGCGAGCGCAGATCGCTCCCTCCCCCGTTGGCGGGGGAGGGGCAACGTCGAAACGCGGCGACGACTGCAAGCGAGCGCAGATCGCTCCCTCCCCCGCTGGCGGGGGAGGGTTGGGGTGGGGGCCGGAAAAATCCGCATCCCGGCACCTGCCGCCAAACCCATGCATCGTCGCCGCCGATCAGACAGCGATCGCCGAAAGCGCCCCCATCCCGGCCTTCCCCCGCACGCGGGGGAAGGGGCAACACCGAAACGCGGCGATGACTGCAAGCGAGCGCAGATCGCTCCTTTCCCCGCGTGCGGGGCAAGGGGCAACGTCGAAACGCGGCGACGGCTGCAAGCGAGCGCAGATCGCCCCCTCCCCCGCACGCGGGGGAGGGTTGGGGTGGGGGCGACCGGAAAAAATCCGCACCCTGGCGCCACCCCAGCTCAAACACCGCCGCTGTCGCTCACACAGCGATCGCCGAAAGCGCCCCCATCCCGGCCTTCCCCCGCACGCGGGGGAAGGGGCAACGCCGAAACGCTGCGATGACTGCAAGTGAGCGCAGATCGCTCCTTCCCCCGCACGCAGGGGAAGGGGCAGCACCGAACCGCTGTGATGTTCCGCAGGTCGAAAGCGCAGGAGAAGGGCGACTGGCGACGACCGTCCTTTTTCATGTCTCCGTTTCGCCGCACGCCGGCGTACGCCGCCGGGCACGATTGCGATGGTGTGCCGGTGCAGGCATAGTCCGCCGGGCAAGCGACGCGACGCAGGAGCGCCATGAAGAACCGACCGGTTTCCCGCCCGGAACCCGATGACGAGCAGCGCCGGCTGGCGGTGCTGATCGACGCCGACAATGCCCAGCCCGCGGTCATCGAAGGGCTGCTCGGCGAGATCGCGAAATACGGTGTCGCCAGCGTCAAGCGCATCTACGGCGATTTCACCAGCACCCGCATGACCCAGTGGAAGCAGGCGCTGCTGAAGCATTCGATCGCGCCGGTGCAGCAGTTCGCCTACACCAGCGGCAAGAACGCCACCGACAGCTCGCTGATCATCGACGCGATGGATCTGCTGTACACCCAGCGCTTTGACGGTTTCTGCCTAGTGTCCAGCGACAGCGATTTCACCCGCCTGGCCCAGCGCCTGCGCGAGGAAGGCCTGATGGTGTACGGCTTCGGCGAACGCAAGACGCCGGACGCGTTCGTCCAGGCCTGCGACAAGTTCGTCTACACCGAGGTGCTGCGCAGCGAGACGCCACCGGCGCCACCACAGCCTCCGGCCAAACCAGCGAAGAAGGCGGCGAAGAAGGCCGGCGCGCCGAAGAGCGCGCCGGCGCAGGCCGAGCCCACCGCCGCGCCGACCCCGGAACCGGCGCGTGGCGAGGCGCTGCCGTTGCGGTTGATCCGGCAGGCCATCGAGGAGGCCTCCGACGATCAGGGCTGGGCGTTCCTGGGCACGGTCGGCAGCTACCTGATCAAGATCCGGCCGGACTTCGATCCGCGCCTGTACGGGCAGAAAAAACTCAGCGATCTGCTGAAGCAGCATCCCCGCCACTTCGAAGTGGAAGAGCGCGGCGGGGATGGCGGCGCCAGCCGGCGCTTCTACGTGCGCTGGCGCGACTGACGGAGGGAGCGGCGCGATGATGGACGACAAGCGCCATGCGCCGGCCTGCGATCGCAATCGCGACCCGATCCTGGCCGTGCTGCGCCATCACTTCGCCGAAGTCCGCCGGGTGCTGGAAATCGGCAGCGGCACCGGCCAGCACGCGGTGTATTTCGCGATGAAGCTGCCCCGCCTGATCTGGCAGTGCTCGGATGTCGCCGACAACCTGCCCGGCATCCGCCAGTGGCTGGACGAAACGGATCTGCCGAATACCCCGCCGCCGCTGGAACTGGATGTCGACGGTGCGTGGCCCACCCAACGCTTCGATGCGGCGTTCAGCGCCAACACCCTGCACATCATGGGCTGGGCCTCGGTGCAGGCGTTCTTCGCCGGACTGGGCGGCGTGCTGGGCCCGCGCGCCTCGCTGATCGTCTATGGCCCGTTCAACTACGAAGGGCGCTACACCAGCGAGAGCAACCGCGAGTTCGATGCCTGGCTGAAGGCGCGCGATCCGGCCTCCGGCATCCGCGATTTCGAGGCGGTCGACGCCCTGGCGAACGCGCACGGCTTCCTGCTGATCGACGACGTGGCGATGCCGGCCAACAACCGCTGCCTGGTCTGGCGCAAGGCCTGAGCCTGGAAGGAGGTCACGGTGACTTCCGCGGCTTGGTGCGACGCCGGCGGCTGCCCAGAATGGGCCATCGACCTGGGGAGTCATGCCATGCGCCATCCGCTGCTGCCGCTCGTCGGCGTCGTGTCCCTGCTGCTCGCCGCTGTCGCCGGCGCCGCCGAACCCGCCAGCACGGCCGAGGTGGAGCGCTACGCGCGCCAACTGGTGGAGAAAACCTATCCCGCCGACGGCCCCGGCGCGGTGATCCTGGTGGTCCGTGGCGACGAGGTGCTGTACCGCGGCGCGCGCGGCCGCGCCAGCATCGAACTGGGCGTGCCGTTGAACGCCGACCAGGTGTTCCGGATGGGATCGATCACCAAGCAGATGGCCGCGGCGGGGCTGCTGATCCTGGTCGAGCAGGGCGGGCTGTCGCTGGAGGATCCGCTGTCGAAATTCCTGCCGGACTACCCCGGCGGCGGAAACGTCAGCGTGCGCATGCTGCTGAACCACACCTCCGGCATCAAGAGCTACACCAGCATCCCGGGCGTGATGGAAGGGCCGATCAGACAGGACCGCACCACCGCGCAGATGATCGAGACGTTCAAGGATCTGAAGCCGGACTTCGCGCCCGGCCAGGGTTATGCCTACAACAACTCCGGCTACGTGCTGGTCGGGGCGATCATCGAGAAGGTCAGCGGACAGCCGTGGCACGCCTACCTGAAGCGGGCCCTGTTCGAGCCGCTCGGCATGCGCCATACCGGTTACGGACTGGAGAGTGCGGGCGTGATCGCCGGCATGGTCCAGGGCTACACCGGTGAATCCGGTTATCCGGCCAAGGCCGGCTACCTGAGCATGACCCAGCCGCACGCGGCCGGCGCGCTGGTCACCACCGTCGACGATCTGCTGCGCTGGAACCGCGCGCTGCACGAAGGCAAGGTGCTGAAGGACGCGACCTACCGGCAGATGATCACGCCGACCGGCAAGGCGATCGACGCCGGCTATGGCTTCGGCATCCAGTCGCTGACGCTGCGTGGACAGCCGATGCTGGAACACGGCGGCGGCATCCACGGCTTCGCCACCCGGCTGCTGTACCTGCCGGGCAGCGACATCAGCGTGGCCGTACTGCAGAACACCGACAATCCGGTCGAGGGCGAGGAACCGGGCGACGTGTCGCGGCGACTGGCCGCGTTCACCCTGGGCGAACCGTTCCCGGAGCCGATCGCGGTCGCGGTGGATCCGGCCCGCCTGCAATCCGCGCTCGGCGCATACAGCGGCGGCCGGGAACGGGCATTCGTCCTGCGCCTGATCGACGGCAAGCCTGTGCTGCAGGAAGGCGAGCGCCGGCATGCGGTGGTGCCGATCGGGCCGGACGATTTCGTCTACGCGCACCGGCTGACCCGGTTCCGGATCGAACGCGACGCGGCCGGCCGCGCAGTGGCGATGCGCTATTTCCGGATGGGCGACGGCGAAGGCGAGCGCCTGCCGCGCAGTGGCGACGCGCCGCCGCCGTGATGGCCGCGCGTCATCGCGCGTATCGCGCATCCACGTCGCCGCCATCGCGATGAACGGCTAGGATGGCGGCAACACCAGCAGGGGAATGCGCGCGGAATGTCCAGGTTGCTGATGGGGTTGCTGTGTTCGTTGGGACTTTGCCTGAGCGGCGCGCTCGCCGCCCAGCCGGCCGCGCCGCCGGCCACGGTCGTCGCCGATGCGGACTATCCCGGCACCCTGCGGCTGGAAGTCGACGCCAGCGACATCGATCGGCGCATCCAGCGGGTGCGCGAGCGCATTCCGGTCGCCGCCGGGCCGCTGACCCTGTGGTATCCCAAATGGATTCCCGGCAACCACGCGCCGACCGGACCGATCAACCAGATCGCCGGCCTGGTCATCACCGGCAACGGCCAGCGCATCGCCTGGCGCCGCGATCCGGGCGACATGTACGCCTTCCATCTCGACGTGCCCGCGGGCGTGACCGAGATCGAGATCGCGTTCCAGTACCTGTCGCCCACCTCTTCCGCGCAGGGCCGGGTGGCGATGACCCCGCAGATGCTGTCGCTGCAATGGCATCGCGTGCTGCTGTATCCGGCCGGGCATGACGCGCGCCGCATCCGCATCGCGCCGAGCCTGCGGTTGCCGGCCGGCTGGGAATCGGCGACCGCGTTGCCGGTGGAGGCGCGCGAAGGCGCCGAACAGCGCTACGCCGCCACCGATCTGCTGACCCTGATTGATTCGCCGGTCTACGCCGGCCAGTATTTCCGTCGTTTCGATCTGGATACCGGCCCCACGCCGGTGCGCCTGAACGCGATGGCCGACACCGCCGCGCAACTGGACGCGTCACCGGCGATGCTGCAGGCGCACCGCGCGCTGGTGAAGCAGGCCGATCACGTGTTCGGTCCGCGCCCGTTCGCGCACTACGACTTCCTGCTGGCGCTGTCGGACAGCTTCAGCGGCATCGGCCTGGAACATCGCCAGTCCAGCGAAAACGGCACCTATGCCGACTACCTGCGCGGCGACGCCGCCTTCATCGACAACGATCTGCTGCCGCACGAATACGTGCATGCCTGGAGCGGCAAGTTCCGCCGGCCGGACACCACCTGGGCGCCGCACTACAACAGCGCCATCGACAACTCGCTGCTGTGGGTCTATGAAGGGCAGACCCAGTACTGGGCGGTGGTGCTGGCGGCGCGCGCCGGCCTGTGGACGCCGGAGCAGGCACGCGCGGTGCTGGCGAACACGCTGGCGACCGCCGCGACCCAGCCGGGCCGCGACTGGCGCGATCTGCAGGACACCGTGCACCAGGGCATCGTCGACTACAACGATGCGCCGCAGGCATGGTCGAGCTGGCAGCGTGGCTATGACTTCTATTCGGAAGGCTCGTTGCTGTGGCTGGCGGTGGACGCGCGCCTGCTCGAACAGTCGCATGGCCGACGCAGCCTGGACGACTTCGCCCGTCGCTTCCACGCCGGCGCCGGCGCGGACGCGCCGATTTCGCTGTACGGCTTCGACGACGTGGTGCGGGTCCTGGACGAAGTACAACCCGGTGATTGGCGCGGCTTCCTGCGCGCGCGCTTGGACGGGAAAGGCGCGGCGTCACCACTGGACGGGCTGGAACGCAGCGGCTGGCGGCTGGTGTACGGCGATGCGCCGAACGTGGCCATCACCGACGCGGAGGGAGCCGGCGGCAACGACGACCTCCGTTTCTCCGTCGGCCTGAAGATCGCTTCCGATGGCGGAATCGAGGAAGCGATCTGGAACTCGCCGGCCTTCGCCGCGGGACTGGCGAAGGACATGACGGTGATCGCGGTGGATGGCCTGGCCTATACCGGCGAGCGCCTCAAGCGCGCCATCGTCGCGGCCAAGGCCTCGCCCCGGCCCATCGAACTGCTGGTCCGCCAGGGCGAGCAGTACCGTAGCGTCCGCATCGACTACCACGACGGCCTGCGCTATCCGCAACTGCAGCGCATCCCGGGCACCGAGGACCGCCTGTCGAAGATCCTCGCACCGCGCTAGCCGTGCCCCTGTAGGAGCAGAAGGATTCAGGGGATGAATGTCTGTTCGGGATCGTCGAAGGACTTGAATTCCAGCGCGTTGCCGGAAGGGTCAAACAGGAACATGGTCACGTGCTGGCCGGGCTTGCCCTTCAGGCGCAGGTGCGGCTCTTCGTGGAAATCGACCTGCGCGTCCTTCAGGCGCCGGGCCAGGGTTTCCCACGCGGGCCGGTCCAGGTTCATGCCAAAGTGCGGCACCGGCACCGCCTCGCCATCGAAGCGGCCGTTGTGCAGCGGCTGGCCGTCGCCGCCGATGTGCGCGACCAGGTGATGGCCGAAGAAATCGAAGTCCTGGTAGGACACGTCGCTGCGCCCCTGCGGACAGCCCATGACGTCGCCGTAGAAGTGGCGCGCCTCGTCCAGGTCGCGGACCGGGAAGGCGAGGTGGAACTGGGTGATCGCGCTCATGACGCGGCTTCCAGCTGCGGCGTGCAGGCGTCGAGGATGTTCTGCCAGAACAGGTTCCAGGCCGAGATGCTGCGCTCGTAGCCGCGCGCCAGTTCGGGCAGCACCGCCGGATCGTGGCGCAGGTATTCATCGATGGCCGCGCGGGTGAGCTCGCCGTGGATGATGTCCTCCTCGCCGGTATGGATGGTCCAGAACTCCCAGTCGATGCGCTCGGCGTTGGCGACCAGGTAGGGATTGCGGCGCATGTGCTCGAACATCACCGACAGGTAGGTCTGGCACAGGCATTCGCCGCCCATGCCGCGCAGGCCGACGCCGAAGGCGATCGGGTGGTTGGCCATGTCGCGGGTCAGGCCCTTGAGGATGTGTTCGTTGGCGGGCAACGGCGTGTCCAGTTCTTCCGCCGGCACGCCGATGGTGGCGAGGAAGCGGTCGTACACGGTGGGATGGGCACGCGCGGGATCGCCTTCGCCCAGTTCCTCGGCCAGGATCTGGCCCAGCAGGCTGCGCAGGCCGCCGAACGGCAGGCGCGCCACCAGCAGGGCGAGATCGCTGATGTAGTCGATGGTGAAGAACCGGTACTGGATGCAGACCTGGCGCAGCGCTTCGGGCGACAGGTGTTCGAGGATCTGCATGCGCTGTGCGGCCAGCGCTTCGGTGGCTTCCTTGGCCTCGTCTGCGAACATCCAGAATTGATCGCGTGTCATTGCTTGGGCGTGCATGAATCGTTCCTGGGGGAAGGAAGGGCGAGGCCAACGATGCGTTGCCGTTGACCCCGGTGGACGATGATGGGTATCGGCGGCGTGAGCAGAACGTGCAGGCGAAGCAAAAAATGAAGCAGCTTCACGCGCTTGCGACATGACGGCCGGTTCGTGCGACGCATGCGCGTTCATGGATGTGGAACGCGTGGACGAACGACGTGACAAACATGAGGCGACCATGAAGGCGAACGCCGGCATTGCCTGTTCATCCGGTGGAGTGAAGAGAATTGCACGTCATCCGCGTGGGCGCGCGCTAGCATCGGCGCGCGCTGCATCGGAGAGTGCCTGCTTTGCCGTTGTGGATGCGCTTCCCACCTCGCCGAGACGATCGGCACGGAGTCCATGCGCACATGCAGGAAACGAACATCCGGGTCATTCCGTCCGCCCACGCCATCGTCGGAATCGCCGCGCGCGGCGTGCCGTTGCTGTGGACGAGCGGCTGGGACTCCACCTTCCAACTGCTGCGGCTGTTGCTCAAGCACCGGCTGCCGGTGACGCCGTATTACCTGGAGGATCCGACCCGCGCATCCACGGCGACCGAGCGGCGGAGCATCCAGCGCATCACCGACGCGCTGCACGAGCGGTATCCGGAAACGCGGGTGCTGTTGCGGCCGTTGCGGGTGTTCCGGGTCGCGGACCTCGCGCGCGATCCGGAAGTCAGTGACGCGCTGCGCGAGGTGCGCTCGCGCGTCTACATCGGCAGCCAGTACGAATGGCTGGCGCTGTTCTGCCGCCAGCATGGCCTGGACGGCATCGAGTTGAGCGTGCACGTGGACGACAAGGTACAGGCCCTGCTCGCGGACCGGGTGGAATCGTTCGAGACTGTCGGCGGCTATCGCAGTCATCGGCTGGATCCGCGCGATGCAGGCGGCGCCGAGTACACCCTGTTCCGGCATTTCGGTTTCCCGCTGTTCCAGATCGACAAGCAGGCCATGGCGCGCGAGGCGGCGGAAGCCGGCTGGGACGCGATCATGGACATGACCTGGTTCTGCCATCGCCCGATCAACGGCAAGCCCTGCGGCGCCTGCGCGCCCTGCGTCTATACCATCGAGGAAGGCCTGGCCTGGCGGGTGCCGCGCTCGCGGCGGATGTTGTCGTTCCTCTATCGCAAGCTGGCGCTGCCGTTGAAGCCACCGCTGCGCGCCGCGCTGGCGCAGGTGAGGCGACGCTAGGCTTTCCGGGAAGGGCACATCGTTTCGCCGCACGATGGGCGTTCGATGCGCATCGAACGTCGATCGCCATCGTGGCGACGGGCCGGGAACAACATCAGCGATCCTGCACAGCCGGTCCGGGGGAGTTTTCGAGCGTCCGGTCCTGTGCTGCCTGGGCCGGGGGGATGGATCGTCCGGCGGGTTGGCGGGCGCACTGGGACGGCGTCGGTTCGGACACCGTCACGGCCATCATCCCGAAGGATTCCGCCAGCTTCGCCTCCAACTGATCCGTGGCACGCCGGTTCGCGCGGGACGGGCCGCCGGCCCCGACGGTGGCGAAATAGCAGACTTCGGTGCCGCCTTCCAGCTGCAGGATCTCGAAGTAGCCATTGCCGTTGTTGGATATGAAACAGGAGAGCGGCAAGTCTTCTTTCTTCCGGCAGGTCCCTGGCCCGTTGTCGGTGAAATCCGCGACGGCCGCCGCCACGGAAGCCGGCGAGGCGGCGGTGTCGCGGACGAAAATGCGCCGGGAGTAGAGCGCATCACAGGACGTGAGGATGAGAGGCGCGAGCGCGGCGAGGACAAGCCAGCGCGGCCTGGGTAGGTGTTTCCGAAACATGGTCCTGTCATGCCTCCTTGACTCGGTGGTAAGCGAGTCTAGGTCGAGCGCGCGCATCGGGGCGAGTGGCGTCGTGCTCCACTCGCTTTGCGTTTCTTTCCTGGAAACAGGTTTCGCAGACATCGGCACGCGCCGGCCCATGCCCGACGGCGGTGGCAGGACAAGCCCGACTGGACCCGCGCATGCGATCGACCCTGGCAGAAAAAAACCCGCCGGGTGGCGGGTTTTTCTTCCCGATGATGCGCCGGTCAGGCGACCTGGACGATGCGCAGGGCCTTGGGATTGTTCCACTGCGCGAGCAGCTCGGCTTCGCGCGCCTTGGCTTCGTGCAGGTGGCGTTCCTTGACGTGGCCGTAGCCGCGGATGTGTTCGGGAATGCTGGCGATGTCCACCGCCAGGCCCAGGCGTTCGGCGTCCAGCGAACCGAGCAGCTGATCCAGGGTGCGCTCGTAGTCGCCGATCAATTGGCGCTCGCCGCGGCGCTCGGCGGTACGGCCGAATACGTCGAAGGCACCGCCGCGCAGGAAACGCAGCTTCGCCAGCAGGCCGAATGCCTTGAACACCCACGGGCCGTATTCCTTCTTGATCAACCGGCCCTGCGCATCCTTCTTGGCGAACAGCGGCGGCGCCAGGTGGAAATGCACCTCGTAGTCGCCGTCGAACTGCTGCTGCAGGCGGCGCTGGAACTCGCCGCTGGTGTACAGGCGCGCCACCTCGTACTCGTCCTTGTAGGCCATCAGCTTGAAGAAATAGCGGGCGACCGCTTCGGTCAGCGCGGTGGAACCCGGCGCCTTGACGTTCTCGGCGGCGCGCACGCGGGTGACCAGATCGCGGTAGCGGCTGGCGTAGGCGGCGTCCTGGTAGTCGGTGAGGAAGGCCACGCGACGGGCGATCAATTCGTCCAGCGAGCGCGACAGGCGCAGGTCGTCCAGCGGCAGGAACGCCACTTCGCCGCCAGCCGCGCCGCCTTCCGGCAGGCCGCGCAGTTCGCTCTCGTTGTCCGGATTGCGCGGCGCGGCGTTGGCGCCCCACTCGGTGCTTTCCCACTCGCCCGGCGGCAGGATCCGCAGGTTGCGCGGGGTGCGCTCGGATTCGGTCTGGGCGTTGCGGATCAGGCCGGCGGCTTCCTGCACCGCCTGCGGATCGACCACCGCCAGGCGGCCCCAGGCGAACGCGCGCCGGTTCATCTCGATCGCCGCGCCGTTGAGTTCGACCGCGCGCATGATGGCGTCGAACGAGATCGGCACCAGGCCCTGCTGCCAGGCGTAGCCGAGCATGAACAGGTTGGCGGCGATGGCGTCGCCCATCAGCGCGGTGGCCAGCTGGGTAGCGTCGACCAGCATCGGATCGCGGCCGCCCAGCGCGACTTTCACGCCGGCGATGATGTCGGTGGCCGGGAACTGCATGTCCGGATGGGTGGTGAAAGTGCCGGGCATCGCCTCGTAGGTGTTGAGCACCACGTGCGAGCGCTCGCCGCGCACCTTGGACAGCGCCCAGTAGTCGTTCACCACCACCATGTCGCAACCCAGCACCAGATCGGCCTCGCCGGCGGCGATGCGCACGGCGTGGATGTCCTCCGGGGTGCGGGCGATGCGGATGTGGGTGGTCACCGCGCCGCCCTTCTGGGCCAGGCCGGTCTGATCCAGCACGCTGGCACCCTTGCCTTCCAGATGGCCGGCCATGCCCAGCAGTGCGCCGATGGTCACCACGCCGGTGCCGCCGACGCCGGTGATCAGGATGTTCCAGGGCTGGGCCAGATCCGACTCGAAGGTCGGCGCCGGCAGGTTGTCCAGCTTCTCGGCCACGGTGGCTCGGCTCTTATCAAGCATGTTGCCCTTGCGCGGATTGCCGCCATGGACGGTGACGAAACTCGGGCAGAAGCCGTTGACGCAGGAGAAGTCCTTGTTGCAGTTGGACTGATCAATCTCGCGCTTGCGCCCGAACTCGGTTTCCTTCGGCAGCACCGACACGCAGAAGCTCTTCACGCCGCAATCGCCGCAGCCTTCGCAGACCAGCGTGTTGACCATCGTGCGCTTGGCCGGATCCGGCAGCTTGCCGCGCTTGCGGCGACGGCGCTTCTCGGTCGCGCAGACCTGGTCGTAGATGAGGATGGAAACGCCCTTCACCTTGCGCAGCTGCTTCTGCACGTCTTCCAGCTGCTTGCGGTCATGGAATTCCACGCCGGTCGGGAACAGTTCGCGGCGGCTCCATTTGCGCACGTCGTCGCTGACCACGACGATCGTGTCCACGCCCTCGGCGCGCATCATGTGGGCGATCTGCGGCACGCTCAGGGTGCCGTCCACCGGCTGGCCGCCGGTCATCGCGACCGCGTCGTTGTAGAGGATCTTGTAGGTGATGTTGACGCCGGTGGCGACCGACTGCCGCACCGCCAGCGATCCGGAATGGAAAAAGGTGCCGTCGCCGAGGTTCTGGAACACGTGCTCGGTTTCGGTGAACGGCGCCTGCCCGGACCAGGTGACGCCTTCGCCGCCCATGTGGGTGAAGGTGTCGGTGTCGCGATCCATCCACGTCACCATGTAGTGGCAGCCGATGCCGCCGAGCGCGCGCGAGCCTTCCGGCACCACCGTGGAGGTGTTGTGCGGGCAGCCGCTGCAATAGTGCGGCACGCGCGGGAAGCTGGCGCGCGGCAGCGCGAGCTCGGCTTCCTTCTCCTCCATCCAGCGCAGGCGCTGTTCGATGGATTCATTGCTGATCGAGCTGGATTGAAGCAGGCGCTGGATGCGGCGGCCGATCACGCCGGCGATGGTGGCCGGAGTGAGCTCGCCGGTGGACGGCAGGATCCAGTCGCCGGCCTCGTCGTACTTGCCGACGATGGACGGACGCTGGCCCGCGCTGGCCGGCCAGTTGTAGAAGTATTCCTTCATCTGCCGCTCGATGAAGGCGCGCTTCTCCTCCACCACCACGATGTCTTCCAGCCCGCGCGCGAATTCGGCGATGCCGACAGGCTCCAGCGGCCAGGTCATGCCGACCTTGTACACGCGGATGCCGATGTCGGCGCAGGCGCGCTCGTCCAGGCCCAGGTACTCCAGCGCCTGCAGCACGTCCAGGTAGCTCTTGCCGGTGGTGACGATGCCCAGCCGCGCGCGCGGCGAATCCAGCACGATGCGATCGATGCCGTTGGCGCGGGCGAACGCCTGCGCGGCCTTGACCGCATAGCGGTGCAGGCGCATTTCCTGATCCAGCGGCGGATCCGGCCAGCGGATGTTGAGGCCGCCGGCGGGCATGTCGAAATCTTCCGGCAGCAGGATCGTGCGCGCGAATGGGTTCACTTCCACCGACGCCGAGGATTCCACCGTTTCGGCGATCGTCTTGAAGCCGACCCAGCGCCCGGTGTAGCGGCTCATCGCCCAGCCCACCAGGCCCATGTCGAGGATGTCCTGCACGCCGGCCGGGTTGAGCACCGGCATCATCGCGCTGACGAATTCGTCTTCCGAACCATGCGGCAGGGTCGAACTGCGGCAGGCATGGTCGTCGGCGGCCAGCGCCAGCACGCCACCGTGCTTCGAGGTGCCGGCGGCGTTGCCGTGCTTGAACACGTCGCCGCAGCGATCCACGCCCGGACCCTTGCCGTACCACATCGAGTACACGCCATCGACCTTGGCGCCGGGGAACAGGTTGGTCTGCTGGGTGCCCCAGACCATGGTCGCGCCCAGATCCTCGTTGAGGCCGGGGGTGAACTTCACCGCCGCCGCCTCCAGGTGCTTGCGCGCGCGCCACAGTTCCAGGTCGAAGCCGCCCAGCGGCGAGCCACGATAGCCGCTGATGAAGCCAGCGGTGTTCAGGCCGGCGGCCTGGTCGCGCAGGCGCTGCATCAACGGCAGCCGGACCAGCGCCTGCACGCCGCTCAGGTAGATGCGGCCGTCGGTGCGGGTGTACTTGTGCTCAAGGGTGTAGTCGTTGTCCAGCACGCCGATCTGCGGAGTGTTGGCGGACGACGGCGAGGTGAGTTCGGCGGTGCTGGTCATGGGCTGGCCCGGGCTGCGGCTGGCGTGATCCGGCGAGAAGCCGGACGCGAAGGGCGCGAATTGTAGCAGCGGGGGTCCTGCGGCCCTGGTTCAGGTGTGGCGCTGTCGAAGCAAGGATGGGCCGGCGTGACGGGGATTGACCCGCCACTCGGTTGCTGTTGAAAAGCGCCTGTGGTTGGCGCGAAGAGCAAATCCCCCTGGGTCCCCCTTTTTCGCTTTCAACAGCCGAACGACGGGGGGATTTGCGCTTCCAAAGGGCAAACAGAGGCAGGCTTTTCCCGTGAAAACCGGCATCCGCCCACTCAGAGATCGAACCCCAGCAGCAGCGGATCATGATCCGAGCTGCGCCAGGGCTGGGCGGGATCGCCGTGCGGATAGCCCGCGCTGTCGGCCGAATCGGCGTTGAGGTGCCACTCGGCCGCGCCGCGCAGGCGGCCGGCCAGGCCGGGGCTGAGCAGGGCATGGTCCAGGCGGCCGGTCAGGCCGTTGTAGACGTAGCTGTAGGGCTGCTTCACCTTGGCCACAGCGAAGGCGTCGCGCCAGCCGGCCTCGCGCAGCCAGCGCACCGGGTCCTCCATCGCGTAGGCGTTGAAGTCGCCCAGGATGACCTTCATCGCGCTGCCCTGGCCGGTCGGATCCTGTTTCAGCCAGGCGTCCAGGCGATGCGCCGAATCCAGCCGCAGCGCGTTCCAGCAGCCCTGGGTGTCGCCCTGGTCCTGGTCGGCGCCGGTGGCTTCCGAACAGCCCTTGGACTTGAAGTGGTTGGCCACCACCACGAACGCCGGCCCCTGGCCGCGGCGGAACGCCTGCGCCAGCGGCACCCGGCTGCGATCGCCGAACGGACCGCCGGTCAGGGTGGCGGGCTTGCCGACCGGGGTGACCCGCGAAGCACGGTAGATCAGGCCGACCCGGATGGTGTCCGGTCCTGGGCCCTCGCCGGCATCGACGAAGCGCCAGTCGCCGCCCCGCGCGTTCAGCGCGGCGACGAACTGGGCCAGGCTGGATTCGGGCCCGTAGCCATCGTTTTCCAGTTCCATCAGCGCCGCGACGTCGGCGTCGAGCGTGCGCACGGTGGCGACCAGCTTGGCCAGCTGCGCCTGCAACTGCGCGGGGGTCTTCGCCCCGCGCGGTGTCGGAAAGCCACCGCCACGGCCGTCGCCGTTGAACAGGTTTTCCAGGTTGAAGGCGGCGATTTTCAGCGTTCCCGGCACACGGGGCGCGAGCGGGTAGGCGGCGGTTGGCAGCGTCAGCCGGCCGGTCAGCTGCAGCCGATGGCTGCCGTGGCGCTCGTCGACGATGCCTTCCACATCCTCCAGGACCGTGCCGACCCGCGGAACGGGCTGGGTGCCGAGCCAGCCGATCGACTTGGGATCCCGTTCGCCGCTGCCGTCGTCCAGGGTCAGCCGGCGGCGGGCGTTGTCCTCCAGCACCCGCTGGAACGCCTCGCTGCCGGGCGCGGCCACCTCGCTGGGTTGCCAGAGCCGGCCCTCGAACGCGGTGGTGAGTTCGCCGAACCGCTCGACCTGATCGGTGCCGCTGACGGTGAGCGGCGCGGCGATGCGCACGCGCATGCCTTCCAGCGCTTCCCAGTCCGCGGGCGCGGCGGCCAGCACGACCGGTGCCGGTACGGACGCAGCCCCGCCGAGGCGTTCGATGTCGTCCGCGGTGATCGCGGTCAGCCGGCTGCCCTGCCTGCCAAGTTCCAGCTCGGTGACTTCACCGCGCACGCGGTAGCGCTGGCCGACCTGCGGAACCTCGCCGTCGTCTGCGTTGGCGTCGAACGCCATCGGCACGAACACCGCGTCCGAACTCGCCGGATCGCCGTCTCCGCCATCCTGCAGGAAGAAGCCGCCCAGGCCCTGGGGGAAATCCGCCGTGACCACGCCTTCGACCGTCACCGTCTGGCCCACTAGCGGACTGGCCGTGCCGGTGCCCTGCACCTGGCCGATGGCGATGACCCGGGGCGCCTGGGCGTGGGCCAGCGCGGCGCAGGTCAGCAGGGCGGTGGCGGGCAGGGTGCGGCGTAGGAGCATGGCGGATGCCTGGCGGAACGGTAAGCCGGACATGATAGCCAGCGGGGATGACGGGCGATGGGGAAGCGCCAACGCGCCCCGACCGCCGAGGGACGGGTCAATGCGCCCGGTTCCCGTCTTGGCCCGCCCTGCGGCTGTTGAAAGCGCAAAAAGAGGGCGGGCGCCGAAGGCGACCAGGGACTGGCTCAAACCCGCAAAACGAAAAAACGCCGCCCGGAGGCGGCGTTTTCAGCATTGCAGGCAAGCCGGAAAGGCTTACTTCACGTTGGCCAGCATCCAGTCGACCGTGGCGTGGATCTGCTCTTCGGTCAGGGCCGGGTTGCCGCCCTTCGGGGGCATGATGCCGCCGTCCGGACCGGTGAAGCCTTCGATGGCGTGCTTGTACAGGGTGTCCTTGCCCTTGGCCGCGCGCGCGCCCATGCCGGCGGCGGTCAGCATCGGGGCATTGCCGGTGCCGTTCTTGTGGCAGGCGCCGCACAGGTTGTCGAAGATGACCTGGCCGTCGGTGGTGCCACCGTAGGCGACCTGCGAGGAGGCGGCCGCGGCGGCGGCAGCCTGCGCGGCGGCCTGGGCTGCGGCACCGGTGGCGCCGGCATACACCGCGCCCGACGGGGCGATGCGGCCTTCGGTGCGCTTGGCGGCCTGCGGGTTCACTTCCGCCGGGATCGAGGAGTGCAGGAAATGCGCACCGATGATCAGGCCGAGGGTGACCACCACCAGGAAGCCGATCACCATCGAGAAATGCTTCAGGAATTCGAGGTCGTAATTACGCACTTTCCACCTTTGGCAGCACGGCGGGAAACCGTGCTTGGCTACGAAAAACGGGGGAGCCGGAAACCGTCACCGGACGGATTCGCGGACAGATGCCGGGCGCGGGCGCCCGAGGCAAGGCGCCCATTATAAGCAGGGTGGCCGGTCTTGCCTCAACCTGCGGGGCTCAGGGGCACCAGTAGGTGCGCACCGGCGCCGGGGCCTGGCGCAGGACCGCGGCGACCGGCGCCTGCGGGGTGGCGTCGGCCAGCGCGGCGTCCAGCACGTCCCGCTTGGCGGTCCCTTCGATATGCAGGTACAGGTGGCGGGCGGCCAGCAGCACCGGCAGGGTCAGGGTGACGCGGGCCTCGCCGGCACCGGGGGCGCGCATCGGCAGCAGCCGCGCGGCCGAGCCCGGATCCAGCGCCGCGGCCAGGTGATCGCCGCCGGGAAAGAATGAGGCGGTGTGCCCATCGGTGCCCATGCCCAGCACGATCGCGTCGAACGCCGCCGGCAGGCTGGCGAAACGCCGCTCCAGCTCGGCCAGGGCATCTTCCGGTTCGGGCGTGTCGCGGAACAGCGGCAGGAAATGCGCCGCCGCCGCCGCGCCGCGCAGCAGGTGCTCGGCCAGCAGGCGCGCGTTGGAACGATCGTTGTCCGGCGCCACCCAGCGTTCGTCGACCAGGGTGACGGTGACCTTGTCCCAGTCCAGCGGTTGCTCCGACAGGCGTTGCAGGAACCGGCGCGGGGTGGTGCCGCCGGACAGCGCCAGCAGCGCGCCGCCACGGGCCTCGATCCCGGCGCGCAGATCCGCGGCGACGGCCGCGGCCAGCGCACCGGCCAGCGCCTCGCTGTCGGAGAAGGTGATCAGGTCGGTCGGGACGGGGGAGAGGGGGGAATTCGTCACGCGCTTACACCGTGTCCTCGTGCCAGGTCCGGCCATCGCGCTCGACCAGCGCGACCGCCGCGCTCGGTCCCCACGAACCGGCGGTGTACGGCTTGGGTGTCTCGCGCTGGTTTTCCCACGCGCCCAGGATCGGGTCGATCCACTTCCATGCCGCCTCGACCTCGTCGCGGCGCATGAACAGGGTCGGATTGCCGCGCACCACGTCCATCAGCAGGCGCTCGTAGGCTTCCGGCTGGTGCACGCCAAAGGCCTCGGCGAAGCTCATGTCCAGCGGCACATGCTGCAGGCGCAGGCCACCCGGGCCCGGGTCCTTGATCATCAGCCACAGCTTCACGCCCTCGTCCGGCTGCAGGCGCAGGACCAGCTTGTTGCCCATCACCGGGCCGGCGCCGTGCTCGAAGATCGAATGCGGGATCTGCTTGAACGCGATCACGATCTCGGAGACGCGCTCGGGCAGGCGCTTGCCGGTGCGCAGGTAGAACGGGACCCCGGCCCAGCGCCAGTTGTCCACTTCCGCCTTCAGCGCCACGAAGGTCTCGGTGCGCGAATCCTCGCGCCCGAGTTCGTCCAGGTAGCCCGGCACCGCCATGCCGTTGACCGCGCCGGCGCGGTACTGGCCACGCACGGTCATGTGGCTGATCTCGTCGGCGGTGATCGGGCGCAGCGAACGCAGCACCTTCAGCTTTTCGTCGCGCACGGCATCGGCTTCCAGTGCCGCCGGCGGTTCCATCGCCACCATGCACAGCAACTGCAGCAGATGGTTCTGGACCATGTCGCGCAGCGCGCCGGAGGTGTCGTAATAGGTCGCGCGCTTCTCCAGGCCGACCGTCTCGGCCACGGTGATCTGCACGTGATCGATGTGGTTGGCGTTCCACAGCGGTTCGAACAGGATGTTGGCAAAGCGCAGCGCCAGCAGGTTCTGCACCGTTTCCTTGCCCAGGTAATGATCGATGCGGAAGATCTGGCTTTCCGCGAACGCGCTGCCGACCGCGTCGTTGATCACCGTCGCGCTGGCCAGGTCGTGGCCGATTGGCTTCTCGATGACCACCCGCGACTGGCCGCCGTTGAGGCCGTGCGCGCGCAGGCGGTCGCACAGGTTCACGAACAGGCTGGGGCTGGTCGACAGGTAGAACACCCGGATGCGATCGCCCTGCGCCTTGAGCGCGGCGGCGAATTCCTCCCAGCCCTCGTCCTTGGTCGCGTCCAGGGCGTGGTAGCCCAGCTTGTCCAGGAACGCCGGCAGCTTGGCCTTCAGCGCCTCGTCGTTGCCGGCCACGCGCTGCAGGGCTTCGCCCACCTTGGCGCGGTAATCGGCGTCGGTCTGCTTGTCGCGGGCCACGCCGATGATCCGGCTGTCCTCGCGGATCTGGCCATCGGCGTAGCGGCGCAGCAGGCCGGGCAGCAGCTTGCGCAGGGCCAGGTCACCGGTGCCTCCGAAAATCACCAGATCGAAGGGGTCGACGGGCAGGGTCTTGGCGGTCACGTCGTCATCTCGTTCGCTTGTCAGGTTGGGAGGAACAATACCACCGGGCTACCACGCTGACCAATGAATCAGGCCAATGTGACCATTTGTCGGCTGATATTGCCTTTATTGGTACGTGAGTGGTATGTTCTTGCTCATGCAAAAAGCCCTGTTCGATGAATACCATCGCCTGCAGACCGGTGAATCCACCCGCGCGGTGGCCTACCTGCGCCTGCGCCGCGCCCTGCAGAACCTGATGGACGCCGGCGTGCTGCGCTCGGGCCAGGCCCTGCCCAGCGAACGTGATCTTGCCAACCTGCTGGGTCTGTCCCGCGTGACGATCCGCAAGGCACTGGCCGGGCTGATCGAGGCCGGCCTGCTGGTGCAGCGGCAGGGCGCCGGCACCTTCGTCGCCGAACGCATCCTGCGCCAGTTCTCGCGCCTGACCAGCTTCACCGACGATCTGCGCGAGCGCGGCCTCAATCCACAGGTGAAGTTCCTGGAGCGCAGCGTTGGCGAGGTGACCCCGGAAGAGTCGATGGCGCTCAACCTGTCGCCGGGCAGCGGCGTGGTCCGCATGTATCGCCTGCGCCATGTCGACGGCTCGCCGATCGCGATCGAGCGCACTTTGGTGCCGCTGTCGTTGCTGCCGGATCCGGAGAGCGTCACCACCTCGCTGTACGAGGCGCTCGACGCGCACGGCAACCGCCCGCGCCGCGCGCTGCAACGCCTGCGCGCGGTCGCGCTGGACGAAGAGGCCGCGCGCCACCTGGAGCTGCCGGTCGGCGCGCCCGGCCTGCTGGTCGAACGCCGCGCGTTCCTGGAAGACGGCCGCGTGGTCGAATCCACCCGCTCCTACTATCGCGGCGACGCCTACGACTTCGTCGCCGAGCTGCAGAGCGAGTAGTCGCCGGCACGGCTTTCCGCGCCGGCCGCGCCGCGCCGCCGGCATCGACGACGGGCTTCGTCGCGTCGTGGCGGAGGACCTGCATCCGCCCCCGCCGCACGCTGCACTACGCCGCAATCGCAGTCGCTGGACAAGGACGTGGCCCCGTTCGCCGACGCGGAAGGCCGCCACCCGCGGGTCAACCCGATCACCCGCGAAGCGTATCCATACCTGCTGGAGGCGATGCCGCATCGCCTCTGGGAGGACGCGTACCGCTGGCGCCGGACAGTGGCCCGCGCGAGTCGCCGCGCAGGCACCTGCGCCCGCATCACGAAACGCTGCGCCCGCGTTGCGGTCGCTATACTCGCGGCCCTCACGGAGGACGCGATGAAACGGCAAGGACGACGAGACGCGATCGGGTTGCGGTTGGCGGGCTTGATGCTGCTGGCCGTCGGTTTTCCCGCGTCGGCATGGCCGGCAGATCCGGGTGGCGCCGTTCGCACGCTGCCGTCGCAGGTGCGGGAAGACGTGAACGATATCGCCCGGCAACTGCTCAAGGTACGCGATGACGACGTGGAGCTCGCGTGCCCCAAGGCGGTGGAGAACGCGCGCTGGGGCGTGGAGACCATGCTGGAGGTCGGCGAACGCAACCTGCAGGATGGCTATCTGGGCCGCGCGGACTACGATCGCATGGCGGCACCGCTGAAAACGCGGCTGGAAACCCTGACCCTAGCGGACTGCGAAAACGCCACCGGCGCGCGCCGCGAGTTCTATCGCTGCATGTCCAGCGACTACAACCACGTGATGGCCTGCGCCACCGCCCACGAGTAAGCGAAGCCTTCGCGCACACGCTCGCATTCCCTGCTCGCCGGATGCGTTGCGATCGAAGCGTCCGATGGCTTTGTACCGATCCAAATCCGTCGGCTTCACCACCAAAGAAATACCAATCGCGGGATTGGTGCATCGCACGATGCAAACATGACTCCATTGCGTAATCTGACAGCGCTGTCATCACTGGCGGGACGCGGGACTTCCGGCGAGTGATGCCACGATTCCGCCCGTCGCGTGCCGGGTGGCTCCACTGGAATGCGCGACGGGCCGCCCTCCACGCGACCTCCGCGTTACCGTGGACCCATCGCGCGACGACGCGCCATCCATCGCCACGGGAGTCCGTAGTGGAATTGTCCTCGCTCGATATCGGTATCGTCCTGGTCTATCTGGCCGGCATCTTCATCCTGGCGCAGTGGGTGTCGCGCGAGAAGGGCGGCCACCAGAAGGACGCCAAGGACTACTTCCTGGCGAGCAAGTCGCTGCCGTGGTGGGCGATCGGCGCATCGCTGATCGCGGCCAACATCTCGGCCGAGCAGATCATCGGCATGTCCGGTTCCGGCTATGCCATCGGCCTGGCGATCGCCTCCTACGAATGGATGGCGGCGTTGACGCTGCTGATCGTCGGCAAGTTCTTCCTGCCGGTATTCCTGCGCAACGGCATCTACACCATGCCGCAGTTCCTGGAACAGCGTTACGGCACGCGCATCCGCACCCTGATGGCGGTGTTCTGGCTGCTGCTGTACGTGTTCGTCAACCTGACCTCGATCATGTGGCTGGGTTCGATCGCGGTGAGCCAGGTGACCGGCATGGACCAGATGCTCGCGTTGACCCTGCTGGGCGTGTTCGCGCTGGTGTACCAGCTGTATGGCGGCCTGAAGGCGGTGGCGCTGACCGACATCGTGCAGGTGTCGCTGCTGGTGCTGGGTGGCCTGCTGGTGGCCGGCCTGACCCTGAGCCACATCGGCGAGGGCGCGGGCGTCGTCGCCGGCTTCCAGAAGCTGTGGACGCAGCACCCGGAACACTTCGAGATGATCCTGAGCAAGGACAATCCCTTCTACAAGGACCTGCCGGGCATCAGCGTGCTGATCGGCGGCATGTGGATCATGAATGTCAGCTACTGGGGCTTCAACCAGTACATCATCCAGCGCGCCCTGGCCGCCAAGGACATCGCCGAGGCGCAGAAGGGCGTGTTGTTCGCCGCCTTCCTCAAGCTGCTGATGCCGGTGATCGTGGTGTTGCCGGGCATCGCCGCGGTGGTGCTGGCGCCAGGGCTGGACAAGCCCGACCAGGCGTATCCAACCATGATGCGCCTGCTGCCGACCGGTATCCTTGGTCTCGTGTTCGCCGCGCTGGTGGCGGCGATCGTCGCGTCGCTGGCCTCCAAGATCAATTCGGTGGCGACCATCTTCACCCTCGACTTCTACGCCAAGTCGAAGAGCCAGCCGAGCGAGGCGCGGCAGGTGAAGGTGGGCCGCATCGCCGCCGCGGTCGCCGTGCTGCTGGGCATCCTCGCCGCACGGCCGCTGCTGGGCAGCTTCGACCAGGGCTTCCAGTTCATCCAGGAATTCACTGGCTTCTTCACCCCGGGCATCGTGGTGATCTTCGTGCTCGGCCTGTTCTGGAAGCGCGCCAACGAGGCCGGCGCGCTGGCCGCGGCGCTGGGTTCGGTGCTGCTGTCGGCGGCCTTCTTCTGGGCCCAGAAGACCGGTCTGTACCTGCTGCCGTTCATGGATCGCGTCGGCATCGTGTTCCTCGCGGCGCTGGCGCTGGCGGTGGTGGTGTCGCTGGCGACCGCGCGCGCCGAGGGCAAGGATTTCATCCGCACCGACGACGTCGACTACCGCACCCCGGGCGTGTTCAACATCGGCGCGGTGGGTGTGGTCATCATCCTGATCGCGCTGTACACGATCTTCTGGTGATCCGGGAGGCCGGGCTTGCCCGGCCTACGACGCGGAAGCGTCGACTCGAACTTCGAATCCGGTTCACGGGCGCATCTGGAGCAGGTTGGCCGAGACTCGCGTCGCTCCCGCAGGGACGGCCGATGACCGGAAGCGGGCTTCAGCGCTTGCGGCGTGGCGCGGCGATGGATTCGCGCAGTTCCAGGCTGTACTGGACCGGCACCATCCGGCCCGCATCGGGATCGCGGATGTTGTTGAGCAGTTCCAGGGTGGCCATCCGGCCCATGTCGCGGGTCGGCTGGCGGACCGTGGTCAGCGCCGGAAAGATATGGCGCGAGATCGGCGTATCGTCGAAGCCGCACACGGAAAGATCCCGCGGCACGCTCAGCCCGCGCAGGCCCGCAACCCGAATCACCCCGGCGGCGGTGTCGTCGTTGGCGGCGAAGATCGCGGTCGGCGGATCCTTCAGATCCAGCAACTGGTTGGCGCCGTGAACGCCGGATTCGAAGGTGAACGCGCCGTCCACCACCAGCTCCGGATCGAAGGCGATGCCGGCCCGCTCCAGTGCGTCGCGGTAGCCGGCGAACCGCCAGGCGCAGGCACCGTGCGCCTTGTGGCCCTTGATGTGGCCGATGCGGCGATGGCCGAGCGCGACCAGTTCGGCGATCAGATCGCAGACCGCGGCATGCTCGTCCACGGTCACCCCGATGCGGCCGCGGCGGCTTCGCGGCGAAATGCTGGCGAAGGGGATCTCGTGTTCTTCCAGTTGCGCCAGCAGGGCCTTGTCATCGGTCAGCGGCGGAATCAGCAGCACCCCGTCCAGGCCGAAGTGCTCGACCAGCGAGGTGATGTCGGCCGTGTAACCGCGCTGGCCGAAGGTGACCGGGGCCAGCACCAGGGTGTAGTGCTGCGCCCGGCACGCTTCCAGCACGCCGCTCTGGATTTCCATCAGGTAGTTGCGTGACGGATTGTCGTAGGCCAGCGCGACTACGTAGGAGCGCTGGCCGGCCAGGCTGCGCGCCGACGGATTGGGACGGTATTGCAGGCGGGCGACGACCTCCTCGACCCGGCGCCGGGTCTCCTCGCGCACGTTGGGCTCGTGGTTGAGCACGCGCGACACCGTTTTCATCGAAACGCCGGCGGCGGCGGCCACGTCCTCGATCCGAATGCGCATGGCGCTGGGGTTCCTTCACCTCTTCCAGGACGTCATTCTGCCAGAGCGCGCGGCGCCGGCCTTGCGCGCCGCGTCACGGCGCCTCCGGCGTCCACACGAACGTCGCCAGGCTGCGCGCCGGCAGGGTGTAGCGCAGGACCTGCTCGCCCTGTCCGACCGAAAGGCGGCGGGCGCGGCGGCTCGAGTTGGTCACCACCAGCACCAGCGACCCGTCGTCCTCGTTGCGGAACGCGACGTGGTCCAGGTCGCCGCCCTCGCCCTCGGAAGCGATGCGGCGCGCGCCCGGACGGACGAAGCGGCTGGCGTGCGCCAGCGCGTAGTACTCGTCGGTGCGGCTGACCGCGCCGGTCGCCGAATCGATGGTCACTACCCCGCGGCAGGTGTCGCAGCCGCCCGCGTGCGGACCGCCGTCCTGGTCCAGCGCGAGGTTCCAGAACAGCACGCCGCGCGCCCAGTTGCGGGTCGCGCCGATGACCTGCTCGCGTGCCTGCAGGGTCAGGCCGCCGCTGATGATCGGCTCCCAGTCGCCACCGGAGCATTCGGTGAGGTAGGCATCCTTGTCGGGAAACGCCTCGTGGACCGGCGTCTGCGCCTCGACCTCGCCGCCATAGCAGTGCCAGGCGATCGCCGACACGTACTTGCCCGCGGCCGGATCGTTCAGCACGCCCAGCGGTTCCTGCGGCTTGTCCCAGTTGTGGTCCCAGTCGAAGATCTGCGGTGCGTCCTTGCGGGTCGCCAGCAGCGGCCCCAGGTGATCACCGATGAGGCGCGCGCGTGCCGGCGCGTTCAGGCGCATGCCGGGGTAGTCCTTGGGCTCGAAGTCCGGTTCGTTCTGAACAGTGAGCGCGAAGATCGGAATGCCCTCGGCCGCATAGGCATCCACGAACTTGAGCAGATAGCGGGCGAAGGCGTCGTAGTACTCCGGGCGCAGGGTGCCCTGGATCAGGCTGTTGTTCGATTTCATCCAGGCCGGCGCGCTCCAGGGCGAGGCCATCACCTGGAGTCGGGGATTGATGGCCAGTGCGGCGCGGGTCACCGGCACCACGTCGCCGCGATTGGGCTCGATGCTGAAATGCTCCAGGTCCGGATCCGGCTGGTTGCCCGGCGGATCGTCCAGGCTGTAGTGGTGGCGCGAGAAGTCCGAGGCGCCGATGGTCAGGCGGGTGAAGCTCAGGCCCAGTCCGCCGTTCTCACGGCCGAACAACTCGCGCAGCAGGGCGTCGCGTTGTTCCGGCGACATGCGGTGCTGGATGAGCCACGCGGAGGAATCGGTGATCGAGGCGCCGAAGCCGACCATCTGCTGGTAACGCTGCTCCGGATCGACTTCGATGTGCAGGCGCCGCGCCGAATCGTCACCGAAGGCCACCGGCGCCTGTGCCTGCAGCGCCTGCCGGTGATCGCTCGTGGTGATCCAGACCTGTGCCCGCGGTCCCGCGTATGCGGCGCCGGCCAGGCCGCCGGCGAGCAGCGTCGCGAACAGGGTGGACGTGGTGAGCGGCTTGCGCCAGCGGATGATGTTCATCAATGGAGTTCTCCCTCGGTTCGCGGTGGCGAAAAAAGCGCCAGATATCCGCGCACTTTCAATGTTGCGTTGCAGCGATCGCGCCGCGTGCCGCAGGCCATGCGTCAACAATGGCGGCGATTGTCGCCAGGAGGCGTAACGCCATGTTGACAAGTCACATTGGGCGACAGTATGACAGCGCTGTCAATACTGGCTGGAGAGGGCCGCATGACTCATCACGCACACACATCGGACGCCACCGGCGTCCAACGTCGCTTCGCCCCCCGCAGGCACCTGCTTGCCTCCGCCTGCGCATTGGCACTGGTTTCCACGTTCGCGGCCCATGCCCAGGATGCGCAGCAGGGTCAGGCCGCGGAAACGCAGCAGAACCAGGACATCAGCACCCTCGACAAGGTGCAGGTGACCGGCATCCGCGGCAGCATCGCGACCTCGATCGATACCAAGAACGAGTCCAGCTCCATCGTCGAGGCGATTTCCGCCGAGGACATCGGCAAGCTGCCTGACGTGAGCATCGCCGAATCGATTGCCCGTCTGCCGGGCCTGGCCGCGCAGCGCGTCAATGGTCGCGCCCAGGTCATCGCCATCCGCGGCCTGGCGCCGGACTTCGCGGCAACGCTGCTCAACGGCCGTGAACAGGTCACCACCGGTGACAACCGTGGCGTCGAGTTCGACCAATACCCGTCCGAGCTGATCAACGCCGTGACCGTATACAAGACTCCGGACGCCAAGCTGATTGGCCAGGGTCTATCCGGTACGGTCGATCTGCAGACCATCCGCCCGCTCGAATACGGCGAACGCCGGATCGTGGTCAACGCGCGCGGCGAGAAGAACTCTTTCGGCCGACTGAACTCGGGTGTCAGCAACAGCCTGGGCAACCGTTTCAGTGCGTCCTACATCGACCAGTTCGCCAACAACACCATCGGCATCGCGCTGGGTTACGCGCACCTGGACTCGCCGTTCCAGGAAAAGCACTACAAGGCCTGGTGGTGGGGTGGCTCGGCGGATTGGTTCCCGGCCGATGGCATTCCCGGCAAGCCCGCGGGCGCTGAAATGCTGATGGGCGCCGAAGCCTGGGCGCGTTCCAGCGACCAGATCCGCGATGGCCTGATGGGTGTGTTCGAGTACAAGCCCAACGAGAACTTCCATAGCATCCTGGACCTGTACTATTCCAAGTTCGACCAGAAGGAGACGATGCGCGGCATCATGTGGAGCCAGGATCCGTGGACCGGAAACGGCGTCACGATCTCGAATCCGTCCGTTGTCCGCCGGGGCAACGTGGACATCGTCACCGGCGGCAACCTGACCAACATCGAGCCGGTCATCCGCAACGATTACAACCGCCGCCAGGACGACATGTTCTCGGCCGGCTGGAAGAATATCTGGCACTTCGCGGAGAACTGGACCGCCCAGGCCGATCTGAGCTATTCCACCACGGAGCGCGAGCAGAGCATCGCCGAGACCTATGCCGGCATGCAGACCGTGGGTGCGGGCGGCGTGATCAGCCCGGTGCTGGACACGTTGACCTACAGTTCACCGTTGAGCTCGGAGTTCGCCCGCTTCTCGTTCGGACGCAACTACGCCGACCCCTCCTCCGTGGTGCTTAGCGATCCGTCCGGCTGGGGCCGTGATGGCCGTATCGAGATGCCGCATCTGGAAGACACCATCAAGGCGGCCCGCTTCGAGCTGCGTCGCGATTTCGAATCGGGCCCGTTCACCGGCCTGGATGTGGGCTTCAACTTCAGCCGTCGCGAAAAGGAAAAGACCTCCTACGTCTACTACGCGAACCTGAAGAACGGGCGCATCCCGATCACGCTCGACAGGGATGTTCTGGTCGCGCCCACCAATCTGGGTTTCGTCGGCATTCCGCACGTGTTGTCGTATGACGTCAACGAAGCGCTGAGCCGCTACTACGACATCGGCCTGCAGATGGACCAGAACGACTTCCAGAAGGACTTCTCGGTGACCGAGAAGGTCAAGACCTTCTACGCCAAACTGGACATCGATACGGATCTTGGTGAGCGGGTGCGCCTGCGCGGCAACGTAGGCGTGCAGTACATCAAGACCGATCAGTCCTCGCGTGGCTTCAACGTCGCCAGCGTCAACAATCTCGGCGCGGTCGAAGCAGGCACGGATTACGATGACCTGCTGCCCAGCCTGAACCTGGTCGCAGACTTCGGAGACGGCTGGTTCCTGCGCTTCGGCGCCGCCAAGACCCTCGCGCGCGGCCGCATCGATGACATGCGGGCGGCTTCCAACGCCAGCGTTTCCCCGACCACGCGGCAGTGGAGCGGCAGCGGCGGCAACCCGTACCTGGAGCCGTGGCGCGCCAAGGCGGCCGATCTCTCGCTGGAGAAGTATTTCGGGCCCGCCAGCTACGTAGCCCTCGCCCTGTTCTACAAGAACCTGGACAACTACATCCGCAGCAACACGGTCGAGTACGACTTCACCGGTTACACGAACCCGGATCCGACCATCGTGCCCGTTTCCAACATCGGCCAGTTCAGCACGCCGGTGAACGCGGAAGGCGGCTATCTACGCGGCGTCGAGCTGAGCACGGCGATTGACTTCGGCATGTTCACCCCGGCGCTGGACGGCTTTGGCGCGCTGTTCAGTGCGTCCTACACGGAGAGCGACATCAATCCGGGCAACACCACTTCGACCGTCGCGGCGCTCAACCGCTTGCCAGGCCTGTCGCGCGACGTCGCCAACCTGACCCTGTACTACGAAAAGAACGGCTTCTCCGCGCGTGTCAGCGAGCGTTATCGTTCGGAATTCCGTGGCGAGATCTACAACCTGTTCTTCTCGCGTGCTTACACGACGATCCTGGCGGACCGCCAGACCGACCTGCAGCTCAGCTATGAGTTCCCGGATGGCAGCAACATGGCGGGCATGTCGTTCCTGTTCCAGGTCAACAACCTGACCAACTCGCCCTACCGTACCGTGCAGGATTCGGAGTTCGGCGGTGGCGCGAGCCAGCCGCTGGAGTACAACGAGTACGGTCGCCAGTTCATGTTGGGCGTGAGTTACAAGTTCAACTGATGCAAATCCGGCCGGCGGTGCCCGAAAAGGTTCCGTCGGCCGCCGATGCTGTGCACGGCGGAGCGATCCGCCGTTTTTTTCTTTGAACCGTCCGGAGGACAAGACGTGAAAATCCGTGATATCGCACTCCTGATCGGAGTCTGCCTGGCGATGGGACTGGCGGCCTGCGCCAAGCAGGGACCGGCCGCCGCCGATCAGAAACCCGCCGAACCGGCGAAGCTCGCCGACTGGCCGCGGCTGAAGAGCGCCGTGGCGCAGGATCCGGCCCTGGAAGCGCGTATCAAGGAAATCCTGGCCTCCATGACCCTGGCCCAGAAGGTTGGCCAGATGACCCAGGCGGAGATCAAGTCGATCACGCCGGAGGAGGTCCGCAAGTACTACATCGGTTCGGTGCTCAATGGCGGCGGCTCCTGGCCGGCCAAGAACAAGCATGCCGACGTGAAGGACTGGCTGGCCCTGGCCGACGCCTACTATGCGGCGTCGATGTCGACCGACGCCAAGGTGCCGGTGCCGATCATCTGGGGCACCGACGCGGTGCACGGTCACAGCAACGTGTTCGGCGCGACCATCTTCCCGCACAACATCGGTCTGGGCGCCGCGCACGATCCGGCACTGATCGAGAAGATCGGCGCGGCCACCGCGCAATCCACCCGCGCCACCGGCATCGGCTGGGCATTCGCACCGACCGTGGCCGTCGCGCAGAACGCGCGCTGGGGCCGCACCTACGAAAGCTATTCCTCGGAGCCGGCGCTGATCCGCGAATACGGCGCCGCCTACGTCAAGGGCATGCAGGGCACGCTGAAGGGCGACGCCAACGTGGTGGCCACCGCCAAGCATTTCATCGGCGATGGCGCGACCGACAATGGCAAGGACCAGGGCAATTCGACCGTGGCGCTGGGCGACATGATCAATGTCCACGGCCAGGGGTACTACGGCGCCATCGAAGCCGGCGTGCAGACGGTGATGGCCTCGTACAACAGCTGGAACGACGTCGCCGCCGGCAAGGACTACGGCAAGATGCATGGCGCGAAGGATCTGCTGACCGGCGCGCTGAAGGACAAGATGGGCTTCGACGGCTTCATCGTGTCCGACTGGAACGGCATCGGCCAGGTGCCCGGATGCAGCAATGCCAGCTGCGCCGCGTCGATCAACGCCGGCATGGACATGATCATGGTGCCGGACGACTGGAAGGCGTTCATCGCCAACACCATCCAGCAGGTCGAGAGCGGCGAGATTCCGCTGGCCCGCATCGACGACGCGGTGACCCGCATCCTGCGGGTCAAGCTGCGCGCCGGGCTGTTCGAGCGCAAGCCGTCCGACAGTCCGCATGCGGGCAAGCCCGAATCGCTGCGACATCGCGAACTGGCCCGACAGGCGGTGCGCGAGTCGCTGGTGCTGCTGAAGAACGAGAACGCCGCGCTGCCGCTCAAGCGCAACCAGCGCGTACTGGTGATCGGCAAGAACGCCGACAGCGTGCCGAACCAGGCCGGTGGCTGGTCGCTCACCTGGCAGGGCACCGACAACAGCAATGCCGATTATCCGAACGCGGACACGCTGCTGGCCGGCATCCGCGAAGCGGTGGGCGATGCCAACGTCACCGTCCGCGAATCGGCCGAGGGCGTGGATCCGGCCAGCTTCGACACCGTCATCGCGGTGATCGGCGAGACGCCCTATGCCGAGATGATGGGCGACATCCTGCCGTACCAGACCGTCGCGCACAGCCAGCGCCATCCGGAGGATCTGGCGGCGCTGAAATCCGCCGCGGCCACCGGCAAGCCGGTGGTCACGGTATTCCTGTCCGGACGTCCGCTGTTCACCAACGACCTGATCAACCTGTCGAGCGCCTTCATCGCCGCCTGGCTGCCGGGCACCGAGGGCAAGGGCGTGGCCGATGTGCTGTTCGCCGGTGCGGATGGCAAACCCGTGCATGATTTCCGTGGCCGCTTGACCTTCCCGTGGCCGGGCGATGCCTGCCCGGCGCCGTCGAACCATCCGGATCCGAAGAAGCCCGCGCAGTTCGGACTCGGCTATGGCCTGTCCTACGCAAAACCCGGTCAGGTCGCCAAGCTGGCCGAAGCCGCGCCCGCGACCTGCGGCGAAGCCACCACGGTGGCGGTCTTCAACCTCGCCGACGCCGGGCCGTACGCGCTGCACCTGTCGGCGGCGGGACAGGACCGCGCGCTCGGCGCGGACCTCAACCAGACCATCGAATGGCCGCAGGACAAACCCGCGCTGCGCGTGCGCACGGTCCAGGTCAACACCCAGCAGGATGCCAAGGAAGTCACCTGGCTGGCGCCGGCACGCTTCTATGCGCGCAGCGCGGGCGGCACCAGCATGGCCTCGATTGCGCAGGACAAGGGCGTGCTGCTGTTTGACGTGAAACTCGCGCAGGCCCCCAAGGGCAAGGTTACCCTGCGCTTCGGCTGCACCCAGGGCTGCGGCGAGGGCATCGATCTGGCGCCGCTGCTGGCCGGCTACAAGCCCGGTGACAAGCACACCGTGAAGGTGCCGCTGTCCTGCTTTGCCGATCGCGGCGCCAACCTGGGCGGCATCGACATGCCGTTCGCAATCGACGCCGATGCACCGTTCTCGGCCGCCTTCACCAACATCAAGGTGATGGCCGGCGCGGCGGATGATGCCGATGCGGTGAAGTGCGGAAAATAGCCACCGCGTGTGACCTTGCGGAACGGGAGATGTCTTCGGATCGTCCCCCGTTCCATTTCCGTTGCCGTCCGCCATCGTCATTGCCGGCGATGGCCGGGATCCATTCGCTGCGGCATTGAGTGGCCCTGAGTCCTGAAGCATCGCGCTGGAATGATGACGACGGGGGGTCTTGAATATCCCTGTTTCCCGTCATCGCCGTCATCGCCCGTCCTCGTCATCCCGGCGAACGCCGGGATCCATTGGCCGTGGCGTTGAATGGCTCCGAGCCTTGAAGCATCGCGCGGAAATGGATTCCCGCTTGCGCTGGAATGACGACGACGGGGGGTCTTGAATATCCCTGTTTCCCGTCATCGCCCATCCTCGTCATCCCGGCGAACGCCGGGATCCATTGGCCGTGGCGTTGAATGGATCTGAGCCTTGAAGCATCGCGCGGAAATGGATTCCAGCTTGCGCTGGAATGACGGGCGCTGGTTATGGCGCGCCGGCGTGGACCGGTATGCAGCGCCGGTTGGTTAGAGTTTTCTGGCCCCCCGGAAATGCGCCTCAATCTGCTCCAGCGTCCGCCCCTTCGTCTCCGGCAGCAGGAACGCCGCCACCAGGAAATACAGTACGGTGCAGGCGGACCAGAAGAAGAACATGCTGGCGTAGCCGTAGTGGCCGACGGTGGGCAGGAAGATCGCCGCGATGGTGGTGGAGACGAACTGGTTGATCAGCAGGGCGATGCTCATGCCGTTGGAGCGGATGCGGGTGGGCATCAGTTCCGACAGTGCCAGCCACACGCAGACGCCGGGGCCGACCGCGAAGAACGCGACAAACACCAGGATGCAGGCCGCGACCGCCCAGCCATGCGTGGGCGACGGCACCGGTCCGATGCTGGCGCGTTCGATCACCAACGGCGCCCGCATCGCCGCGGCGGGATCCGGGAACGGATTCAGGTGCAAGCGGCGGAAGAACGCACCGATGACGCTGTCGGCCTGCACGGTCTGGTCGCGCAACAGGATCAGTTCGGGTACGCCGGCCGCATCGCTGCGCAGCGAACGCACGTTGCTGAAGCCGCCATAGGCGTAGGCGATGGTCAGCTGTTGTGGTCCACTCCCGCCATCGACACCCAGGCGGCGCCACTGCGCGGTGTCCAGTTCCAGCCTCAGCGCGTCGCCCGCGACCTGCGATTGCAGCAGCGGCGAAACGTCACGCTCGCTGCGCTCGGCGCGGACGAACAGCAAGGCCGCGGCCAGCAGCGCCACCGCGATGCCGCCGCTGCCCAGCATCAGCAGGAACTTGCGGCCCTTGCGATCCACCAGCACCAGCGCGACCACCGTCATCACCGCGTTGAGCACCTTGATGGCGACATCGGCGCCATTGGCGACCGCGCCGGGCAGGCCGGCCTGGTTGAGGATGTTGACCGCATAGGCCAGCACCGAATTGATGCCGGTGGCCTGGGTGAAGGCGAGCACCGCGCAGGCCAGCAGGAACGGCCAGACGTAGCGACGGCTGAGCAGGCGATCGCGCTCGTGCTCACCCCGTGCTTCTTCCGGTGCCCGCATGCGTGCCAGTGTCGTTTCCACTTCACCGGCGGGAACGGTCCGGCGCAGTGCGTCGCGTGCGCGTTCGGTCCGTCCGCATCGCACCAGCCAGCGGGGAGACTCGCTGAGCAGCAGCACGCCGGCGGTGAATACCATGCCGGGCAGCAGGCAGCTCCAGAAAATCGTCCGCCAGGCGTGATCCTTCGCCGCGAACAGCACGCGCTGCTGTTCGGCGGCGGCCAGTCCACGCACCGAGGCCTCCGCCGCGTCCACCGCGTGCGCGTGATACAGCCCGATCACCGCCGCCAGCACCAGCCCGATGGTCAGCAGCAGCTGGAACATCGCCGCGCCGCGTCCGCGCCGTTCCGGTGCGAGCACCTCGGCCAGGTACAACGGCACCACCACGCCGATCAGCCCGCCGCTCACGCCCTGCAGCAGGCGACCCAGCAACAGGGGCGTATAGCCCGAGGCCAGCGCCATGATCGGAATGCTGAGGGTGAACAGCAGGCCGGCGAGGAACATCGCGCCGCGCCGACCGATCAGATCCGCGATGGCGCCGGCGAACAGCGAGGACAGCACGCTGCCCAGCAGCACCGCCGCCACCACGAAACCGAGTTGCTGGCTGGTCAGGTGCCAGCTGACGGTGGCGGTGGCTTCCAGGTAGGGCAGCGCGCCGGCGATGATGCCGATGTCGATGCCATAAAGCAGGCCGCCCATGCCGGCGATGAACAGCAGGTAGCGCACCTGCCAGCGTGGCGAGGCATCGCGGGCGGACGTGGCCAGGGTGGCGGAGCTGTCGTTCATTCGGAAACCGGTCCTGTCGATGCGTGCGCGCAGGGCGCGGGAAGCACCGGGCGCGAACGCACCGGCGCGGGGAGCGGAGAGGGAATCAGGCCAGCGGAATCTCGTCGCCTTCGACGAACACCTGTCGTACCTGCAATTGCGCGTCCAGTACCACCAGATCCGCGTGCGCACCGGCTTGCACGCGACCGCGATCGGACAAGCCCAGATAGTCGGCCGGATAGCGGGAAAGGCGATTCGACGCGTCGGCCAGATCCAGTCCCAGCGAGACCAGGTTGCGCAGCGCCTGATCCATGGTCAGCGCGCTGCCGGCCAGCGAACCGGCCGCCAGGCGCACGCAGCCCAGGCACTTGAACACCCGCTGCGAACCCAGCGCGTATTCGCCGTCGGGCATGCCGGTGGCGGCGGTGGCGTCGGTGACGCAGTACAGGCGCGGAATCGCGCGCAGCGCGGTGCGGATCGCGCCGGGATGCACGTGCTTCAGATCCGGAATCAGTTCCGCGTACTCGGCGTGCGCGAGCGCGGCGGTGGCGATGCCCGGGTGATAGTGATCCACGCCGGTCATGCCGTTGAACAGATGGGTGAAGCCGGCGGCGCCGGCTTCCAGCGCGGCCACGCCGTCCTCGTAGCTGCCGGCGCTGTGGCCCAGCTGCACGCGGATGCCGAGTGCGGCGAGTTGCGGAATCAGCGCCTGGTGCCCGCCGATTTCCGGTGCCAGGGTCAGCACCCGGATCGGCGCCAGCGCGTGCAGGCGGCGCACCTGTTCGAGCGTGGCCTCGACCACCAGCGGCGGCTGCGCGCCCAGCCGTTCGATGCTGATGTAGGGGCCTTCCAGATGGACGCCCAGCATCCGCGCCATGCCCGGTGAGCGTTCGGCGATGGCCGGCGCCAGGCCCTGCAGCGCCTGCACGATGTCGCCCTCGTGCGCGGTCATGGTGGTGCCCAGCATGGCCGTGGTGCCATGGCGCGCGTGTGCGCGCGCCACGGTGCGCGCGGCATCGCCGCCCTGCATGATGTCCACGCCGTCGCCGCCGTGCACGTGCAGGTCGACGAAGCCGGGCAGGATCAGTGGCTCATCGGTGCCTCGGTCATCGTTGCCGGCATCCGCCACGGGATGGAGCGCACGCACGCGCTGGTCGAACCCGATGGTTCCGCGCATCCAGCCGTCGGCGGTGAGGATGCGGCCCTGCAGCGTGCGTGTCGCGGTCATGGTGGTGGCTCGGCGATGATCACCTCGATGCCCAGCCGCTGCAGTCCCTCGCGGTAGTCGTTGCTGATGCCGTCGTCGGTGATGATGGTGTGGATCTGATCCAGGCGGGCGATGCGGTGCAGGCTGACCCGTCCGAACTTGGAGGCGTCGGTCAGCACCACGATGCGGCGCGCGCGCTCGACCATGCGGTGATTGAGGCTGGCTTCGGCCTCGTGGTGGGTGGTCAGCCCGAACTGCAGATCCAGCCCGTCCACGCCCAGGAACACGGTGTCGAAGCTGTAGGTGTTGAGGCTGGCCTCGGCCTGGCTGCCGTGCAGCGACAGCGACTGCTTGCGCAGCAGCCCGCCGGTCAGCAGCAGTTCCACGCCCGGCGCGTTGGCCAGTTCCCAGGCGATGTTCAGCCCGTTGGTCATCACGGTGACGTCGCGGTGGTCGCGCAGGTGCCGCGCCAGGGTCATCGTGGTCGAGCCGGAGTCGATGATGATGTTGTCGCCGGGTTTGACCAGGCGCGCGGCATGCGTGCCGATGGACTCCTTCAGCGGATGGTTGAGCGCATCCTTCTCGTGGATGTCCTGCTCGGTCGGCGGCGTGCGCACCAGGGTGGCGCCGCCGTGGTTGCGGGTGGCCAGGCCCTGCGATTCGATGTGGGTGAGGTCGGCACGGATGGTCACCGACGACACCTCGAAGCGATCCACCAGGTCCGCGACCTGCACGTTGCCGTGCTGGACCAGCAGCTGGAGGATCTGTTGCCGGCGTTGGCGGGTGTTGCGCATGGCGGACCTGTGGACGTTCGTAAGCGGAACCGGAAGCTTACCGTTCCGAAAGCGCGTTGGCTGCGGAAGTTTCGTTTCCGGTGCGCGGACCGGCCTGGTTGCGGGCGCAGGCACGGGCGTACTCGTCCAGCCGCAGGGCGATCCGGTGCTGGATCAGCGCCAGCGGATCGGTGCCGAGGGTGCCGGTCTCGATCGCGCGCTGCTGCTCGGGCAGGAACTGGCTCAGCAGGATCATCGGCGGCACGTGTCGGCGCAGGTTGGCGACCAGCCTTTCCACCGCCGCGCGCACCTCCGGTTCGCCCCAGTAGTAGCGGCAGCGATCACTGAGCGCGTAGCGGCGCAGCAGGCGCAGCCCGGCATCGTCGCCGCTGTAGTGGTTCTGCCAGTGCTTCGGATTTTCCACCATGCAGTGGTCCAGCACGTCGGGCAGGTGCGAGCGTTCGGCGTCCGGCAGCAGTTCATCCTCGATGGCCGCCAGCGCGAACAGCGCTTCGCGATAGGCGAAGGTGGCGGCCGGGCCGACCTTGAGGATGGCGAAGTGATCCCGCACCAGCGCGTGCAGCGCCGCCTCGGTCTGGTAGTCGGTGGAATGCGCCTCGAACACGATGCGCGGCTGGGTCTGGACGAAATCCGACAGCGCGGTGGCGGCGGCCGGATCGTAGCCCTGCACCTGGCTGTGATCGAAGTCCACGCCCGGCTGCACCACCATCGCGATCACCCGCTCCCAGGCCGGCGCCAGGTCGGGATCGGCGAAGGCCTGGCGGTGGATTTCGAGCGTGCGCGCCGCGGCCGCCGGCGTGGTCACCGCCACCCCGCTTTCCAGCGAGGCCTCGCCGCCCGGCACCGGCACTTCCGTGCCGATCACGTAGACCGGCGGCGGCAGTCCGGCTTCGGCGGCGATGCGTTCGGCGATGCGGGCCAGTTCCGCCGAACGGGCGGCGACGATCTCGTCCGGCAGCGGATGCGGGTCACCGGCGCAGGACATGCTGCAATCCAGGTGGATCTTGTGGAAACCGGCGGCGACGTAGGCGGCAATCAGATCGCGCGCATGCGCCATCGCCTGTTCGGCCGGCAGCTTCTGCCACGCGTTCGGGCCCAGATGGTCGCCACCGAGGATCAGGCGTTCGGCGGGAAAATCCTGCTGTCGCGCCAGCGCTTCCACGTAGGCGCGGAACCGGGCCGGATTCATGCCGGTGTAGCCGCCGAACTGATCGACCTGGTTGGAGGTCGCCTCGATCAACAGCACCGTGTCGTAGCGCCGCGCCACCTGCATCGATGCCAGCAGCACCTGCTCGTTGCTGGAGCAGATGCTGTACAGGCCGACGTTCTCGCCTTTGCGATGCGCGGCAATCAGGGATTGGACAGCGGGCACGGAACAGCCTCCGGGGAAGGAAATCAGGAAATCGGATCGTGCTGGCGCGCCAGCAGTGCGGCGCCGCGCGCGCCGCCGGCGTCGCCGAACACCGGCGGCAGGATCGGCGGCACCCGCACGCCGGTGAACAGGTGGGCCGAGATGGCGGCCGGCAGTTCGCGGTACAGGCGCTCGTCCTTGGACAGGCCGCCGCCGAGCACGATCACGTGCGGGTCCACCGCCAGGATCAGGCTGGCCAGCGCGTGGCCAAGCAGATCCCGATGCACATCGAGTGCCTGCATAGCGAGCGCATCGCCCTGGCCGGCGCGCGCGATGAGGGACGCGGCATCGATGTCGGCGCCGCCGAGATGGCGGTGGATCATCGCCAGCCCGCCACCGGAGACGTAGCGCTCCACGCAGCCGCGCAGGCCACAGGCGCAATCGATCACCGGCAGTCCGTGCTTCGCCAGCAGGTGCGCGGCGACGCTCCAATGGCCCCATTCACCGGCGATGCCGTTGTAGCCGCTCACCAGCCGGCCTTCGACGCAATAGCCGCCGCCCGCGCCGGTGCCGAGGATGGCGCCGAACATGCTCGGCTGGCCGTCGGCCGCGCCGCCGTGCGCTTCCGACAACGCGAAGCATTGCAGGTCGTTGCCGAAACGCAGGGGCCGGCCCAGCCGTTCCCGCAGATCGCGGCCGACGGTGCGTCCGGTCAGCGCAGGCACGTTGGCGCTGAGCTGCAGGCCGGTGGCGCGATCGACGACGCCGGGCAGGCCGATGCCCACCGCGCGGGCGGGCTGGCCGAGCAGGGCGTCGGTCCCGCGGATCAGGCCGACGATCGCGTCGAGGAAGGCCGCGTAGTCGTGCGGCGTATCGATGCGCTGGCGATGCCGCACCTCGAGCGTCGCGTCGCAGGCGATCAGTTCGATCTTGGTGCCGCCGATGTCGATGCCGTAGTCGAGCTGCATGGCGCGTTCCCGCTTTCAGCCGTGGCGATGGATGATCACGCCCTGCACGACCCGGTTGACGGTGCCGTCGGGGAAGGGATTGTCCGGGGTCAGATCGAGCGCGGCCGAACGGCGCAGGGCGTATCGCTGGGCGAGCGTCAGCCACACCGGCGCCAGCCAGGGATCCGGCAGCGCGGGCACCGCGAGGGTGAAGTCGCCCGGCGCGGCGGGTTCGCCGTCGACGCGCGGTCCCACCGAAATCACCCGGCCGGCGACGCCGTCGCGGCGCAGTTCGTCCAGCAGGTCCTGTTCGTAGCGACGGGCCACCGGCTGCGCGCTGCGCAGCACGACCACCAGCGTACCGGCATCCAGGGTGGACTTGGGCCCGTGGCGGAAACCGAGCGGCGTGTTGGCCAGCGCGAGCACGCGGCCGGCGGTCAGCTCCAGCAGCTTGAGCGCGCACTCGCGCGCGAGGCCTTCCAGCGGGCCGCTGCCCAGGTAGATCACGCGGGTGCCGCTGCCATTGGCCAGGAAGGTGCTTGCCTGTTCCCAGTCCGACAGCGCGCGCCGGCCGAGCGCGGCGACGGTATGCAACTGCTCCAGGCGCTGTTCCCAGGGCGCGCGATCGAACACCGCCAGCGCCGCCAGTTGCATGCAGGTCAGGCTGCTGGTCATCGCGAAGGCGCGATCACAGCTGGCCGGCGGCATCAGCAGGGTCAGGGTGTCGTCGCGATCGCGACCACGGCGTGCCAGCTCGCCTTCGCCATTGCAGGTGATGTCGAGGAAGCGGCTCAGCGCCACCTGTTCGCGCACCAGATCGACGGCGGCGATGCTTTCCGGGCTGGAACCGCTGCGCCCGAACGACACCAGCAGGGTGGGCCGCTCGCGCTCCAGGTACAGCGCCGGATGGGTCAGCAGGCTGGTGGTGTGCACGGCGCGCGCTTCCGCGGGCCATTGCGCGTTGATGGTGTCGGCGACCATTTCGGCGATGAAGCCGGAACTGCCGGCGCCGGTGAAGATCACGCGGTTGCCGGGCTGGCGCAGCCAGTCGCCGAGGAAGGCGTCGATGGCGGATTGCATGTCCGCCAGGGTTTCCGCCAGCGCATCCCATAACGCGGGCTGCTGCGCGATTTCTTCGGCGGTGTGTTGCCCGCCGAGGCGCTGCCAGGCGGACAAGTCGGAAAGCAGAGGAGCGTCCATTCATCGTTCCTGTTGGGCCTGCGCACGATCTGTGTTTTCTTTCGAAATGTCAAATATCGAAAGATATTGGAAAGTTTGACGTGATCGGCATTTTCCCACTTTCGGGAATCGAAATCGCCATGCGGGAGCGAATGGGCCCACCTGTTAAGCGTCCTGAAGGAGCCATTGCGAAAATGAATAGCGGGTTCTGAAAGTATTGCTTCGCAACAACTTTCGATATCAAGAAAATATCCTTCTTTTTTCTTTGCAATTTGTTGACATATTTCGAGACGCTGCCCTAGAGTCGGCCGCAATGGTTTCGTACTCCCGCTCCGGCGGGCTTGGGGAGCAAGTTGGAAACCCGCGTTTGGCATCGCTGCAACCGGTTCGTCGCCCTCGCCTGGCTGGCGCTGGCCGCGAGCGCGCCCGCGGTCGCCGAAAACATCGGCAACGTGCGCACGTTGCAGGCCGCGCCGTCCCGCGATGGCACCCCCGGCTGGGACATCACCACCGACAGCGGCGCGAAGTTGCGCGTGGATCTGCTGCGTGCCGACACCCTGCGCGTGCAGGCCGGACGCAAGGGCAGGCTGATGCCCGCCGGCGACAAGGCCGCGCCGATCGTGCTGCCGCAGGCGGGCGGCAACGTGGAGTTCGGCTTCGAGGAAGACGCGCAGGAAGCGCGCATCCGCACCGCCGCGCTGGTGCTGCATATCCAGCGCCAGCCGTTGCGCCTGTCGCTTGAACGCGTGGCCGGCGATCGGGTCACGCCACTGTGGCGCGAACTGCAGCCGCTGGATCTGGACGCGCAGCAGAGCGTGCAGGTGCTGTCCAGCGAAGCCGGCGAACATTTCTACGGCGGTGGGCAACAGAACGGACGTTTCGAGTTCAAGGGTCGTGAACTGGAAATCGCCTACTCCGGTGGCTGGGAGGAAGGCGACCGCCCCAGTCCCGCGCCGATGCTGCTGAGCTCGCGCGGCTGGGGCATGTTGCGCAACACCTGGAGCGACGGCAATTACGACCTGCGCCAGCCGGACCAGGCGACGCTGCTGCATCGCGAGGATCGCTTCGACGCGTATTACTTCGTCGGCGCCGGCCTGCACGAACTGCTGGACCGCTACACCGCGTTGACCGGTCGACCCGGCCTGCTGCCGCGCTGGGCGCTCTCCTACGGCGACGCCGATTGCTACAACGATGGCGACAACAAGAAGAAGCCCGGCACCGTGCCCGAGGGCTGGAGCGATGGTCCGACCGGCACCACCCCGGACGTCATCGACAGCGTCGCGCGCAAGTACCGCGAACATGACATGCCCGGCGGCTGGATCCTGCCCAACGACGGCTATGGCTGCGGCTACACCGATCTGCCCAAGGTCGTGCAGGGCCTGGCGCGCTACGGATTCAGGACCGGCCTATGGACCGAGAACGGCGTCGACAAGATCGCCTGGGAAGTCGGCAAGGCCGGCAGCCGCGTGCAGAAACTGGACGTGGCCTGGACCGGCAAGGGCTACCAGTTCGCGATGGACGCCAACCAGTCCGCCTACGACGGCATCCTCAACAACTCGGATTCGCGTCCGTTCCTGTGGACGGTGATGGGCTGGGCGGGCATCCAGCGTTACGCGGTGGCCTGGACCGGCGACCAGAGCGCCAGCTGGGATTACATCCGCTGGCACATCCCGACCCTGATTGGTTCGGGCCTGTCCGGCATGGCCTATGCCACCGGCGACGTCGACGCGATCTTCGGCGGCAGCGCCGAGACCTACACCCGCGATCTGCAGTGGAAGAGCTTCACGCCGGTGCTGATGGGCATGTCCGGCTGGTCGTCCGGCGCGCGCAAGCATCCGTGGTGGTTCGACGAACCCTACCGCAGCATCAACCGCGACTATCTCAAGCTGAAGATGCGGTTGACCCCGTACATGTACGGACTGGCGCGCGATGCGGAAACCAGCGGCGCGCCGATCGTGCGCGGCCTGATGTGGGATTACCCCACCGACCCGCAGGCGTGGACCGAGGCGCACAAGTACCAGTTCCTGCTCGGCCGGGAACTGCTGGTCGCGCCGGTGTACCGCAGCCAGGCCGCGAGCCGCGGCTGGCGCCGCGACATCCACCTGCCGCAGGGCCGCTGGATCGACTATTGGGACGGCCGCCAGATCCAGGCCGACGCGCAGGGCCGGCAAATCGATCGCCAGGTGGAACTGGCGACCCTGCCGGTATTCGTGCGCGCCGGCGCGATCCTGCCGATGTATCCGGCCATGCTGTTCGACGGCGAGAAGCCGTTGGACGAACTCACCCTGGATCTGTATCCGCAGGGCGAGTCGAGCTACACCCTGTACGAGGATGACGGCAACACGCGCCGCTACGCCAAGGGCGAATTCAGCGAGCAGATCATCCGCATGCAGGCGCCGGCGCAGGGCAGCGGCGAAGTGCGCGTCGCCGTCGAACCGGTGCGCGGCCAGTACGCCGGCCAGCTGCCGCAGCGCCGCTACGCGCTGCGCGTGCTGAGCCGCGCCAGGCCGAACGCGGTCGAACTGGACGGGCGCGCGCTGCCGGTGCTGGCCGATCGCGCCGCCTTCGACGCGGGCGCCGAAGGCTGGTACTTCGATGCGCAGGAGCGCCAGGGCACCGTGCACGTGCGCGGCGCGTCCACCGACATCCGTCGCGCGCTGGCGTTCCGGCTGGACATTCCGGTCGCGGCGGCGCCGGCCGACGACGCGTTCCCGGCCGCGCCGGAGCTGGGTCGCGCGCTGCCGGCGGACAGCCTGCTGGTGGTCGGTCGTCCCGCCGAGGAACCCGGCCATCCGCTGGAGAACGCCTTCGACGATGATCCCGCGACCTGGTTCCGCACCGTGCGCAACCAGGCCGTGCGCACCGGCGCGCACGAGTGGACGCTGGGCTTCGGCGAGCGCCGGCTGATCGACGGCGTCGAGCTGGCGCCGCGCACCGATCAGCACTGGAAGCATGGCCAGGTGCGCGATTACGAAATCTACCTGGCCGACAGCAACGGCGAATGGGGCGAACCGATCGCCCGTGGCCGCCTGAAGCTGGAGCAGGGCACCCAGACGATCAGTTTCGCGCCGCGTGCCGGCCGCCTGTTGCGTTTCCGCGTGCTGAGCACACAGAACCCCGACGGCGATGGCGCCGCCGGCAGCGATCCGATGGTGACCGCCGCGCAGGGCGCCACCGCGCGCGCGTTCGATGCCCTGCAGCCGCGCGAAGTCGGACCGATCACCCTGTCCACCTTCCGCGTGCTGGAACACCAGGACGCCGAGCGTCCGGCGCAGCAGCGCTATCTGTCCGAACTCGAACCGCCGGCCGGCATCGCGCGGGACCGCGCATTCGGCGGCCAGGTCGAAATGCGCATGAACGGCCTGCATTTCCGCCGCGGGCTGGGCGTGGGCGCGGACAGCCGCATCGATATCGAACTGAAGGGCGGTTGGCGCCTGCTGCGCGCCGACCTCGGCATCGATGACAGCTGCCGGGAAGCAGGCGGCATGCAATTCCAGGTCTGGGGCGACGACCGCCTGCTGTACGACAGCGGGATGGTGCGCGCGCCAGGCGTGGTCAAACCCGAACTCGACATCCGTGGCCTGCACCGCCTCAGCCTGCGCACCCTCGGCGCGCAGGGCGCGCGGCCGGCGCAGGTCTGCGGCAACTGGGCCAATGCTGTCCTGATGGGACAGGAGGGCGATATCGCCACCATTTCCCCGCCGTAACCCCGCTCCAGAAAAGTTTCACGCCATCTCCCCCGCCTTTGCTGCGGCCCGCCGGCCGTGGCCTGGGACCGCTGTTGCCTCACGCAAGCCCTTCCACCACAGCAGCGCCGCGCGCTGCACCCCCGAAACGAGGAGAGAACCCGATGTCGTCCGCAAGCCGCCGCCAACGCTGTATATCCATCACGCCCCTGGCCCTCGCGCTGGGCACGGCGCTCGCCATGGCCGCTCCGGTCTCGGCGCAGACCGCCGAGACGCCGAAGGAAGACGGCAAGGCCACCGAACTGGCCCGCATCGAGGTCACCGGTTCCAACATCAAGCGCACCGATGTCGAGACCGCCTCGCCGGTGCAGATCATCAGCCGCCAGGACATCGAGAACATGGGCGCCCGCACCCTGCTGCAGGTGCTGGACAACCTGCCGGCCGCGCGTCCGGCGCAGCAGGACTTCAAGTCGCTGTTCACCGGTTCGGATGGCGCCTCGCAGGCCAACCTGCGCGGCATGGGCGCGCAGGGCACGCTGGTGCTGCTCAATGGCCGCCGCCTGTCGTACTACGGCGCTCCGGCCGGCTTCCAGACCCAGTTCGTCAACATCGATGCGATTCCCGCCGCCGCGATCGAGCGGATGGAAGTGCTGACCGACGGCGCCTCGGCGGTGTACGGCACTGACGCGATCGCCGGCGTGATCAACGTCATCACCAAGAAGTCCTACCAGGGCCTCGAGGTCAACCTGACCACCGACAGTTCCTCGCGCATCACCAGCTACGGCGAGCACCAGGCCAGCATCACCGGCGGCTTCGGCAACCTCGACGAGGATCGCTACAACGTCTACGCCTCGCTGAACCTGTACCGCCGCGACCCGATTCCGCTGAGCGACTGGTACGACAAGAAGCCCGGCCAGTACTACGTCAACAACCCGAACTACATCAACAATTTCCGTTTCGGTACCGGCAGCGCGCCCGGAACGCTCAACCCCGGCAGCTACTTCGCCTTCGATCCGGTCACCGGCAGGCGCGTGCAGGAAGCCGCGCCGGGTTGCCAGAACGTGGTCATCGAAGCCGCGGGTCCCCGTTGCATCTGGCAGACCTGGATGAACAACGAGATCGACGCGGGCGCGAAGTCCGAGCGCATCACCGCCTACGTCAATGCCCACTTCCTGATCGGCGAGACCACCGAGGCTTTCGCCGAGGCGACCTACACCGACATCGACCTGCGCGCCAACGGCGGCACGCCGCGCGCGTTCGGCACCACCACCGGCAATCCGACCAGTTGGTTCGCCCGCAACACCGGCACCAACGTCAACCAGTTCTTCTATCCCTACCTGGGTCCGAACAATGTCTACAACCACGCCAGCCCCGAGCTGCGCGCGCTGATGGGCGGCGTGGTCGGCCTGCAATACCTGATGCAGGACGTCGGCAAGAACCACTTCGGGCAGCGCAACACCGACAAGAGCTATCGCGGCCTGGCCGGCCTGCGCGGCAGTTTCGGCGACTGGAACTGGGAAACCGCGTTCGCCACGGCCGGCACCCATTCAGTCACCTACCAGACCGTCAACGTCAACCTGGATGGTTTTGCCCGGGCCTTCGGTCCGTTCACCGTCGATCCGGGCACCGGTCGCGTGATCATCTCTGACAATCCGGCGTACAAGTTCGGTGAGATGAGCGAAGCCAATGCGAAGCTGCTGCGCGAGGCGTATCCAACCTTCGACATCCAGTCCTGGACGCGCCTGCATACCCTGGACGGCAAGGTCGAAGGCCCGCTGTTCAACCTGCCCGCCGGCGAAGTGCGCGCGGCCTTCGGCTTCAACGTCAGCCGCGAGACCTTCTATACGCCGGGCAACATCGACGCGGCCAACGGCAAGATCACCCAGCAGGGCGGTTCGTGGTTCGACGGCAGGCGCACCACCAGCGCGCTGTTCGCCGAAGTCGTCGCCCCGCTCACCGAGAAGCTGGAACTGGACGCGGCGCTGCGCGTGGACAAGTACCCGAACTTCGACGCCAACGTCGCGCCCAAGATCGGCCTGAAGTACCAGGCGCTGCCCACGGTGATGCTGCGGGGCACTTACTCGGAAGGCTTCCGTGCCCCGAGCCTGGCCGAGGCCGGCACCGGCGGCGTGTTCGCCCAGCTGGGTGGCTTCGAGGATGACGTCCGCTGCGACGAAACCAACGCGATCGCCAATCTGCTGCTGCAGTCGAATCGCCCGGGCGACGTGGATCTCGGCAATTCGCTGCTCAACGTGGATTGCAGCCGCACGGTGGCGCGCATGACCCAGCCGAACCAGAACCTGCAACCGGAAAAAGCCAAGATCGCCACCCTGGGCGTGGTGCTGGAGCCGTTCGACTGGCTGTCGGTGTCGGCCGATTACTGGTTCATCTACCGCCGCAACCAGATCGCCGCGCCGGACTACAGCAAGGAAACCGACATCGTGTCGATGACCCGCAATCCGATCACCGACAGCGACCGCGCCGCGGAAGCCGCGGTGGCCGCGATGTGCGCGGATCCGGCCAGCGGGGTGACCTGTCCGGGCACGCTGCCCACCTACAGCGTGGGCAACGTGGCCAGCGTGGTCGGCCAGTACAAGAACCAGGGCCGTACCCTGATCGACGGCTTCGACGTCGATGCGCGCGGCCATTTCCCGTTGGGTCAGTGGGGCGAGCTGAACGTCGGCGTGGCCGCGACCATCGCGCGCCGCAACGAGGCCTACCTGGACGATGAAACCCGCTGGTACTACGGCAACACGATCGGTTACTACGGCAACCCGCGTCTGCGCGCCACCTTGAACGCCGACTGGACCTACGGCGAGGTGACCACCAGCTTCTTCGTCAACTATGTCGGCAAGACCAAGTGGGCGTGGGACCGCGTCGATGCGCAGGACAATTCGCCGGAAACCTGCACCGCCGGATCGCTGCCGGTGGATCCGGACCACTGCGACGGCGTGCCGGCCTGGTGGACCGCCAACCTGGGCCTGTCCTGGCGGCCGGATGATCATTGGCATGCCGGCTTCACCATCAAGAACCTGTTCAATCGCATGCCGTTCTACGATCCGAACAGCTTCCTGGGTGATTCCAGCGACTACGCCAGCATTTTCGGCCGCAGCTACAGCTTCACCGTCGGCTACAAGTTCTGACATAGAATCCGCGCCGGTCCGCCGGCGCCTTGTCACAGGGAGTTACGCTGCAAATGAAACGTAGAGAGTTCATCCTCGCGGGAGCCGCGCTCGGCGCGGCCACCCTGCTGCCGACCACGCCGGCCTGGGCCAGCAAGCGCAGGATACGGCTGGGCATGATCGGCACCGGCATGCGTGGCCAGGTCCTGCTCAAGGAACTGCTGCGCCGCGAGGACGTCGAGGTCGTAGCGCTGTGCGACATCGAACCGATCATGCTCAAGCAGGCGCTGGACATGGCGGCCAAGGCCGGCAAGCCCGCGCCGAAGGCGTACGGGCAGGATGGCGACACGCACGCCTATCGCCGCCTGCTCCAGCAGCGCGGACTGGACGGCGTGATCATCGCCACGCCGTGGGAATGGCATGCGCCGATGGCCATCGAGGCGATGGAAGCCAAGGTGGCGGTCGGCTGCGAAGTCGTCGCCGGCGTCACCCTGCAGGATCACTGGGACGTGCTGGCCGCGCAGCAGCGCACCGGCACGTCCTACATGCTGCTGGAAAACGTGTGCTACCGCCGCGACGTGATGGCGGCGCTGCAGATGGTGCGGGCCGGCCTGTTCGGCGAACTGGTCCATCTGCAGGGTGGCTACCAGCACGATCTGCGCGCGGTGAAGTTCAACTCCGGCAATCCGGCCGAACCCTACGGCAGCGGCGTGGAGTTCGGTCCCAAGGGCTGGTCGGAGGCGCGCTGGCGCACCGAGCATTCGGTCCGCCGCAACGGCGAGCTGTATCCCAGCCACGGCATCGGCCCGTGCGCCATGTATACCGGCATCAACCGTGGCAACCGCTTCACCCACATCAACAGTTTCGCCACCAAGGCGCGCGGTCTGCACGAGTACACCGTGGCCAGGAGCGGCGGCACCACCCATCCCAGCACGCAGGTGAAATTCAAGCTGGGCGACGTGGTCACCACCACCCTGGCCTGCGAGAACGGCGAGACCATCATCCTGCAGCACGACACTTCGCTGCCGCGCCCGTATTCGCTCGGTTTCCGGGTGCAGGGAACCAAGGGCCTGTGGATGGATCTCAACCAGTCCATCCACATCGAGGGCCGCAGCCCGGGGCACAAGTGGGAACCGTTCCAGGCCTACCAGGACGAGTTCGATCACCCGCTGTGGCGCAAGTACGCGCAGGATGCGGAAGGCGCCGGCCACGGCGGCATGGACTACTTCGTCATCCACGCCTTCGTCGAGGCGGTGAAGGCCGAGGCGCCGATGCCGATCGACATCTACGACGCGCTGGCGTGGAGCGCGATCACGCCGTTGTCGGAACAGTCCATCGCCGAGGGCTTCAAGACCCTGGAGTTCCCGGATTTCACCCAGGGCTTGTGGAAATCGCGCAAGCCCATCTTCGCGTTCGACGCCCGCTATTGATCTTGCAGCGCCGGGTTCGCCTAGCTCCCGCCCATCCTCTCTCCACGGAGTCGGGCCGGCCCGGCGCTGCGAACCGCGCGGATTAGCGGAAGCGTCGCGCGTAGCCCAGGTAGATCTGCAGATCCGGGCTGTCGTCATCGAGTCCGGCGTTGACGCCCGCGTCCCATTGGGCGTCTTCGTCCGGCTGCCAGCCGAACGAAAGGCCGGCCAGCGCCTGCGTGCCGTGGCCCGTGGGATCGCGATCGCGCGACAGCGAAACCTCGAACGAACCCGACACCGCATCGGACACATTGAATCCCAGCCCCGCCACCGAACCGTAGGCCAGGTGCCGGCCATCGCCGTCGCTGTCGACGGCCGCTTCGATGTTCGGAGTCAGGCCCAGCGATACGGCGCCCAGCTCGATGCTCATGGGCAGGTTGATGCCCGCGCTCCAATCGTCCGCACCGACCGGCGCGCGGCCCGTGGGCAGGCTCACGTAGGGCATCAGCGCCAGCGAGACGCCGCTGCCGTCGGGATGGCGCAGGTTGCGGCGCAGGGCGAGGCTCACATCGCCGAAGCGCGATGCGCGCGTGGTCGTCGCTGAAACCGTGTCGCGCTCGCGCACGCGGCCGTAGGCGGTCCAGCCCACCTGCGCTTCCAGCGTGTCGGTCAGGCCGAAGCGCAGCAGGGCATCGCCGAACAGGAACTGCTCCGCGCGCAGGCCGGGCGCATCGTCGCCTGTCCAGTCGGCCAGGCCGACTTCCAGCACCGTCGCGCCGCGCTCCACCGTGCAGGCCGGGGTGCCCAGGCCCGGACGGTCGGGACACAGATCGCGCGGTTCCGCGGCAGGCGCGGACGCCGAGGCCAGCCATGCGGCGGCGAAAAGCAGACCACGCATCCTTCTCTCCCTCGATCCCGTTCCTGGCATTGAACCGGGGCCGGTGGCGGGAATCAATGCCGCGCGCGGGCGTGCGTCAGTCGTCGTCGCCGTCGGGTAGCGGTGATGCGGGAGCGCCGGGAGTGAACGTCCCTGGTTGGACATAGGCGGCGAAAACGATGTCGATGACTTCGGCGCCATCGCGCATCAGATCGAACAGTTCCGGTTCCAGCATGGCGCTGTACAGCACGCCGGACAGGCTGGCGTGCAGGATCCGCGATGCGATCGCCACGTCGGCATGCTCGCGCAACTGGCCCAGATCCCGCGCGCGCTGGAAGGCCAGGGCGATGATGTCCAGCTCCTCGCGGGTGCTGTCGCGCTGCAATTCCTGCATCGCCTGGCTTTCGGCCGACAGATCGTTGCGCAGCATGATCTCCATCATGTTGCGCAGGCGTTCGTCGTCGGCCAGTTCCTGGAACGACACCAGCAGCGCCGAGCGCAGGTCGATCACCGGCGTGCTGCGCTTGGTGGACGAGGTCCGGCGCAGTCGCTGGATGAAGGGGATGCGGTCGCGGTTGATCAGCGCCTCGAGCACCTCGGTCTTGTTCTTGAAGTGCCAGTAGACAGCGCCGCGGGTGTAGCCGGCACGCGCCCCGATCATCGCCAGGGTGGTGCCGACGACCCCGTGTTCATGGAAACAGGCCTGGGCCGCGTCGAGGATGCCCTCCCGCGTGGCCTGCGCCTCTTCTTTGGTTTTTCTGGCCATCTGCCTTGCGCATTCGCTGGGTGAAACCGGGCTGAATTGTACCGGTTTGCAAACAAACATTCATGCATGTATATTTCGCGTCCCGTTGCTTTCCAGTTGCCGGCCGGCACCTTTCTGGCTGCTGCCCAGGCTGGTTTTTATCTTCTTTTTGGCGGCTATTCACCCATCTTTCCGGGCAGTTTGCCGCCAATCGATACCGAACTTCCTTTTCGAACCCACCCCACCGCCATGTCCCGAACCTCCCTTCCCCTCCTCGCCCTGTCCCTGGCGATCGGCCTGACCCTGTCCGCCTGCGGCGGCGGTGAACCGGAGGCGCCGCAGGGCGGCCCCGGCCAAGTCACCGTGACCACCCTCAAGACCGAACAGGTGGGCCTGACCCGCGAATTGCCGGGCCGCACCAACGCCTTCCTGGTCGCCGAGGTACGCCCGCAGGTCAACGGCATCGTTGCCCGCCGATTGTTCACCGAAGGCGGCGAGGTCAAGGCGGGACAACCGCTGTACCAGCTCGACGACGCCAGCTATCGCGCCCAGGCCAACACGGCCCGCGCCCAGCTGGCGCGCGCCGAGGCCACCGCCCACGCCGCGCGCCTGAGTGCCCGCCGCATCAGCGAGCTGGCGAAGATCGATGCGGTCAGCCAGCAGGATCTGGAGAACGCGGTCGCCGCGCAGAAGCAGGCCGAAGCCGATGTCGGCGCCGCCCGCGCTTCGCTGGACGTGGCCAATGTCACCCTCGGTTACGCGCGCATCACCGCGCCGATCAGCGGGCGCATCGGCAAGTCCACGGTCACCCAGGGCGCGCTGGTCAACGCCGGCCAGGCCGAAGCGCTGGCGACGGTGCAGCAACTGGATCCGATCTACGTCGACCTGAGCCAGTCGTCCGCCGAACTGCTGCAACTGCGACGCGAGCTGACATCCGGACGGTTGCAGGACAACCAGCAGCTGCCGGTGAGCATCCTGCTCGAGGACGGCAGCACCTTCGAGCACAAGGGCACGCTGGAGTTCTCCGAGGTCAGCGTCGATCCCGGCACCGGCAGCTTCGGCCTGCGGGTGAAGGTCGACAATCCCGAGGGCGTGCTGATGCCGGGCATGTACGTGCGCGCGGTGATCGGCGGCGGCGTGCGCGGCAACGCGCTGCTGGTACCAATGCAGGGCATCGCCCGGGATCCGAAGGGCGACACCAGCGCGATGGTGGTCGGCAAGGACGGCAAGGTCGAAGTGCGGCCGGTCAAGGTCAGCCGCGCGCTGGGCGACAAGTGGCTGGTCGAGGAGGGCCTGAAGGCCGGCGACAAGGTCATCGTCGAAGGCCTGCAGAAGATCGGTCCCGGCATGCCGGTACAGGCCACCGAACTGGGTGCCAAGCCCGCGCGGACCGCCGCCACCTCCGCGGCGCCGGTCGCCGCCCCCGGCGCGCGGTAAGCGGAGAATCCCATGGCACGCTTCTTCATCGACCGACCCATCTTCGCGTGGGTCATCGCCATCATCATCATGCTCGCCGGCGGCCTGGCCCTGTTCAAGCTGCCGGTCTCCATGTACCCCAACGTCGCGCCGCCGGCGGTGGAAATCAGCGCGACCTATCCCGGCGCCTCGGCCAAGGTGGTCGAGGATTCGGTGACCCAGATCATCGAGCAAAACATGAAGGGCCTGGACGGGCTGATCTACTTTTCGTCCAACAGCTCCTCCAACGGCATGGCCACCATCACCCTGACCTTCGAGAGCGGGACCAATCCCGACATCGCGCAGGTACAGGTGCAGAACAAGCTGCAACTGGCGATGCCGCTGCTGCCGCAGGAAGTGCAGCGGCAGGGCATCAACGTGGCCAAGTCCAGTTCCGGCTTCCTCAACGTGCTCGCGTTCGTGTCCGAGGATGGCAGCATGGACGAGAACGACATCTCCGACTACGTCGGTTCCAATGTCGTGGACCAGCTCAGCCGCGTGCCCGGCGTCGGCAACATCCAGGTGTTCGGTGGCAAGTACGCCATGCGCATCTGGCTGGATCCGAACAAGCTGCACACCTACCACCTCTCGGTGCCGGAAGTGGTGGCCGCGATCCAGGCGCAGAACGCACAGGTTGCGATCGGCCAGCTCGGCGGCGCGCCGGCGGTGAAGGGCCAGCAGCTCAACGCCACCATCAACGCCCAGTCGCGCCTGCAGACCCCCGAGCAGTTCCGCGACATCGTCGTGCGCAGCGGCCAGGACGGCTCGGAACTGCGGTTGAGCGACGTGGCCCGGGTCGAACTGGGCGCTGAGTCCTACGACTTCGTCACCCGCTACAACGGCCAGCCGGCCAGCGGCCTGGCCATCACCCTGGCCACCGGCGCCAACGCGCTGGACACCGCCGCCGGCGTGCAGAAGACCCTGGACGAGCTGACGCCGTTCTTCCCGGCCGGCCTGAAGGCCGAGACGCCCTACGACACCACGCCGTTCGTGCGGGTGTCGATCAAGGGCGTGGTGAAGACCCTGCTCGAGGCGATCGTGCTGGTGTTCGTGGTGATGTACCTGTTCCTGCAGAACTTCCGCGCCACCCTGATCCCGACCATCGCCGTGCCGGTGGTCCTGCTGGGCACCTTCGGCGTGCTGGCCGCGCTGGGCTTCTCGGTGAACATGCTGACGATGTTCGCGATGGTGCTGGCGATCGGCCTGCTGGTGGACGACGCCATCGTGGTCGTGGAGAACGTAGAGCGGATCATGTCCGAGGAAGGACTGTCGCCGCTGGAGGCCACCCGCAAGTCGATGGGCCAGATCACCGGCGCGCTGGTCGGCATCGGCCTGGTGCTGTCGGCGGTGTTCGTGCCGATGGCGTTCATGAGCGGCTCCACCGGCGTGATCTACCGCCAGTTCTCCGCCACGATCGTTTCCGCGATGGCGCTGTCGGTGCTGGTCGCGATCGTACTGACCCCGGCGCTGTGCGCGACCCTGCTCAAGCCGCTGAAGAAGGGCGAGCACCATGTCGCCCATCGCGGCCCGGCCGGGCGCTTCTTCAACGCCTTCAACCGCGGCTTCGACCGCTCCAGCGAAAGCTACCAGCGCGGCGTGCGCGGCATCCTCGCCCGGCCGTGGCGCTTCATGGGCATCGTGCTGGGCATGTTCGTGCTGATGGGCGTGCTGTTCGTGCGCCTGCCCAGCGCGTTCCTGCCCAACGAGGACCAGGGCGTGCTGATGGCGCTGGTGCAGGCGCCGGTCGGCGCCACCCAGGAGCGCACCCTGACGTCGATCCGGGCGCTGGAGAACCACTTCCTGGAAAACGAGAAGGGCGCGGTGGAATCGGTGTTCTCGGTGCAGGGCTTCAGCTTCGCCGGCATGGGCCAGAACGCGGGCATGGCCTTCGTCAAGCTCAAGGACTGGGGCGCGCGTGGCGAGGAGGATGGCGTGATGCCGGTGACCGGGCGCGCGATGGCCGCGCTCGGCGGCATCAAGGACGCCTTCATCTTCGCGTTCCCGCCGCCGGCGATTCCTGAACTGGGCAACGCTTCGGGCTACACCTTCTTCCTGAAGGACAACGGCGGCCAGGGCCACGAGGCGCTGCTGGCCGCGCGTAACCAGCTGCTGGGCATGGCCGCCGAAAGCGGCAAGCTTGCCAACGTGCGTCCCAACGGACAGGAAGACACCCCGCAGTTCCGCATCGACGTCGACGTCGCCAAGGCCAGCGCGCAGGGCCTGTCGATGGACCAGATCAACAGCACCCTCGCCACCGCCTGGGGCAGCCAGTACATCGACGACTTCGTCGATCGCGGCCGGGTCAAGCGCGTGTTCGTGCAGGCCGACCAGCCGTTCCGCATGGTGCCGGAGGATTTCGATCTGTGGTCGGTGAAGAACGCCGAGGGCATGATGGTGCCCTTCAGCGCCTTCGCCTCCAAGCACTGGGACTACGGCTCGCCGCGCCTGGAACGCTACAACGGCGTGTCGGCGATGGAGATCCAGGGCGAACCGGCGCCGGGCGTGGCATCCGGCGACGCGATGGCCGAAATCGAGCGCCTGGCCGCGCAGTTGCCCCCGGGCTTCGGCATCGAGTGGACCGCGCTGTCCTACCAGGAACGCCAGGCCGGCGCGCAGACGCCGCTGCTGTACACGTTGTCACTGCTGATCGTGTTCCTCTGCCTGGCCGCGATGTACGAGAGCTGGAGCGTGCCGACCGCGGTGCTGCTGGTCGCGCCGCTGGGCATCCTCGGCGCGGTGCTCGCCAACACCTTCCGAGGCATGGAGCGCGATGTCTATTTCCAGGTGGCGATGCTGACCACGGTGGGCCTGACCAGCAAGAACGCGATCCTGATCGTGGAGTTCGCCAAGGAAAACCTGGAGAAGGGCGCGGGACTGATCGAGGCGACCATGAACGCGGTCCGCGATCGCCTGCGCCCGATCATCATGACCTCGCTGGCATTCGGCCTGGGCGTGCTGCCGCTGGCGATCGCCTCCGGCGCGGGCTCCGGCGCCCAGCGGGCGATCGGCACCGGCGTGCTCGGCGGCATGATCGTCGGCACCGTGCTGGGCGTGTTCTTCGTGCCGCTGTTCTTCGTGGTGGTGCAGCGCGTCTTCAGCCGCAGGAAGCGTGCCGGGGATGTCGAGCGCACCGAGGACGCGGAGCACGCGGATAATCCGGGAGAAACCCATGCATAAGCCTTCGACCGCCGGCCTGGCGCTGGCGATGACGCTGGTACTGTCCGGTTGCGCGACGCTTGCGCCGCGCGGCAGCGAAGTGGCGCCGTCGATTCCCTCGCAATGGTCGGCGGCACGGGCGACCGGCGAGGCCGGGGATACGCCCGTCGTGGCGGATGTCGCCAACATCGGCTGGCGCGAGTTCTTTCCGGATCCGCGCCTGCAGGCCCTGATCACCCAGTCGCTGGACAACAACCGCGATCTGCGCGTGGCGGCGCTGAATGTGGTGCGCGCCCGCGCGCAGTACCGCATCCAGCGGGCCGATCGGGTGCCGTCGTTCAACGTGCAGGGCCAGATGACCCGCAGCGGTGGCGATGCTCCGGTCAGTGAACAGTACGGCGCGAACCTGGGCGTGGCCGACTTCGAACTGGATCTATTCGGCCGCGTGCGCAACCTGGGCGAAGCGGCGTTGCAGCAGTACTTCGCCGAGACCGCGAACCGGCGCAGCGCACAGTTGTCGCTGGTGGCCGAGGTCGCCAACGCCTGGCTGACGCTGGGCGCGGATCGGGAGCAGCTGCAGGTCGCCCGGGCCACCCTGGCGGCGCACGAGGATTCGCTGCGCCTGATCGAGGCGCGTCATCAGCGTGGCGCCGCATCCGCGCTCGACGCCAGCCAGGCCCGCACCCTGGTCGAGACCGCGCGCACCGACGTGGCCCGGTTCACCGGCCAGGTGGCGCAGGATCGCAATGCGCTGTTGCTGCTGGCGGGCGGGCCGATCGATGAGGATCTGTTGCCGCAGGACAATCTCGCCGACATCGCCGCGTTAAGGCCGCTGCCCGCCGGCCTGCCGGGTGACGTGCTGCTGCGGCGCCCGGACGTGATGGCCGCCGAGCACGTCCTGCTGTCGGCCAACGCCAACGTCGGCGCCGCGCGCGCGGCGTTCTTCCCCTCCATCCAGCTGACCGGATCCATCGGCTCGGCGTCACCGGAGCTTTCCGGCCTGTTCGACAGCGGCACCCGCGTCTGGAGCTTCATGCCCCGGATCACCCTGCCGATCTTCCAGGGTGGGCGCCTGCGCGCCAACCTGGGCATGGCCACCGCGGATCAGGACATCGCCTTGGCCCGGTACGAGAAGGCGATCCAGTCGGGTTTTCGCGAAGTCGCCGACGCGCTTGCGCTCAACGACAGCCTGGACGGACAACTGGCTTCGCAACGCGCGCTGGTGGCCGCCACCGAGCAGGCCGAACGCCTGTCGCAGGCGCGCTACGACGCCGGCCTGGACAGCTTCCTCACCCTGCTCGATGCGCGCCGCGCCGCCTACGGCGCCCGCCAGTCACTGGTGAGCACGCGGCTGGCGCAGCAGTCCAACCAGGTCGCGCTGTACAAGGTGTTGGGTGGCGGCTGGCGCGAGGGCGGTTGAATGCGCGCTCCACGCGATGCGATGGAATGGCATCGCACCGCCGATGGCAGGCGGGCACAGGCCGGGCGCACCGGCGGGAAATCGAAGACACGCAGGACGGCAAAAGCGGTCTCAGGAAAAAGACGGGCTTGGCCCTGCTGGGCGTGGTGCTGCTCTACTGGATATCGTTTCCGTTCCTTCCATTCCTGGCCATCCCCCACAAGGCGATCCTGATCCCGGCGGCGGTGGTCATCGGCGAAGTGTTGTTGCTGATCGCCATCGCCCTGCTGGGAAAGGAATACTGGGGACGCATCAGGCAGTGGGCTGCGAACACCATGTCCCCGTTCCGGCGCAGGAAGCGGACTGACGGGCGGGAATGAATCCCGACGACCGCCGCATGGACGGCGAACGTTGATCTCGTCTGTGCTCCGGCCGTCGGCGGCACATTTCCTAGCCGACCGTTCCGGATGCCTGCGCGGTGGGCTGCGCCAGCCGGCGCTCCAGATCCTCGCGCATGCCGACCAGTTCGGTGCTCAATTGCTTGCGATGGGCCATGCCTTCGCGGTGGATCTCGCGGACTTCCTCGACCGTGCGGATCAGGGTCTCGTTGACGGTACGCAGGGTATCCACGTCGATCACCGAGCGCTGGTTGGCCCGCGCGGTGCCGACCGAGGTGGCATGAACCAGCTCCGCGTTCTTCCGCATCAGCTCGTTGCTGGCATCGTCGATGGCATTGGCCAGTTCGACCGCGTTGCGCTGATCGGCCAGCGAGAGCTGGATCGCGAACTGGTTGCGCCACATCGGGATGGTGACGTCGCGCACCGCGCTGAACTTCTCGATCAACTGGATGGCATTGGCCTGGATCAGCCGGATCATCGGCAGGGTCTGATCGGCGGCGTGCTGCAGGACCTGCAGATCGGAGACGCGCTTGTCGATCAGGCGCAGGGCGGTATCCACCGCCGCGCGCTGCGTGCGGGTGGCCGGATCCTCACCGCCGGCCAGGCTCGCCAGCTCGGCCTCCAGTTCGGCGATCCGGACCTTGCCGGCGGCCACGTGGACGCCGAGTTCGCGGCGCTCCTCCAGCACGATCGCGTGCATCTGGTCGTACTCGCGCACCCGTTGCTGCTGGATCTGCTGGGTCTTGCCGACATCGGTCATCAGTTGATCGATCTGGCGATTGGTCGAGCTGTAGCGCTGCACCAGCTCGTCGCGACCGGCGCGCATGCGATCGATCAGCGGCCCGAGGATGGGCAGTTTGGAGCGGCCATGGAAGGACTGCAGGTTCAGCGAGCGGGCAATACGCACCACTTCGCCCAGCTTGTCCCCACTGCTGTCCAGATCCGAGTTCCGGACCTTGTCCAGCAACTGGGTGCTGTAGGCGCTGGTCTTGCTCGTCGCATCGCGGCCGTAGCCATGCAGGTTGCCCGGAGCGATGTCCTGGAGCGCCTTCGCGGTCTCCTGTATGCGCGGAATATCGGAGGTATCCAGACCCAGGTCGGAGAGCAGTTGCGGCGACAGCGCGGCGGGAAGCAGTGACTGTTCGGGATTCGGCGTGGTCATGGGATCTCCTGGGTCTTGTTCTCCGGCTTGGCCGGGGAGGGCAGGTGGTCGATACAGGCTTCCAGCTCATCCAGCGCCTGCCGTGCGGAGGATAACTGCATTCCCTGCCCGCTACCGGATTGCACGCCGCGATGCTGTGCCAGCAGCAGGGTGAGCCGGGGCAGTTGCTGCGCATGGCGCTCGGCGACCGCCAGCGTGCCGGCGGCGACCAGCTGCAATTGACCGGCGGTCACGGCGCAGGTCGCATGCAGCGTGCCTAGGCGCGCGAGACGACGTTCGCGGCCGTCGTCTTCGCCATCCCGGGAAGACGGATCGGACAAGGCTTCGATCTCGGCACGCAACCCGGCCAGCGCTTCGTTCAGGCGTTCGGCGCGCAGCGCCAGGGCGGCATGGTGTTCACGCAGCCGCGCCACTTGGCTTTCGGCGCGGAGCAGCAGGACGCCGCTGCCCTCGCGCAGCGCGCGGGCTTCGGCATCCATGCGGATGTCGCGTCCGATCAGGCGACCCCAGAAACCGGCGTTGCGTCGGGCCGCTCCCGGATCGGCGATCAGGAGCAGGGCGCGCAGATCACGCAGCGTGGCCTGCAGCGCATCGGTGGCGCCCGTGCCCAACACCTGCACCGCCGCTGCGTGCTCGGCCAGCACCCGTGCCTCGGCGTCGCCGGCGGGCGCCGGGTTCATGGCTGCGCATCCCCCTGCTCCTGTGCGGAAGGAGACACGTCCAGGGTCGGGGTCGGGCGTTCTTCCTTGAATTCCAGGTTGGCGATCACCTTGTCGAACTCGGCCTGCCGGGGCGACTTCGGCTTGCCCTTGCGCGGTGTCGGCGCGGGTTCCGCCGTCGCATTGGTGCGAAGCGCCTGGGCAAGGGCGACAAGCGCGGCATTGAGCTGATCCTGGCGGCCCAACGTCTGCCGCAGTGCGGCCAGCAACGGCGCCGTGTCGGACGCGACCGCCTCCGGAGTGACCGCCGGCATCGGCGGCATCGGCGGCGCCGCGGGAGCCGGACGCAGGCCGTGCAAGGCTTCCAGCAGCGCTTCCCAGGGCACCGCCGCCGCAGCGGGTTCGTCCGGAGTGGCGGGTTCACCGAGGCGCTGCAGTCCCACCGCGATGTCGGCCAGCTGCGCCACGACGCGTCCACCGACATCGGCATCCTCCGCACCCATGGCCTTGTTGCGCAGGAAATCGACCTTGATCTGCTTCCAGCGCGCCTGCGCTTCGACGCCCAGCGTCCCGCGGAGCTCGCCCAGCTTGAGCAGGTTCTCCTCCGCGCCGGTGGTCAGCAACTGGGCTTCGCCCAGATAGTGATCGGAGATCAGCTGCTGCAGCTCGGACTCGTTCATCACCGGCGAGATCTTCTCGGCGAGCTTGTTCATGTTGCGGTAGCTGCCCTGCAGCTTGAACGGTGGCTCCACCCGGTACCGATCCGCCTGCGCGGCACTGGCGATGTATTGCTGGTTGACCCGGTAGACCACGTCGCGAACGCTCAGCAGCCGCTGCAGCACGGCGACGATTTCGTTGATCTCCGCGCCGCTGTAGGCATGGGAGAGCTGGTTGCTGCTGACATCCTTGCCGCGGGCCCGATCCACCAGCAGGTAGAGATCGGCCATGTCGCGGGTGGCCAGCGGCGCCAGCACCGGGTTGGAGGTCAGGCAGTTCTCCACGTAGCTCAGCAGGAACGCTTCCTCCATCCCGCCCAGCACGTCGCCGAGGTTGTAGATGTCGGCGCGGTTGGCGAGCATGTCCGGTATCTTGAAGACCTCGCCGGACTCGGTATACGGATTGCCGGCCATCACCACCGCGAACTTGCGTCCGCGCATGTCGTAGGTCCTGGTCTGGCCGCGCCAGACGCCCTCGATGCGGCGGGTGCCGTCGCACAGGGAAATGAACTTCTGCAGGAACTCCGGATGGGTATGCTGGATGTCGTCCAGGTACAGCATCACGTTGTTGCCCATCTCCAGGGCCAGGTTCAGTTTCTCCAGTTCCTGCCGCGAGGTCGCGTCCGGTGCCTGCGCCGGATCCAGCGAGCGCACTTCGTGCCCCAGTGCCGGGCCATTGATTTTCATGAAGACCAGGCCGAGGCGGTGGGCGACGTACTCCATCAGCGTGGTCTTGCCGTAGCCGGGAGGCGAGATCATCATCAGCAGACCCATCAGGTCGCTGCGCTTGCCCTCGCCGGCGGTGCCCATCTGCTTGGCCAGGTTGTCGCCGATCACCGGCAGGTAGACCTCGTTGATCAGCCGGTTGCGCACGAACGAGGTCAGCGGACGCGCCTTGAATTCCTCCAGCCGCATCGCTCCGCGTTCGCGCTGCACGACTTCGCCGCGCAGGCCCTGGTAGCGCCGCCATTGCGGCAAAAAACCAACCAGATGGGCATCGAAGCGGGCTTGGAAGTCATCCACGGCCAGGCTCATCCGGCCCTGCTGGATGCGCGGATGTTCACCGAGCAGGCCCTGTACTGGGACCATCAGGTCGACCGGATCGACCACATGGCGCAGGCGTGCACCATGCAGGTGGAGTGCAATCGCTTCCGGCGCATACGTGGCCAGGGGCGCCAGTTCCGCCTGCGCGGTCAGCGCCGCGAATGCGTGCTGCAACAGCGTCCAGGTGGCGACCGGGCGATCCTGCAGGCGCTGCAGCGTCTGCCTGAGCACGGTGCCCGCGTCGCCCTCGGCCATTTGCCGGGCGAACGCGGTGGCGAGTTGCTGCGCATACTGGGTGAAACGGAATGCCGGCGTGGCCGAATCGATGCTGTCGGCGAGGAAGCCGGCCGCGCTGTCGGCCATGCCGGCCGGAAGCTCGCCCGCCTGCTGGCGCTGTGCGATGGAGGCGGCGAGCTCGGCCCGCAGCGCCGGCAACGCGGCACCGGTCGGGCCCAGCGCATCGATCGTGCGCGCGGCGCGGATGCGGTCCACCCATTCGGCCGCCGACTCTTCGGCCAGTCCGCACCAGTAGGCGATCGCCAGGGCGCGTTCGGCGGGCGGATGCACGAGGGCCCCGGCCGCGCGCTGCAGGGGTAGCAAGGCGCGCAGGATGGCGGTGGCGTCGTGATCGTGGATGCCTTTCTCGTAGCCCTCGCGATAGCGCGGCGCGGCATAGTCGCGCACCAGTCTGGCCAGCGCTTCGGGATCGGAGAGCGCATGCTCCAGCGCGGGAAGCGCCAGGCCGTTCCGGCCCGCGCGCGCATCGGCCAGCATGCTGCCGGCCAGGTATTCGCCGCGATACAGCTGCGGGGATTCGGATTCGATCATCACGTCCCAGAAGGGACGCAGCGCTTCCAGCGCCGGATCGTGCAACGGCTGCAGGTAGTCCGTGCCGGTCAGGTGTACGGCCAGCGTGTCGGCGCGGGGAATCAGGGTGAGATCCAGCGGCTGGGTGTTGACGCTGAAGCGATGGCGCGCGCCGATGCGGATGATGTTGCCGCCGTCCTCGAACAGGTCGCTGCGATCGCGCAAGGCGCGGATCGACTGGTCGCGGACGGATTTGATGCGGGCCTCGACATCGTCGGCCTTGACCGGATCCTTGAGTTCGCGCAGGCGCCCGGCGAGTTCACGCAGCTTGAGGATCAGGGCATCGCCGGCGAAGAACGCATTCAATTCATCCGCGGTGGCGAGGCGTTCGGTGCGCCGGCCCAGGCCCTCGAGAATGCGGTTGGCGGCATCCAGCACCGCCTGGGCCTTGCGCTGGCGTTCGTCGAGCAGGGCCTGCTTGTGCGCCTCGAACGCCTCCAGCACCTCCTCGCGCTTGGCCAGGATGTCGCCGAGGAACTGTTCGTGCTCGCCGAACTGGCTCTCCAGCTCCTCCAGTTGCACGAGCAGCCGTGAGGATTGCTCGTCGGTGCGCTCGGGCGTGTTCGCCAGCGCCAGCCCGTTGGTGACGGCCTGGGCGAACAGGGTGAACTGGGCGCCGAACTGGGCGACCGACTCGGCCGAGCCCAACTCGCGGCGCTTGGCGGTCGCGCGTGCGCGCGACTGGTTCAGTCGCGCATAGATGGCGGAGATGGATTCGACCACGCGGGTACGCCGGGTGGCATCGTCGATCTTCAGCGTCGCCATCAGCTCCGACAGCATGTCCAGCTCGCCGGACATCGCCTGCATCGCCGAGATCGCCTCGCCCAGTTCGCGCGCGGTGGTCGCGGCGGCCGCCTGCGCGTCCAGGGCCGCCAGTCGCTGGAGGAAGGGCGCCAGCGCCTTCTCGCCGGCCAGGAAATCACCGGTGGCCAGGCCGACCCGGTCCTGCGCCTCCTGCAACGCGGCCGTCATCGTGTCGACGGCGGCGGTATCGATGTAGCGATAGTCGCGGATGGTCAGCAACTGGCCGCGCTGGCGCGAGATCGCTCCCAGTGCTTCGACGAACTGATCGATGCCGTTCCAGCCTTCCGGCTGCAGGCGGCCGATCAGGGCGCGATGATCGCTGCGCGCCTGGGTCATCGCGGCGTCGGACTGGCGGCGGATCTGCTGGACCTTTTCGTATTCGTCCAGCACCGATTCGCCGGTGTCCGCGATTTCGTGCAGCAGGCCGGCCAGGCCGTCGCACTCGGTATCGTCGATCCAGTGGTGCAGGTCGAACAGGCGGCGGGTGGAATGGGTCAGCAACTGGTAGCGCTGCGCGGAGACGTCCTCGCGTTCGATTTCGCGGGCCAGGTCGAGCAGGTTGGAGACCGCGCGGACCAGTTCCGCGTTGCCGAGCCGGCCCATGAACGAGGTGCCCGGCGCGCGGGTGGCGGCGAATTCGTCGGAACTGAAGGGTGTCTGCCAGACCTGCATCTGGTGGACACGGGTGGGATCGTCGTTCTCGGCCCGGAACAGCACCATGCGCCCGTCATGCAGGCGGGCGTAACCGTGCGCCAGCACCGGCGGCTGCAATTGGCGCTGGATCAGGTTGTACACCAGCAGCGCGGCCTGGCCGGTTTCCCGCTCGTAGAACACGTACAGCACGTCCTCGCCGTTGGGCGAGCGGATCGTGCGCTTGTACTGCATGTCGCGGACGATGGCGTCGAAAGCCTTGTGTTCGCCGTTCTGCAGGTAGTAGCCGCCCGGGAAGATGATGCCGTGGTCTTCCGGCAACTGGATGCAGGCCTGCACGATGGCATCCAGGCGCGTGACCTTGCCGGTCAGGGTGTTGTAGACCAGGCCGCGCCAGGCGCTTTCGCGATAGGGCAGGACCTTGAGCAGGATCAGCGAACCGACCCGTGCGTATTCGAACTGGGCGTCATCCAGCGACTGGGTGCGATCCTCGACCGGCTCGCTGTAGACGCCGGCGCCGGTGTCGGTGTTGTTCTCGACCTTGATGGTCAGATCCCCGCCGGTCGTCTCGACGAACAGGGTATCGAGGATGTTCAGGTGCGGATGCCGGCCGCTGACCTCCATGTCCTTGGTGGCGCGACTCCATTCGAAATCGAACGGTGGTGGCAGCACGATGTCGCGCTCGCCGCGCGCGTCGAGGTAGTTGATCGCGCCATCGGAGGCCAATGTCCAGCGGAACACGCGTACGTCGGTGGATTTCAGGCCGATCTGGAACGCCATCAGCAGGCGGCTGTCGCGGACGATCAGCTGCAGCAGGCGCGCATCCTTGTAGTAGCTGTACAGCTCGCCGAAATCACGCTGGAAGCCGGCATCGGCGAGGAAGCTCCCGGCGATGTCCACGGGCGCGACGTCGTAACCCTCGGCCGTTTCCACCAGCCGGTACAGGCCGAACACGTCGGCAATCGACGTGGTGGTCTTCAGCCCCATGTAGACATTGAAGCCGAACAGCAGGAAATCACCGACCTGGACGATGTCGCGGCCGACCGAGTTGTGTTCGGTGCGGATGCGCAGGCGGCCGATCGCCTCCATGCGGCTGTCGCCGAATTCCTGCAGGCGACGCGTGTTGAGCGCTTCGACCAGGCCATGCAGGCGCGTGCCTTGTTCGCCCAGGCGGCGACGCAGCACTTCGTATGCACCGCCCTGGGCGACGGCCTGGTCGACCTGGCTGTCGGCGGTGGGTTCGGGATTTACGGTTGCGGACATCGGACCTCATCCTCGCCCGTCCTGGGCGGTCGATGCGAGATTTCAGGGCCGGCGGACATGCGTCCGCCGGCCCGGTTCAGTGGCGCGGTTTCAGGCGTCGGTGGCTTCGGACTGGCGCGCGGCCGCCGGCAGGCCGGCACCGCCGGCCAGCCGGCCGAGCAACTGCGCCGCGATCGGGCTCTCGCCGACGATGCCTTCCAGCGCCTTGCCCAGCGAAACACCCTTGGTCAGCGCGTTGAACACGCCGCCGTCGCCGCCGATCAACTCGATGTTGGCGTTCTTCAGCGCGCCGGCCAGGATCTCGGCGTTCTCGCGCGAGATCGCCTTGCCCGCGTCGAACGAGGCCAGCAACTGGCGCAGCTGGGTTTCCAGCAGCATGCGGTACTCCTCGTGGCTGCGCGCTTCCGGACTCATCTTGCCCATCGCGTCGAACTTGGAGGTCAGGCCCTCGGCCTCGGCCGCCATCTTGCGGCCGATGTTGCTGGCTTCGGCATCGCCCATGGCCTGGGTGGCGGTGGCATTGGCGCGGCCGATCTTCTCGGCGCCCTCGGCTTCGGCGGCCAGGCGCTCGCTGAGCACGCGCGCGTCGGCGTTGCCCTGCTTGTAGGTGGCATCCGCCTTGGCTTCCAGCACGCGGGCCTCGGCCAGGCCGGTCTTCTCCATCGCGGCCGCATTGGCTTCCTGCACCTGCGCGTGGGCCAGGCCCGGCGCGGCGGATTCGGCCCGGGTACCTTCCGCCAGCACGCGCTTGGCCTCGGCCTGCTTGCCGGCGGCCTGCAATTCGGCATCCGCCAGCACCGTCAGTTCGACCGCGCGGTGGCGGGCGGCCTGCTCGGCGGCTTCGGCGGCCTTGACGTCCTTCACCAGCGTTTCCTGCGCGGCCGCTTCGGCGGCAAGCACGGTCACCTGCTTGGCGCGGTCGGCTTCGGCGACCTCGCGGGTCTCCTTGATCTTCTCCTCGGCCACGGCAACCGTCTGCTCGATATGGGTGCGCTCGCGGACGACGTTGGCCACTTCCATCCGGCCCTGCTCGACGACCTTGTCGCGCTCAACTTCCTGCAGCTGCACTTCCTTGTTGGTGCTGACCCGTTCCAGTTGCTCGGCGCGGGCGACGCGCTCCAGCTCGATCGCCACCGCGCGGCGGCGGTTCTGCTCTGCCACCTCGACCTGGCGCAATTGTTCCTGCTCGCGGATCTTGATCTGTTCCTCGGTTTCCAGGCGCGCGCGCTCGGACACCTGGCGCTGCTCCTCGATCACCTTGGCGGTCTCGGCGGCTTCGCGCGCACGCACCGTCTCGACTTCGCGCTGCTGGCGTGCCTCGGCCTCGGCCTGCTGGCGTTCCAGCGCCAGCATCGCCTCGCGCGCCTCGGTATTCTTCTTGGTGATCGCCAGCTTTTCGTTCTGCTCCAGTTCGTTGGTGCGCACGTTCTGCAGGGCGGTCAGCTCGGTGATCTTGCGGATGCCTTCGGCGTCGAGGATGTTGCTGGGATCCAGCAGCGACTTCGGCGTCTGTTCGAGGTAGTCGATGGCCACGTCCTCGAGTACGTAGCCGTTCAGATCCTGGCCGATCACCGCGACGATCTCGTCACGGAACTCCTGGCGCTTGTCGAACAGGTCGGTGAAGTCGAACTTCTTGCCGACCGTCTTCAGCGCCTCGGAGAACTTGGCGTTGAACAGCTCGTCGACCGCGTGCTTGTCGGAGGCGCGGTCCGCGCCAATGGCCTTGGCCACGCGCAGCACGTCCTGCGGAGTCTCGTTGACGCGCAGGTAGAACGCCACCGCGATGTCGGCACGCATGTTGTCGCGGCAGACCAGGCCTTCCTTGCCGCGGCGATCGACCTGCAGGGTGATCAGGCTGATCTTCATCAGCTCGGCCTTGTACAGCACCGGGATGATCAGGGCGCCGGTGAAGTGCACCTTCGGTTGCGAGCTCATGTCGTTGACGATGAGCGCGGTGCCCTGCTCGACCTTCTTGTAGAAGGCCTTGAAGATGCCGATGAAACCCAGCCCCAGCACCAGCAGGACGCCGAGGCCGATGAGGAAGGGAAGGATGTTGGCGGTGCTCATGGCGGAACTCCTTGTAGGCGCGGTGCGTTTACTGCTGGTGGAAAGTGGATTCGGAGATGACGCGGTAGGTGTCGGAAGCGACCAGGTGTTCAATGAGGACGACCCGGTCGCCGCGCGCGAAGCCCTGGCCGGGCATGGCGCGGACCTGGAGGATCAGGCCGGCGCCACCGTCGTCGAACTGGGCGCGGCCGCTGGTCTCGTCGACCCGGGGCGAAATGACGCTGCCGGTGCGTCCCAGCACCGGCGCGGGCAGCGGCGGACGCAGGCGGGTGATCAGTGTGGCCAGCGGCCGCAGCAGCAACGAGGTCGCCACCACGCCTGGCACAAGCGCGGCCAACAGGACACCCGCGCCGGCCAGCCAGCGCAGCGCGTCGGGCACATGCGGCAGCAGCCACAGCTGGACGAAATAGGTGATGAGCCAGCCGAACCAGGACAGCACCGTCAGCACCAGCATCATCGGCACGCCGGACAGGCCCAGCCGGGCGATCATGCCGGCGATCTGGCTGGGTTCGACGCTGTCGCCATCGCTGCCCAGCCAGCCGTCAACCGCGTCGAAATCGAGGATGCCGGTGGCCGCGAGCAACCAGTAGATCACGCAGAACGCCAGCAGCACGCTGTAGACGAGGGTGGGGAAACTCAGGGCGGTGGTGAGGAACGCGGTCATCGGGGCTCCTTGCGGTCAGCGCTTTCGCGGGGACGACTTGATGCGTTTTTCCGCCCGCGCCAGCACCGCCTGCGCGGGGTCCTCCGCGGGCATCCGGGGAGCGCCGGCTTCCCGGGCGGCCGTGCCGGCGCCGCGCCGCTTCATCCGCTGCGCGGACGCGAACGCCGGTTCCGGATGCGGCGCCTCGCCGGGTTGCCGCCGTGCCACCGTAGCCTGCGCACGTTGCAGGCTGATGCTGGCGCGCAGGAGGTCGAGCTGATGCTTGAGCCGGCGCAACCGGCCTTCGAGCTGCTCGGCCACGTGGGCGAACTGCTGTTCCTGTGCGGCGAGATCGCGCGCAAGGCGGGTCCATTCGTCGCGCTGTTCCTGCAACCGCACCACCTGCTCGGCCGCGGTCCGTGCCTGTTGGGTGCGCCGCTGGCGCAGCGCGGACTCGACCCGCGCCTCGGCGGTCGCCAACTGCGCGGTGGACGCGGCCAGGTGCTGTTCGTTGGCGATGCGCCGCGCCTTCGCCGCCGCATGTTCGCCACGTGCCCGGTGCAAGGCGTCGTCGACCGTGCGGATCTCGTCATCGAGCAGGCGCTCCGCGCGCTCGCCGAGCACCGCGTCGGCCAGGCCCTCCATGCCGTCCTGGATGCGCTTGAACAGGAGCTTCAGCGTTTCCGGCATCAGGCCCTCGCCTTGCGCGGCGGGCGCAGGTACGGCTGATAGGCCTCGGTGGCATGGATGACGTTCTCGGCGAGCGTTTCGATCTCGAACATCAGGTTGGCCAGGCTGGAATGGGTATCCAGGGCGCCGAACATCACGTAGCCCGCGACGCCGCCAATCCGTTGCAGGCCGATGGTCGACAGGGGCAGCAGCACATGGGTGCCCAGCACGTGGGCGTTGAACGCGGCGGGGTCGATCACGTCGCTGACCGGCCACAGATAGGCTTCGACCAGGATCTGCTCGCCGCCCACGGCCAGGAACACCGACAGGTCGCCATGTTCATGAAGGACGAGATGCAGGCTGGGCTCGGCGCCCTCGATGGTCTCCAGGCTCACCAGGCCGTCGCGCACCGCGCTGGTCTGGGCAATCGCATGCCGGATCGCCGGTACCGTCCAGCCGGCCTCGGTCGGCTGCGCCGGCAGGTAGGGAATGCCGGCATCGCGCTGGGCCTCGCGCATCGATTTCTCGATGGCCGTCAGTTCTGCCGCGTACTCCGGCCGGATCCATACGTCCTTCTTGACCAGGCCCTGCTCGCGCATGCGCTCGCGATAGTTGCGAACGTGCAGGGTCGAAGCTTTGATGGCCGGCTTGCGGGCTGTCATGTAACCAAGCTATTCGATTACATGTAATGGCGTCAAGGCCTCCGGTCGGGCCATTCTCGGCGCATTCCGGTGCCGGCGGCCCGTCGCTGCTCGGAAAGCATTACCAGCCGGCAAGGCAGGCAAATTCGCCCGCGGTCGAGGCGACATCGACCGCGGGGGATGCTAACCGGTGGCGCGAACGCCGCTCGGGGTTCAGTAGCGGGCCGCGCTCAGCGGCGCGTCCGCCCATTGCCAGGCCGCGGCCTGCCGGCGCGAGGTTTCGCGGGCCGCATCGGCCTGTCCGAGTGCCTGCTGCGCCTGCGCGAGGCCGAACAACGACCAGCCGTTTTCCGGGTAGGTCTTCAGATCCTGGCCGAATGCCTCGGCCGCTCCCTTGGCGTCGCCTGTTTCAAGCAGCGCCGCGCCCAGGTACGGGCGTACCGGAAGCGGCCAGTCGGCCGGTTCGTTGTAGGCCAGCGCGTCCTCGGCGGCGACGGCTTCGCGCAGCGCGGCGATGGCTTGCGCGTGCCTGCCCTGGGCAAGCAGCAGTTCCCCGCGCAGCAGGGCATCGGCGACGCGCAGCACGCCATCGGCGTGGTTGATGTCGAAGAAGCTGATCTTCGCCATGTCGGGGTTGCGCGCGATCGCGCCGAGGGCATCGGCTTCGCGGGTGGCCTCGGCCAGCGCGCCCTTGCGCAGGTGCGCCATGCCGCGGGCGAAATGCCGGATCGCGGCCGGATACGGCAGTGCCGGCGGCGCGGAGGTGTCGGACAGGATGGCATCCCAGTCACCGAAGCGGACCCGGGTGAGCAGTGGCGTGACCACGAACTGCTGCATGAACTCCATCGGCGGCGCGCCCATCGTCGTGCGATCCGCGCGCTGGGCGGTCTGTTCCGCCGCCTGCAACGCCAGGGTGCGCGAGCCGGTCAGGCCGGTGGTCATCGTGGCGAAGTGCCAGTTGTGCGGCACGTAGCCCAGTGGGTAGACCCCGTTGCTGCCGCGGCATACCGCCAGGAAGTCCTTGTCCGCCGTGGTCGCGGCGAAATTGGTGAGCGTCGCGTCGTGGTAGCGGCCGATCCGGATGTAGATGTGCGCGGGCATGTGCACCAGGTGGCCGGAACCGGGCGCCAGCGCGGCCAGCGCGTCCGCGTAGCGTTCGGCGCGTTGCGGCGTGGACGAGGCTTCGATGGCGTGGATGTAGTAGTGCATCGCGCCGATGTGGCGCGGATTGCGCGCCAGTACGCGCTCCAGTTCACCCACCAGGCGCGGGGTGAATTCGGCCGGCGTGCCGTCCGCGTTCCAGTACGCCCATGGCGAAAGATCCATCAGCGCTTCCGCGTACAGGGTCGCCGCGTCGTCGTCGTCGGGGAACTGCTCCACCACCCGTCCCATCGCATCGGCATAGGCGCGATCCAGTGGCTTGCGGTCGTCCGGCGCCGGGTCGGCGTAGCGTGCCTGCAAGGCCAGGATCAGCGCCCGGTCGGCCGGGTGCGCGGATTCCGCGAGGGCCGCCGCGCGCGCGGCGAGGGTGGTGGCGTCCTTCGCCTGCTCCGGATCCATCGGCAGGTTGATGTTCGGGCCCAGCACCAGCGCCTGGCCCCACACGCACATCGCGCATTGCGGATCGAGCCGGGCCGCCTCGGCGAAGGCGCGTCCCGCGGCCTCGTGATTGAACCCGTAGGCCATGCGCAGGCCCTGGTCGAAGTAGCGCTGCGCCGCGGGCACGCGGGTGCCCACGTCGCGGTGCAGGTCGCCGAACGTGTCGAACAAGGGCAGGGCGGCAGCGGCCTTCGGCGATGCGGAGGCGTCACCGGTCGCCTTCGGGGCCGGATCGCAGCCCGCCAGCAGCATGGCCAGCGGTGCCGCCAGCAGTGACAGGAGCACGGAACGATGGGTCATCGCAGACTCTCCCCGGGGTCGGTATATGGCTGTAACGGCGCCAGGACGGGAAAAGCGGACAGGGGACCAAGGGCCGACGCGGTCAGCGTGCTGGCGCGGGGCGCTGCTGGCGCAGGTGTGAAGAGGGAGGGGGACCAAGATGCGCCCGGTCCATCGGGGGCGCCCAACGGGCGGCTTTCCGCCTGTCGGCTGTTGTTCCCCGCGTCGGCGGAGGCCGGAAAAAATGGCGCGCCCGGAGGGATTCGAACCCCCGACCAATGGCTTCGGAAGCCACTACTCTATCCGGCTGAGCTACGGGCGCGCAGACGGCATAGCTTACCTGAAGCCGGCGGCCAGCCCAATGGGCGACGGCGGCATGAAGGAACCCCCGGAACCGGAAACACCACCGGACGCCACGGCCCCGCGCGGCCGGGCGGTAAGATCGGCGATGCGGTGTCCCCCGGCCTGTGTGCCGCGGATGTCGCTTCCCGCTGACACCCGGTACTCCTGCTGAAGATGGGTTACGAACGTTTTGAAGCTCCCCCGGCGTCGCGCTGGCGCGAGCGCCTGGGCCAATACTGGAAACTCACCCGCGGCGATCGCCCCATCGGCGTGCTGCTGCTGCTGTGGCCGACCTGGTGGGCCCTGTGGCTGGCGGCCGGCGGCACCCCGCCGTGGTGGACGCTGTTCGTGTTCACCGCCGGCGTCTGGCTGACCCGTTCGGCCGGTTGCGTGATCAACGACTACGCCGATCGCTGGCTGGATCCGCATGTGGAGCGCACCAAGGCGCGCCCGCTGGCAACCGGTGCGGTCAGCGGCCGCGAAGCGCTGATGGTGTTCGCGGCGCTGATGATCGTCGCCTTCACGCTGGTGCTGACGATGAACGCGCTGACCATCGGCCTGAGTTTCGTCGGCCTGTTCCTGGCGGCAAGCTATCCCTACCTCAAGCGCTACACCCACCTGCCGCAGGTGTACCTGGGCATGGCGTTCGGCTGGGGCATCCCGATGGCGTTCGCCGCCGTGCAGGGCGAAGTGCCGCCGATCGGCTGGGTGCTGTATGGCGCCAACATCCTGTGGTCGACCGCCTACGACACCTGGTACGCGATGGTCGATCGCGACGATGACATCCGCATGGGCTCCAAATCGACCGCGATCCTGTTTGGGGATCTCGATCTGATCATCCAGGGCGTGCTGTACGCGCTGGTGTTCCTCGCGCTGGCGCTGGTCGGTCGGCAGGCGGGCCTGGGCATCTGGTACTGGGCGGGCCTGGGCGTGGCCGTGCTGCTGGTGGCCTACGAGTTCTTTCTCGCCCGCCACCGCGAGCGCGGGCCGTGCTTCCGCGCGTTCCTGCACAACAACTGGGTGGGCGCGGCGGTGTTCGCGGGCATCGCGCTGCATTACGCACTGGCGGCCCGCTGATCGTCACTCCCACCAACCGCGACCGCAGGGTCCGGCACCAGGCCGACGGAGGCCGCATGAAGCCCATGATCCCGCTGCTGTTGTTGTGCCTGTCCGCGCTCGCGGCTCCCGTGGCCGCGCAGGAGGCGGCTCCCTCACGGGAGCATTTCGCCGCGCCGGGTGAAGAAGCGGACTACCACCAGTGGCATTACTCGCCGGTGATCAAGGTGGGCGACATGGTGATCGTGTCCGGCATCCCGGCTGGTGGCGAGGGCAGCTACGAGGACAGGATCCGGCGGATGTTCGAGGTGTTGAAGGCACGCCTGGCGCTGGCCGGCGCCAGCCTGGCCGACGTGGTGGAGTTGACCAGCTACCACCGGCAGCCGACCGATACGGCGGCGTTCCAGCAGGAGTTCGACAGCTTCCTGCGGGTGCATCGCGAATTCTTCCTTTCGCACTACCCGGCGTGGAGCGCGGTAGGCACCACCGCGCTGCTCAACGAGCGTGCGCCGGTCGAACTGCGGGCGGTGGCGGTGATCGGCTCCGGACGCGCGCCGAAGGCGGACATTCCGCTGCCTCCGGCACGCTGAGCCTGCTCAGGTCGATGAACGCAGCCGCTTGAGCCGGAACGCCACGATCAGCTGCAGCACGCCATAGATCAGCGCGCCCACCGCGATCCAGACCGCGATGGTGATCAGGCCGACGCCCGGATTGGCCAGGAACAGCACGCCGAGCAGGATCGCCAGCAAACCGCTGAGCGCCAGCAGCCATTCGCCATTGATCAGCTTGCGTACCTGGATGGCGAACACGATGCGCGCGACGCCGGCGATGATCAGCCAGATCGCCAGCAGCCACAGCATGGCCTCGGCCATCTGCGCCGGCTGGGTGATCGCGAGCACGCCGAAACCGATCGAGACCAGCGCGTAGAGAATCAGCAGCCAGTTCGGCAGGGCGATGTCCTTGCGGAAGATGCTGAGCAGGCTGACGATGCCATCGGCCAGCGACAGCGCGCCGAATGCCAGCACCAGCGCAAGCACCGAGCGCCCGGGCCAGAGCAGGGTGGCGATGCCGAACACCAGCGCCAGCACGCCGTAGAGCAGGAATACCCACCAGCCACGCGAGACGTTCACCAACGGATTGCTGCCCATGATCCACTCCTTTTCCGGGAAACCGCGTGACGAATACGCCCCGGGCAGGAGGGCGTCAAGTCGCGATGTCGCGGTTGCGGGCAATCGCAAGCGACTCATGTTCCGGGAGGGCGTGGCGCGTGAACCGTGCTGGCGGGATAAGCATCCAGGAAAGAGAAAGCATGCCTGTCATGCGAAGGGCAAATCCTCCTCGGTCGCCCTTCTTAGAAGAGGTGGGCAGGTGCCCGCAGGGATTGGAGTTGCACGCGTGTCGGATTTACCCGCGCGCCGGGTGCGCCCAATCAGGGCTTGGCGCGGTAGGGCACGTAGGTCGCGCTGGCCAGTTTCCAGGTCGCGCCTTCGCGCCGGAACTCGAACACCGTGCGCAGCTGCTTCTGCTGCTCGGCGCCCTGGATGCGCAGCGTCGCGGTGTTCAGGGCGATGAGCCGCGCATGGTTGCCGTCGACATGAACCTGCGGTTCTCCCAATGTGGCCGAAACCGGCTCCACGCCCTTGGCCAGCATCTGCGCGCGCGCTTCAGGGGCATAGAAACCCAGCACCTCGGCGCGCGTATCGACGTCGCCGACGGGCGAGATTTCCACGTAGTCGGGCGCCAACACCTCATCGAGCGCCGGAACATCGAAGCGGATCTGCGCATCCAGCACCGATTGCGCGATCGTGCGCAGGGCCGCGTCGTCATCGGCGAATGCCGTCAAAGGCAGGGCGGAAGCCGTGAACAGCGACAGGACCAACAGCAGCGACGGAGCCTTCATGGTGGATGCCTCGCGGGGGAAGTCCGCATGCTGAAGCCGAAGGGGCGCCGGCGCCCCTGCCGGAAGTCGGGTCAGGGCACCCGCGCGCAGATCCAGGCATCGACCCGCGCCACCCCGGCCCGGCGCAGGGCCAGGGCTGCTGCGTGCAGGGTCTGCCCGGTGGTCATGACGTCATCCACGAGAGCGACATGATCCGGAAGCGGGGCGGGTCCGGCCTGGAACGCGGCGCGCAGGTTGCGGCGACGCGCGCGCGCGTCCAGCTCAGACTGCGGCGCGGTGTTGCGGATTCGCCGCAGCGCCCGTGGCAGCAGGGGCAGATCCAGGCGGCGCGCCAACGGCCGGGCCAGTTCCAGCGTCTGGTCGTAGCCGCGTCGGCGCAGGCGCTCCCGATGCAGCGGTACCGGTATCAGGGCCCGGGGGCGAGGCTGTGTCGCCAGCGACGGGGTCATCAGTTCCGCCAGCAGGCGTCCGGCGGCCAGATCGTGATGGAACTTGAGCCGGGGCAACAGACGATCGACCGGTGCTCCATACAGGAAGACCGCGCAGGTCGCTTCTACCGGCGGCGGTCGGCGCAGGCAACGGCCACAGCGGCCCGGCACCGGCAATGGCAGCGCGCAGCGGTCGCAGGCGGACCGGTTCCAGGGCAGGCAATCGAAACATCTTCCGCACAAATCAAGGCCATTGTCGCCACTTTCACGGCAGATGAGGCATCGAGGCGGGAGCAGGACGCGGCTCAGCGAGCGCAGCCAATTGTCAACTTTCATCGCTTCCTTGCGGTTGACAGGGTGGGACAGGGTTTCCAGACTGGCCGACTTTATCCCCGCGAGTCCGCGATGTCCGCTCACATTGAAACGCCCGAACTCCGCCACGACTGGCGGCGCGACGAACTGCTGGCCCTGTTCGACCTGCCCTTTCCCGAACTGCTGTACCGGGCCGCGGTCGTGCACCGGGCCCATTTCGATCCCGCCGAGGTGCAGGTCTCGACCCTGCTGTCGGTGAAGACCGGCGGCTGCCCGGAGGACTGCGCCTACTGCCCGCAGGCACAGCGCTACGACACCGGGGTGAACGCGCAGAAGCTGATGGATACCGAGCAGGTGCTGGCCAGGGCCCGCCAGGCCAAGGCCGCGGGCGCCTCGCGCTTCTGCATGGGCGCGGCCTGGCGTTCGCCGAAGGACCGCGACATCCCGAAGGTCGCCGAGATGATCCGTGAGGTGAAGGCACTGGGACTGGAGACCTGCGCGACCCTGGGCATGCTCAGCGGCCCGCAGGCCGCGGCGCTGAAGGACGCCGGGCTGGACTACTACAACCACAACCTGGACACCGCACCGGAGTTCTACGGCGACATCGTCCGCACCCGCGAGTACCAGGATCGCCTGGACACGCTGGCGCACGTGCGCGACGCGGGCATGAAGACCTGCTGCGGCGGCATCGTCGGCATGGGCGAATCACGCGACCAGCGCGCCGGCCTGCTGCAGGCGCTGGCCAACCTGCCGGCGCATCCGGATTCGGTGCCGATCAACCGGCTGGTGCAGGTGGCGGGCACGCCGCTGCACGGCACGGTGGAGCTGGATCCGTTCGAGTTCGTGCGCACGATCGCGGTCGCCCGCATCGCGATGCCGCGCTCGATGGTGCGGCTGTCGGCGGGACGCGAATCGATGGGCGACGAACTGCAGGCGCTGTGCTTCAGTGCCGGCGCCAACTCCATCTTCTACGGCGAGAAGCTGCTCACCACCGGCAATCCGGATACGGAACGCGATCAGGCCCTGTTCGCCCGCCTGGGCCTGCGGCCGATGGCGGTACAGGTGGAGAATTTTGACGATAGTCACAGAAGCAATGTTACCGGCGGCGCTACGGTGCACGCCGACATCACCGCGCCGGCCGCCTGCTGCGACCACGCGGCGTAGTCATTGTGCTCAGGGGGAATCTGGCAGACAGGCACGGCGCCGGACAGGCGGCGTCGCCCTGCGTCGTGTTTCCGGCCGTGCGGCGCAATCGAGGAGTTTCCTTGCCGTCCCGCTGCCAGGCTGCCCGTCCGCCATGACCCGTCCCGATCTGCTTGAACGCGTCCACAGCCAGCGCAAACTGCGCGCCGCGCAGGGGCGCTCGCGCGTGCGCCGCACGGTCACGCGCCGCGACGGCGTGCGGGTGGAGGTCAACGGCCGCTGGCTGATCGAGTTCGCCGGCAATGACTACCTGGGCCTGTCGCAGCAGTTCGAGGTGCTGAGCGCGCTGCAGGACGCCGCCAGCCGCGAAGGCGCCGGCGCGGGCGCCTCGCACCTGATCACCGGCCATCATTTCGCCCACGACGGCCTGGAGCAGGACGTCGCCGACTGGCTGGGCTATCCGCGCGCGCTGCTGTTCGGCAGCGGCTTCCTTGCCAATCTCGCCGTGCAGCAGGCGCTGCTGGAGGACGGCGACGTGTGCGTGCAGGACCGCCTCAACCACGCCAGCCTGATCGACGCCACCCGCCTGGCTGGATGCAAGCTGCGCCGTTATCCGCATCTGGATCCGGAAGGCGCGATGCGCCAGCTGCGGCAGGCGCCGGAAGGCGCGGCGATGCTGGTGACCGACGGCGTCTTCAGCATGGATGGCGATGCCGCGCCGCTGCGCGCGCTCAGCCTGGTCGCGCGGATGCAGCAGGCGATGCTGTATGTGGACGATGCCCATGGCGTCGGCGTGCGCGGCCCGGACGGGCGCGGCAGCGTCGCCGAGGCGCGCATGGGCGTGGAGGAAGTGCCGCTGCAACTGGTCACGCTCGGCAAGGCGCTGGGCGGGTATGGCGCCGTCGTGGTCGGCAGCGATGCGCTCATCCAGCATCTGGCGGAAACCGCGCGACCCTACATCTACACCACGGCGTTGCCGCCGGCCTTGGCCGCGGCCACCCGGATCGCGGTTCGGCACGCGCGGCGCGATCACTGGCGGCGCGAAAAACTGCAGATGCTGGTGGACCGGTTCCGCACCGCCGCGCAGGGACGCGGGCTGGAACTGATGGCATCGGACACGCCGATCCAGCCGGTCCTGTGCGGCAACGAGGCCAACGCGCTGGCACTGTCCTCGGCGCTGGAGAGCGCGGGCTTTTGGGTGCCGGCAATCCGCCCGCCGACCGTGCCCGAGGGCAAGGCGCGCCTGCGTGTCACCCTGTCGGCGCTGCATACGCCGCAGGACGTGGATCAACTGGTCGAGGTGCTGGCGCGCTCGTGGGACGCGGTGCGCCGCATCCGCAACGTCGGCACCTGAACGCGCGGCGTCCGGCCAACGGTCGCGGCTCCGGAATCGGCGACAATGGCCGCCGTCATCACGCCGGCCCCGCCGGTGGCATTCCTGCTTCTTACGCATGCATATCGAAGTCGTGGGCCGCGGCCCTTCGCTGGTTCTGATTCATGGCTGGGCCCTGCATGGCGGCGTATTCGCGCCGCTGGTGGAAAGGCTGTCGGCGCATTGCACGTTGCACCTGGTGGATCTGCCGGGCCACGGCCACAGCCGCGAGTCGGCCACCACGCTCGAGTTGCAGGCGTGCGCCGCGGAGATCCTGGCGCGCACCCCGCCGGCGGTCTGGCTGGGCTGGTCGCTGGGGGGCCTGTTCGCGATGCAGGCGGCGGCGACCTCCCCACAGGTGAAGGGGCTGGCGCTGATTGCCGCCACGCCGCGATTCGTCCGCGGCGATGACTGGCCGCACGCGGTCGATCCCTCGGTGTTCCTGCAGTTCGGCGAGGAGCTGCGCGGCGACTATCGCGGCACGCTGGAGCGGTTCCTGGCCCTGGACACGATCGGTTCCGAGCACGCGCGCGAGGAACTGCGCACGCTCAAGCAGACCCTGTACGCGCGCGGCGAGCCCTCCCCGCAGGTGCTGCAACAGGGGCTGCGCCTGCTCGAACACTCGGACCTGCGCGATGTGCTTGCCGGCCTGGCCCTGCCAAGCCTGTGGATCTCCGGGCGACGGGATCGGCTGGTGCCCGCCGCGGGCATGCGCGATGCGGCCGCGCTGGCCCCATGGGGCCTGCATGTGGACATTGCCGGTGGCGGACATGCACCGTTCCTGGGCCACGCGGATCGGGTCGCGCACGAACTGACCGACTTCCTCACCGCGATCGGCCACGCGCCCGACGCTTCGCACGGGTGAACGCGACAGCCCGCTTTCCGCCCTCGATTAGAATCCCCCGATGAATTCCCAGTTCGATCACCGCCATATCCGCCGCGCGTTCTCGCGCTCGGCCGCCGGCTACGACGCCGTCGCCGTGCTCCAGCACGAGGTGGAGAAACGCCTGCTGGAGTCGCTGGACTATCTGGCTGATCGCTCCCCGCGGGTGGTCCTCGACGTGGGCAGCGGGCCGGGCCATGCCGCCGCGGCGATGCACAAGCGCTGGCCGAAGGCGCAGGTGCTGGCGCTGGATCTGGCGTTGCCTATGCTGCGGGAGGCGAAGAAGCAGGCCGGCTGGTGGAAGCCATTCCCGCGGGTGTGCGCGGATGCGCGCGCGCTGCCGCTGGCCGAGGGCAGCGTGGACGTGCTGTTCTCCAACCTGTGCCTGCAATGGGTGGAGGATCTGCCGGCGGTGTTCGCCGGTTTCCGCCGCGTGCTCAAGCCGGGTGGCCTGCTGTTGTGCTCCACCTTCGGCCCCGACACGCTGCATGAACTGCGCGATGCCTTCGCCGAGGCCGACGATGCGCCACACGTCAGCCGCTTCACACCGATCGCGCAGTTCGGCGACGCGCTGATGATGTCCGGCTTCCGGGATCCGGTGCTGGACCGGGATCGTTTCACCCTCACCTATGCGGATCTGCCGGCGCTGATGCGCGAGTTGCGCGCGATGGGCGCGACCAACGCGATGAGCACGCGCCGGCACACGCTGACTGGCCGCCGTCGTTTCGCTGCCGCCAGCGCCGCCTATGAACCCCTGCGCGGCGCGGACGGCAAGCTGCCCAGCACCTGGGAAGTGATCTATGCCCACGCCTGGGCACCGGAACCGGGTGCGCCGATCCGTGGCCAGGGCGAGGAGATTGCCAGCGTGCCGCTGTCGCGGATTCCCATCCGTCGGCGCGGGGAGTAGCGCTGGCGGATTGCGCCCACGCGCCGGATGGATTGCGCGACGGATGCCGGCTTTGCCGTCACGCGCTGCATGGAGATGCCGGGCCTTCCCGCATCCCACGCAAATCCCCAGTCGCCCGCTGGCGCCCGCCCCCTGTGTCGCTTTCAACCGCCGAATGGCTGATCAAGGGGGCTCCCGAACCGAAGCCCGCCGTTCCTCCCCCTTCGCGGAAGGGGGACCGAGAGGGATTTGCCGTCCGCTCTTGCCGAAACCAGCTGCAGTACTACTTGCTCACCTGGGCAATCCAGTCCTGCAGGTTGTAATAGTTCGTGACCCGTGCGATCCGGTCATCGCGGATGTCGAAGAACGCGCCGCCGGGCAACACGTAGGCCTGGCCCTTGGCCGGCGGCAGGCCTTCGTCGGTGTTGAGGTATTCGCCATGCACGACGTATTCGGCGGCGGCGCGGTCGCCGTCCAGCGAGGCGAGCACGACGATGTCGCGCAACTGCTCGCGGTAACTGGCGTTCATCCGGCCGAGGAAGGCGGCGAAGGCCTCGCGCCCGGTTTCGCGCGCGCCCTGGTTGAGGTCGTGCACCACGTCGTCGGTGAGCAGCGCCAGCATGCCGTCCCAGTCGCCGCGGTTGAAGGCGGCGTAATAGGTCAGCACCAGTTCGGTGGCGCGATCCTGCCTGCGGTTGCCGTCGATCTTCATGCGCATGGCCTTGTCGGTGCAAACCCGGATGATACCCCCGGACGGGAGCCGGGGCGCCGTCTCAGCGCGATTGCGGCAACCGATCGCGGTGGAAGAAGTACACCTCGGCCAACAGGAAGCGCCAGCGGGTGGTGAAGCTGCGGAAACGGGTGGTCGGCGTGGGCGAGCCCAGTGCGTCGATGCCCAGTTCGTGGCTGATGCGCAGAGCGCGCGCCATGTGCAGCGGGTCGCTGACGACGATCGCGCGGTGCAGATCGTGGGTCTGCATCAGCGCGGCGGCCTGGCGCAGGTTCTCGTGGGTGTTGCGGGAAACCGATTCGATCAGGATGGCGCGGGGCGGGACGCCCTGGCGGATCGCATAGCGGCGACCGACCTGCGCTTCGGAAAAACGCGCGCCGGATCCCCCGTAGCCACCGGTGAAGATCAGGGTCTTGGCCATCCCGCGCTTGTACAGATCGATGCCGTGGCGGATGCGCTCCTCGAACACCGGCGAAGGCTTGGCGTCGTAGGCCGCCGCGCCCAGCACGATGATCGCGTCGGCCGGTGCGGCCTGATCGCGCTGGCCCACCCAGGTGATGTAGCCGGCCACGCCGGCCAGCCACAGCAGCAGCAGCACCAGCAGGCGCCGAAGCCAGCCCCAGAACCCCGTGCGCCGCCTGCGCCGCGCCACGCTCACGCCCACGCCGGCCCCCAGGGCAGGGCATCCAAATCGACGTTGCCGCCGGACAGCACCAGGCCCACCCGCTGGCCCGTGAAGCGATCGCGGTGCTTCAGCACCGCCGCCAGCACCAGCGCCGAGGAAGGTTCGACCACGAGCTTCAGGCATTGCCAGAGCAGGCGCATCGCGTTGATGGTTTCCTGATCGTCGGCCACCAGTACCTGCACGCCATGCGCGCGAAGGGCCGCGAAGTTGGGTTCGCCCACCGCCGTCCGCAGGCCGTCGCAGATCGTGTCCGGAGTGAAGTCGGCAAGGCGCTCGCCGGCCGCCAGCGAGCGCGCGGTGTCGTCGGCGCCGGCCGGTTCGGCCGCGTAGATCCGGCAGGACGGCGCCATCCGCGCGGTCGCGATGGCGGTGCCGCTGCTCAGGCCGCCGCCGCCGACCGGGGTCATCACCGCGTCGAAGGCCCCGTGGCTGTTATGCAGTTCCAGGATGGCGGTGCCCTGCCCAGCGATGACCGCCGGATGGGTGAAGGGGTGGATCAGGTGGGCGCCGGTCCCGGCCTGCACGCGGGCGCAGGCGGCCTCGCGCGCGGCCTGGGTGGGCGCGCAGCGGTGAATGGTCGCGCCGTAGCGTTCGATGGACGCGAGCTTGGCGGCCACGGCGCCCTCGGGCACCACCACGTGACACGGGATGCCGCGAGTACGGGCCGCCAGCGCCAGCGCACCGCCGTGATTGCCGGAGGAATGGGTCACCACGCCGCGCCCGGCGTCGGCCTCCGGCAGCGACCAGACCGCGTTGCAGGCGCCGCGGAACTTGAACGCGCCGCTGCGCTGCAGGGGTTCGGCCTTGAAGAACAACGAACAGCCCGCGCGTTCATCCAGTTCGCGCGAATGCAGCACCGGCGTGGCATGGGCGTGCGGGGCGATGCGGGCGGCGGCGGCCAGGATGTCGTCGAACGTGGGCAGGGTGTGCGGCATGGACAACAGGTTAACGCACCACCCGGCCGGACTGGATCCGCCGGGAGCGCAACGCGGGATGAAGCGCCGTGGCACGATGGCCAGGGTTAAGCACGGATTCAATCCGCCGGACCGATGCTGGCTACCGCAGGAAAAGTCAGGGGCTGCACATGAAACCAAGAATGCTGATCATCGCTGCGTTCGCCGCGGCCGCACTGAGCGGTTGCGCGACGTATGACCATGTCGGCGCCAGTGCGGCCGGCGGTTACTACCAGGGGCGCCCGGTGGTCCGCTATTACGATGCCTACGGCTATCCGGTCTATGGCGGCTACTACGGTGGCTACTACAACCGGCCCTCCTACTACGGCCGCCAGCCCTATTACGGCTATTACGGCCCGTATTACCCGTACTACCCGCCGCCGGTCCATCGCCCGCGTCCGGGCCACGACCATGGTGGCCACAGGCCGCCGCCGGGCAGCGGTCCGGGCGGCAATCGCCCGGCGCCCTGGCGCGACCCGACCCGCGGCGCCTGGCGCGAGCACGGCCAGCAGCCGGCGGTTCCGGGCCAGCCGCCCCGCCGGGTCAGCCCCGGCATGCCGCCAAGAGTCTCGCCGGGGGTGCCTCCCCGGGTCTCGCCGGGCGCGCCGTCACGGCCGCAATCGATGCCCCGCAGCATCAACGAACGTCCCGCGGGGACGCCGCGGATCCAGCCGCGGGGCGGGCGGATCCGGGTCATCGAGAACTGATCCGGGGGGTACGGCCCGCCGGCCGTCGGGCCGTTGGAACCGAAGTTGACCGGTTGCGTCGCTTTCTGACGTCACAGGCGATAAAGGTTCCATGTCGACGTCCGGTGGGGAGTTCTGGATCCCCCCTGTTCCGGTCCCTGCCGGGCGTCGGCGCCCCTTCAAACCCGGCTCCGGCCGGGTTTTTCATTGCCCGACGCGGTATCCTTCGCGCACAAAAAAGGGCCGGCAGTCCCCCGACTACCGGCCCCCGGCATCCCCGCTGTGCGCATGGCTGGCCCCTGTTCCAATCCCAGCCCACGCCCCTGTCGCTTGCCACATCGGGTGCCGCGGATACATCGCAGGAAGCGTGCCAATCCGGTACCACCGGTCCGATGCCCTCCAACGCGAACGCCGGCCGACAAGGCTGAACACGAACCATGAATCACGACTTCTACCGCTACGACGTCATCATCATCGGCGGCGGCCATGCCGGCACCGAGGCCGCGCTGGCCTCGGCCCGCGCCGGCGCGCGCACCCTGCTGCTGACCCACAACGTCGAGACCGTCGGCGCGATGAGCTGCAACCCCGCCATCGGCGGCATCGGCAAGGGGCACCTGGTCAAGGAAATCGACGCGCTGGGCGGGGTGATGGCTTGGGCCGCCGATCGCGCCGGCATCCAGTGGCGCACCCTCAACGCCTCCAAGGGGCCGGCGGTGCGGGCGACCCGCTGCCAGGCCGACCGCGCGCTGTATCGCCGCGCCATCCGCAGCGCGGTCGAGGCGCAGCCCAACCTGACCGTGTTCCAGGCGGCGGTGGACGACCTGATCATCGAGGACGAAAGCGTGCGCGGCGCGGTCACCCAGACCGGCTTGCGTTTCCACGCTCCGGCGGTGGTGCTGACCGCCGGCACCTTCCTGGCCGGCAAGATCCATGTCGGCGAGACCCAGTACGCCGCCGGTCGCGCCGGCGATCCGCCGGCGACCGCGCTGGCGCACAGGTTGCGCGAGGGGCGCTTCGTGGTGGACCGGCTGAAGACCGGCACGCCGCCGCGCATCGACGGCCGCACGCTCGACTATTCGGTGATGGAGGAGCAGCCCGGCGACGATCCGATGCCGGTGATGTCCTTCATCGGCGACGTGGCGGATCACCCGGCGCAGGTGTCCTGCTGGATCACCCACACCAGCGATCGCACCCACGAGATCATCCGCAACGCGCTGCACCGCTCGCCGCTGTACACCGGCCAGATCGAGGGCATCGGTCCGCGCTATTGCCCGTCCATCGAGGACAAGGTGGTGCGTTTCGCCGAGAAGGCCAGCCACCAGATCTTCGTCGAGCCCGAAGGCCTGGACGTGGTGGAGATCTATCCCAACGGCATCTCGACCTCGTTGCCGTTCGACGTGCAGCTGGATCTGGTGCGCAGCATCCGTGGTTTCGAGCAGGCCCACATCACCCGCGCCGGCTACGCCATCGAATACGATTTCTTCGATCCACGCGGGCTGAAGTCCTCGCTGGAGACCAAGGCCGTCGCCGGCCTGTTCTTCGCCGGCCAGATCAACGGCACCACCGGCTACGAGGAAGCGGCCGCGCAGGGCCTGGTCGCCGGCCTCAACGCGGCCCGCTTCGTGCAGCAGAAGGACGCCTGGTCGCCACGCCGCGACGAGGCCTACATCGGCGTGCTGATCGACGATCTGATCACGCATGGCACCAACGAGCCCTACCGCATGTTCACCAGCCGCGCCGAGTACCGGCTGCAGCTGCGCGAGGACAACGCCGACCAGCGCCTGACCGGCGTCGGCCGCGAGCTGGGCCTGGTGGACGACGCGCGCTGGGCGCGCTTCAGCGCCAAGCAGGAAGCGGTGCAACGCGAGACCGCGCGCCTGCGCGCGCTGTGGGCCACGCCCAACAACGCGCTGGGTCGCGAGCTGGAGAGCGTGCTGGGCGTGGCGGTCAGCCGCGAGACCAATGCGCTGGATTTGATCAAGCGTCCGGAGCTGGACTACGCCCGGCTGATGCGGGTGCCGGCGCTGGGACCTGCGGTGGAAGACGCCAAGGTCGCCGAGCAGGTGGAGATCGGCGTGAAGTACGCCGGCTACCTGGACCGCCAGCGCGAGGAAATCGAGCGCCAGCAGCGCAACGAGGCCACCCCGATTCCGCTGGGTTTCGACTTCGCCGGCGTGCACGGACTGTCGGCCGAAGTGCAGCAGAAACTGGCCCGCGTGCAACCGCAGACCGTCGGCCAGGCCCAGCGCATCCCGGGCATGACCCCGGCCGCGATCTCGCTGCTGCTGGTCCACCTCACCCGCGCGCGGCGCGCGCAGGTGGCATGATGCGCCTGGCTTGATTGCGAGCGGGCATCGAACAGGGAACCACGTGACGCAACCGGAAACGGACATCCATCCCATCGCGCCGGAGAAGCGCGCCGCCATCCTGGCCGCGCTGGCCGACATCGAGCGCAGGCACGCGGTACGCATCGTATTCGCCTGCGAATCCGGCAGCCGCGGCTGGGGCTTCTCATCGCCGGACAGCGACTACGACGCGCGTTTCATCTACGTGCACGACACGGCGTGGTATCTGACCGTCAATGAGCGGACGCGACCAGGTGCCCCGCAACGGGACGTGATCGAGCTGCCGATAGACGACGAACTGGATGTCAGCGGTTGGGATCTGCGCAAGGCGCTGCGCCTGTTGTCCAAATGCAATCCCACGCTGTCCGAGTGGCTGCGTTCGCCGATCGTCTATCGCGAGGACCCCGCGATCACCGGGCGGCTCCGCGATCTGACGGAAAGCCATTACTCGCCGTTGGCCGCCTGGCATCACTATCACAGCATGGCGAAGACCAACTTTCGTGGTTACCTGCGCGGCGAGCGCATCCGGACCAAGAAATACCTGTATGTCCTGCGTCCGATCCTGGCCTGCCTGTGGATCGAAACGTCCGATCAACCACCCCCGATGGCATTCGAGGCACTGCTGGACAAGCGGCTGCCGAACGGGCCGGTGCGCGAGGCCATCGATGCGCTGTTGGTGGTGAAGCGGGCCAGCGGCGAGGTCGCCGATGGTCCGCGCATTCCGGTCGTCAGCGATTTCATCGAGATGCAGCTCGAACGGATGGGGCGTGAAACAATGCAACTGCCCTTGCGCGAGGCGGAGGAAGGTTCGCCGGACGCCTTCTTCCGCCAGGCCATCGGTTTCTCGGCGCGCTAGGCGGATGCCGTCGTGGGCCGGGTACCGGCCCACCATTGCCTGTCACCCATAACACCGATGCCGCATCGGCGCGGTGCGTGGTGCACTCACTCCGCCGGCAGGCCCATTTCCTTCAGCAGATGCGGCGCCGGTTGGACCTTGGCCATCAGCCAGCGCATGTAGCGCATGTCCACGTGCACGGCGCGCTTGTAGCGCGGATCGAACATCCAGCTGGCGCTGACCGATTCCCAGTTGCTGTCGAAGTTGAGGCCGATCAGCTGGCCGCGCGCGTTGAGCACGGGTGAACCCGAGTTGCCGCCGGTGGTGTCCAGGTTGGTCAGGAAGTTGACCGTCTGGGTCTTCAGCGCCGGATCGGCGGTGCTGCCGAAATCGCCCTTGGCGATTGCCGCCAGCAGCGGCCTGGGTGCGTCGAACGGCACCGTGTTGGTGTTCTTCTCGACGATGCCGGCCACCGTGGTCACCGGCGAATAGGTCACGCTGTCGCGCGGGTGCAGCGATTCCACCTTGCCGTAGCTGACCCGCAGGGTGCTGTTGGCATCGGGATAGACCGAGCGTCCCTGGCTGCGGTACCAGCCGGTCAGCGCCTGCATGTAGGCCGGGCGCAGGCGCAGCAGGTCGCCGTCGCGCTGCTTGCGTTCGTTCTCCAGGCGCAGCAGGGCGGGCTGCAGTTGTGCGGCCAGCTTCAGCAGCGGATCCGGCGAGCCGGTGATGGCGGTGGCGTCTGCCTTGAGCAGCCCCACGCGGGTCGCTTCGTCGCCCAGTCCGGTGCCGCCGTAGACGCGCGCCAGGGTGGCTTCCAGGCTGGCCGCGTCGCGGCCGAAGGCGGCGTCGAACTCCGGCAGGCGCTGCGCGTCGGGCAGCTTCTGGTAGCGTCCGACCAGTTCGGTCAGGAATGCCCGCTCCATGCCGGCGTCATAGCGGCGCTGCACCTGCTTCAGCAGGCCTTCGATGAGGGCGAGGTCGCGCTCCTGGTAGCCGCTTTCGCGATCGGCATCGGCCTTGCCGCGCTCCAGCGCCAGGCGCTGCAGGGAGATCGCGCTGCGCAGCAGCTGGGTGCGGCCCTCGATCATGCCGATCAGCAGGTCGCGCTCGCGCATCGCGCTGCCCTGGTCCAGCAGGGCCTGGGCCTGGTCGATGCGCGCGCGCAGCGCCTGGGCGTCGCCGCCGGATTTCGCCAGCCATGCGTACATCGCCTGCTGTGCGTCGGCGCGCACCTGGATGGCGTCGCTGCGGTGCAATCCTTCCAGTTCGCCGCTGAAACGCTTGCTGCTGTTCTTCAGGCCGGACAGCTGGCTGGCGTACTTCACCCCGGCCGCCGGATCCGCCTTGCCGCGCTGCTGGACGATGTCGATCAACGCGTCCAGCACCTCGACATTGGCCGGCAGGCCCCATTCGATGCGGTCCTTGAACTCGCTGGCGAAGCGATGGCGATAGGTGATGCCCGGATAGCCGGCCAGCATGGCGAAGTCGCCTTCCTTCGGGCCGTCGAGCGCGACCTGCAGGTGCGCGGGCGCGCGGTAGGGCACGTTGTCCGGGCTGTACGCCGCCGGCTTGCCGTCCTTGCCGACGTAGGCGCGCAGCAGGGTGAAGTCGCCAGTGTGGCGCGGCCACATGAAGTTGTCGATCTCGTCGCCGTAATTGCCGATCGCGCGCGGCGGCGCGTAGACCAGGCGGATGTCGCGCAGTTCCAGCTGCTTGATGCGGTAGAAGTCGGCGCCGTAGTACATGGTGGCGACACTGCAGCGCATGCCCGCCTCCTGCTCGCATTCGCCGACGATGCGCTTGCTGGCGCGATCGACCGCGTCGTAATACTCGCGCCCGGTCTTGCCGCTGGCGGCCTTGAGCACTTCATCGGTGACGCGGTCGAAACCCACGGTCACCAGCACCCGGTAGTCGGGATTGGCCGGCAGTTCCGCGCCGCGATCGGCGGCGGTATAGCCTTCGTCGATCAGGTTCTTCTCCGGCTTGGAGTTGTACTGGATCACGCCATAGGCCACGTGGTGGTTGGTCAGCACCAGACCGTCCGTGGAGACGAACGCGCCGGTGGCACCGCCGACCTTGACCACAGCATTCAGCGGTGGCCGGGTGAGATCCGCCAGCGCGGCCGGATCGCCTTCGAATCCCGCCTGGCGCAACGGCCCGGCCAGTTGCGGCAGCTGCGAGGGCATCCACATGCCCTCGTTGGCCTGCGCGGGCAGGGCCAGGGCGATGCCCAGGGCCAGGGCGGTGAAAGACGTGCGTGCGCTCATCGGCGGGAACCTCGTGAAAAGACAGCCTGCGACGATAGCGGCCCGCGCCGTGCGGGGCAATTGCCGCCGTTGCGACTGTCTCAGTCCGCGTCGAACGCCACCGGCTGGCCGATGAATTCGCCGTAGCGCGCGGCGGCCCGCGCGAGCGGGGCGTGATCACGCTTGCGCAGGGGCTGCAGCGGCGTCAGCGCGAGCGTGGCGCCCTGACGGCCAAGGCTGCGTTTCCACAGCGCGGTGACGCGGCCATCGACGACCAGGCTCGGGCTGACCAACCCGTTGATCCCGATCACCTGCCGGTGGTGCGCGGCGTCCAGCACGGCGCTGCGATCCTTGTAGCCCACCAGGTATTCGTCGAAGGGCGGCAGCAGGTGCACGGCCGGGACCGCGGGCGCGGGAGGTTCCGCCACCCCGGCGAACCAGTACCGCGCGCCGTCGTGATCATGAGGGGAGAGTGCGGGCTTCGCGATGTCCACCGCCGCCTGCGCATCGCGCAGGGTCAGGCCCGACCACCATGCCAGATCCTGCACCGTCGCCGGCCCGTGCCCAACGAAGTAACGCCGCGCCAGTTCGCCCAGCGCTTCGTCGCGATCGCGCGGCGGGGTGGGCGGGATCCATTCGTCCAGCAGCACGAAGGTCGGCTGCTTGCCTTCGCGTGGTCCCTGGCAGATCAGGCCTTCATGGGCGAGCCGGCCGAGGATGTGCAGGCCGCGCGGTCCATCGGTCTCGATGCGGCGCTCGACCAGGGCTTCGTAGAGCGCGCCGCGGGTCATCCGTTTGCCACCTTCGAGCAGGCGCGTGATCACCTCGGCGCAGCGACGGGTGGTGCGCGCATCCAGGCCGAAGTCGCGCTCCTGCCGCGCGCGATCGCGGTCGAGCGCGCGGCTGGCCATCAGCGCCAGCATCCAGCGCGCATCCTCCGGCGCGACCAGGTGCAGCGTGCCGCGCATCGGCCAGGTGCGCACGATGCGGCCAGCGGCGATGGCCCGTTCGACATCGGCCTCGCGCGCTCCCGTGGTGCGCAGGCCCACCGCCCACAACGACCCGTAGTAGTCCTGCGCCTGCACCGCCAGCAGATGGCGGACGGTGATGGCGGGATCGTCGCCCAGCGGAGCGCTGATACCCTGCCGGTGAAGCCGCCATTGTGGGGTCGATGGAAGACTTGCCATCTCAGCGCTTGAGCTCGAACACCGCCCTGACGCTTGCCCGATACTCCACGGTGGGCTGGACGTAGCGTCCGGAGGCGCTCCCGGTGACGGTGACCTTGTCCAGCGTTTCCGCGTTGTAACCGAAGCTGTTCTGCGCCCCGACATTGTCGACGCTGTAGATCGGGCCGAGCCCCGCACCCAATGCCTCGGCGGTTTCACCTGCCTGCGTGCGCGCATCCTGGATCGCCTTGCGCTTCGCCTCGGAGCGGAGCTGTCCGGCGTGCGTGGATTCGAACTGGAGATTGTTGAAGCTCGTGGCACCGGAGGCGAGTCCGGTGTCAATCAGATCATTGAGGCGATCGATCTGCTTCAGCAGCACGGTGACGGTCCGGCTGGCTTCATAGCCGTTGGAAACCCGCCTGCCCGAATCGGTGTAGTCGACATCCTCGGAGGCCCGCAGGCTGCCCGCTTCGATGTCCTCGCCCTCGACACCGAACCGGGAAAGGGCCTCCAGCAACCGGTTGACGCCCTGATCCACGGCTTTCTTGGCGGGAAGCGGTTGCGCCGCGCGGGATTCGAACTCGAAACTCAGGCGCGCGCTATCGGGCTTGGCCGTGACCTTGCCTTCGCCCGACACCACGATATGCGGTGCGTCGGGAAGTGGAGTGCCGGCGAAGGCGGGGGGTGCCAGGATGACCAGCATGGCGAGAACAATCTGACGCATGAAATCTCCTTTTCAGCGAAGTGGGTGGACCGTCCTACTTTTCCTTGCGCCAGTTGATCGAGCCGCGGCTCTCGATGGTGCTGGACTCGATTTCGATGTCGAAGCCCTTGCGCAGCAGGTACTTCAGCGTGACCGCCGAACCCGAGCCAACCATCGACACGCCGTAGCTGACGTACAGCCGCGGCGAGAGGTACTTGCCGACGCCGAACACCGAGCCGCCCAGCGTGCGCGATTCCAGCACGCCGGCATCATCCAGGCCGATCTTGGCACCCAGCTGCGAGGCCAGCAGGCCGGCGCCGGCCGAAAGCGCGGAGGATGCGGCGTTGATGCGCTGGCTCTCGTCGCTGCTGGCGCTGTTGAGCGAACGGCCCAGCACCAGGTAAGCCAGCGCCTCGGATTCGGAACTGGCCGGATCCGACCATACCTTGGCGCGCGGCTGGCTGGCGCGGCCGGTGACGTCGATGCCGGCGGTGACGCCCGCGCTGATCACCTCGCGCTGGGCGCGGATGTTGATGCGCGGGTCGCTCACCGCGTTGTTGCTCCAGGTCAGTTCGCCGCGGGTGATCTGCAGTTTCTGGCCGTAGGCTTCGTAACGTCCGTCCACGTCCAGGCGCCCGGTGGCGACCATCTCGCGGCCCAGCCGCGAGCGCACCCGCATGTTGCCGGCCAGCGTGCCTTCCAGGCCGTAGCCCTTCAGCGCGACCTTGTCGCCCAGGGTGATGCCCAGGTCCAGATCCAGGCGCGAACTCGGGGTGCGTTCCGGATCGGCCGGATCCAGCACCACCACGTCCTCGGACGCGGACACGCCATCGTCGAGTTTTTCGACGTCGATGCTCGCCGATGGCACGGTGACATCGCCGCGCACCTGGATGGTGTTGTCGGCGAAGCCCACCTGGATGTCGGGCGAGGCGATGGCGCGCAGATCGGTGGTATCGGACACCAGCACGTTGTCGCCGCGCACGTTGAATTGCAGCGGCGTGGTGTCGTTGTTCCAGCCCAGGCTGCCGTCGACCCGCAGCACGCCTTCGCCGGATTTCACGCTGCCGTCGATGCGCGCGCTGCCATCGGCCAGCGCGACCAGGCGGGCGGTGCCGTCGGCGAGGGTGATGCCGAGCGCGGGCAGCTCGCCGGTGAATTCGGTCAGGTCCGCCTCGCCGGTGAGCGCCGGCCGGCCACGGGTGCCGGCCAGGCCGATGTGGCCGGCCAGCTTCCCGCGCGGACGCACCAGATCCGGCGAGAACAGTTCCAGCCAGAACAATCGCGAATTGTGGAAGTACAGATCGCCCCGCAGCGGCGAGAATTCGTCCCAACCGGTATTGACGGTGGCATCGACATAGCCGTTGCCCTTGAAGCCGCTGCCCAGGCGGGCCTGGATGCGCTGCGGGTTGAAGTCGGCGTCGAAACTGAAGTTGTCGTAGCTGATCAGCTCGCCCCGTGCGTTGTTGCCCAGCTTCATGCCGCCTTCCAGCGAGGCCAGGTGGATCTTGCCTTCCCAGGCGTTGCCGCGCGGACGCAGGCTGGCGTCGAGGGCCAGGTTGCCGCGCAGGATCAGCGGGCGGCCGCTGTTCTGCGGCAGCCAGGGATGCACCAGCGTCAACGGCAGTGAATCCGAATGCAGGCTCAGGCCCTGTCGCGGCCAGTCGGCCTCGGCGCACAGCGAACCGCCATCGTTGGAGGCGAGGCAGGTGCTGGTCAATGTCCAGTTGGCGCCGCGCTGGGCAAACCGCGCCGGCTGCTGCAGTTGCCAGGCGCCGCCCTTGGACGGGGCGATGCGCAGGGCATCCAGCGCACCCTGCCAGTTGTCGCCGCGCCGCTGCGCGCTTCCGGCCAATGCGATCGCGCCCATCGGATTGCGTGCGTCGCCGTCGACCCGTAGATCCTCCACCGCGCCGCGCGCGTCCAGGCGCAGCTCATCCAGCACCATGCCGACGTTGACCGCGCTGGCGCGAACGGCCAGTTCGCCGTTGCCACTGCGCCAGGGCAGGCGGCCGCGCAGGCTGACGGTGTCGGCGCTCCAGTCGTTCCAGCGCAATTGGCTGCCGGACAGATCGGCCTCGATGTCCGGCGCGGCGCGCGCGCCGGTCAGTTTCACCGTGCCCTGCAGGGTGCCGCTGCCGGTGGGCAGCAGATCCGCCAGGTGCAGCGGCGACAGCGACGCATCCACCGCCAGCCGGTCGCCCACCTTGCCCTTGGCCTGCACGCGGCTGCCGCCGAGCGTCATCGCCAGTTGGCCCTCGCCATCCTCGCCATGCAGGGCGAAGTTGCCGCGCGCGTCCAGCGGCCGGCCACGCAGCCGGCCCGCCAGCTTCGGCAGGTCCAGGGTGGCGTCGAAACCGCCCGCTTCGCGCGCCTGGCCCTGGCTGCTGAATTCGCCGGACAGGTGGCCGTCCCAGTCGGCGAGGAAATAGCCGGGATCGAAGCCGGCCAGCTTCGCCTTCATGTCCCACGCCAGGACCGGCGTCCATGCCACGTCGCCACCGGCGTCGAGCTGGCCGGTCGGCATTTTCGCCCGCAGCGTCTTCACGGTCGCGCGCTCGCCGTTGCCGGCCGCGTCGAACTCCACTTGCGCCTTTTCACCGGCGCGGGTGAAGTCGGCCTTGCCGACCGCCGCCCAGTTTTCCAGCTGGCCGGCCACGCCCAGATCGGCGCTGGCGCCGATGGCGGTCTCGGCGCTGTCGCCCCAGCGCAGTCCGCGCGCATTGATCGCGAAACGGAACTGCGGATTCGCCGGATCCTTGAAGTCGGCGCGTCCGCGCAGCGTGGTGATGCCTTCGAACGCGCGCACCACCAGCGGCTCGACCGTCAGCACCTCGTCGGCGATGGCGACCTGGGAGGGATCGATCACCAGCGTGGTCTTGTCCTGGACGATGCGTCCCTGCAGGGTGGCCTTGCCGCCCGCGCCGTCGGCCTTCAGATCGAAGGCCAGCGGCAGGCTGTCCTCGGTGACCGCCAGTGCCGCCAGATCCAGCAGCTCGGTCTTGCCGGTGAAATGCCAGGTGGGATTCTCGGCGCCGCGCAGGGTCAGCAGCACGCGCACCGGTGCCGGCGCATTGCCGGCCAGCGCCATGTCCATCCGGTCGATGTCGCCGCGCGCGACCAGGCCCACGCGTGCCGGCGCCTTGCCCGCCGGTGCGGGGAACACGCCGGTGACGACCAGGTCGGTGCGGTAGCCCTTGCCCGGCGCATAGCCGCCGTTCGCGTTGAAGTTGCCGCGATCGGTGTCGATGGCGAGTTTTTCGGCCAGGAAATAGCCGTTGCCGATATCGATGCCGCCACGGCCGCGACGGATGTCGATCACCGGCTTGCCGGCCTGCGAGATCGCGAACCCGTCGATGACCAGGGTATCGGCCTGGATCGCCAGCGGCATCTGGATCTGCGGCAGCGATTCGGGCCAACGCGGCAGCTCGAAGGGTTCGTCGCTTTCCGGCACGTCCAGGGTAGCGTTGCGGATCTCCAGCGCGTCCAGGCGCAGGCGCTTGCCCAGCAGCGGACGCAGATCCGGATCCAGGTACACGCGCTCGGCGGTGAAATGGATCTTGTCCCAGCGGAAATCCACGCCATGCAGGGTCAGCGGGCCGGCCAGCGGTCCCTCCACCTTTTTCCAGGTGAGCGAGGAGTTGGCCGGCAACCGCGCCACCACCTGCGCCAGCAGCACGTCGCGGCCGGCCACGGTCTGCAGCAGCCAGTACAGGCCGAAGCACAGCAGCAGCACCAGCACCCCGGTGCCGATCGCGCTGCGGACCGCCAGCACCCGCATGCGGGCGCGGCGGCGTGCGCGCAGTTCGGCGATGCGCGCCTCGCGTTCTTCCGGGGTGATGTCGTCGACGGGCCGGCTCACAGGTCGGTTCCGATGTTGAGGTAGATCTGGAACTGCGAATCGGGATCGTTCAGGCCATGCGCCAGGTCCAGCCGCACCGGGCCGATCGGCGAACGCCAGCGGAAGCCGATGCCCACGCCGGTGCTCAGGTCCGGCATGCCGCCATCGAAGGCGCTGCCGGTGTCCACGAACACCGCGCCGCCCCACGGACCGCCGCCGGGGTAGTACTCGTACTCGGCGCTGGCGGTGACCACGTTCTTGGCGCCCAGCGCGTATTTGCCGATGCGCGGACCGACTTCGCGCCAGGCATAGCCGCGGATGCTGCGGTCACCGCCGGCGAAGAAGCGCAGCGACGGCGGCATGCCGACCAGGCTGCTGGTGAAGGTATGGCCGTATTCACCCCGGAAGATCAGCGCGCTGTTGCGACCGTACTCGCGCGACCAGCGCGCGCGGATGTGCGCCTGCAGGAAGCTGGCGTCGGACCCGGCGCCTTCCACGCCGCCGCGCAGCAGCACCGAACCGGCCAACCGGTCGGGCCGGTTCGAGCCCACCGGCGCGTTGAGGTAGTCGGCCTGCAACGAGGGATAGGTGAAGGTGGCGTAGCGGTACTCGGGCGAGTCCAGTTCGTTGCCGTCCTCGTCCTCGTAGTACGCCCAGCGTTCGCGCAAGGCATGGATCGAGGCGACCGCGGTCCAGTCCTCGTTGATCTGGCCGCTGCGGCTGCCGATGAACTCGATGTGGCGCAGGTCGATGTAGTCGGTCTGCTCGTCGCTGGCCTGCGCGGCGATGGTGTACCAGCCATCCAGCCACTTGAAGGCGGGAATGCGGTACTGGGTCAGCAGGGTCTTGCGGTTCTGCGCGTAGTCCAGCTGGGTGGACAGCTTGTGCCCGCGGGAATTGAGATAGCGTCGATCGACGCCCATGCGGATACCGGCGCCGCTCTCGGAACCGTAGCTCACGCCGGCGGTGTAGATGGTGCGCTTGGCCAGGCTGAGGTTGACGTCGATCGGCACGCGGCCGTTCTCGGCCTTGTCGGGATTGGCCTGGATGTCGATGTTGCTGAAATAGTCGAGTCCCACCAGGGATTCGCGCAGGCGATCCAGCTTGCCCTGGTGGAAGTAGCTGCCTTCTTCCCAGTACACCAGCTTGTCCAGCAGGCCGGGTTCGAACTTGCCCTGGTGGAAGGTGGTGGGGCCCATGTCGTAGCGGATGCCGCTGACCCAGGCCAGATCGATGTCGGCCGCGTGCTCGGCGCGGGTGACTTCGACCCGGCGCTGGGTGAAGTCGGCGTCGAAGTAACCGCGGTCGGCCAGGCGCCGCACGATCTTGAGCTTGCTGGCTTCATAGGTCGTGTGATCGAAAACCTCGCCGGTGCGCGGCGCGAATGCGGCGAGGTCTTCCTTCAGGTAGCGATCGTCGCCGCCTTCGCCATCGATGCTCAGGCTGGAACGCCGGACCCGCACCGGCTCGCCCCGGGCCACCCGGATGATCACCTCCACCCGTTCGTTTTCGCCATCGCCGGTACGGTTGGCCTGCACCTGGATGTCGGGCGAGTAGTAACCGAAGGGTTCCAGCGCTTCACGCGCCTGCGCGGCGGCTTCGCCCAGCAGGTATTCCAGGCGCGATTCGCCCAGGCGCTTGCCGACCACGTCGTTCAGTGACAGGGCGACGTTGATGTTCTCCACCATCGCCTCGTCCTCGATCCCTTCGATGCGGATCCTGTCGATGGTGGCCGCGGCCCAGGCGGGACCACTGGCGGCAAGCAGGACAAGCAGGGTGGCGAAGGGGGGGATTCGTCGCATGCGGGCAGGATAACCGGCGAAGGGATTTTCGGGTTAAAGGAACATGAGGGCGCGCGGCCCGATGCGAGCGGCGGGCGTGATGCTGAATGACGGAACGGACCGCTCGGGCGGCCGCCGCGACCGTGAGATGTCCGAGTGCCGCGCAGCTGCGGGGGCGCGGGTGATGTGAGGTCCGCAGGCAACAACGAGATGGCCTCCCCGCGGTGGCGGGGAGGCCTTCGGTTCAGACCGAGAGATGTTCGATGGCGGCGACGGCGCGGAAGCGATCGGCCAGGCGCTTGAGCAGGGCCAGGCGGTTGGCGCGGATCGCCGGATCCTCGGCATTGACCATCACGTTGTCGAAGAACGCGTCCACCTGCGGGCGCAGCCGAGCAAGGCGGTTCAGCACGCTGACGTAGTCATGGTGGTGCAGGGCCTCGTCGGTGTCGCCGAGCGCGGCTTCCACCGCTTCGGCCAATGCGCTTTCGGCCGGCTCCTTCAGCAACGCGCGATCCTCCATCGCCGGAATCGCGATGTCGGCCTTCTTCAATATGTTGTTGATGCGCTTGTTGGCCGCGGCCAGCGCCTCGGCTTCGGGCAGGCTGGCGAAGGTGCCGATGGCATCCAGGCGCGTGTCGAAGTCATACAGGGAGGCCGGCTTCAGTTCGGCGACCGCGTTGAAATGCGCGGCCGGCACGCCCTTGTCGGCGTAGTAGCCGCGCAGGCGATCGAGGATGAAGTCATGCAGTTCATGCACCTCCGCCTGCACGCCGCGCGCGGCCAGCGCGCCGTTGGCGCGATTGAGCAGGGCGGGCAGATCCAGGTTGAAGCCGGATTCGATCATCGTGCGCGCCAGGCCCAGCGCATTGCGGCGCAGGGCGAAGGGATCCTTGTTGCCGGTCGGCTTCAGGCCCGCGGCGAAACCGCCGGCCAGCGTGTCCAGGCGCTCGGCGATCGCCAGCACCTTGCCCAGTGGAGAGAGCGCGATGTCGTCGCCGGCGAAGCGCGGCTGGTAGGCCTCGTCGATCGCTAGCGCGATCTCCTTCGGCTCGCCCGCGGCCACCGCGTAGTGGCGCCCGGCGATGCCCTGCAGTTCCGGAAACTCGTTGACCATGCGCGACTGCAGGTCGTTCTTCGACAATTCGGCGGCGCGGCGCGCCTCGGCGGCATCGGCTCCGGCCTGCGGCGCGATCGCCTCGGCCAGCGCGGCCACGCGCACGACCTTGTCCGCCACGCTGCCCAGCCTGGCCTGGTAAGTGACCGAGGCCAGGCCATCGCCCATCGAACGCAGGCCCTGCTTGAGATCCTCATCGAAGAAGAACTTGGCGTCGGAGAAGCGCGGGCGGATGACGCGCTCGTAGCCCTTGCGGACTTCGACCACGTTCTGCGACTCGATGTTGGCGATGCCGATGAAGTGTTCGGTCAGCTTGCCGGCATCGTCCAGCACCGGGAAGAACTTCTGGTTGATCTCCATCGTTTCGATCAGCGCTTCCTGCGGTACCGCCAGGAACGCCGGTTCGAAACCGCACAGCACCGCGGCCGGCCATTCGGTCAGGCAGACCACCTGCTCCAGGTTGTCGTCGGTGATCCGGGCGACGCCACCGGCGCCCTGCGCGGCCTGGTTGACCGCGTCCACGATGCGGCGGCGGCGCTCGTCGGCATCCACCAGCACCCTGGCCGCGCGCAGCGAATCCACGTAGTCGCCGGGCTGGCCGATCCAGACCGGCTTGTCATGCTCGAAGCGATGGCCGCGGCTCATGCGATCGGCCTTGACGCCCAGCACTTCCGCGTCGACGACGTCCCCGCCCAGCAGCAGCACCAGCCAGTGCACCGGCCGCGCGAAGGCGTAGTCGTGATCGCCCCAGCGCATCGGCTTGGGGATGGGCATGCCGGCGATGGCTTCGCGCACGATGTCCGGCAGCAGGCTGGCAGTGTTCGCGCCGGGCTTGATCGCGCGGTGGACGAAACGCTCGCCCTTGCCGTCGGTGGTGCGCTCCAGCTGGGTCCAGTCGATGCCGGCCTTGGCGGCGAAGCCCTGCAGCGCCTTGGTCGGCTCGCCGTTGGCGTCGAGCGCGATGTTGAGGTACGGCCCCAGCACTTCCGATTTCTGCTCAGGCTGTTCCACCGCCACGCCCGGCAGCAGCACGGCCAGGCGGCGCGGCGTGTACAGCGGCTTGGCGTCGCCGCGCCGGAATTCGACGCCGCGCTTTTCCAACGCGCCGATCACACCATCGAAGAACGCCTGTGCCAGTCCGGGCAGCGCCTTGACCGGCAGTTCCTCGGTTCCGAGTTCGATCAGCAGGGATTTTTGTTCGCTCATGTCGTGCAACCTGGTGTCTTGCCTGTCCCGCTTGGAAGCGGTGGGTAGGGCACGGGGCTTGCCCCCATCCGCCCTGCGGGTACCTTCCCCCGCGAGCGGGGGAAGGACGCGTGTCATGGGGTCCGGTTTTTCAGTCCGGGGAAGCCGAGCTTCTCGCGCTGCGCGTGGTAGGCCTCGGCGACCGCCTGGGCCAGCTTGCGCACGCGCAGGATGTAGCGCTGGCGCTCGGTCACCGAAATCGCGCGGCGCGCGTCCAGCAGATTGAAACTGTGCGAGGCCTTGCAGACCTGTTCGTAGGCCGGCAGCGGCAGGCCGGCCTCGACCAGCTTCATCGCCTCGGCCTCGCAGGCGTCGAAGCGGTGGAACAGTTCGGCGACGTCGGCGTATTCGAAGTTGTAGGTGCTCTGCTCGACTTCGTTCTGGTGGTAGACATCGCCGTAGGTGACGATGCCCTGCGGACCTTCGGTCCACACCAGGTCATAGACGTTGTCGCAGTTCTGCAGGTACATGCACAACCGTTCCAGGCCGTAGGTGATCTCGCCCAGCACCGGCCGGCACTCCAGGCCGCCGGCCTGCTGGAAGTAGGTGAACTGGGTGACCTCCATGCCGTTGAGCCAGACTTCCCAGCCCAGGCCCCAGGCGCCGAGCGTCGGCGATTCCCAGTTGTCCTCGACGAAACGCAGGTCGTGCACGCGCGGATCGATGCCCAGGGCCTTCAGCGACTCCAGGTACAGCTCCTGGATGTTGTCCGGGTTGGGCTTCATCACCACCTGGTACTGGTAGTAACGCTGCAGGCGGTTGGGGTTTTCGCCGTAGCGGCCGTCGGTAGGGCGGCGGCTGGGCTGCACGTAGGCGGCGTTCCACGGCTCCGGACCGAGCGCGCGCAGGAAGGTGGCGGGATGGAAGGTGCCGGCGCCGACTTCCAGGTCCAGCGGCTGGATCAGTACGCAGCCCTGGGCGGCCCAATACTGGTTCAGGGTCTGGATGAGCCCCTGGAAGGTCACGGCGGGGGTCGAAGTGGCGGCCATCGGCTTATCGTGCACTGCGGAAAAGCGGGCTAGTATACGGGGGAAGCCCCCGCCCCACCTTCGTTTGCCCACCGTGGACGTTCCCGTGAAAGCGCCTTTCCTCATCGTCGAAACCGGCCAGCCGGTGCCGTCGATGCGGCGTTATGGCGGCTTTCCGCACTGGATCCGGGTGGCGGCCGGACTGGAGGCGGACGAGACCGTGGTGAGCAATGTCGAGCGCGGCGACGCGCTGCCACGCCGCGAGGGATTCGCCGGGGTGATCGTCAGCGGTTCGGCGGCGATGGTCACCGACCGCGCCGACTGGAGCGAACGCAGCGCCGACTGGCTGCGCGATGCGGTCCACGAAGGCGTGCCGGTGCTGGGCATCTGCTACGGCCACCAGTTGCTGGCGCACGCGCTGGGCGGCGAGGTCGCCTACAACCCGGCCGGACGCGAATCCGGCACCGTGACCATCGATCTGCATCCGCATGCCGAGGGCGACCCCCTGTTCGCCGGGCTCCCGCCCAGTTTCGCCGCCCACGCCACCCACGTGCAGACGGTGCTGCGGGCGCCGGACGGCGCGACCGTGCTGGCCCGTTCCGAACAGGACCAATGCCATGCCTTTCGCTGGCGGGACCGGGCCTGGGGCGTGCAGTTCCACCCCGAATTCGCCACCCACCACATGCGCGGCTACGTGCACGCGCGCGCCGAGCACCTGCGCAACGAAGGCCGCTGCCCCGGCAGCATCGCCCGCAGCGTGACGGCGGCGCCGCAAGCCCGCAAACTATTGCGGCGCTTCGTCGCGCACGCACGCGGGTTGCAGGCCCGCTGAGCTTTCCTTCCCACGGACTACCGATGAGCATGATCAACAAGGTGCCGGCCAGCGCCGGCGCGGAATGGCTGCTGGGCGGATTCGCGCTGCTGCGCAGGGCGCCGGCGGCATTGGGCATGCTGGCGGTGTTGTGGGGCCTGGCCTCGACCCTGCTGATGGTGCTTGCCAGCACCACCGGCGTGACCGTGCTGCTGTATGCGGCGCAGTTCCTGCTGATCCTGGCCGGCCCGCTGTTCTTCGGCGCCATGATCTGGGCGGCGCGGGAAGTGGACCAGGGCCGGCCGGCCCTGCCCGCGCACCTGCTGCAGCCGATTCGTGACGGCCATGGTCTGGCCTTGCTGCTCACCTTGCTGCCGCAGCTGATCGCCTGCTTCGCGCTGGGCCTGCTGCTGCTGGTGATGATCGGTCCGGATCAACTCAAGCACCTGGGCGACGTATGGATGCAGATGCAGGCCGTGGCCGCCGAGGGCGGCCAGCCGGATCCGTCACTGGTGAAGGATCTGCCGGCCGGCCGCCTGCTGCTGTGGCTGCTGCTGGTGGCGGCTACCTTCGTCGGCATCAAGTGGATGACCTTCATCGCCGCGCCGCAGATCCTGTTTTCCGGCACCGATGCGTTCACCGCGATGCGCAACAGCCTGCGCGCCTGCGTGCACAACTGGACCGCGATGCTCGTGTTCTACCTGCTGGCCGGCATCGCGATCTTCGCGATCACCTTTGGCTCGATGTTGCTGCTGGTGATACTCCAGCTGGTGGCCGGACCGGTGATCGCGGCGCTGTTGTGGCAACTGGTGTTGCTGGCGGTGCTGACGCCGGTGCTGGCGGGCGCGATGTATACCGCGTGGCGCCAGATGATGACGCCGGCGGGCTCGACCGCCTCGACGGCGACGCCGGCCACGACCCACATCGAAGCCTGACCGGACGCCATTCCGCCGCGCCGTCCTGCTGATGGCTAGGCGCGGTGCCCGGTCCCCAGGTATTCGGCGCTCTGCATCTCGATCAGCCGCGAGGCGGTGCGTTCGAACGCGCCCTGCAGGCGTTCGCCCGTGTACAGCGCGATCGGCGCGGCGTCGGCGGTGCAGACCAGGTTGACCTGGCGATCGTAGATCTCGTCGATGAGATTGACGAAGCGGCGCGCGGCATCCTCGTTGAGCCGGTCGAAACGCGGAATCCCGCCCAGCAGCAGGGTATGGAACTCGCGGGCCACCTCGATGTAGTCGGTGGTGCCACGCGGTCCCTCGCAGATGGCGGCGAAATCGAACCAGACGATGCCCTTGCCGCGCCCGCGCACCGGAATCCTCCGGTCGTCGATGACGATGTTGCCGTCGCGGGTGGCGCTGCCGGCGCTGAGTTCCTTCCAGCGTTCGCACAGCCAGCCGTCCGATTGTGCGTCCAGCGGGGCGCGATAGACCGGCGAGCGGGTCAGCGCGCGCAGGCGATAGTCCTCCGCGCCGATCGCGTGGACCTCCACGCAGTATTTCTGCAGCAACGCGATCGCCGGCAGGAAGCTGTCGCGCTGCAGGCCATCCTTGTAGAGGTTTTCCGGAGCGGTGTTGGAACTGGTCACCAGGGTCACGCCCTCGGCGATCAGGCGTTCCAGCAGGCGCCCGAGCAGCATCGCGTCGCCGATGTCGGTGACGAAGAATTCATCCAGCACCAGCACGCGCAGGCGGTCGCGCCACTCCTGGGCGATCTTCGCCAGCGGGTCGCTCTGGCCGGCGTGCTCGCGCAGGCGCTCATGCACGCCGCGCATGAAACGGTGGAAGTGGGTGCGGTACTTGCCGCCCCCATCGCCACGCGTGCGCGGCGAATCCGGATGGAACGGCTCCAGCGGCAGGCCGTCGTAGAACAGATCGATCAGGAAGGTCTTGCCGCGCCCGACGCCGCCCCACAGGTACAGGCCGCGCACCGGTTCGGGCTTCTTCCAGAACGCGGACAGCCGATCCAGCCAGCCATCCTGCGGGTCCTCCAGCAGCGCCAGGTGGATGCGGTCCAGTTCGCCGAGCGCCTCGTGCTGGGCGGGATCGTCGCGCCAGCGGCCTTCGGCGACGCCACGCGCATAAGCCTGCGACGGCGTCAGGGGCGCCGGGGTGTCGCCATCCGCCATCATGCCTCCGGCAACCAGGCCTTCATCGCGTGCTTGATCGCGCCGCGCAGGTCCATCAGCTTGCGGTGGAAGAAGTGGCTGGTCTCCGGCATGCGGATCAGCTCGGGCGGATCCTTGAGCGAATCAATCCAGTCGTAGACCGCCTGCGGTTCGACAATCTCGTCCTGCTCGCCTTGGATCACCAACCACGGACAGGACGGCGGCACGATCGCCGCGAAGTCCCAGCGGCCGGCCGGCGGCGCGATTGAAATCAGCGCATCGGGCCTGAGCGTGTCCGCGCAGCGCAGCGAGACATAGGCGCCGAAGCTGAAGCCGGCCAGCCACAGCCGCGTTCCGGGCCGCTGCGCGCGCACCCATTCGACCACCGCCTTCAGATCCTCGGACTCGCCGTCGCCATGATCGAAGCTGCCGGCCGAACCGCCCGTGCCGCGGAAGTTGAAACGCACCGTCACCGCGCCCAGTTCGCGCAGGCTGCGCGCGGTCATCACCACCACCTTGTTGTGCATGGTGCCGCCCTCGATGGGCAGCGGATGGCAGACGATGGCGATCAGCGGCAGCGCGGCGACGTCGCCGTCCGGCCATTCGACGGCGACCTCCAGCGGACCCTCCGGGCCGGGGAGGGTGAGGTTGGCGGTCTGCGCGGGGAAATCGGGGATCGACATGCGCCAATGATAAGCCCTGGGCCTTTCGTGGCCCCGGCGGGACGCGCGCCTGCGACCATCGGACCTGCAATGCAGCGTTCGATGTTTCGCCTTGCGGTTGACATTGCTGCGGCGCACAATTGCTAATTCCCCCGCCCGCGATACCCGGTTTCCGGGATTTCCGCCCGCATGCGCCTTCCCCTCATCGCGCTCGCCGTGAGCGCTTTCGCCATCGGCACCACCGAGTTCGTGGTGATGGGCCTGCTGCCGCAGATGGCGCAGGACCTCGATGTCTCGATTCCCTCCGCCGGCATGCTGGTGTCCGGCTACGCCCTGGGCGTGGTGTTCGGCGGGCCGCTGCTGGCGCTGGCCACGGCGCGCTTGCCGCGCAAGGCGGTGTTGCTGGTGCTGATGGGCGTGTTCGTGCTAGGCAACTTGCTGTGCGCGCTGGCTCCCGACTACACCACGCTGATGGCCGCGCGCGTGATCGCCGCGCTGGCGCATGGTTCCTTCTTCGGCGCGGGCGCGGTGGTCGCCGGACATATCGCCCCGCCCGGCAAGCGCGCGCAGGCCATCGCGCTGATGTTCACCGGCCTCACCGTCGCCAACATCCTCGGCGTGCCCGCGGGCACCTGGCTGGGACAGGCGCTGGGCTGGCGGGCAACGTTCTGGGCGGTGGTGGGGCTGGGCGTGGTGGCGCTGATCGCCATCGCCCGCAACGTGCCTGTGCTGCATAACCTGGCGCCGCCGCGACTGGGCCGCGAACTGCGCGTGCTGCGCGAGCCGCAGGTGCTGCTCGCGCTGGGCATGACCGTGTTCGGCTTCGGGGGCGTGTTCACGGTGTTCACCTACATCGCGCCGATCCTCACCGACGAGGCCGGCGTGGCCAGCCATTCGGTGGGCGCGGTGCTGGTGCTGTTCGGGCTGGGCGCGACCCTGGGCACGCTGCTCGGCGGCCGCCTGGCCGACTGGAAACTGATGCGCGCGCTGACCATCGCCTTGTCGGTGTTGTGCGTGTTCTTCCTGCTGTTCGCCGCCGGCATGCATCTCAAGCCGGTCGCGGTGGCGGGCGTGTTCCTGATCGGCTTCATCGGTTTCATCGGCGGCCCGGGCCTGCAGACGCGCTCGGTGCAGCAGGCGAAGGACGCGCCGCTGCTGGCGTCGACCCTCAACCAGAGCGCCTTCAACCTGGGCAACGCCGGTGGCGCCTGGATTGGCGCGAGCTTGCTGGCCCATGGCGCGGCCTATCCGGTGCTGGGCGTGGCGGCGGCGGCGGTGACCGCGGTGGGATTGGGGCTGACCGTGCTCAGCGCGCAGCGCGATGCACGGAGCGTTCCCTTCGACGCCGCCTGCGATAGCGGTTCCGCCGGGCACTGATCAAAGGCCGGGCGGGCACGGAGCCCGCGAGCGGGCTGGCGCAGCATGTCCACGCGCCGCCCAGGCCCAATGAGCAATCGGTCAGTCCGCCGGTACCGTCCGCTCGCGCGCCCATTCGCGCAGCGCGCCGACCTGTTCGGCCATCAGCACCGACAGCGGCCGGGTGTTGCGGATTTCCTCCATCAGCAATGCGGTGTCCAGCGTGCGCTGCTCGCCATGCGCGGTGTACAGCGCCGAGACGATGGCCTGTTCCAATTCCGCGCCGGAAAAGCCGTCGGACGCCGCGGCCAGCGCGGGCAGTTGCAGTTCCTCGACCGGCAGATGGCGACGGGCCAGGTGCACGCGCAGGATCTCCACGCGGGTGTCGGCGTCGGGCAGGTCGACGAAGAAGATTTCGTCGAAGCGACCCTTGCGCAGCAGTTCGGCGGGCAGTTCCTGGACCTGGTTGGCGGTGGCGACCAGGAACACCGGCGCCTTGCGCTCGGCCATCCAGGTGAGCAGGTAGCCGAGCACGCGCCGGGAGACCCCGCCGTCCTCGCCGCCGCTGGCCAGGCCCTTCTCGATCTCGTCGATCCAAAGCACGGAGGGCGCCAGCTGTTCGGCCGAGGCCAGCACGGTGCGCAGGTTCTTCTCGGTCTCGCCGTGGTACTTGTCGTACAGGGTGCCGAAATCCAGCCGCAGCAGCGGAACGCCGAAACCGGCGGCGGTGGCCTTGGCCAGCATCGACTTGCCGCAGCCCTGCACGCCCAGCAGCAGCACGCCGCGCGGCGGGTCCAGGCCCGGCGGCGCGCTGCCGGCGAACACCGCGCGGCGCTGCTCGATCCAGCGCTTCAGCCGGCGCGCGCCGGCCACCTCGGCGAAGCGCGCGGTGTCGTATTCGTAGTGCAGGTGGCCGCTGCGGTTCAGCAGTTCGAACTTGAGCCGGGTCAGCTGGGGCAGGTCGTCGGCGTTGAGCGCGCCGTCGGCGTGGATCAGCTGGCGGGCGATGCGGCGGGCGTCGGACAGGCCCAGACCCTGCAGGTTGCGCAGGATCTGGCGGGCGGCGTCGCCGTCCACCTCGACCCGCCGGCCGCCGTTCTCGCGGGCGTAGCCATCGGCTTCCTCGCGCAGCATCTTCTGCAGGGCGGTGGCGTCGGGCAGGCGCGGGCTGAACCGCACCGCCATCGATTCCAGCTCCGGCGGCAGCTCCACCTTGTGGCCAACCAGGACGATCACGTGTGGCAGGCAGTGGCGGCGCTGGATCAGGTCGCGCAGCGCGCGCTGGCTGCTGGCGTAGCCCAGGTAAGGGTGGAAATCCAGCAGCAGGTAGATGCCGCGCTGGCTGGCCTGGCGCATCGCCTGCAACGCGGCGCTGGCGTCGGGCGGGCCTTCCGGCTCGTCCTCGCGGTCCATGTCGATGCGGCGCAGGCCCTCGGTGATGGTCCACCGGTACAGGGCCCGCCAGACCTGCGAGAGGGTCTGGCGGAACAGATCGACCGCGCGGGCCTCGTCCTGGGTCTCGATCACGATCAACGGGGTGTTGGCCCGGATCAGCGCGGTCAAATCCTGGAGTTCGTTCATGAAAGCGGTCGTTCCCTCGGGGAACGAAAGATAGCAAAGCGATTCACGCAACGTGGACACGCCCGGCGATTCCCGCCCGCCTGCGGCCGGTGTACCCTGCGGTTTCCCGGGCAACGAGGTGAGCGCATGAAGACGATTCTGGTCGCCAGCTCCAAGGGTGGCGCAGGCAAGAGCACCATCGCGACGAACCTGGCGGCAAGCTTCGCCCTCGACGGCAAGCGCACGGTGCTGGTGGACGCGGACCCGCAGGGATCCTCCACCCGTTGGGCCGAGCGCCGGGCCGAACTGGACAGCGCGGTGCTGCCGGTCGACGGCACCGGCCGGCGCGCCTGGCGCGACGCGGTGCCCGACGATGCCGACCGGGTGGTGATCGATGCGGCGGCCGGCGCGATGGCCACCGACCTGGAATCGTTCCTGGACAAGGCCGATGCGGTGGTGGTGCCGGTCCTGCCCTCGGCGCTGGACATCGAGGCCACGGTCGGCTTCCTCAACACCCTGGCCAAGGTGCCGCGGGTACACAAGCGCAAGCTGCCGGTGGGCCTGGTGGTCAACCGCAGCAAACCCTGGACCAATGCCTCGCAGCAGGCGGTGGAGATGCTCTCCACCTGGCCCTACCCGGTGGTCGCGCAGTTGCGCGATACCCAGGCCTACGTGGTGCTGGCGGGGCTCGGCCGCAGCCTGTTCGACTACCGTTCGGCCCAGGTCCGTGATCATCAATCCGATTGGGATCCGCTGATGAAGTGGATCAAGAAAGCCTGACCAGGAAGGAGTCCCTGCCCCGATGCGCCAACTGATCCTGCTGCGCCACGCGCACGCCGAGCCCGCCGTTGCCGGGCAGTCCGATGTCGATCGGCCGCTTTCCCCGCAGGGCCTGGCCGAGGCCGAGGCGGCCGCCCGCTGGCTGGCCGAACACGGGCTGGTGCCGGACCGGGTGCTGTGCTCGCCGGCGCGGCGAGCCCGGGAAACCCTGGAAGCGGTGCTGGAAGCCATCGGCTACGTCGAGCAGCGGCTCGAGGACGGCATCTACGAGGCAACCGCGGGCGTGCTGGCCGAACTGGCCGACTCTCACCGCGAAGTGGAGCGCCTCATGCTGGTCGGCCACAACCCCGGCTTCGAGCGCCTGGCGGCGCTGATGCACAGCGGCCAGTCCGGCGACTACCGCGGGATGCCGACCGCGGCGGTGGTGGTGCTGACCCTGCCCGCCGAGGCCAATATCGAACCTGGCGTCGCCACCCTGTCTTCGTTCTGGTGGCCATGACGCTGTTGACTGACAGGGGGTGGCTGAGCGTTGTTCTGGGACTCGGCCTGTTGTGCGCCTGGCCGGTCCGGGCGGGAGGAGACAAGGGGTTCGATCCGGCGCATACGCGACTGGGTTTCGAACTGCGCACGCGTTGGGGCCAACGCCTGGAAGGCTTGTTTCCCCAGTACGAGGGATACGTGCGGGTGCTGGAGGACGGCCGCCAGCAGGTCCATCTGCGCATGTATACCCGCAGTGTCGAAATCGTCGGCTATCCGCGCTACACCGAGTGGGCGCGCAGCGCCAAGTTCTTCGAGGCGGATCGCTATCCGGTGGTGACCTTCATCTCCAAGCCCTATGCGCCGCAACTGCTGCGCGAGGGCGGCCTGCTGGAAGGCGACCTGAGCATCCGAGGGATCAGCCGGCCGCGCAGCCTGACCGTGGCGCCGGCCACCTGCGCGCGCCCGGCGGTGGACTGCGACGTGGTAGCCGCCGGTGCGGTGCGTCGCAGCGACTACGACATGGACGACTGGAAGCTGGCGGTGAACGATCGCGTGGTGTTCGTGCTGCGCGCCCGGGTCAGGGACGGAGCTCCCCAGTGAATCTGTCCTTGTTGCGCAACGCCGCGCGCAGCGCGGCGATCCTGCTGTCGCTGGCGTGCACCGCCTGCGCCGGACTGAGCGAGGCTCAGCGCGACCGCGCGGCCGGGATCGCGGTTGCCGCCCGCTCGGACGTGGTGGATTGCCGTGAAGCCGATGCCTGCGCGCTGTCTTCGCCCCTGCATGATCTGGGCCCGCGCGCGCTGGCGGCGTCCACGCCGCAAACGCCGAAGCACTACGCGCTGATCCTGGATCGCGGCGAGGACTCGCTGCTGGCGCGAATCAACCTGATCCGCAGCGCCCACCGCAGCATCGATCTGCAGACCTACATCTTCGACAAGGACGACAGCGCCCGCCTCGTGCTCGACGAACTGGTGGCGGCGGCGCGACGCGGGGTGCGGGTGCGGCTGCTGATCGACCAGCTTTCGGCGATCGCCGACCTGCAGATCCTCGGCGCCTTGGCCGGCGTCCACCAGAACTTCGCCATCCGCATCTACAACCCCAGCTTCGGCAAGGCCAAGCTCAATTACTTCGACTACGCCGGCAGCGTGCTGTGCTGCTTCCGGCGTTTCAACCAGCGCATGCACACCAAGCTGCTGCTGGTGGACGAGGAAATCGGCATCACCGGCGGGCGCAACTACCAGGACGACTATTACGACTGGGACGCCGAATACAACTTCCGCGACCGCGACGTGCTGGTCGCCGGGCCGGCGGCCCGCGAGATGGCGGGCAACTTCCAGGCGTTCTGGGACGCGCGCAGGAGCATCCCGGCCGAGCGCCTGAACGATGTCGGCCGCACCCTGCTGCGCGGCGGCGTGCCGGACATGCCGCCGGCGCGCTTCCTGCGTCCGGAGCGGGTGGCGGCGATGGCGCGGGACGCGGCCGACCCGGCGGTGATCCAGGAGCGGCTGGTGGAACCGGCGTTGCCGGTGGGCGAGGTCAAGTACGTGGCGGATCTGCCGCAGAAACATCGCCGCGAGCATGGCAGCGACGCCGCGCCGTCCGCGCCGGAACTGGAGACCCTGATCGGCAATGCCAGCGAGGAAGTGTTGCTGCAGACGCCTTATCTGGTGATGTCCAAGCAGGCGCAGGAGATCTTCCGGACGATGCGCAAGCGGCAATCGCCGCCGAAGGTCATCGTGTCCACCAACAGCCTGGCGGCCACCGACAACCCGGTCGTCTATTCCATGTCGTTCAAGTACAAGCGCCGCTACCTGCGCGAGTTCGGTTTCGAGATCCACGAGTACAAACCGTTTCCGGAGGATGCTCCGGTGGACTATGCGACCCTGATGCCGGAAGGACCGCCGGTGACGCCGGCCGATGCGTCCGGGCGCAGCCGCGCGCGCGGGCCCTCGGGCTCGATCGGGCCGGCGTCATCCTCGTCGAGGGGCAAGCGCGAGTCCGAAGGTGAAACCACCCGCAAACTGCAGCGCACCGAGGCGCGCCCTTCGTTCCTGAGCAGCGGCGCGGCGACCGGACCGGTGCCGCTCAAGCGCGCCGGCGTGCGCATGGGCCTGCATGCCAAGTCGATGGTCATCGATGGCCGCATCGGGGTGATCGGCACCCACAACTTCGATCCACGTTCGGAGACGTACAACACCGAGAGCGTGGTGATCATCGAGGACGAGGCGTTCGCGCGCGCGCTGGCCGACAGCATCCGCCGCGACATGCAGCCGGAGAATTCCTGGCTGGTGGCGCGCAAGGTCAAGCCGCCGGTGTTCTCCGGGTTGGACTACAGCCTGGGCAAGGTGTCCGAGGCGCTGCCGTTGTTCGACCTGTGGCCCTGGCGCTATGCCACCAGCTACGAGTTCGTGCCGGGGCCTGATTGCCCGGAACCGCTGTCGCCCGGCGATCCGCGCTTCCACCAGTGCTATCGATCGGTCGGCGATTTCCCGGAAGTGAATGTCGGCCCGAAGTGGCTGTACACCCGCATCCTCACCGCGTTCGGCGCCGGCCTGGTGCCGATCCTCTGACACGGCGCGGACCGGCCGCGGCCGCCGCGCTGGCCTAAACTGCACTTCCCCCCTACAGGACACCGCCATGGCCTTCCGCCAGCCCGTCGATCTCGACGCCATCAACGCCCATGCCCGCAACAGCCTGGTCGGCCACTTGGGCATCGTGCTGACCGGGGCGGGCGAAGACTGGCTGCGCGGGACGATGCCGGTGGACGCGCGTACCCACCAGCCGTTCGGCATCCTGCACGGCGGCGCGTCGGTGGCGCTGGCCGAGACGCTGGGCAGCATGGCCGGCAACCTCAGCGTGGACCCGGCCCGGGAAATGGTGGTCGGCCTGGAGATCAACGCCAACCACATGCGCGCCGTGCGCGAGGGCGTAGTGACCGGCACCGCGCGCGCGCTGCATGTCGGCCGCAGCACCCAGGTCTGGGAAATCCGCATCGAGAACGAAGCCGGCAAGCTGGTCTGCGTCTCGCGGATCACCCTGGCGGTGGTGCCCGCGGCCGGCCCCGGGGCGTGAGCGCGGACCGGGGCCGTCGGGGCACCGGCGCCGTTTCGCTGAACGCGGGCATCCGGTATCGTGGGCGGATGAGCCTGACCTCCACTCCTGCCGCCGGACGCGGCGGTGTGGCGCGCGCGTTCCGCTACCTGTACCGCGTGCCGCTGCTGCTGATCCACCTGCTGGTCTTCCTGCCGCTGACCCTGCTGTCGATGGTGCCGCTGTGGGCGGGCCTGGACGCGGGCGGCGAACGGCTGGAACACCGCGTCGTCCGCATCTGGTCGGCCGGGCTGATGTGGATCTTCGGCTTCCGCCTGCATCGCGAAGGCACGCCGCTGGCGGGGCCGACCCTGTTCGTCGCCAACCATGTCAGCTGGGTCGACATCGAGATGCTGCACAGCCAGCGCATGATGGGCTTCGTGGCCAAGCGCGAAATCCGCGGCTGGCCGGTGGTGGGCTGGCTGGCCGAACGCGGCGAAACCATCTTCCACCAGCGCGGCAGCCAGGAATCGCTGGGTGGCGTGCTGCACGAAATGCTGCTGCGCCTGCGCGCGGGGCGCTCGGTCGGCGTGTTCCCCGAGGGCCGCACGCGCGATGGCCACGAAGTGGGACCGTTCCACGCGCGCATCTTCCTTGCGGCGGTCGAGGCGGAAGTGCCGGTGCAGCCGGTGGCGCTGGTCTATGGACCGCATGCGAGCGCGCAGACGGTGGTGGCGTTCGCGCCGCGGGAAAGTTTTTTCGCCAACTTCCTGCGCCTGCTCGGCGAACCCTCGCGCGAGGCGGCGATCTGCTTCCTCGAACCGATCCGGGTGACCGACATGGAAGGCCGCCGGCGCATCGCCGATCTTGCCCGCGAGCGTATCATCGCGGCGATGCGGTAAGCTCGGTTACTTCGGCGCGGGTGAGGGGCCCGCCCACGACAACTCGAAGGGGAGAGCATGGCAACACGTTGGTGGAAGGCAACGGGTCTGGTGCTTTTTGGCGTGGCGGCGACCGCCATCGCGGTGGCGGAGGGACCGCCAAGTGCCGCTTCGACATCGCCACCGCCGGCCATCGCGCCGGCCATCGTTCCCGATGACATCCCGCTGGCCGCGCCCGACGCCGCCGCGGTCGACGTGCCCAGTTCGCCGCAGGCCTGGGGTGGTCCGCGCACCGGAATGGAACCCACGCTGTCCGATCGCGTGGTCGACTACAAGATCCAGGTCAGCCTGGATCCGGACAAGCACACGCTCAAGGGCAAGCAGCAACTGACCTGGCGCAACCGCAGTGATCGTCCGGTCCGTTCGGTTTATCTGCACTTGTACCTCAACGCCTTCCGCAACGAGGGCAGCACCTTCTTCCACGAGCAGCGCAACTTCGGTTTCGATTTCCGCTCCGACGTGGCGATGAAGGATGGCGAATGGGGCTGGATCGACATGACCCGGGTCATGCAGGCCGGCGCGTCGGTGCCGCAGACCTTCGTGCAGCCGGACAACGGCCCGTCCACCGACATGACCGTGGTGCGGCTGGATCTGCCGCAGGCGGTGGCGCCGGGCGGCAGCACCACCCTGGACATCGACTTCGACGCGCGGCTGCCGCGGGTGATCGCGCGCACCGGCTACTTCGGCAGCTTCCACCTGATCGCGCAGTGGTTCCCGAAGATCGGCGTGCTGGAACTGCCGGGCGAGCGCGGTGCCACCACCCCGCGCTGGAACGTCCACGAGTTCCACCTGCACAGCGAGTTCTACGCCGACTTCGGCAGCTACGACGTGACCCTGGACGTGCCCAGCGACTATCGGGTCGGCGCGACCGGCGAACTGCAGGGCGAACCGGTGACGGCGAACGGCCGCAGCCGGCACCGCTACGTGCAGCACGACGTGCATGACTTCGCCTGGACCGCCGACAAGCGCTATGCCGAACCGCTGCTGGGCGACTGGACCGGACCGGGCAGCCCGCCGGTCAAGATCCGCGTGCTGTATCCGCCGGAATACAAGGCCAGCGCGGCGCCGGCGCTGAAGGCGACGCAGGAATCGCTGACCTATTTCTCGCGCACCCTGGGCCCGTATCCGTATCGCACGGTGACGGTGGTGATTCCGGCCCACAACGCGACCGAGGCCGGGGGCATGGAGTACCCGACCTTCTTCACCGCCGATTCGTTCGATAAGGTGGCGCCGCTGGGCATGAACGCGCTGCTCCTGGATTTCGTCACCATCCACGAGTTTGGCCACGGCTACTTCTACGGCATCCTCGCCTCCAACGAGTTCGAGGAACCGATGCTGGACGAAGGCCTCAACGAGTACTGGGACCAGCGCATGCTGCGCGAGGCCGGGCGCCGTTATGTCATCGCGCCGGAGTGGATGCGCCGGCTGGGCATCCGTCCGCACCTGGGCGAGTTCGAATTGGAGCGCCTCGGCGCGCGGCTGGATGACCCGGCCGATGGTACCGGCGCCAATTCCTGGGGCCGGTTGTCGAGCAGCAGCTATGGCGCGGTGTACTCGCGCACCGCGACGGTCATGCGGGATCTGGAAGCACAACTGGGCACGCCTGCCATCGAGAAGGCATTCAAGGAGTACTACGCCACCTGGAAGTTCCGCCATCCCAGCATCGCGGATCTGCGTGAATCGCTGGCGGTCTCGACCGGGCGCCGCGACGTGGTCGAGCGGGTGTTCGCCCAGCAGGTGTACGCCACCCGCAAGGTCGATGATCGTATCGAGCGCTTCACCAGCAACGAGGTGCTGCCGCTGGCGGGCGTGCAGATCGAAAAGGGCAAGCGCGTGGACGTGACCGAGGCCGAACGCGACAAGCGGATCGATGAACGGCGCGCGGCATGGGACAAGGCCAATCCCAAGGCCAGGCCCGGCAGCGGGCCGTTCCCCTGGCGGACCACCGTGCTGGTGCGCCGCGACGGCGCGACGGTACCTCAGACGCTGGTGGTCACGTTCGCCGATGGCAGCCGCAAGGCCCTGCACTGGGACGACGATGCGAGCTGGAAGCGGTTCGTGTGGGAGGGGACGAGCAAGGCGGTGTCGGTGCAACTGGATCCGCAGAAGCTGCACTACCTCGATGCCAGCAAGCTCGACGACAGCCGCACGCTGGAAAGCGACGGCAGCGCGGCCCGCCGCTGGAGCGCCGATTTCGCGGCGCTGTTCCAAGCCCTGCAGACCTTCCTGGTGAGCCTATGAACGCACGTTCCGGTTTCGGTTTCTGGCGCCAGCTGTTCGGCGCATTCGGCGGCGCGCTGCAGTGGCGCGTGCTGGTGTTGTGGATGGTCGCACTGGGCGTGGTCGCGCTGATCGCGGCCTTTCCGGTGTGGCGCGCGCTGGACGGTGCGCTCAGCCAGACCGTCGATGCCGCCCGCCACGCGGTCGGATTGGATGCGTTGGCGCTGGCGGATCTCGGCAAGGTCTTCGACAAGGACGCCAGCGTCGGCTTCGGCGTGCTGATCAGCCTGGTGCTCAGCCTGTTGCTGTCGCCCTGGCTGACCGGGGTCATGCTGGCGGGCATCCGCTACGGTTCGGCCGGCCGGCTCGGCGTACTGGCCGGCGAAGGCATGCGCGAGTACGGACGCCAGCTGCGCCTGATGATCTGGTCGCTGCTGCCGCTGGGCATCGCGATCGGACTGGGCTCGTGGTGGATGGAAATGGCGGGGACCCACGCCGAGCAAGCCGTGCTGGCGTCCAGCGCCCGCAATGGAGATCGGCTAGCCCTGGCTGGTGCGGTGCTGGTGTTCATCCTTGCCCACGCCGGTATCGAACTGACCCGCGCGCGCATCGCGGTGCTGGACGACACCCGTTCGGTGATCCGCGCGTGGTGGCGCAGCTTCAGGCTGTTCCTGCGGCGTCCGTTCGCGGTGCTGGGGTTGTACCTGCTGGTCTGCGTGATCGGCTTCGCGGTGGCATTGGCGTTGGCGTGGCTGCGCAGCCGCGTGGCCGGCATCGGTTGGGGTGCGTTCGCGCTGGCGGTGGTGTGCGCGCAACTGGTGGTGGCGTCGCTGGCCTGGGTCCGGCTGGCACGCCTGCGCGCGCTGGCCGCGGTGGTCGAGGACGATGCGGCGCGCCGGGCCGCCTGACGGAACGCTGCATGCCGCCGCGCGGTGTTCGCGCGGCGGCTGTTCTGGAGCGACAATGCGCCCATCCCCACGGGCATGGCTTGCCGTCGATGTTGACCGCTGCTGACTACCGACCTCCCCGCTGGCTGCGCAACCCGCACGTGCAGTCGGTGCTGGGTTCCAGCCTGATCCGCCGCAGGCGTGGCGTGCACGCGCTGCAACGCGTCGGTGCGACGAATGTCGAGGTCATCGTCGATGGTGGTGATGGCGTGCGCCTGCAGGGTTTCCACAGCCAAGTCCCCGGCCGCGCTCCACGCGCGCTGGCGGTGTTGCTGCATGGCTGGGAGGGCAGCGCCGATTCCAGCTACATGCGGATGACCGCGGCCGAGCTGCTGTTGCGCGGCTTCGATGTGTTCCGGCTGAATTTCCGCGATCACGGCGATACCCACCACCTCAACGAGGAACTGTTCCACTCCAACCGCATCGACGAGGTGGTCCATGCGGTGGGGGACGTCGCGACCCGCTACCCGGCCCGGCCGATGGTGCTGGCGGGTTATTCGCTGGGCGGAAACTTCGCCTTGCGGGTGGCGTTGCGCGCGCAACAGGCCGGCCTGCCGCTGCGACGGGTGGCCGCGGTATGCCCGCTGCTGGATCCGCACCGGACCATGGACTACATCGAGAACGGGCTGCAGATCTACGACTGGTATTTCCGTCGCAAGTGGCGCAGTTCGCTGCTGCGCAAGCGCCAGTTGTTTCCGGAACGCCACTGCTACGACGATGCGGTGCTGGCGCAGGACATGCGCGGGCTGATGCGCTGGGTGGCCGAGCGCCACACCGGGTTCGGATCGCTGGAGGCCTACTTCGACGGTTACTCGATCGCCGGAGAGCGCTTGGCCGGGCTGGAAATTCCGTCGGACATCCTGATGGCGCAGGATGATCCGGTCATTCCGTTCGAGGATTTCGAGCATTGGCACCTGCCCGCGAACGCGCATCTTGAAATCGCGCCGTGGGGCGGGCATTGCGGCTTCATCGAGAATGCCGCCTGCGATGGTTTCGCCGAGCGCTGGGTGGCCGATCGCCTGGAGGCGGCGCTCCCCGACGCCTGATTCGCCACGCGTTACCATGGCGGCCGTTCAACCTCACCGAGGAGTTCCGCGCATGCGCATCCGCAGCCAGAGTTTCGACGCCGGCCAGCCCATTCCCGCCGAGTTCGCCATGGGCCGGCCCGACGGATTCGCCGGCAACCGCAATCCGCACCTGGCCTGGGACGACGTACCCGCCGGAACACGCTCGTTCGCGTTGCTGTGCATCGATCCCGATGCGCCGACGGTCGCCGAAACGGTGGGGCGCGAGGACATGGAGATTCCGCACGACCAGCCGCGCGCGGATTTCGTCCACTGGACGATGATCGACATTCCCGCCGAGGTGCGCGAGATCGCGGCCGGCAGCTGCAGTGACGGCGTCACCGCGCGCGGCAAGGCGTCGCCGCCCGGCCCGGCCGGCGCGCGCCAGGGATTGAACGATTACACCGGCTGGTTCGCCGGCGACGCGCAGATGGGCGGCGATTACCTCGGCTACGACGGCCCCTATCCGCCGTTCAACGATCAGCGCGTGCATCGCTACTTTTTCAAGCTGTACGCACTGGACGTCGCCTCACTCGACGTGCCCGCCCGCTTCACTGCCGCCGACGTGCGGCGCGCGGTGCAGGGACACACCCTGGCCGAGGCGGAAGTGCAGGGCACCTATACGCTCAACCCGCGGCTGCGCTGAGCGGAAAAAAAGCCGGACCCTTGCGGGCCCGGCTTTTCCTTTCGCAGCGCGGCGGTCGCGCCTTACTTCTTCACGCTCTCGGATTCGACCACCATGTCCAGCACGTAGGCGGTGTCGGAGGCGTCGGCCGGCACCGGGTTGCGCTTGAAGCGCTTCACCCGCAGCACGTTGCGGATGCCGGCTTCGTGGGTGTAACCCTCGATGTCCTCGTAGAAGTTCTGCCACTCGCCTCCGGTCGACTTCACGCCCTGGTCGTCGTAGCGGATCTCGCGCACCTGCAGGCACTGCTTGTTCGGAATCAGCGGGTGGCTGCACGGCTTGGTTTCGGCCGCGACTTCCAGGAACGCCTGTTCGCCGGGACTGCCGTAGCGGGTTTCGGCGGTGGGTTCGCCGGCGAAGGTCAGCACGTCGCCGGCGGCGTTGGTCAGGGTCAGGCGGGCTTCGTCGCCGGCCTGCACGGCCAGCGTGGAGCTGCCTTCCAGTCGCTTGCCGGCTTCACCGTCCAGCGCCATCAGCTTGCCGTCGGCGCAGGCCATCTGGGTCGACATCATGCTCGACACCGTCAGCTTGTCGCCTTCCAGGGTGTAACCACCGCCCATCCGGTTGCAACTGTTGCTCACGCCCAGGCGGCCTTCGGCGAAATCCAGGGTCAGCGGCTGATCGGCGCGCGCGAACAGCGCGTCGATGCGCTTGCCCTGCGCATCCTTGGCGTCCTGCAGGCGCCAGTGATAGGCGCCCAGCGCGGCGGCGCCGGTGGGCGCGGCCGGTGCGGGCGTGGCGGCCGGCGCGGTGGCCGCGGGCGGTTCGGCGGCCGGAGCCGGCGTGTCCTGTGCGGGCTTGGCGCAGGCGGCCAGGGCGATCGGCAGGGCGAGCAGGATGAGTCGTTTCATGGGATTCTCCTTGAGGGTGACCAATGCAAACGGATGGCGATCCGGGACGGGGTGAGTCATCGACCCACGCCGCTCAGGTGCCGTTGGGGAAGCGCCGATCCCCGGGGTCACCGCATGGCGCTGGTGTGGCTCAGCTTCCGGCGGGCATCAACAGCAGCAGCAGCGCGCCGAAAACGATGCGGTAGAAAGCGAAGCCGGTGTAGCGGTGCGACTTGATATAGGCCAGCAGCCATTTGACGACGATGAAGCCGGTCATCGTGGCGGCGGCGAAGGCCAGGCCGACCTCGCCCCAGTTCTCGCTGCCGATGGCGCCGTCCTTGACCAGTTCCAGGAAGGCGTAGCTGCTGGCGGCGAACATGGTCGGGATGCCGACAAGGAATACGAATTCGGTGGCCGACGAACGCCGGCTGGTGCCGGCCAGCATCGCCATGAAGATGGCGGCGGCCGAACGCGAGGTGCCGGGGAACACACCGGCCACGACCTGCGCCAGCCCCACCAGCACCGCCACCTTCCAGGTGATGTCGGGCTGGTCGCCGCGCTTGCCGGCGAAATGTTCGGCCACCAGCATCCACACGCCGCCGAGGATCAGCGCCCAGGCAATCGGGGTGAGCGTCTCGGGCAGTTCCCAGCCGGCCAGCCGCACCGGCAGGCCGACCAGCGCGGTCACCAGGAAGGCGGTGGCGATCTTGGCCAGGTAGTCGCGATTGGCCGGCTCGCGCCAGCCGCGCGCCAGCTCCCACAGGCGATCCCGGAACACCAGGGTGATGGCGAGGATGGCGCCCGCCTGGATGACGATGTTGAAGAAGTCGGAGCGGTGGCCGAGCCAGCGCTCGGCGATGAGCAGGTGACCGGTGCTGGAGATGGGCAGGAACTCGGTGATGCCTTCGATGATGCCGAGCAGAAGCGCGGCGAGCAGGTCGGTCATGGGTGCGGGTGGCTGGGCGTGGAACGACAAGGATAGTGGATTCGCATTGCTCCATATCGGTGCGCCACCTGAAAAAAAAGCACCATAAAGGTGCTCCAGGATGATCGCGGCAGAAAGGAAGCCATTTGAAAACAATCACTTGCGGTAAATCCGGGGTTGGCATGCTGCTTGCTGAAGAACAGGCACGTTCCTACCAACCCGAGGTTCCAAGATGTCTGCGGACAATGTTGAAAAGCTGATCAAGGACAACAAGGTCGAGTTCGTCGACCTGCGTTTCGCGGACGTCCGCGGCGTGCAGCATCACGTCACCTTCCCGGTCAACATCGTGGAACCCTCGCTGTTCGAGGACGGCAAGATGTTCGACGGCAGCTCCATCGCCGGCTGGAAGGGCATCAACGAATCCGACATGGTGCTGCTGCCCGACGCCAGCACCGCCTTCCTGGACCCGTTCACCGCCGATCCGACCATCGTGCTGACCTGCGACGTGCTGGACCCGGCCACCATGCAGGGTTACTCGCGCTGCCCGCGCGGCGTCGCCAAGCGCGCCGAGGCGTACCTGAAGTCCAGCGGCATCGCCGACCAGGCGTTCTTCGGTCCGGAGCCGGAATTCTTCATCTTCGATTCGGTCCGCTACGCCAACGAGATGGGCCACACCTTCTTCAAGATCGATTCCGAGGAAGCAGCCTGGAACAGCGGCACCAAGTACGAAGGCGGCAACAGCGGCTATCGCCCGGGCGTGAAGGGCGGTTACTTCCCGGTCGCCCCGGCCGACACCCTGCACGACATCCGCGCCGAGATGTGCAAGACCCTGGAGCAGGTCGGCATCGAAGTCGAAGTGCACCACCACGAAGTCGCCACCGCCGGCCAGTGCGAGATCGGCACCAAGTTCAACTCGCTGGTCAAGAAGGCCGACGAGCTGCTGACGATGAAGTACATCATCAAGAACGTCGCCTTCCGCAACGGCAAGACCGCGACCTTCATGCCCAAGCCGCTGGTCGGCGACAACGGCAGCGGCATGCACGTGCACCAGTCGCTGGCCAAGGGCGGCACCAACCTGTTCTCCGGCGACGGCTATGGTGGCCTGTCGCAGATGGCGCTGTGGTACATCGGCGGCATCTTCAAGCATGCCCGCGCGATCAACGCCTTCACCAACTCGGGCACCAACAGCTACAAGCGCCTGGTGCCGGGGTTCGAGGCGCCGGTGATGCTGGCCTATTCGGCCCGCAACCGTTCGGCGTCCTGCCGCATTCCGTGGGTGTCCAACCCGAAGGCCCGCCGCATCGAAATCCGTTTCCCGGATCCGCTGCAGACCGGTTACCTGACCTTCGCCGCGCTGATGATGGCCGGCCTGGACGGCATCCGTAACCAGATCGACCCGGGCGCGCCGAGCGACAAGGATCTGTACGACCTGCCGCCGGAAGAAGAGAAGAACATCCCGCAGGTCTGCTCCAGCCTGGACCAGGCGCTGGAAGCACTCGACAAGGACCGCGACTTCCTCAAGGCCGGCGGTGTGTTCAGCGACGACTTCATCGACGGCTACATCGCGCTGAAGATGCAGGAAGTGACCAAGTTCCGCGCGGCCACCCACCCGCTGGAATACCAGCTGTACGACGGCACCTGCGCAATCGCGGCGCTGGCTACGGAAAACCCCTCCCACCCGTCGCCATCGCCGCACCTCGACCCGGCTGGGGAGCCGGGGAGCCGCCACGCTTCAAGGAGATCGCAACACCGGCAACACAGGGGAACGCAAGACAGTGCAACACAGGAGAGATCCATGAGCCGCCACTCCCTCCCACGTCACCGTCCGTCACCGCGAGCCATCGCGGTGATGGCCGGTGCGGCTCATGGGTTGTTCCGCACCGAGAACGTGTTCGCCGCCAGGGGGCTGCGCGCACGGGTGTCCTGAAACCACCGGCCGGCTGCGGCCGGCCGGTTCCATCCACCATCGGGGTATGCGCATGAAACTGATCACCGCCATCATCCGGCCGTTCAAGCTCGACGAGGTCCGAGAGTCCTTGTCGCAGGCGGGCGTGTCCGGCATCACCGTTACCGAAGTCAAAGGCTTCGGCCGGCAGAAGGGCCACACCGAGCTGTATCGCGGCGCCGAGTACGTCGTCGATTTCCTGCCCAAGATCAAGATTGAAACCGTCGTCACCGACGAGCGCCTGGAGGCGGTCATCGAGGCCATCCAGCAGGCCGCCGGTACCGGCAAGATCGGTGACGGCAAGATCTTCGTGACCACCATCGACCAGGTCATCCGCATCCGCACCGGCGAAGTCGGCGCGGACGCGCTCTAAAACACTCGGAGCCCCCACATGAAGACTCGACTGTTCGACGGGTGGAAAGCCCGTGCGCAAGCGTTGTGCCTGGCCGCCGTGTGCGGCGTGGTGATCATGGGCTTTGCGGCCGGTGCGTTCGCGCAGGATCCGGCCCCGGCACCGGCGCAGGAAGCCGCCGCCGCCAGTGTCCCGGCAACCACCGAAACCACGCCTCCCGCGGTGGCGGCGGCCACGCCGGCACCGGCGACCGCACCGGCCGAAGCCGCCGCGGCGGCGGATCCCGCGCCGGTGGTGGAAAAGGGCGACGTTGCCTGGATGCTGACGTCCACCCTGCTGGTGCTGCTGATGGTGGTGCCCGGTCTGGCGCTGTTTTACGGCGGCATGGTGCGTTCGAAGAACGTGCTGTCGGTGCTGATCCAGGTTGCCACCGTATTTTCGCTGCTGGTGATCCTGTGGGTGTTCTACGGCTACAGCCTGGCGTTCTCGGGCGAGGGACCATGGATCGGCAATCTCGACAAGGCCTTGCTGAAAGGCGTGACCCTGGACTCGCTGGCCGCCACCTTCAGCGCCGGGGTGAGCCTGCCGGAATACGTGTTCGTCGCGTTCCAGGCGACCTTCGCCGGCATCACCGGCGCATTGATCGTCGGCGCCTTCGCCGAGCGCGTGCGGTTCGCCGCGGTGCTGCTGTTCTCGGTGTTGTGGTTCACCTTCGGCTACCTGCCGCTTGCGCACATGGTGTGGGCGGCGGGCGGCTTCCTGTTCGAGAAGGGCGCGCTGGATTTCGCCGGCGGCACCGTGGTGCACATCAACGCGGGCGTGGCCGGCCTGCTCGGCGCGTACTTCGTCGGCAAGCGCGTCGGCTTCGGGCGCGAGGCCTTGAAGCCGCACAACGTGACCTTCACCTTCGTCGGCGCCTCGCTGCTGTGGGTGGGCTGGTTCGGCTTCAACGCCGGCTCCAACCTGGAAGCCAACGCCGGCGCGGCGCTGGCCTTCCTCAACACCCTGCTCGCCACCGCCGCGGCAATCCTGGGCTGGGCGGCGACCGAGAAGGTCACCAAGGGCAAATCCTCGGCGCTGGGCGTGGCCTCCGGCGCGGTCGCCGGCCTGGTCGGCATCACCCCGGCCTGCGGCACGGTCGGACCGTTCGGCGCGATCGTCATCGGCCTCGCCGCCGGCGTGATCTGCGTGTGGGGCGTGAACGGGCTCAAGCGTTTGTTGGGTGCCGACGACAGCCTGGATGTGTTCGGCGTGCATGGCTTGGGCGGCATTGTCGGTGCGATCCTCACCGGCGTGTTCAGCGCGGCCTCGCTGGGCGGAGTGAAGGGCGAGGGCTACGACATCGCCAGCCAGGTCGGCATCCAGGCGCTGGGCGTCGGCATCACCATCGTCTGGATCGGCGTGGTGTCGGTGGTGTCGTTCCTGATCGCCAAGGCCGTGTTCGGCCTGCGCGTGCCCGAGGAAGCCGAGCGCGAGGGCCTGGACATCACCTCCCACGGTGAGTCGGCATACGAGGCCTGACCCCGCCACCGGGCCGACTTTGCACTAAACTGGTGCAATGTCGGCCCCGGTGACTTTTTCCATGTTCCCCGCACCCACCCCCGATGCGCTCAGCACGCCGGTGGCCTGGGCCGATGCCTCCGGCCACATCGCCGGGGTCAACGCGGCGTTCGCCCGCTGGTTGGGCGTGAGCGCCCGCCGCCTGCAGGGCCAGCCGCTGGCGGCACTGGAAATGGAGGGCGACGCGATGGCGCGCTTCCTGGAAAACACCGACCACGAACTGCTGCGCCTGCATCGCATGGCGCTGGGCATGCCCGGCGAGGCCCCGCGTTTCGCCGAGGGCTGGCTGTCGCGGCGGGAGGGCGGCGGCTGGTTGCTGGAGGCCCACCCGGTGGACGAGTTTCCGGCGCCCGATCCCACCCAAGTGCTGCCGAGCGCGCTCGGCGCGGCGCTCAAGGGCCTGGCCCACGAACTGCGCAATCCGCTGGCTGGACTGAAGGGGGCCGCGCAGTTGCTCGCCCGCCGGGCCGGCCAGCGCGCCGACAACGACGACGAGCGCGAACTCATCGAGCTGATCGAATCGGAGATCGGCCGCCTCAACACCCTGCTGGATCAGCTGCTGTCGCCCGCGCCGCAGCGACCCCACGCACCGCTCAACATCCACGTGGTGCTGGAGCGGGTCCTGCGCCTGGCCGAAACCGAAGGCGGCTGGTCGGTGCGCCTGCAGCGCGACTACGACCCCAGCCTGCCGGAATTGCCCGGTGACGCCGACCGGCTGACCCAGGCGGTCTGGAACCTCGTGCGCAACGCCATCCAGGCCGGCGCCGCCAGTGTCATCCTGCGCACGCGGGTTGAGCACGGCCTGCGCATCCACGACCACCTGCACGCGATGGCGCTGCGGGTGGAAATCATCGACGACGGCCGCGGCGTGCCCGAGGAACTGGCCGAACACCTGTTCCTGCCGCTGGTCAGCGGGCGCGCAGAGGGCAGCGGGCTCGGCCTGGCCCTGGCCCAGCAGGTCGCGCGCGAGCATCGCGGCACGCTGACCTACCGCTCCCGTCCCGGGCATACCGTCTTCACCCTGTTGTTGCCGCAGGTCGGCGACGGCGAAGAGGAACGCCATGTCCATTGACGCGCCTTCCCACGCGCAGCGGATCTGGGTGGTCGACGATGATCGTTCGGTGCGCTTCGTCCTCGCCACCGCGCTGCGCGACGCCGGCTACGACGTCGACGGTTTCGACAGCGCCGCCGCCGCGTTGCAGGCGCTGGGCGCGCGCGGCGCGCCGGATCTGCTGTTCACCGACGTGCGCATGCCCGGCGACGACGGCCTGGTCCTGCTGGACCGGCTGAAGGCCACGCACCCGCAACTGCCGGTGATCGTGATGTCGGCCTACACCGACGTCGCCAGCACCGCCGGCGCATTCCGCGGCGGCGCGCATGAGTTCCTGTCCAAGCCGTTCGATCTGGACGACGCGGTCGCGCTGGCCGCGCGCGCGCTGCCGGATGCCGAGGAGGAAGCCGCGCCCGCGCCCGAGCCCGGCGCATCGACGCAGGGGACGCCGCACCTGATCGGCGATACACCGGCGATGCGCGCGCTGTTCCGCGCCATTGGCCGACTGGCGCAGGCGCCGCTGTCGGTGCTGATCAATGGCGAAACCGGTACCGGCAAGGAACTGGTCGCCCGCGCGCTGCACCAGGAATCGCCGCGCGCGCGCAAGCCCTTTGTCGCGCTCAATACCGCCGCGATTCCGGCCGAACTGCTGGAGAGCGAACTGTTCGGCCACGAGGCCGGCGCCTTCACCGGCGCGCAAAAGCGCCACATCGGTCGTTTCGAACAGGCCGACGGCGGCACCCTGTTCCTGGATGAAATCGGCGACATGCCGCTGCCGTTGCAGACCCGCCTGCTGCGGGTGCTGGCCGAGGGCGAGTTCTTCCGGGTCGGCGGGCGCGAGCTCATCCGGGTGGACGTGCGGGTGATCGCGGCCACCCACCAGCATCTCGAAGTGCTGGTCGCCGACGGACGATTCCGCGCCGATCTGCTGCACCGCCTCGACGTGGTGCGCCTGCAGTTGCCACCGCTGCGCGAGCGCCTGGCCGACGTGCCGCAACTGGCGGAGAACTTCCTCGCCTCGGCCACCCGCAAGCTGGACATCGCGCCCAAGCGTTTCTCGCACGCGGCGGTCGCGCAGCTGCAGTCGTATGCCTGGCCGGGCAATGTCCGCGAACTGGAAAACGTCTGCTGGCGGCTGGCCGCGCTGGCACCGGGCGACGTCATCACCGGCGCGGATCTGGACGCGGTGCTGCCGCGCGGAACCTCCCCGCTTGCTTCCGCCGCCGCCGCCGGCTGGGACGAGGCGCTGGCCCGGTGGGCGCGCGCGCGCCTGTCCGAAGGTGTCGACGGCCTGCATGCGGAGGCGCGCGAACGCTTCGATCGAACCCTGCTGGAAGTGGCCCTGGAGTTCACCCAGGGGCGGCGCGCCGAGGCCGCCACACGCCTGGGCGTGGGCCGCAACACGGTGACCCGCAAGCTCGGTCCCGGCAGGAAGCGGCGCTGACTTCATTGCACCTGAATGAAGCTGGGGTTACGTTTGCGGGCTCACGCTTTCAGGAGATGACCATGCGTACCGCACTGCTTGCCGCCGCCACCGCCTTCGCTCTCGCCGCCTGCGGCAGCCATCCCAAGCCGGCCGAACAGCCTGCCGCACCGGCGGCCACCAGCACCGCCAAGCAGGGCATCGTCAATCTGGCCTCGGCGTCGGGCAGCCTGGTCAGCGGCAAGATCACGCTGGTGCCGATGGCCGATGGCGTGCACCTGACCGGCGAAGTCGGCGGCCTGCCGGCCAACAGCACCCATGGCTTCCACGTGCACGAGAAGGGCGACTGCAGTGCGGTGGACGCCAGCAGCGCGGGTCCGCACTTCAACCCGACCGGCAGCGCCCACGGCAAGGCGGGCGGCGGCGCGCATCATGCCGGCGACATGGACAACGTCGCCGCCAATGCCGAGGGCGTGGCGCGCATCAACGTGCACCTCACCGGCGTCACCCTTGGTGGCGGAGCGGCCAACGACATCGCCGGCCGCGCGCTGATCGTGCACGGCGCGCCGGATGATTACACCAGCCAGCCGGCCGGCAACGCCGGCGCGCGCGTGGCGTGCGGCATCATCACCGTCACCCAGTAAGGGTTTCGCGCCGCCCGTTCCTCGCGAACTGGCGGCGATGAATGGCCTGCGCGGGAACGTCCGGTTCCCGCGGGGCCGATCTCAGGGCTGATCCAGCGCCGCGCGCGGATCCGCGTTGCCTGCGCAATGCGCGAACAGCACCGGAATGCCGTGGGCTTCCAGCACCGCGGCGAATTGCTGCTGGCGGGCCAGGAAATGGTTGTACGCGCGCTCCAGGCGCTCCTCGGTGGCTTCCTGGGGAGCGTAGCGCGCGCGCCAGGCCATGGGTTCGAGCAGGGCGATATGCACTTCGCCGCCCATGTAGCGCAGCAACGGCTCGGGCGGCGCGTCCAGCCACTGATCCCGTTCCGGCGCCAGCAAGGCGGTCTCGATGACCGGCCACAACGCTTCCAGGCCGCCATGGCCATACTGCATGGCGGTCATCGCGGCGAGGTCGTGCAGGGTCAGGTAGCGCGCATGTTCGATTTGCGCGCCGAAGGCCTGCTGCGCCAGCAGCGCGGTATCGGCCTGGGCCATGCCGGTTTCCAGCAGCACTTCTTCCAACCGTTCGGCAACCTCGGAAACCGTATGGTGTTCGCCGCTGATCATGAAGGGAAGCACGCGCAGCGGGCCGCCCCCGAGATCGCCGTCGGCGGCAAAGGGCTGCGGTACTTCGCCCTGCTCGTCCGCGCCGAACGCGATCATCCGCGGCCCACTGTTGCGGCCTGGTGCGCGCTGGTGCAGCTCCTGCAGGCGGCGATGCAGCGGCCAACCGGGGCGCAGCGCCTCGGCGGGATCGAAATGCGCTGCCGCCAGGGTCAAATCCAGATCGCGCACGGCGGGCACGAGCGTGGCCAGATCGCGGCCGATCCGCTCCACCAGCACGGCGGCATCGGTGGGCCGGAGCGCGGCCTGCGCGGGCGCGGTTCCGGCGGAGAGTTCCAGCGCCAGGAATCCCTTCACGTCGGCGGTCGTTGCGGAAGCGGTCATATCTCGGTTTGGCGGCGATGGAGGGGGGCATTACACTCTCGCATTATGCCTGCCGCCGCCGCGGCTTCCGAACCACTGCACCGTGATGAGGTCCTCCATGCCAGCCGCCCGCCCCGTCGCCATCCTCGGTGGCGTCCGCATTCCGTTCTGCCGGCAGAACACCGCCTACGCGGATGTGGGCAACCTGGGCATGTCGGTACGCACACTCGGTGCGCTGGTCGAACGCTTCGGCCTGCACGGCCAGCAGCTCGGCGAAGTGGCGATGGGCGCGGTGATCAAGCATTCCAGCGACTGGAACCTGGGCCGTGAAGCCACTCTGTCCTCCGGCCTGTCACCGCTGACCCCGGGCATCACCCTGCAGCGCGCCTGCGGAACCAGCCTGGACAGCATCATCACCGTCGCCAACAAGATCGCGCTGGGCCAGATCGAATCCGGTATCGGCGGCGGTTCGGACACCACCTCCGACGTGCCGATTGTCTACGGCAAGAAGCTGCGCGCGCGGATCCTCGCCGCCAATCGGGCCAAGACCACCCAGGACAAGATCAAGGCGCTGGTGAAGGGCTTCAAGTTCAGCGAGCTCAAGCCCGAGTTTCCCGGCGTGGCCGAGCCGCGCACCGGCAAGAGCATGGGCGATCACTGCGAGGACATGGCCAAGGAGTGGAACATCTCCCGCGATTCGCAGGACGAACTGGCGGTCGCCTCGCACAAGAAACTGGCGGCGGCCTACGAGCGTGGCTTCTTCAGCGATCTGATCGCGCCATTCCGCGGCCTGGAGCGGGACAACATCCTGCGGCCGGATACCTCGCTTGAGAAGCTCGCCACGCTGAAGCCGGCGTTCGACAAGACTTCCGGACGCGGCACCCTGACCGCGGCCAATTCCACCCCGCTGACCGATGGCGCCGCCGCGGTGCTGATGGCGAGCGAGGACTGGGCGCGCGCGCATGGACATGAGCCGCTGGCCTATCTGCGCGACGCGCAGGTGGCGGCGGTCGACTTCGTGCACGGCGAAGGCCTGCTGATGGCGCCGACGATCGCGGTGCCGGAAATGCTCAAGCGGCACGGCCTGTCGTTGCAGGACTTCGATTTCTACGAAATCCACGAAGCCTTCGCCGCCCAGGTGCTGTGCACGCTGCGTGCCTGGGAGAGCGAGGACTATTGCCGCAGCCGCCTGGGCCTGGACGCGCCGCTGGGCCGGATCGATCCGGAAAAGATGAACCCGAATGGTTCGTCGCTGGCCACCGGCCACCCGTTCGCCGCGACCGGCGCGCGTATCGTCGCCACCGCCGCCAAGGAACTGAAGCAGCGCGGCGGCGGCCGTTGCCTGGTCTCCATCTGCACCGCCGGTGGCATGGGCGTGGTGGCGATCATCGAGCGCTGAGCCCGGACAGATCAGCCGGGTGGGAGCGCAGTCCCGGCGCTCTCCTTTCCGGATGGGCGGGATCATCGCGAAAAGGCGTACGGAGTATCGCGCCGGAGATCACGCTCAATGGCCTGCGGCCGAAAGCCGCCCCCGCGCGTCTTGATTCCCTGTTTTGCGTGTCGGGCGCGCGGCTTCAGCCGCGCAGTCTCGGCAAGCCGTGTTCGTCGCGCTCCTCGACCACCGCGGCATCGAAGATCTTCTGTTTCATGTCGCGCCCCGGCAGTTCGATCGAGGCTTCCCCGCGCTGCGCGCGCAGCGCATTGGCGTAGCTGCGCCGCGCGCCCGCCTCGTCGCCGGCGGCGGCAAAGCCGTCGCCCAGTTCTTCCCAAGCTTCGGCGCCGGCGCCCTGTGCCAGCGCGCGGTGCAGGAATTCCTGCGCCTGCGGCCATTGGCCCTGCTGGCGGGCGAGGCGCGCCAGCGTGACCAGCAGCGCGGAACTGGCTGGATGCGCCTGCAACCAGCGCTGCGCACTGGCGCGGCGTGAATCGGCCTTGCCCACCGGCAGCCGCCCGTACAGCGCGACCAGCGATTCGTCCCAGCGTGCGTCGATGGCCGATTCCAGGCTGCGTATCGCCGCGTCCTCCCAGCGCATCGCGGCGGCGCGCTCGGCATAGGCGGCAACCACCGCGGGGTCGTTGCGCAGTGGTTTTGGCAGCGTTTCCCAGCGCTCGGCCAGGACATTGGCATCGTTCGCTTCGCGTACCGCGCGCGCGGCCAGATCCTTTTCCAGTGCATCGAGCTGGCCGGGCGACAGGGATTGCTGCTGTTTCAGCGCGCCGAGCAGTCCATAGGCTTCGCCGCTGCGGTTGAGCTGGGTCAGTGCCTGCGCGCGCAGGGCCAGGCCGCGCGGCGGCAGCGGCTGCGCGGCGGGCGATTCCAGCGCGGTCAAGGCTTCAATCGGGGATTGCCGCGCCAGCGCGCGATCCGCGGTGGTCAGCGCATGCGCGGTCGCGCTGCGCTGGGCGAGCGCATCCAAATGACGGCGCGCGGCCGCATCGTCCTCGCGCGCGTCGGCGGCGCGCACCGCGGCGACGCGTGCGATCGCGCCGACCTCGTCGTCTTCCGCCGCGCGCTCCAGCAGTTTCTCGGCGCGGTTCCAATGTCCGCCATGCAGGCTGTCGAGCCCTTCGATGAGGCGCGCGCGCGCCTGCTTGCGACGGTGCCGCGCCCACGCGCGGAACGGCAGGGTCAGCAGTTTCAGCAGCAGCCAGGCCACGCCCGCGACCAGCAGCAGCGACAACAGCGCGCGCGGGACGTCGGTCTCCCAATCATTGCCGCCGAACTGGACGAACACCCGGCCGAAATCGCGGGTGTGCTCCTGCGCCAGCCATTGCGCGGCGAACACGCCAAGGGCCAGCAGGATCAGCAGGACGACGGTGGTACGGAACACCTTCATGGCGTGGCCTCCGGTCGGGTCGCTGCGGGAGCGGGAGGGGGCGCGGTAAAGCCGGCGCTGCGCAGGCTTCGCAACTGTTCCAGGGTACTGCCCAGCAGCGGGATGTCGCCGCGCAGCGGCAGCTTGCGCATGGCGGCCACCTGCTGGCGACCCTGACGCAGTGCCGGTGAATCCGGCCACAACCGGGTCAGCCATTGATCGATGCGGTTCAGCGACGCCTGGAAGCCGATGGCGTCGCCGCGCTCCAGGGCGGCATGCGCCAGGCTGATCTCGATGCGCAACGCGGCTTCGCCGGCGTTGCGATCGGACGGTGCGACAAACGCGGCCTGGCGGCTGGGACGCACGTCCACCAGCGGAGCCAGCCAGCGCTGCCAGCGGCTCTGCTCCGACGCCATTGCCGACGAAGCGGGGCGTTGCGGCAAACCCGTCAGTCCGGCGGCGAAAGCGTCGAGTTGCCGGCTCAGGCGCGCACGCGGACCCGCACCCAGCGCATCCAGCGCCTGGCGTTCCTGGGCGAGCGTCTGTTTCAGGTTGAGCAGGCGGTGGTCATCGATGCCGTCCAGTGCGCCGGCGGCGAGCGCATAGGCGCGCCGCGCGCCGTCCAGATCGTCGGCCACGCTCAGGCGCTGGCCGGCCAGCGACAGCAGCATCTCCACTTCGTCCAGGCGCAGCGCCTGCGCGCCATGGCGACTGGGATCGGCCAGCTTGGCGACGCTTTCCTCCAGCAACGCGCCGCGCTGCCCCAGTCCCAGCACTTCGTCACGCAGGATCCGGTTGGTCGCCGCCGCGTCCTGGACGCGCTGGGTCAACGTGCGCTGATCCCGACGTACCGATTCCAGCCGTTGTTCGATGGCCTCCAGATGCTGCGCGGCGTCGGCCGCGCGTGCCTGCGCCTGCGCATCACGCGCCTTCCAGCCGCGCCAGCCCAGCGTGGCGGCGGCCGCCAACGCGATCAGCACCAGCAACCCGATGAACGCGCCACGGCCGGTACGGGGGCGGGAGGGAGAAGTTGTTTCGTCGTTCACTCGACCGTCCTTGTTGTCGTTCTGGCGGGCGTCGTGCGCTCATGCTAGCGGATCAGGCCGCAGCAGGGCGCTTTCCGCGCTGTCCAGCAATTGTGAGTTGCGTGGTCCGGCGGCGAGGACGATCCGGCTGAATCCCGCCTGCGCCGCCTGCTCGGACAGGCGCTCGCTGGCGGTGACCGCCGGCATGCGCGACAACTTCGCGCGCGTTGTCTCGGGCAACTGTGCCAGCACCCGTTCCAGCGCGCCGCCGCTGCTGATCAGCACGCAGGCCGGGGCCCGCAGGTCCTCCAGCGCGCGCAGGCCTCGATGGGACAGGACCGTGTCGACCCGGGTGTACACGTCGGCCCGCAGCAGTTCGGCGCCGCGGGCTTCCAGGCCGGGCGCCAGCAGGTTGCGGCCCGCGGGCGCGGTGACGAAGCCAATCCGCTGGCCCGCGATGGATTGCAGCTCCGGCAGCGACAGCAGGCCTTCGCTGTCCATTCGCGTCGGCGCGCTGACCCGGGGAATGCCTTGGCGTCGCAGCGCCAGCGCGGTGCCGCTGCCGACGGCCAGCCAGATCTGGTCGCGGCGGGCCCGCAGCGGCTGCAGGCGCGCGGCCGCCGCCACCGCCGCGGGGCTGGTGAACAGCACGCGTTCGGCGTCCAGCGCGCGCGCCAACGCGTCGCGCGCGTCGTCGTCCTCGCGCAGGACAATCCGCCACGGCGAGATCGCCAGCAGCGCCGCGCCGCGCCGCGCCGCCGCGCGGCGCAATGCCTCGTGCGCGCCCTGCGGCCGCAGCGAGATCACGTACCATCCTGCGTCTTTACCGGAAGCCATGGGCCGATTATCCGTGATGAATGCCGAAGCTGCGCTGGATCACCTGCGTGCGTACTGCCGCGGCATGCCGCCCGTGGCCGCCATGCAGGTGGAGGTCGAAGGCTATGCCGACGGCGTGCTGCGACTAGCGGCGCCACTGGCGGCGAACGTCAATGACAAGGGAACGGCCTTCGGCGGCAGCCTGACCTCGTTGATGACGGTGGCCGGCTGGGGTCGGGTGACGCTGGCGCTGGACATGGCCGGCGAGGCCGCCGAGGTCTACGTGGCCGACAGCAGCATCCGCTATCTCGCGCCGCTGCGCTCGGACCTGCATGCCGAAGCCCGGTTGGCGCCGGATGAATCGTTCGAGGATTTCCTGTCCACCCTGCGGCAGCGCGGACGCGCCCGGATCCAGGTCGAGGCGGTGGTGCGCCTGCCGGACGGCGGCGCGGCCACCACCCTGAGCGGCCGTTTCGTCGCCATCGCCAAGCGTTAGGATGGACGCACCTGTGGGGGAGATGAACCGATGCGGATGAGCCTGCGGTGGATGCTGTTGCTGGCCCTGGCGGTGGTCGCGTTCGGCGTGCAGGCTGCCGGGGGGCGGCAGAAGGGCAAGCTGGAGCAAACCCAGGATGCCTACGCGGCCGCGATCCGCTGGGGCGATTTTGAAGGCGCCTGGAGCTTCGTCGAGCCCGCCTACGCCAAGGCCCATCCAATGGGCGAGTTCGAGCTGCGGCGCTACGAACAGATCCAGGTGTCCGGCTATCGCGACCTGTCCGGCCTGGTGGAGCCGGACGAGGTGGTCGTGCGGCTGATCGAGGTCCGGGTGATCAACCGCCACACCCAGGCCGAACGCACCCTGCGCTATCGCGAGCGCTGGCGCTGGGACGCGGAGGCCAAGCGCTGGTGGCTGATGGGCGGGCTACCCGACTTCTGGGAGGGGGAGTAGCCCCGCCGCAGCCCGCTGCTATGCGACAATCGCGGTTTGCCCTGACCCGCGTATTCCCGTGAGTTTTGAAAAACTGCAGGCGTTCGTCGCCCATAGTCCGGTCCTGTCGCTGCTGCTCGTCGGCCTGACCCTGGTCATCCTCTACACCGAAGTCGCCCGCCTGTTCCGCGGCTACAAGGCGCTGCGCCCGGCCGAACTGACCGGTCTCATCAATCGTGAGAACGCCTTGGTGGTCGATCTGTCGGCCAGCGGCGATTTCGAGAAGGGACACATCGCCGGCAGCCGCAACGTCGCGCCCAGCCAGTTCGACCCGGAAAGCAAATTGCTGGCCCCGGCCAAGGCCTTGCCGGTGGTGATGGTCTGCCGCAACGGCCAGGCCTCGGCGGACGCGGCCAAGCGCCTGAAGAAGGCCGGCTTCACCCAGGTGTATTGGCTGGATGGCGGCATCGCCGCGTGGCAACAGGCCGACCTGCCGCTGGTCAAGGGCCGCTGAGCCGCCCTTGATTCCGGGCGGTCGCGCCGCCAAGACATGCCATAATCACCCTCTTTACCTTCCGTTAACCGAATTCCCGGAGTTCCGAAATGTCCGAAGAAACCAACAATGGCGCCGTCGCGCCGGCCGAAGCTGGCGCCGCGTTCACCGTCGAGAAGATCTACGTCAAGGACGTTTCGTTCGAAGTCCCCGGCGCACCGGCCATCTTCACCGAGAACGTGCAGCCGGACCTGCAGCTCAACCTCAACCAGCGCGTGCAGCGCCTGAACGAGAATGCGTTCGAAGTCGTGCTGGGCGTGACCCTGACCTGCAAGGCCGGCGACAAGACCGCCTACGTGGCGGAAGTCCAGCAGGCCGGCATCTTCGGTCTGGTCGGCCTGGAGCCGCAGGCGGTCGACGTGCTGCTCGGCACCCAGTGCCCGAACATCCTGTTCCCGTATGTCCGCCAGCTGGTCAGCGACCTGGTCCAGTCCGGCGGCTTCCCGCCTTTCTTCCTGCAGCCGATCAACTTCGACGCCCTGTACGCCGAAACCCTGCGCCAGCGTGCCGCGCAGCAGGCCGACGGCGGCGAGCTGGCCAACACGGAACCGGCGGGCAACGCCTGATTCATGAGGCACAATCCCGTCGTGGCGCGAACCGCGCCGATGGGGGTGACGCATGGCTGATTCCCTGAGGATCGCCGTCCTCGGCGCGGGCTCTTGGGGCACCGCGCTGGCAACGCTGATGGCCCGCAATGGCCATCAGGTCGTCCTGTGGGGTCGCGACGCAACCGTCGCGGCCGCCATCGACGCACAGCACGAGAACCCGCGCTACCTGCCGGGCATCGCGCTGCCGGACAACCTGCGCGCCACCACCGATCTGGCCACCGCCATGCACGGCGCCGAACTGGTGCTGGTGGTGGTGCCGTCGCACGCCTTCACCGAAACGCTGAAGCTGATCGCGCCGCTGCGCCCGGCCGGCGCCGGCGTGGCCTGGGCAACCAAGGGCTTCGAGCCCGGTTCGGGCCGTTTCCTGCACGAGGTCGCCGAGGAGATCCTTGGTGCGGACGTGCCGCTGGCGGTGGTCACCGGTCCTTCCTTCGCCAAGGAAGTCGCGCTCGGCCTGCCGACCGCGGTCACCGTGCACGGACACGATGCCGAGTTCGCCCAGTTGATGGCCGAAGTGCTGCACGGCCCGGCGTTCCGCGCCTACACGGGCGACGACATGGTGGGTGCCGAACTCGGCGGTGCCATGAAGAACGTGCTGGCCGTGGCCACCGGCGTCGCCGATGGCATGCAGCTCGGACTGAACGCGCGCGCTGGCCTGATCACCCGCGGCCTCAACGAAATGCTGCGGCTGGCCGCGGCGATCGGCGGCAAGCCGGAAACCCTGATGGGCCTGGCCGGCCTGGGCGACCTAGTGCTCACCGCCACGGGCGACCTGTCGCGCAACCGGCGGCTGGGCCTGGCGCTGGGACGCGGCCAACCGATCCAGGACGCCATCCGCGAAATCGGCCAGGTGGTCGAGTCGATGCAGGCCGCCGATGAGGTCATGCGCCAGGCGGAACGGCACGATATCGACCTGCCGATCTCCAGCGCGGTTCGCGCCGTTCTGCACGGCGAGATCACCCCCATGCTGGGCCTGCAGCAGTTGCTGGCACGCGAACAGAAGCCGGAGTACCCGGAAACGCTGTTCAAGTGAGGCGTTGAGGGGTCCGAAAGGAAAAAAAGCCCGGCCAATGGCCGGGCTTTTTCGTGGGCGGACAACGCGACGCTCGGTCGCTGAAGGAAGGACGGCTAGCGGCGCGGTGGATGCGCGGAAGCGCGTCCGGTGTTCAAGCACAGCAAAAGCAAATCCCCCTCGGTCCCCCTTCTTCGAAGGGGGAGGCAAGACAACTGCAACAGGTATACAGGAGCGGCCCCTTTTTAGTCAGCGTCCTTTGAAAAAGGGGGCGGACATCCGCGAAGCGGGTGACGGGGGATTTGTTTCTGCCTTGGAAGCAGAAATTCGCTCGATGCCCTTATTCAAGAAGGAAGACAAACGCTGTTCATGACGGACAAGCGCGAACAAAAAAGAAGCCCGGCTTGTGGCCGGGCTTCGGGTCGCGACGTGGGGAGAGAGAGACACGCCGCGGGAGGCGGTGGTGCGTCCTGGGTTACCAGCTGAAGCGCGGGCCGACGAACCACTGGGTGTCGCCACCGTCGACGATCTTCACGTCGGCCGCGGCACTCCAGTTCGGGGTGAACTTCACCTGCGCGCCGAGGCGGCCGTAGAAGTCACCGTCGTAATCGTCGCCGTCTTCATAACCGGCCAGGGCATAGCCGTTCAGGCGATTGGTCAGCGCGCTGTTCACGCCCACTTCGACGCTGTAGCCATCGGCGCTGAAGCCCGGGACGCGGATGCCCGACGGGGTGGTGAAGCGATCGGTCTTGACCTTCTCGTAGGCCACGCGGGTCAGCAGATCCACGCGCTTGGACAGCTCGTGGTTGTAGCCCACGCCGACGCGCCACTGGTCGAAGTCGACCTTCACGTCGTCCACTTCCTGCTGGCTGTAATCAGCGAACAGGTGGAAGTTCGGGTGGATGGCCACCGAACCCTTCAGCGCCCAGCCGTCGGAATCCGGACCATCGATGTTCGTCTTGGTGTAGCCGCCTTCCACGTAGTTGTAGGAGACGCCATCGGCCGCGGAGGCGGCGAAGGGCAGGGCGGCCAGCAGGGTCAGGGCAAGCAAGGACTTCTTCATACGCTCAAACCTCGATTTTTGTAGTTGGTATCCAGCGCTGAAGGCATTGCCCGTTCGCAGCTGGTGATGTGAATTATCCGTTAGCGCCCTCAATGCGCCCTGAATATCAAACTGAGCAGTACATAAATTCAGCGGAAAAATCCGGAACTTCTGGCACATGAGGCATCGTCTTGCCCGCGTCGTTCCGGACTTGCCGGCCTCGCATCCAGGACCGGGTTCATGCACATGCCGACGACCCTGCGCGGCCTAGCGTGAAATTCCATCGGCAACGAGGAGCGCGCCATGCATGCATCCCGGCATGAACCCCCTGCGAAGTCGGCACATGGAAACGGTCAGTACGGACGCCTGCTGTTGATGACCCTGCTTTCCTTCATCGCCATGTACGCGCTGATGTACGCGATGGTCGATGGACCGGGCAATGTCTTCCACAACATCAATCAGGTGTACATGGCCGGGCTGATGGTGTCGCCGATGCTGCTGATCGAACTCTGGCTGATGCGCGCGATGTACCCGAGTTTCCGCGCCAACGCGCTGCTGCTGGCGGGCGCCCTGGTCCTTGGCATCCTGTGCTGGTGCGGGATACGCGGTCAGTGGGGTGTCAGTGACCGGCAGTTCCTGCGTTCGATGATTCCGCACCATGCGGGCGCGCTGCTGATGTGCAGGCAGGCGGACCTGCGCGCGCTGGAGCTGCGCCGGCTATGCGGGGAAATCATCCGCGGACAGGAGGCGGAGATCGCGCTGATGAAAGCGCGATTGGAAGGACGCTGACCGCAGGGCCCGCTATGGTGAGGCGACCGGCTTGCGCCGCATCAGATAAAGCAGCGCGCCGACCACCAGCGCGACCGCGGCGGCAATCAGGTTGCCGACATTCGCGCTTGCGAGCAGGCCCAGCGAGAGGAGCAGCGCGGCGAGCGGAATCAGCGGGCCGCCCGGCAATTTCAGTGCGCCAGGATGATTGGCATAGCGGCGTTGCAGTACCAGCACCGACAGGGTGGTGCCGATGTAGGCGCACAGCCGCGCCACCACCGACAGCAGCGCCAACTGCACGAACGAGCCGGACAGCGCCAACGCCAGCGCCAGCACGCCCTGGGTGACGATCGCCACGGCGGGGGTGTGGAAACGCGGATGGATGTTGGCGAGCACGCGCGGGCCGAAACCGTCCTCGGCCAGCGAATACAGCACGCGCGGACCGAACAGCATGGTGTTGCTGTTGGTGCCGAGGATGGAGATGGTCGCGCCGACGGTCAGGATCAGCGCCAGCCCCTCGCCACTGAAGCTGCCCGCCGCATCGGCCAGCGGCGTCTGCGACTGCGCCAGGCCTGCCAGCGTGCCCTGCGCGACCAGCTGCACCGCCGCATAGATGATCGTGACGGTGGCGATCATGGTCAGCAGTGCGAACGGCACGTCGCGGCGCGGGTTCTTGAACTCGCCGGCGGCGGCCGGGATGTTCTCGAAACCGGCGTAGGCGAACAACAGCAACAAGGCGGCTTCACCCAGGTTGCGCAGGGGCGGCAACTCGCCGTTGCGCAGCAGATCGATGTCGATGTAGAACATGCCGATGGCGATGAACAGCGCCAGCGGCAGCAGCTTGCCGATGACCAGGGCCACGCCGGTGCGCGCCGCCGATTTCACGCCGATGACGTTGATCAGGGTCAGCAGGCCCAGCGACCCGACCACCACCGCCAGGCGGCCGCCACCGGAGGCTGCGGGCGCCCAGAAACGGGCGACCGCGTCGGCCAGGCCATTGCTGAGCGCGGCGGCGGAGGCGATGCGGGTCAGCCAGACCATCCAGCCGATTTCGAAGCCGACGAACGGACCGAATGCCTCGCGCGCATAGAGATAGCTGCCGCCGGGCTGATCGAAGTAGCTGGCGGCCTGCGCGTAGCACAGCACCAGCAGCGCGACCGCCAGGCCGGCCAGCAGCACCGCCCACACGCTGGCCGGCCCCAGCAGGACCGCGGTGGCGGCGGGCAGCAGGTAGATGCCGCTGCCGATGACGTCGTTGATGGACAGGCCGACGATCTGCCAGCGGCTGACCGCGCGGACGAAACCCGGATTGGATGCGGGCGTCTCGCTCATGGGATGGTCTCCGCGAGGGCGGGCAGTTGCCAGTCGGCACGCAGGCGCCGGTATTCTGCCTCCGGCAGCAACACGAACACCGGGTGCCGCTTCTCATCCAGCCAGCCCAGCAGGCGATCCATCGCCGGCTCGGCCATCGCCGTGCAGCCGGCGGTCGCCTCGCCCGGCGCCTTCCACAGGTGGGCGAAGATGCAGCTGCCGGCGCCGCTGATGTTGTCGGGGTTGTGCTGGATCACGAAGCCTTCCTTGTAGCGGATGTCGCCATCGACATGCAGATCGCGGCGCATCGGCTCGGTGGAACCTTCGATCGCGGCGGTGCCGACCTGGTCGCTGTCGACGATCCGGTTGTAGAGCGGGGAAGCGGGCACGTCGATGCAGTAATGCGACGCCCGCATGGGCGCATATGCCAGCCCGGTATCGCGCCGGGTGGCGTACCCGAACGCCTCGCCCAAAGTGAACACACCTGCCGGTGCCTTGCCGTCGCCTTCGCGTTTCTGCGGACCATTCGCCTGCGCCGGATGCAGGCCGCGTCCCCAGGCTGCGCCGCTGCGGCCGATGGTGACCGCCGTCGGCGCCTCTTTCGCGCGCCAGTCCTGGCCGTCGCGTTCGAAGGTCTGCATGCGGCCGCCGCTGGCGTTCCAGTCCGGCGTAATCACCAGCACCAGTTGCTGCGCCTGTTGCCAGGCCGCAGCTGATTGGGTGTTCGCGGCAGCAGGCGTCGCCTGCGCGGATGGATGGAAACCCGGCCCTGCAGCCAGGGCCGCGGCCAGGGCCAGGTTTGACAGCGCGAAATGGAACGCAGAGGCCATGGCGGCTCCGGGAGGGGAATCAGGAATCCAGCAGGTGCTGGATCCGTTCCAGGTTGATGTTCAACTGCCGGTGGCGGTCGTCGTGGTGGTGGCACAGCAGGACGAACAGCACGTCCAGCAGGTACTGCAGCGAGGAACGGTAGAGCAATGCTTCCACATGCGGCGCGGCGTCATGCGCCGAGACCACCAGCGAGGCGTCGGCGTGCGCGCGCAGTGGATTGGAGGTGTGCCGCGTGATCGAGACAACCTTGCCCTCGGCATCCTGGAACTGCCGGCTGAGCTGCGACAGCGTGGGCAGCTTGCCGAATTCCGAGAACACCAGCAGCACGTCGCCGGGCCGGGTCGCCGACAGGTTGCTCATCATCAGGATGGGATCGGCGTGATGCACGGTCAGCACGCCCAGCAGCGACAGCCGCATCGCGAACTCGCGCGCGAACAGGCCGTCATCGCCCAGGCCATAGACGAACACCTTGCCCGCGCCGTGAATCAGGCTGGCGATGTGCTCGATGCCGGCCGGCGGATTGAGCAGGCGGGTTTCCTCTTCGGCGGCGGCCTTGCTCCGGCGCAGCCCGGCTTCCAGGCGCTGGTAGGCGCTTGCCTCGCCCTCGGCTCCGTCCGTGTCATCCGCCAGACGCGGTTGTGGCGCGCCACCGTTACGGGCGACCGCCTCGCCAATCGAGAACTTGAGATCCGGATAGCCCTTGAAGCCGAATTTCTGGGCGAATTTCACCACGCTGGACTGGCTGATGCCCAATGCGCTGGCCAGTTGCTGCGAGGAATAGTCGCGCAGCAGGTGGGCGTTCTCGAGGACGAAGTCGGCGATGCGGCGTTCGATGGCCGACATGTGGTCGCGTTCGGATCGGATTTTGACCAGGGGCGGCATGTGCGCTCTTTATCCCATCCTGCGTCGCGTCGGTCCAGGGTCAGACCGGAATCAGTTCCAGCCCGTGGATGGTCTGGATGCCCAGGCCGGGGGCGTCGGTGATGGAGATCTCCGACTCATTGAAGATCACCCCGCCCTCGACCGGGTTGAACTGGCACAGCGAGGGCCCGTCCAGGTCGACCTTGGTGATCGATTGCGACTTGGCCACCGCCAGGTGCACCGCGGCGGCCACGCTGATGCTGGTTTCCAGCATGCAGCCGATCATGCACTCCACCCCGTACAGGGAAGCGATGTCGGCGATGCGGACGGCATTGGAAATGCCGCCGGTCTTCATCAGCTTGATGTTGATGATGTCGGCCGCGCGCATCTTGATCAGGTCGATGACCTCGGTGGGGCCGAACACGCTCTCGTCGGCCATCACCGGCGTGTGCACGCGGTCGGTGACGTACTTCAGGCCATCGATGTCCTGCGCCTTGACCGGCTGTTCCAGCAGTTCCAGGACGACGCCGGCGTCCTCCAGGTTGTGCATGGCGAACACCGCCTGCTTGGCGGTCCAGCCCTGGTTGGCGTCCAAGCGCAGCAGCGCGCGTCCTTCCACCGCCGAATAGATCGCCTTGACCCGTTCGATGTCAAGGCCGATGTCCTTGCCCACCTTGATCTTCAGCGATTCGAAGCCGCGCTCCACCGCGTTGATGGAGTCGGCCACCATCTTGTCGATGTAGTCGACGCTGATGGTGATGTCGGTGGTGATGACCGGATCGCCACCGCCCAGCATCTTGTACAGCGGCGCACCGTACAACTGGCCGAACAGATCGTAGACCGCGATTTCGACCGCGGCCTTGGCGCTGGTGTTGCGCTCCAGCGCGGTCTGGATGAGATGGGTGATGTGGTTGAGGTTGGCGATTTCCTGGCCGATCAGGCGCGGCTTGATGAAGCGTGCGATGGCCTCGATGATCGAGCCGTGGGTGTCGCCGGTGATGACCGCGGTGGCCGGCGCCTCGCCGTAGCCGACATGGCCGGTGTCGGTGCGCATGATGACCACGATGTCCTCCACCGTGTCGACCGTGCGCAGCGCCGTCTTGAAGGCGGTTTTCAGCGGCACGCGCAGCATGCCGAACTGGATTTCGGTGATTTTCATGGAGGCCTTAGGGGCGGATTCTCTGGATGCTGTAGATGCGATCGACGAAGGTCTTGTCGCCGCCGGCCAGCAGGGGCTCCAGCGGCGTCACCGAAACGGCATTGAGCGAGGCGCGCACCAGCTGGCCGCGACCGTCCTTGTAGGTGATGCCGGTGGTGTCGTGGATCAGGTAGGTCTGCCCGTTTTCCTTGCCGATCACCATCATCACGTGGCCGGGGATGTAGATCAGGTCGCCGACCTGCAGATCCCGGACGACCTTCATGCGCGCGGCGCGATCGTCCTTGTCGGTGAAGGCGATGCGGTTGAGCGCAGGGCTCACGCCCTGGTCGCTGGTGTTGCGCGGCAGCTCCACGCCGAAGCTGCGGTAGACCTCGGATACGAAGCCGCTGCAGTCGCGGGTGTTGTAGGAATGGCCCCAGCCATAGCGTTCGCCGAGGAACTTGAAGCCCTGCCGGAGCAGCCTGGCGCGGGTGAGCGGCAGGTATTCGGTGCCGACGTCGGCGTTCTTCGGCAGCAAGGCGGGCACCAGTTCGAGCTTGCCGTCCGCGCCGCGCACCGGCAGCTGGATGACCCAGGAGGTATACGGATGCTGGCCATTGACCGGCTTGTCGGCCGGCCAGTCGCTCAGCAGCGGCACGCGCACGCCCATGTCCAGTTGCAGTTCGGACACGCCGGGCTGTTCCGGCGTGTGCACGGTATGCACGGTCGGCCCGGTGACGATCAGGGTCGGGGTGCGATGCGCATAGGCGAACACCTGCTCGCGCGGACCCTCGGCCAGGTAGGCGTTCTCGATCCAGGCCGCGTACAGCGGACTGATCACGAATGACCATTGCCGGTCCCGGCTTTCGTGCAGGACGATCACCGGCGTGCCCGGGAACAGCGCGCTCTCCTGGAACCGATCGATGTCGGTGTCGCCGGGCTCGCGGAACACGCGCAGGCGGGTGGGGAAGGTGCGCAGATCGGCGCGCCGGACCACCAGCGCGTAACGCGTGTCGGTCTGCGCCGGCACCGCATCGAGCGCGGCATTGGCGACGATGCCGTCAAGGGTGGCCTTGTCGATGGCCTGCCCCTTCACGTCGTACAGGGTGCGGCCGGGCGCACTGGACAGCTTGCCTACCCATTCGCGCACGTCCCCGGCACTGAAGCGCTCCGGCAGGCCCTCGACATCGTGGACCGAACGATCCAGTTCGTGCAGGCGCTCGTTCTGGGCGGCGATCGCGTATGGCTCCAGGATGACGCTGTCCGGTTGCGCCAGCTTGTCGATCCAGTATTGCGGGTCGAGATGGCGGTCTTCCACGCCGATGACGGCATGGGCCGGCACCGGCAGCACGGAAGCGGGCTCGCGGGCCAACAGACCGCTCGCCGGCAGGGCGAGCAGGACGGAAAGCAGCAGGGAACGCATGCGGTCACCTCGGAAACGGGATGTCGGACGCGAGGCATGCCCGGTGTGTGGTTGCGCGGCGTGGCGCCGGGCCGGACCGGTGTGTTGTTTCATCTGCCTCCCCTCGGAACGGATGCGATGGCCTGGCGTTGCACGGGTGGCAAACGGCCGGGTCGGTTCCGAGGAATATTTACTTCTTTCTCTGAAAGATTCAAGAATAAATTATTGACCGGGTTCTCCGGTCGTGTTACACAACGGTGACCAGTCGGCTGAGGGGCCAGTGATCGACGTGGACGCCAGCGGGGGCCAGCGTAACCATTCCATTCGAAGGGAGCACCGGAGTGCGGGGCGTTCCGTGCGCGTGCGTGCGACTGCATGGCCGATATTACTCCTGATGGCACTGGCCGCGTCCAGCCTCGCCGCCGAATTGCCGTCACCCGCGCCGCCGGCCATCGTCGCCCAGGTGGATGCGGGCCATTTCGCGGTGGCAGAACAGGCCATCGCCAAGGCGCTGGCACAGCCGGGCCTGGATGATGAACAGCGTGATGCGCTGCAATACGAACGCGAGCGCATGCGCCGCATCCGCCTGGATTTCCGTTTGACCGAAGCGGACGTGCTGGCGCAGCTGCGCAAGCAGATTCCGGATCTGAAGCCGGAAGAATTCACTGCCTGGGACCAGGCCAACCGCATCGAACGCATGACCATCGATGGCGAGAAGCGCTACTTCAGCCGTTCGGTGTCGAACCTGATCCGGCTGTACCCGGAAGTCGCCGCGCGCCGCGCGCCGCCGGTGAAGCCGTTCTCCGAAGGCCCGTTCGAACGACTGCATCCGCATCACCTCGAGGCGCTTGAACAGGCCCGCGCCACCGGTGCCGACAGCGTCGCACCGCGTCGCCTGCGGGTCACCCAATCGCTGCTGGTGAAGCCGGATGCCGTGCCCGCCGGAGAGACCGTGCGTGCGTGGATTCCATATCCGCAGGCGATTCCGGGCCAGCAGGACCACATCCGCTTCGTCGGAAGCGCGCCGGCGGAATCGTCGATCGCGCCGGAGGGCACGCCGCAGCGCACCGTCTATCTGGAGCAGACCGCGCGGGCCGGCGAGCCAACGCGCTTTTCCATCAGCTACGAACTGACCATCCACGCGCGCCGTTTCGATCTCGATCCGGAAAAGGTCGTTCCGGTGGCAGCGACGCCGGAACTGGCCCCGTATCTGGCCGAGCGCGGTCCGCACATCGTGTTCACCGACGACATCAAGCGCTTCTCCGCGCAGGTGGTCGGTGACGAGAAGAATCCGTATCGCATCGCGAAGAAGCTGTTCGACGCGGTGGACCGCATACCCTGGGGTGGCGCGCGCGAATACTCGACCATTTCCAACATCAGCGACTACGCGTTGCATTCGGACCACGCCGACTGCGGCCAGCAGACCCTGCTGCTGATGACGCTGCTGCGTTACAACGGCATTCCCGCGCGCTGGCAATCGGGCTGGACCTACTCGGACGAGGAGGTCGGCTACGACAACATGCACGACTGGGGCTGGATGTACCTGGCACCCTACGGCTGGGTTCCGGTGGACGTGACCACCGGCGCGCTGCAGAGCGACGAAGCCGGCCTGCGCGACTTCTACTTCGGTGGCCTCGATGCCTACCGGATCAGCTTCAACAACGACTTTTCGCGGCCATTGGTGCCGGCCAAGCAGCACTTCCGCTCGGAAACGGTGGATTCGCAGCGCGGCGAGGCCGAATGGCGCGGAGGCAACCTCTATTTCGATCAATGGGACTACCAGTTCGAATGGACCATGCTGCCAATCGAGGGCGGCAACCACTAAACCGGGCGGGATCACTTCAACACCTAGCAGGAGAGAGCGGGGATGAACGGCAAGACCTTGAAGAAAGCGGCGCTATGTATCGCGCTGGGCACGTGCATCGCGTCGATGGCGCCGATGGTGATGGCGCAGAATGTCAACGGTGCGGTGGCGGGCCGTGCCAATGCGGGTGACACGATTACGGTGACCAACCAGGCCACCGGCCTGAGCCGAACGGTGACCGTCAACGCCGATGGCAGCTACCGCCTCAGCCAGTTGCCGATCGGCGACTATCAGCTGCAGGTCAAGCGCGCCGGCCAGGATGTGGGCACGCCCATCTCCGTCGCGGTGTCGCTGGGCGGCACCACCACGGTCAACGTCGGCAACGAAGGCGGACTGGTGAACCTGGACGCCCTGCAGGTTGTGGGCTCGCGCGTCGTCAACCGCGTGGACGTCCGCTCGGTCGAGTCCGCGACCAATATCCGGCGCGACGAGATCGCGCGGCTTCCGGTGGACCAGAGCATAAGCTCGGTCGCGCTGCTGGCTCCCGGCGTGGTGAACTCGGGCGCAACCTTCGGCGGCCTTTCCTTCGGTGGTTCGTCGGTGGCGGAGAATGCCGTCTACATCAACGGCCTCAACGTGACCGACCCGTATCGGCGCCAGGGTTTCTCGTCGGTTCCCTTCAACTTCTACGAGGAATTCCAGGTCAAGACGGGCGGCTACTCGGCGGAATTCGGCCGTAGCACCGGTGGTGTCATCAACGCCGTCACCCGATCAGGCAGCAACGAGTTCCATGCCGGCGTGGAGGTGACGCTGGCACCCGCGTCCTGGGAGTCCTCGAAGGAGGACCACTTCCATCGCGACGGCACGATCGACGAGCGCGAGCGTACCAGCCGTGACACGGACGCCTTCTTCAAGACGAACGTATGGGCATCAGGCCCGCTCGTGAAGGATCGGCTGTTCTTCTTCGCCATGTATGAGCTCCGCAACAGCAAGCCGAAAGACATCGATACGACCCAGGCCTGGTACACCGAAAGCGACAATGACTTCTGGGGCGCCAAGCTCGACTGGCAGATCAACGACAATCACCTGCTGGAGCTGCTTGCGTTCTCCGACAAGTCCGACTCGGAGACCAACAAGTACGGCTACAACTGGGCCACGGGCCAACGGGGCGCCTGGGCGGGAAGCAGCACAGCGGGCTCGGGCGGCGACAACTGGTCGCTGACCTACACGGGGCATTTCGGCAGCAACTTCACCGCCAAGGCCATGCACGGCGTGAACAAGCGCAGTGCCCTCAGCGGTACGCCGCTGGATTCCTCCTGCAGCATCATCACGCGTTCCGGCAGTTACACCGGCGCGTTCGGTCCGGTGACCACGCCGGAGGGGTGTCATCCGAGCAACAGCAGCATCAGCAGCCGCTACGACAAGCGTGAAGCTTCGCGCCTGGATTTCGAGTGGGCGCTGGGCGATCACCTGCTGCGCTTCGGCGTGGACCAGGAGATCATGGATTCCGAGAGCTCGGTGGTCTATCCGGGCGACGGCGTGAGCTATCAGGCGCAGGCCGCGACCGCTGGCGGTCTGCTGCCCAATGGCGCGCTGGTTCCCGTCGGCGTCACCCGCATCGTCGATGCGCGCCGTTACATCACCGGCTCTCCGGTCACCACCGAGGCGCAGGCGTTCTACATCGAGGACAACTGGAGCATCACCCCCAACCTGCTGCTGAATCTCGGCCTGCGGTTCGACAAGTTCCACAACAAGCTGGCATCAGGTGCGACGTTCGCCAAGGCCGATTTTTCCGACATGATGGCGCCGCGCGTCGGCTTCAGCTGGGACATGAAGGGCGACGGCACCACCAAGGTGTTCGGCAACGCGGGCCGTTACTACATTCCACTGACGAACAAGCTAACCGACTACTTCGGCGGTGGCACCACGGACGAGCACACCTACTACGTGCTCAACGGGTGGACGCAGGCGGTGCATCCGGTGACCGGCGAGCCTTACCTGCTTCCGAATCTCGGTGCCCAGATCGGGCCGGTCAATACCGAAGGCAATGCTCCGGCGCCCGATGACGTCCGCACCGCCGTGGCCCGCGACATCAAGCAGGTCTTCCAGGATGAATTCATCCTGGGCTTCCAGCAGGCCATCAACGAGGCGTGGTCGTATGGCGTCAACGCCACCTATCGCAAGGTGACCCGCGCGGTGGAGGATGCGCGCATCAACCACGTCGAGGGATGCCCGTGGTACTCCGGAGACTGGCCGATCATCAACCCCGGTGAGCGCACCACGCTATGGTGCCCGGACACCAACGACTGGGTTTCCTTCGACTCCTCGAAGGACGGCTACCGCGCGTCCGGCAGCGGCGCGATCATGGGCTACAAGAAGCCCCGGCGTACCTACAAGGCGGTCGAGTTCCAACTGGACCGCGCGTGGGATGACAAGTGGGCATTCAATGCCAGCTACCTGTGGTCGAAGTCCGAAGGCAACATCGAAGGCCCGGTGAACTCGGATACCGGCTACGCGGACACCAACCTGGTGCAGTACTACGACCATCCCGCCGTCAACGAGCGCAATGGCGTCCTCTTCAATGACTTCCGCCATCAGATCAAACTGCGCGGCAGCTACAAGCTCAACGAAATGTGGAGCTTCGGTACCACGCTTTCGGCGCGCTCGGGCGGCCCCATCACCGCTTTCGGCGTGGTCTGGCCGAACGACAATCGCGCGGCGGGCGGTCCCGGCGAGTTCAGCGGCGGCGGCTCGGGCTGGTTGTGCGTATCGAACTGTTCCGACTGGGCGACGCGGGAACTGGTCTATTCCAAGCGCGGCGCATTCGGCCGCATGCCCTGGGTCTGGGACATGGGGGCCAACGTGACCTGGACGTTGCCCGTGGAGGGCGTTGACCTGAAGGCACGTCTCTCCGTGTACAACCTGTTCAACAACCAGGCGGTCGTCAACGTGCATTCCCGTTACGAAGGCCAGCCCGGCGTACGCCTCCCCTACTTCGGGCAGGGTACGGTCTGGCAATCACCGCGCTACATGCAACTGGTCGTGACCTACAACTTCTGAGCCATCACGGCACTCCGGATTCGTTCCGGAGTGCCCCGCGTGGTACGGAAACACGGATGCCAAAGACAAGAAAGCGCGTGAATCCCCTGTTTCCCTGCCTCCTGCTGGCGGGGATTTCTTTCTCCGCCCCCGCGCAGGCACCGGACAGGTTTGGCGAAGCCGTCGAACAGACGGTCGAGCGCTACCGCCTTCCCGGCATCGCCGTGGGCGTGATCGAGGACGGCAAGGTCGTCCACCTGAAGACCGTCGGCACACTCCAGGCCGGCCGACCAGGGTCCATCAATCCTGACACCCTCTTCAAGATCGCCTCCAACAGCAAGGCGATGACCGCGGGCGTGCTGGCCCGGCTGGTCGACCAGGGCAAGCTGAAATGGGATGACCCCGTCACGAAGCATCTGCCGCAGTTCCGCATGCATGATCCCTGGGTGACCCGGAACATGCAGGTGCGGGATCTGCTGATCCACAACAGCGGCCTGGGCCTGGGCGCCGGCGACCTGATGCTGTGGCCAGAGCCCAACGATTTCACCCGCAAGGACATCATCGCCGGGTTGCAGCATCTGAAGCCGACCCACAGCTTCCGTTCGCATTACGCCTACGACAACTTGCTTTACGTGGTCGCCGGCGAAGTTGCGGCGGCGGCCGGTGGCGCGCCCTACGACGTGCTGGTGCGACGGGAACTGTTCGAACCGCTGGGCATGAACCGCTGCCAGGTCGGCCCGTGGAATCGCGAACAGGTCGGCAACGTCGCCCAGCCGCACATGCGCACGGCCATGGGCAACACGCCGATCCGCGAGGACGGCGCCGTCGTGCCCGACATCACCTCGATGGCCGCGGGTGGCATCCGCTGCAGCCTGAACGACATGCTGGCCTGGATCGGGATGTGGTTGTCGCCGGATCGGCAACCGGCCTGGTTGAGCGCCGAACAACGGCGCGCGGTGTGGACGGCGCACATGCCGATGCCGGTGTCCGCGCGGATGCGCGAGTGGGACAACAGCCATTTCTCCGCCTATGGCTATGGCTGGCGCCTGTCCGACGTCGACGGCGTGTGGAAGGTCGCGCACACCGGCACGTTGGCGGGCATGTATTCCTCGGTCATCCTGCTGCCGGACAAGAAGGTCGGCATCGTCATCCTGATCAACGGCGAAGGCGAGGATGCGCGCGCGGTGCTCGGCGAGGTGCTGACCAAGCACTACACCGCGCCGTCGCAGGCCGTGTCGGTGGCCCACTACGCCGACGCCATCGATGCCGAGGACGCGGCGGTGCCCGCGCAGAAGCGCAAGCCGGACACCTCGGCGCGGATCGCGGCGACCGGCGGCGATCTGGCCGGGGCTGTTGGCCGCTATCGCGATCCCTGGTTTGGCGACGTGTCCCTGTGCATGCAGGGGAAGGACGTGCGCTTCGAGGCGGCGCGTTCGCCGATGCTGGCCGGGCGGGTGATGAAGTTCGGCGATCGCTGGCTGGTGGACTGGGATGACGACAGCGTCGATGCCGAGCCCTGGCTGCGGTTCCATCCGGCGCGCGACGGCGTTGCGCCGCGCATGACCCTGTCCCATGTCGATCCGGATGCCGATTTCAGCTATGACTACGCCGACCTCGATTTCCAGCAGGTGGGCGGGTGTGACTGACATGCGACGTGGCTGGACCGGATGGTGCGCGGGGGCATGGCTGTTGCTGGGCATGGCGGTCGCACAGGCCGGCGAAGTGAAGGTGTCGGAGGCCACCCGTTTCGAACAGGTCGATCTGGTCGACGTCGGTGGGCTGATTCCCGAAGCGACCCTGGAGATCCGCTACGCCGGCGACGACAACTTCGTCGGGCGTCCGGTGGACGGCTACCTGGCGCCGAAGTGCTACCTGCTCCGGCCGGCGGCGGAGGCTTTGCGGCAAGTCGCCATGGATCTGGCCGGCGACGGCTATCGGCTGCGCCTGTTCGACTGCTACCGGCCGGTGCGCGCGGTGCGCGACTTCGTGCGCTGGGCCCGCGACCCGGCGGATCAACGGACCAAGCCGCGCTTCTATCCCAACCTGGACAAGTCGAAGCTGCTGGATGGCTACATCGCCGAGACGTCCGGACACAGCCGCGGCGCCACCGTGGACCTGGGCCTTGAACGCTGCGACGGCGCGCGCTGCGAACTGCTGGACATGGGCACCGGCTTCGATCGCTTCGACACCCTGGCCAACACCGACGACCCGCGCATCGGCGGCGAACAGAAGATCCATCGGCAACGCCTGCGCCAGGCCATGGAGCGCAGGGGTTTCCGCAACTATCCGCTGGAATGGTGGCACTACACCTTCCAGCCGGAACCCACGCCGTCCACCGCCTACGACATTCCGGTGCAATGAGTTCCCTGCCCTGGCGTCCCCACCCGCGCGTCGCCGACGCCGCGGTGATCGGGTGCGGCATCGTCGGCCTGTCCACCGCGTTCCAGTTGCAACGGCGCGGCCTGACCTGCCTGCTCATCGATCCGCGCGGGCCGGCGGGCGACGCCTCCCATGGCAATGCCGGTGTGATCTCGGTGGGCAACCTGATGCCGCAGTCCGCACCCGGCATGATGTGGCCGGCGCTGCGCGGGCTGCGGGATCCGCTCGCACCCTTCAAGCTGGATGCCGGCGCATGGCCGTACTACGCGGGTTGGCTGTTGCGATTCCTGCGCGCCGGCCATCCATCGCGGCTGGCCGGAATCATCGATGCGACCCATGCGCTCAACCGGGCCGCGCGCGCGGCCTGGCTGGATCTGGCCGGCGCGATCGGCGCGCTGGATCTGATCAGTCCCACCGGCTACCTGCATGCCTACAGCGAGGACGCCGGTTTCGAGCGTGCGGCCGGCGCGCGTGCCCACATGCAGCGCCATGGCGTGGCCTTTGATGTGCTGGACCGCGCGCAGCTGCGGGATCTGGAACCTGGCCTGGCCGCGTTCGCGCGGCATGGCGTCCTGCAACGCGATGCGTTGTTCGTGCAGGAGCCGGGCGAATTCTGCCGGCGCCTGTTCAACTGGCTGTGTGCGCGTGGCGCCGATACGCTGATTGCCAGCGCGCGGGCGATCGAACGTGAAGGCGAGGGTTATCGCGTGCGCACCTCGGGAGGCGACGTGCATGCCGATCAGATCGTGCTTGCCGCGGGCGCCTGGAGCGGCGAACTGCTGCGGCCGTTCGGATTGCGCCTGCCGGTCGCGGCGGCGCGCGGCTATCACGCGATGTACCCGCGCCAGGAAGGCGTCGTGCGCAGACCCACCCTGTGGGCGGAACGCTACATGGTGGTGTCGCCGATGCGCTCGGGCGTGCGGGTGACCGCATTCAAGGAGATGACCGCACCCGGACGCGCGTCGCGGCCGGCCCTGATCCAGGGGCTCGCGCCGCAGGCACGGCTGCTGTTTCCTTCGCTTGCCGGCGAGCCGGTCTCGGACTGGGCCGGGCTGCGCCCATGCACGCCGGATTCGTTGCCGATCCTGGATCGCGTCGACGACGAGCGCATCTTCATCGCCACCGGGCACGGTCATCTGGGGCTGACCCAGGGACCGATCAGCGGCGAACTGATCGCGCAGTCGATGGTGGGCGAAGCATCCCCGGTTCCGCTGGCCCCCTATCGCCTCGCGCGCTTCGGTGGCTACGCGCGCGGTTGAGGACGCGGCTCAGGCACCGCCCGGAAAACCCTGCTGGCGCCAGGCTTCGAACACCATCACCGCGACGGTGTTGGAGAGATTGAGGCTGCGGTTGTCCGGACGCATCGGCAGGCGCAGGCGATGGTCGGCGGACAGGGCGTCCAGCACTTCCTGCGGCAGGCCACGGGTTTCCGGACCAAACAGGAAGGCGTCGCCCGGCTGGTAGCGGGGCTGGTCGAAGCGGATCGTGCCGCGCGTGCTCAGGGCGAACAGGCGGAGCGGCGCGACCGCGGCCAGCGCGGCATCCAGCGAATCGTGCACCTGCAGGTTGGCGTACTCGTGGTAGTCCAGCCCGGCGCGCCGCAGTTGACGATCGTCGAGGTCGAAGCCAAGCGGGCGGATCAGGTGCAGGCGCGCGCCGGTATTGGCGCACAGGCGGATGACGTTGCCGGTATTGGGCGGGATTTCCGGCTGGTAGAGCAGGACATCGAGGGAAAGCGGGGTCATGCGCCGATTCTACGGGCCCGTCCCGCCGCTTCCCATGTGCGTGGGACCTGCGCGAAGGATGCATGGATGCCGGAATCGCCTGCCGGGGTCGGGTGAAGCCGCATCGCTCGGATGCGGCTTCGCCGGATGGCGACCGGGGGATCGCGGAAGTCGTGGCCGGATGCAACGGGGATCGACGGCCCGGGTGGTGCGGCCTGCGCGCGTCATCGACGGTGCGCGGCGGAAGTGCGGGTACTGCAGCGGCTGGAGCGCGCGTTACCGGAGGATGCAGCGATGAAGCGGGTGGAACCTTGAACGCTTGCGTGGATCTATCCGGTAATCAGCGCGCGGCCAGTTGCTGGGCCAGCACACCCGCCTGCACGGCGAACTGCTGCAGATCTTCCGCCGACGGACGCACGGTGATGGCCGGCATGTCGACGATGCTGGCGGTCTGGGTGGCCAGGTAGTAGGCCAGGTCGCGGGCATCGGGGCTGACGGTCACGGCCGGCAGGTTGACCACCTTCGCGTCCTTGTAGGTCAGGTAGTGCGCCAGGTCGGCGGCGTCGGGGGTCACGGTCACGGCCGGCAGGTCGACGACGCGGGCGGCGGTCGAAGCGGTGGCCTGGACGCTGTTGTCCGCATACGTCTTGGCCGACAGGAACATGGAACCGGCACACAGCGCGAACACGGCGGCGGCGGTCAGCGGGAGCAGGGTCTTGGTGTTCATTGTTTTGCCTCTGTAGTGATGTTGTTGGGTGGTGTGGTAGTAATGTAGTACACCTAATCAGACAGATCAAGCGGAACTTGTGTTTCCAGTTCCTATATTCAGCTTTTAGTCAGGATTGCTTGGGTCGGTCTTGTTGGCCAGGGTAGTAATGCAGAACCCGTGCCAATCTCAAATCATTGAATCAAAAGGAATTCCATTCCATCCGTAGTGTCCGTGTCCGGCCAGTGTCCGGGCGTTGTCGTCCGTTCTTCTGTGATCAGGACGGGTCCGGCGGCGGGATGTGACCTCCAACACGCCCTTCCCACCGCCATCCGGTCAATTCCGGGGCTTGCTGGTTTGGATGCGGTTTAGGTGGAAACCGTTGCGATGAGGCCGGTTTTGTTGGCCAGCGTTCACCAGGGCAGCGGCTGGCCCTGCCAATCGAGGAAATCGCCGGATTGTTCGGCCGTGAGCTGCTGGATTACGTGGAGCAGGCCCGCCACTGATTCCTGTACCGAGAGCGCGGCCTGCGCGCCGCCCATATCGGTGCGGACCCAGCCCGGATGCAGGGCCACCACCTTGATGCCACGCGGTGCGAGCGCCTGGGCGAGCAGCGAGGTGGCCATGTTCTGCGCGGCCTTGCCCATCGCGTAGCTGGGCGTGCGGAATTCCTGCCGCAATGCGATCGAACCGACTTCGGAGGAGAGGTTCGCCACGGTGGCGCCCTCGGCCAATTGCGATGCCAGTGCCTGGGTCAGCAGGAAGGGGCCGGCGGCGTTGGTGCGGAAGCTGGCCTCCAGATCGGTCGCCTGCACCTGGCCGAAACGCTCGCCGCCGCGCAGGATACCGGCGTTGTTGATCAGCAGGTCCAGCGGCTCCTCATCGGTGACCAGCGAGATTTCCGCGGCCAGGGCTCCATGCGTGCGCGAGTCGGCCAGATCCAGCGGCAGGACCCGCAGGCACCCGGGATGGTCGCCGGCCAGCAGGTTGAGCGCATGGGCCTTGCCGGGGTGGCGGCAGGCCGCGATCACGAAGTCGCCACGCGCCAGCAACTGGCGGACGAACTCCAGGCCCAGGCCGCGATTGGCCCCGGTGACCAGGCAGTGGCGGCGATCCATGGGACACCTCACTTTGGGGGGCACGTGCCATGAGGCCTAGTGTATGGCCCCGGCGGCCGGGTTAGCATCGGCGGTTCTTGGGGAATCCCGTACCTGTATACAAGGAGTCACACGATGATCGCATCCCGTCGGCCGCGCGCCGCGCTGCTTGCCGTCGCCCTCGGCACCGCCCTCGGAGGCCTGGCCTGCGCGCCGGCTCCCGCCCAGGCCCAGGCCAGGCCGGCCGGAACCGATATCGTCATCCCCTACGAGGAGTTCACCCTGCCCAATGGCCTGCGGGTGATCGTGCACACCGATCGCAAGGCGCCGATCGTGGCGGTCAACGTCTGGTACCACGTCGGCAGCAAGAACGAGCAGCCCGGCCGCACCGGTTTCGCCCACCTGTTCGAGCACCTGATGTTCCAGGGCAGCGAAAATCACAAGGGCGAGTTCTTCGAACCCTTCGAACTGGTCGGCGCGACCGATCAGAACGGCACCACCAACCAGGACCGCACCAACTACTTCCAGAACGTGCCCACCACCGCGTTGGACATGGCGCTGTGGATGGAATCGGATCGCATGGGCCACCTGCTCGGCGCGATCGACCAGAAGGCGCTGGACGAGCAGCGCGGCGTGGTCCAGAACGAGAAGCGCCAGGGCGAGAACCAGCCCTATGGCCGTCGCATCTACACCAAGATCTTCGAGGCCCTGTATCCGCCGGGCCATCCCTACAGCTGGCAGACCATCGGCTCCATGGCCGATCTGGATGCCGCCACCCTGGACGACGTGAAGACCTGGTTCCGCAGCTGGTACGGCCCGAACAACGCGGTGCTGGTGCTGGCCGGCGACATCGACCTGAAAACCGCCAAGGAAAAGGTCACCCGCTACTTCGGCGACATCCCGGCCAGCGCGACGCTCGCCGACATGCCGGCCAACATTCCCACGCGCGCGCAGGACACCCGCGAGACCGTTCCGGATCGCGTGCCGCAGGTGCGCATCTACCGCGCCTGGCCGGTGGCCGAGATGGGCACGCCGGATGCGACCCAATTGGAACTGTTCTCGCAGATCCTCGGCGGCAGCGCGTCCTCGCGCCTGGATGCCCGCCTGGTCCACGGCGACAAGATTGCCGACCAGGTCAGCACCATGCCCTGGCTGAGCGAAATCGCCGGTACCTTCATCGTCAGCGCCACCGTCAAGGACGGCGTGGATCCGGCCAAGGTGGAAAAGGTGCTGGACGAGGAAATCCAGCGCCTGATCAGCGAAGGCCCCACCGCCGGGGAAGTCGAGCAGGCGCGCACCTACAGCCGCGCCGGTTTCGTGCGCGGCATCGAGCGCATCGGCGGTTTCGGCGGCAAGTCGGACGTGCTGGCCTCGTGCACCGTCTACCAGGGCAAGCCGGACTGCTACCGCGACGAACTCAATGAACTGATGGGCGCCACCCCGGCCAGCATCCAGGCCGTGGCGCGCAAGTGGCTGGGCAAGGGTTCGCACACGCTGGTGGTGCAGCCCAGCGACAAGCCGCTGTCGTCGTTGCCGGAAACCGTGCTGGCCGCCCCGGCGACCCGGCCGGCGGAAATCCCGGCGGTGGATCCGAAATTCAAGACGGTCAAGACCGACGTCGATCGCAGCCTGGGCGTGCCCAAGACCGGCTCGTTCCCGGACCTGAAGTTCCCGGCGCTGCATCGCGCCAGGCTGTCCAACGGCATGGAAGTGGTGCTGGCCGAACGCCACGAGACACCGGTGGTGCAGGTGTCGGTGCAGTTCCCCGGTGGCTACACCGCCGACGTGGGCAAGAAGCTCGGCACCGCCAGCTTCACCATGCAGATGCTGGATGAAGGCGCGGGTGACTACAGCGCGCTGCAGTTCGCCGCACGCAAGGAAGCGCTGGGCGCCGAACTGAACACCGGCGCCGGCCTGGACAGTGCTTCGGTGGGCCTGTCGGCGCTGAGCGACAAGCTGCCGGAGTCGCTGGATCTGCTGGCCGACGTGCTGCGCCGCCCGACCTTCGACGATGGCGAAGTCGAGCGTGTCCGCGCGACCTGGATCGCCGGGATCAAGCAGGAGAAGGCGCGTCCGCAGACCGCCGCGCTGCGCGTGATGCCGCCGCTGCTGTACGGGCAGGGCCATCCCTACGCGATTCCGTTCACCGGCAGCGGCACCGAGGCCTCGATCGCTTCGCTGACCCGCGACGACCTGACCGCGTTCCACCGTGACTGGCTGCAGCCGGACAAGGCCCGCGTCATCGTGGTCGGCGACACCTCCCTGGCCCAGATCGTGCCGCTGCTGGAAGCCCGCCTGGGCGACTGGAAGACCGCGCCGAACGCGCCCGCCCTGCCGGCGGTGCCGACGGTCGCCAGGCCGGGTGCTCCGCGCGTATTCCTGATCGACCAGCCCGGCGCGATCCAGTCCAACATCTACGTCGGCCAGCTGATTCCGCCGACCGGCGACAAGGGCACGATCGATTTCGATTTCGCCAACGGCGTGCTCGGCGGCCAGTTCAGCTCGCGCCTCAACATGAACCTGCGCGAGGACAAGCACTGGGCCTACGGTTCCTACAGCGGCGCCTCGAACACCCTGGGCCAGCGCCCGTGGTTCGCGCAGGCGGCGGTGCAGAGCGACAAGACCGTGGATTCGGTGAAGGAACTGAAGTCGGAAATCACCCGCTTCGCCAGCGGCGAAGCACCGGCGTCCGAAGCCGAGGTCACCAAGATCCGCGCCAGCAACACGCTGGAACTGCCGGGCGCCTACGAAACCGCATCCGCGGTGATGGGCCAGATCACCAGCAACCTGCGCTATGGCCGTCCGGATGATTACATCCTGACCTACAAGGCGCGCAACGAAGCGATCACCTCCAAGGACGTGACCGCCGCGGCCAAGACGCTGGAACCGAACGCGCTGACCTACGTGGTGGTGGGTGATCTGTCCAAGATCGAACAGCCGATCCGCGAGCTGAAAATCGGCGAGGTGACCACGCTCGACGCCGACGGCAAGCCGGTCTCGGCCGCCAGGAAGTAAGCCGCTCCCGACGCCTCCCTTCCCGGTGCGGAAGGGAGGCCCGGTCTTTCCCGCTATGGGCCTGCTTCCGTCCCGCCCGGGGCGGAAGCCACCCGTGATTCATCCCGGTTGGGCCAGAATGCCCGCCGTTCCCCGCAAAGAGGCGAATCCATGCGCAGCTTCATTCTCCTCACCGCCGTCGTGGCCCTGTCGGCCTGCACCTGGGTGCCGCTGGCGCCGAACGCCAAAGCGGTGCGCGTCGTTGCCGCCGGCGCTGCGCCGGCCAACTGCGAAAAGCAGGGCGAGATGTCGGTATCGGTCAAGGACAAGGTCGCGTTCTACGAGCGCAACAACCTGCGCGTGCGCGACGAACTGGAAACCCTGGCGCGTAACGAGGCGCCGGGCATCCAGGCCGATACCATCCAGCCGCTGGGCGACCCCGCCAACGGCGAGCAGCGTTTCGCGGCCTACCGTTGCCGCTGAGGCCGACGCAGCGCATTTGCTGTGCGCGGACGCCGTCCACGGGACCGTGGGCACCTCCGTCTAAAAACACGGACGACGGTCTGGATGATTCGCCTGTACGCACGCCGGGATGCCGTGCGGCCGCTGCCGTTCCGCCAGGACGCAAGGGCCATCCGAATGACCGGATGGCCGGTACCGCCCGTCGCGCCATGCTCCCCGCCAGACGCCAGCGTACGGAAAATGTGATGACCATCACTAAAATTGCCCCCTGGGCTTCCCTGTCATGGCTTTCATAAAGATGCGGTGAAGTCCGGAAGCCGGTAACCTTGTCGCCCCCTTCCGCCTGAGCCTTGGCGCTACTTTCGATGCTCTTCAAGAATGTCTCCATCGCGGGACTGGCGCACGTCGATGCGCCTCACACGCTGACTTCCAAGGAAATCAACGAGCAGCTCAAGCCCACGCTTGAGCGCCTGGGCATCCGCACGGACGTGCTCGGCGACATCGCCGGCATCCACGCGCGCCGGCTATGGGACGACGAGCAGCAGGCGTCCGACGTGGCCACCCTGGCCGCGCGCAAGGCGCTGGAAGACGCCGGCGTGTCGGCCGAACGCATCGGCCTGCTGGTCAACACCTCGGTCAGCCGCGACTACCTGGAACCGTCCACCGCCAGCATCGTCTCCGGCAACCTCGGCCTGAGCGAGCACTGCCAGAACTTCGACGTCGCCAATGCCTGCCTGGCCTTCATCAACGGCATGGACATCGCCGCCCGCATGCTCGAACGCGGCGAAATCGACTACGCGCTGGTCGTCGATGGCGAGACCGCCAACCTGGCCTACAAGAAGACGCTCGAGCGGATGACCGCGCCGGACATCACCGAGGAGCAGTTCCGCAACGAGCTGGCCACCTTGACCTTGGGCTGCGGCGCCGCGGCGATGGTGATGGCGCGCGCCGAGCTGGTGCCGGAAGCGCCGCGCTACAAGGGTGGCGTGACCCGTTCGGCGACCGAGTGGAACAAGCTCTGCCGCGGCAACCTGGACCGGATGGTCACCGACACCCGCATGCTGCTGATCGAGGGCATCAAGCTGGCCCAGAAGACCTTCATCGCCGCCAAGCAGGCGCTGGGCTGGGCGGTGGACGAACTGGACCAGTTCGTCATCCACCAGGTCAGCCAGGTGCATACCGCCGCCTTCATCAAGGCATTCGGCATCGATCCGAAGAAGGTCCTGACCATCTTCGGCGAGCACGGCAACATCGGTCCGGCCAGCGTACCGATCGTGCTGAGCAAGCTGAAGGAACTGGGCCGCCTGAAGAAGGGCGATCGCATTGCCCTGCTCGGCATCGGTTCCGGACTGAACTGCTCGATGGCCGAAGTGGTCTGGTGACACCGGCCCACTGACCTTTCCCGAGGGCCGGTTCGCCGGCCCTTTTGTTTACCGCGGCACCGACCGATGAACCTTCCCGGCTATCCCTTCACCCCGCAGCGTTTCGAGGTCCGTCCCGGCCTGTCCATGAGCTACCTGGACGAAGGCCCGCGCGATGGCGAGGTGGTGGTGATGCTGCACGGCAATCCGTCGTGGAGCTATTACTGGCGAAAGCTGGTCACCGGCCTGGGCGATCGTTACCGCTGCATCGTGCCGGACCACATCGGCATGGGCCTGTCGGACAAGCCGTCCGACGATCGCTATGACTACACCCTGCAATCACGGGTGGACGACGTGGCGGCGCTGCTGGAACACCTGGGCATCACCGGCCCGGTGACCCTGGCGGTGCATGACTGGGGCGGCATGATCGGTTTCGGCTGGGCGCTTTCGCATGCGGATCAGGTCAAGCGGCTGGTAATCACCAACACCGCCGCCTTCCCGTTGCCGCAGGCCAAGCCGATGCCATGGCAGATCGCGCTGGGCCGCGACTGGAAGTTCGGCGCCTTCATCATCCGCGCGTTCAATGCGTTCTCCGGGGGCGCGTCCTACCTGGGGGTGGAGAAGAAGATGCCGGCCGACGTGCGCCGCGCCTACGTCTCGCCCTACGACAGCTGGGCCAACCGGATCTCCACGGTGCGCTTCATGCAGGACATCCCGCTGGGACCGGGCGACAAGGCCTGGGCGCTGCTGGCCGAAGCGGGCCGGCGCCTGCCGGAATTCGCCGACCGTCCGGCGCTGCTGGGCTGGGGGCTGCAGGACTTCGTGTTCGACAAGCACTTCCTGGCCGGTTTCCGCGCGGCGCTGCCGCAGGCGGAAGTGCATGCCTGGGACGACGCCGGCCACTACGTGCTGGAAGACAAGGCGGACGAACTGGTCCCGCTGATCCGCGATTTCCTCGAACGGCATCCGCTGGCCGGCTGAGCCGGGCCCGCCCGCGCGCTCAGGCCGCCCGGACAGGCGGCAGCGGGGTCGAGGGATCGTTGTCGTGATCGTCCGGATTGCTGTCGTCGTCGTTGGCCGCGCCATCGCGCCAGCGCCAGTCGGCCGCGGTCAGGGCCGGCAGGCCCCAGGCGATGCGCGCCTTGTCGCACTGCGGACTCGCTTCACCGAACTCCCAGGAGGCCGGCACGTCACGGCAGACCGTCGGGCGTTGCGGATGGATGCTGCAGCGCGATCGCACGCCAATCTCCGCATCCAGCGCCACGCAGCGCGGTTCCTGTTCCCAGGTGCCGCGCATGACCACGCGATGGGGATCGAACGGCTCGGTGAGCTCGGCCGGTACCGGTCCGCCCAGGGCGGGATCGGTTTCGCTCCAGTGGAAACTGACGCGGAAGTAGGCGCAGCAGGCGCCGCAGGTCAGGCAGGGATGCATGGAAGGCTCGGGCCGTGCGCGAGGCGAAAAAAGGGGTGCGGAATTGTGAGGCCTCCGTTGGCTGACGCAAGTACCGTCCAGCGGCGACAATGGGCGGATGACCGAACCCTGCAATATCGCCGCCACCCTGCCGCGATTGGCCCGCGAGCAGCCCGATCGGATCGCGATGCGGTGCCCCGGTGCCGATGGCCGTTATGGCCCCGTGCTGACCTACGCCCAGCTGGACGCCCGCAGCGATGCCATCGCCGCCGGCCTGGGCCGGTACGGCATCGGCCGCGGTACCCGCACGGTGGTCATGGTCCGGCCGACGCCGGAGTTCTTCCTGCTCATGTTCGCCCTGTTCAAGGCCGGCGCGGTGCCGGTGCTGGTGGATCCGGGCATCGACCGGCGCGCGTTGAAGCAATGCCTGGACGAGGCCCGGCCGGAAGCCTTCATCGGCATTCCGCTGGCCCAGGTCGCGCGCCTGTTGCTGGGCTGGGCGCGCGGTGCGCGCCGCATCGTCACCGTCGGCGCACGCTGGGGCTGGGGCGGCACCACCCTGGCGCGGGTCGAGCGATCGGGGCAGGGCACCGGCCCGCAACTGGCGGTGACCGGGCCGGACGACATGGCGGCCATCCTGTTCACCAGCGGCTCGACCGGCGTGCCCAAGGGCGTGGTCTACCGGCATCGCCATTTCGTCGGCCAGATCGAGCTGCTGCGCAAGGCGTTCGCCATGCGGCCCGGCGGCGTGGACCTGCCGACCTTCCCGCCGTTCGCCCTGTTCGATCCGGCGTTGGGCCTGACCTCGATCATCCCGGACATGGATCCGACCCGGCCGGCCAATGCCGATCCGGAAAAACTGCACGCGGCCATCGCGCGTTTCGGGGTCACCCAACTGTTCGGATCCCCCGCGCTGATGAAGGTGCTGGCCGACCATGGCCAGCCGTTGCCGACCGTGCGCCGGGTGACCTCGGCGGGCGCGCCGGTGCCGCCGGACACGGTGGCGCGGATCCGCGCGCTGCTGCCCGATGACGCGCAGTTCTGGACGCCGTACGGCGCGACCGAGTGCCTGCCGGTGGCGGTGATCGAAGGGCGCGAACTGGAAGCCACGCGCGAAGCCACCGAGCGTGGCGCGGGGACCTGCGTGGGCCGGCCGGTGCCGCCCAATGACGTGCGCATCATTCGCATCGACGATGGTGCCATCGCCGACTGGTCGGCGGCCGAACCGCTGTCGGTCGGCGAAGTGGGCGAAATCACCGTGGCCGGGCCGACCGCCACCGACAGCTATTTCAATCGCGAGGCCGCCACCCGCATCGCCAAGATTCGCGAGCGTCGGGACGATGGCGGCGAACGCATCGTCCATCGCATGGGCGATGTCGGCTACTTCGACGCGCAGGGCCGACTGTGGTTCTGCGGTCGCAAGACCCAGCGCGTGGAGACCGCGCAGGGTCCGCTCTACACCGAACAGGCCGAGCCGATCTTCAACACCCATCCGGATGTGCGGCGCGCCGCGCTGGTCGGCGTGGGCGAATCCGGACGCCAGCGGCCGGTGCTGTGCTTCGAACTGTTGCCCGAGGTGGCGGCCATGCGCCGCGACGCGGTCGCCGACGATCTGCGCGCGATCGCGCGGAGGCATCCGCACGTCGCCGGCATCGATACCTTTCTCTGCCACCCGGGCTTCCCGGTGGACATCCGCCACAACGCCAAGATCGGCCGCGAGAAGCTGGCGATCTGGGCGGCCCGGCAACTGGAGCAGCACGCATGAAGATCCTGGTCACCGGTGGCGGTGGATTCCTGGGGCAGGCCCTTTGCCGGGGACTGGTGGAGCGGGGCCATCACGTCGTCAGCTTCAATCGTGGCCACTATCCGGCGCTGGCCGCGCTCGGCGTCGGCCAGGTGCAGGGCGATCTGGCCGACGCGCACGCGGTGATGCATGCCGCCGCCGGTGCCGACGCGATCTTCCACAACGCCGCCAAGGCGGGCGCGTGGGGTGCCTACAGGCTCTACCACCAGGCCAACGTGGTCGGCACCGAAAACGTGCTGGCCGCCTGCCGCCAGCACGGCATCCCGCGGCTGATCTATACCTCCACGCCCAGCGTGACCCACCGGGCCACGCACCCGGTCGAAGGCGGCACCGCCGACAGCGTGCCCTACGGAGAGGGTTTCAAGGCGCCGTACGCGACCACCAAGCTGATCGCCGAAAAAGCGGTGCTGGCCGCGAACGGCCCCGGACTGGCGACCGTGGCCCTGCGCCCGCGCCTGATCTGGGGGCCGGGCGATCAGCAGATCCTGCCGCGGCTGGTGGAACGCGCCAAAACCGGCCGCCTGCGCATCGTCGGCGATGGCGACAACCGGGTGGACACCACCTACATCGACAACGCCGCGCAGGCGCATTTCGACGCCTTCGAGCACCTGGCCCCCGGCGCGCGCTGTGCCGGCAAGGCCTACTTCATCTCCAACGGCGAACCCAAACCCATGGGCGAACTGTTGAACACCCTGTTGGCCGCGGCGGGCGCTCCCGCCGTTGACCGGCACCTGTCGTTCAAGGCGGCCTATCGCATCGGCGCCCTCTGCGAAGCCTTGTGGACGGTACTGCCGCTGAAGGGCGAACCGCCGATGACCCGCTTCCTGGCCGAACAGCTCAGCACCACCCACTGGTACGACATGACCCCGGCGCGCGAGGACTTCGGCTACGTGCCGAGGGTGTCCTTTAACGAAGGCATCACCCGGCTGAAGTCGTCACTCCGCGACAACGCCGCCGTCACCTCTCCGTGACTCCGGGGCCTCCAGCATGGATACGCGCCGAATGGAGCGCGTCCATGTTTCAGGAGATCCCATGCTGCGCTATGCCGTCATCTTCTTCGTCATCGCACTGATCGCGGCGGTACTGGGCTTCAGCGGCATCGCCGGCGCTGCCAGCAACATTGCCTGGATCCTGTTCGTCGTCTTCCTGATCCTGGCCATCATTTCGCTGTTCCGCGGCAGGAGCGTATAGCGCGGAGACGCCGTGGGCGCGGCTGGCGCTGCGGGGCGAGGCGTATGGGTAGAATGGCGGCATGTCCGCCTCTCCCTTCGACCTGCTGAAGCCCTTCGCCGGCCGCGCGCTGGAAGTCGCGCTCAACCGCGCGCTGACCCTGGATCCCGATACCCGTGCCGGGCTGGCGCCACTGGAAGGACGGCGCGTGGCGCTGGCGCTGGAGTCGCCCGCGGTGGCGATGGAAATCCGGGTCGGCGGTGGCGAATTGCAGGTCGGCCCGGTACACGAGGTGCACGAGCCGGATCTGTCCGTGCGCGCCACCCTGGGGAGCGTGCTGTCGCAATTGCCGTTCCTGCGCCGTGACGACGCCGCGCCGGTCGGACGCATGCGCATTTCCGGCGATGCGGATCTGGCGCGCCGCCTGCAGACCCTGGCCGAGCGCTTCGATCCGGACTGGCAGCAACCGTTCACGGCGGCCTTCGGTGAAGTCCTGGGCGTCCAGATCGCCAACGCGCTGCGGGCGGGTTTGCGCCAGGCCCGCGTGGTCGCACGCGGATTCGCCGAGAACACCGCCGAATACCTCACCGAGGAATCGCGCGACGTGGTCGCGCGCGCCGAGCTCAACGCCTTCCATGATGACGTCGATGCATTGCGCGACGATGTCGAACGCCTGGCCGCGCGCGTGCAGCGGCTGGCCGCCAGGCGCGGGAGCGCCGCATGAGGCCGGTGTTGCGGGCCAGCAAGATCGGCCGGGTCCTGCTGCGCTATCGACTGGATGATCTGCTCGACGACACGCCGGCCGAACGCTGGCTGAAGCTGGCGCGCCCGTTCGTGCCGCGCGCCTCGGCCGAGATCGCCGCGCAGCCGCGCGGCGCGCGCTTGCGCCTGGCGTTGCAGGAACTGGGACCGATCTTCGTCAAGTTCGGCCAGATCCTGTCCACCCGCCGCGATCTCGTCCCGCCCGACGTGGCCGAGGAACTGGCGCTGCTGCAGGACCGCGTCCAGCCCTTCGACGGCGACGCCGCGCGCGTGATCGTCGAGCAGGCGCTCGGGCGCCCGGTCGGCGAGGCCTTCGCCGCGTTCGACACCTCGCCGCTGGCGTCGGCCTCCATCGCCCAGGTGCATGCGGCGACCTTGTCGGGCGGGCGCGACGTGGTGGTCAAGGTGTTGCGGCCGGACATCGAGAAGCAGATCGCCGCCGACATCGCGTTGCTGAAATCGGTGGCGGCGCTGGTCGAGCGTGCCCATCCCAGCGCCGACAAGATCCGTCCGCGCGAAATCGTCGCCGAGATCGAGTCGACCCTGGCCGCCGAACTGGATCTCCAGCGCGAGGGCGCCAACGCCAGCGTGATGCGGCGCTTCTGGAAGGATTCGGACGATCTGTACGTGCCGGAAATCCTGTGGTCGCACACCAGCGAACGCGTGCTGACCATGGAGCGCGTGCATGGCATTCCCTCCGACGACATCGCCGCGCTGGACGCGGCGGGCGTGGACCGGCGCGCACTGGCCGCCAAGGGCGTGCGGGTGTTCTACACCCAGGTGTTCCGCGACAACTTCTTCCACGCCGACGCGCATGCCGGCAACATCTGGGTCGACAGCGATCCGGCCCGCAAGGCCAACCCGCGCTTCATCGCCCTGGATTTCGGCATCACCGGCCAACTCTCGCCGGAAGACCAGTACTACCTGGCCGAGAATTTCATGGCCATCTTCAACAAGGACTACCGGCGCATCGCCGAGCTCCATGTCGAAGCGGGCTGGATGCCGGCGACCGTGCGCATCGACGAACTGGAAGCCGCGGCACGCGCGGTATGCGAACCCTATTTCACCCGGCCACTGTCGGAAATCTCGTTGGCCGAGGTGCTGCTCAAGCTGTTCCGCACCGCGCAGAAGTACGAACTGACCCTGCAGCCGCAGTTGATCCTGTTGCAGAAGACCCTGCTCAACATCGAGGGTGTCGGCCGGCAGATGGATCCGCACCTGGATATCTGGGCGGTGGCGCGACCGGTGCTGGAAAAGATCCTGCTGGAACGCTACAGCCCGCAGCGCGCGGTGCAGGAATTCCGCAAGCGCCTGCCGGAAATCATGACCCACGCGCCGGACATGCCGCGACTGGTGCACGCCTGGCTGACCCAGCAGGTCGAAGGCAAGCACGAACTGGCGATGCGCTCGCGCGATCTGGCCGATCTGGCCACCACCCTGCGCGGCATGCAACGCCGCATCGTGGCGGCGATCCTCGGCGTGGGTCTGTTGCTGGTGGCGGCGGTGCTGTACGGCCTGGACGCCGGCGGACCGCGCATCCTGTCGGTGCCCGCCTCGGCGTGGATCGCCGGCATCGGCGGCTTGTGGGCGCTGCTCGCGGCTTGGCCGCGGCGGTGATCGGAACCTGCTCCCGTAGGAGCGACATGAGTCGCGACCGGATACCCGCCGCGCTTTCGCGACTCACGTCGCTCCTACAGTGACCCCATGACGATCTTGGCAATCAGCGAGTGATGACCCGATGCGGAAACCGGTATTCCTGAAATCATTGCTGGCGTTGACGGTCCTGGCGCTTGGCGCCTGCACGCACCTGCCGAAACAGGAACACAATCCACTCGCGCAATGGGCGCCCTCGCCCAACCACGAGGCGCGCAGGCCGATCCTGATCGTCATCCATGCCACCGAGCAGAATTCGGTGGCCGAGAGCCTGGAGACCCTGCGGACGGAGAACTCCGGCGGGCCGGTGAGCGCGCATTACCTGATTGGCCGCGACGGCGAGCGCTACCAATTGGTTGCCGATGAACTGCGCGCCTGGCACGCGGGCGGTGGGCGCTGGGGCACGATCACCGACGTCAACAACGTTTCGATCGGCATCGAACTCGACAACGATGGGCGATCCGAGTTTCCCCCGGCGCAGATCGACAGTCTGATCGTGCTGCTGGAAGATCTGTGCGAGCGGCTGTATATCCCGCGCACCCAGATCGTCGCGCACGCCGACTTCGCGCCCACCCGCAAGCAGGATCCCGGCACGCGCTTTCCCTGGCAGCGATTGGCGCAGGCGGGATTTGGCATCTGGCCGGCCACCGACGCGCCGCCGGCGCCCGCCGGTTTCGATCCCTGGAACGCGCTGCGCCTGCTCGGCTACCCGCTGGCCGACCGCGCCGCCACGGTGCGCGCGTTCCACCGCCGCTTCCGTGGCACCGAGACCGACGTGCTGGACGCGGAAGACCTGCGCATCCTGGCCTCGCTGGTCCAGCAAGCCGGCAACTAGGACGCCCGGCCTAGCGGCCCGACAGGCCGTAGGCGACCGGCGAGGCGTCCTCGAAGCGCAGCCCGGGCAGGGGCGTCAGGGTTTCGCCGTCCAGGCGGAACCGATGCACGCGATGATCGTTCATGCTCTGCGCGAATATCGTGCGCGCGTCGTCGAGGAAGCCGACGCCCTGCGCCCAGCCGCCGAACTCGACGTCCGCCACCGGTCGCAGCCGCCCCGATTCGATGGCCAGCACCGCCAGCCGGCTGTGCGCCGAATGCAGCGGGTGCGAGCGCGCCACGGTGCTCATGTTCTGCAGCGCCGCCGCCGCGTGGCGGCCGTCCGGGGCGCAGGCCACGCCTTCCGGTGAAACACCGACCGAGGCGGTATCGATGACCCGGGGCAGCGCGCCGCGCGTATCGATCAGGCTGATGGTGTCGATATCGCCGGTCACCTTGCCGTAGTTCGCGACCACCGCCAGTCCCGTACCGCCGCAGAACGACAACGCGGTCGGGCCGATGCCTGCGCTCATTTCATGCACGGCGGGCAGCACCGGGCGCCCCTCGGCCACCGACAGCCAGGCAATCCGGCCACTGCCGGGCAGGCTCAGCAGCGCGTGCGCGCCATCGGCGCTGAAACCCGCGGCGATCGGTGCGCTGCCCGCCTCGAAGCGGACCACATCGATCACCTCCCAGCGCTCCGCGCGCTTTTCCAGCACGCTGACGCTGTCGGCGCCGGTATGCGGCACCCAGGCATGGCGTCCATCCGGATGCAGGGCGACCGAAGAAGGCGCGGCCGCCAGGGTCAAGGTCTGGGCCACGCGAATGGGCGTCGTCGACAGATCGATCACCGCCATGGTGAGGTTGGCGGTGAACGCTCCGGCACGCCCGGGATCGGGACGGGTGAAGGCGGTGACCAGCGCCTCGCGGCGATCCCGGCTGATCGCGACGCTGGAAGGCGGGCCCTGGAAGCTGACGGGCACGGCCACTTCGCCGAGCGGCCGCCACGGCGAGGTGGCGGTGTCGTAGAACGCCACCCGATCCGGCGCCGGTGTTTTCAGGATCTCCACCTCGCCATCGACCATCCTGCTCTTGCCGTCCAGGGCGATGCCCACGGTCTGGGCATGCAGCGTGCCCAAGGGGAGCAGGCAGGCCATGAGCAGTCCGAAACGCACGATGCAGCCAGGCACGGTACGGCGACGCGACAAGCGATGAAGCATGGACACGTTCCCGAAGCGGACGAGTCGCGGATCCTAAGGGCATCCGCGCGGCCTCCGTGTTCAGCGGGCGTGACGGCGACTTTCATGAACGTCGGCAGGCCGGAGGCGTGACGGTGGATGGCGACTTAAAGCCCTTTTAATGCGGCCGGCGCAGCATGCCCCGCGACGCAATGCATGCCCCCGCCCGAGGAAACCCATGAACCTGTTCCCCGCACTCGTGCCGCGCACCCGCGTATCCCCTCCGCTGTTCCAGGTACCTCCAGGCCCGGTCGTCACCCGGGTATCCCGCCAGGACGTCGATGTGCTGATGGCCCTGTGCGACCTGCACGGCCAGGCCGCCCAGCAGGCGGTGAGCGACATCGACGCGCAGGGCGGCATGCTCGAACTGATGGAAGCGCTGTTCGATCCGCCACTGCGCGCCTGGGCCTGGATCGCGCGCGAACGCGGCACCGCGATGGGCTATGCCGCCGCGACGATCGGCTACTCGCTGCTGGAGCGCGGTTACTACCTGCGGCTGGAATCGCTGTACGTGGATCCCGCCCATCGTGGCCGGGATGTCGAGGCGCATCTGCTGGCGTCGGTCCGCGGCATCGCCGCACAGATGGGCTGCATCGCCGTGCATTGGCAACGCGGTGCGCACCTGTCGCCGCTGCATGTCGAGGGCGCCCATGTCGACGCCGGCGGCAATGGCGCGCTTCGCCTGGCGACTCCGCTCGCGTGATGGGCCGCAGGCGCCGCCGCTCCTCCCCCCGGCGGCGCCTCGGCCGGCGCTTCGCCACCTTTTTCCTGATCCTGATCGTCGGAACGCTCTACATGTCCTTGTCCGCCTGCAGCACCGTCCCCTATCCGCAGTCACCGCAGTACCGCGAAAGCGCCTTCCGCAATCCGGTCGAGCCGCGCCAGCCCGCCACCCGCGAAATGCCCGGTTTGTGGTGGCGTTTCATGTTCGGGAAATCCGATCGCACCGTGCCGCCGGACGCGCCGCCTATCCGTCGCATCACCCGCGCCGAACTGGATGCGGCCGCCGACGGCACGCTCTACCGCATCGGCCACTCGACCCTCCTGCTGAAGCTCGAAGGCGGCTACTGGCTCACCGACCCGGTGTTCTCCGAGCGCGCTTCGCCGGTGCAGTGGGCGGGACCCAAACGCTTCCACGCGCCGGCCATCGCGCTGGCCGATCTGCCGCCGATCGCCGGTGTGATCCTGTCGCACGATCACTACGATCACCTCGACAAGGCCACCATCCGCGCGCTGGCCGATCGCGTCGAGCGCTTCATCACTCCGCTGGGCGTGGGCGATCTGCTGGCGCGCTGGGGCGTGCCGAAGGAAAAGATTACCCAGCTCGACTGGTGGCAGTCGGTGCGGGCCGGCGGCCTGCACCTCACCGCCACTCCCGCGCAGCATTTCTCCGGCCGCGCGCCCTTCCAGAAGAATCCCACCCTGTGGGCGTCGTGGGTCATCGAGACGCCGCGGCAGCGGATCTTCTTCAGCGGCGACACCGGCTATTTCGCCGGCTTCCGCGAGATCGGCGATCGGTTCGGGCCCTTCGATCTGACCCTGCTCGAATGCGGCGCCTACGACCCGCTCTGGGAAGGCGTGCACATGCTGCCGGAGCAGAGCGTGCAGGCGCACCTGGACCTGCGCGGCCGCTGGATGATGCCGATCCACAACGGCACCTTCGATCTCGCCTTCCACGACTGGAACGCGCCGATGGAAGCAGTCAGCGGCATCGCCGCCGCGCGCGGCGTGGCGATGAGCACGCCGATGATCGGCCAGCCGGTGTCGATTGCCGCGCCACAGCCGTTCACGCCGTGGTGGCGGTTGCCGCGCTGAAGATGATCAGCGATCCGGGAAGCGCACCCGGATCGACAGGCCGCGTCCATCCAGGCCGTCGTCCACGGTGACTTCCGCGCCGTAGGCCTGGGCGATGCGCCGGACCAGCGACAGGCCGATGCCGCTGCCGCGCTCGCCATTGCCGTTGCTGCCGCGGAAGAAGCGGTCGAAGATCTGCTCGCGCTCTTCCCGCGGCACGCCGGGACCATTGTCGGTCACGGTCAGCACCGCGCCGGTGTCGTCCGGGTCGCGGCCGCAGGCGACCACGACCCGGCCGCCTTCGCCGCTGTAGCGGATGGCGTTGTCGATCAGGTTGCGCACCAGCACGCCGAGGTCATCCAGATCGCCGGACACCGGCACGACCGCGGTGTTGAGGACGATGGTCTGCTGCCGACGCGAAGCCATGACCTCGAATTCGCGCACCACCATCGTGACCACGTCGGCCAGTTCGACCGTCGCGTGCTCGTGGCGCCGTTGCGAGGCGTCGATGCGCGCCGAATCGAGCAGCTGTTGCGCCAGCCGGGAGGTGCGTTCGATGCCGTGCGCGAGTTGGCCCAGCGCCTGCCGCGCATCGGCTTCGCTGCCGGCGCGCAGGGCCACCTGGGTCTGGGTCTGCAGCGCGGCCAGGGGCGTGCGCAGTTCATGCGCCGCGTCGGCCAGGAACTGGCGCTCGCCCTGCATGGCCTCGGCCAGTCGCGCCAGCAGGCCGTTGAAGGAATCCATCAGGGGCAGGATTTCACGTGGAATGCCGGCGGTGGGCAGCGGCGCCAGGTCCAGCGCGTCGCGCTGCGACATCTGATCACGCAGGCGATTCACCGGCCGCAGGCTCCAGCGGATGGCGGTCCAGATCGCCAGGGCCAGGCCCACCATCAACGCCACCGCCGACAGCAGGGTGATCTTCACCCACCACGCCAGTTCGGCGCGCAGCTGCTTGCGCGACATGCCGACCTGCACCTGCACCCGCCCGCTGGCATCGGTGACGGCGTAGACACGCCAGTCGTCGCCGGCGGTGCGGGTGTTGGCCAGGCCGGTCCGGAAGCTGGGCTGCAACGGCGTCTTCGGCGCGCCGTTCGACGAGACGATGCTCTCGCGGCGTTGCAGGCTCCAGACCTGGAAGCGGATCTTGTCGAACTTGTAATTGGGCTGGGCGGGCAGATCCGCCGGCAGTTGCAGGCGCGAACGGCCGCCGACCGTGTCCACGTCGCTCGGCATCGACATCAGGATCTGCTGGCCGACCTCGCGCAGCGACTGATCCCAATGCCCGTTCTGCTGCCGCGAGACCTGCACGTACTGGCAGCCCAGCCAGATCAGCCAGCCGATCAGGCTCACCCCCATCAGGGTGGCCAGCAGCTTGCCCTTGAGCGAATGATGGCGCCGCATGTTCATTCCACCTCGCCGATGCGATAGCCGAAGCCATGCACGGTGGTGATGAAGTCCTCGCCGAGCTTGCGCCGCAGTTGGTGGATGTAGACGGCAATGGTGTTGCTCTCGATGGTGCCGTCGCCGCCATAGACCAGCGACTCCAGCGCGTCGCGCGCGACCACCCGGCCCTGGCGTTCCATCAGCGCCAGCAGGGTGCGGTACTCGTGCACGCCCAGCTTCACCGCCTGGCCGCCCCGGGTGACCTGGCGTCCGGCTGGATCCAGTACCACGTCGCGGTGGGACAGCACCGGCGCCACCCGGCCCAGGCTGCGGCGGACCACCGCACGCAGGCGCGCGCACAGTTCGTCGGTCTGGAACGGCTTGACGATGTAGTCGTCGGCGCCGGCGTCCAGGCCGCGCACGCGGTCGCTGAGTTGGTCACGGGCCGTGACGATCAGCACCGGGGTGGTGTCGTAGCGCTGGCGCAGCGCGTGCAGGACGTCCAGGCCCGAGCCGCGCGGCAATCCGAGGTCCAGCAGGACCGCGGCGAAGGCGTGATCGATCAAGGCGGTCTTGGCTGCGCCGGCGTCCTCGGCGCGCGCCACCTCCCAGCCGTCCTGGCGCAAAGCCGCCGCCACGGCGTCACCGAGCATGCGATCGTCTTCCACCAGCAGGATCGGGGTCACGGCAACGGTCCGGGATTCAGGGGAGACGATGGTAAACGGCCCGCTTTAAAGCCGTCTTAATCCGCTCCGGCGTGACCTGGCGCGCTGGTGGAGCGGGCGGGAAGGAATGGCGTCCCTCCCGCCCGGCGCCGGGCTCATTGCGCCGACGGCGCCCCGGCCACCTTGGAGAAGTCGCCGGCCACGTACACGCTCAGCGTCTCCGGCTTGAAGTGCTTGCGGATGGCGGCGTTGACCTGCTCCCGGGTCAGCGCGCCGTAGGCGGCATCCAGGTCGGCGGTGAACTGCATGGTCCGGCCGTAGTAGGCCTGGTCGGTCAGCATGCCGGCGACGGCGCCATCCTCGGCGCGCCCTTGCCGGCGCTCGGTCAGCGTGCCGGAGACCGCGTCGCGCAGTTCCTCCTCGGTGATGCCGTCCTTGATCAGGCGCGCCAGTTCCTCGCGGACCGCGGCCTCGACCTTGGCCATGTTTTCCGGCGCGGCGATGGCCTGGATGTTGAAGCTGCCGTTGTCGTCGGTGCCCTCGCGGCTGTCGTCGGCGCGCACCGCGCTGGAGACGCCATAGCTCAGGCCTTCCTTCTGGCGGATGCGATCGCCCAGTCGCGACTTCAGCGCGCCGCCGCCGAAGATGCGGTTGGCGAGCAGGATGGCCGGATAGTCCGGATCGGCGACCTTGAGCGACAGGTTGCTGCGCGCCAGCAGCACCGCGTTGGGCTTGTCCGGCGTGGACAGGCGCTGCTGGAGGGGCGGCACCGCCGTGTAGCGGGTGTGGATGGGCGCGTAGGGATGCCGCGAGGTCCAGCCGGCGAACAGGGATTCCAGCTGCGCGCGCACCGCCGCCGGGTCGAAGTCGCCGACCACCGCGATCTCGCCGTCGGCGCTGCCGTAGAAATCGCGATGGAACGCGGCCAGGTCCTCGCGCTTGAGCGCCTTCACCGCGGCGATCGCCTCGTCGAGGGTATCGATGTGCAGCGGGTGGCCCTTCGGCCAGGGATCGAAATGATGCGCCAGCGCCTGGCCCGCGACCGCGCCGGGTTCCTTGCGCGAGGCTTCCATGCCGGTGAGCGCCTGCAGCCGCAGCTGCTCGAACTCGCTTTCCGGGAAGGCCGGATGGCGCAGAATGTCGGCCGCCAGCGCCAGCGCGTCGGCCAGCTGAGCGCGCCGGCTCAGCAGCGAAATCCCCGCGCCCTGCAGGCCGCCGCTGACACTGGCCTGGGTTTTCAGCGCCTCGAAGCGCTGATCGATCTGTTCCCGGCTCAGCGTGGTGCTGCCGCGCATGAGCATGGCGCCGGCCAGGCCGGAAGCATCCTGCCGGCCGGTCAGCGAGGCGACGTCGCCGAAACGGAAATTGGCATCCACCACCACGGTTTCGCCGCGGGTCTTGCGCGGCAGCAGCGCAACCCGCAGGCCATTGCCCAGGGTGAAGCGCTGGGTGCGCGCTTCCAGGTTCTGCGGGGTGGGATCGAATTGTTCACCGGTCGAGACCGCCGCGCGACCGACATAGCCATCCACCAGTTTCGCCACGTCGGGGCGTGGCGTGATGGTGACGCGATCCGGCGGATCGGTGGGAATGAAACGGCCCAGGGTGCGGTTGCTCGGCTTCAGGTATTCGCCTGCCACGCGATTGACGTCGGCGGCGGTGACCTTGGCGATGGCGTCACGGGTGATGAACAGCAGGCGCCAGTCGCCGGCGGCAAGGAATTCGGACAATCCCATGCCCACCGCGTTGACGTCGGTGAAATAGAGTTCGTACGCATTGGCGATGCGCTGCTTGGCCTCCTCGACCTCCGCGTCGGTCACGGGCTTGCGCGCCACGTCCTCGACCTGGGCCAGCAGTTCCTGTTCGGCCTTGGCCGCATCGCCGTCCTTCGGCAACACCGCCAGCGCGGTGAACAGGCCGGGATCACGCAGCGACTCGCTGCCCGCGCCGGTGCCGGCGGCGGTGCGCGGCTGCACCAGCGTCTTGTGCAGGCGGCCACCGGGCGTATGGCCCAGCACGTTCCCCAGCACGCTCAGCGCGGCGCTGTCCGGGTGGCCGGCGGCGGGTATGTGATAGGCGGCGGCGACGATGCGCACGTCGCCGACCCGGCGCACATCGACCTGGCGCTCGCCATCCTGCGCGGGCTCGGCGGTATGCAACGCGGGCAGGACGCGGGCCGGTTTCTTCAGCGCACCGAAGCGTGCCGCCACGCGCGCCAGCACGGCGGTTGGATCGATGCGGCCGGCGATGATCAGGGTGGCGTTGTCGGGCTGGTACCAGGTCCGGTAGAAACCCTGCAGCCGTTCGATCGGCACGCCTTCCACGTCCGAACGCGCGCCGATCGTACTGTTGCCGTAGTTGTGCCAGAGGAAGGCGGTCGAGCGGATGCGCTGGAACAGCACGCCGCCGGGATTGTTCTCGCCGGCCTCCAGCTCGTTGCGGACCACGGTCATCTCGCTGTCCAGATCCTTGCGGGCGACGTTGGAATGGACCATGCGATCGGCTTCCAGCGCCAGCACCCAGTCCAGGGTGGCGTCATCGGCGGGAAAGGATGCGAAGTAGTTGGTGCGATCCAGCCCGGTCGTCGCGTTGAACTGGATGCCGCGCTTCTTCATTTCGCCGCTGATGTCGGCATGGGTCGGCGTGCCCTTGAACAGCAGGTGCTCCAGCAGGTGGGCCATGCCGGTCTCGCCGTAGTTCTCGTGCACCGAACCGACGCCGTACACCAGGTTCACCGTCACCGTCGGCTTGCTCGCGTCGGGGAACAGCAGCACCCGCAGGCCATTGCCCAGCCGGTACTCGCTGATGCCCTCGACACTGGGACCGGCCACCACGCCACGGGGCAGGCTGGCGTCGGCGAAGGCCGAAGGCGCGGCGCCGAGGCTTAGCGTCAGGCCCAGGCCAAGTGCGAGAATGAGGCGGCGTGGTTGCATGCGGGACTCCTGGAAAAACAGCAGTCCCGAGTTTCGCAGATTTGACGGAGACAGGCGTTACATGAGCGATGTCAAATGAGTGACAGCGGAAGCGACCCCGACATCGGTGGCGTGCTGTACCAGGACGCGGGGTTGGCGATCATCGACAAGCCGGCCGGATTGATGGTCCACGACAGCAAGCTGGCGCGTGGCGAGACCGAATTCCTGGCCGACCGCCTGCGCGCGCGTTTCGGCAAGCCGATCTTCCTGATCCACCGGCTGGATCGGGGCACCAGCGGTTGCCTGCTGGTGGCCTTCGATCGCGACATCGCCTCGGCGCTGGGGCAGACCTTCATGTCGCGCGAAGTGGAAAAGGACTACCTGGCGATCTGCCGCGGCTGGCCGGAGCCGCGCATCGATCTCGACTACGCGCTCGATGGCGGGCCGGGCAAGCCGGAGAAGCGCCCGGCGCTGACCCGCTTCACCCGATTGGCGACCGGCGAGTTGCCGATTCCCTCGGCGGGATTCGACAGTTCACGCTACGCCTTGCTGCGCTGCCGGCCGGAAACCGGGCGCTTTCGCCAGATCCGTCGTCACCTGAAGCATCTGTCGCACCACTTGGTGGGCGACAGCAGCCACGGTGATGGCCGCCACAACCGCAACTTCCGCATGCAGGGCGTGCACCGCATGTTGCTGCACGCGGTGCGGCTGTCGTTCCTGCACCCGGTCAGCGGCGCGCGGATCGACGTCGTCGCGCCGCTGGATGCCGAATTCCGCCGTGCGTTCGCACTGTTCGGCTGGGACGAGACGCTGCGCTGAGGAGTCCCGCCAGCCGGGCATGTCAGGCTCCACCCACGATCGCGCGGAGCCGCTGCGCCCCCTCGTCAGGCGACCTTCAAGGCCGCCATCACGATCAATGCCAGCGCACTGGCGAATCCGATCGCCCACACCAGGCTTCGCAGCGCCGCCTGGTTGGCGATGTAGAGCACGCCGTGCAGCACGCGCGCGGCGGTGAAGACGATTGCCAGCAGGTTGATGGTGGCGGGATCGACGCCAGCCAGTTGCGCCATCAGCACGCCGGCGACGAATGCCGGGAACGATTCGAAGCCGTTGAGGTGCGCGGCGTGGGCGCGATGCGAGCGCGGATTGTCCTGCCTGGCCTGCCATTCCCGCGGCGCGCGGTTGTTGTAGCGCTCGCCCGAACGCTTGGCGATGGTCACCCAGAGATAGGGCAGGACGGCGGTGATCAGGATGCACCAGTAGGCGATGGACATGGATTCCTCCTTGGATTGCCGCATAGCCTAGCGGAAGCCTCCGGCCACAGACAGGCTGGCGCGGTCCCGGACCGCGTGCCGGAAACAGCAACGGCGCCCGCAGGCGCCGTTGCCGTCATGCCGCCGTGGCTTACTTCGCCGCCGGCTGCATCATCTTGTCGCGGGCCGCCTTGAACGGATTGCCCGGATACCAGTTCGGCCACTTGTCGCCGCCGGCGATCTCCTTGCCGACGCCGTACAGCGCTTCCAGATCCTGCACCGTGCCATCCAGCTTCCAGGTTTCCGGATAGTACTGGTCGCTCGGCGAGTGGTAGTGCTTCGCATAGTCCTCGGCCGCCTTCTTGCCGGCCTCGGGGCCGCCGTCGACCAGGTCTTCGCCGCCATCGGCGTACAGCGCCGGCACGCCGGCCTTGGCGAAGTTGAAGTGATCCGAGCGGAAGTAGAAACCGCTCTGCACCGAGGTCTCGCCGTGCAGGGTGCGGCCCTGCGCGGTGGCGATGGGCTTGAGCACGTCTTCCAGCTCTGAGCTGCCGAAGCCGACCACGGTGATGTCCTTGGCCTTGCCGGCGACGGACATCGCATCGATGTTGATCACCGCCGCGATCCTGGCCAGCGGGAAGGTCGGATGGGCGACGTAGTACTTGGAGCCGAGCAGGCCGGATTCCTCCAGGGTCACCGCCAGGAACACCAGCGAGCGCTTCGGCTTGGGATCCTGGTGGGCGAAGGCATCGGCGATTTCCAGGATGCCGGCCACGCCGGTGGCGTTGTCGATGGCGCCGTTGTAGATGTTGTCGCCGGTCTCGCCCTCGTGCTTGCCGAGGTGATCCCAGTGCGCCATGTACAGCACGGCTTCGTCCTTGCGATCGGTGCCGGGCAGCACGCCGACCACGTTGCGCGAGTTCTTCTCGCTGATGGTGCTCTTCAGATCGATGGCGGCCTGGGTCTTCAGCGTCACCGGCTTGAAGCCGCGCTGGTTGGCGGCCTTGTAGGACGCGTCCAGATCCAGGCCGGCGTCGGCGAACAACTGCCGGGCCGCGTCGGCGGTCAGCCAGCCCTGCACCGGGATGCGGCGTTCCGGATCATCCTTGGCCGGCAGGTCGTACTGCGCGCCGGACCAGGAATTCTTCACCACGTCCCAGCCGTAGCTGGCGCCGGGCGTGTCGTGGACGATGAACGCGGCGGCGGCGCCCTTGCGCGCGGCTTCCTCGAACTTGTAGGTCCAGCGCCCGTAATAGGTCATGCGCTTGCCTTCGAACAGCTTCTCGTCGCCGACGTGGAAGCCCGGGTCGTTGACGAACATGACCACCGTCTTGCCCTTCCAGTCCTGGCCGGCGTAGTCGTTCCACTGCTGTTCCGGCGCGTCCACGCCGTAGCCGACGAACACCATCTCGCTGGCGTCGACCTTCACTTCCTTCTCGCCGGTGCGGGTACCGGCCACGAAGTCCACGCCGAACTTGAGCTCGCGCGACTTGCCGTTGCTGGTGAGCTTCAGCACCGTGCCTTCGTCGGCGGTGGTCTCCACCATCGGCACGTCCTGGAAGAAGCTGCCGTTGTTGCCCGGCTGCAGGCCGATGCGCTTCATCTGCGCTTCCAGGTAGGCGACGGTCTTCTCCTCGCCGGTGGACCCGGGACCGCGGCCCTCGAACTCGTCGGAGGACAAGGTCTTCACCAGCTGGGCGAAGTCGGCCTCGTTGATGGCCGGGGCGAATGCGTGATCCGCAGCCGCCGGGACGGCGGGAGCGGTGGCGGCCGGCGCTTCGGCCTCCGGCTTGTTGCATGCGGCGAGCAGGGTGGTGGCGGCCAGCACGGCCGCCGCCAGAGGGAGCTTGCGGAACATCGGGATTCCTCGAACCGGGGAATCCCGAGTGTATGCGATCGCCCCGGGCGATGCCCCGCTCAGTCGGCCGGCGCGGTCGGGGTGTCGAACGACTTGGCGGTGGCGCCGGTGATCGGGCCGGTCTTGGCGGTGCGATGGACGTACAGGACCACTTCGCGCTCGAACACCAGCGGACCGTCGACCACGGCGTTCGGGCCGATCACGATGCGCGGCGGCCGCTTGCGCGAGATGTTGAAGTTGCCCTTGGGCTTCTCGACCTTCAGGCCGCCTCGCACATGCGAGTCCACGCCCACGGTGACGTCGCCGTTGACCGTCTCGATGCCGCCGCCCACTTCGGTGCCGACCAGGCCGATGCCGCCGTTGACGGTGGCGATGCCGTCACGGACCTTGCCGCCGCGATCCAGGAAGATCGAGCCGTTGACGGTTTCCACTTCGCCATCGACCTGCACCCTGCTCCCGCCCTTGATCGCGCCGTTGACCGTTTCCAGGCCACCCGTGCGGGCGCCATTGCCGACCTGGATCGAACCGTTGACCACTTCGGCCGAGCCGGTGGTGGCGTTGTCATCGATGGTGATGGAGCCGTTGACGGTGCTCAGATCGCCGTGGGCGCGGCCCGCCTGGGCCGTGATCGATCCGTTGACCTTGGAAACATCGTCATCGGCGAAGGCGGGGGCGGCCGCCAGTGCCAGGGTCAGCAGCAGGGCAGAGGAAGTGCGGGTCATGGTGAAGTCCTGTTCGTGGAAAGTTACGGGGTTGGATGCCGGCGCGGCCGCCAAGGTTTAAATCCCGGGACGGGCATCGATGGGGGCCGGCCGCGTTCAGGGTAACGCCGCCATCGCAGCACGCTTCGCTACAATCTTCACCTGCCTGAAGTCACCGGAACCCCCGCCGTGTCCCCATCAACGTCCGCCGCCTCGCGTCCCAAGCCCGTCGTCCTGCTGATCCTGGATGGCTGGGGCCATCGTGAAGACCCCACCGACAATGCGCTGGCGCAGGCGGAACTGCCGAACTGGCGGCACCTGCTGGCGACCGCACCGCATACCTTGATCCATACCGAGGGACGCCACGTGGGCCTGCCCGATGGGCAGATGGGCAATTCCGAGGTCGGCCACATGAACCTGGGCGCCGGCCGGATCGTCTACCAGGATCTGACCCGCATCGACGCGGCCATCGAGGACGGCAGCTTCTTCGGGACCGCCGAACTGGTCGCGGCCTGCGAAGCCGCCAAGGCGGGCGGGCACGTCCTGCATGTGTTCGGCCTGCTCTCGCCCGGCGGCGTGCACAGCCACGAGAACCACATCTTCGCCATGCTCGAGCTCGCCCACCGCCAGGGGGTGCCGAGGGTCGCCGTGCATGCCTTCCTGGATGGGCGCGACACCCCGCCGCAATCGGCCGAACCGAGCCTGCGCGCGTTGCAGGACCGGTGCGCGCGCCTGGGCAATGCCCGGCTGGCCACGGTCAGCGGCCGCTACTACGCGATGGACCGCGACAAGCGCTGGGATCGCGTGCGCAAGGCGTGGGACGCGATCGTCGATGCCAGCAGCGACCATCACGCGGTGGACGGCGTGGCCGCATTGCAGGCCGCGTATGCGCGGGGAGAGAACGATGAGTTCGTGCTGCCGACGGTGATCGAAGGCGCCCCGCCGATGGCCGATGGCGATGCGGTGGTGTTCATGAATTTCCGCGCCGATCGCGCGCGCCAGCTGACCGCGGCGTTCGTGTCGCCGGATTTCGATGGCTTCCAGGCCCGCCGCCCGCAGCTGTCGCGATTCGTCTGCCTGACCGAGTACGACGCGAAACTGCCGGCGCCCGTCGCATTCCCGCCGGACGATCTGCGGCATACGCTGGGCGAGCTGCTGGCCGGGCAGGGCCTGACCCAGCTGCGCATCGCCGAGACCGAGAAGTATGCGCACGTGACCTTCTTCTTCAGCGGCGGCCGCGAAGATCCTTTCGCCGGCGAAGAGCGCATCCTGGTGCCCAGCCCCAAGGTAGCGACCTACGATCTGCAGCCGGAAATGAGCTGCCCCGAGCTGACCGCCAAGCTGGTGGACGCGATCGGCTCCGGCCGTTTCGACGTGATCATCTGCAACATCGCCAATCCCGACATGGTCGGTCACAGCGGCGATCTGCAGGCGGCGATCCTGGCTGCGCAGGCGGTCGACCAGGCGATCGGCGCGGTGGAGGCCGCGGTGCGCGCCGCGCATGGCGCGCTGATCATCACCGCCGACCACGGCAATCTGGAGATGATGCGGGATCCGGAAACCGGACAGCCGCACACCGCCCATACGGTCGGGCCGGTGCCGCTGGTCTACGTGGGCGAGCGGGCGGCGAAGCTGCGTGCCGGCGGTGCCCTGCGCGACGTCGCGCCGACCCTGCTCGACCTGCTGGGCCTGCCCAGCCCGGACGAGATGTCCGGCCAGTCGCTGCTCGCCGCGCAATGATCCCGCGCCTGCTCCGGGCCGGCACCGCCCTGCTGATCGCGCTGGCCGTGATCAGCGGTGGCGCCCTGGCGCAGAGCCAGCGTGATGCGCAGAAGCGGCTGGAGAAGGCGCGCGGCGAGCTGAAATCAATTGCCCAGGAACGGCGCAAGCTGGAGGGCGAGCGCGGCGACGCCTCGCGCAAGCTGCGCGAGGCCGACGAACAGGTCGGCCGCAGCAGCCGCACGCTGTCGGAGACCGAATCCTCGCTGCGGCGCGAAGAGGCCGCGCTCGCCGAACTACAGCAGCGGCGCGAGCAGATGCTGGAACATCTGGGCGGACAGCGCGAACAACTGGCCTCATTGGTGCGCTCGGCCTACATGACCGGCGGCGACGCGCCGTTGAAGGTGCTGCTGTCGCAGGACCGGGCCACCGATGCCAGCCGGACCCTGGCCTACCACCGCTACCTGCAACGGGATCGCGCCAACCGCATCGCCGGCCTCACCAGCGAGCTGCAGGCGTTGGCGCAGGTCGAGCAGGACATCACCGCGCGGCGCGCGCAACTGGATGCCGATCGCCAGCGCCTGCGCGGCCAGGTGAACCAGTTGCAGCGGGATCGGCAGAGCAGTGCGAAGCTGGTGGCCGAGCTCGATCAGCGCTACCAGGACCGATCGGTCCGGGAAAAGGCGCTCGGCCAGGACGTGCGCTCGCTGGAGCGCCTGCTCGCGAACCTGCGTGCGGCGGCGGCGCGTGCCGAAGCCGAACGCAAGGCCGCCGCGCGCAAGGCCGCCGAGGAACGCGCCCGCGCGCAGGCCCGTCCGGGTGGCACCCGCACGGAAACCCCTGCGCGTCCACGCCCGGAGGTCGCCAATGCCCCGGCGCTGAAAGTCGGCGGCCTGGGCTGGCCGCTGTCGGGCAATCTGCTGGCCCGCTACGGCGGACGGATGCCGGATGGCCGTACGAGCTCGGGCGTGCTGATCGGCGCGCCGGCCGGCAGCACCGTGACCGCGGTGGCCGACGGTACGGTGGTGTTCTCCGAATGGATGACCGGCTATGGCCTGATCCTGATCGTCGACCACGGCAACGGCTACATGAGCCTGTACGCGCACAACGAGAGCCTGCTGCGCGACACCGGGGACCGGGTCAGGCGCGGCGACGCGGTCGCCAAGGTCGGTACTTCCGGCGGGCAGGGCACCCCGGCGCTGTACTTCGAACTGCGCCGCAACGGCCAGCCGGTCGACCCGGGCAGCTGGCTGCAGCGACGCTGAACCGGAACGCCATTCACCGCCGGTTCGCGCATAATCGGGCGAACTCCGTGGACCGCGCGGAGTCCATGATCCGCCGCTTTTCCCACGGAGCTTCAATGCGTTCATTCCTGCCCATGGCCCTGCTGCTCGCCCTCGCCGGCGCGCCCGCGCCCGCGCTCGCGCAAGAGACCGCCAAGGAACCGGAGGTGGGCGCCAGCGACGACCCTTCGGCGGCGGAAACCGCGCCCTCGAAGGTGCCGCTGGAGGAAATCCGCCGCTACGTGGCCGTGTTCAACGCGGTCAAGGAGGCGTACGTCGAACCGGTCGAGGATCGCAAGCTGATGCAGTCGGCCATCCGCGGCCTGCTGCTCGACCTGGATCCGCACAGCATCTACTTCGACAAGGAAGACGCGCAGGCCTACGACGAGCAGACCTCCGGCGCCTATGAAGGCATCGGCGTGGATCTGCTGCAGCAGCCCGACAACACCCTGCTGGTGGTTTCTCCGATCGACGACACGCCGGCGGCCAAGGCCGGGATCAAGGCCGGCGACGTGATCGTGGCCATCGACGGCAAGCCGATCGAGAAGACCGACGGCATGGAACCGCTGCGTGGCAAGCCCGGCAGCAAGGTCACCCTGACCATCGCGCGCGAGGGCACCGCCAAGCCGTTCGATGTCAGCCTGGTGCGCGACACCATCCGCATCGCCAGCGTGCGCAGCCGCCTGCTCGAACCGGGCTACGGCTACGTGCGCATCAGCGCGTTCCAGACCGAGACCGCCGCCGATTTCCAGAAGCACGTCGCCGATCTGAAGGCGAAGGGCACGCTGCGCGGACTGGTGCTGGACCTGCGCAGCAATCCCGGCGGCCTGTTGCTGGCGGCGGTGCAGATCGCCGACGACCTGCTGGACAAGGGCAACATCGTCTCCACCCGTGGCCGCATCGTGGTCAGCGATTCGCGCTTCGACGCGACGCCCGGCGATCTGCTGGACGGCGCGCCGGTCGTGGTGCTGGTGGACGCCGGTTCGGCCAGCGCCTCGGAAGTGCTGGCCGGCGCGCTGCGCGACAACCAGCGTGCGCGCATCGTCGGCAGCCGCACCTTCGGCAAAGGCTCCGTGCAAACCGTGCTGCCGCTGGACAACGGCGATTCGGTGAAGCTGACCACCGCGCGCTACTACACGCCCAGCGGCAAGTCGATCCAGGCGCGCGGGATCGTGCCGGACGTGGAACTGCATCCGGAGTCGGTGGACAAGCAGCCCGAAATCATCGACTACAGCGAGGCCACCCTGCCCGGTCACCTGCGCGGTGACGACGAGGGCCAGGAAGGCTATGCCGCCGGCGAGGTGCTGGACGGCGAGAAGCCGATCACCGCGGCGCTGGCAGAACTGAAGAAGCAGGTGGCGTCCACGGCGGCCAAGGCGCCCGCCGGTCGACGCTGAGGAGCGGCCTCAGGCGGGTCGTTCCGCCACCAGTCCGTACATCAGCGGCAGGCTCGGCATGGACGCCGGCGGATACATGCGCCGGCCCTCGCCCTCACGCATGCCATCGAATCCGCGCCAACCGTTGGCATGGGGATATTCCTGCAGCCGACGCAGTTGCAGGCCGGCGCGCAGCAGCGCGTCGACCACTTCGCCCAGGCTCCACTGGAACTCGTAGCTCGCGTGCGGATTGCGGAAATCCTGCACGCCGGCCTCGTTGCCGGAGGGCGACAGCGCATCGCCGGACAGCGCCACGTAGTCGCTGACGCCGTCTTCCCAGACCAGCGGCTCGCCGTGGGCGAAGTAGGGATACTTCGGTTGCCACTGCGGATCGAAGATCATCGCCACCGGATGGAATTCGACGCAGACGAAACGCCCGCCGGGTTCCAGCACCGCCGCCAGTCCGCGCGCCCATGCATCCAGATCCGACAGCCAGCACAGCGCGCCGTAGGAACTGAAGGCGATGTCGAACCGCCGACCCGCGGCGAGCGCCTGTTCGAACCAGTCATAGATGTCCGCGCGCTCGAAAGCCGCCGCGACGCCGGCCTCGCCCGCGAGCCGGCGGGCGAAGTCGATCGCGGTATCGCTGATGTCCACGCCGGTGACCCGCGCGCCCAATCCGGCCAGGCTCAGGGTGTCCTGGCCGGCATTGCACTGCAGATGGACCAGGCGCCGGCCGTCGATGTCGCCCAGCAGGGCCAGTTCCTCCGGAAACAGCGTGCTGCCGCCATCACGGAAAAAGGCGGCCTGATCGCGCTTGTGGCTGTTGTGGGCCACGGTGGCGGCATTCCAGGACCGGCGATTGCCTTCGTGCAGATCCTTGCGCATGGCGAATCCGGCGGAGAGGGAAGCGCTGATTCTAGGGCAGTGCTTCCCCTGCCGGCGGCGGGGTCAGGGCAGGGAGGGATCGCCGGCGATCGGCGTCGCGGGTGCGCCATGGTTGCGCATGATGCGGTTGAACAGCGGCGTGGCCATCAGCGTGGTCAGGATCGCCATGATGACCAGGATCGAGAACAGTCCCGGTTCGATGACGCCCGCCTGCAGGCCGATGTTGATGATCAACAGCTCCATCAGGCCGCGCGCGTTCATCAGCGCACCGATCGCCTTGGCGTCGTGCGGGGATTCCCCGGACAGGCGCGCGGCCGCCCAGCAGGCGATCGCCTTGCCGCCGAACGATGCCAGCAGGATGGCCGCGGCCGGCAGCAGCATGGCCGGATCCAGGAACACCGACAGTTGGGTCTTCAGGCCCGAATAGGTGAAGAACAGCGGCAGCAGGACCACCACCACCATCGGCTGCAGCAGTTCGCGCAGGCGTTCGGTGAGGGCACCGCGCGGCAGGCAGGCGCCGAGGATGAAGCCGCCGAACACGGCGTGTATGCCGATGGCGTCCATCGACCACGCGCACAGGAAGAACAGGGCCATGACCCAGGCCAGCACCGGGGGCGGCAACGGGCCGTGCTCGGGGACGCGCGCGGCCAGCGGCCGCAGCAGGCGTCGGCCGGCCAGCAGCATGAAGACCAGGTAGGCCACGCCGCCGCCGATGGCTAGCCAGGCCTGCATCCAGCTGCCGCCGAAGCTGGCCAGCACGATCGCCAGGATGCACCAGGCCGCGGCGTCGTCCATGGCCCCGGCGGTCAGCGCCAGCGTACCCAGCGGTGTACCCGCAAGGCCACGCTCGTGGATGATCCGCGCGAGCATCGGGAACGCGGTGATGGCGATGGCCGCGCCGAGGAACAGCGCGACCTCGATGAAGCGGGTCTTTTCCGAGAACAGTCCCGGCACGTGCTGCAGCCAGGGCGCCAGCGCGAAGGCGAGCAGGAACGGCACCAGGATGCCGGCCCAGGACACCGCCATCGCGCTGCGGTAGCGCGCGCGGAAATGATCGGCGCGGAATTCGGTGCCCACCAGGAACATGTACATGCCCACGCCGACCTGCCCGGCGACGTAGAGCATGTCCATCGACGCCTTGGGAAACAGCGCCGTCTGCACGTCCGGCAACAGCGCACCGAACAGGGAAGGACCGAGGGTGACGCCGGCGATCATCTCGCCGACCACCTGGGGTTGTCCGAAGCGCTGGGCCAGGCGGCCGACCAGTCGGCACACCAGGATGATGACGCCCGCCTGCAGGAAGAAGTAGACGGACAGTTGCGCTGTGGACATTCAAGACGACCCCGGGACCCCAGGCGCCATCATAGGCGGTCGCCGGGGCCGCGGGAGCGTAGCGGGCGTTATCCCGCCGGGCCGATCAGCGTGGCTTGGCCGGCAGCGGGAACGGGGTGACCACCTTCTCGCCGGTGGCGGCGTCGCGGATGGCCGACTGGCCTTTTCGCTCGACTTCCTCGACCCGGATGATGCTCTGCATCGGCAGGTGCAGGACCCGGGTATCGCCGAACTCGTCGCGCAGGCGCTCCTCGGTGGGATCGACCACCAGGCCGTCATGCAGGTCGAACACCAGTTCGCCCACCTCGGTGAAACCCCACAGCCCGCTCGCGCCCACGTGGCCCGCGTAGAGCTCGTAGACCTTGTTGTGGTTGAGGAAGGTGACCTTGTAGAGCTTCTTCGCCATGGACCGGAGACAGGATGCGATGCGGTGACCTGCAAGATGCGGCCGCCCCGCGGGTGGTTCAATAGCCCTGCCGCTTGCGCAGGCGCCGGGCGATGGCGGCGCGGACGAACAGGGCGAACACCACCCCGAACAGGAAACCGGCGATGTGCGCCGACCACGCCACCGCGCCGAAGGCCGGGCCGGTGTAGGCGAACACGACCTGCAGCAGCGCCCAGATGCCGATCAGCAGTGACGCCGGCGCCTTCACGAATTCCAGGAACAGGCCCAGCGGCAGCACCACGCCCAGCTTGGCGGTCGGAAACAACGCCAGGTACGCGCCGATCACCGCCGAGACCGCGCCGCTGGCGCCGATCACCACCCGATCGGGTGCGCCGATGGTCAGCACCGCGGCCAGGTTGGCGACCGCGCCACCGAGCAGGAACAGCGCCAGGAACCGCCACGGTCCCATCGTCCGTTCCGCCGGCATCCCGAAGATCAGCAGGAACACCAGGTTGCCCAGCAGGTGGGCCCAGTCCGCGTGCAGGAACAGCGCGGTGAACAGGCGCAGCACGCTGCCGTCCTGCAGGTCCGCCAGCCAGGCCGGCAGCGAGGTCAGGCCCCCCGACAGCGCCCCCCATTCCTGCAGCAGGCGGGCGCGGTCCGGCTGCATCGCCGCCCACAGGAACGCCAGCCACAACAGCCCCAGCAGGGTGGGCGTGGCCCAGCGCAGGGAGGGCTTACGGCGGGAGGGCAGGGAAACGAACATGCCGGCTCACTTTACCTCGCGGCGGCTGTCACCCGCGCCCTTTCCCTGTTCAGGAAACGCCGTCGGACCCTGCCAAGAGTTTGTTAGCTTTCGGTTAGCGGACGTGGGTATACTGCATACGGCGTCGTATGTCGGGAGGGGCTTCCGGCGGACGAACCGGCGGGCATAACGCCGGTCGCACCAACGGCGCATTGACCGTAAACCCACGTCCTCCGGAGAGAGACAACATGCATTCCGTCAACAGTTTTGCCCGTATTTCCGCGCTGGCCTTCGGCATCGCCGGTGTTCTGGCTTTCGGTCAGGCGCACGGCGCCGCGTTCCAGCTGAAGGAAAACAGCGCCAAGGGTCTCGGCCGTGCCTTTGCCGGTTCGGGCAGCGCCCCCGGCGACGCCTCGGTGATCGCGACCAATCCGGCCGCCATGCGCCACCTGAAGGAAACCCAGTTCCAGGCCGACGTCAGCGCCATCAGCTTCTCGGCTGATTTCAAGGGCGGCGGCCGCCTCGCCGGTCCGACCGGCGCGGGCACCGGCATGCCGATCTCCGGCGGCGACGGCGGCGACGCCGGTACCATCGCGCCGGTCCCGGCCGCGTACTTCCACACCATGATCGGCGAGAAGACCCACCTGGGTGCCTCGCTGACCGTGCCGTTCGGCTTCAAGACCGAATATGACCGTGACTGGGTCGGCCGCTACCACGGCGTCAAGACCGACCTGAAGACTGCCGACCTGGGCCTTGCGCTCTCTTACGACGTGAATCCGTACGTGTCCTTCGGCGCCTCGGTGTTCGTCGAGCGCCTGGAAGTCGACCTGAGCAACGCGGTCGACCTGGGCGCGGTGATGTACTCGCAGGGTGGTGCCCCGCTGGGCTTCCTGCCGGGCAACGCCGATCTGTACAGCCAGCTGGAAGGCAGCAGCAATGACTGGGGTTTCACCGTCGGCGGCCTGTTCAGTGTCAACGAGCAGACCCACCTGGGCCTGAGCTACCGTTCCAAGGTCAAGCACGAGATCACCAACGGCAAGGCCACGTTCACCGCGACCAACGCGCGTGCCACCCAGGGCCAGGCGGTGCTGGGCGCGCGCGGCCTGTTCGTGAACACCGGTGGCCGTGCCACCATCGAACTGCCCGCATCGGCGACCCTGAGCTTCACCCGCCAGGTCAACGACAAGCTGACCATCATGGCCGACGTCTCGCGCACCTTCTGGGCGCCGTCGTTCGACGCCGTCACGGTCGACTTCAAGTCCAACCAGCCGAACAACGTGCTGCCGTTCCACTATCGCGACACCACTTTCAGCGCGATCGGCGCGGACTACCGCCTGAGCGACACGCTGACCCTGCGTGGCGGCGTGGCCTACGACCAGACCCCGACCACCGCCGAGCATCGCGACGTGCGCGTGCCGGACGCCAGCCGCAAGTGGCTGTCGCTGGGCCTGACCTGGGCGCCGTCGGAAAAGGCCGAGTACAGCTTTGGTTATACCCACCTGTTCACCAAGGATCCGACCGTGGACCAGGTGTCGGCGACGGGCAGCACCCTGTCCGGTTCCTACGAAGTGGGTGGCGACGTGCTGGCGGCTTCGATCAACTACAAGTTCTGATCGAAAGCGGCTTCGCCGATGCGACCAGGAAAACCCCGCCCCGGCGGGGTTTTCTTTTTCGTGGCCCTGCGAAAGGCGTCGGCGCGTGGCGAGGATTACAGGATGCGTGCGGGATGCAGCCGCAGTTCGACGCAGTTGCGCCCATTGCGCTTGGCCGCGTAGAGGGCCTCGTCGGCCAGCCGCATCATGTCGTTGAACAGGGTGTGGCGATGGCGGGTGTGGGCGATGCCCAGGCTCACGGTGACCCGGAACGCGGGCGCGGCGAACTCCAGCGCCATCACCTGGGTGCGGATGCGCTCGGCCAGCCGGTGCGCGACTTCCGGCGACGTTTCGCGCAGCACCAGCATGAATTCCTCGCCCCCCAGGCGGACGAACAGATCGTCGCTGCGGATGCAGCCGCGCACCACATCGGAGAACCGCTGCAGCACCTGATCGCCGGTCTCGTGGCCATGGTGATCGTTGACCGCCTTGAAATGGTCCAGGTCCAGCGCGACCACCGCCAGCCCGCCTTCCAGGGTGACGAAGCGATCGCGTGATCGCAGTTCGCTGTCCAGGCCGCGGCGATTGAGCGCGCCGGTCAGCGGATCGAACAGGGCGCTCTGGCGCAGCGCTTCGGCGGCGCGGAAGCTGGCCAGCATCAGCATGCAGAAGTTGAGCATGAACCAGATCGACAGGTCCGCGTTCACCCAGGACGGGTTCGGGCCGTAGCGCCCGGTCAGCGCATGCATCAGGTCGCGACCGTACAGGTACATCAGCGCGATGCATCCCAGCGTCATGAGTCGTGCCGGCACGTGATCGGGACTGGCGCGCAACAGGCGCAGCTGCCAGATCACCACCGCCAGCACGATCACCTCCACCGCGCTCATCGCGGCCCCCTGCGCATCGCTGTCGCCATGGAACAGCCAGCCACCCAGCGACAGCGCCGCCGCGATGGGCATCATCGCGCGTTCACCGGCGTGCAGCGCGCGCTGGTGCACGAACTGGATCATCGACCAGGCCAGTCCGACCAGGCCGGTGCACGCGAGCAATCCGCCAAATCCGGCCACGGTACTGGCCAGTTCCGGGGCGCCGGACTGCGAGAGCGTCTGCGCGGTGCCGTCGAGCATGGCGGCGCCAAGCGTGTAGGCGAAGTGCGCGACACCCCAGGCGGTGATGCCGCGCACGCCACGCGACACCCGCGACACGTAGAAGAAAAGTCCCAGCAACACCGCCGCCAGCGCGCAGTCACTGATCAGCAGGTGGTAGAAATCGGTGGTCATGAAGCCCGTTGCGCCCGTGTGGCCTGGATAACGTCCTGTTCGTCACCACAACGCAAAACGCGGCGGATTCCGGCTATTTCAGGATTCCCGGCGGGTACGCGCCGGCGAAGTGGATGCCGGGGCGATGCGGCCAGGAGCGCCGCCTCCCCGCGATGGCCCCGTTCAGGGATGCATCTCGACCCGGTTGCGGCCCTTGCGCTTGGCCGCATAAAGGGCGTCGTCCGCGCGCCGCATCAGCTCGACGAAGGGTTCGCCCTCGCTGTCGCCGATGGCGATGCCCAGGCTGATCGTCACCCGGAACGGCCGTCCCTCGGCGGGACTGAAATCCAGCCGCATCATCTGGTTGCGCAGACGCTCCGCCAACTGCCGCGCGGCCTCGCGGTCGGTGCCCGTGGTCACCACCGCGAACTCCTCGCCGCCCATGCGGGCGAACAGCTGATCACTGCGCAGGCCACTGCGGACGGTTTCGCTGAAGCGCTGCAGCACCCGATCGCCGGTCTCGTGGCCGTGGCGATCATTGATGGTCTTGAAATGGTCCAGATCGATGGCGATCACGGTCAGGCCGCGGTCGTTGCGTTCCCCCCAGGTGCTCAGCTCGCCATGCAGGCCGCGCCGGTTGAGCGCGCTGGTGAGGGGATCGAACATGGCGCTGAGCTTCAGCGATTCGGCGGCCCGGAAACTGCACAGCATCAACATGCAGAAATTGAGCATGAACCAGATCGAAAGATCCACGCTGACCCAGATTTCGTCGAAGCCGAACTGGCTGAACGACCAGCCAGGCACCACGCTGCCGTACAGCACCGCCAGCAGGCCGCAGCCCAGCATCATCATCCGCGCCGGCAGGCGATAGGGATCCTCGCGCAGGACGCGCAGGTGCCACAGCATCCACAGCAGGACCAGCAGCTCGACGCAGTTGAGCGCCACGCTCTGGGCTTCCCAATCCCCGCCCAGCGCCCAGATCAGCAGGGGCACGGCGACGGCGACCGGGACGGCCGCCACTTCGCCCGGATGCAGCGGACGGCGCTGGACGAACCGCACGATGGCCCAGCCCAGCCCGGCCATGCCGCCGCACAGGATGGTGGCGCCCAGGTGGGTGGAAAGCAGGGAGGCCGTCGCCAGGCCCGCGCTCTCGAAACCGGCGGTGCCCGCGTCCAGCAGGGTGGCGCCGATGGTGTAGAAGAGATGGGCGGCGCCCCAGGTGAGGATGCCCTGGACGTTGCGCGATACCCGCGCCACGTACCAGAACAGGAAAAACAGCACGACCGCCAGCAGGCAGTCGCTCAACAGCGTCAACAGCACCGACAAGCTCATCCGACCGCCGGCTCCCCCCGGATCCTCATGGGCATGTTATCGGCACTGCGTCACAAAACAACAGGGCCGCGCGAGGCGGCCCTGTCGGAGCGGCGGACGGGGCCTGCCGGCCCGGGGATCAGTCGCCCAGGGTCAGCAGCGAGGCGTTGCCGCCGGCGGCGGTGGTGTTGACCGTCACCGTCTTCTCGGTGGCGAAGCGCGGCAGGTAGTGCGGGCCGCCGGCCTTCGGACCGGTGCCGGACAGGCCCTGGCCACCGAACGGCTGCACGCCCACGACCGCGCCGATCTGGTTGCGGTTGACGTACACGTTGCCGACCTTCACCCGCGCGGCGATGCGGTCGACCGTCTCGTCGATGCGCGAATGCACGCCCAGGGTCAGGCCGTAGCCGGTGGCGTTGATGGCATCGATCACCTGGTCCAGCTGATCGGCCTTCCAGCGCACCACGTGCAGGGCCGGACCGAAGATCTCGCGGTGCAGCTGGTCCAGCGATTTCAGCTCCCACGCGCGCGGGGCGAAGAAGGTGCCGTGGGCGGCGTCCTCGCCGAGGTTGGCCTGCTTGATCAGGCGTGCCTCGGTGGCCATGCGGGCGGCATGGTCTTCCAGGATCTTCAGCGCGTCGGCATCGATGACCGGGCCGACGTCGGTGGACAGCAGGCCCGGATCGCCGATCTTCAGCTCGTCCATCGCGCCGGCCAGCATGGTCATCACCTTGTCGGCGATGTCGTCCTGCACGAACAGCACGCGCGCGGCCGAGCAGCGCTGGCCGGCGGAGGTGAAGGCCGACCCGATGGCGTCCTTGACCAGTTGTTCCGGCAGCGCCGAAGAATCGGCGATGAAGGCGTTCTGGCCTCCGGTCTCGGCGATCAACACACCGATGGCGGCGTCACGCGCGGCCAGCGCGCGGTTGATGGCGCGGGCGGTTTCGGTGGAGCCGGTGAAGGCCACGCCGGCCACGCGCGGGTCCTTGGTGAGCGCGGCGCCGACGGTGGCGCCGTCGCCGGGCAGGAACTGCAGCACGGCTTCCGGAACGCCGGCTTCGTGCAGCAGTTTCACCGCCGCATGGCCGATCAGGTTGGTCTGCTCGGCCGGCTTGGCGATGACGCTGTTGCCGGCGGCCAGCGCGGCGCTGACCTGGCCGAGGAAGATCGCCAGCGGGAAGTTCCACGGACTGATGCAGACGAACACGCCGCGGCCGTGCAACTGCAGTTCGTTGGATTCGCCGGTCGGTCCGGGCAGGCGTTCGGCCGCACCGAACAGCGCGCGTGCCTGGGCGCCGTAGTAGCGCAGGAAATCGACCGCCTCGCGGACTTCGGCGACGCTGTCGGGCAGGGTCTTGCCGGCTTCCTTCACGCACAGCGCGATGTACTCGGGCATGCGCTGTTCCAGCAGGTCTGCGGCATGTTCCAGGATCGCCGCGCGGCTGGCGGCCGGCGTGCGGTCCCAGGCCGGTTGCGCGCTCACCGCGTTCTGCAGCGCCTTCTCCACCGCCGCGCCGTCGGCCGGCTGCCATTCGCCCACGGTCTGGCGGCGATCGGCCGGATTGGTGACCGGCAGCGCCGCGGCCGCGACCACCGCGCCCGGCACCAGCGGCGCCGCCCGCCACGGCTTGACGGCGGCGTTGACGCGCTCGGCCAGCGCACGCAGGTCGTTGTCGTTGGCGAGATTGGCGCCCATGGAGTTGTTCCTGTCAGAAGTCGGGATGGGGGCTGCCTGGTTGCGGAAGAGATCACGCGGCAGCGGAATGCGGGGATGCGGGATCGAGTCGAACGCGGACACGGTTTCCACCGGGTCGCGAATCAGGTCCTCGATGGCCACGTCCTCGTCGGTGATGCGGTTGACGAAGCTGGAATTGGCGCCGTTCTCCAGCAGGCGGCGGACCAGGTACGGCAGCAGGTCCTCGTGCGAACCGACCGGGGCGTAGACGCGGCAGGGCACGCCCAGGCGATCGGCGGGAATCACCTCCGCGTACAGGTCGTCGCCCATGCCGTGCAGCTTCTGGTGCTCGTACGGACGGCCCTGCGCGATCGAACGGATTGCTGCGATGGTCTGCGCGTTGTGGGTGGCGAACATCGGATACAGCGCGTCGCCGTGCTCGAACATGCGGCGCGCGTTGGCCAGGTAGGACACGTCGGTGTTCGGCTTGCGGGTGAACACCGGATAGCCCGGATGGCCGTCGATCTGGGCGCGCTTGACCTCCGCGTCCCAGTACGCGCCCTTGACCAGGCGCACCGGCATGCGCCGGCCCACCCGGCGGGCCAGATCGGCGAGGAAGTCGATCACGTAGGGGGTGCGCTTCTGGTAGGCCTGGACCGCCAGTCCGTAGCCTTCCCAGCCGTCCAGCGACTTGTCGGAGAAGGTGGCCTCGATCAGGTCCAGCGACAGTTCCAGCCGGTCGGCTTCCTCGGCGTCGATGGTGAAGCCGATGCCGTAGGACCTGGCCAGTTGCGCCAGCTCCAGGATGCCCGGAGCGAGTTCCTTCATCACCCGCGCGCGCTTGGCGTGCTCGTAGCGCGGATGCAGCGCCGACAGCTTGATCGAGATGCTGGGCGCGGCAAAGACATCGGGCTTGCCCGCATCGCCCTGGCCTTGCGGACGGGAGTGCCTGCCGATGGCGTGGATCGCCTTGCGGTAAGCCTCCAGGTAGCGCGCGGCGTCCTTCGAGGTCAGCGCGCCTTCGCCCAGCATGTCGAACGAATAGCGGTAGTTGGCGTTGTCGCCCTTGCGCGAGCGGCCCAGCGCTTCCTCGATGGTCCGGCCCATCACGAACTGGTGGCCCATGATGCGCATGGCCTGGCGCACCGCCAGGCGGATGACCGGCTCGCCGACCCGGCCGACCAGGCGCTTGAAGGCGCCGGGCACGTCGTGGCGGGTCAGGTCGTTGAGGTTGACCAGCTTGCCGGTCAGCATCAGGCCCCAGGTGGAGGCGTTGACCAGCACCGAATCGCTCTGGCCCAGGTGCTTTTCCCAATCGGCGTCGCCCAGCTTGTCGCGGATCAGCTTGTCGGCGGTCTCCTGGTCGGGAATGCGCAGCAGCGCCTCGGCCACGCACATCAGCAGCACGCCTTCCTCGCTGCCCAGGTCGTACTGGCGCATGAAGGCCTCGATGGCGCCCTGGTCCTGCGCGCGCGCGCGGACCCGCTTGACCAGATCGGCGGCCAGCGCCTGCGCCCGGGCCTGCTCGTCGGCGGGCAGCCGGGCCTGGGCCAGCAGTTCGCGCACGTGCTCGGCTTCGTCGCGCAGCCAGGCGGCGGTGATGGCGGCCCGCAGCGGTGGCGGCGGGGCGGGGAGTTCGGGGGAAACGATGCCGGTGGACGCCGGCGGCGGGGCCGCCTCGGTGCCGGACTGGGGCTGGGAGCTCATGAGGGTCATCAGAAGCGAGCGATGGAGCCGGATAGTGTAGTGAGCCAGGGCACCGTTCGCGAACGGATGGAAGCGCATGGCGCGGACCGTTCCCCGCCGTCCCCGCCGCGAGGGCCGGAACCCGGCCAGGGCGGGTCAAACATTGACCGAGATCATTGCAACTTGCCGCAACAGGGGGGTGAGGCTAACATTTAGAGGTTTTCCGCGGCCTCGTTGCGCGGTTGGCAGCATGATCGAAGTGCTTACGTCATTGCCGGGTATCCACGGCGCGCGGCTCCGGCTGCGACCGCCCCGGGCACTGACGGCCCGCCAGTTCGTGGCTTTGTTCGCCGCGCTGGCCGGGGCGATGTGGCTGGTGGCCCTGCTGGGCTGGCTGGCCGGCAACGCCTTCGCACCGGCCTTCGCACTGCTGCACAGCGCACTGGTGGCCGCGGCGTTGCGTTGGCTATGGCGCAGCGGCGAGCGGGGTGAGGACATCACCATCGGTCCGGAGGTCGTGGAAGTCACCCGCCCCCCCGAGACCGGCACGGTGTTCCGGGCGCATCCGTATTGGGTGCGGCTCCGTATCGAAGCGGATGGCGAAAGGATTTCGCTGGCTTCCAGTGGTCGCCAGGTCGAGGTGGGCAATTTCCTCGGTCCGGGCGAACGCCGGCAGTTGGCGGACAAGTTGCAGGATTTACTGGCGGCCGCGAGCGGTCGCAACCGATGACGCATTTGGGGTCTAGGCAATGACGCAAGTGAATGGGTATTGGAAGCGTTTGATGACGGTCTGCGCGCTGCTGGCTTCGCCGGTACTGGCGTGGGCGCAGCCGTCGGACCCGAAGCCGTGGCAGCTGAACATGGGCAAGGGCGTCACCGCCTCGTCCCAGCATGCCTACGACGCGCACATGGTGGCGCTGATCGTGTGCATCGTGATCGGCATCATCGTGTTCGGCGCGATGGCCTACGCGATGTTCAAGTTCCGCAAGTCCAAGGGTGCCGTGGCCGCGCAGTTCAGCCACAACACCACCGCGGAAATCATCTGGACCGTCATCCCGGTGCTGATCCTGGTGGTCATGGCCTGGCCGGCGACCGCCAAGCTGATCGCCATGTACGACACCCGCGACTCCGAGATGACCGTCAAGGTCACCGGTTACCAGTGGATGTGGAAGTACGAATACCTGGGCGAGGACGTGTCCCTCACCAGCCGCCTGGACCGCGAGTCCGACCGCATCCGCCAGAGCGGCGAGAAGCCGGACCTGGCCAAGAATCCGCACTACCTGCTGGACGTGGACAATGAACTCGTCCTGCCGGTCAACACCAAGATCCGTTTCGTGATCACCGCCGACGACGTCATCCACGCCTGGTGGGTGCCGGCGCTGGGCTGGAAGCAGGACGCGATCCCGGGCATCGTCAACGAGGCCTGGACCGACATCAAGGAACCGGGCGTGTACCGCGGCCAGTGCGCCGAGCTGTGCGGCAAGGACCACGGCTTCATGCCGATCGTCGTGCGCGCGGTGCCGAAGGAAGAGTTCCAGAAGTGGCTGGCTGCGAAGAAGCCGGCTCCGGCCCCCGCTCCGGCCCCGGCGGCTCCCGCCGCGCCGGCGGAAGCCGCGCCCGCCGATGGCCAGGCCGCTCCGGCCCCGGCCACCGACGCCGCCCCCACCAGCGAGCAGGCTGCGCCCCCGGCGCAGGCCTGATCGTCCGCTTAGCTGCAAGAGATCACGAACATGGCCCATACCGCCGTCGATCACCACGACGATCACCACGGTCACCAGCAGAGCTTCATCGAGCGTTGGTTCTTCTCGACCAACCACAAGGACATCGGCACGCTCTACCTGGTTTTCAGCTTCATCATGTTCATCATCGGCGCGGGTATGTCGGTGATCATCCGTGCCGAGCTGATGACCCCGGGCCTGCAGTTCGTCAAGCCCGAGTTCTTCAACCAGATGACCACCGTGCACGCGCTGGTCATGATCTTCGGCGGCGTGATGCCGGCCTTCGTCGGCCTGGCCAACTGGATGATTCCGCTGCAGATCGGCGCGCCTGACATGGCGCTTCCGCGCATGAACAACTGGTCCTTCTGGATCATGCCGTTCGCCTTCAGCCTGCTGCTGCTGACCCTGTTCCTGCCGGGCGGCGCGCCGGCCGGTGGCTGGACCCTGTATCCGCCGCTGTCGCTGCAGGGCGGCGCCAACGTGGCCTTCAGCATCTTCGCCATCCACATGATGGGCGTGAGCTCGATCATGGGCGCGATCAACATCATCGCGACCGTGCTGAACATGCGCGCCCCGGGCATCGACCTGCTGAAGATGCCGATCTTCTGCTGGACCTGGCTGATCACCGCGTTCCTGCTGATCGCGGTGATGCCGGTGCTGGCCGGCGCGGTCACCATGCTGCTGACCGACAAGTTCTTCGGCACCAGCTTCTTCAACGCCGCCGGCGGCGGCGACCCGGTGATGTACCAGCACATCTTCTGGTTCTTCGGTCACCCCGAGGTCTACATCATGATCCTGCCGGCGTTCGGCGTGGTGTCGGAAATCATCCCGACCTTCAGCCGCAAGCCGCTGTTCGGCTACCAGGCCATGGTGTACGCGACTGCCTCGATCGCCTTCCTGTCGTTCATCGTGTGGGCGCACCACATGTTCACGGTGGGCATGCCGCTGGGTGGCGAAATCTACTTCATGTTCGCGACCATGCTGATCGCCATTCCGACCGGCGTGAAGGTGTTCAACTGGGTCAGCACGATGTGGAAGGGCTCGTTGACGTTCGAGACCCCGATGCTGTGGGCGGTGGGCTTCGTCATCCTGTTCACCATCGGCGGCTTCTCCGGCCTGATGCTGGCCATCGTGCCGGCGGACTTCCAGTACCACGACACCTATTTCGTGGTGGCGCACTTCCACTACGTGCTGGTGACCGGCGCGCTGTTCTCCATCATCGCTGCCACCTATTACTGGTGGCCGAAGTGGACCGGCCGCATGTACAACGAGACGGCCGGCAAGTTCCACTTCTGGTGGACGGTGATCTTCGTCAACCTGCTGTTCTTCCCGCAGCACTTCCTGGGCCTGGCCGGCATGCCGCGCCGCATCCCGGACTACAACCCGGTGTTCGCGGACTGGAACCTGGTCAGCTCGATCGGCGCGTTCGGCATGTTCCTGACGCCCTTCATGATGGCCATCATCCTGTGGAGCTCGCTGCGCAACGGCGCCAAGGCCGAAGCACGGGCCTGGGAAAACGCCCGTGGCCTGGAGTGGACCGTGCCCTCGCCGGCGCCGCACCACACCTTCAGCACCCCGCCGGTCATCAAGGATGGTGATCTGGCGCACGGCGACGTGACCCACTGAGCCGGGTGACGGGTGGCTGAGTCCATGAACGCTCCGATGCTCTCGCCGGAAGAAGCCGCGCGCCGCCGCAAGGCGGTGCTGCGCACGGCGTGGATCGTGGGTGGCCTGGCCTTCGCCATCTTCGTGCTGTTCATCCTGCGCGCGGTGTTGAGCGCATGAGCGGCAAGGCGTCCAATTCGGCGGGCCTGCTCAAGCTGGTGGGCGTGGCGCTGGGCGTGTTCGTGCTGACGTTCTCGCTGGTGCCGCTGTACCGCATCGCCTGCGAGAAGGTGTTCGGCGTGCGCCTGGAGAAGGGACCGGGCCAGGCGCAGGTCGCCGAAGTCAAGGCCAAGCGCACCGTCACCGTGCAGTTCGACGGCGGCGTGAACTCCAAGCTGCCGTGGGCGTTCCATCCCGAACAGCTGACCATGCAGGTGGTGCCGGGCGAGCTGTACGAGGCCAAGTACTTCGCGCGCAACGATGGCCAGCGGCCAATCGTCGGCAGCGCGGTGCCATCGGTGGCCCCGGCGCGCGCCTCGGGCTATTTCACCAAGACCGAATGCTTCTGCTTCACCGCCCAGACCCTGCAGGCCGGTGAAGTCCGCGACATGCCGGTGCGTTTCATCGTCGATCCCAACCTGCCGACCGACGTGAAGACGATCACCCTGTCGTATACCTTCTACAAGAACGATGCCATGACCGCGCAACTGGGCGCGGCCAACGCGTCCAATTCGCCGCACGCGGCACCCTGATCGAGCCTTAGGAACCGGAAGACACGCCATGGCACAAGCTCACTCGCCAGACGCCAACATCTACTTCGTGCCACACAGCAGCAAGTGGCCGTTCGTGGGCTCCATCTCCATGTTCGTCACCATGTTCGGCGTGGCCAGCTGGCTCAACGACGCCGCATGGGGCAAGTGGACCTTCTTCGCCGGCGTGTTCCTGCTCTGCGCGACCCTGTTCATGTGGTTCGGCGACGTGATCCGCGAGTCGGTCAGCGGCAACTACAACAAGCAGGTGGACGTGTCCTTCCGCATGGGCATGGTCTGGTTCATCTTCTCCGAAGTGATGTTCTTCGCGGCGTTCTTCGGCGCGCTGTTCTACGCCCGCCAGTTCGCGCTGCCGTGGCTGGGCGGCGAAGGCGACGGCGTGATGACCAACGCGCTGCTGTGGGACGGCTTCTCCTCGGCCTGGCCGAGCGCCGGCCCGGGCCAGGTCGGTGGCCAGTTCCAGACCATCCCGGCCTGGGGCCTGCCGCTGCTCAACACCCTGATCCTGCTGACCTCGGGCGTGACCATCACCATCGCCCACCATGCGCTGAAGGCGGGCCACCGCAAGCAGCTGCTGGTATTCCTGGGCCTGACCGTCCTGCTGGGCTGCGTGTTCCTGTTCTTCCAGGCGGAGGAATACATCCACGCCTACAAGGAACTGAACCTGACCCTGGGTTCGGGCATCTACGGCTCCACCTTCTTCATGCTGACCGGCTTCCACGGCGCCCACGTGACCCTGGGCACGATCATGCTGGCGATCATCTGGCTGCGCTGCGCGCGCGGCCACTTCAGCAAGGACGACCACTTCGGTTTCGAAGCCGTGGCCTGGTACTGGCACTTCGTCGACGTGGTGTGGCTGGGCCTGTTCCTGTTCGTGTACGTGCTGTAAGGACGGGATTGGAGATTCGGGATTCGGGATTCGTTCCCGGTTCCCGATACAGAAAAGGCGACGGTCAGCCCGTCGCCTTTTTTCATCTGGGGGATTCGAAGCGCTTTTCCGAATCCCCAATCACAAATCCCGAATCCCGGCGCAACGCGCCATCACGCCCCCACCCCATGCGGCTTGATCCAGCCCATGTAGATGGCGAGGATGACCAGCAGGATGAGCGCCACCGACAGGCCGATGCGGCGGGTCAGGGCGTTGACGGTGCGCTTGCTCTGGCCCTTGTCCACCAGCAGGTAGTACAGGCCTGCGCCAAGGTTCCAGATGATCAGGAGCAGGAACGCGATGATCAGCAGGGTTTTCAAAGAATCATTCATGGGAGCCTCGAAAGGCGTGCAGCGGGCATGAACACATTATTGCAGCCGATGGGGAATCGCGCGTGAGCCGGCGCCGGATGCCGCTGGCGGTCGGCTGGACCCTGGCGCTGATCGTGATCGCCCTGTTCTGCGGCCTGGGCACCTGGCAACTGGGGCGGGCCCAACAGAAGGAAGCCATGCTGGCCGCGTCCGGGAAGATTCTCAGCGAACGCCGTCCGGTGCCGCTCGATCAGGCCGCCCGGCCCGGACTCAAGGACGACTACGCCTGGACCGCCGCTCGCGGCCGCTTCCCGCCGGGTCCGGCGGTGCTGCTGGACAACCAGAACCATGACGGACGCGCGGGCATCCGCGCCTACCGGGTGTTCCAGGCCGAGGGCGCGCCGCCATTGCTGGTCGAACTGGGCTGGCTGCCGTTGCCCGGCGATCGGAAACTGCCGGTGATCGTCCTGCCCGAGGGCGAGCAGGATCTGAGCGGCCTGCTCGCGCCGCCGCCCGCCGGGGGCCTGGTCAAGGCGGTGAGCGCGCCCCAGCCCGGCGGCGACCGGCTGGTGACCGGGCTGGACATGCCCGCGCTGGCGCGCGAGCTGGGCCTGCCGGCGCTGGCGCCACGCGTGTTCCGTCCGGATCCCGCGTTGCCGCTGGGCTATGCGCGCGATCTCGACATCCTGCCCAATACCCTGCCGCCGGAACGCCACCTGGGCTACGCGGTGCAATGGTTCGGGCTGGCGCTGGCGGTGTTCATCACCGCGCTGGTGGTCAGCCGCCGCGGTCGCCGCCGCCGGCAGGAGCGCTGAGCCGCCGCGCATGAGAAAATAACCGGATGACTTCGATGCCCCCCGATGCCGGCCGCGCCCGCGGCCGCTGGATGCTGGTCGCGCTGTTCGCCCTGTTCTTCGGCACCGTGTTCGGCGCCGGCGTGTTGCGTTTCGCCGGCTGGCAGCCGACTGGCCACAAGAACAACGGCGAGATGCTGCAACGGCCGTCCGATGCCCGCCTGATCGTGCCGCGCCTGGCCGATGGCCAACCCTACGCCTGGCAACCGGGCGAGCGGATCTGGCGCATCGCGGTGGCGCCGCCGGCCGATTGCGCCGCCGAATGCGTGAAGCTGGCGCAGGACCTGGACAAGGTCTGGCGCCTGTTCGGGCACAACGCCGACAAGGTGGAGATTCTCTGGATCGGGCCGTTGCCGGCGGGCGCGCCGGCGACCGAGGCGCGCCGGGAGCTGCAGGCCACGCCGGAACTGCTGGCGGCGCTGCCGCGCCTGCAGGATCCGAAGGGCGTGCCCGTCTATGTCATCGATCCCCATGGTTTCGTGATCCTGCGCTATCCGCCCGGCTTCGATGCCGGCGGCCTGTACAAGGACGTCGCGAAGCTGCTGAAACTGATCTGAGGGTGCGTCCGAGATGAATGCCGTCGCCCGGCCCGTGCTGTATCGCCATTTCCATCGCATCGCCTGGCTGGCCGTTGGCCTGGCCCTGTGCGTCATCGTGTTCGGCGCCTTCGTGCGCCTGTCCAATGCCGGCCTGAGCTGCCCGGACTGGCCGACCTGCTATGGCCGGGCCAGTTGGCCGCAGAGCACCCATGAAGTGGCGGATCACGCCGCCAGCGCGATCCGTCCGTTCGAGACGCACAAGGCCTGGCGCGAGCAGGTGCACCGGCACATCGCCGCGACCCTGGGCATGCTGGTGCTAATCCTGTCGCTGCTGGCCGCGCGCCGTCGCCGCTTCGGCATCGCCACCATCCTGCTGGCATCCGCCTTCGTGGCCACCGCGATCCCGCTGTACATGCATGGCGAGCACGTGGCCGCGTCGGCGCTGGCGATCACCGGCGAGGCGATCCTGCTGTTCGCCGCGTTGCGCTGGTCCAACCTGGACCTGGCGCGGGTCAGCGCGCTGACCCTGGCGGTGATCATCTTCCAGGCGCTGCTGGGCATGTGGACGGTGACCTGGCTGCTCAAGCCGATCGTCGTGATGGGGCATCTGCTGGGCGGCCTGACCACGTTCTCGCTGCTGGTCTGGATGGCCTGGCGCGCGACCGATCAGCCGATCACGCTGGGCGACGCGCGGTCGCTGCGCCACTGGGTGATCGGCGGCCTGATCCTGCTGGGCATCCAGATCGCCCTGGGCGGCTGGGTCAGCGCGAACTACGCGGCGGTGGCCTGCGGGCTGGACTTCCCCAAGTGCGTGGGACGCTGGTGGCCGCCGGCCGACTTCAGCGAAGGCTTCGTGCTGTGGCGCGGCATCGGCGTGGACTATGAAGGCGGCGTGCTCGATGGCGCCTCGCGCATCGCCATCCAGATGACCCACCGGATCATGGCGGTCATCGTCGCGCTGTACGTGCTGGGCCTGGGCGTGCGGCTGTTCCGTACCCCGGGCATGCGCGGCTGGGCCACCTTGCTGGTGCTGCTGGTCATCGCGCAGTTCACCCTCGGCATCCTCAACGTCAAGTTGAACCTGCCGCTGCACGTCGCGGTCGCGCACAATGCCGGCGCGGTGCTGCTGCTGTTCACCCTGGTCTCGCTGATCGCGCGCCTGCGCAAGCCCGAATGAGCATTGCATTTCGCCAGTACTGGGACCTGACCAAGCCGCGCGTGGTCGCGCTGATCGTGTTCACCGCGATCGTCGGCATGTTCCTGGCCATCGACGGCCTGCCCGATCTGGATCAGCTGCGCCGTGGCGCGCTGGGCTTCCTCGGCATCTGGCTGGCGGCGTCCAGCGCGGCGGCGATCAACCAGCTGCTCGACACCCGCATCGACGCCAAGATGGCGCGCACGTCCTGGCGTCCGCTGGTGGTGGGGCAGGTCAAGCCCTGGCAGGCGCTGGTGTTCGCGCTGTGCCTGGCGGCGCTGTCGATGGCGATCCTGGTGCTGTGGGTCAACGTCATCACCGCGATCCTGACCTTCGCCTCGCTGATCGGTTATGCGGTGATCTACACCGTGTTCCTCAAGCGGGCGACGCCGCAGAACATCGTCATCGGCGGCATCGCCGGTGCCGCGCCGCCGCTGCTGGGCTGGGCGACCATGACCGGCATGCGCGGCGAATGGGACTGGGCCCACGCGCTGCTGCTGGTGCTGATCATCTTCGTGTGGACGCCGCCGCATTTCTGGGCGCTGGCCATCTTCCGCCGCGAGGACTACGCGCGGGCGCTGGTGCCGATGTTGCCGGTCACCCACGGCGTCACCTACACGCGCTGGCAGATCCTGTTCTACACGGTGCTGCTGGTGGAGGTGACCGTGCTGCCGGTGGTGTTCGGCATGAGCGGCCTGTTCTACCTGGGCGGCGCGCTGGTGCTGGGCCTGGTGTTCCTCTGGTATGCCTGGCGCCTGCTGGACCCGCCGGACGAGTTCTTCGCCATGCGGATGTTCAACTACTCCATCGTCTACCTGATGGCGTTGTTCGCGTTCCTGCTGGTCGACCACTGGCTGTAGCCCGGTATGCGACCGGTACGATGAAGAAAGGCCCGCGCGAGCGGGCCTTTCCGTTTCCGGTATCCACGCTGGCGGCGGGATCACTCCAGCAGATGGCGTTGCCAGAACAGCATCGAGGCGGCACTGAAGTAGTCGCTGTTGGATTTCTTCTGGAAGCCGTGGCCCTCGTCGGAGAACTCCAGGTACCAGACCGGCTGGCCGTTGCCACGCACGGCCTTCACGATCTGCTCGGCCTCGGTGTAGGGCACGCGCGGGTCATTGCGGCCCTGGGCGACGAACAGCGGCGAGGTGATCCGGTTGGCATGGTTGAGCGGCGAGATCTTCTCGAAGTGCTCGGCCATGGCGGGATCACGCTCGTCGCCGTATTCGGCGCGGCGCAGATCGCGCCGGTAGCTTTCGGTGTTCTTCAGGAAGGTGCCGAAATGGGAGATGCCGACCACGTCGATGCCGGCGCGGATGCGATCGCTGTAGTGCATCAGCGAGGCCAGCACCATGTAGCCACCGTAGCTGCCGCCATAGACGCCGACCCGCCTGGCATCCAGCTCCGGCTGCTGGCCGATCCAGTCCAGCAGCGCGCCGATGTCCTTGACCGAATCCTCGCGCTTGAAGCCGTTGTCCAGCTGCACGTAGGTCTTGCCGTAGCCGGTGGAGCCGCGCACGTTGGGCACCAGCACGGCGATGCCCATTTCATTGACCAGGTACTGGATGCCGGCATTGAAGGTCGGCAGCGACTGGCCTTCCGGACCGCCGTGGATGTTGATCAGCACCGGATACCGGCCGCTCTTCGCCGGCTTGGCCGGCTTGTAGAAGAAGGCCGGGATGGTGCGCGGCTTGCCGTCCACCGCGTCGAAGGTCGGATAGCGCACCAGCGTGGGCGCGACGAAGCCGCCGGCGTCCAGGCCGCCGACTTCGCTGCGGGTCCAGCGCGACAGCTTCGTCGCCGCCAGATCGATCACGTAGACGTCGCTGGGCGAGGTGGCGGTGTTGAGGCTCAGCGCGAGCTTGCCGCCATCCGGCGAAAAGCCCATGCCGCCGACGATGCCGATGGGCAGTTCCGGCAGCGCGACCGGCTTGAAGGACGGCCAGGCGAACACACGCAGGCGATCGATGCCGTCCTCGTTGCTCACGTAGGCGACGTGGCGGCCGTCGTCGGAAACCTCCAGCTGATCCACGTCCCAGGGAATATCCGCGCTGACGACCTTGAACTCGCCGGTGGCGGGGTTGTGGTAGCGCAGGGTGCGGAATTCCTGCGGCTTGCCTTCCAGGTTCTCGTCGCTGACGTAGAACACGCTCTGGCCGTCGCCCGCGTAGCGGAAACCGCCGATCGCGGCCTTGCCGCCTTCCACCGGGAAGCGGGTGAGCTTGCCGCTGGCCAGATCCACCTTGCCCGGATGCGATTCGTTGACCGAGACGTACTGGCTGACCAGCAGGGTCTTGCCGTCCGGCGAGAAATCCATCGCCCCCCATTGGCCGCCTTCGGTGACCACCGTGCGCGCCTTGCGGGTGGCGAGATCCATCACCCACACGTCGGTGTCCTTGCCGTTGCGGGCGGTGCTGCTCCACGCCAGCTGCTTGCCGTCATGCGAGAACAGTGGCCCCTGGTTGCGTGCCTTGCCGTCGGTGAGCAGGGTGGTTTCGCGGGTGGCCAGGTCGAACCAGTACAGCTGCCAGAACTCGTTGCCGCCCACGTCCTTGCCGAACACGAAGCCGTCGCGCCCGGACTTCGCCGGCGCGGTGCCGATGCTGTTGATCGGCTCGGGATAGAAGGTCAGCTGTTCGCGCATGCCCATGGGTTCGCAGACGCGATGGGCCTGGTTGGTTTCGGCGAAGCGGGTGGCGATCAGTACGCAGCCTTCCGGGGTCCAGCCCGCAAAACCGGCGCCGCGCGTGTTCTGGTAGCGGTTGAGGCGTTCGGCCAGTTCGGCGGGAATCGCCGGCACGTACTCGGTGGTGCGATTGCCGACCTGTTCGCGTGCGGGCGCCTGGGTGGAGACGGCGGTGGTCTGGGCCAGCGCCGGAAGTGCAAGCAGGGCCAGGACCAAAGGCAGGCATCGGCCAGGATGACGGGTCATGCGAAGGTTTCCCCGGGTGAAAAAACCGAGGTTACCCATGTTCCGCGGTCCGCGGCCAGTGTCGCGGCGATGACGCCGAAGCGGGAACGATGGATGACGTGCCACCGCTCCCGCGGTGATCACGGCGTCCGCAGTTTCTGCTCGACCACCGGCGCGAGCGATTTAAGGCCGGCCTGGCGACCCAGCTCCATCGCCTTGTCGCTGCTGGCGCCTTCTTCCTGTTTCGCCATCAGCGCCAGCAGTGCGCCGACCCGGTTGCCGGAGGCGCAATGCAGCAGCACATTGTCGCCGCCGTCCTGCAGCAGCTTCTTCAGTGCGGTGGCATTGGCTGCGGTGAGATCGTCGGCGCCGGCGATGGGCAGGCGCTCGTAGCGCATGCCGTGCTGCCGGGCGACGGCAGCCTCATCGAAGCCGCGATCCTCGCCGGGTGCGCGCAGGTCGATGACGGTGCGCACGCCCTGCTTCGAGAAATCAGCCAGTTGTTCCGCGGTGGGCTGGCCGCCGGTATGCAGGCCCGGACGCGGCTGGGTGAAATCGCCGGCCTGGACCTGCAGCGCCAGCAGCAACAGCGCGCCGGCGAGCAGATGACGGAACGATGCGACGGTATGGCGGGATCCACGTTTCATGGGAGTCTCCTCGTTCAGCGGGCCACGCGCGCCTGCAGCAGGGCGCGCAATTCGTATTTGTCGGCTTCGTCCAGGCCGATGTTGCGCTGTTTCACCTGAAGTTCGTCGATACGTTGCTGCAACAGCTGTTTTTCCATCTGGTGCGCGGCATCGAGCAATTCGGCATGCCAGGTCGCATCGTCGCCGGGCAGCTCCTGCATCGCGAGCTTCTGCAGCGCGGCCAGTTCCTCGCGCTCGGCGAAATGTTCCAGCAGCGCGCCGGTGGTGATGTCCGGACGCGCATGCACGATGTCCAGCAGCTCCAGCAGCAGTTCGATGCCGGGCTGGCGCAGGCCGGCGAAGGCGTGCGGCGGCTCCAGCGCCAGCGCCAGCGCGGGCTTGTGCAGCAGGCGCACGATCGCGCTGCGCACCAGGCTCGGCTTGTGGCCACCTGCGGGGCGATGCGATGCGGCGACGCCTGGCCGGACTGCCGGGGCCGGCGGCGCAGTGGCGGCGCCAACGCCGGTGATTTCGCCCAGTCGTTGCCGCATCAGGTCGCCGAACGCGCCGTCCGGAATCTGCGCCAGCAAGGGTCGTGCGCGTTCGGCCAGCCGCGCCTTGCCGTCCAGGGTGGACAGGCGGATGTCCTTGCCCAGTTCCTGGAAGAAGAACTCCGACAGCGGCATCGCCTGCTGCAGGCGCGCGTCGAACGCGGCCGCGCCTTCCTGGCGCACGATGGTGTCCGGATCCTCGCCGTCCGGCAGGAACAGGAAGAACGCCTGGCGTCCATCCTTCATCCGCGGCAGCACCGATTCCAGCGCACGCCAGGCGGCGCGCTGTCCGGCGGCATCGCCGTCGAAGCAGAAGTAGACATCCGGCGCGTTGCGGAACAGCAGTTCGGCATGGTCCGGCGTGGTCGCGGTGCCGAGCGTGGCGACCGCTTCCTTGACCCCGAACTGGAACAGCGAAACCACGTCCATGTAGCCCTCGACCACGATCAGCCGGGCGATCTTCTGGTTGGCCTGGCGTACCTGCCACAGGCCGTAGAGTTCGCGGCCCTTGTGGAACAGCGCGGTCTCGGGCGAGTTGAGGTACTTGGGGCCGTCGTCCTTCTGCAGCACGCGGCCGCCGAAGGCGATGACCCGGCCACGCCGGTCGTAGATCGGGAACATCACCCGATCCCGGAACTTGTCGTAGGTGTGGCCGCGATCGTTCTTGGAGAACAGGCCGGCGCGATCCAGCAGCTTCATCCGGCGTTCGTCGGTGCCGAGCGCGTCCTTGAGCCCGGAGAAACCATCCGGCGCGTAGCCGATGGCGAACTGCGCGCGGGTGGCCGCGTCCACGCCGCGTCCGTCCAGGTAGGCGCGTGCTTTCTCGCTGCCTTCCAACTGGCGCTGGAAGAAGCGCGCGGTCGCTTCCAGCGCGCCAAACAGATCGCGGGTGTCGTTGCTCTGGTTGCGCTGCTGCGTCTCGCGCGGCACTTCCATGCCGTTGCGCCGGGCCAGTTCCTCGACCGCGTCGAGGAACTCCAGGCGGTCGTAGTTCATCAGGAACGACAACGCGGTACCGTGCGCGCCGCAACCGAAGCAGTGGTAGAACTGCTTGGTCGGGGAGACCGTGAACGACGGCGAGCGCTCGTCATGGAACGGGCAGCAGGCCGAGTACTCCTTGCCCTGCCGCTTCAGCGGCACGCGCGCGCTGATCACCTCGACGATATCCGTCCGGGCGAGCAGTTCGTCGATGAAGGCGTCGGGGATGCGGGCCATGGACTGCGTAGTATTCCACGCCCGGCAGGCGGCGTCAGGAAGCGCCGGGAGGTGCCTGGCTCCGGCGGGCGATCAGCCGTTCGTCGATCAGCGCGGTCAGCAGGGCGCCCACCAGGAACACCACCGTGGCGTAGTACATCCAGACCAGCAGGATGACCAGCGTCCCCATCGAGCCGTAGGCGCTGCCCGGCGCCGCCTGGGCGATGTACAGGCCGATGGCCCAGCGGCCGGCGATGAACAGCACCGCCGTCAGCGCGCCGCCCAGGAAGGCGCGGGGCCATGCCACCCGCCGATCCGGCAGGTAGTGGTAGAGCAGTGCGAACGCGAACACGTACAGCACCAGTGAGGCCAGATCACCGAGCGCGGGCAGCAGCGAGGGGACCCGTGCGAACAGCACCTGCAGCGCGGTGTTCAGGGTCATCGACACCAGCAGCAGGAAACCCAGCGCGAGCACCACGCCGAACGAGAAGATGCGCTTGCGCAGCCACGCCCACGGACCCTCCAGGCGTTGGGCGTCGGTGCGGAAGATCAGGTTCAGCGCCTGCTGCAGCTGGCCGAACACGGCGGTGGCGCCGATGAACAGCAGCACCGTGCTCCAGCCACCGGCCAGCGAACCGACGCTGGGACGGTTGCGCGCGTTGCGCAGGACCGTGGTGGCGATGTCGGCGGCGTCGCGGCCGGCCAGATCGCCGATCTGCCGCAGCAGCGCCTCCTGCGCGCTGGGGTACAGCGCGGTGGTCAGCCACAGCAGCAATACCAGCAACGGGGCCAGCGACAGCAGGGCGTAGAACGCCAGCGACGCGGCCTGCGCCATCACGTCGATTTCGATGAACCGCCGGACCAGCGCGACCGGCAGGCTGGCGTGGAAACGCTTCAGGAAACGCAGCAGCTGATCGCGCAGGCCCCGCATCGGATTCGGCGCTTGTCCGGACACGGGGCCAGCATGACAGGCGCATGTCGTCGCGCCGTGAGCGCGTCGTCGTCGGCGATCACTCCGCCGGCATCGCGGCCAGCCGCCGCAGGGCATCCCCGCTGACCCGCTGCACCGTCCACTCGTCCTGGCCCAGCGCGCCGAGCGAGCGGTAGAAACGGATCGCGGGCTCGTTCCAGTCCAGCACCGACCATTCGAAGCGGCCGTAGCCGCGTTCCACCGCCCGGCTTGCCAGATCGATCATCAGCCGCTTGCCCACGCCCAGCCCGCGGAACCGGGGCCGCACGAACAGATCCTCCAGGTAGAGGCCGGGCAGGCCGACGAAGGTGGAGAAGCTGGTGAAGAACAGGGCGAAGCCGGCGGGCTCGCCCTCGACCTCGGCGATGATCACCTCGGCGGCCGGACGCGGACCGAACAGGTGTTCGGCCAGTTGCACCTCGGTGGCGACCGCTTCATGGGCCAGCCGCTCGTATTCGGCCAGTTCACGGATGAAGGCGAGGATGTGCGGCAGGTCGTCGCGGACGGCCGCGCGCAGGAGGATCGTCGGGGACATCGTGGAGCGGAACCGATTCCGCCAGGCAGGGGAGGAAGGCTCAAGCATACCGGCGAAGACGGCGCGGCTCGCGTCGCGCCACCTTCCGGCCGGCCAGCGGGCTCAGCCCGCGAACTTCTTCTTCACCAGCGCCGAGACCTGGCCCATGTCGGCCTGGCCGGCCAGGCGCGGCTTCAGCACGCCCATCAGCTTGCCCATGTCGGCCGGGCCGCTGGCGCCGGTCTCGGCGATGGCGGCGTCGATGGCGGCCAGGATTTCGGCCTCGCCCAGCTTGGCCGGCAGGTAGCGCTCGATGACGAGGATCTCGGCGCGCTCGACCGCGGCCAGGTCCTCGCGGCCGGCGGCCTCGTACTGGTTCACCGAGTCCTTGCGCTGCTTGACCATCTTCTCCAGCACGGCGAGCACCGCGGCGTCGTCCAGTTCGACGCGCTCGTCCACTTCACGCTGCTTGATCGCGGCGTTGACCAGGCGGATGACGCCCAGGGTGTCCTTGTCGCCGCCCTTCATGGCGGCCTTCATGTCGTCGGTGAGCTGTTGCTTCAGGGGCATGGTGTTCTCCGGGGCCTGCCAGCGGCAGGGAAAAAAAGGGATACGGATTCCAGAAACGCAAAAAGCCGGCCACGCTCGCGCGTGCCGGCTTCTGGCGAAACGCCGTCGCTCAGTACAGGCGCTGGCGCTTGGTCACGTCGCGCGAAGAGCGACGCAGCTGGCGCTTCACCGCAGCAGCGGCCTTGCGCTTGCGTTCCTGGGTCGGCTTCTCGTAGAACTCGCGCTTGCGGGTTTCAGCCAGCACGCCGGCCTTTTCGCAGGTGCGCTTGAAGCGACGGAGCGCAAACTCAAACGGCTCGTTTTCGCGGACTTTGACGCTGGGCATACGTAATCTCGGTGATGGAAACGACCCGGGCAGACCGGGTGAGCCGCGCATTATAGCGATGGCGGGCGGAAAAGTGCAACATAGCGCCCATGAAGGTTCTTGGCATCGAAACCAGCTGCGACGAGACCGGCGTGGCGGTCTACGACACCGCCCGGGCCGGCGCGGACGGCCTGCTGGCCCATGCGGTCTACAGCCAGATCGCGCTCCACGCCGAATATGGCGGGGTGGTGCCGGAGCTGGCCAGCCGCGACCACGTCCGCAAGCTGCTGCCGCTGATCCGCCAGACCCTGGCCGAGGCCGGCCTGGACACCCGCGATCTGGACGGCGTCGCCTATACCGCCGGGCCCGGCCTGGTGGGGGCGCTGCTGGTGGGCGCCGGGGTGGCGCGCGCGCTGGCCTGGGCGCTGGATCTGCCGGCGGTGGCGGTGCACCACATGGAAGGCCACCTGCTGGCCCCGCTGATCGAGCACGACCCGCCGGAGCCGCCGTTCGTGGCCCTGCTGGTCTCCGGCGGGCATACCCAACTGGTGGCGGTGGACGCCATCGGCAGCTACCGGCTGCTGGGCGAGACCTTGGACGACGCCGCCGGCGAAGCCTTCGACAAGACCGCCAAGCTGATGGGATTGCCGTATCCGGGCGGCCCGCAGCTGGCCCGGCTGGCAGAGTCCGGCACGCCCGGCCGGTTCAGGTTCGCCCGGCCGATGACCGACCGGCCCGGCCTGGATTTCAGCTTCTCCGGCCTCAAGACCCAGGTGCTGCTGGCCTGGCGCGACAGCGATCAGCAGCCGCAGACCAAGGCCGACATCGCGCGCGGTTTCGAGGACGCGGTGGTCGAAACCCTGGCCATCAAGTGCGGCCGCGCGCTGGATGAAGCCGGTTGCGACACCCTGATCGTGGCTGGCGGCGTGGGCGCCAACAAGCGCCTGCGCGCGCGCCTGCAGGAGATGGCCGCGCGACGCGGCGGCCGTGTGTGCTTCCCGCGCCTGGATCTGTGCACCGACAACGGCGCGATGATCGCCTTCGCCGGCGCGCTGCGGCTGGAAGCCGGGCAGCACGAGAGCGCCGAAGTGAAGGTGACGCCGCGCTGGGACATGGCGACGCTGGCACCGGTGGCGCGCAATCCGGTATCGGCCGGCGCCCAATAACGCGGCACAGGGTAGGTTCCGTCGCGGGCGGGTACCATGCCCGCGTATCCACTTCGATTGTTGTTGCACATGGACAAGGTTTTCATCGAGGGCCTGCGGACCGACGCCGTGATCGGCGTCTACGACTGGGAACGCAGCATCCGCCAGGACCTGCGCCTGGATCTGGAACTGGCGTTCGACAACCGCAAGCCGGCGGCCAGCGACGATGTCGCCGACACGCTCGACTACGATGCGATCAGCCGGCGCCTCACCGCGTTCGTGCAGGCGTCCGAATTCGGTCTGGTCGAAACACTCGCCGAGCGCTGCGCCGCGCTGCTGATCGAGGAGTTCGGCGTGACCTGGCTGCGCCTGCGCCTGACCAAGCCCGGCGCGGTCGCCAATGCCGCCGGAGTGGGCGTGATCATCGAGCGCGGCACGGCGGATCCGGCATGAACCAGCGACTGGAACAACTGCGCGCGTGGCTGGAGCCCTATCCCTGGGCCTACACCACGCTGGTCATCTGCGCGCTGCTGCTGGCGGCGTGGCTGGCCAACTGGGTGACCAAGCGCGTGCTGCTGCGTGGACTGCGGCGGATGCTCAACTCGCTGCCGCTGGGCGAACCGCACGAGGTGCGCCTGCGGGTGATTCCCAGGCTGGCCAACGTCATCCCGGCGATCGTGCTGTCGGCCGGCGTGGTGGCCGTGCCGGATCTGCCGGAACACGTGGTCACCATCGTCCGCAACGTCTGCACTGCCTTCATCATCCTGACCCTGGCGCTGGCGTTCTCCGGCGCGATGGACCTGGTCAACCAGATCTACCAGCGCCGCGCCGACGCGCACAACAAGCCGATCAAGGGCTACCTGCAGCTGCTGAAGATCGTGGTGTTCACGATCGCGGGGGTGCTGATGGTGGCGACCCTGATCGATCGCTCGCCGTTGATCCTGCTGTCCGGGCTGGGCGCGATGATGGCGGTGCTGATCCTGGTGTTCCAGGACACCATCCTGTCGCTGGTCGCCAGCCTGCAGATCAGCTCCAACGACATGGTCCGGGTGGGTGACTGGATCGAGATGCCCCAGCTCAACGCCGATGGCGACGTGATCGACATCGCCCTGCACACGGTGAAGGTGCAGAACTGGGACAAGACCATCACCAACATCCCGACCAAGAAGCTGATCAACGATTCGTTCAAGAACTGGCGCGGCATGAGCGAGGCCGGCGGGCGCCGGATCAAGCGTTCGCTGTACCTGGACCAGCACAGCGTGCGCTTCCTCACCGACGAAGAACTCGGCCGCATGCACGGCTTCACCGTGCTGGATCGCTACCTCAATGAGAAGGGCCGGGAAATTTCCGCCTGGAACAGCGATCTGGAAGCGCGCGGCATCCATCCGGTGAACGCGCGCCGGGTGACCAACCTGGGCACGTTCCGGGCCTATGTCGAGAACTACCTGCGCAACCACCCCGGCATCCACCAGGACATGACCCTGCTGGTACGCCAGCAGCAACCCGGTTCCACCGGCCTGCCGCTGGAGATCTACTGCTTCACCCGCGACATCCGATGGGGCGTGTACGAGAACATCCAGTCGGACATCTTCGACCACCTGCTGGCGATCCTGCCGGAGTTCGGCCTGCGGGTGTTCCAGGAATCCTCCGACGCGGGCATCACCGCCGCGTTGATGGCGACCGCCGCGCTGAAGCGCGCCGAGGATGGCGCGGCGCCATCCGCATGAGTCCGCATCGCTACCTGTTGATCCTCGGCAGTGGCGCAGATGGAGAGGCGCAACTGGCACGCGCGCGCGCCGCGCTGGCGGGCGAAGGGCGGATCCTGGCGTCGTCGCCGGTGGTGACCGGCGCCAGCGTGGTGTCGGGAGACCCGCACCGCTACGCCAACCAGGCGGTGCTGCTGGAAACCGCGCTGGCGCGGACCGCATTCAATGCGCGCCTGAAGGCCCTGGAAACCGAGCTGGGACGACGTCCGGGCGATGCCGCCTGCGCCATCGACCTGGATCTGGTGCGCGAGTACGCCATCGACGGTGAAATGCGCTGGGAAAACCCGGCCAAGCTCGAACATCCGCTGTTCGAGAAGCTTGCGGCGCAGGTCGCGCCGGTCAGATGAACAGCGAACGGCCGCCGTCGATGGCGACCACCTGTCCGGTAATGTAACCGTTGCCGCCCAACAGCCAGCGCACCGCCGAGACGATGTCGTCCGGCGCGCCCTGCCGCTTCAACGCGGTGCGCGCATGCACCAGCTCCAGCGTTTCAGCCTTGACCGGATTCTCCGACCACAGCACGTTGCCCGGCGCCACCGCGTTCACCCGCACTTCCGGCCCCAGTTCACGCGCCAGTGATTTGGTCATCATCACCAGCGCGGCCTTGGCCATGCAGTAGACGGTGTGTCCGCCCAGCGGGCGCTCGGCATAGATGTCCGCGATGCTGACGATCGCGCCGTGGCTGGCTTTCAGGTGTGGTGCCGCTGCCTGCGACAGGAAGAACGGCGCGCGCGCATTGGAAGCGAACAGCTCGTCCCACTGCTGCGGCGTGGCCTGGCCGATCGGAGTGGCGTAGTAGGCGGACGCGTTGTTGACCAGCGCATCCAGCCGGCCGAAATGGCCGACCGCGCGCGCGACCAGCTCCGGCAGCCGATCGAATTCGGCCAGATCCGCATGCAGGGTCAGCACGCTGCCCGGCCGCGCGGCGTCCAGTTCGCTGGCCAATGCCTGCATGGCTTCGCCGGAATGGCGGTAATGCAGGGCCAGGTCGTAGCCGTCGGCATGCAGACCGCGCGCGATGGCCGCGCCCACCCGTTTGGCGCTGCCGGTGATCAGGGCGACTTTGCGTTGCGTGTCCATGCCGGGCTCCGGGGCGAATCGTCTGCCGGCATTGTGCCGCGTCCGTGCGGAACGCGCGCGTACAATGCCGTTCCATCCCGCTGCACCGCCTTCCAGGAACCGCCATGCGCAGTGAACTGCCTCTTCCCGATGCCGACGCGCTGGCGCACAGCCAGCGCCTGGCCGCGCTGCTGCGCGAGGAAATCCGCGCCAACGGCGGCTTCCTGCCGTTCTCGCGCTTCATGGAACGCTGCCTCTATGCGCCCGGCCTGGGTTACTACAGCGCCGGCAGCGCCAAGTTCGGCGAAGCCGGTGATTTCGTCACCGCGCCCGAACTCGGCCCGCTGTTCGCCGCCTGCGTCGCCAGCGCGGTCGCCCCGGTGCTGCAGGAACTGGGGCCGGAGGCCGAGTTCCTCGAACTGGGCGGCGGCAGTGGTGCCTTCGCCGAAGTGATGCTCAAGCGATTGCTGGAACTGGACGCGCTGCCGGCGCGCTACGCCATCCTCGAACCCAGCGCCGACCTGCGCGAGCGCCAGCGCGAGCGGCTGGCGCAACGCCTGATTCCTCCGGTGTTCGCGCTGGTCGAATGGCTGGATGGGCCGCCGGGTGAAAGCTGGAACGGCGTGCTGTTCGCCAACGAGGTAATCGACGCGCTGCCGACGCCGCGTTTCACCCTGCGCGATGGCGAGGTGTTCGAGGAATACGTGGCGCTGGACGAGGCGGACCGGTTCGTGCGCACCGATCGGCCGTCCGACGCGCTGCTGGCGGCGGCGGTCCGCCACGTGGAGCGCTACCTGGAGCAGCCGTTTCCCGATGGCTACCGCTCCGAGCTGCTGCCGCAGCTGCCGTACTGGATCCAGGCGGTGATGGGCGGCCTGCGTTCCGGCGCGATGCTGTTCGTCGACTACGGCTATCCGCGCCGCGAGTACTACCTGCCGGATCGCGACGAGGGCACGCTGCGCGCGTTCTATCGCCAGCAGGTGCATGCCGATCCCTACCTGTGGCCGGGCTTGCAGGATCTGACCGCCTCGGTGGACTTCACCGCGCTGGCCGAGGCCGGCACCCAGGCCGGTTTCGAACTGGCCGGCTACAGCGACCAGGCCAGCTTCCTGCTCGGCAACGGCCTGCCCGAACGCCTGCAGGAGATTGAGGAAAGGGCCGACGAGGCCGCCAAACTGCGTTTCCGCAACGAGGTGAAGAAATTGACCCTGCCCAGCGAGATGGGCGAGCGGTTCCAGGTGATGGGATTCGCGCGCGACGTCGAGTTCGGGCCGGCCTTCCTCGCCAACGACCTGACCTGGCGCCTGTGAGATGACCCTGCTGAAACCGTTGCGCCACCCCCGACTCTGGTTGTGCCTGTGGCTGCTGGCCATCGCGACGGTGGTGGCGCTGTCGCTGGGGCCGCCGCCGCCGTTCCCGGACATGCCCTCGGGGACCGACAAGCTGGAGCATGGCCTGGCCTACTTCCTGCTGGCGGCCGGAGCAGTGCAATTGTTCCGCAGCCGCGGCGGCTGGATGGTCGCCGGGCTTGCGCTGGTGCTGGTGGGCATCGGCGTCGAGTTCGCCCAGGGCGCCTACACCACCGATCGCATGCGCGATCCGTTCGACGCCATCGCCAATACCGTCGGCGTGCTGCTGGGACTGTCCACCGCGCTGACACCGATGCGGGATCTGTTGCTGCGGCTGGAGCGGCGGGTGCGCAAGCCGGCTTGAAGCGCCGTTGCCACGGCTGAAAAAAATCCCCCGCCCGCGAGCGGACGAGGGATGGAGGGCTCCCTCGCTGGACGGGGTGGAACCTGTCTCCGTCAGCGCGGCACCAGCCGCACCTCATCCAGCACCCACATCTCCGGGCGCGTATCGCCGGTGAACACCAGGCACAGGTCCTGCTGGCCGGTCAGCTTGTCGGGCAGCGCGGCCTCCAGGGTCACGAAGCCATCGGCATCGGGCCTGGCGGGCAGCGGTACCGTGGCGAACGGTTCGGCCTTGCAGCTGCCGGCGCGGACCAGCAGTTCACCGTGCGCGGAGCGCGCCGGTTCGAACTTGCGGTTGACCTCGTCGTGCGCCAGCTGGAAGTAGTAGGGGATACGCCCGGCGCGCACCTGCAGTTTCGCGATGCCGGCCAGATCCGCCTGCGGCCACTGCCAGCACGGGTTGAAGATGGTGACGTTGAACATGGCGCGGTCGCCATCGCGCGGACCGTCGTCCTCCAGCCGCAGCAGCAGGCGGCCGCCTTCCGGACAGCTCGCCAGCGCATCGCTGGTCCTGCGCTGCAGCCAGGCGCGATCCACGAGCTGGCCGGTGGAGTCGGCCAGCGGCGTGCCGTCGAAGAAGGCCGCGGCGCGTACCTCCGCCGGCGGCGTCACCGCGAACGGCGCGGTGTAAAGCGGTGAGGTGGCGGACGGCGCGCTGCCATCGACGGTGTAGCGGATGTCGTATCCCAGCGGATTTGCCAGCGTGATCCGCGCCTTGCCGGACTCGCGCTGTTCCTGCGCGGTGACCACCACTTCGAAAGGCGTCTTCGCATAGGCGATGCCGAGCGCCTGGTAGCGCCGCAACTGCGTCGGCAGGCGCTTCAGGAAATCGGCGTAGTCCTTGTGGGCCACGGGCGTCCAGCCCACCTCGGCCAGCGCCGCCAGGCGCGGATACAGATGGTGCTGCAGGCGCGCGTAGTAGCGCGTGTGCTCGGTCCACACATTGGCTTGCAGGCCGAGGATGTGATGGCGCAGCGCGGGCGCGAGCGCTTCGGGCACCGGTTCGAAACCGTAGACCTTCTCCAGCGGCACCTGGGTCGGCCGGCCCGGCGGCTCGTTCGGCGACGTGGTCTGGTGGTAGTCCAGGTACAGGTGCGACTTGGGCGTCATCACCACGTCGTGGCCCTGCGTGGCGGCTTCCAGCCCGCCCTCGGTGCCACGCCAGGACATCACCGTGGCTTCCGGCGGCAATCCGCCCTCGAGGATTTCGTCCCAGCCGATCAGGCGGCGATCATGCGCTTCGAGGAACTTTTCCAGCCGCTTGATGATGTGGCTCTGCATCTCGAACTCGTTCTTCAGGCCGAGTTCGCGGATGCGCGCCTGCGCGCGCGCGGAGTTCTCCCACTGGATCTTCACCGCCTCGTCGGCGCCGACGTGCACATAGCGTCCCGGGAACAGCGCGATGACCTCGGTCAGCACGTCCTCCAGGAACTTCATCGTGCTTTCCTCCGTGTTGAACAGATAGCTGTGCACGCCCCACTGATTGGAGACCGGCGGCCTGCTGCCCAGCACGCCCAGCTCCGGATAGGCGGCAATCGCGGCCTGCGCATGGCCGGGCACGTCGATTTCCGGCAATACGGTGATGTGGCGATCCGCCGCGTACTTCACGATCTCGCGGATCTGATCCTGGGTGTAGAAACCGCAATAGGGCCTGGGCTGGCCATCCGCGCCGATGCCGGCCTCACCAGACGCCACCCGGCAACCGCCGACCTCGGTCAGCTTCGGGTACTTCTTGATCTCGATGCGCCAGCCCTGGTCATCGGTCAGGTGCCAGTGGAAGGTGTTGAGCTTGTGCAGCGCCATCGCATCGAGGATCTGCTTGATCTCGTCGATCGACTGGAAGTGCCGCGCAGAGTCCAGCATGAAGCCGCGCCAGGGGAAGCGTGGGGCGTCCTGGATACTGGCCGCCGGTATCCGTGCCGGCAGCGAAGGCGCTTGTGTCGCCAGTTGCCACAAGGTGACCGCGCCGTAGAACAGCCCGCGCTCGTCGGCGGCGGTGATACGGATCTGCCGGGGCGTCACGTCCAGCCGATAGCCTTCGGGTGAATCCGGCGAGACCGCAGGATCGAGGGCGAACACGATCCCGTCCTCGCCCTTGTCGGCAACGCGCAGGCGCGGGCCGCGCGTCGCAGACAGGAATTCGGCGAACTGGCCCGCCACCCTGCGGGCGACCTCTCCCTCGGCGTGCAAGGCCGTGCCTGCATCCAGGGCGAAGCTGCCCTGGTTCGCCTGCAGGCTGGCGGGCGCCGGAATCAATGCGAATGCCGGCGGGCTGGCTGTGTTGCCGGCGACCGCATGCGGCACAACCAGCGCCACCAGCAGGCCCGCGACCAGGGCGAAACGGCGTGGAAAGGGATGGCTTGGAGACGTCATGGTTTTCCTGGGACTCCCGATGCAAAAAAAACGGGCCCAGAAGTCCTGGACCCGTGGAGAGACAATAATGTCAAAGGCAAAGCGGCGACATCAGAACTGCACGCGCAGCGAGGTCATGAAGCGGCGGCCGGTGCGATACACGCCGCGGGTCAGCTGCTCCACGCCCGAATAGCTGTGGTACTCCTCGTCGAGCAGGTTCATGCCGTCCAGGCTGACGCTCAGGAAATCATTCACGCGATAGCCGACGCTGGCATCCAGCGAGGCGTAATCCTTGACCCAGATTTCGCGTCCGCCACTGACCTGGGTGAAGTACTTGTCGCGCCAGCCGTAGGTGATCCGCGCACTCCAGTTGCCGCTCTCGAAGTAGGGGCTGATGTTGAACTGGTGGCGGGAGTTGAACGGCAGGTCGCGTCCGCTGTTGGCCTGTGCGTCCGAGAACGTGTAGTTGGCCAGCACGCCGAAACCCGCGCCGATATCCTGCTGGTAGGCGATGGCGGCGCCCTTGACCTTGGCGTCGCCGGCGTTGCGCGGCCGGTCAACGTCGTAGGTGCTGACCTCGTTCTGGTTGATGTTCCAGTGCTCTTCCTTGCCCGAGGTCATCAGCACGTAGTCGGAGATGTCCTTGTAGAAGATGGAGCCGGCCAGGATGGAGTTCGGCGAGAAGTACCATTCGGCCGACAGGTCCAGGTTGGTGGAGCGGTATGGCTTCAGGTCCGGATTACCGCCGCCGCCCTTGAGGGTGGCGTCCGCCAGCCATAGGTAGCTGGACATGTCCGCGTAGTTGGGACGTGCCATCACCTGCGCGGCAGAGAAGCGCAGCACGAACTCGTCGCTGACGTCGTAGACCAGGTTCACGTTGGGCAGGGTGTTGTTGTACTTCTTCTTCAGCACCTGCGGCACGTACTGGCTGACCGCGCAGTTGGCCACGTTGACCGAGCACTTCCAGCTGCCGTTCTCCGACTCGGTCCGCACGTGGCGGACACCGACATTGCCGCGCAGCTTGCCGAAGCTGAAGTCGGCCTGCACGTACGCCGCCTGGATGTCTTCGTTGATCGACCAGGTGTTGCGCACGAACTCCGCCGAGTTGAAGGTGGAGATCGGCGTCATGCTCTGGCCGGGCGGCAGCCATTCGCCGCCGAGGATGTAGTCGGACAGCTGCGAACCATCGATGGTGAAGCGCCGGCCCAGATCACCGTAACCGCTGAAGCCATCCAGGTAGTTGCCCGGCAGCCAGCGCGGACTGAAGCGGGAGGCGGCGGTGGTGACGCCGGAAAGAATCACGCCGCGCTGGATCTGGCTGGTCTCGTGATCGCGCTTCTTGTAGCCGAAGCGCAGCAGGTAGACCGGCGAGTCGAGCTTCAGGCCGAAATCGACCTGGCCATACTTCTCCTTGTCCAGGGTCGGCTTCTCCACCACGTTGCCGCCCCAGCCGGCGTCCATCTGGAAGGAAGCCGGATCGAGGAACGGGTTGGCGCCGTGGAAGGTCAGGCTGCCCGGATGCTTGGGCGCGTTGCTGATGTCCCAGGTGTAGTCGGCGCGGGCGAGGAATTCACCGAACACCTGGCGCGGGCCGCCATCGGCCTTGGTTGAACCCAGCTGGGTCGAGGCGAACCAGCGCTCGTCGTTCCAGGTGGCTTTCAGGTCATAGGTTTCCGATTCGACGGAGGCTTCGCGGTTCTGCAGATCGAAGATGACCAGGCCATCGTTCATGGTGCCGCGCGTCATCAGGCCGTTCTGGACGGTGACGTCGGTCAGCCTGCTCAGGCTGTTCCAGGTGTTGCCCTGCATCGCGAACATGGACTGCGTGGAGTGGTCGTAGCTGGAGTCGATCTTCAGTGCGTTGAGCTCGATGTCCAGCTGCTCGACTGGCTTGAACTGCAGCGAGGCCGAATAGGTGCGGCGATCGCGCTCCTGCTCGAAGAAGTGGGCGCTCATCGAGTTCGGGCCGACCGCGGTCATGTTGTTGGTCAGGGTCTGCTCGCAGGCGCCGGTGCAGTTGCCGGAACCAACCGAGCCCGGCGCGCCGCCGGCACCGTCGCGGAACTGGGCGGCGGTGACGGTACCGTAGGACTCGATGCCATCGCGGCGGATCTGTTCCTTGGCCTTTTGCGCCGACACGATGAAACCGAGGGTGCCGGCATCGTTCTTCCAGCCGAACAGGGCAGATGCCTGCGGATCGGTGTCCTCGACGCGATCGTTGCGGACATAGTTGATCTGGCCGGCGATGGTGATGTCGTTGGCCATGTCCAGCGGCTTGCGGGTGCTGATGATCACGGTGCCGCCGATCGAACCTTCGTCGATGCGCGCTTCCGGTGACTTGAACACCTCCACCTTGCCGACCAACTGCGGGGCCAGCAGCGAGTAGTTGAAGGTGCGGGTTGGGAATTCGGACATGTTCCAGTCGCCGGAGGCGATGGACTGGCCGTTGAGCAGGGTACGGTTGAGCGAGGGATCCGTGCCCAGGATGCTGACCTTTTCGCCCTGGCCGAACGCGCGGTCGATGGCCACGCCGGGGATGATGGTCATGGCTTCGGCGACGTTGGTCGCCGGGAACTTGCCGACGTCCTCGGCGGTGATGACGTCGACGATGGCGTCGGCGTTGCGCTTGGTGTCGAGCGATTGCTGCAGGCTGGCGCGGATGCCGGTGACCACGACCTTGTCCAGTTCGACGGCTTCGCCGGTGGTATCGCTGGCCTGGGCCGGGGCGGCGTCCTGCGCCTGCGCGGTGACGCTCAGGCACATCACGATTGCGGCGGATAGTGCGGTCTTGCGGTAACTCATGCTGTCTCTCCCATCATGATTTGTTCTGGTGTGGTTGGCCCGCCTTGTCGGCGGGTCATGCGGCTGCCTGGCTCCCACGGCGGGCAACGCGCCGTCCTGATTCACCGGTGTTCGGGCTGGTCGAGGTACCAACGAGCGGCGCCGAGGACGCCGAGTTGCCCGTGCTCGACCAGCTTCACGGGAATGCGTTCGAGTGCCTGCCGCAGCGGCCCCTTGTTGAGGAAGCGCGCGACGAACCCGCTTTCGAGCAGGAATCCGCCCAGCTGCGGCAGGATGCCGCCGGCCAGGTAGATGCCGCCCTGGATGCCGTAGAACAGCGCCATGTCGCCGACCACGCTGCCGAGCAGGCCGCAGAACGCATGCAGCGCGTCATGGGCGTGTTCGTCGGCGCCGGCCAGCGCGGCGGCGGTGATGTCGCCGGGCGCGGCATGCCGGACCGGCACATCGCGGAGCGCGCACAGCGCGGAATACAGATTGAACAGTCCCGGTCCCGACAACGCGTGCTCGACCGGCACATGGCTGCGTTCGCCCAGCATCCGGCCGAGCAGCGCAAGCTCCAGCGCGTTGCCCGCCGCGAGGGAGGCATGCCCGGCCTCGGTCGGCAGGACGATCGGGCGCGGATGCGCGGGAATCCATACTGCCGCGCCCAGGCCGGTACCCGGCCCTAGGATCAGGCGCGGCCCGTCCACGCCGTGCGCCGGACCGGCGATCTGCAGGACCTGGCTCGCCTCCACGTGCGGCGCGGCATGGGCAACGGCTTCGAAGTCGTTGACCAGGCGCAGATCGGCAAAGCCGAGCCGGGCCTGGATGGCGCGCGGCGACAGCGGCCAGGGCAGGTTGGCGGAGATGACGCTGCCGTCGGGCAGCGGCAGTCCGGCACTGGCGATGACGCCGCACCGGATCGGATGCGCGGGGCGGCCGCCGAGAAAGTCTTCGAGGATTTCTGCCAAGCCGGCGAACCGGGCGCAGGCGTAGGTCTGGTAGTCGAGGACGGTGACCGGCTTGCCCGCCGACGTGGTGGCCTGCACCAGGCCGACCCGGACATGGGTGCCGCCCACGTCCGCGGCCAGGAACAACTCGTGCTCCCGCGGTCGCGAATCGGCCTTCAGTGCTGGATTGGCGATGGCAGCCACACGTCTCCCCACATGTTCCGCAGCCGGAAGCCTCCTCAGGCTTCCTTGGAGGCCGAGTGTGTTGGAGTGCTGACAACGTTGTCAAGCTTTTTGCAAATAATTTTCAGGCAATTTGATGTTGCGATGCGGCGGAAAACTGTTTGTTTTTCAGGTGGTTTCTTTGGGTGGAAGAATTTTGTGTCCGAAAATGCCCCTCCTCGGCGTGGCTGAAAAAACGCGATTCTGCTTTCCATGTAAAAAATTATCCCGCTGTGCCGAGGATTCCTTAAGTGCCCTTCCCGGCTTGTGCCGGCTCGCGGGACGTCCCGACATCCGGTTCCAGTCCATCCACGGCATTGCCCTGGGACAGGTATCGCCGCTGAAGCGCAGTTGCGACCGGGACGCGAGCCGCCTTGGCGATACCCCGCGGTGCGGACAGCGGGCCGGGCTGGCTCGAGCGTGGCTGGCACATCGCCATATCGGCCTGGACATCGCGGCGCGTCCAGCATCGACGGTGAGACATCGCGCACGCGGGCATCCATACGGATGTGTCCCGGGGGCAGTGAGCCGTCGCGTATCGCGCGAAGGCACGGGCGCATTGGCGGGTGCGAACTTCGATGGCGCCAGTGTCCACGAGGGCCGCGCCCATCGAGTCCGGGACCGCGTACCCGCGGCTATGGATGATTGTGGCGCAGCCGCATCCGTTCACCACGCGAGTCGATGCCTGCGGGAGGCCATCGACGGACATGGCTGCAAGCGCCCGCTTCGGCTTGATTCAACAAGAGCATCGGCTCGATGTGGTCTGCGTGACTGGATGGTCAACGGCAGAGACCCGACGCGCGTGACGCCGAGTGCAAACTCGATGATCCATGCGCCTGGATTGTCTGGCCATGGCCGTGTCAACAGCCAATCGGGAAACAGCGGGAAGGTTTTCCGCAGGCCTTGACCTGCCGGCTTCGGTTGGCATGGCGACGCGCCCGGAGCCAGCGCGCATGCTTCATTGCCTTTCCGCCATGGGCGTGCCGGGCCGGCCGGATGCGGGGCAAAAAAAAAGGGGCCTGGACAAGTCCAGGCCCCGGAGAAGGAGCACGCGGTTACATCGCCATCATCAGAACTTCAGGCGGACATTGAAGTAGTACTGTCGGCCATTGCTGTAGAACGAGGTCGGAATGGCCGCGCTCTGGTAGTACTTGATGGTTGGGTCGTTGAGGTTCAGCGCATCCAGCGAGAAGCTCAGGTGATCGTTGAACTTGTAGCTCAGCGCCGCCGACAGGGTGCCGAAGTCATCCTGGTAGTACGGATTGGCGCCGGACAGGCCGATCAGGAACGAGGAGCGGCGGGTATAGCTGACGCGCGCACCGAAGCTCTCGTTCTCGAAGTAGGCACCCACGTTGTAGGTGTTCTTCGAGGTGCCGAGCAGGTTGTCGCTGCCATCCGCCCAGGTGTGCGAGGTGCTGCCGTTGGCGTAGGTGTAGTTGGCCTGCACGCCGAAGTAATCGCCAATCGGCTGCTCGTACGCCACTTCGACACCGGTGACCTTGCCGTTCGAGTTGATCGGGATGGACACCAGGTATTCCTCGAGCTGGTTGGTCAGCTCGCTGAACAGCATCTGCTTCTCGACGCCGAAGGCGACGTAATCCTTCATGTTCATCGAGTAGGCGCCGACGGACAGCAGGCCGCGCGGCATGAAATACCACTCGATGTTGGCATCGAAGTTGGTCGAGACCACCGGGTCCAGCTTCGGGTTGCCGCCGCCGCCGAGCCTGTTCAGATCCGAACCCCAGGACGAGGCGCCCAGGGCGGAGAAGTCCGGCAGGGTCTGCGTCTGCGAGGCGGCGAAACGGAACACCAGGTTGTCGCTCATGTCGAACTTGATGTTCGCGCTGGGCAGCACCCGGCTGTGCTTGTTGTTGGTGAACTCGCGGGCCCAGCGGCCGAACAGGCTGGAGACATCGGCGTTGGCCGGATCCGTGACCGCGCGATAGGTGTTGATGTCCTGATCGATGTCGACGTAGCGCAGGCCGACGTTGCCGCTCCAGTTGTCGCCAACGAAATTGGCCTGGACGTAGGCGGCGAGGTTCTTCTCCTCCACCTTCCATTCCGCGCCGTAGTTGTGGCGGCCGTTCGGACCGTCATCGTTGTACAGCCAAGTGGAGTTGTTGATGATCGCGTTCTTCAGCGCGCCCGGGGTGAAGTACCACAGGTTGCGCGGGAAGTTGCCACCGATGCTGCTGGCGAAACCGCCGGGGTAGGGCGCGGTCGCGCCGTTCTGCAGCGCGCCCCAGATGCCGTCGCCCGGGCTGGCGCCTTCCGGCGACAGGGCTTCGCGGGTGTGATCGGCATAGCGGGCACCGAAGTCGATCGAGGACAGCACGCCGCCGTTGAAGTAGCGGGTGAAGTCGGCGGTGAACCAGTCCTCGTCATCCTTGGCGGTGACCTGCTGGTTGCCCCAGGTGCCGCCCCAGGCGGCAGCGGCCGGGCTCAGATCGCCGCCCACGCTCCAGTCCATCGGAGCGCCGGCACCGTGGCTGGTCCAACTGGCCCCGCCACCATTGGCCATGTTCAGCTCGGCAATGAACTGGCGCGGCGTGGAGCCTTCGCCACTCGTGGTGCCGACCTGGAACTTGGAGCTCAGGTTGTCGTTGATCTGCCAGTCGACATCGAAGGTGACGTATTCGCTCTTGGCCGAGGCCTCGCGGTAGATCATGTCGTAGACCGCGTAGTTCTGCCCGGGCTGGCCGGTGTAGGTAGCGTTGGTCAGCACGCCGTCCTTGACCACATAGCCGGGATCGGGCGCGTGCGCACGGGCGAAATTGCCGCCCCACATCATGAAGTTGCGGTTGTAGTTGTTGGCATCCATGTCCGAACGGAAGCCGCTCAGGCCCAGGGTCAGATCATCGTTGGGCTTGAACTGCAATTCGATCAGGCCGCCCTTGCGCTCGCGGGTCTGTTCGAACAGGGTGGAACCCAGCAGGCCCGGGACCCAGACGCCGACCAGATCCGGATTGCTGATGCCGGCCGGATCGGTGGCGCCGATCTGGAAGAAGCCGCCCGGGATTTCCTGCGCCTCGCGGCGCAGCTCGCGCTTCTGGCTGAATGCCTGGACCATCACGCCGAACGTACCGGACTCGTTCTTGTAGTTGAACAGGCCCGACAGCTGCGGATCGGTGGAATCGGCCTGCTCGGCGTTGACCACGCCCAGCGATGCTTCGGCGGTGATCCGATCGGGGAACTGCAGCGGCTTGCGGGTGATGATGTTGACCGAGCCGGTGGTACCGCCGTCGGGCAGCTTGGCCTGCGAGGACTTGTGCACTTCCACCGAGCTGACCAGTTCGGACGGCAGCAGGGTATAGCTGACGCTGCGGCCGACGTTGTTGCCCTGGCTGAGCACGAACCAGTCGGCCGAGCCGACGGTGTGGCCGTTGATCAGGGTCTGGGTCAGGCTGGGGCTGGTGCCGCGCAGGCTGACGCGGTCGGCTTCGTCGAAGCCGCCTTCATCGGAGGAGGACGAGCTGATGTTCACACCCGGCAGGCGCTGCAGGGTGTCGGCCACGTTGTGGGCCGGCAGCTTGCCGACATCCTCGGCGGTGACCACTTCCACGCGGGAATTGGCTTCGCGCTTGGTATCCAGCGACTTCTCCATCGAACCGCGGATGCCGGTGACGACCACGGTGTCCAGATCGGTGGCCTGCTGCGCGGCGGGCTGGGGCTGTTGCTGGGCGGCGGCGTCCTGTGCCTGCGCGTGCATGGAGACCGCGAGGCCCGTCGCGACGGCGACGGCGAGTAGCGACTTACGGTGATTCATGGTGTCTCTCCCATCATGATTTTTGGTTGTCGGCCGGGGCGTGATCCGGGGCCGTGTTGCTGCCTTTGCTGCCAAGGGTGCGGCTGACAGCTCCGACCCGGTTCCTGTTGCGGACGCCTGTGCCGGCGCCTTCGTTTCTTCTGTTGCTTCAGTTGCTTTCGGTTTGATCGAGGTACCAGCTGGCGGCGCCGATGACGCCCAGTTGCCCGTGCTCGACCAGCTTCACGGGAATGCGTTCGAGCGCCTCGCGCATCGTTCCCTTGTTGAGGAAACGCGGCACGAAACTGCTCTGGAGGAGGAATTCGCGGATGTTCGGCAGGATGCCGCCGGCCAGGTACACGCCGCCCTGCACGCCGTACAGCAGCGCCATGTCGCCGACCACGCTGCCCAGCAGGCCGCAGAACACGTCGAGGGTCTCGCGCGCCAGCGCGTCCTCGCCGGCGAGCGCGGCGGCGGTGATCTGGCCCGGTTGCGAATGCACGGGCGCGCCGGCGCCACGCACCGCGCACAGCGCGGTGTACAGGTTCATCAGCCCGGGACCGGACAGGGCGTGTTCGACCGGAACGTGCGGACGCGCCTTCAGCATCTCGGCCAGCAGCGCCATTTCCAGCGGATTGCCGGCGGTCAGCGCGGCCTGCCCGGCTTCGGTCGCCAGCACTACCGCGCGGCGACCGGCGGGAATCCACACCGCGGCGCCCAGGCCGGTGCCGGGACCCAGGATCAGGATCGGGCCGCGCGGCGGCGCACCGGTCGGGCCGGTGAGTTGCAGCACCTGGCTGGCATCGACCTGGGCCGCGGCATGCGCCACCGCCTCGAAATCGTTGACCAAGCGAAAATCGTCGAAGCCCAGGCGCGCGCGGATCTCGGCCAGCGACAGTCGCCAGGGCAGGTTGTTGGTGATGACGGTACCGTCTTCCAGCGCGTAGCCGGCGCTGGCGATCACGCCGCGATTGACCGGCAATCCACCCAGCCCATCGAGGAAGTCCCGCAGGATGTCCGCCAGGCCGGGGTAGTCGGCGCAGGCGTACTTGCGGTATTCGAGCACGCTGATCGGGGTGGCGGGATCATTGCCGCCGCGGACCAGGCCGACACGGACATGGGTGCCGCCGACATCCGCGGCAATGAAGGCGTCGCCTGTCCGGCTCATCGGATCCACCGGCAATGGATTGGCGATTGCGACCACACGTCTCCCCACATGTTCGCGAAGGGGCGAAAGCCAGCAGCCCCGATGGCGCCGGAGTGTGGGAGGGGTTTGACAACGTTGTCAACACTCTGTCATCAAATAAGGGCAGGGCCGGCGGTGAACGGATCAAATTTGCAAATGATCCGGCAGTCCTACTCCTGTTCAGTTTCAAAACTGAAGAAATACGTTCAGATTTAAGGCGTTGTGGCGTAATTTTGATCGGTGCCGATGCTGCGTCGCCGCATCCCGCGGGAACGCTCCGGGGTGCAGGACCGGCGCCGCCTGGGCCGCCGGCGGGTGGCTTCGCGGACGAATCTGTGACAACGTTGTTTCCAGAGGGAGCCACGCAGCGACAAGGCGTGGACGCCGGTCGCGGACCGGCCATCACAATCAGAGAGGGGAGTTCGCCAGACATGACTGCGGTACAAGGCTCGCGACAGTACACGTCCATCGCCATCATCGGCCTGCTGTTTTTCATCTTCGGTTTCGTCACCTGGCTCAACGGGCCGTTGATCACGTTCGCCAAGCTGGCGTTCAACGTCAGCGAGACCTACGCCTTCCTGATTCCCAGCGCCTTCTACATTTCGTACTTCTGCCTGGCGTTGCCCTCGTCGGTGATCCTGCGCAGGACCGGCATGAAGAAGGGCATGGCGCTGGGCCTGTTCGTGATGGCGATCGGCGCGCTGGTGTTCGGCCAGTTCACCACCCATCGCTGGTATCCGGGCGCGCTCGGCGGCGTGTTCACCATCGGCGCCGGCCTGGCGATCCTGCAGACTGCGGCCAATCCCTACATCAGCATCCTCGGCCCGATCGAGGGCGCGGCGCAACGCATCGCGGTGATGGGTATCTGCAACAAGATCGCCGGCATCCTGGCGCCAATCGCGCTGGCGGCGTTCGTGATGCACGGCATGGGCGATCTGGCCGCGCAGGTGGAAGCCGCCGCGCCGGAGGCGAAGGAACTCCTGCTCAACGAATTCGCCGCCCGTGTCTACGGTCCCTACATGGTGATGGCCGGCCTGCTGGTGCTGCTCGCGGTCGGCATCCTGTTCTCGCCGCTGCCGGAAGTGGACACCGCCGAAGCCAACGCCAACGAGGGCGGCACGGAATCGAACCGCCGCAGCGTGTTCCAGTTCCCGCACCTGCTGCTGGGCGTGATCTGCCTGTTCGTCTACGTCGGCGTGGAAGTGCTGGCCGGCGATGCCATCGGCATTTACGGCGAAGGTTTCGGCCTGCCGCTCGACAAGACCAAGGTGTTCACCTCCTACACCCTGGGCGCGATGCTGGTCGGCTACCTGTTCGGCCTGGTCGCGATTCCGCGCTTCATCTCGCAGGAACGCTACCTGAGCGTATCGGCGGTGCTGGGCATCTTGTTCGCCATCGGCGCGTTCCTGACCCACGGCTACGTGTCGGTCGGCTTCGTCGCCGCGCTCGGCTTCGCCAACGCGATGATGTGGCCGGCCATTTTCCCGCTGGCGATCCAGGGCCTGGGCCGTTTCACCGAAACCGGCTCGGCGCTGCTGATCATGGGCATCGCCGGCGGCGCGGTGATTCCGCAGCTGTTCGCGGTGTTCAAGCAGAGCCATGATTTCCAGCTGGTGTTCACCGCGCTGGCGGTGCCCTGCTACCTGTACATCCTGTTCTTCGCCCTGCGCGGCCACAATGTCGGCCGCGTCAAGGCGGGCTGACCGGCGCATGGACCGCATGGAGATTTCCCATGGCTGAGAACGGCATGCGCAGGCCCACCATCAAGGATGTCGCGGAGCGGGCCAAGGTTTCGCTGAAGACCGTCTCGCGGGTCATCAACAACGAGCCGTCGGTGATGCAGGGCACGCGCGCGCGCGTCCTGCACGCCATCGCCGAACTGGACTACGAGCCGGATCAGTCCGCGCGCAACCTGCGCAGCGGCACGCCGTTCGTGATCGGGCTGGTCTACGACAACCCCAACCCGTACCACATCATCGGCGTGCAGAACGGCGTGCTGGCGGCCTGCCGGGAAACCGGCTTCGGCCTGCAGATCCATCCCTGCGATTCGACCTCGCCGCTGCTGGCCGAGGAACTGGCCGAGTTCGTGCAGCGTTCGCGATTGGCCGGACTGGTGCTGACCGCGCCGATGTCCGAGCGGATGGAACTGGTGAACGCGTTGGCTTCGCGCGGGGTCAAGATGGTGCGGATCATCGCCGCCACCGAGGATCCGCAGGATGGCCAGCCCTGCGTGTATGTGGACGACCACGATGCCGCCTACGAGATCACCGAGCACCTGATCCAGCTGGGCCACCAGCGCATCGGCTTCCTCTGGGGCGGATTGGCGCACCGTTCCTCGATCGAACGCTACAACGGCTACGAGAAGGCGCTGAAGGACTACGGCATCCCGCTCGACAAGCACCTGGTGGTGCCGGGCGACTACACCTTCGATGACGGTTTCCGCGGCGCCCGCCGCCTGCTGGCGCTGCGCGAACCGCCGACCGCGATTTTCGGTTCCAATGACGAAATCGCCGCCGGCGTGCTGGCAGCCGCCAAGTCCGCGGGCATGAACGTGCCCTACGATCTGTCCATCGCCGGTTTCGAGGACAGCCCGTTCTCGCGCCAGTCCTGGCCGCCGCTGACCACCGCCAAGCAGGCCACCGAGGACATCGCCAAGCAGGCCGCGCGCCTGCTGATCGCGACGCTGCGGCAGGATGCCTACGACGACAACCCCTCTCCCGTGCACAACCAGGGCTTCGTGCCGCAACTGGTGGTGCGCGGTTCCACCGCGCCGGTCCGCCTGCGCACCGAACGCCCCGATACGACGACATGACCGACGCTTCCTCCCTTCCCGCCCCTGCCGACACCCTGATGTTCCAGGAGGCGCAGCAGACCGCCGACGTGGTCACCGCGCAGTACCAGCGCAACGAGTCCGTCATCCGCAACCTTGCCGCCGACCTGCGCGCCAATCCGCCGCCGTTCGTGGTGACCTGCGCGCGCGGCAGTTCGGATCACGCGGCGACCTACGCCAAGTACCTGTTCGAGACCCAGCTGGGTTTCGTCACCGCATCCGCCTCGCCCTCGGTGGGTTCGGTCTACGAGGCGAGGCAGAAACTCAGGGATGCGCTGTACATCGTCATCTCGCAGTCGGGCAAGAGCCCCGACCTGCTGCACAACGCCCGCGCGGCCGCCGAGGCGGGCGCGCGGGTGGTGGCGATCGTCAACGTCGAGGACTCGCCGCTGGCCGGCCTGGCCGACACCGTGATTCCGCTGCACGCCGGTCCTGAGCGCAGTGTCGCGGCGACCAAGAGCTACCTGAGCTCGCTGGCCGCGATCCTGCAGCTGGGCGCGTACTGGAAGGACGAGTCGACCCTGCGCGACGCGCTGCCGTTGTTGCCCGACGCGCTGCGCCAGGCATGGGCGGCGGACTGGTCGCCGGTCACCGACGGCCTGGTCGATGCGCACAACCTGTTCGTGCTCGGCCGTGGCCTGGGCCTGGCCGCCGCGCAGGAAGCCGCGCTCAAGTTCAAGGAAACCTGCGGCCTGCACGCCGAGGCCTACAGTTCGGCCGAAGTGAAGCACGGCCCGATGGCGCTGGTCGGCCCGGGTTTCCCGGTGCTGGGCTTTGCCCAGCCGGACGAGACCGGCGCCGGCACGCTGGCGCTGGCGCGCGAGTTCCGTGGCCGTGGCGCGCAGGTGTGGGTGGCGTCCGAGGAAGCCGACCCCACCGCTGGCCCGGGCGAATCATTGCCGCTGGTGCACGCGCCGCATCCGGCCTGCTCGCCGCTGCTGACCATCCAGAGCTACTACCGCGCGATCAACGCGCTGGCGCTGCGTCGCGGCTACAACCCCGACGTGCCGCCGCATCTGAACAAGGTCACCGAAACCGTATGAGCACCGCGCTGGTCAATGGTCGCGTACTGGCCGCGCAGGGCTTCGCCGAGGGCGTGGCCGTCGTCATCGACGGGCGCGACATCGTCTCCATACTCCCGGAGGCGGATCTGCCCGGGGCGTTGCCACGCCATGATCTGCAGGGCGCCTGGCTGGTGCCCGGCTTCATCGACGCGCAGGTCAACGGCGGCGGCGGGGTACTGTTCAACAATGCGCCCACGGTCGATGCGATCCGCCAAATCGGCGAGGCGCATCGCCGGTTCGGCACCACCGGCTTCATGCCCACCCTGATCAGCGACGACCTCGCGGTGATGCGCGAGGCGATCGCCGCGACCCGCCAGGCCATCGCAGAAGGCGTGCCCGGCGTGCTCGGCATCCACCTGGAAGGTCCGTACCTGGCGCCCGCACGCAAGGGCACCCATGACGCCGGCAAGTTCCGCGTGCCGGATGCACGGGAAATCGAACTCGCTGCCTCGCTGGACAACGGCGTCACCCTGATCACGCTCGCACCCGAGCGCGTGCCGGCCGAGTCGATCCGCGCCCTGGTCGCGCGTGGCGCGATCGTCGCCGCCGGCCACACCGCCGGCAGTTACGAGGAAATCGGCGCCGGCCTGGTCGCGGGCGTGCGTGGATTCACCCACCTGTACAACGCGATGTCGCCGTTGCAGGGACGCGAGCCCGGCGCGGTCGGTGCCGCGCTGGAGGATCCGCACAGCTGGGTCGGCATCATCGCCGACGGCCATCACGTGCATCCGGGCAGCCTGCGCGTCGCCCTGGCGGCCAAGCCGCAGGGCAAGGTATTCCTGGTGACCGATGCGATGCCGCCGGTGGGTTCGGACGATCCCAGCTATGCGTTGTACGGCGAGATCATCACGGTTCAGGACGGCGTGGTCCGCAACGCCGCCGGTTCGCTGGCCGGTTCCGCGCTGGACATGGCCACCGCGGTGCGCAACGCGGTGAACCTGCTGGGCCTGCCGCTGGCCGAAGCGGCGCGCATGGCGTCGAGCTATCCGGCCGACTTCCTCGGCCTGTCCGCCAGCCACGGCCGCATCGCCACCGGCTACCGCGCGGATCTGGTGGCGCTGGACGAGCGGTTGCAGGTGACCACGACCTGGATCGACGGCATGCCCGCCGCGCACGCCGGCTGAGCGCTGGCACGATCATCCGGAGAAACCGCGAATGAGCAAGACCGCGCCGTTGCGTTTCGCCTCGGTCGACGCCCTGCGCGGCATCACCGTCGCGGCGATGCTGCTGGTCAACGATCCCGGTGACTGGGGCCATGTCTATGCCCCGCTGCTGCATTCCGAATGGCACGGCTGCACGCCGACGGATCTGATCTTCCCGTTCTTCCTGTTCATCGTCGGCGTCTCGATATCGCTCGGCATCGCACCGCGTCGGGAAGCTGGTGGCGATCGCGGCGCCCTGTTGCGCGCGGTGCTCTGGCGCGGCACGAAGATTGTCGCCATCGGCCTGCTGCTGCACCTGCTGGCGTTCTGGTGGCTGGACAAGCCGTGGTTCCGGCCTTGGGGCGTGTTGCAGCGGGTCGGCCTGTGCTTCATCGCCGCCGGCACGATGGTCCTGTACCTGCGTCCGCGTGGACAGTGGTGGATGGTGGCCATCCTGCTGCTGGGATACTGGGCATTGCTGGCGGTCGGCGGCACGTATGCACCGCTGGACAACCTGGCCAGCCGTGTCGACACCACGCTGTTCGGGCCGTTGCTCTACCAGTTCGATCCCGCCACCGGGCGCGGCCATGATCCCGAAGGCCTGCTCAGCACGCTGCCGGCCATCGCCACGACGCTGCTCGGCGTGCGCGCCGGTGACTGGCTGCGGCGGGGCGAAACCCGGCGCCTGCTGCCTGCCGCCGCACTGGCGCTGGCGCTCGGCGGACTGTGGTCGCTGTGGCTGCCGTTGAACAAGAACCTGTGGACGTCTTCCTACGTGGTGTGGACGGCGGGTTGGGCGCTGCTGGCGTTGTGGTGCGCGCACCTGCTGGTCGACCGCAAGGGCCTGCATCCCTGGGGCCGCAGCTTCGGCGTCAACGCGATCGCCGCCTATGCCGGTTCGGCGGTAATGGTCTATGCGTTCTCCGCGCTGGGCTGGATGCAGGCGATCTATCGCCACGGCTTCGCCGACTGGATGACGCCCCGGTTCGGCCCCTACCTGCCGTCGCTGGCGTTCGCCCTGGCTTTCGTGCTGGTCTGGTGGCTGGTCGTCCGCCTGATGGACCGCCAGCGCTGGTACCTGAAGGTCTGACGGTCGCGCGCCCCGCGCGCGGGATCACGACTTCCTTCGCCGGACCGGAGTAAAAGGGCTCATTCCCCGACTGGAACCCGGCCATGAACCTGTCCGCCTGGAGCGTCACCTGCCTGGCCCTGTCGCTGATCGCCTGCGACGGCAACGCGGTCGTCGTCACCACGACCGACGACAAGCCGAATGAATCCGCGTCACCGATTGCGCTCGCCGGCCACGTGCCATCCCTGCCGGTCGCGAGCGCTGCCCAGGCGGCGCCGCAGGTGACCGGCGGTCCGCAGCCCGCGTTGCGGATTCCCGATCCGCCCTTCATCAGCACCGAGGTGGCGCGTTTCGATCAGCCCTGGGCGATGACCTTCTTGCCGGATGGTCGCCTGCTGGTGACCGAGAAGCCCGGGCGCCTGCGCCTGCTGAATCCCGCCACCGGGCAGGGCGGTGAAATCACCGGGGTCCCCACCGTCGCCTATGGCGGCCAGGGCGGGTTCGGCGACGTGATGCTGCATCCGCGCTTCGCCGAGAACGGAATCGTCTACGTGAGCTATGCCGAACCCGGCGCCAACAGCACGCGTGGCGCGGCGGTGGCGCGGGCGCGGCTGGTGATCGACGCTGGCGCCAACAGCGGTCATCTGGAAGGACTGCAGGTGATCTGGCGGCAGGTGCCCAAGGTCACCGGCGATGCCCACTACAGCCATCGCATGCTGTTCGATGCGCAGGGCAAGTTGTGGATCAGTTCCGGCGAGCGCCAGAAGGCCTCGCCCGCGCAGGACATGCAGAGCAATCTCGGCAAGATCATCCGGCTCAACGACGACGGCAGCGTGCCGCCCGACAACCCCTTCGCCAATCAGGGGGGCGTGGCCGCGCAGGTCTGGTCGCTCGGGCACCGCAATGTATTGGGACTGGCCTTCGATCCCGCCGGCCGGCTGTGGGCGCACGAGATGGGGCCGGCCGGGGGCGACGAACTGAACCTGATCGAACGCGGTTCCAACTACGGCTGGCCGATCGTCTCCAACGGCGACAACTACGACGGCAGCCCGATTCCGGATCATTCGACCCGCCCTGAATTCAATGCGCCGGAGATTTCATGGACGCCGGTGATCGCGCCGGCCGGATTCATCATCTACCAGGCGGATCTGTTCCCCTATTTCCGCGGGCGCGGGTTCATCGGCGGCCTGGCCTCGCAGGCGCTGATCCAGGTCGAGTTCGGGGACGCACCGCGCGAAGTGAAGCGCTATCCGATGGGGCGCCGCATCCGTGAAGTGGAGCAGGGGCCCGACGGTGCGATCTGGTTGCTGGAGGACGGCGCGGACGCGCGCCTGCTGAAGCTCACCCCCAATCGCGGTTGACGTCCGCCGGGCGCAACGCCCCCGGCGGACATCCGCGCGCGTCAGTCGACGACCACCAGCCGCACGTCGATGTTGCCGCGGGTGGCGTTGGAGTACGGGCACACCTGGTGCGCCTGCTGCACCAGCGCCTCGGCCTGCTCGCGCGGCAGGCCCGGCAGGTGGATGCGCAGCTCGGCCTCGATGCCGAAACCGCCCGGGATCTGGCCGATGCCGACGCTGCCGTCGATGCGGGTATCCGCCGGCAGCGCGACCTTGGCCTGGCCGGCGACGAACTTCAGCGCGCCGATGAAGCAGGCCGAATAGCCCGCGGCGAACAACTGCTCCGGATTGGTGCCGTCGCCGCCGGCGCCGCCGAGTTCGCGCGGGGTGGTGAGCTTCACGTCCAGCACGTTGTCCGAGGAAACGGCGCGGCCGTCGCGGCCGCCGGTGGCGGTGGCGTGGGCGGTGTAGAGGACTTTCTCGATCGACATGGGAATCTCCGTGGGGGAAAGTGGCGGCGGATCCGGGCGCCACGACCGGTAATGAATTTGTCGCGATTCAATCGCACGATAGATATTGGGTGAAAGCTGATCCGGCATCCTTCAGGCGTTCGCCCCCAGGTTGTCGCGCAGGGCCTCCAGCTGCTTCTTCAACCCGGCAACCTCGCGCGCGTCGCAGCCGGACGCGCACAGCAGCGCTTCGGGAATGGCCTTGGCTTTCTGCTTGAGGGCGCGACCCTGCGCGGTCAATTGGATGATCACCTGGCGTTCGTCCTCGCGGGCGCGGGTGCGGGTGATCAGGCCACCCGCCTCCAGCCGCTTCAGCAGGGGCGTCAGCGTGGCCGAATCCAGGAACAACCGCTCCCCGACCTGCGACACCGTCAGCGCATCGCCTTCCCACAACACCAGCATCACCAGGTACTGCGGATAGGTCAGTCCGAGCTTGCCCAGCAACTGCCGATACACCTTGTTGAGCGCCAGCTGCGCCGAATACAGGGCAAAGCAGAGCTGGTTGTCCAGCGCCAGGGGATTGGCGGCGGAACCGGCAGGGGCGGTGGACGTGGCGCGTGGACTCATGGCGTGCAATATAAATAGCGCGCTATTTAATTGCAAGCATCCCGATGGAACACTGTATCACCCGGCGTCGGGCTCAGGGTTCGGGCAACCGGTAGTCGAATCCGTAGAAATGGCGGCCACCCTCGATGCGGATGGTCATCTGCCCGCTCAGGCCGGCCAGTTCACCGGTGCCGGAGTCGGGGACCACCCGCACGCTCAGTTCCGGCTGGCCGCGGTCCATGAAGGCGAAATGCTGCAGCACGAAGGTACCGCGCCGGCCATGCAGGAGGCCATCGACGCGTTCCATCGCGACATAACCGGCCGAGCCGCGCACTTCCGTCATCACCGCCAGCATCTCGCCCAGGCTGCCCGCCTCCAGATCGCCCCGGAAAGTCTTGTCGATGGTCTGCCGGCCCAACCGGGCGGCCTCGATGCCGGCAGCGGCGGGCTGCGGGCTCAGCTTCACGTCGAATTCGCCCTGTGCGTGTCGGGTCATGGCGGTGTCCTCGGGGATGATCCGGAAATCGGAAGGGTGAGGGGGCAACGCGGTGGACGCGGCGCTCCACAAGGTCGCCATGATGGCGGTGCGGATGAGATGTCGCCACATGGCAGGCTCCCGTCGCGCCGGACTCGTCGCCGGCGGAGCCATTGCAGTACATTGCGGCGCCGGAGGATTGGACAAACGCGATCGCATGACAGGCCCAGGCATGCCCCCGCCACCGCGTGATCCCGGCAAGCCGCGCGGCGTGCTCCGGCAACGCCTGGATGCGGGCGCGTTCGCGCATCAGCGCCGGTTGCCGATCTCCGGGTTGAGCGCCTGGGTCGAGCACTTCTGGCAGGTGGATTGGCACCTGTCCGGATGCCCGCCACAGCAGCAGGAAACCCTGCCGCATCCCAGCGTGCACCTGGTGATTGAGCCTGGAGAGGCGGGCATACACGGCGTGCACACCGGACGTTATGTGCGCCAGCTGGCCGGGGACGGCTACGCCTTCGGCATCAAGTTCCGCCCCGGTGGATTCCAGCCCTTCCTGCGCGGCGAGGTATCGACACTCACCAATCGAAGCGTGTCGATCACGTCCGTGCTGGGCGGGACGAGTGCGACATGGGTGGAAGCGATCCGCGCCGCGCCGGACTTTCCCGCGCGCGTGCTGCTGGCCGAACGGTTCCTGGACGAGCGCCGCCCCGCGATGGATGCGAAGGTGATGCAGGCGGGAGCCTGCGTGGCGAGGATCGCCGCGGAGCCGGGGATCACTTCGGTAGACCAGCTCATCGGGGAGGGCGACACCGGCAAGCGCGCCCTGCAACGCCTGTTCAAGCACTACGTCGGCGTGGGACCGAAATGGGTCATCAACCGCTATCGGCTGCACGAGGCGGTCGCGCGCATCCAGGCCGGTGAGGTCATGGATTGGGCGCGCATGGCGCTGGAACTGGGTTATTTCGATCAGGCCCATTTCATCCGCGACTTCCGCGCCCTGGTGGGCATGACGCCAGGCGATTTCGCCCGCCGCGAAACGCCGGACTAGCCGGCCGCACCCGCCGACTGCCGGGCCGAGGCAATCGCCTGGATGCGCGCGCGCTTGAGTGCTTCGCCGATCTCCGGGCCGCTCAGGCCAGCCGCCGCGAACCCGCGCGCGTTCACCGCCATCGCCGCCGCATGCAGCCGCACCAGCGCCGGACCCTGCGGATAGGCGGCGGCTTCGCTGCCCAACCTGCCGCGTTTGTCGGCTTCGCATACCCGCGCCAGCCGGGGAATGCGTTCGGGACGGCGGAAGGCATCGCAGCGCGACAGCACCTCGTGGATGGTCGCGTCGCGGAGCTCGTCCAGGCGGTGCACGTTGAGATGTTCGCGACAGGCCATGACCGCCAGGTCGCGATGCTCCAATGGCACCTTCAGCCGTTCGCACAATGCCAGCACCGGCGCGACGCCACGCTGTTCGTGCATGACGTGGCGCGGCAGTTCCTCCGCCGGCGTGAGCGCCTTGCCCAGGTCGTGGCACAACGCGGCAAAACCGATCAGATCGTCACCCGGCGCCAGTCGCGCGGCCATGTCGCTGACCATCTGCTGATGCACGCCGGTGTCCACTTCGGGATGGAACTCCGCGCGCTGCGGCACGCCGTAGAGCGCATCCACCTCGGGCAGCACGCTGGCCAGCGCGCCGGCTTCGCGCAGGGTGGAGAGAAAGGCCGAGGGCTGCGCCGAGGCCAGCGCCCGGCGCAGTTCCTGCCACACCCGTTCCGGCACCAGCGTGTCCAGTTCGCCGCTGGCCGCCATCTCGCGCATCAGCGCCATGGTCTCCGGCGCGACGGTGAAACCCAGCGGCGCGAAGCGGGCCATGAAGCGTGCCGCGCGCAGCACCCGCAGCGGATCCTCGACGAAAGCCGGGCCGACATGGCGCAACACGCGTGCTTCCAGATCCTTCGCGCCGCCGTAAGGATCGACGAAGCGGCCGCCCTCATCCTCGGCGATGGCATTGATGGTGAAGTCGCGACGCTGCAGATCCTCCTCCAGCGTGACCGAGGGATCGGCATCGACTTCGAAACCGCGATATCCGCGTCCACGCTTGCGCTCGGTCCGCGCCAGCGCGTACTCCTCGGCGCTGTCCGGGTGCAGGAACACCGGGAAATCCTGGCCGACCTGCTTGTAGCCCAGGGCGAGCATCTGCGCGGGCGTGGCGCCGACCACGACATGGTCGCGATCGCCGGGTTCCATGCCCAGCAACCGGTCGCGCACCGCGCCGCCGACGAGATAGCTCTTCATCCGTGCATGATGCCGGATAGTGGCGAGGGGATCAGCTCTTGGGCATCCGCGCGTCCGGGCAGGTGAATTCCCGGCGCTTGCCGTCGAGCTTGCCGAGCATGCGGTCGCTGACCGGTAGGGCATTGCCGTTGAGGCGCCAGTCGTAGATCACGCTGAAGGCGAGGATGCGGGCGACGTACTCGCGGGTTTCCTTGTAGCTGATGGTTTCGATCCAGATGTCCGGATCGTAGCCGGGACGCTGCGACTGCCAGCGCGCGGTCGGGGTGGGGCCGGCGTTGTAGGCGGCGATGGCGATGTAGGGGACGCCGTACTTGTTTTCCATCTCGCGCAGATAGGCGGTGCCCAGCGCGATGTTGGTGTCCGAGTCATACAGGCTGGCGGCGCCGCCCCAGGGCAGGCCCAGGCGCTTGGCGGTGGCCGCGCCGGTGGCGGGTACCACCTGCATCAGGCCCATCGCGTTGGCGCCGGAGCGGGCGCGCGGATTGAACACGCTCTCGGCGCGGATTTCGGCCGCGACCCAGGCCGGATCCAGCGCGTGCCGGGCGGCCTCGCGGCGGATGGTCTCGCCGTGGTGCAGCGGGAAGCGCAACTGGTACAGGCGCTGTTCGTCCGGGCGCTTGCCCAGCGAGAACACCGCGCGATCGAACCAGCCGTTGTCCTGCGCCACTTCCACCGCGATGCGGCGCTGGTTGTCGTCGAACCGCGCCAGCGCGCTATTCCATTCGGCCACCGCCCAGCCCGAGCGATCCAGTTTCCACAGTTCCATTGCCCGCACGATCGCCGGATCCCGGGCGATGGCGTCCTTGGCCGCCTTGCCGTCGTTGGGAATCCACGGGCACAACGCGTAGGGCTGGTTGAGGCGATCGGCGGCGAGGAAGCCATGGAAGGTCGGCGCGCGCGCGGCTTCGCGCAGCAGCAACTGCGCGGTGGCGTTGTCACCGGTCTTTTCAGCCATGCGCGCCTCGAAGTAGCGCCAGCGCGAATCCTCCCGCTGGGAGGCCGGCATCTTGCGCAGCGCGACCAGCGCGGCGCGCCAGTCGCCGCGCGCCATCGCTTCGCGCACCCGCCACTCGTGCAGGCGTTGGTCGTAGGCCGATTCCGGTACCTCGTTCAATCGCCGCGCCGAATCCGCTTCGTAGGACGCCACCGTCCACAGGGCGATCTGGTAAAGCACGCGACCACGATCGGCTTCGGTCATGCCCAGCGCGCTGGCGTACTGCGGCAATTGCGCCTCGGCGGCGCCGGGATTGCGGCTGGCCAGCCTGGCCAGGCCGTAGCTGGCCATGCGCCGGCTGCGATCGGTCTTCGGCCAGTTCAGCGCGCGCGCGTGCACGGCGTCGATGAAGGCGGCGTAGTCGTTGGCCAGCGCGGCCTCGTCGGTGGGCAGGCCGCGCGCGGCGGTACGCATCACCGCGGTCTGGCTCTCGGCGGCGGCGGCATCGATGCGTTCCCAGCGCAATGCCGGCGACAGGCCACCCTTGTTGGCGAGAATGGCGAACACCGGATCGCAGCCGTCCGGCAGTGATTTGGCCGCGCCGCGCCACAAGGCCTGGGCATCCTTCGTCCACTGCGCGTCCGCGCGACCGGTGGCCTGGCGCGCATCCAGTTCCGCGCAGCGCAGGGTGGCGCCGTCGCTGGGCTTCCATGCGGTGAGGAAGGTCGGCCAGTCCTGGCGACGCGCCAGCGACGCCAGCCACAGGGAGCGGAAGTTGTCCGCCACGGCCTGGCCTTCGTAGCGCTTGAGGAAGGCCTGTGCCCGGGCAGTGGGGAGATTGTCGATGTCGCGGCGGAGCGCGGCCAGTTCCACCCAGCCGTAGATCGGATGCGATGCCAGCCCCGCGTATTGCGCGGCATTGAACTGGCCGCGTTCGGCGGCTTCCAGCGCGGCGCGCAGCTGCGGTCGTTGCGCATCCAGGTTCTGTGCGCGCGCACTGGTCAGGGGCAGGAGGACGAGTGCGGCAGCGAGTACGATGAGCGAGGTGGGACGGTTCATGGCCGGAATATACCCGAGCCGGATGAATGGTCCTGTGCGTGGCGCGCGTGAGGAGATTGCGTTTGGATCATTTCTGGATATTCCCGCTGCTGGGCGTGGTGGCGGGCGTACTCGCCGGCCTGCTCGGCATTGGCGGCGGCCTGGTGCTGGTGGCGGCGCTGGTGTGGGTGCTGCCCGGATTCGGCATCCCGGCGGAGGCGGCCATGCACGCGGCGTTGGCGAGTTCCCTGGCCAGCATCGTGCTGACCGCGACGTCGTCGGCGTACGCGCACCACCGGCGCGGCAGCGTGATGTGGCCGACGGTGGCCTGGATGGTGCCGGGCCTGTTGCTGGGCGGTTGGCTGGGCAGCGGGCTGGCGGTGTACCTGGACGACGACGTGTTGCGCTGGGTGGTGGCGATCTATTGCCTGATCGCGGGCGCGCAGATGGCATTCGGCGGCACCCGCAAGGGCGGGGCCGGCGACAGCGCCGCGCCGCCTCGCGGCTGGCCGATGACCGCGGCCGGCACCGGTATCGGTGCGATGTCGGCGGTGGTCGGCATCGGCGGCGGCAGCATGACCGTGCCGTTGCTGGTGTGGCGGGGCGTCACGCCGGTGCGCGCGGTCGGAACGTCGAGTGCCTGCGGCGTGGCCATCGCCATCGGCAGCGCGTTGGGCTATGCCTTGCACGCGCCGGCCGGCGCGCTGCCCGAGCATGCGGTCGGCTACGTGTACCTGCCCGCGGCGATCGGCGTGGCGGTGGCATCGGTGCTGGCCGCGCCCTGGGGGACACGACTGGCGCACGCCATCGGCGGCACCGCGCTGAAGCGGGTGTTCGCGATTTTCATGGTGGTGATGGGCATCAGCATCCTGCTCGCGGGCTGATCGCGGGCGGCGGGCGGATGCGGCCGCTCAACGCAGGGCTTCGGCGGGAACGTCGATGCTCATTGCCAGGGCCAGGTGATCCGAATTGGCGGCGGGAACCGCGCGCGCGTCCTCGGCCACCAGCGCCTCGCTGATCAGGATGTGATCGATGGCGCGCTGCGGGCGCCAGCTGGGGAAGGTCGGAATCCGGTGCTGCGGCGGGCGCAGCCGGGTATGCCGGTACAGCACGTCCATTTCCGGCGTGTCGGGCATGCAGTTGAAGTCGCCCATCAGCACCGCGTGCGGATGATCCGACAACAGTTCGGCGATGAACGACAGTTGCGCGCGGCGGGAATTCGCGCCGAGCGAGAGATGGGCCACCGCCACGGTCAGGCCTTCATCGCCATCGCCGAAACGCGCCACCAGTACGCCGCGGCCGCTGATGCGGCCGGGGAGCGCGTGATCGGAAACCTCGACCGGCTCCAGCCGGCTCAACAGGCCGTTGGCGCTGGACGCCACCCGCCCGACGTTGCGGTTGGGCTGGTGGGTCCAGTAGTCGAAACCGGCGCGCTCGGCCAGATAGTGGGTCTGGTTGGTGAAACCCGAGCGCAGGCTGCCGGGATCCGCTTCCTGCAGGCCGACGATGTCGTGCTCGCCAGCCAACTGCGCGATGACGTCGAGGCTGCCGCGCTTGTTGCCGGCCGGCAGCGCGTGCGACCAGCTGCGGGTCACGTAGTCGCTGTAGCGGCGGGTGCTGGAGCCAGCCTGGATGTTGGCGCTGAGCACCCGCAGCCGGCGCTTGCCGGGCATTGTCGTCATGGAGAGGCGGAACGGTCGGGATTGCGGCTTACTTGGCGGCGCGTTCCTGCGCGATCAAGTGATCGGTGATGCGCAGCATGTCCTCGAAGCTGCGACCCTTCACCTTGTATTTGCCGTTGACCACCAGGCTGGGCGTGCTGTTGACGCCGGACTGGATGGCGAACTGCTTGCCGCGGTTGACCTTGGCATTGATGCCGAAGCTGTTCATCAGGCCGAGGAATTCCTTGGCGTCCACGCCATAGCCGGCGTAGAACGCGGCGACCTTGGCCGGATCCGGCTTCTTGCCTTCGCCCGGCAGGCTGCGCTCGGCGTGGATCTTGGTGAACACCGCGTCATGGGTGCGCTCGACCAGGCCCTTGCTCTCGGCGGCGTAGTAGGCCTGCGCGTACGGCAGCCATTCTGGACCGAACGCGACCGGGACATAGGTCAGGCGCACGTCGGCCGGCAGCGTCCGGCGCCACGGCATGATCTGGGTCTGGAAGCTGGCGCAGGCGGGGCAGACGTAGCCGAACACTTCCACCACTTCGATCTTGCCGTTGAGCGGCGCATACGGCTGGCCATTGGGAATCAGGTCGTAGTCGACGCCGGCCACCGGTGCCGGACCGGCGGGCGCGGTCGGCACGGCGGCGTTCGCCGGAGCCGGGGTTTCGGTGGCCGCCGGCGCGGCGCCTTCCGCGGGCGCGGTGGGGGTTTCCGCAGGTGTGGCGTCGTCGGTGGCCGGTGCCGCCGGTGTTTCCGCAGCCGGCGCGGTGGCCGGGGCGGCGTCGGTGGCCGGCGGGGTCGCGCCGGGGGCGTTGGTCTGGCCGCAGGCCGCCAGCAGCGGCAGCAGGGCGAGCGTCATCAGGAGCGGACGAAGTTTCATGGCACTGACTCCAGCATGGAAAAAGTTCGTGGGCGGACGATGACGTCCGCGAAGGGACTGCACATTCTCTGCCGCGGGCGAAGTGGTGTCACCCATCGTCCGCGATGGATTTACTTGCGCGTACCGCGTTCGCGCGCGACCAGCCAATCGGTGATGCGCAGCACGTCGTCGTAGCTCTCGCCGCCGGTCACGCGGTACTTGCCGTTGACGATCAGGGTCGGGGTGCCGCGCACGCCGCTGGCGATGGCGAACGCGCGCGCCTTCTCCAGGCGGGCGTCCACTTCGGGGCCGCGCAGCAGGGTGTTGAAGCGCGTCCGGTCCACGCCGTAGCCGGCGTAGAACGCGACCAGTTCGTCCGCCGAGACGTTATGCAGGGGCAGCGCGCCGTCCTTGTGCAGGGCATCGAACACGGCGGCGTGGGTCTTGCCCAGCACGCCGCTCAGCTCGGCCGCGTAGTAGGCGCGGGCGTAGGGAATCCAGGAGGAGGACAGCGCCGCCGGCACCTGCACCACCTGTACGCCCGGACCCTGCTTGCGCTTCCAGGCCTGCAGGCTGGGTTCGAAATGGGCGCAGTGGACGCAGGCGTAGGAGAACACTTCCGCCACTTCGACCTTGCCCTTGACCGGCGCGAAGGGCTTGCCGTCCGGGATGACCTCGTAGTCCACGCCTTCCTTCGGCGCGGGCGCGTCGGCGGCCAGCGCCAGCATCGGCAGCAGCGAGAACAACGCCGTCAACATCAGGCGCAGGGTCGGGCGGGTCTTCATGTGTTTCCTCCGCGGGCGCTGGAAAAAGAAACGCCGGCCATGGTGGGGCCGGCGCAATGAACAGGAGCTGTGAATCAGGACCGCGGCGAAGCGGCGAAGTTCACGACTTCTTGGCAGTCGTGGTCTTCGCGGCGGCTTCGTCGTCGGCACGGTCGTGCAGGCCCTGCAGGTAGCTGCCCAGCGCCTGGATTTCCTGCTCGGTCAGCGAGTGCACGACCTGTGCCATGGTGTTGAAGTGGGTCGGATCCTTCTCGGTGGTCGTGCCGGCCTGGTATTCCTGCAGGCGACGCACCACGTAGGCCTGCTGCTGGCCGCCCACGTGGGGATAGGCCGGACCCGGGTTGCCGGCGCCGGTGGGGCCGTGGCACGCCATGCACGCCGGGACGCCGCGGCTGGCATCGCCGGAGCGATACAGCTTCTGGCCGATTTCGTAGAACTTCATGTCCTTGTAGGTGCCCTCGGCGACGACCGAATCGTCAGCCAGGCCGGCACCGGCCTTCTGGGTGGCGAAGTAGGCGCCGACGTCGCGCATGTCCTGCGCGCTCAGGGTCTGGGCGAACGGCACCATCACCGCGGCCAGGCCGCCGGTGCGCTGGCCATCGGCGAACAGCGCCAGCTGGCGGGAAATGTAGCGCTCGCTCTGGCCGGCGATGCGCGGGTACTGCGGATCGGTCGGGTTGCCGTCGGCGCCATGGCAGGCGGCGCAGGCGGCGGCCTTGGTCTGGCCGGCCTTGGCGTCACCCCAGGTGGTCTTGGTCAGGTCGATATCCAGCGAGGCGGTCTGCACCGGGGCATTGTCCGGTACCGGTACGACGGTGGTCTGTGCATAGGCAACCGCCCCAACGGCCGCAATGGCCAGTCCAGCAAGTCCCCAAACGCGAGCGTGGCGCATGCTAAAGCTCCGAAAAACCTCAAGAAGCGGTGCCCCATGGCAGCCGCGAAACCCCGGAATTATCCCTGCGGGGGGGCTCCGCGGTCAATTCGGCCCTGTCAGCGGGGCGAAGCTGGCCGCGATCGGCCCCCGCCCATGCCATCCTAGTGGCATGTCGAACCTGCTCAATTCCGCCCGATACCTGCTCTCGGCGCACAATTTCCGCCAGCTTCCGGCCGATGTCGGCCGCGAAGTGGCCTTTGCCGGGCGCTCCAACGCCGGCAAGTCCAGCGCGCTGAACGCGCTGACCCGCCACAACGCGCTGGCCCGGGTGTCCAAGACGCCCGGCCGGACCCAGCAACTGGTGTTTTTCGAGGTCCGGCCGGATCGCCACCTGGTCGATCTGCCCGGTTACGGTTACGCCAAGGTGCCGCAGGAGCTGCAGGCGCACTGGCAGGCCTTCATCCAGGACTACTTCCAGCGCCGCGAGGCGCTCAAGGGGCTGGTGGTGGTGATGGACATCCGCCACCCCCTCAAGGACTACGACCGGCAGATGCTGGGCTACGCGGTCCAGCGCGGGCTGCCGGCGCACGCGCTGCTGACCAAGGCCGACAAGCTCGGCCGTGGCCAGCAGTCGCAGACCCTGCAGGCGGTGAAGAAGGAATTGTTCTCCGCCTTCGGCGACAGCGTGGGCGTGCAGGTGTTCTCGTCCGAGTCCAAGCAGGGCGTGGACGAGGCGCGCCAGGTGGTGACGGACTGGCTGGAGCTCGCCTGAGCAACCGCCAGCGCGCTTACTGCTCGCCCGGCAGCGGCGAGAATTCGGCGGGCACCCAGGCGAAGGCGTCGTCGTCGCGGCGGACATGGCCCAGGCCGGGAAACGGCAGATGCGCGCCGGCCAGCCACCAGCCGCCATCGGCCACCTGCGCCATGAGCGCGCGGCGGCTGGCGATCGCCTGGCCGCGATCCAGATCGGCCTCGAACGAGGCATCCGGGCGGGCGAACTGCACCGCGTGGTAGTGGACGATGTCGCCCCAGACCAGCAATGCCTGGCCGGCACCGGCGTCGAAGAGGAACGAGGTATGGCCGGGCGTGTGGCCGGGTGAAGCCAGGCCGCGCACGCCTTCGGGCAGGCGCTCGCCGTCGGTGAACAGCCGCAGCCGCCCCGCCGCCCGGTAGGGCGCCACCGCATCGCGCGCCATCTTGAACAGCGGGCGGAACATGGCCCGCGTGTCGGCACGGGTTTCGGTGGCCGGATCCAGCCAGTAGTCGGCGTCCGCGCGCGCCAGCCACACCGTCGCCTTCGGGAACGCCTCGCGGCCCTGCGCATCGAGCAGGCCGCACAGGTGATCCGGATGCGCGTGGGTGATCAGCACCTGGTCGACCTGTTCGGGCGTGTAGCCGGCGCTGCGCAGGTTCTCCAGCACGTGGCCCAGGCCCGGACCGAAGCAGCGCGCGGTGCCGGCATCCACCAGGGTCAGCACGTCGCCGCGCTGCACCAGGTAGGCGTTGACCGCGGTCTGCAGGCCCTGCGCGGTTTCCGGAACGTGGCGCGAGGCCAGCAGCGCTTGTTTGCCGGCCTCGTCGATGCCGGACAGCTCGGCGCGCGCCAACGGCACGAGGCCGTCGAACAACGCGGTGACGCGAAGGTCGCCAATCGCCTGGTGATGGACGCCCGCGACTTGGCGGGTGGGGGCGGTCTGCGCGACGGCGGGCAGGGCCACGGGCGCCAGCGCCATCAGCGCGGCCAGGGAGAAGGAACGAAGAGGCGCGAAAGACATGAGGGTTCGGGAAGGACGCGGCACCGCCGCGGAGCCGTCATCGTAGACAGGCGCGATCGAGCGCAACGCTCAATCCACGGCGTCAAACGCTCACGTTCGCGCGGGGCTCAGGCGTTGCCGATGCGGGCCGGATCCAGGCCGTAGCGCGCGCTGAAGCGGCGGCTGAAGCTGGCGACGGAGCGATAGCCGACCCGCGCGGCCACCGTCTTCACCGGCCAGTGGGTGGTGTAGAGCAGATCCATCGCGCAGGCCAGCCGGGCCGCCGCGATTACCTCGCGCAGGCCGGTGCCTTCGGCGGCCAGGCGCCGGCGCAGGGTGGCGCCGCTCACGCCCAGCGCGGTTTCGACGAGCCGGGACTGCCAGTCGCGCGCGGGATCGGCGCGGATCAGATCGCGGATCCGCATCGCCAGGCTGGGCGGCGGCGGCACCAGCAGGGTGGTATGGCCGCGACGGCACAGCGCCACCGTCAGCGCGGCCAGCGCCAGCCGCGCCTCGATGTACTGGCCGGCCTGCAGCGCGGCCAGCCAGCGTTGCAGATCGAATGCGAATTCGGCGCTGTCCAGGCGCGCGAGATCGTCGCCCTGGCCGGTGACCGGTTCGGTCCACAGCAGGCGGGCGGCGGCGAGCACTTCCTCGCACAGCGGGATGGTGACGGTCAGATAGAGGCCGCCGTCGGGATCGGGAATGTTGACCACGTCCATGCGGCAGCGGCGCGCGATCAGGAACAGATCGCCCGGCATGAATTCGAGTGCCTGCGCATGCGTGCGCGCCTGCTTGCGCCCGCGCAGGACGATCGCGATGCAGGGATGATCGATGTCGACCGCATGCGCACCGTGCTCATGGCGCGCGGTGATGCAGGCATAGCCTTCGGCACGGGTGCAGTCGATCAGCGAACCCAGGCGGGCGAGCAGCAGCGAACGGGGATCCTGCGGTGCGTTCATCCGGAATGCGGGTGATTCAGACCGAGACGTTGAACAGCCTGCCCACCAGCGCCGCCGCGGCCATCGCCGCCGCGCCCCAGAAGCCGACGCGCCACGCGCCGCGCAGCACCGGCGCGCCGCCGATCCGCGCGGCGAGGCCACCCGAGATCAGCAGGCCGACGAGGGTGACCGCGGTGGTCACGGCGACCACCCGGTTCACCGGGGCCAGCACCGAAGCGGCGATCGGCAATGCCGCGCCGACGGTGAACGCGGCCGCCGAGGCGAGCGCCGCCTGCAGCGGGCGCGCGCGCAGTTCCTCGGTGAGGCCGAGTTCGTCGCGCGCGTGCGCGGCCAGCGCATCGTGGGCGGTGAGCTGTTCGGCAACCTGGCGCGCGAGCGCGGGTTCGAGTCCGCGTTGCACGTAGATCTGGGTGAGCTCGGCAAGTTCCAGGTCGGGGGCGGCGCGCAGTTCGCGCTTCTCGATCGCCAGATCCGCCGCCTCGGTGTCTGCCTGTGATTGAACTGACACATATTCGCCGGCGGCCATCGACATCGCGCCGGCGACCACGCCGGCCACGCCGGTCAGCAGGATGGTCTCGGAAGTCGCGCCGCTGGCGGCCACGCCGACCACGATGCCGGCCACCGAGACGATGCCGTCATTGGCGCCCAGCACCGCCGCGCGCAACCAGCCGACCCGGTTGGTGCGGTGCAGTTCGGGATGGCGACTGGTCGGAGGTGGGCGATGGCGCGGCATGCCGGGCAGGGTAGCGTCCGCACCACGCGGGGTCGAGCCCGGGGCGGCCAGCACAGGCGCGGAACACTGCGATGTGGGCGGTGGCGATGATGCGGGGACGGGCGGCACGCTATATTGCCGCCCTTGTGGCGCCTGCGCCGCAGCCCCACATCGTCGTTCCCCAGCCGTGCGAGCCCGCCTTTGTCCAGCCCCAGCCACGTCGCCGATACGCTCGTCACCGATCGCACGCAGCTCGTGCAGTACGTCGCCAGCGGCGAGAAGGCGCGCGCCGACTGGCGCATCGGCACCGAGCACGAGAAGTTCGGTTTCCGCCTGGACGATCTGCGTCCGCCGGAGTTCGATGGCGATCGCGGCATCGAGGCGCTGCTGAAGGGACTGGTCCGTTTCGGCTGGGAAGCGGTCGAGGAGAAGGACCGGGTGATCGCGCTGACCCGCGATGGCGCTTCGGTGACGCTGGAACCGGCGGGACAACTGGAGCTTTCCGGCGCGGCGCTGGAAACCATCCACCAGACCTGCGTCGAAGTCGGCACCCACCTGAAGGAAGTCAAGGAAGTCGCCGACGAACTGCGATTGGGTTTCCTCGGCATGGGTTTCCAGCCCAAATGGCGGCGCGACGAGATGCCGTGGATGCCCAAGGGCCGCTACAAGATCATGAAGGCGTACATGCCGAAGGTCGGCTCGCTCGGCCTGGACATGATGACCCGCACCTGCACCGTCCAGGTCAACCTGGACTACGCCAGCGAAGCGGACATGGTGAAGAAGTTCCGCGTGTCGCTGGCGCTGCAGCCGATCGCCACCGCGCTGTTCGCCGATTCACCGTTCACCGAAGGCAAGCCGAACGGTTACCAGAGCTACCGCTCGCATATCTGGACCGATACCGATCCGGATCGCACCGGCATGCTCGACTTCGTGTTCGAGGATGGCTTCGGCTACGAGCGCTACGTCGATTACCTGCTCGACGTGCCGATGTACTTCAGCTACCGCGACGGCATCTACCATGACGCCAGCGGACAGAGTTTCCGCGACTTCCTCAGGGGCGAGCTGCCGGTGCTGCCGGGGGAACTGCCGACGTTGCGCGACTGGTCGGATCACATGACCACCGCGTTTCCCGAAGTGCGCCTGAAGAAGTTCCTGGAAATGCGTGGCGCCGATGGCGGCCCGTGGAATCGGCTGTGCGCGCTGCCGGCGTTCTGGGTCGGCCTGCTGTACGACGACGCGGCGCTGGACGCGGCCTGGGACCTGGTCAAGGACTTCAGCCTCGAAGAGCGCCACGCCCTGCGCGACGGCGTGCCGAAGCACGCGCTGAAGCTGCCGTTCCGCGGCGGCACGGTGCGCGACGTCGCCGCCGAGGCGCTGAAGATCGCCGTGGCCGGCCTGCGCCGCCGCGCGCGCCTGAACAGCAAGGGCGTGGACGAAAGCGGCTTCCTCGACGCGCTGATCGAGATCGTCGAGTCCAACGAGACCCCGGCCGAGCGCAAGCTCAAGCTGTTCCAGACCGAATGGAACGGCAGCGTGGATCCGGTGTTCCGCGAGTTCGCCTACTGAAGCCCGTTTTCCGGATTGCCGATTGATTCAGTGATCGGCGACCCGTTCGAAGACGATGTTCTCCGCGACCGGGCCCGACAGCAGGAAACCGGTCACCCGCCCGGCGTCGTCGCGCCGGAACGCGATCTTCTGCAGGAACCACGCCGAGCTGCGGAACAGATCGCGCTGGTAGGGGCGCAGCGTGGCGGTTGGCCAGCGTGGGTGATGGAGGCGCAGTTGGCCGTCCTCGCCCGTCAGCACATAGTCCGTGTCCAGTTCATCGCTGTGGTAGCGGCCGATGAATTCGTCGGCACGCGCGCTGGCGGGATCGAACGCCGCCAGCTTCACCCGCAGGGCGTCGATGCGGCCGTACTGGCCGATGACGAAGTGCAGCCGATCCGGCGGGTTCCGCGCGTCCTCCGGAAATTCCAGCACCTGGTTGAACGCATCGCTGAGCAGGAAACGGCGTGCCGACAGCGTCGGCAACGCGGTGGGCTTGGCATCATCCAGGGTCGACAGCAGCAGCTGGCGGCCGTCCGTGCCGACACGGAAGAAGTAGCCCGGGAACAACTCGTAGTCGCCCGCGTAGCTTGCCAGCTGCCGGGGGCTCGGCCGGCTGCTGTCCGGCGCCGGTGCGCGGTAGCCGGGACGATGCGACAGGTAGTGCTCGGCGATGCCGTAGGCGATTTCGGAAGTGTCGACGTTGTTGGCGTTGGCCACCACCGCCACGCTGAAGCGCTCGCCGGGCACGCGCAGCAGGAACGCGCGGTAGCCCGCGTCGCGGCCGCCATGGCTCCAGGTGTCCAGTCCGCGCCAGGCGTGGCGCTCCTGGCCGAGCGCGTAGAAGTTGACCGTGCCGTCGGCCAGCCGGCCCTGTTCCTGCATGCGCGCGAACAGCGCGGCGTTGCCGACGGTATGGGTCTCGAAGTTCAGCGCCCAGCGGCTGAGATCGGCGGCGGTGGTGAGCAGGCCGGTCGAGCCGGTGGTGGTGCTGCTCAGCACGGCGCGGACGTACCCCTTCCCGGAGGACTGCCAGGAGGGGACCCGGTGCGGCACGAAGGTGCCAATCTCATCGTCGAAGCGGGTGTCGCGCATGCCGAGCGGCTGGAAGATGCGCTCGTCGCAGAACACCCGCAGCGACTTGCCGGATACCCGCCGCACGATCTCGCCCAGCAGCGCGTAGTCGGTGTTGTTGTACTGGTAGGCGGTCCCCGGCGCGAAGTTGCCGCCGCGCTGGCGCAGCACCACCCGCAGGACCTGCTCGTCGGTGAGCAGGTCCTCGTCGCGCCAGCCGGCGGCGGGCATCAGGGTGCCGAAATCGCGCACGCCGGCCGTGTGGTCCAGCAACTGCCGCAGGGTCATCGGCGGCCAGCGGGTGGCTTCCGGCAGGTAACGCGAGAGCGGGTCGTCGATGGACAGCTTGCCGTCCTGTTCCAGCAGCAGGATCGCGAAGGCGGTGAACTGCTTGGACACCGAGGCGATGTGGAAGACCGACTCCGCGGTGATGGGCGTGCCCTGCTCCAGGTCGGCGGCGCCGGCCTGCGCCTGTTGCACCACCTGTCCATCCAGGGTGATCGAGACCGCCGCGCCGGGCAGGCCGGGGCGATCCCAGCGCGCCAGCAGCGCCTGCACGGCGGCGGCCGGCGAGGCCGGTTCCGGGAGTGTGGACTGCGCCTGCGCGCGGTGCGGCACCAGTGCCAGCAAGGCCAGCAGGGACAGGAAGAAAAGACGGCGCATCGCGTGCTCCTTGGGCGAGGGAGCGGCAGGATGCGCCGCCCCGGCACCGGCCATCGACCGATTTCGCGAAGTCGGACGCGGATTCGTTCCTATCCGTCCGCCCGGGACAGGGGAGCGCGGCTTGCCCGTGCGTCCTCGTCTTCCTGTCGGCGGTAGGCGCTGGGCGTGGTGCCCTGGTGGCGATGGAAGGCGGTGTTGAAGGAGGACTTGGTGTTGAAACCGGAGCGGTGGGCGATTTCCAGCACGGTCAGATCGGCCAGGGCCGGATCCCGCAGCAGCGCCGCCGCCTTCCGCACCCGGTAGCGATTCACGAAGTCGAAGAAGTGCATGCCCAACGCCTGGTTGATGAGCTGCGAAAGCTCGCGCTGGCCCCAGCCCAGCCGCCGGGACAGGCCGCGGATGGTCAGGGACGGATCGAGGAAGGGTTCGTGTTCGCTCATGAACGCGGCGAGCCGGGCGAGCGCGGCCGGGTCGTGGGCCAGCGACGCTTCCTCGGGGACCGGGCCCGGCGCCTGGGCCGCGACGACCGGCGGGATGGCGGGGGGTGTCGCGTCTTCCGGCGACGGCGTGTCGGCCTCGGTGACGACGCCCAGGAACAGGTGCTGGCGGGTCAGCGCGGTCAGGGTCAGGGCCGTGGTGATGAGCGCGGCGATCGCCGCCACCAGCGGGTCCAGTGTCCGGTAGAGCGTGACCTGCCCACTCCACCAGGCCAGCGATTTCAGCAGCACGAAGGTGCTGGCGAACAGCGAGACCGACAACAGGGTGACCAGCCAAGCGAAGGTGGCGCTGTCGGGATTGGAGCAATGGTCGCGATAGGCGCGCCGATAGGCCAGCAGCACGCGCGCCATCAGCGCCATGTAGGCGTAGTACTGCAGGTGGAGCAGCGCGCTCTCCACACGCCGGAAAGCCACGAGGGCGGCGTCACCCGCGAATGCCGGCAAGCCGGCATGCATGGCCGATGCCGCCAGCACGGTGATCACGCCCGCCAGCAGATGCCCACGGGGTCGTCGCGCGGGGAAACACAGGGCGACCACGTAAGCGTGCAGAAATGGCATCTGCAGGAAGGCCAGCGGTGTCCGCCAGGGCAGCAGGGCCGGCAGCGGGTCGGGCAGCAGCGGGGACGCCCAGCCGATCACGTCCACCGCGGTCAGCAGCAGGAAACCGGCCAGATAGCGGTTGGCCCGCGCCAGCGGCCCCGGAGTGAGCCACAGGAACGCCGCCATCAGCGCGCACAGGCAGGTGGTCAACAGGCCGAGTGCGGGAAGGAACGGCGACTCCATCGTGGCGTGGGAACGGTGCTGAAACGGATGCGCATAGACAAGCACGGCAGACCCCGCGGATGGAAGCGGCGACCGTCATGGGCGCGTCAACCGCCGCGTCATCCGGCACCGCAGGGAACCCGCTTCATTCGCGCCAGCGCAGCGCCTCGGCGGCCGACTCGACGGCGCGGTACGCGGCCGAGCCGGCGCCGTGCGCCAGGAACGCGCGCAGCAGCCGGGTGGCATGCCCCCGCCGGTTCATCGCCTCGAACACATGGGTGTCGTCGGCGATGAACAGGTATCCCCGCGGGTAGAGGGCGGACAGCGCGATCGACGCGCGGTAGTCGGCGGTGTGATCGTGCCGGCCCGCGAGCACCAATACCTCGGCATCGAGACGATGCAGGGGTGCGGGATCGAACGCGACGGGCGCGATGAGGCCCTGTTCCGCCAGCCGCCGCAGGGGGCGCACCTGGTCGCGGAAGGTTTCCTCCCCCGGGTGGATGCCGTCGTTCCCCGGTCGCGCGCGCGTGATGAACGGCGCCTCGAACTCGTACAGGCGGACCAGGATCGCCACGCCTTCCGGCGCGGCCATCATGCGCGCGACCTCGTCCACCTGGTAGGCCTTGCCGGCCGCTTCGATGACGGCGGTGTCACCGGCGGCCATCGCGCGGATCAGCCGGGCGCGTTCCTCGTCGCGCCGTGCCAGCGGCACGAAGAAATTCTGCCGTTGCAGGATCCGCAGCCATCGCGCGCGTTCGCCGGGCGCCCGCGCCAGGGCCTGCCGGAGCAGCTCCTGCGATGCCGGATCGTAGGCGCCGATCTCTTCCCAGAAATGATCCGAGCGCAGGCCCAGCCGGGCGGCGATGTACGGGTTGAGCGGCGCCTGGGTCCAGGCGCGTTCCACATGTTCGCCGTGGAGCGCCAGATACTGATGGATCAGGAATGCGCCGCCGGAGCGTCCATACAGCAGCACCTTGCCATGTTCGCCGAGCAGCTGCCGCCGCACGGCCTCGATGTCCTCCACCCATTGCGCGCTGTTGAAGACATGCCAGGCGGCGCGCCAGTCCGTGCGCCCGTCGGCATCTTGGCTGGCGCGGAGGAACGCGGGGGTCGTGGCCCGTCCTGGGATCCCCACGACGTTGAAGCCGTCGCCGAACAGCGACGCCTGCAAGGCCGGCATCGCGTCGGCGCGCACGTAGAACTGCTGGGCGTCGGCGATGACGAAGACGGTCGGCTTGGCGGCGTCGAACGCCGCGCCCAGTTCATAGCGCAGGGACGCGGAAGGTCCCGCGGGCGCCCGGTGATCCAGCGGCACCGTCACTTCGCCGCCCATCGGAACGACGTGCGCATCCTGCGCGCCGGATGCGCCGGACGGCGCCGATAGCAGGCAGGCGACGATCGCGATGCGGGACAGCATGCGATGGAGGGCAACGGGAACGGCGGTGCGGGATGGCATGGGCGGGCCTTTCATCGTCGCGGTCCACGGCGGCGCTTCCTGACGATCAAGGATGCGGTGACGGGAGAAATCGTCGCGCGGAGGGTGGGCTCGACCGGGGCAAAAGTCCGACGGGGCGAAATCGCGCCCGCGGACGACGGCCACGCCTGTCAACTGAGATGAGGCTGTCCGCGGGATCCGGACCCGTGGTTTCAATGATCGCGCCAGCTCGGATACCATACCCCAGTATTGGATAGGAGGCGCCATGCCCCACACCGAGATCGAGAAGAAGCGGGTACTGGCCCGGGTGCGCCGCATCCGCGGGCAGACCGAGGCGCTGGAGCGCGCGCTGGAAGCCGGCGTGGACTGCGGCGCGGTGCTGCAGCAGATCGCCGCCATCCGTGGCGCGGTCAACGGGCTGATGTCGGAAGTGATGGAAGCCCACATCCGCGAGGAGTTCGGCCAGCCGGCCAGGTCCGACGCGCAGCGCCAGGCCCGGGTCCGCGAGATGGCCGGACTGGTGCGTTCCTATCTGAAATAAACGCCCTCGCGGCACCCCTTGTCGCGGTCGCTTTCGCGCCGCCTTGTCGTCATCCCAGGAATCACGCAGGAGAATCCCCATGAAAAGCCGTGCCGCCGTCGCCTTCGCCCCCGGCAAGCCGCTGGAAATCGTCGAGATCGACGTCGCCCCGCCGCAGAAGGGCGAAGTGCTGATCAGGATCACCCACACCGGTGTCTGCCACACCGATGCGTTCACCCTGTCCGGCGATGATCCGGAAGGCCTGTTCCCGGTGGTGCTGGGCCATGAGGGCGCCGGCATCGTGGTGGAAGTGGGCGAGGGCGTGACCAGCGTCAAGCCGGGCGACCACGTGATTCCGCTGTATACCGCCGAGTGCGGCGAGTGCCTGTTCTGCAAGAGCGGCAAGACCAACCTGTGCGTGTCGGTGCGCGCGACCCAGGGCAAGGGCGTGATGCCCGACGGCACCAGCCGCTTCAGCTACAACGGCGAACCGATCCATCACTACATGGGCTGCTCGACTTTCAGCGAGTACACCGTGGTGGCCGAAGTCTCGCTGGCGAAGATCAATCCGGAGGCCAATCCGGAGCACGTCTGCCTGCTCGGCTGCGGCGTGACCACCGGGATAGGCGCGGTGCACAACACCGCCAAGGTGCAGGCCGGCGATTCGGTCGCGGTGTTCGGGCTCGGCGGCATCGGCCTGGCGGTGATCCAGGGCGCGCGCCAGGCCAAGGCCGGCCGCGTCATCGCGATCGACACCAACCCGTCCAAGTTCGAGCTGGCGCGCGAATTCGGCGCCACCGACTGCATCAACCCGAAGGATTTCGACAAGCCGATCCAGCAGGTGATCGTCGAGATGACCGGCTGGGGCGTGGACCACAGCTTCGAGTGCATCGGCAACGTCAACGTGATGCGTGCCGCGCTGGAATGCGCGCATCGTGGTTGGGGCCAGTCGGTGATCATCGGCGTGGCCGGCGCGGGCCAGGAAATTTCCACCCGTCCGTTCCAACTGGTCACCGGCCGCAAGTGGATGGGCACCGCCTTCGGTGGCGTGAAGGGCCGCAGCCAGCTGCCGGGCATGGTCGAGGATGCGATGAAGGGTGATATCGAACTCGCGCCGTTCGTCACCCATACCATGGACCTGGACGGGATCAACGAAGCCTTCGACCTGATGCACGAAGGCAAGTCGATCCGTTCGGTGGTCCACTACTGATCGCCCGCGCGGGGAACCGGACACATGCAACGCATCGAACAACGCGCCTGCTTCGGCGGCACGCAGGAAGTCTGGGTACACCGCTCGGCCGTGCTGGACTGCGACATGCGCTTCGCGGTCTACCTGCCGCCGCAGGCGAAGGCGCGGCGTCTGCCGGTGTTGTACTGGCTGTCCGGCCTGACCTGCACCGAGCAGAACTTCATCACCAAGGCCGGCGCGCAGCGCTACGCGGCCGAGCACGGCGTGATCCTGGTGGCGCCGGACACCAGCCCGCGCGGCGATGACGTCGCCGACGCGGATGGCTATGACCTCGGCAAGGGGGCGGGCTTCTACCTCAATGCCACGCAGTCTCCGTGGTCGTCCCACTACCGCATGTACGACTATGTCGTCGACGAACTGCCGGTGCTGATCGAGGCGAACTTCCCGGCGAACGAGGCGCGTGCCGTCAGCGGACATTCGATGGGTGGACACGGCGCGTTGATCGTGGCGCTGAAGAATCCGGGCCGTTATCGCAGCGTGTCGGCATTCTCGCCGATCGTCGCGCCGATGCGGGTGCCGTGGGGCGAGAAGGCCTTCTCCGCCTACCTGGGAGCCGACCGCGAGGCCTGGAAGGCGTGGGATGCCAGTGAACTGGTGGCCACCGCGGGCGAGCGCCTGCCGTTGTTGATCGAACAGGGCGAGGCGGACGAATTCCTGGACAGCCAGCTGAAACCGGAGTGGCTGCGCGAGGCCTGCGAGCGGACCGGCCATCCGCTGCGATTGCAGCTGCGCCCCGGCTACGATCACAGCTATTACTTCATGGCCAGCTTCATCGGCGAGCACATCGCCCACCACGCGGCGGCCTTGCGGGGCTGAGGGCGGCCAGGCGGCCCGAGCCAACCGGCGGGATACCCGCCGGGCCTGGACCGGCCGCGCTCAGGCGGCCGAGACGTCGCGCAGTTCCCAGGCGCTGCCGGACAGCAGGCGCAGGCGATGCTTCAGGACCTGGCCGGGAATCGAGGTGGTCGCCACCAGCACGATCCGCAGATCGTCCTGCTGGCCGGAAACGCGGGCACCGGGATCGGTCAGGCCCAGCCCGGGATCGACGTCGTCGGGGTCATCCTGTTGCAGCCGCCAGCGCTGGAACAAGCCGTCGCTCTGCAGCGCGGCCTGCAACTGCGCCGCGAATTCATCGGCGCCATGGGCGGTGAAACTGAGTGCGGGATCGCCGCCGCGGGCGCGGTCGGGATCCGGCAGGCTGATGTAGTAACGCACGGCCATACAAGCCTCTCGTCCTTGGGTGGCTAAGGTTAGCGATACGGAGTGTTATCTGTCCGTTACGGCGGCCGTGCTGGCTTAAGCCGGCTTGAACACGTGCGGCTCGGAGGCGAATCCCACCACCATCGCGCCCTTGCCGACGTTGACCATGCCGGTCAGGCTCATCACGCTCTCGAACACCTCGACGTTGTGGTTGGCGCAGACGTCGCGCAGGCGCTGGTAGCCGGGCAACGCGCGCATCTCGGACAACTCGCCGCCATAGCCCAGGCAGACGGTGGGGGTCATCAGGCCGTCCATCACCCGGTGGCTGGTGAAGCGGAACAACTGTTCCACCGCGTTCTCGAATCCCTTGATCTTGGCGACCGGCTCGGTGTTGCCGGCATGACCGTGCAGCACCGGCTTGATGTCCAGCGCGCTGCCCAACGCGGCGCTGAGCAGGCCCACGCTGCGATCGCCCTTGGTGCGTGCGCGGGCACGCAGATAATAGAGATCGCGGGGAATCATGTAGCCATGGGTGTGGTTGGCCAGTTCCTCCAGGCGTACCCGGATCTGCTGCACGCTGGCGCCGGCCGCGCGCATGCGCACCGCCTCCACCGCGGTGACGCCCTGGGCGGCGAACAGGTTCTGGGTGTCGATCACCCGCAGCGCGAACGGCGAGTTGAACCCGGCGGCCTGGCGCACCGGCTTGTAGTCGTTGAGGATGGCGAAGCTGGCCTGCATCGCGTTGTCGTGGATCGGACTGCGGGTGCGGGTGATGGTCAGGCAGAACACGTGGTCGTAGTCCATCACCAGCTTGCCCAGGAACAGATCCCGGATCTGGGCGACCGAGAACGGCGTGGTCTCGGCCTCGTGGCCGCGCGTGGCCACGTGCGCATGGAGGAAGCTCAGGGTGGCTTCCTCGTCGCGGTGATCGGTCAACACCGCATCGCCGATACGCACGGTGATCGGCAGCAGGATGATGTTGTTGTTCTGGAGAAAATCCTGTGGCAGATCACAGGCGGAGTCGACGACGATTCCAATGCGCATCTTTGCCCCTCCCGGCAGCGGTCGCATCTGTAATGTCCGGCACGCTAGCGCAAGCTATCGGCGGCGTCGCGTCCCGGAAGCGGTAATGTACGGGGGAACGCCATAAAGCGGGGTTCGTCACGCCAGAAACGGGGATTACGGCTCAGTTCGCTAGCGATATATAGCCAAATATTAGTGTGATTGCCATCACAAAATAAGCGTATTTCCTCTTGTGGCCCCCGGAACCCGCGCCCCACACTTCCGCCCGCAGGAAGGGAGCGGCATGAGACTGGGGTGGTGGTGGATTCTGCTGGGGACGGTGCTGACGCAGCCGGTGGTGGCGCAGGAGAGCGGCATCGTGCGCGTCGATCGGATCCTGCCCGTGGTTGCCGCGCAGCAGGCCGACCAGAGCGCCGGCCTGTTTTCCGAGCGGGAGTTCCAAGTCCGCGACGGCCGAACCGGAAGCACGGACTTCGCGCCCATGCCCGGCCCGCATGTGCTGGGCAATGGCGAATGGCGGCTGCAGCCGGCCGACGGTCTCGAATCTCCCTTGCTGGTGGTCTACCACCCGTACAGCGCGCGGGTCACCGTGTTGACCCGGCCCGGTGGCACGCCGGTGAGCCATCGCCTGTTCGATCCGGATCTGGATCCGCGCTATTCGCGGCATGCCCTGGTGTTTCCGTTGCGGGGCGATGATCCGATCTACGTGAAAGTGGAGGATGCGCGCTATCCGCTGCATGTGCGGGTCGAATCGCGCGCGGAGCATGCGGCTTCCGATCTCCACCACACCCGGCTGTTGATGATGGCGATGGGCGTGGCGCTGGGCGTGTCGCTGACCGTGCTGCTGTTCTGGGTGATGCTGCGCGAGCGGGTGTACCTGCTGTATGCCGGCAGCATGCTGGCGCAGATGCTGTACGTGCTGTGCTCCTACGGAGAAGCCTATGCGCTGCCGGGCGTGCGCGTGCTTTGGCATTTCGGCGCCGTGGGCATCTGGTACATCGCCACCCTGGCGACCATGCTCACCACCACCTTGATGATCGAGTACGCGGATCTGCGCCAGCAGACCCCGCGGCTGACCCGCTGGCTGCGCTGGTCGGGCATCCGCCTGCCGGCGGTGGCGCTGATGGCCCTGTTGCTGCCGTGGCCGGCGCGCAAGGAATGGTTTCCCGATGTCGGCAACGTCCTGTTCCTGCTGACCCATGCGCTGAGCGTGCTCAGCCTCGCCCTGGCCTGGCGCAAGGGCAGCCGCCACGCGGCCTACTTCCTCGCCGCCTGGGTGCCGCTGATGGTGTTCGGCACCTGGCGGGCGGTGCAGATCAGTTTGGGCATGCCGGTCGAGGATTGGCTCGATTATGGCTATCCCTTCGTCCTGGGCTACGCCTCGGTGGTGATGGCGCTGGGCCTGGCCGATCGCATGCTTACCTTCCGGCGCGAGCGCGATACCGCCAAGGAACACGCCGAGCGCGATGCGCTGACCGGCGTGCTCAATCGCGGCGGCATCGAGTACCGGCTGGACTGGGCCATCCTCGAACGGCGGCGTGAACACATTCCGCTGTCGCTGCTGTTCATCGATCTGGACGTGTTCAAGCAGATCAACGATCGCCATGGGCATGCCTTCGGCGATCACTGCCTGCGCGCGGTGACCCGGGTGATCAGCGAGGAATTCCAGTACGGCGACCAGTTGGGCCGGCTGGGGGGCGAGGAGTTCGTGCTGGTGCTGACCGGCGTGGACGGCGTGGCGGCCGCGGCCTTGGCCGAGCGGGTGCGCCTGAAGATCGAACGCCGTTGCGCGCGGGTGGACGGGATCGAGGTCGACCTGACCGTCAGCATCGGCGTGGCCGAATGCACCGCCGAGGACACCGTCGCCAGCCTGATCAAGCGGGCCGACGAGGCGATGTATCGCGCCAAGCGCGCCGGCGGTAATCAGGTCGTGGTCGAAGACGCGGCCGGAGTCGGCCCGGCGCCGATGACCACCCGCTGGGTTGCCGATACCGACACCTGAGCCGGCGCGCCCGCCACGTCTCGGGTTTCCGCACTCAATGCCAGAGACCCAGGATCACGCCATACAGGGTGAATTGCAGGGTGTGGTAGCCGCCGTCGATCAGCCACAGTTTCAGCGAGCGGCCTGCGAACAGGTAGTTGATGCCGAAGCTGGCCGCGACCCAGCACACACCGGCCATCGCGCCGGTGGCAATCGCGGTCGCCGGTGCGGGACGGGGGCCGAGGAAATACGCGAACGCGCCCGCCGCGATCAGGCTCAGCACGAACGCACCGCCGAAGATCCGCGCCGGGTGGCCGTTGGAGGCGTCCGGATCCACGCCCGCCTCGCGGCACCAGGCCTGCTTGAACAGCGGGCCATACCACAGCCCTCCCAGCAGGAAGGCCGATGCCGCGGCGGCCAGCACCGCCAGAAAGTTGATCTGTCCCATGCGCCGCTCCCCCGGTTGGATGACGCCGCCAGTGTAGGCCTGGCGGCGATGCGTGCACAGCGGAAGCGATCCGGCCCGCGCGGTGCGCAGCCCGGGTTTCCCTCAGCGGCTGTAGGCTCGCGGCAGGGTGCCGCTGTCGCGCAGGTAGCGATCCCGCAGTTCGGTCTGGCGCGAGCGCATCGGCATGGCCTTGCCGCCCAGCCAGATCCGTTCGGCGGTGTTGATCACGTCCAGCGGGTCGCCGCTCCACAGCACCAGATCGGCCAGTTTGCCCGGCGCGATGCTGCCCAGCCGATCGTCAACGCCGAGCGCCTGCGCCGGCACCCGGGTCAATCCCGCCAGGCCCTGTTCCCAGGGCAGGCCGTTGGCGACCGCGTTGCCGGCGTGCTGGCGGATCTTGCGCGCGTTGTGGGAGGCGTCGCCGGACTGGGTGAAACCCACGCTGACACCAGCCGCGTCCAGGCGCTTGGCGTTCTCCAGGGTGGCGCCGATCTGATCGAAGTCCGACGGCAGCGCGGCCAGTCCGTCGACGAACACCGGCACCTTTGCCTGCGCCAGCTCCGCCGCGACCTTCCAGGCCTCGGCGGCGCCGGAGATCGCGATGCGCACGTTTTCCTTCTTCGACCAGCGCAGCAACTGGCGGATGTCGGCGGCGCGGTTGACGCCGATCACCAGGCGGCCGTTGCCGGCCAGGTATCTGGCCAGCGTGGCGCGACCGGCCGGGGTCAGCAGGGCGTGCGGCGAGTCGGCGGGAACGCGGCCGCGGGCTTCGGCGACCAGTTGATCCAGCAGCATCCACTGCGCGGCGCGCGAGTTGCCGCTCAGGCCGGACGCGCCGCCGCCGAGGCGGATGAACAGCGCGCGCGGACCGACCGGATCGGCACTGCCATCCAGCCGCATCACCCCGCCCTGGCCGGCGATGAAGGACGCGCCGGTGCCGGCGCCCAGCAGGGTGAAGCCGAGGCCCTCCACGCGCGCGACCGGCACCAGGATCGAGGCCGGGTTGTAGGCCAGGGTGACGTCGAACTCGGGGCGCATCGGCTGCAGGTTGCCCAGCGAGACCGAACTGTCGTCGGTGGCCTGCTCGCCGGACACCTCCTCCACGCCGATCTCGGTGATGCCGGCGAAGAACGCGGGCGTCAGCGGCTTGCCGCCGGCGTCGATCACCTCCACGCCCGCGGGCGCGGCCAGGCCGGCGCCGACGGACTGGATCACGCCGTTGTGGATCAGCACGTCGGCATTCTTCAGCGTGCCCTGCGCGGCGGCGGTATGCACGGTGGCGTTGCGGATCAGCACGTCCTGCGCGAAGGCCGGCACCACCGCGACGGCGGCGGCCAGCAGGCACAGGCGTCCCAGCAGACGGCGGCTCATCGTGCCACCTCCTGGCCGAGCAGGAAGTCCGAGACGGGCTGGCGGCTCCGGTCGTGGCGGTCGTACACGCGCGCGCCATCGATGTAGACCTGTTCGGCCTGCGCGTAGACGCTGAAGGGATTCTGGTTCCAGATCACCACGTCGCCCATCTTCCCCGCCTCCAGGGTGCCGGTCTGTCCGGCCACCCCGAGTGCCTTGGCCGGATTGGCGGTGAGCCAGCGGATCGCGTGTTCGGGCGTGATGTCGCCCATGCCGGCGCGGCGTGCGCTGGCGATCACCTTGGCCGCTTCCTGGTTGAGGCGCTGGATGCCCTCGTCCGAATCCGAGTGCACGATCGCGCAACTGTTGGCGGGACGATCCACCAGCGCGATGTTCTCCTGGATGCCGTCGAAGGCTTCCATCTTGAAGCCCCACCAGTCGGCCCACAATGCGCCGCAGACGCCTTCGGCGGCCAGCCGGTCGGCCAGCTTGTAGGCTTCCACGCCGTGGTGGAACGCGGCCACCTTGAAGCCGAACTCCTTGGCGAGATCGAGCATGGTCGCCATCTCGTCGGCGCGGTAGCAATGGATGTGCACCAGGATGTCGCCGTGGATGGCACCGGCAAGGGTGTCCAGCTTCAGATCGCGCTTGCCGCCACTGTCGCCGCTGCTGTCCTGGCCTTCGCCCTCGTCGCGCTGCCACCAGCGCTTCTTCTTCGGCTCCGATTCCTTGGGCGCGTTCTTCTTCAGGTACTCGGCCGCATCGATGAAGGCGGCGCGGTAACCGGCCACGTTGCCCATCCGGGTCATCGGCGGCACGCCCTTGCCGCCGTACACGCGCTTGGGATTCTCGCCGCAGGCCATCTTCAGGCCCCATGGCGCACCGGGGAATTTCATGCCCTGGTAGGTGGTGGCGGAGACGTTCTTGAGGGTGACGCCGCGGCCACCGACCAGATTGGCCGATCCCGGCAGCACCTGCAGGGTGGTGACGCCGCCGGCCAGCGCGGCATGGAAACCGGGATCCTGCGGCCACACCGAGTGCTCGGCCCAGACGTTGGCGGTGACCGAACCGGTCATCTCGTTGCCATCCTGGTGCGCGCGCGCGCCGGGGCTGGGATACACGCCCAGGTGCGAATGCACATCGATGATGCCGGGGGTGACCCACTTGCCGCGCGCATCCACGCGGGTGGCGCCCTCGGGCGCCTCCAAGCCGCGCCCGACCGCGGCGATGCGGCCGTCCTGGACCAGCACGTCGGCGTCGTCCAGGCGTTCGCCGGTGCCGGTCAGCACGGTGGCGTGCTCGATCAGCACCGGGCCGGACGCGATCGCGCGGTAGGTGCTGGGATAGGGATCTTGGATGAAGCGCGCGGCCGGCGTCGCCGCCTGGACCGTGGTGCAGAGCAAAGCCAGGCCGATCCCGGCCATCAAGGTCAGTCGCATGGTGTTTTCCCCGGAAGGTGGCTGGACCCTAACCCGGCGCGCGCCGGCTTGCCAAGTGCGGGAGGCCGTGCGTGCGAGAATGCCCTGATAACAACGAGAACGAGGACGCCCATGAAGGACAAGAACGAGATCGTCGACAACTGGCTGCCGCGCTATACCGGCGTGCCGCTGGACCAATTCGGCGAACACATCCTGCTGACCAATTTCGGCGGCTACCTCAACACGTTCTCGCAGCTGACCGGCGCGCCCATCGTCGGCCTGGATCGGCCGATGGCCAGCGCCACCGCCGACGGCATCACCATGATCAACTTCGGCATGGGCAGTCCCAACGCGGCGACGATGATGGATCTGCTGTCGGCGATCATGCCCAAGGCGGTGCTGTTCCTGGGCAAGTGCGGCGGTCTGAAGAAGAAGAACCAGCTGGGTGATCTGGTGCTGCCGATCGCGGCCATCCGCGGCGAGGGCACCAGCAACGACTACCTGCCGCCGGAGGTGCCGGCACTTCCGGCCTTCGCGCTGCAGCGCGCGGTGTCCACGATGATCCGCGATCTTGGCCACGACTACTGGACCGGCACCGTCTACACCACCAACCGCCGGGTATGGGAACACGACGATGCCTTCAAGGAGCGCCTGCGGGTGATGCGCTGCATGGCCATCGACATGGAGACCGCGACGGTGTTCGCGGCCGGCTTCGCCAACCGCATTCCGTGTGGCGCGCTGCTGCTGGTCTCGGATCAGCCGATGATCCCGGAAGGGGTCAAGACCGAAGCCTCCGACGCCAAGGTCAGTTCCGAATACGTGCAGAACCACATCACCGTCGGCATCGAGGCGCTGAAGCTGATCCGCCGCAACGGCAAGTCGGTCCGGCACCTGAGGTTCGACGAATGAGCCAGGCGACGGAACGGCCGGTGATCCGGATCCGGCGCGCCGGGCCGGGCGACGAGCAGGCGCTGGCCGCGGTCGGCGCGGCCAGCTTCCTGGAAACCTTCGCCGGCGTGCTGGAAGGCGCGGACATCCTGGGTCATTGCCAGGACCAGCACGCCGCGACGCTCTACGCGCGCTGGCTGGTCGACCCCGGACTGCGCATCTGGCTGGCCGAGGTCGAACCCGGCGCCGCGCCGGTGGGCTACCTGGTGCTGTCGCCGGCGGCCCTGCCGGTCTCCGATCCCCAGCCCGGTGATCGCGAGGTCAAGCGCATCTATCTATTGCACCGCTTCCAGGGCCATGGCATCGGCGCGGCGCTGATGCGCGCGGCCATCGACGAGGCGATCGCGCTGGGCGCGCCGCGCCTGCTGCTCGGCGTCTACGCGCACAACCATGCGGCCATCGCGTTCTATCGCAAGGCGGGCTACCTGCCTGTCGGCGAGCGCCGGTTCCAGGTCGGCGGGCGCGAGTACGACGATCAGCTGCTGGCGTTGTCGCTGGCCTGAGCGATGGGCCAGCGGCGGAACGCTGCGTGTGGCCGCCGATGCGCCACCTTTGCGTCGCACGGGTTAGCCTTGCCGCCGGACAAGAAGGGAGACTTTTGAGATGAGCGACGCATTCCGCGTGGTCGAGTTCTGGCGCGACGCCGGCTATGAAAAATGGTTCGCGCGCGACGAGGCATTCGATACGCGCTTCCACGATACGTTCCGCGAGCTGCATTTCCTGGCCGCCCGCCGCGAGCGGGAAGACTGGCTGGCCGATGCGCAGGGCGCGCTGGCGCTGGTCCTGCTGCTGGATCAATTCCCGCGCAACTGCTTCCGTGGCAGCGCGCATTCCTACGCCACCGACGGGTTGGCGCGGCACTACGCGGCGCGTGCGGTGGATGCCGGCTTCGATCGACAGATCGATCCCGCGCTGCGGATCTTCTTCTACATGCCGTTCGAGCATTCGGAAGCACTGGCCGATCAGCAGCGCGCGCTGGATCTGTTCAACGCCACCGGCGACGCCAACTACATCCGCTACGCACAGTTGCACTACGACATCATCGCCCGCTTCGGCCGCTTCCCGCACCGCAATCCGGCGCTGGGACGCGACTCCACCGACGCCGAACTGGCCTACCTGGCCGAGGGTGGTTTCAGCGGATAGGGCCGACGGTTCCTGGCAAAAGAAGTGGTTTGTTCGTACCCGGGCCGCCCCCATCCGCCCCCGGATCAGGTCCGGGGCAGGCTCTTCGGGCCCCTTCCCCCGCATGCGGGGGAAGGGGGCGTCCGGCCGGAATCCGGATCGGGGACGGCGGTAGGCACCCGCGGAAAAAAAAGGGTAATTCCTAAGCTTTCCGGACCAGAATGGGCCGTAGTTCCTGGATTGAAGTGGTCTTCAAAAGCCTGAAAAGCAAGGGTTTAAGGTCCCGCTCGCGATGGTTGAAGCGGTAGCAAACTTCGGCCAGGTACAGATGGAAGTATTGGGAGGGCACGCCCCGGTAGGGATACAACCAGTTCTTGGCATAGCTCCAGAAGCCCTCGATGCCGTTGATGTGGTCACGTCCGACCGGTCGCCCCTTCTCCTTGCGGATCATCACATGCTCGCCCCGCAAGCGTAAGGTGGCATAGGCTTGCCACTCGTCCGTGTAGTACAGCGAGCCTTCCCGACTGTGCGCATCGATCTGTTGCATGACCGAAGCCTGGTCATGAGCGGCGATCGGCATCGCCTTGACCTGGCCGTTGCGCTTGATCAGTCCGAAGACGATCACCTTGCCAGCAGAACCCCAGCCGCGTTTGCCCTTCCTGGCGCCGCCAAACGTGGTTTCGTCCAGTTCCAGTGCACCCTCGAATGGTTCCCGCAGTTGCTCGGCCATTGCGCAGCACGCGCGCGCCAGGCGGTAGAACCGCTCACGTGTGGCGGCCGTGGTATCACTGCGGAAACGTTGCCGATAGGACGGCACCCCGAGGACGAACAACTCCAGCAGGCGCTGTTTGCTGGCGCCCGGCAAGCGCACCGAATCCCACACTGACGTCCACGTGAAGCGCTTGCCGCAGGCGCGGCACTTGAGTCGTCCATCCGACAGGCTGTAGTGCCGGCTACCAGCGCAAGCAGGACATTGCTTCATGACCAAATCCTCTCAGATTTGGTCCGGTTTGCTTGGGAATTACCAAAAA
>NZ_JBYMTI010000002.1:142011-785324 GCF_057773145.1 Pseudoxanthomonas sp. 68-E7 | reverse complement strand
TTTTTGGTAATTCCCAAGCAAACCGGACCAAATCTGAGAGGATTTGGTCATGAAGCAATGTCCTGCTTGCGCTGGTAGCCGGCACTACAGCCTGTCGGATGGACGACTCAAGTGCCGCGCCTGCGGCAAGCGCTTCACGTGGACGTCAGTGTGGGATTCGGTGCGCTTGCCGGGCGCCAGCAAACAGCGCCTGCTGGAGTTGTTCGTCCTCGGGGTGCCGTCCTATCGGCAACGTTTCCGCAGTGATACCACGGCCGCCACACGTGAGCGGTTCTACCGCCTGGCGCGCGCGTGCTGCGCAATGGCCGAGCAACTGCGGGAACCATTCGAGGGTGCACTGGAACTGGACGAAACCACGTTTGGCGGCGCCAGGAAGGGCAAACGCGGCTGGGGTTCTGCTGGCAAGGTGATCGTCTTCGGACTGATCAAGCGCAACGGCCAGGTCAAGGCGATGCCGATCGCCGCTCATGACCAGGCTTCGGTCATGCAACAGATCGATGCGCACAGTCGGGAAGGCTCGCTGTACTACACGGACGAGTGGCAAGCCTATGCCACCTTACGCTTGCGGGGCGAGCATGTGATGATCCGCAAGGAGAAGGGGCGACCGGTCGGACGTGACCACATCAACGGCATCGAGGGCTTCTGGAGCTATGCCAAGAACTGGTTGTATCCCTACCGGGGCGTGCCCTCCCAATACTTCCATCTGTACCTGGCCGAAGTTTGCTACCGCTTCAACCATCGCGAGCGGGACCTTAAACCCTTGCTTTTCAGGCTTTTGAAGACCACTTCAATCCAGGAACTACGGCCCATTCTGGTCCGGAAAGCTTAGGAATTACCTTGTTTTTCCGGGCCGGCAGCGGGAGCGTCGCCGTCACTTTCCAGGAACAGGAATGCCCGGCTTCGCCTGCATGATTTTGCTTCGTTGCTGAGTCGTGGCCTGCCCCGGAAAGTCGATTGAGCGGTTCGGCCGGGAGGGCATGGCTGCCAGAGTTTGCCTGCGTTGTCCTGTTGCGTTCGAACCTCCAATGTTAGTTGAACTGGCGCCGCCGTCTTCGCAAGAATCGCTGACAAGGAGTGTCGAAACTCCTCACACACAGCCAGGCTCATCTTCTTTCTTTGCGGGGCTTTTCCTCGCTCTGCTGAGCCTGGGTCGATGCTTTCCGCGTCGGGAGTGGACCGAATACAAGACCCGCTTGCGGGGAACAGGTCCGCCGTTCTGTGTGTGCGGTTTTTCGACCTCCCGACATCCCGGCGCACCCGTCGTGCGCCGGCCAGGAGCGGTCCACACCACAGGAGGCGATATGTCCCAATCCCATAGTGCTTACATCATCAGCGAAGAAACCCACGCGCAGCTCGTGCAGTTGCGCGATACGTTCCGGGAGTTGTCCGGATCCGAGCAGTTCCACGAGGCGGCGGCGCTTCTGAAGATTCCGGATGTGGTGCTGACCTCGCAGTTCGGCCGGATGGCCGACGAGGTGAGCGGGATTCTCGATGGTTTGGTCTATGTGCCTGCGGACCGGCATTGAGCTGATGCGCTTGGCCGCGCAAATCCCCTTCGCCTGCGGTGCAGGCGCCCGCCCCCTTTTTCAAAGGGGGCTGTGTGCCGGGTTTCGTTGGTCTGTGTGCTTCGGCTGCCTCGTAGAACCGCCACTCGGCTATCGGGGGCGTGCTGAAAGGGAAAGCTGGTCGTGGGCATGCGACCGCGACGGGTTCTTCTCGTCAGCGCGGAAGGCCAGGGTCGTCCTTAGGTGAGGAAGAACTCGACCTTGCCGCAGCCGGTGCAGGTGTAGAGGTCGAAGCTTTCGCGATTGACCAGCAGTTCGCCGAGTTCTGCCAGCAGGAAAGGCGCCAGACGCGAACCTTCGTGGAAGCGCTTGGTACCGGCGTGCGCCATGGGGGACTGGCAACGCAGGCATTCCAATTGTCGTGGAGGCACCCGGACGGTCTCCTGATTACGGCTGAAAGCGGGATCGGGTGGCCTCCCGTCCCGACCGGTGCCGCATTGCCAGCAGATATCGAAATCCGCTTCGTTGGTCGTTTTGCAGGATTTGCAGATCCACTCTGCCATGGGAACTCCTTGGTGACGGGTCGTTTGTCCTGGCATGGTAGTCCGCCGCCAGAGTTGGGAAAACCGCAGGAACCCCATCCGGCAAGTCGTCCCACCATGACCAATGGCCTACGGACCCGCCCGGACCCAACCCGTAGCATCGGGCGGTTACCGTTTCGTGGAATCCCCGATGAAGCCGCTTGCCCTTGCTGTCTCGCTGTCCCTGTTGATGCCGTTGGCCGGACTGGCCCCGTCCACCGCGCGGGCCGATGAAGTGCCCGCACCGAAGGATGTTCCGTTCAATGGACAATTGCGCATCGAGGTGGATGCCACCGATCTCAATCGCCGCATCTTCCGCGTGCGCGAGACCATTCCGGCGCAGGCGGGGCGGCTGACCCTGCTGTATCCGCAGTGGTTGCCGGGCAAGCACTCGCCGGCCGGTCCGATCGAGAAGATGGCGGGCTTGGTGATCACCGCCAACGGCCAGCGACTGCCGTGGGTGCGGGATCAATTCAATGTGTACGCCTTCCACGTGGAAGTGCCGGCTGGCGCGAGCGAAGTGACCGCCGAGTTCCAGTTCCTGTCCTCGCAGGGTGGCTCGCAGGGACGGGTAGTGATGACCCCGGACATGCTCAACCTGCAATGGGATTCCACTTCGCTGTATCCGGCGGGTTATTACAGCCGCAACGTGCAGGCGCAGGCCTGCGTGAAGCTGCCGCAGGGCTGGTCTTACGCGACCGCGCTGACTACCGACACCCGCAATGGCGACACGGTCTGCTTCAAGCCGATCCGCTATGACGATCTGGTGGACTCGCCGATGTTCGCGGGCAAGCACTACAAGCGCATCGATCTGGATCCGGGCGCGAAGCAACCGGTGCACTTGAACGTGTTCGCCGACGAAGCCAAGGATCTGGAAGCCAAGCCCGAGCACATCAAGGCGCACCAGGCGCTGGTCACCCAGGCCAGCAAGCTCTATGGCGCGCGCCATTTCGATCACTACGAGTTCCTGCTCGCCCTGACCGACAAGCTGGGCGGCATCGGCCTGGAGCACCATCGTTCCAGCGAAAACAGCGGTGACCGCGATTACTTCACCGACTGGGACAAGTCCTGGCGCGGCCGGGACCTCCTGCCGCACGAGTTCAACCATTCCTGGAACGGCAAATATCGCCGCGGCGCGGATCTGGCCACGCCGAGCTTCAACGTGCCGATGGGCGACAGCCTGCTGTGGCTGTACGAGGGCCAGACCCAGTTCTGGGGCCACGTGCTGGCGGCACGCTCGGGTCTGTGGACCCAGGAACAGGCGCGCGATTCACTGGCGCAGGTGGCCGGCGTGTATGACCGTGGTCGGCCCGGCCTGGCCTGGCGCAACATCCAGGACACCACCAACGATCCGACCATCGCAGCACGCCGCTCGCTGCCGTTCCGCAACTACCAGATGAGCGAGGATTACTACTCCGGCGGACAGATGATCTGGCTGGAGGTGGATGGCAAGCTGCGTGAGCTCAGTCGCGACAAGCGTTCCCTGGATGATTTCGCCAAGGCGTTCTTCGGCATGGACAACGGGGTGTGGGAGGTCAATCCGTACACCTTCGACGACATCGTCGCCACGCTCAACGGCATCGCGCCGTTCGATTGGGCCGCCTTCCTGCGTTCGCGCGTGGATGGGCACGGGCCGCTGATTGGCGGACTGGAAGCGGCGGGCTGGAAGCTGGTCTACACCGACAAACCCAGCGATGCGTTCAAGGCGATGGAAAGCGAGCGCAAGGACGCCAACCTGACCTATTCGCTGGGCCTGTCGGTCAACAGCGCTGGCGTGCTGGGTGACGTGCGCTGGGATGGTCCGGCGTTCAACGCCGGGCTGGCGCCGGGCATGACCCTGCTGGGCGTGAACGGGCGCGAATACAGCAGCGAGGCGTTGAAGGACGCGGTGACCGCGGCCAAGGACAGCAAGTCGCCGATTGAACTGGTGGTCAAGCGTTTCGATCGCATCGAGACCGTGCGCATCGCTTATTACGATGGCCTGCAGTATCCGCACCTGGAGCGCATCGCCGGCAAGCCGGATCGACTGGCCGATCTGTACAAGGCGCGTTGATGCACCGAGGCGCGGCGGCGGCGTCGCCGCCGCGCCATCCGGTTCCGCTCAGCGCAGTGGCAGGCAGATCGCCGTGCGCCATTCGCTGGGCGGCGCGCTGCGCGGATCGTTGAGGTATTCCTCCATCACCGGCGCGTCGGCGGCTTCCTCGCCGCTCGCCGGCAGCCATTCGCCGAACAGCCAGCGATAGGGACGATCCAGTTCCGCGTATGGCCCGACATGCACCAGCACCGCATAGCGGCCGCCGGCGATGGTCAGCGGGCGCAGTGGCGCCTGCACGATGCCGGCGGAGGCGATCTCCACGCAGGCGTCCGAACGCAGCGCCTCGGGGGAGACGCTCTCGGGGTCGTCGTAATACAGGCCGAACGAGCGCGCCTGCGGTGGCACGCCCTGGCCGGCCGCCCAGGCGGCGAGTTTCTCGAAGCTCTCGCCGATGTCGTGATAGTGACCCTGGTGAGGGAGGGCGGCGACGGTGATGTCGGGGAAGGTCTGGATGCTGACGTCGTACATGGGGAAATCCTCGGGTTCTGACAGGTCGGTGCGTGGTGGAAGCGTCGCTTCCATGCCGCGCTGGCGGAATGCGCCCGGAGGAACCCCGTAGGCCTGTGCGAACGCCCGGTTGAAGGCCGCCGCGCTGCCGTAGCCGCAGCGACTGGCGATGGCGGACAGCGGGCGGGTCCCGTGCAGCAACTCGACCGCGGCCCGATGCAGGCGCATGCGGCGCAGGGTGTCCGCCACGGTCTCGCCCATCGCGCCGCGGTAGATGCGGTGGAAGTGGTAGGGCGAGAAGTGGCCGATGGCCGCCAGGTGTTCGAGGGTGAGCGGCTGGTCGAGGTGACCGACCAGGTGGGTGACCACCTTCTCGATACGGGCGGCGTAGCTGCGGCGGGTGGTGGGGCGTTTCATGCGGTGGGTGGTTCCTGGGGACGCGGGGACAGCCTGCCGGGATGGCGTTGACCCGGGTTGCGCATTGTGGCGGGTGGTGGAGCAAATCCCCCTCAATCCCCCTTTTTTAAGGAGGGAGGCAAAAAGCAAAAGCCTGCACACCTTTATTCTTGGCTGAAGTACGAATGCTTCGGGCTCGAACGGTTGCTTTTTAGCCCCCTTTGCAGGGCCTCCCGACGGCCGAATAGCGGGTCAAAAGGGGGCGGGCGGCCGCGCAGCGGGCAACGGGGGATTTGCGCGGAATGTCCCGGCGTCAACCGCATCTCCATCCCTGCGATCCCGCTCCGGTATCCTGAGCGCCTTCAGTTCGGCAAGGCGAGACAATGGCAAAGGCCAGGACCGCGTATGTCTGCGGCGAGTGCGGCGCGGAGTTCAACAAATGGCAGGGGCAGTGCGGCGAATGCAACGCCTGGAACACGCTGACCCAGATCGCGCTGGAGGCCGCCAGCGGTCCGCCGGCGACCCGCCGCAGCGGCTGGGCGGGCAAGGCCGACGCGCCGAAGATCACCGCGCTCAAGGACGTCCGCCACAGCGAGGAAGCGCGGGTGAGCACCGGCATCGGCGAGTTCGATCGCGTGCTGGGCGGCGGTCTGGTGGAAGGCGCGGTGGTGCTGGTCGGCGGCGACCCGGGCATCGGCAAGTCCACGCTGTTGTTGCAGGCGCTGGCGAAGATGTCGGCAAGCTTTCCGGCGCTGTACGTCACTGGTGAGGAATCATTGGCGCAGGTGGCCGGACGCGCGGTGCGGCTGGATCTGCCGCTGGACAACCTGCAGGCGCTGGCCGAGACCGGCATCGAGAACATCCTCCAGCATGCTTCCACCGCGCGGCCGCGGCTGATCGTCGCCGACTCGGTGCAGACGCTGTGGACCGAGTCGCTGACCGCCGCGCCCGGTTCGGTCAGCCAGGTGCGCGAGAGCGCGGCGCGACTGGTGCGCTATGCCAAGGAAACCGGCACCGCCGTATTCCTGGTCGGCCACGTCACCAAGGAAGGCGGCATCGCCGGTCCGCGCGTGCTGGAACACATGGTCGACGCGGTGCTGTATTTCGAGGGCGAAAGCGGCAGCCGCTTCCGCCTGCTGCGCGCATTCAAGAACCGCTTCGGCGCGGTCAATGAACTGGGCGTGTTCGCGATGGGCGAGAAGGGGCTGAAGGAAGTCTCCAACCCGTCGGCGATTTTCCTGTCCGGCGGCAGTTCCCAGCAGCCGGGCAGCTGCGTGCTGGTCACCCGCGAAGGCACCCGTCCGCTGATGGTGGAGGTGCAGGCGCTGGTGGATGCCTCGCCGCTGTCCAATCCGCGCCGCGTCGCCGTCGGCCTGGAGCAGAACCGGCTGGCGATGCTGCTGGCGGTGCTGCATCGCCACGGCGGCATCGTGGTGGGCGATCAGGATGTGTTCGTCAATGTCGTCGGTGGCATCCGCGTGCAGGAAACCGCGGCGGATCTGCCGGTGCTGCTGGCGGTGCTGTCGTCGCTGCGGGATCGGCCGCTGGCGGACAAGACCGTGGCCTTCGGCGAGGTCGGCCTGTCCGGCGAGATCCGCCCGGTGCCGAATGGCGAGGAGCGCCTGCGCGAAGCGGCCACGCACGGCTTCAAGCGCGCCATCGTGCCCAAGGGCAACGCGCCCAAGTCCGGCACGTTCAAGGGGCTGGAAGTGATCGCGGTGGAGCGGTTGTCGCAGGCACTGGAGGCGGCGGCGGAGTAACCGGCGTGGCGCGCAGCGCGGGTTGCGCGAGCGCGGTGGTCAGGCGCTGCAATCCATCCTCTTCATGCAGCGCGACCGGAACGTCGGGGGCGATGCCTTCGATTTCGTTGACGCCGTTGGCAAGGAAACGCGCGCAGTTGGGCATCACCACGTCGAACGGGGCCACGCGCAACGCGGTGCGGCCACCGCCGTCGACATAGCCGCAGCCCGCACCGAGCGTGCGTTCGCCGAGGACGGTGGCGACCCGGTTCTGTTGCAGCCATACGACGAAATCCTCCGATGCCGATGCGGTGCCTCGGTCGGCGAGGATCAACAGGCGGCCGCGCCACGCGCCGCGTCCGGACAGGTGTTCACGCTCGCCGACCGGGGCCAGCACCGGGCAGACGGATTCGCCGTACCAGATCCGGGCGCGGTCACAGGCCGGCGCGACCGTTCGGGGCGCCGCACGCACCAGGTCGCCTGGAGCGACCAGGGCGATGACTTCGGAGACCCATTCACTACCGCCGCCGTTGCCGGTCACGTCCACCAGCAATCGGCGCGCCCCATTGGCCCGCAATGCTTCGAGCGTGCGTGCCAGCTCCGTCTGCAGATGGGCGCGCACGCGCAATTGCAGCGCGCGCTGGCCGATGCCTGCCTGGAACACCTGCCGGCAGGCGGCGAGGTAACGCTGTTCGCCGAATTGGGCGATGCGCAGGATGCCGATGTCGCCAAAACGACCTGCGGGGAAATGCGCCCCCGGCAATGCGCGCCAGTCCGGCAACCGGGCGAAGGGCAGGGTGAAGCTGTGATCGTCTTCCTCGTAGCCGGCGGCTTCGCAATCCGCGCCGGCCGCCGGATCCACGGGTTCGGTCGCGGGTTCGGTCGCGGCGTCGGCCGAGGAGGCGAGCGGTGAGGGCGCGGGACGTTGCGCCGGTTCCAGCCGCAAGTGCGGATCGCCGAAGCGCTGGACGAAGTCGCGCAGCGCCAGGAAGGCGCGCACCCGCGAGTGCGCGCGGTTCAGCGCGATGGTGGTTTCGCGATCCAGCGCGGCCAGGTCGAGTTGCCGGTGCGCGGCGATCCAGTCCAGGTTTGCATAACCCTGCGCCATGTCGTGCTTGAGGCGCTGGTAGTCGGCCAGCCAGGGACGCGCGTCGTAGCTGGCCACGTCCCAGGCGATTGCGGCCAGGACGAATGCGATGACGGCCAGGCACAGCCGCTTCAGCCAGCGCCAGCGGCGGGGAGGGCGGGAGACGGGATTCGAAGCGGGCATGCGCGCTCATTCCTTGACGGCGGAAGACGCGACCATAGCGAGGGCGGATGCCGACAGGCGGGCGGATCCGATGGAAGCCGGCGGCGGGCGATGAACCCGGCCGTGGCGGGGATGAAAATCGCGGCGGCGGCGCCGCCGCGCGCTCAGGCGCGGCGCAGCACCAGTTCCAGCACGAACTTGCTGCCGAAGAACGCCAGCAGCAGCAGGGCCATGGCGAACAGGGTCCAACCCGCCGCCTTGCTGCCGCGCCAGCCGTAGCGCCAGCGGCCGATCAGCAGCGCGCCGAAGGCCAGCCAGGACAGCACGCTCAGCACGGTCTTGTGGACCAGGTGCTGGGCAAGCAGGTTTTCGACGAACAGCACGCCGGTCAGCAGGGTGGCGGTGAGCAGGGCGAAGCCGACCGCGATCGTGCGGAACAGCAGGTCTTCCAGTTCGGTCAGCGGCGGCAACGCGCGCAGCCAGACGTGGAACTGGCGCCGCCGCAACGCACGCTCCTGGGCCCACAGCATCACCGCCAGCAGCGCGGCGATGGCCAGGGTGGCGTAGGCCAGCAGGGCCAGCCAGGCATGCAGCTGCAAGCGCCAGTCCAGCCCCGTGCTGGGCAGGTGGCCGTGCTGGTGGTAGGCCAGCAGCAGCACCGCCGCCAGCGGGAAGGCGACCACGCCCAGCGCCGCCATCCGGCCGCGTGCGCCGGCCAGCGCGGTCAGCGCCGCCATGCCCAGGCTGACCAGCGACAGCGCCGAGTAGAAATGCATGTCCGGTCCGCCTACCGTGCGCCAGGCCACCAGCAGGTGGTAGCCGCCATGCAGGACCACGGCGGCCAGCGCAGGCCACAGCCAGCCTCGCCGTGCCTCCAGCGCCGATTGCGCGGCGGCGCGGACCAGCAGCGCGGTGGCGGCCAGGTAGCCGAGGATGGCGATGAGAACGATTGTCATCGGCGAAGTGTCGCATAGGGCCGGAACCGGGAACAGCGCGACGGCGCGGGCAACGCCCGCACCCGGGAGCGATCGCCCCGCCGGGCTATAATCCGCCTCCGTTTTCCCCAGGTTCCCGCTTCCCATGTTCGAGTCCCTCACCCAGCGTCTTTCCGGCACCATCGAGCGGCTGCGCGGCCGTGGCCGCCTGAGCGAGGAGAACATCCGCGAGGCCACCCGCGAGGTCCGCATCGCCCTGCTGGAAGCCGACGTCGCGCTGCCGGTGGTACAGGCGCTGATCGAGCGCATCAAGGTGCGCGCGGTGGGCCAGGAAGTGCTCAAGTCGCTGACCCCGGGCCAGGCGCTGATCAAGATCGTCCGCGACGAACTGACCGCGGTGATGGGTTCGCAGGCGACCGACCTGAACCTCAACGTGCCGGCGCCGGCGGTCATCCTGATGGCCGGCCTGCAGGGCGCGGGCAAGACCACCACGGTCGGCAAGCTCGCCAAGCACCTCAAGGAACGCCGCAAGAAGAAGGTCATGGTGGTCAGCGCCGACGTCTACCGTCCGGCCGCGATCGAACAGCTCAAGACCCTGGCCGAACAGGTGGACGTGCTGTTCTTCCCGTCCGACGCCGGGCAGAAGCCGGAAGCCATCGTCCGCGCCGCCATCGACGATGCGCGCAAGTCGTTCGTCGACGTGCTGCTGGTCGACACCGCTGGCCGGCTGGCGATCGACGAAGCGATGATGACCGAGATCAAGGCCCTGCACGCGGCGGTCAAGCCGGTGGAGACGCTGTTCGTGGTCGATGCGATGACCGGCCAGGACGCCGCCAACACCGCCAAGGCGTTCAGCGAGGCGCTGCCGTTGACCGGCGTGGTGCTGACCAAGACCGATGGTGATGCGCGCGGCGGCGCGGCGCTGTCGGTGCGCTACATCACCGGCAAGCCGATCAAGTTCATCGGCGTGGGAGAGAAGCCCGACGGCCTGGACGTGTTCCATCCCGAGCGTGTGGCCAACCGAATCCTCGACATGGGCGACGTGCTGTCGCTGGTCGAGCAGGTCGAGCAGAACGTCGATCGCGAGAAGGCCGAGAAGCTTGCCGCCAAGGTCGCCAAGGGCAAGAAGTTCGACCTCAACGACATGCGCGATCAACTGGAACAGATGCAGAACATGGGCGGCATCAGTGGCCTGCTCGACAAGCTGCCGGGCATGGGCCAGATCCCCGACCACGTGAAGCAGCAGGTCAGCCAGAACAAGGAAGTGCCGCGGATGATCGCCATCATCGGCTCGATGACCAAGAAGGAGCGCCGCAACCCGGCGCTGCTCAACGGCTCGCGCCGCGCGCGCATCGCCCGCGGTTCCGGCACCACGCCGGCCGACGTCAACAAGCTGATGAAGCAGTACCAGCAGATGGAAAAGATGATGGGCAAGATGGCCGGCGGTGGCATGAAGGGCCTGATGCGCGGCATGAAGGGCATGATGGGCGCGCGCGGCGGCTTGCCGTTCCGCTGAACCTGATGCCTCCTCCTGCGGGAGCGACGTCAGTCGCGGCTCGATGGCGGTGGAACCGCCGGGATTTCGTGGCTGAAGCCGCTCCCGCAGCGGTGTTCGACAACAACGGTTGAGATGGAACCATGTCCATCGCCCTGCTCAACGGACGACCCGCCGACGCCGATGCCGACGCGCTGCGCGCGCTGGCGGTGGTGAATTATGGCCACTTCACCGCCATGCAGGTGCGGAGCCGGGCGGTGCAGGGCTTGGATTTCCATGTCGCGCGCCTGCAACGCGCCAACCGCGAACTGTTCGGCGCCGAACTGGCACGGGAACGCATCGTCGGCGAGATCCTGGCCGCGCTGCGGGCCGGACCCGCCGACGCCTCGCTGCGCTTCACCGTGTTCGCCCGCGATTTCGACTACCGCCAGCCGTTGCGGCCGGTGACGCCGGACGTGCTGATCACGCTGGGGCCGGCGGCGGACGGCGACAAACCCGCGCTGCGGGTGAAGTCGTATCCCTTCCAGCGATCGCAGCCGCACCTGAAGCACGTCGGCACCTTTCCGCTGTTCCACTATCGGCGGCAGGCGCTGCGGGAGGGATATGACGACGCCCTGTTCGTCGGGCCGGACGGAGTCGTCAGCGAAGGCTCCATCTGGAACCTGGGCTTCTGGGACGGCGAGACCGTGGTCTGGCCCGAGGCTCCGGCGCTGCGTGGCACCTGCGAGCAGTTGCTTCAGGCCGCACTGTCGGAGCAGGGCGTTCCCCAGCGGGTCCGCCCGGTCCATCTGGCCGAGGCAGGCAGCTTCCAGGCCGCCTTCGCCGCCAACGCCAGCGGCCTGCAGGCCATCCTGGGCATTGATGGGGTCGTTTATGTGCAGGATCTGGCCCTCATGGCGCGGCTGAGGACAGCCCTGGCCAGCCGGCCCTGGGAAATCCCCGCCTGAGGGGCGGTTTCCTTCCGCCGTTCAATGGCTTAGAATAGCCGGCTTACCTCGCCATCCTGGCGACTGGGCAACACTGGAAATCAAGCAATGGTCAAGATCCGCCTTACCCGTGGCGGCGCCAAGAAGCGCCCCTTCTACCACATCATCGTCACCGACTCGCGCAGCGCCCGTGATGGCCGCAACATCGAGCGCGTGGGCTATTACAACCCGGTCGCCTCCGGCAACGAGAAGCGCATCGAGCTGGACGTCGCCCGTGTGGACCACTGGGTGGGCCACGGTGCGCAGCTGACCGAAAAGGTCCGCAACCTGTACAAGGAAGCCACCAAGGCTTCGGCCTGATCCGCCTGGGCCGCGCCTCACGGCCCGGCCACGCTGACGCATGGATAACGAGCGCTCGCCGCGGCCCCGCAAGACCATCCTGCTGGGCCGTTTCGCGGGCGCTTTTGGCGTGCGTGGACAGGTCAAGCTGGAATCCTGGACCGAGCCGCGCGACGCCATCTTCCGCTACCAGCCCTGGATCCTCCGCGAGGGTTCGGGCGCCGAGCGCGAGCTGTCGGGTGTGCGCGGCAAGGCGTCCGGCAAGCACCTGATCGCCGACGTACCGGGCATCGCCGATCGCGACGCGGCCGATGCGATGCGCGGCATCGAAATCCTGATTCCCCGCGATGCGCTGCCGCCGCCGCAACCCGGCGAGTTCTACTGGGTGGACCTGGAAGGCCTGCGGGTCCTCAACGTGGACGGCGTGGATTTCGGTACCGTTTCGCACCTGTTTTCCACCGGCTCCAACGACGTGCTGGTGGTGCGGGGCGACCGGGAGCGCCTGATTCCCTTCATCGAACCCGACGTCATCCACTCGGTCGATTTCGATGCCCAGCGCATCACGGTGGATTGGGATCCCGAGTTCTGATCGCTGGAGCCGCCGTCGGGCCTGGGCAATACTCGGCTCCCGATTCACGTTTCCTCATTCCCGGCTCTCTGCGATGCGCATCGATGTCCTGACCCTGTTTCCCGAGTTCATCGCCCAGGCCGCGGCGGTGGGCGTGGTGGGGCGCGCGCAGGAACGCGGGTTGCTGGCCCTGCAGGGCTGGAACCCGCGCGACTACGCCGAAGGCGGTTACCGGCGGGTGGACGACCGTCCGTTCGGTGGCGGACCGGGCATGGTGATGATGATCGAGCCGCTGCGCGCCTGCCTGGCGGCGGCGCGCGCCGCCGATTCCGCGCCGGCCCCGGTCATCTATCTGAGTCCGCAGGGACAACCGCTGACCCAGCGCAAGGTCCGTGAACTGGCCGCGCGGCCGCGCCTGATTCTGCTGTGCGGCCGCTACGAAGGGGTGGACGAGCGTCTGCTGGAGGCCGAGGTGGACGAGGAAATCTCCATCGGCGACTACGTGCTGTCCGGGGGCGAACTGGCGGCGGCGGTGGTCGTGGACGCGGTGGCCCGGCTGCAGGACGGGGCTCTCGGGGATGCTGAATCGGCCGTTCAGGACAGCTTCGAGAACGACGGCCTGCTGGACTGCCCGCATTACACCCATCCGGCCCAGCATCCGGAACTGGGCGACGTGCCGGACGTGCTGCGTTCGGGCAACCATGCCGCCATCGCCCGCTGGCGCCGCCAGCAGTCGCTGGGCCGGACCTGGCTGCGCCGGCCGGACCTGCTGGACGAGTCAACCCTGTCCAAGGCCGACCGGGCCCTGCTGGCCGCTTTCCAGGCGGCCCGGGGCGGGCAGGGCGAAAGCTAGCCAGGGCCAATAAAAATCAGTAAGATGGCGGGCTTCCAGCGCCAGACCGGCCGGAACCCCATAACAATATCGTGCAGCGCAATCCGGCGACTGCATCAGTCATTGCTGTCGAACGACACACCCACGCATACAGAACGGTGCCACCATGAGCAGTCTCAACAAGTCCATCATCGCGGAATTCGAAGCCGCCCAGATCCAGCGTGAGCTGCCCGCTTTCGGTCCCGGCGACACCGTCGTCGTGAACGTGAAGGTGAAGGAAGGCAACCGCGAGCGCGTGCAGGCGTACGAAGGCGTGGTCATCGCCAAGAAGAACGCAGGCCTGAACTCCGCTTTCACCGTGCGCAAGATTTCGCACGGCTACGGCGTCGAGCGCGTGTTCCAGACCCACAGCGCCTCCATCGACTCGGTCGAAGTGAAGCGCCGCGGCAAGGTCCGTTCGGGCAAGCTGTACTACCTGCGTGATCTGGAAGGCAAGGCCGCCCGCATCAAGGAAGACCTGGCCGCCAACGCCGCCGCCAAGAAGGCGCGCCTGGCTGCTGCCGCCGAGTAATCCGCTCGCAGGCGCCATCGCTGAACGGCCACCTCCGGGTGGCCGTTTGCGTTTGTGGCGCCGGGGGCGGCATCGATGCAGACTGTGACTTCATCCTCGGTGCGGCAGAGCGTGACGATGCGTGCCATTCATGGTGGACGATGGAGTGCGGTGGTGTTGGCGGGCGTGCTGGCCGGTTGCGCCGGCGGCGACGCGATGACCCTGGATACCCGGTCGGATCTGCCGTTCCCTTGGTGCGCGGACGAGCTTCGCGCGGCGGCACAGCACCCCTTGCCCGACAACGCCACCGCCGAGCAGCGCCAGGCCGCGCGCGACTACCACGCATCAAGGGCCTGCCAGCAGGCCGGCCAGCACAGCGTCACCATTCCCCTGAGCCATCCGTTGCCACGCAAACCCTGAGCCGATGAATTCTGATTCACCCAGCACCGTCACCGCCGGCATTCGTCTCGACATCTGGCTGTGGGCCGCGCGCTTCTACAGGACCCGCAGCCTTGCCAAACAGGCGGTGGAGACCGGCAAGGTGGAAATCGGCGGCCAGCGCGCCAAGCCATCGCGCGTCGTGCGCGTGGGCGATGAACTCAAGATCGCACGCGGCGAGGACGTGTTCGGCATCCGCGTCGAAGGCCTGAGCGAACAGCGTGGGCCGGCATCGGTGGCGCAGGCGCTGTATCGCGAAAGCGAGGAATCGCGGCAACGCCGCGAGGCCGCCGCCGCCACCCGCCGCGCCGAACGCACCGGCTATCAGGCGCCGCTGTCCAAGCCCGACAAGCGTGCGCGCCGGCTGATCCGCGCTTTGGGCGACATCGACGCGATGTAAGCGAATCGCCTGCGGTCTCGTGTGGGCCGCAGGGCGGCACTTCCGCGATGCGGCGCGTTGAACAGGAACCGCGGTTTTAGGACGTTTCCGATGGGGATGCTTCGCTGTCCGCATCACGATCCATGCAACACCCTCGGAATCGGCATCCATCGCATGGACAAGCAGCAGGAACAAACGCCTCCTCCCGCATCACGGGATGAAGCGCCCAACCTGGATCATCTGTTGATTGCGCGATTCAAGCGGATGAAGGCGCATGAGTACGTGGGCCTGCTCGGCATCTTGCTGGCGTTCGTTTCCGGCATGATCGCAATCCACCGCGCGCCCATCGTTGGCAAGGAATTTATCCAGTTGCCATATTGGGGGATATGGTTCGGCATCCAGCTTGTCTGTGCCTGGTACGTACTGCAGCGATGGCGGCATGCGAGGGGGCGGTGGTGGATCCTGGTGCTGGTCGAGACGGTACTGGTGCTGGGATGGCCGTCCTCGATGTTCATCCGGTTGGAACGGAAAGAAAGCACCCACCAATCTGTCTATGGTCTTTCCGCGCTGGAGGAAATCCGGTATCGCCCATGGATGGAGTGGGCGCGCAGGCTCCGAACTTCCGTTGATGAGTCCGTCACGGGCAATTACTGGCGCGGCGAAGAGGTGTATCACCGGGGTATCGATGCTTTGGGCGGGCGTGTGCAGGCGCGATGTGCCGTGAGCAGAACCACCTGGTTGGGTCCGTTTGAGCTCTACTATGAATCGCGGGTCGACAGCTACAGATTCCGGACCGCGCAATCGCTGGCCTCCAACCCGGAATGCGCACCTTCATGGGACGGGATCGAGCCGACGACGCTCGAAACCACGACAGTCGTGCCGGGATGACGTAATGCCGTTACGGCGAGCTCCGGCATGTTCGCAACTGCATTGAACTGCGAGCAGCCGGGAAGCCCGGCTCTACGCATGATGTAAAGCGGAGCCTGCTCCGCTGCATCCCGCTGAAAGGACATGCAGAGCCGGGCAAGCCCGGCTCCACGGATTAGCGACGGCTCAGCGACCGCCGCCGAGAAAACCGCTGCCGACCTTCAGCAGGTCGCCGAGACCGAGCTGGCCGTCGCCGTCCTGATCCAGCACCGCGCCGAGCAGGCCGCCGCCCAGGCCGCCCTGCTGGCGGATCTGCTGCTGCTCCTGTCCCAGCACCTGGCTGAGCGCGCCGGGGGAGCCTTGGCCGCCTTGGCTCATGCGCTGGGCCAGGAAGGCCAGCACGATGGGGGCGAGGATCTTGAGCAACTGGCCGGCGCGGTTGCTGTCCAGGCCCGTGGCCTGGCCCAGGCCCGCCTCGGCGCGCGGCTGGCTGCCGCCGAAGATATGGCCGAGGATGCCGGCGCCGTTGGCTTCCGGGGTGGAGGCGCCGCCCAGGACCGAACCCAGCACGCTGCCGATATCCAGCCCGCTATGGTTGCGCTGGAGCGCGCCGAACAGGGCCTCGGCGCCTTGCGGTTGCTCAGCATTGCGGCCCAGAGCGCCCATCAGCAAGGGCAGCGCCGCGCCGACCGCGCCGGACGCCTCGGCCTGGCCGATGCCCAGTTGCTGCGAGACTTGCTGCAGCGGAGCGCCCTGGAGCTGGGCGAAGAGTTCTTGCGCGAGAGACTGGTTGCTCATGACGGCCGTCCTCCTGGACGCGGGTTGGAACCGCCGATGCTAGCGCCAAACTGTGACGCCGGTGGTTAACCGGAGGAGAAGGCGTGTTGCGCCGGCATCCGGTGCTCCTGTGGGCGAAAGGCCCCGCCCGTCCGGTGAACATCCGGACGAGCGGGGCGCCGGGGCGATGCCTAGGCCGCCTTGCGGGCGGCGCGCAGATCGAAGCGATCCAGTTCCATCACTTTGGCCCAGGCGGCAACGAAATCGCGCACGAACTTCCCCTGCGCGTCCGTGCTGGCGTAGACCTCGGCCAGGGCGCGCAATTGCGAGTGCGAACCGAAGATGAGGTCCACCCGGGTCCCGGTCCATTTGCGCTCGCCGCTCTTGCGATCCAATGCCTCGAATACCGCCTCGTTGTCCGAAGTGGCTTTCCACTCGGTGCGCATGTCCAGCAGGTTGACGAAGAAGTCGTTGCTCAGGACACCGGGCCGATCGGTGAACACGCCGTGCGCGGTCTGGCCGACGTTGCCGCCCAGCACGCGCAGGCCGCCGACCAGTACCGTCATCTCCGGTGCGGTCAGCGTCAGCAACTGCGCCTTATCGATGAGCAGCGACTCGGCCGGCACGCTGTACTTGCCCTTGAGATAGTTGCGGAATCCATCCGCCGCCGGTTCCAGCACCGCGAACGACGCCACGTCGGTCTGCTCCTGCGACGCATCGGTGCGACCCGGCGAGAACGGCACCGCGACGGGATGTCCGGCCTTCCTTGCCGCGTCCTCGATCGCCGCCGCGCCGCCCAGGACGATCAGATCCGCAAGCGAGACTTTCTTGCCTCCGGACTGCGCGCCATTGAAGCCGGCCTGGATGCCCTCCAGCACCTTGAGCACCTTCGACAACTGCGCGGGCTCGTTGGCCTCCCAGTCCTTCTGCGGCGACAAGCGGATGCGCGCGCCATTGGCGCCGCCGCGCTTGTCCGAACCCCGGAATGTGGAGGCCGAGGCCCACGCCGTGGAGACCAGTTCGCCTACCGACAGACCCGATTCGAGGATCTTCTTCTTCAGCGCGGCGATGTCCGCTTCATCAATCAACGGATGATCCACCGCCGGAACCGGGTCCTGCCAGATCAGTTCCTCGCTCGGGACCTCCGGGCCGAGATAGCGCGCGCGCGGGCCCATGTCGCGATGGGTCAGCTTGAACCAGGCGCGGGCGAAGGCATCGGCGAACTGGTCCGGGTGTTCCATGAAGCGTCGCGAGATCTTCTCGTAGGCGGGATCGAAGCGCAGCGACAGATCGGTGGTGAGCATGTTGGGCGCCCGGCGCTTCGTGCCGTCGTGCGCGTCGGGCACCGTGTCGGCGCCGGCGCCGTTCTTGGGCTTCCACTGGTGCGCGCCGGCGGGGCTCTTGGTCAGTTCCCATTCGTAGCCGAACAGGTGTTTGAAGAAATCCTGGCTCCATTGCGTGGGTTTCGTGGTCCAGGTGACTTCCAGGCCGCTGGTGATCGCATCGCCGGCGATGCCGGTGCCGTGCGTGCTGCGCCAGCCCAGGCCCTGGGCGACGATATCGTCGGCTTCCGGATCCGCGCCCACGTGCGAGGCTTCGCCCGCGCCATGGGTCTTGCCGAAGGTGTGGCCACCGGCGATCAACGCCACGGTTTCCTCGTCGTCCATCGCCATGCGGGCGAAGGTCTCGCGGATGTCGCGCGCGGCGGCGACCGGATCCGGGTTGCCGTTCGGGCCTTCCGGGTTCACGTAGATCAGGCCCATCTGCACCGCGGCCAGCGGGTTCTCCAGATCGCGCTCGCCCGAATAGCGCTTGTCGCCGCCCAGCCAGGCGGTTTCCGAACCCCAGTACACGTCCAGATCCGGTTCCCATACGTCCTCGCGTCCGCCGGCGAAACCGAAGGTCTTGAAGCCCATCGTCTCCAGCGCGACGTTGCCGGTGAGGATCATCAGGTCGGCCCAGGAAATACGGCTGCCGTACTTCTGCTTGATCGGCCACAGCAGCCGGCGCGCCTTGTCCAGGCTGACGTTGTCCGGCCAGCTGTTGAGCGGCGCGTAGCGCTGCTGTCCACGTCCGCCGCCACCGCGTCCGTCGCCGATGCGATAGGTACCGGCGCTGTGCCAGGCCATGCGGATGAAGAGCGGACCGTAGTGACCGAAATCCGCCGGCCACCAGGGCTGCGAATCGGTCATCAGTGCGGCCAGATCCTTCTTGAGCGCGTCATAGTCCAGGCTCTTGAAGGCTTCGGCGTAGTTGAAGTCCTTGTCCATCGGATCGGACTTGGACGAGTGCTGGTGCAGCAGATCCACGCGCAACTGGTTCGGCCACCAGTCGCGGTTGCTGGTGCCTCCGCCGACGGAATGGTTGAACGGACATTTGGCGGTTTCGAGATTCATGGTCATGCTCCCTGGGCAGCGGAAGTGGAGAGGCGTGGGGACGGCGCGGCCGCGGCGACGCGCGCGTGGTCATGGAAATGCGAGGGGGAACGCCGGCGTCGCGGCCGGAGCGGTACGCATCGGTCAGCGTTGTCGTCGCTGTGCCGCCACGGAGGCGCAGGTTGAGCGGGAGAGCACGGACGTGTTCATGGCTGGCGTTTCCGTTGGCGATGAAGAAGACACGGCCAGACTAGGCAGGCTCGGCGATTAAGCAAAATCGTTTGTGACGAACAATCCGATAGCACGTCTCAATGGTGCGGCGCGCAAACAAGCGGCCCCGGCGGGCCCACGATACCGGGCTCGCGTTACGCCGATGTTGTCGCTGACGACACGGATGCGCGAAGGCGGGCCCGCCGCGATTTCCGCAGCGGGGCAGGGCATCGTGAATGTCTCAGAGCAGGCTCTTGAGCCGATACAGCGCTTCCAGCGCCTGTTTGGGCGTGAGTTCGTCGGGATCCAGTGCGGCAAGTGCTTCCTGGGCCGCCGAGGGGGCCGGGGCAAACAGGCCGATCTGCTGCGGGGCATCCAGCGCCTGCGGGGCCATCGCCGAGGCGTGGCTTTCGCGGCCGCGTTGTTCCAGTTCGGCAAGGCGTCTGCGCGCCTGTGCGACGGTGGAGCGGGGCAGGCCCGCCAGTGCGGCCACCTGCAGGCCGAAGCTGCGATCGGCGGGGCCATCCTTGACCGCGTGCATGAACACCAAGGTGTCGCCACGCTCGCGGTCGTGATGTTCCACCGCGTCCAGGTGGACGTTGGCGATGCCGCTTTCGCCGCCGTCGGCGGAGGCATCCGCCAGGGCGGTGAGTTCGAAGTAGTGCGTTGCGAACAGGGTGTAGCAGCGGTTCTGGCTAGCCAGGTGGCGGGCGACCGCGTCGGCCAGGGCCAGGCCGTCGTAGGTGGAGGTGCCGCGGCCGATTTCGTCCATCAGCACCAGCGACTGCGCGGTGGCGTGATGGAGGATGTAACTGGTCTCGGCCATCTCGACCATGAAGGTCGATTGCCCGCGTGCCAGGTCGTCGCCGGCGCCGATGCGGGTGAGGATGCGATCGATCGGGCCGATTTGCGCGCGCGACGCCGGGACGAAGCTGCCGATATGGGCGAGCAGCACGATCAGCGCGTTCTGGCGCATGTAGGTCGATTTGCCGCCCATGTTGGGGCCGGTGATGATCAGCATCCGGCGCTGTTCATCCAGAGCCAGGTCATTGGGCTCGAATGGTTCGGCGCGGACGGCTTCCACCACCGGATGGCGCCCGCGCTCGATGCGCAGGCCGGGTTCGTCGGCCAGGGTCGGCCGCGACCAGTCCAGTGCCTGCGCGCGTTCGGCGAAGCCGGCCAGCACGTCCAGTTCGCTGAGCGCGCCGGCGCAGCGCTTGAGTGGCTCCAGGTTCTGGTTGAGCGAATCCAGCAGGCCCTCGTACAGCGCCTTCTCGCGCGCCAGCGAGCGCTCGCGCGCCGACAGTACCTTGTCCTCGAAATTCTTCAATTCCTCGGTGATGTAGCGCTCCGCGTTGGTCAGGGTCTGCCGCCGGGTGTAGTGGACCGGCGCGCGATCCGACTGGCCCTTGCTGATCTCGATGTAGTAGCCGTGCACGCGGTTGTAGCCGACCTTGAGGGTGGCGATGCCGCTGTTTTCCCGCTCGCGCGCCTCCAGATCGACCAGGAACTGATCGGCATGGCTGCTCAGGCGACGCAGTTCGTCCAGGTCGGCATCGAACCCGTCGGCGATCACGCCGCCGTCGACCAGCTTGAGCGCCGGATGCGGCGCGACCGCGCGGACCAGCAGCGCGGCGGTGTCGTCGTGTTCACCCAGCTCGGCCGCCAGCTCGGACAGGCGTGGTGATGCGGCCAGGTCCGGCGAACCGGAGGCGGTGCCTGACAGCGTCTGGCGGATATCTGGCAGCAGCGCGAGGGCGTCGCGCAGGGTCGACAGGTCGCGGGGACGCGCCGAGCGCAGGGCGACGCGGGTGAGGATGCGCTCCATGTCACCCAGTGCGCGGAAGCGTTCGCGCAGTGCGGTGTCCAGGCCGTTGCCGATCAGGCTGTCCACGGCCTGGTGGCGCTCGCCGACCACGCGGCGATCACGCAGCGGGCGATGCAGCCAGCGCCGGAGGAGGCGGCCGCCCATCGGGGTGATGGTGGTGTCGAGCACGCCCAGCAGGGTGTTGCCGGTGTCGCCATCGACTCGGCTGTCCAGCTCCAGATGGCGCCGGGTCGCCGCGTTCATGGCGATGGCATCGCCGGCCGATTCGGTGCGGATGGCGCCCAGGTGCGGCAGACGCTGTTTCTGGGTTTCCTCGACGTAGCCGAGCAGGGCGGCGGCGGCGCCGGTCGCCAGCGGCAACTGCTCGATGCCGAAGCCGTTGAGATCGCGGACCTGGAAGAATTGCAGCAGTTGCCGGCGGCCGTTGCCGGCATCGAACAGCCAAGGCGCGCGCCGGCGCAGGCCGTGGCGTCCGTGCAGGAAATCCGGCCAGCCGTCCTCGTCCGGCAGCAGGATCTCCGCCGGCTCCAGGCGCGCGAGTTCCGCCTCCAGGCCGTCCTCGCCCTCGACCTCGTTGACGACGAAACGCCCGCCGGCCAGATCCGCCCAGGCCAGGCCATAGCCCTTGCGGCCGCGCGCAATCGCCATCAGCAGGGTGTCGCGGCGCTCGTTGAGCAGGGCCTCGTCGGTGACGGTGCCGGGCGTGACCACCCGCACGACCTTGCGTTCGACCAGGCCCTTGGTCTGGGCCGGATCGCCGATCTGCTCGCAGATGGCCACCGACTCGCCCATCGCCACCAGCCGGGCCAGGTAGCTCTCGTAGGCGTGGTGCGGCACGCCCGCCATCGGAATGGGGGCGCCCGCCGAATTGCCGCGCTGGGTCAGGGTGATGTCCAGCAGTCGCGCGGCCTTGCGGGCATCGTCGTAGAACAGTTCGTAGAAGTCCCCCATCCGGAAGAACAGCAACAGGTCCGGATACTCCGCCTTGGCGGCGAAGAACTGCCTCATCAGCGGGGTGTGCTCCGCGGCCGCCTGTTCCTGCCTGCGCTTCTGGGTCGAATCGGTGTCTTGCAAGTCTGTCTTCTTCCGGAGGTGGGCGGACCGCGGCCGGTTTCCCTGATGAAATCTAGCGTCGCGCTGCGGTTGCCATGATACGGGCGGCGGTATCGAGTTGCGATGTCGCCGCCCGATGCGCGTTCGCCTGGACCGGCGTGCCTGCTTTCCGCCAGCGCAGGGAAGGCGACCGGCCGACATTCCTTTGCGGAGCCCGCAAGGCGGGCGCGCGCGCTCAGGGGACCGGTACGATCTCGCCCAGTTCCAGGCGCATCCGTTCGAAATCCACGCACCAGTAGCTGAAACGACCCAGCACGTCGCCACCGAGAACGCCGAATTGCCGCGTTTCCACGTCCTCGCTTTCATCCAGGCCGATCGCGATCTGCTCCAGCGGGATCGTCTTTCCATCCAGATCCAGCGTCGCGTCCGGGAGCACCGCCGAGCGTCGCGAAGTGGCGCCGCCGGCGCTGGCAAAGTGCTCCTGCCGGGTGGGCAGGCCGCGGATCAGTTCCGGATGGCGTCGGGCGAACAGCGGCGACAGGGAAGACGAAGAGGCGCCGCTGTCCAGGTGCAGCGCAACCGGCTGTCCGTTCACGTGCGCGCTGACGAACAGGTCGCTGCCGATGACCCGCAGGTTGCCCGGCGCTGCCCCCGTCCCAGGCGCGGCCGGCTCCGGCGCCAGTTGACCATCGCGTTGGAAACGGATCCGGCGCAGTTCGCGCAATACCGGGAAGCCCAGGATCGCCTCGATGCGATAGCCGCCGGGAACGGAAAATTCCAACCCGGCATCGTCAAGGACCAGGAAGACGACGTTGCGGATCCGCAAGCCGGCAAACGCCAGTTCGTCGGCGATACCGATCAGGGTAGGGACCTCGTTGCGGCTCGCGCTGCCGACGCTGACTTCGCTGTCCAGCAGGCGCAGTCCCAATCGGCTGGCGGTCGTGCGCGAAACCACGGACAGGTTGGCGCCGGTATCCAGGACCATTTCCTGCGTCCTGCCATTGACCCGGACATCCGCGCGCCTCAGGCCCACCTTGTCGCGCCGGGTCTGCGCCGGCGACGGCTCGAACGAAGCCACCTGCTGGCGCTGGACACTCGCCAACGGCCGGGCGATCCCGTGCATGCGCGCGGCATCGGCGGCATCCTGCGGATGCGCGGCCGCCGCGGGGTCCTGTTCCAGCAGGGCCCGTTGCCGGGACGTGGCCTCGGCCGCCGCCGCGTAGTCGCCTTCGGCGAAGGCGACGTCAGCCAGCATCGACCAGGCCCTTGCCTGCCGGGCTGCATCCTGCGTTTGCTCCGCCAATTGAGCGGCCAGCACCTCGCGTGCCCGCGCCGTGTCCAGCCGCGACGCGGCGATTCTGGCCTGGGCCAGCGCCCGCCAGCGGGGATCGCGGATGCCGGGAAGGGCCTGCTCCAGGCTGAAGACATCTCCTTTGCCCGCGTCCTCGAGCAGGTGCGCGGGGCCGCGTGGCCCCGCCGGCGGCGCATGCGGCGTGGCATGCGCCATCGGCCACGCCAGCAACAGCCCCAGCGACAACAGCGGGCAAAGGAGCCGGCGGACGACGCTCGGCGTGGGTGGGGATGGTTTCATGTTAGTATCCTTCGAGAGAAATAAATTTCTGTAAAACAGAAATTAATATGAATAAAACAGAAAATACAAGTGCATTATTGCGGCACGCGCGCTGGCTGCGCCGGGGGGTGCTGGCGAGCGCGGTGGCCTGCCTGGTGGTGACTGCCTTGGCGCTGCTGTGGCCGACGCCCTTTCCGGGCGTGGCGGCCACCCTCGATGAAGGCGGGCTTCCATGGGAATGGGCGGCGCTGACCGCCGCGCTGCTGGCCGTCCTGACCAGTTGGGCACTGCTGGAACTCGCGCGCATGCTGGGGCGGTTGCAGTCGTCCGCGCTGTTCTCCAGCGCGGTGACCCGGCATTTCCGCCGGTTCGCATCGCGGCTGCTGGCGGTGGGTCTCCTCAATGCGCTGCTGCCGCCGCTGCTCCAGGCCGCGCTGGCATGGCACGCCGCGCGCCCGGGACCGCTGCGGCTGGACTTCGGCGGCGGCGACCTGCTCGTGCTGCTGATGGGGGCCACCTTCTTTCTGGTGGCGCGGCTGTTCGATGAAGCCGCGCGCCTGGAAGAAGACAGTCATTCCATTGTCTGAAGGACCCCGATGGCGATAGTCGTCCGCCTTGACGTGATGCTGGCCTTGCGCAAGGTGCGCTCCAAGGATCTGGCGGCCCATGTCGGCATCACCGAAGCCAATCTTTCCCTGCTCAAGTCGGGAAAGGTCCGCGGCATCCGTTTCGAAACCCTCGCGGCGATCTGCGACTACCTGCAATGCCAGCCCGGCGATCTGCTGGCCTACCTGCCGGACGAGCCGGAAGGCTGAGCACGCCGCGGCGATTGTTCCGCATGCCCGCGTCCCACGCGTAAGCCCTGTTTTTCAGCACGATCGTTCGCTTCCGTCCGTGCTCGACGGGCGTCGCGCGTATCGACGCGTTGCAGAATGCTTCCGCGCCGAGAGGAGTGCTAGCTTCGCCTCCACAGAGGGGCGCGCAAGCGCCGCATGATTGTCCATACAAGGTGGATGCCGTATCGAAGTCGTCTGAACGTCAACGTCCGACATGACCCGGGGGAGGGGAACACATGATCGTCGCCAAACCGCAGCAACGCGCGCTCGCGCTCGCCGTTTTCGCCGCACTTTCCGCCAATCTGCAGGCACAGGAAGCCACGCCGTCCCAGACCCAGCCCGATGAGGAGGCGACCACGCTGGCGACCATGACGGTCACCGCGCAGAAGCGCGAGGAGGCCATGCAGGACGTGCCGATCATGCTGACCGCGCTGCCGGAGCAGTTGCTGCAGGATGCGGGTGTTTCCGACATCAAGGACGTGCAATTGCTGGTGCCTGGCCTGCATGTCAGTTCGACCACCAACGAGTCGCAGACCACCGCGCGCATCCGCGGCGTCGGCACCAATGGCGACAACGCCGGCCTGGAATCGGCGGTGGGCGTGGTGATTGACGGCGTGTACCGCCCGCGCACCGGCGTGGGGTTCGGCGACCTGGGCGAACTGGAACGCATCGAGGTGCTGAAGGGTCCGCAGGGAACGGTCTTCGGCAAGAACACCTCCGCCGGCGTCATCAACGTCATCACCCGCCGTCCCAGCTACACACAGAGCGCGGAAGGTGAACTGACCTTCGGCAATTACGGCGAGTTCGGCATTTCCGGTGCCTACAACGACGCCATCAGCGATCACGCCGCCTTCCGCATCTACGCGGCCAAACGTACCCGCGACGGCGTTACCGACGTCAATACGGGAACGGGCCCGCGCACCAGCCGCGAGGACAGCGATCGCGACTTCCGTACCCTGCGCGCGCAGTTGCTGTGGGAACCGAACGACGATCTGGACTTCACTTTCATCGCCGACTACACCCGCCGCGACGAGAACTGTTGCGTGGGCGTGACCACCGTGCGTGGCCTGACCGCCAACATCCTCGATGCGCTGGCCGGGGGCGCCGGGCGCGCGATCATCCCGGTGGCGGACCCGGAGCGGCGCCTGGCCTACAGCAACCGCGGCACTGAACAGAGCGTGCTGGACAAGGGGTTCTCCACCCAGATTGACTGGAACACGCCCTGGTTCAACGGGGCGACGCTGACCTCGATAACCGCCGCGCGCGACTGGCAGTCGGTCAACGCGCTGGACTTCGACTTCAGCGGCGCGGATCTGCTGTACCGCCGCAACAACTTCGACGACTCATCGACCAAGTTCAAGACCTTCAGCCAGGAACTGCGCCTGACCGGCAGCACCGACAAACTGGACTGGATGCTGGGATTCTTCTACTCGGACGAGGACCTGGAGCGCCACGACCAGTACATGATCGGCCGGCACTACGAGACCTACCTGTCCACCGCGCTGCTGAGCCTGTTCGCGCGCCAGCTGGCGCCGCTGGGCATCACCGTCAATACCACCAATCCGTTCCTGTTCGCGTCGCAGGCCACCGGGCGGCCGCTCGGCACCGTCTTCCCGGGTGACACCGAAGGCGCGCACGACACCTACAACCAGAACGCCAGGACCGCCGCGTTGTTCACCAACAACACCTGGCACGCCACCGACCAGCTGGCGATCACGCTCGGGCTGCGCTACACCCACGAAAAGAAGGAGCTGGATTCGGTCTACACCAATCCCAATGGCAGCCTGGGTTGCGCCACCGCGCTCGGCAACCCGGCACAGGTGGTGGGCGCGTTGATGGCGCGCGGCATCCCGCAGCCCGTGGCGCAGCAGCTTGCACCGACCGCGATCGGCTACATGTGCCTGCCGTGGGCCAACATCGCCCACAACGGCCGCCATACGAAGCAGGACCGCTCCGAGAGTGAATGGTCGGGCACGCTCAAGTTTGCCTACCGCTGGAACGATCACCTGATGACCTACCTGTCCGGCGCGCGTGGCTACAAGGGCGGCGGCTTCAACCTGGATCGCGTGCAGTCGAACACGGGCCTGTCCAGCGGCACCGCCGGCATCCTGCCGGTCAGGGATACCTCGTTCCCGGGGGAGTTCGTCGACAGCTACGAGCTGGGCGCCAAGTCCACCTGGCTGGACGGCAACCTGCTGCTCAACGGCACCCTGTTCTACCAGGAGTTCACCGACTTCCAGCTCAACAGCTTCCTCGGCACCAGCTACGTCGTGCGCTCGATTCCCGAGGTCACGTCCAAGGGCATCGACGCGGAAGTGCTGTGGCAGACCGGGCTGGACGGGCTGATGCTGCAGGCCGGCCTGACCTACGCCGACACGCGCTATGGCGACGACAAGCCCACCTCGGAATTCGTCGCACCCGGCGGCACCCTGTACAAACTGCCGGGCAACCACATCAGCTTCGCGCCGCTGTGGTCGGGTTCGGCGTCGCTGACCTACCAGTGGGACTTCGGCAACAGCCTGATTGGCCGCTTCAACATCGGCGCCAAGTACATCTCCGAGCACAACACCGGTTCGGACATGGACATCGAGAAGATCCAGGAGGGCTACACCCTGGTCAACGCCCGGGTCGGATTCGGCGCGAAGAACAAGCGCTGGATGGTGGAGCTGTGGGGGCAGAACCTGACCGACGAGACCTACCAGCAGGTCGGCTTCGACGCCCCGCTGCAGAATTTCTCGCCGACGCCGGGGGATCCCACCAACTCGTTCAACGCGTTCCTGGGCGCGCCGCGCACCTATGGCGTGACCTTCCGCGTGACGTACTGAGCGAAGGCGACGCAGTGCGCGCACCCGCCCGGTCCCGGGCCGGGGCGCGCCGACCGCGAGCAGACAGGGGCGCCGAATTCGGCTAAAACGGTGGCTCCTTCCCCCGAGCCTTGCCGATGTCGACCGTGGCCGCTGCAACTCCTACCGACGCCGAACTGCGCGAGCAGGCCGAACGGATCGGCGCCCGCCTGCGCGCCGAACACGATCACCTGGTGACCGCGGAAAGCTGTACCGGCGGCTGGATCGCCAAGACGGTGACCGACATCGCCGGCTCCTCGGACTGGTTCGACAGCGGCATGGTGGCCTACAGCTACGAAGCCAAGCAGGCGTTGCTGGGCGTGCGCCCGCAAACCCTGGAAACCCATGGCGCGGTCAGCCGCGAGACGGTCATCGAGATGGTGTCCGGCGCGCTGGTCAACTCCGGCGCGAGCGTGGCGGTCGCGGTGACCGGCATCGCCGGCCCCGGCGGCGGCAGCGAAGGCAAGCCCGTGGGCACGGTCTGGATCGGCTGGAAACGCCGCGGCGGCTATGCCCGCGCGGAAGTGTTCCTGTTCGACGGCGACCGCGACGCGGTCAGGCGGCAGACGGTGGCGACCGCGCTGAGCGGACTGGAAAAGCTGTGATGCGACCGACCGGCGGGAAAGGGCGACGCTGATGTGGGAGACCCTGGGAGCGGTGCGCGATCTGGGGCGGTTGCAGGAAATCGCCTCGGTCCTGATCCGCAACGGTTTTGGCGACATGGTCCGGCGCATCGGCCTGGCCGGAGCGCTGGAGCGGGCCGGCAGGCTCCTGCACTGGCAGCATGCGGAAGACGCGCTGCGGATGGAGCCGCCGGAACGACTGCGGCGCGCGCTGGAAACGCTGGGACCAACCTTCGTCAAACTCGGCCAGGTGCTGGCCACCCGCATCGACCTGCTGCCGCCGGAATGGATCGCGGAGTTGAGCCGGCTGCAGAACGCGGTGCCGGCGGTGCCCTACGAGGTGATCCGCCCACAGCTGATCGAGGATCTCGGCGACCTCCCGGAAAACATCTTTGCCCGGCTGGATCCGGAACCGTTGGCCGCCGCCTCGCTGGCGCAGGCGCATCGCGCCTGGCTGGAGGACGGTCGCGCGGTGGTGCTCAAGGTGCGCCGCCCCGGAATCCGCGAAGTGGTCGAGGCGGACCTGCGCCTGCTGGCGCGACTGGCCGACATCATCCAGACGCAGGTGCCGGATCTGCGTCGTTACCATCCCGTCGGCATCGCCCAGCAATTCGCCGCGTCGTTGCGCGCGGAACTGGATTTCGCCGGCGAATGCCGCAATGCCGAGCGCATCGCCCTCAATTTCCAGGATCATCCCGAGGTGATGATCCCCGCGGTGCACTGGCAATGGACCAGCGAGCGCCTGAGCGTGCAGGACTGGGTGGACGGCATCCCCGGCTGCGATCTGGCGGCGGTGGACGCGGCCGGACTGGATCGCCATGCGCTGGCCCGCACCGGCGCGGCGATCGTGCTGAAGATGGTGCTGGTGGACGGGTTGTTCCATGCCGATCCGCATCCGGGGAACATCTTCTACCTGCGGGACGGGCGCATCGGCCTGATCGATTTCGGCATGGTCGGCTGGGTGTCCGAACAACGACGCTTCCAGGTCGCGCGATTGCTCAACGGGCTGGTCGGCGAGGATCCCGAGGCCGTCACCGACATCCTGCTGGACTGGACCGAAGGCGACGCGTCGGTCGACGAGACCCGCCTGCAGGCCGACGTCGGGGTGTTCACCGATCGCTATCGCGGCGTGCCACTGAAACAGCTGCGCATGGGCGCCATGCTCACCGACGTGGCCGCGCTGCTGCGCCGGCACGGCCTGAGCCTGCCGCCGGACCTGGCCCTGATGATCAAGGCGTTCCTGACCCTGGAAGGCCTGGGCCGGCAACTGGATCCGGACTTCGACATGGCCAGCGAGGCGCGTCCCTACCTGGAACGCGCGATCCTGGAGCGCTACTCGCCACGCGCGGTCGCCCGGCGCGGCCGCCGCAGCCTGTCCGGGGCCCTCGATCTGGTCGGCGACATGCCGCGCGATCTGCGCCGCCTGCTGCAGGCCGCGCGCCGGGGCCGCCTGCGCGGGCAACTCGACATCACCTCGCTGAAGGCCTTTGGCGACCAGCTCAACAGCGCCGCCAACCGGCTCACCATCGGCGTGGTCACCGCCGCGTTGATCATCGGCTCGTCCATCGTGATGAACAGCGTGGGCGGCGGCACCTCCAACCGCTGGCTGATGGCGATGGGCGTGCTGGGCTTCGTGTTCGCGGCCATGACCGGGGTCTGGATCGTGCTGTCGATCTGGCGGAGCGGGCGCAAGCGCTGAGCCGCCGGGGCGCCGTCATCCCTCCGGCCGGCGGAGACGGCAGGACGGCGAGGGAAGCGCGCCGCGGGAACCTGGGCTTGTCAAGCGGGTTTGTTAGTAGTAATACTACTAACCATGGACCTGACCGATACCCAGCAAGCCATCCTCGCCCTGATTGCCGAGCGCATCGAAACCGAGGGCGTGCCGCCCTCACAGACCGAGATCGCCCGCGCGCTGGGATTCAAGGGCGTGCGTGCGGCGCAATACCACCTGGAGGCCCTGGAACAGGCCGGCGCCATCGAGCGGCTGCCGGGCCGTGCCCGGGGAATCCGGTTGCTGAGGGCACCGGTGCAGGCCCAGCCCGAGCTGGGATTCCCGCCCGCCAACGAGGACGGACTGCGCCTACCGGTGCTCGGGCAGGTGGCGGCCGGCGCGCCGATTGGTGCCGATGCCGGCCATCACGATTACGTCCTGCTGGATCGGGCTTTCTTCGCCCCGGCGCCGGATTACCTGCTGCGGGTCAAGGGCGATTCGATGCGGGACGAAGGTATCTTCGATGGCGACCTGATCGGGGTACACCGCACCCGCGACGCGCGTTCCGGGCAGATCGTGGTGGCCCGGATCGACGAGGAGATCACGGTCAAGCTGCTGAAGGTCGGCAAGGACCGGATCCGGCTCCTGCCACGCAACCCGGACTATTCCCCGATCGAAGTCCAACCCGACCAGGATTTCGCCATCGAAGGCCTGTACTGCGGCCTGGTGAGGCCCAACCGGTGACGCGCCCACACGTTCGCGCGGGTTTGTCCGACGCCATGGTGTCGGATTTCCTGATGGTCCATCCGCGGTCGCCGGCCTTAATTTCTGATTTCCCGGGACAGTCGCAGCCTGTGCGATCCGCCCCCGCTAGCCTTGCATTCAACGATTGATTCTTCTGAGGAACCGATGATGGACGAGAACAAGAAGCGCGCCCTTTCCGTGGCCCTGACCCAGATCGAGCGCCAGTTCGGCAAGGGCTCGGTGATGCGCATGGGCGATCGCGTGATCGAGCCCGTGGAAGTGGTGCCGACCGGCTCGCTGATGCTGGACATCGCCCTCGGCATCGGCGGCCTGCCGAAGGGTCGCGTGGTGGAAATCTACGGGCCGGAATCCTCGGGCAAGACCACCCTGACCCTGCAGGCCATCGCGGAGTGCCAGAAGCAGGGCGGCACGGCGGCCTTCATCGACGCGGAGCACGCACTGGACCCGATTTACGCCGCCAAGCTGGGCGTCAACGTGGACGATCTGCTGGTGTCGCAGCCGGATACCGGCGAGCAGGCGCTGGAAATCGCCGACATGCTGGTGCGTTCGGGCTCCATCGACATCGTCGTCATCGACTCGGTCGCCGCGCTGACCCCGAAGGCGGAAATCGAAGGCGAGATGGGCGACCAGCTGCCGGGCCTGCAGGCCCGCCTGATGAGCCAGGCCCTGCGCAAGCTGACGGGCAACATCAAGCGTTCGAACACCCTGGTGGTCTTCATCAACCAGCTGCGCATGAAGATCGGCGTGATGATGCCGGGCCAGAGCCCGGAAACGACCACCGGCGGCAACGCCCTGAAGTTCTATGCCTCCGTGCGCCTGGACATCCGCCGCATTGGCGCGATCAAGAAAGGCGATGAAATCATCGGCAACCAGACCAAGATCAAGGTCGTCAAGAACAAGCTGGCGCCTCCATTCAAGCAGGTCGTCACCGAGATTCTCTACGGCGAAGGCATCAGCCGCGAAGGCGAGCTGATCGACATGGGCGTGGAGGCCAAGCTGGTCGAGAAGGCCGGGGCCTGGTACAGCTACGGCAGCGAGCGCATCGGTCAGGGCAAGGACAACTCGCGGACCTTCCTGCGCGAGAACCCGCAGATCGCGGCCAAGCTGGAAGGCGAACTGCGCGAGAAATTCCAGCCGGCCGAAGCCTCGCGTAACGAGGGCGAGGACGCGGACCAGGATGACTGAGTCATTCGGCAGGGAGAACGGTCCGGAACGGGTGCCGGTCTCCCGGCTTGGCGGATGGAATGATGAGCAGGGATGAGGAACCGGGTACGCCGCCGCGACGGCGGCGAGTCCGGGCCGAGCAGACCCCGGTCCAGCGGGCGCTGGGTCTGCTGACCCGCCGGGAACACTCGCGGCGGGAACTGGAACGCAAGCTGGCCTCCCGTGGCGTCGCTCCGGAAGAGGCCAGGACGGCGGTGGAGCGGCTGGCCGGAGAAGGCTGGCAGGACGACCGCCGGTTTGCCGAATCGCTGGTCCGCAGCCGGGCCGGCAACGGCTATGGGCCGCTCCGCATTCGTGCGGAGCTGGCTACCCATGGGCTGGATCGCGAAACCATCGCGGCGGCCATGGACACTTTTGATGGCGACTGGACCGAAACGGCGTGCGACCTCGTCCGCCGCCGTTTCGGTCCGGGCGGCTTGATTGACCTGGCGGGGCGGCGCAAGGCCGCCGACTTCCTGATCCGGCGGGGATTTGACGGCGGCAGTGTCAGCGCCGCGACCCGGCTGGACCGGGAGGACTGAACCCGGCGGGCCTGTTAATCTAAGGCATTGGGTTGCTTCGGCCGGCCCGCGCCCGCATCTGTGGGGGACGCGGCGTCCGGATGCGCCCGTCAGCCAATGCCAGCCAGATGACCAGTTCCCCCAAAATCAGCACCCGCCAGATCCGCCAGGACTTCCTCGATTTCTTCCACAGCAAGGGCCATACGATCGTGCCGTCGGCGCCACTGGTGCCGGGCAATGATCCGACCCTGCTGTTCACCAACTCGGGCATGGTCCAGTTCAAGGACGTGTTCCTGGGCGCGGAGAAACGCAGCTACGTGCGCGCCGCCGATGTGCAGCGCTGCCTGCGCGCGGGCGGCAAGCACAACGATCTGGATTCGGTGGGCTACACCGCGCGCCACCACACCTTCTTCGAGATGCTGGGCAACTGGTCGTTCGGCGACTACTTCAAGAAGGAAGCCATCGCCTGGGCCTGGGAACTGCTGACCGGCGTCTGGAAGCTGCCGAAGGAACGTTTGCTGGTCACGGTCTATCACACCGATGACGAAGCCTTCGAAATCTGGAACAAGGACATCGGCATCCCGGTCGAGCGGATCGTCCGCATCGGCGACAACAAGGGAGCGCCGTTCGCGTCCGACAATTTCTGGCAGATGGCCGACACCGGCCCCTGTGGTCCCTGCACGGAAATCTTCTATGACCACGGCGATCACATCGCCGGTGGTCCGCCGGGCTCGCCCGACGAGGACGGCGATCGTTTCATCGAGATCTGGAACCTGGTGTTCATGCAGTTCGACCGCCAGCCCGACGGCACCCTGGTGCCGCTGCCGGCGCCCTGCGTGGATACCGGCATGGGCCTGGAGCGCCTGACCGCGATCCTGCAGCACGTTCATAGCAACTACGAAATCGATCTGTTCCAGGCGCTGATCGAAAAGGCCGCCGAACTGACCGCCACGCCGGATCGCGAGAACAAGTCGCTGCGCGTCATCGCCGACCATATCCGCGCCTGCAGCTTCCTGATCGTGGACGGCGTGCTGCCTTCCAACGAAGGACGCGGCTATGTGCTGCGCCGGATCATCCGCCGCGCCCTGCGCCATGGCTGGATGCTGGGCGTGCGCCAGCCGTTCTTCCACAGGATGGTGGGCACGCTGTCCGAGCTGATGGGCGAGGCCTATCCCGAGTTGCCGGCCGCGCGCGAACTGGTCGAGCGCGCATTGAAGGCCGAAGAGGAGCGTTTCGCCGAGACGCTGGATTCGGGCATGCGCATTTTCGACGACATCGCGTCGCGCGCGCAGGGCGTGATACCGGGTGTTGAAGCTTTCCGCCTTTATGACACCTACGGATTCCCGGTGGACCTGACCGCGGATATCGCCCGCGAGCGTGGCCTGACCGTGGACATGGCCGGCTTCGAGGCGGCGATGGAGCAACAGCGCGAAACCGCGCGCGCCGCCGGCAAGTTCGCTTCCAGTGCCAGCCTGCCGGCCGATCTGGTGGCGCAGTTGCAGCCCACCGGATTCCTTGGCTACGAGCAACTGGACGCGTCCGATCTGCGCATCGTGGCCTTGTTGAAGGACGGCCGCCCGGCCGAGTCGGTCAACCTTGGCGACGAAGCGGTGATGCTCCTGGATCGCACACCCTTCTATGCCGAGTCCGGTGGCCAGGTCGGCGACGTGGGGCGCCTCGCCGGAGCGGATTCCGAATTCGCCGTATCCGACACGCAGAAACTCGCCGGCCAGTTCCATGGTCATGTGGGCCGGGTGACCCGCGGCACCCTCAAGGTGGGTGATCGCATCGCCGCGTCGGTCGACGCGGCGCGGCGCGCCGCGACCATCCTCAACCATTCGGCGACCCACCTGCTGCACGCCGCGCTGCGCGAAGTGCTGGGCACCCATGTCCAGCAGAAGGGCTCGCTGGTGGCACCGGACCGCCTGCGTTTCGACTTCTCCCATTTCCAGGCGATTACCGCGCAGGAACTGGCCGAGGTCGAGCGCAGGGTGAATGCCCAGGTGCGGGCCAATCATCAGGCCGAAGTCCACCACATGGGCATGCAGGAGGCGCTGGATTTCGGAGCCATGGCGCTGTTCGGCGAGAAGTACGGCGAGCACGTCCGCGTGCTGCGCATGGGTGACTACTCGACCGAACTGTGCGGCGGCACCCATGTGGGCCGGACCGGCGACATCGGGCTGTTCAAGATCGTCAGCGAAGGCGGCGTCTCGGCGGGCGTGCGCCGGATCGAAGCGGTGACCGGGCAGGGCGCGCTGGATCATGTCGACGCGGAGGAGCGTCGACTGGAGCAGGCGGCCGAGTTGCTGGGTGGCAACGCCCACGACGTGGTCGAGAAGATCCGTGCCCTCACCGAACGGCAGAAGAAGCTCGAGCGTGAAGTGGAGACCCTCAAGGCCAAGGCGGCCTCGGGCGCCACCGCCGATCTGGCGGGCTCGGCGCAGGACGTCAACGGCGTCCGTGTGCTGGCCTCGCGGCTGGAAGGCTTCGACGCCAAGGCACTGCGCGACGCCATCGACCGGCTCAAGCAGCAACTGGGCGACGCGGTGATCGTCCTGGCCGGCACCAGCGACGGCAAGGCCGCCCTGGTGGCGGGGGTAAGCGGCGCCGCCGCCGGCAAGGTCAAGGCGGGGGAACTTCTGTCCCACGTCGCCGGTCAGATCGGCGGCAAGGGCGGTGGCCGTCCGGATCTCGCCCAGGGTGGTGGCGAGGACGGGCCCGCCCTTGTGTCTGCCCTCAAGGGCGTGAACGACTGGGTCGCCCAACGCCTGCAATGAGCCCGCCCGGCCGCGCCCGCGCTTGCGGGCGCGTGCTCCGGCCCGTACCATGATTCACGACGATGAACCTATCTGGAAGCTTCCTCGCGTCCAGCGATGCAGGAACGCTGCCCCGGCTTTAATCTTGCCGGATTCAGGAGAAGAAACATGCTGATTTTGACCCGCCGAGTCGGCGAAACCTTGATGATCGGTGATTCGGTCACGGTGACTGTGCTCGGCGTGAAGGGCAACCAGGTGCGCATCGGTATCACCGCGCCGAAGGACGTTGCCGTGCACCGCGAAGAGATCTACCAGCGCATCCAGCGCGGTGAGGAAGCGGGTTCCGCTTCCCACAACGACGATTCGTCCTCGAGCTGATTTCCGTTTGCCGCCGAACCGGTCTGCCGTTATCCTATGCGGCCGCCGTCGTTTGATTGCGGCGGAACATTTCCCGGAGTGATGCCCGAGAGGCCGAAGGGGCTCCCCTGCTAAGGGAGTATAGGGTCAAAAGCCTTATCGAGGGTTCGAATCCCTCTCACTCCGCCAGTTGTACCAGAACCCCGCTTCGGCGGGGTTTTTGGTTTTTTTTCCGCCGGTGAACACGATGCGTTGCCGCAGGAACGCTGCCGACGTGCGGAGACGACACAAGCGCGCAGGGGCGACTACCGGTTGGCAGGTCGCCCGTCATCATGTCCGTTGCAATCGCGATTTGCCGTGCGCGGGCAGGCAAGCTCGGGACCTGTCCGTTACCGCGCCCCTCTGATGAATCCCGGCGCATGCCCGGACGGCGGAGCATGGGCTACCCCTGCCATTGGTCAGGCTTGACTACAGGTGTAGTCAGATCTAGTTTGACTACATCTGTAGTCACCCGGGAGGGGAACGATGGCACGCAAGAGCATCGGGGACCAGGAATTGGCCCTGCTCCAGTACGTGGGGCAGCAGGGTGACGCCTCGGTCGGGGAGGTCGCCGCGGGTTTCGGCGAGGCGCAGGGCCTGGCGCGCTCGACCGTGCTGACCATGATGGAGCGGCTGCGGGCCAAGGGCTACCTGAAGCGGCGCCATGCCGGCGGGGTCTACCGCTATTCGGCCACCACCGGCGAGGACGACGTGGTGCAGGGCGCGGTGGCGACCTTCGTGGAGAAGACCCTGCGGGGTTCGGTCAGCCCCTTCGTGGCCTGGATGTCCAAGCGTGGCGAGGTCAGTGACGAGGAACTGGCCGAACTGGAAGCGTTGGTCGCGCGCCTGCAGTCCAAGCGGCAGGAGGAGTGACCATGGACGCGCTTATTTCGGCGTTGCTGGAACGCGTGGTCGCGACCAGTGTCCAGACAACGGTCCTGGTGGCCATGGTTTGGGGTCTCTGCCGCTGGGTGCCGCGGATGCCGCTGGCGACCCAATGCTGGCTATGGTGGCTGGTGGCCCTGCAGTCGCTGTCGGGATTGATCGCGCCACCGCTGGAATTGCCGTGGCTGGCACCGGCGGCTCCCTTGGTCGAGCGCCTTCCGGCCGCGGCCGGGCTGGCGGCGGCACCCGCCGCGATGGCCGTTCCGGCCTCGACCTTCGAGTTGTCGTGGCAGACCGGACTGGCAGTTCTGTGGCTGTCCGGCGTACTGGTGGTCGCCAGCGCGACGCTGCGGGACTGGCGGCGCAGCCGCGAACTCCTGAAGCAGGCCGCCCCGTGCACCAATGGCGCGCTGGTGCGGGCAATGGCGCTGGCCGCCGAGGCGCATGGACTTCGCGGCGCACCGCGCCTGCGTGTCTCCGATCGCATCGCGTCACCGCAATTGGTGGGGCCGTGGCGCCCGGTCCTGCTGCTGCCGGCGGGACGGGTGCTGGACGGCGATGACCTGGACATGGCGCTGACCCATGAGCTGGTGCATCTGCACAGACGCGATCTGTGGTGGGGCTGGGTGCCGACCCTGGCCCGCCACCTGTTCTTCTTCCATCCCCTCATCCACCTGGCGGTGCGCGAATACGGCATCGCCCGCGAAGCCGCCTGCGACGCGGTGGTGGTGGCGGGTGACCGTCGTTGCCGACAGGACTATGGCCGCCTGCTGGTGCGGCTGGGGACGTCGACCTCGTTCCGCACCGGCCTTGCCAGTGCTTCTCCCACCTTCCTCAGCCTCAAAAGGAGATTGACCATGCTGCAGAACACCGCCTACTTCCCGCGCGCCGGTTCATTCATCCTGCTCGCACTGGTCGCCGCCGCCGGAGTGATGCCGCTGCGGCTGGTGGCCGCCTCCAGCGATGCCGCCGCGGTCGCGGCCGCGGCCAGCCGGGGCGTCACCGGGTCCGGGACGACGATCATCCAGGCGAGCACGTCGCTGGTCAGTACCCATAGCGGCGAGAGCGAGGTTTCCGGACAAATCCATCTGTCCGATTCAGGGCCGGACCAGGCCTATGTGCGCATCAATGGCCGTGACGAACGCACCGTGATGAATGGTTCCACCGACGATCTGGAAGAAGCGCGCCGTGCCGTGGCCGGCCAGGGACAAGCGCTGTGGGTGCGACAGGGAAGCGCGCGCTACCTGATCCGGGATCCGGGCACGCTGCAGCGTTTCGATGCGCTGATTGCGCCCGTCCGCCAGTTGGGCGAACAGCAAGGGGAACTGGGGGAGCGCCAGGGACGACTGGGCCTGCAGCAGGGCAAGCTTGGCCAGGAGCAGGGCGAACTGGGGCAGCGGCAGGCACGTCTTGCGCTGGCCGCGGCGCAACGTGCGCTGGAGGGCGCTTCCCGTGATGAATCACCGACGGAACAACGCGAGCAGGCCGAGATCAATGCCCGCCAGAAAGCACTGGGCGAACGCCAGGAGGCGCTTGGCCGCCAGCAGGCCGAACTGGGACGGCAGCAGGGTGATCTTGGTACCCGCCAGGCCGAAGCGAGCCAACGTGCCGATGAGGGATTGAAGCGTTTGTTGAAGACCGCGCTCGCCAGTGGCGTCGCCCAACGCATCGGCAGGTGAGCAGGGGCGGCGTTCTTTTCCCCCCCTCGCTCGGGTCATGAGTCGAAAAACCTCGCTGTGGCGAGGTTTTTCGGTTTACGGGCCGTCGTTGGCCGTGCTCCTGGCGCCGCCGCCCCGCGCTGCGGGCTCGGGTCGGTGCCGATACCCCGTATCTCGATCGCCGCAAGCGTCGAAATAGGAGGAATCCGATTTCCCGCGCGTCCCGGGCTTCCCAGACTGAGCTGTGCGGAATCGAAAAGGTCTGGACGTTGGACAGCAGGCATCGCGTATCGGGGCTCACCTTGATCGAACTTATGGTCGCTCTCGCCGTATTGGGGCTTCTGGCAACCTTGGCCGTCCCGGCCTATCGGGATTTCATGGTCCGGGCGCGCATGAGTGAAGCCCTGTCGATGGTGGGGCCTCTCAAGTTGGCGGTGGCGGAGACCGTCATGGTCCAAGGGGATCCGGCCGCATTCATGGCCTCCCTGCCGATTAAGGGCAAGCATTCGACGGAGGTCTTCGGCTATACGCCGATCGGCTATTTTCCGGGAAGCCGGGGAACCCGTTACGTCAAACAGGCGGTGGTCAGTGAGACGGGGGTCATCATCATTCAAGCCCAGGACACGGGTTGCAAGGGATACCTGTCCCAAGACGGCAGCGATCTCACCCAGCTTTGGCTGTATCCGAAGCTCAACGGCAGCAAGTCCGGCCTGGACTGGATGTGCGTCTCCGCGACCTACCATTGGAATGCCAAGGACCGCGTCTACAAATGTGTGCCCGCCGTCTGCCAGCATGACGACAACGATTTGCGGAAATGGCTGAAGGAATGATGGCCATGGCCCGGGCAGACACCAGCGGAAGCTGGACCCGAAGTTCGCCCGCGTACCACTGCATTCGCCCACGTTCCTGCTTCTGAGGAGAAGGCGGGCCCGCGCGGCAGGTTTTTTCCATGCCCAGGACATAAAAAAACAGGCAGACCGAAGTCTGCCTGTTCTTGCAAATGGCGCGCCCGGAGAGATTCGAACTCCCGACCGCCTGGTTCGTAGCCAGGTACTCTATCCAGCTGAGCTACGGGCGCGTTGCGTTAGAGGCGGAATTCTGCACGATTCGATTTCGGGCGTCAATCATTTTTCCGTAACGAATTTCCCTGGCCGATATCCTATGGCGCGGGCACGCGGTCCCGGTGGACGTCCAGGGGCCGGGAAGCGCTGCCTGCATCCCAATTCCGGGATCCGGGAAGGGCCTGTTAGCGGGACTTTCACGGTCCGCCCGTGACAATACCGGCCACAGGGGGAACATCCAGTATTCCGGGAGTTCCATTTCAATGCGTTTTTCCAAACCCTTGCTCGGTCTGGGGCTGCTTGTGGCCGTCCCGCTGAGCGCGGTGGCCGCCACCTATACGGTGGGGCCGTCCGGGCGCCAGTACACCCAATTGTCCACGCTCCTGCGCAACGTCGATCTCGCGCCGGGCGACATCGTCGAAGTGGACGGCAACGCGACCTACAGCGGGGACATCGTCATCGGTGACGATGACAGTGGCACCGCCGCCAATCCGGTGACCATCCGCTGGCGGCGGGTGGCGGGCGCCAGCCGTCCGATCCTGCGTGGCGGCACCCATACGATCAAGTTCGAACAATCCAACCACGTGGTGCTGGAGGGTTTCGAAATCACCGGCGGCAGTACGACCTGCGTTTTCAGCGAGGCCCACGGCGCCACCGTGCGCGATGCCTACATCCACGACTGTCCGTCGCACGGCATCCTGGGCGCGGATCAGAACTCGGGATCCTTCACCCTCGAGTACAGCGAGGTGGCGCGGGCCGGGCAGGGCGATCGCCGCCATGCCATCTACATGCAATCGGACGAGGTCGCCTACCCGGACACGGTGTTCCGGATGCGCCACAACTACGTGCATGACGCGACCGGCGGCGTGCTGGTGCGCGTGCGCCACCAGCGCGCGGAGATCTACTACAACTGGATCGAGGGCTCCGATCTGCATGAGGTCGAGCTGATTGGTCCCGACTGCGAGACCCAGAAGTCCGGCTGGACCGCGGACCTGCGCCGCGAGGACGCCGACGTGGTCGGCAACGTGATCATCCATCGCGCCAGCAGCCGTTCCGGCAATGCGTTCCGCATCGGCGGTGATCTCAATGGTCGCAACCAGGGCCGTACCCGCCTGGTCAACAACACGATCATCCTGGATCGCGGCGGCAGCGCCAACGCGGTGCTGGTCCAGTTGGGCCAGGGCTCGCTGGAAATGCACAACAACGCGATCTACCAGAATGGCGGCAGCACGCCGGCGATTGTGCGCGAGAACCCCGCCAGCGATGTGGCCACGCCGTATTGCGGCCCACAGGGCCGCGAACCGTGGTCGAACGGGCGGAAAGTGGCGGGCAGCAACAACTGGGTGCAGACCGGGGCGACCCTGGTGCCGGCCGAGTGGAGCGGCACGGTGCGAGGCGCGGATCCCCTGTTGACCAATGTCGCCCAGCGCAGTCTGCGTCCGCGCACGGGCAGTCCGTTGCTGGCCGCCGGCAACAACACCCCGGCGACTCCGGCGGCGTTCCCGTTCCCGTCACCGCAACTGCTGCCGGCCTATGATCCGCCGCTGCGGGTCAAGTTGGCCATCGGCGATGCCCACGCGCGGCTGGTGCCCAGCCGGATCGCGATCGGCGCGCTGGAACTCAGCGACATCGACAACCGCATCCGGGTCAATGGCGCGCAGCCGTTGATTCCCGGACAGGGGCCCGCCGCGAGCCAGCCGGCGGCCGGCGCCCAGGCGCAGCCGCAACCGGTGTCCAGCCGGCGCGGCGTCTACCTGGGCCGCTCGCCCTATCGGCAGGCGCCGGCCGCGCGTTACCGGCGCTCGGTGGTCAAACCCTGAGGAACGGACGGGCGGTCATCGTGCCGCCCATCCAGCCACCCATCCAGGCCGGGGCAACCCGGCCTGTTTTTTTTGCGCCGGGGAGGGCGCGCCGCGTACGGCAAGGACGACCGTTCGTCCCGGGCGCGGTCGGATGTGGCCGGGTAGCGCCTGAAGTCGCGTTGATAGCGGTGTTGCCAATGCAAGCGCAGGCCGTGGGTATCCGCGAATGACCTTAGTACAGGCAGGCCGCAGGAACGCCAGGGAACCGGGGGCCAGGACAGGGGGAAACATGCAGGACGGGTTGAATGCGTGCAGCCAGCGCTGCGCGCCGCAAGGGCCGCACACCGGCCGGCCGCGTGCGTCGCTGGCGGGAGTGATGCCATGAAGTCCAGTCAGGCCAGCCGCAAGGCGCGCGCCGCCCGCATCCTGTGGATCGCGGAAGTCATCGTGCTGATGGCAGCGGTGATGGCCGCGGCGTGGATCCGTTTCCACAACGAACCCGAGTACCACGTCGTCTTCGCCCAGCAGGCGCCGATCCGGGCGGTGCTGGTGGCGTTGTTCCTGACCGGCGCGATGGCGGCCTTCGGCCTGTACCAGGTCCATGTCCGCCACACGCGGCTGGATTTCGTGCTGCGCCTGACCCTGTCGTTCGCGTTCGGCGGCATCGGCCTGGTGGTGCTGTATTACCTGATTCCGGCGACCTACATCGGCCGCGGCGTGCAGGCGATGTCGCTGGCGCTGGGCCTGGTCGGCGTCTGCCTGGTCCGGCTGGCCTGGATGCACATCTACGGCTCGGACGTGCTGAAGCAGCGGATCCTGATCTTCGGCGCCGGCAAGAATGCGGACCTGATCAATTCGCGCATGCGCCGCAAGTCGGATCGGCGCTCGTTCCTGGTGCTCGGTTTCGTGCCGGTTCCCGGCCAGCCGGTGCTGGTGCAGGAGGATCTGCTGGTGCGCCCGGGCGAGGAAGGGTTGTCCGAACTGGTCGAGCGCCTGCAGATCGACGAACTGGTCATTGCCCCGGACGAGCGCCGCGGCGGCCTGCCGATGGAAGAGATGCTGCTCTGCGTGCAGCGCGGCGTGTCGGTCGTGGACCTGTCCAGTTTCTTCGAGCGCGAGGCCGGCATGGTCCAGCTCAACGTGGTCGATCCGTCCTGGCTGGTGTTTTCCGGTGGTTTCGATTATTCGACGCCGCGGCGGTTGAGCAAGCGCTTCTTCGATCTGGCCGCGGCGCTGGCGCTGCTGTTGATCGCCTGGCCGCTGATGCTGCTGGTCGCGCTGGCGGTGTGGGTCGAATCGGGCGGGCCGATCTTCTACAGCCAGACACGGGTGGGCGAACGCGGCCGCCATTTCACCCTGACCAAGTTCCGCAGCATGCGGGTCGACGCCGAGAAGGACGGCGTGGCGGTGTGGGCGAGCAAGGACGACGATCGCAGCACGCGGGTCGGCAAGATCATCCGCAAGACCCGCCTGGACGAACTGCCGCAGCTGGTGGCGGTGATTCGCGGCGACATGAGTTTCGTCGGGCCGCGTCCGGAGCGCCCGCACTTCGTCGACATGCTCAATGACGAGATCCGCTACTACGGCGTCCGCCACAGCGTGAAGCCCGGCCTGACCGGCTGGGCGCAGTTGCGCTATCCCTATGGCGCCTCGGTGCGCGACGCCGAGGAGAAGCTGAAGTTCGATCTGTTCTACGTGAAGAACCACGGCCTCGTTTTCGATCTGATGATCCTGCTGCAGACGGTCGAGGTCGTGCTGTTTGGACGTGGCGCGCGCTGATCGCGCTCCCGGCACGCGGCAACGCGGCTCAGCCGGGAAGCAGGTTCCTCGCCGCGCGACGCGCGGCGAACGGTACCAGCCGCAGCAGTTCGCGGCGGATCACCGGGTCCGGCGTCAATCGCCAGGCCTCGCGTGCCAGTCGCCAGCCATCGCCCCAGCGCCCACGGATCAGCATGCCGCGGGCGTTGCGCGCGTAGGTGCCGGCGAGTGCGCGATCCAGTTCCGCGTCGGCGACCTCGCCACGCGCGGCGCGTACCGCGCGTTCGACCACGCGCACGTAGTCGTCGTAGGTGCTGGCTTCGGCCGAGAGGCCGTCGTGGCCGCGCATGGCGCGCACCAGCGATTGTTCGACCACGCCGATAGGCCAGCGCTGGGCGATGCGCAGGTGGAAGTCGATGTCCTCGGCGGTGCGCAGGCTTTCGTCGAAGCCGCCGATGTCCTCGAACACTTCGCGGCGCAGGATGGCCGAAGCCGGCGCCAGCGCGGGATTGTGGATCACCCAGCGCAGCACGCGGCCATCCTCGCGGATCACGTCGCGGCGGCGGAACACGTCGATCAGCCGACCCTCGCTGTCGACCCTTTCGACGTCGCACAGGACCATGCCCGCGTCCGGATGCGCCTCCAGCCAGGCCAGTTGCCGTTCGGTCTTCTCCGGCAGCCATTCGTCGTCGCTGTCCAGCAGGGCGAAGTAGCGGCCGCGGGCCAGGCGCATGCCATGGTTGCGCGCCGCGGACACGCCGGCGTTGGCCTGCCAGACGTAGCGGATGCGATCACCGTAGCGAGCAGCCAGCAGATCGCCGGTACCGTCGCTGGAACCGTCGTCGACGACGATGATTTCATCGATCGTGCGGGTCTGCGCGAGCACCGTGTCGATCGCGCGCACCACCAGGTCCCGCCGGTTGTAGGTGGGTATAATCGTTGAAACCTCGATAGCTGGCGCCATGCTGAAGGATCTCTCCAAGAAGCTTCTATACGTCAGTGGTCTGCTGGGCCTGTACCACCGCGTGCGCAACGCGGACAGCCTGACCGTGGTGATGTTCCATCGTACCCTGAGCCCGGAGGATCCGCGCTGGCGGACCTGCGACCCGGATTACACCCTGGCGACCCGCTGGCTGGCCGATTCGCTGGCGTTCTTCCGCCGGCACTACCACGTGGTGTCGCTGGAGCAGGTGCTGGCTTCGCGCCGCGCGGGCACGCCGCTGCCGCCGCGTGCGCTGTTGATCACCTTCGACGATGGCTGGGCCGACAACGCCGACTACGCGCTGCCCGAACTGCGCAAGGCCGGCCTGCCCGCATTGATGTTCGTGGTGTCGGACGCGGTGGGCACGCGCCAGCCGTTCTTCCAGGAACGCCTGATCGCGGCGCTGCGCCGCGGCGCGCTGAAGCTGGCGGATCTGGGCGCGGCGATGCAGCCGCACCTGGACGAACCCTGGCAGCCCCGCGACGAATCGCTGGGCGAACTGCGCGAGGCCATCGCGCGGCTGGAGCGCATGCCGGCGGCGCAGCGCGAGGCGGTGCTGGCGCCGTTCATGGCCGCGCTGGACGACGGCCAGCGGCACATGGTGACCGCCGCGGAACTGGAACAGCTTGCCGCCGGTGGCGTGGCTTTGGGCCTGCATGGCAAGACCCACACGCCGATGAAATTCGCGGCGGATCTGGATGCGGAGTTGTCCGGTGCACGCGCCGCGCTGGCGCGGCACCTGGGACAGCCGGCGCCCAGCGCCGAATCGATGTCCTTCCCGCATGGTTCCTTCGACGACGCGATCGCGCAACGCGCGCGTGGCGCCGGTTACGAACTGATCTTCACCAGCGTGCCGGTGCTCAATCCGGTCGGCGACGGGGTCGGCTGGCTGCTTGGACGCACCGGTTTCGAGACCGATGCGGTGGTCGATGCGCGCGGGCGCTTCCGTCCGGACTGGCTGGCGCTCTACCTGTTCCGCAAACCGGCGCAGCGGCTGGCCTGAGGCCTCGCCGCGGCGGTCATTCGTCTTCATCCGCCGAGGTCAGGAACCAGATCGGTTCGGTGCCGTTGGCAAGATTCCAGCGCACGAACACCGGTCGCCGGCCGCGCTCGCTGAAGCCGCTTTCGCGCCACGCCTGCAACTGGCATTCCGGCCCGGTGATCTCCACCGAGACCGAACCATGCCCGGCGGCGCGCGCAGCGGCGAGCAGGGCCAGCACATAGGCCTGCGGAAGCCCGTGCGCGCCGTTGTCGGACCAGAAGTCGCGCACGTGCAACGCGCTGTCCTCGACCTGCACCGCGAACCAGGCCTTCAGTTCCTTGCCGTCAGGCGAGGTGATCCAGAGATAGCGGGTGGTCGCCAACGGGGAATCGTCGAAGCGCCACTTGGCGTGCAGGCTGTCGCGCACCGCGAGCACGCCATCGCCCTGCGACGAGGCCGACCACAGGGCGTCCATGCGCGGATCGACGCGATTGCCCCATTCGCTGCGCAGGCGCGGACCGTGCCAGCGGCGCCAGCCGTCACGGCAGGCCACCGCGAGATCGAGCAGCCAACCGGCGGGCGAGGCGAGCCATGCGGCCGGCAGGCGCGTGCGCAGGTAGCGGGCATGGCGCAGCACGCGCGCATAGCGCACCAGATCGGTCGGGTGCTGGTAGCCCATGCGCTTGAACACCGCGGCCGCCTTCGGATTGGGAAATCCGTACAGCACGTCCACCTGCTCCTTGCCGGCGTCGATCAGGCCCTGCTGCAGCATCAGCGCGGGGCCGAGCGAACGGTGTTCGGGCAGCACCGCCAGATCCACCAGCACGCCGGCGCCCAGATCGCGGCCGCGATGGCGCATCCGGCGGCGGCCGGCGCAGGCGGTGCCCACCCATTGTCCGCTGCGGGTTTCCTGCAGCAGTTGCAGCAGCGGCGGTCCGTGCGGACCGGCGAGGTAGAACCAGTCGTACTTGGCGGCGATCCGGTCGGTGCGGCCCAGATTGCCCCACCAGATCGACAGCACGGTGTCCCGGTCGCGCAGCGGATCGCCGGTGCGGACGAGATACTGGGGGGAGGGCGGGGCCTGGTTCACGGGTCAGTCCAGTTCCGGTACGTCGCCGGCCAGCACGGGCGGCATGTGCAGGTAGCGGGTGGTGCGGCGCTTGTTGCGGATGTCCTCGTAGACCGCTTCGGCCTGCGCCGGGCTCAGGCCCAGCGCGGTGGCCAGCTCGCTGGCCGGGCGATCGTGGTTGAGCGCCCACAGCGCCAGATCCATCTGCTGGTAGGGAAGGGCGAAATAGAACTCGTCCTGGCCCTGGCTGAGGCTGTAGGTATCGGTGGTGGGAATGGCGGCGCACACGCGCTCGGGCAGCCCGAGGTGGCGGGCCATGCCGTACACCTGCGACTTGTACAGGTGGGCGATCGGCTTGACGTCGGCGGCGCCGTCGCCGTTCTTGACGAAGAAACCCTGGTCGTACTCGACCCGGTTGGGCGTGCCGACCACGCCGTAGTTGAGGCGGTCGGCGTGGAAATACTCCAGGTTCTTGCGGATGCGCTGCTTGAAATTGGTGGCCGCCACGATGGTCAGGTAGTCGGCCAGGGCCAGTTCGCGCTCGTGGCGCTGGCCATCCGGCGATTCGGCGATCAGGCGGAAGCGGTTGATGCGACCTTCGGTGCCACCGTCGATCACGATCTTGAACTTCCAGCCTTCGCCATACTCGGGCAGGGTGTTGCGCACCGCCTGGTCACGGGCGCGGTAGCAGCCGATGGCCTCCAGCGCCGGGGCGATGTCGACCGTCTCGGTGCGCACGCCCAGGTGCTCGGCGAGCAGGCGCGCGCGCACCGCGCTGTCGTCGGAGGAATCGCGTTCCGGCAGGATCAGGGTGAACACGCGATCCGGTCCGAGCGCGCGCACGGCCAGCGCGGCGCTGACCGAGCTGTCGATGCCGCCGGAGATGGCCACGACCAGCCCGCGGCGATGCAGTTGCCGCGCGGTGATCTCGCGTAGCCGCGCGGCGATGCGGTCGGCTTCCTGTTCGTAGTCGATATCGAGGACGTGGCGGTCGAGGCTGCTCATGGCGTTGCGGTCTGCTCCATCAGTTGGAAGCGTCGCACCTTGCCCGAAGCGGTCCGGGGCAGGGTGTCGACGAAGGTGACTTGGCGGGGAATCTTGTAGGGGGCGAGGCGGGCGCGGCAGTGCGCCTTGATGCGGTCCTCGGCGCGGGGCGGAAGCTCGCCGGCGGCAACGACGAACGCGCGGATGACCTGGCCCATCACTTCGTCGTCCACGCCCACCACCGCGACTTCGCGGACGACGGGCAGTTCGGCGATGACTTCCTCGACGTCGGTGGGATGCACGCGATGGGCGCCGGTCTTGATCATGTCGCTGCGGCGGCCCTGCAGGAACAGGAAGCCGTCGGCGTCCAGATGGCCGAGATCCCCGGTGTGCAGCCAGCCCTCGCGCAGCACCTGCGCGGTGGCCTCGGGATTGTTCCAGTAACCGGCCATCACGTTGGGGCCGCGCACGCAGACCTCGCCGCTTTCGCCGGGCGCGGCGGCGCTGCCGTCCTCGCGCTGGATCCGCCACTGCACGCCGGCCACGGGAATGCCGACCGAACCGAGCTTGTCGTCCAGTCGTTCCGGCGGCAGCCAGCTGATCCGCGAAGTGGCCTCGGTCTGTCCGTACATCACGTACAGGCGCGGCGTGGGCAGCCGTTCGCGCAGTTGGCCGGTCAGCGCGGGCGACATCGCGCCGCCGGCCTGGGTGAGGTAGCGCAGCGAGGCCAGCGGGCGTTCGCGCTGCGCGAGTGGTTCCAGCAACAGCGCGAACGTGGAAGGCACACCGGAAAAACCGGTTGCTTCGGCCTGTTCGATCGCGTCCAGCACCAGGTGCGGGAACATCAGGCCGGGCCCGAGCACCACGCAGCCGCCGCTGATGAGATGGGTGTGCAGGACCGACGCGCCGTAGGCGTAGTAGAACGGCAGCACGCTCAGAACCCGATCCGAGGCGTCCAGCGCCAGGTAGTCCACGATCGCCTGCGCGTTGGCCAACAGGTTGGCATGGGTGAGCATCACGCCCTTGGGCGCGCCGGTGGTGCCGGAGGTGTACAGGATCACCGCCAGATCGGATGCTTCGGGCAGCAGCGCGGCCGGCAGCGGTTCGTCCACCGCGTCGTCGACCAGCGCCCGGCCGTCCTCCAGCACCGTCGTCGCGGCAATGGAGGGCAGTTGCGCGACCGCGTCGACGGCATCGCGATGCGCGCTTTCATGCACGACGTGGCGCGCACCGCAGTGCTGCAGCCACGGCAGGAAATCGCGCAGGCGCGCCTGTGCGTTCAAGGGCACCACCACGCCGCCGGCCAGCCAGGCGCCGTAGCAGGCGACCGCGGCCTCGATGCGGTTGGGCAGGATGATCGCCACCCGGTCGCCGGTTTGCAGGCCGCGGTCGCGCAGGTGCGCGGCGAACCGGCGCGCCTGCCGCCAGAAGCCGGCGTAGTCGACCCGGCGTTCGCCGTCGATCAGGGCCAGGCGGGCGGGCGCATCGCGTGCGACGCGTTCGACCCGGGTGCAGAGGGTTTCCATCGGCGCGGGATCAGCCGGCCCGCTTGCGGGTGACGAAATCGTCGACCGTCTGGATGGTGTCGAAATTGGCGGGCGTCATTTCCTCCGGGACGATCTGCAGCTTGAATTGATCTTCCAGGAAGAAAATCAGTTCGTGGATGCCGGTCGAATCGATGATGCCGCCGCGGATGAGCGAGTCCTGATCCCCGATGGCGGAGGGATCATCCGAGAACAGGAAATTCTCCAGGATGAACTGCTTGATCTGTTGCTTCTGTTGCATGGGGATCCCCTGTGGCTGTTTCGCTTGCTGCCATTGAAAACGCAAGCCCCGTGGGCATCCGGCCAGTCCGTACGGCGGCGTTGGCGGAGCGGGTGGCGGTGTTACCATCGCGCCCGTCGCCATGCCGGGGAAGCCCACGATGCGTCGTCTGTCACTGGTCCTGCTGCTGGGAGTGGCGGCCTGCCGCCAGGAGGCGCCCGCACCCGCCGTGCAGCCGCACGTGGTCCGCGACGCCGCGCCGGTGCAGTACGCGTCCGAGAAGGGTGCTTACACCGTGACCGAACTGGTGACCGGCCTGGAACACCCCTGGGCGCTGGCCTTCCTGCCCGACGGCGGCCTGCTGGTCAGCGAGCGCCCGGGCCGCCTGCGCCGGATTGGCGCGGACGGCCAGGTGTCGCCGCCCATCGCCGGGTTGCCCGGGATCTTCGTCGACGGCCAGGCCGGCCTGCTGGACGTGGCGCTGTCGCCGCAGTTCACCCGCGACAAGTGGGTCTACCTGGCGTTCGCCGAGCCGACCTTCCGTGGCAACAAGGCCGGCACCGCGGTGGCGCGCGGGCGGTTGGAAGGCGACGTCCTGAAGGACGTGGAGGTGGTGTACCGGCAGGAGCCCAAGCTCTCGCATGGCACCCATGTCGGCGCGCGGCTGGTGTTCGACGACGCCGGCCACCTGTTCGTCACCCAGGGCGACAACCGGGTGGCCGCGGCCGCCGCGCAGGAACTGGACAAGCTGCAGGGCAAGCTGGTGCGGATCTGGCCGGACGGGCGGATACCGGACGACAACCCGTTCGCGGGCAAGGCCGGCGCGCGCCCGGAAATCTGGTCCTACGGCCATCGCAACATGCAGGGCGCGGCGTTGCATCCGGTCACCCGCGCGCTGTGGACCAGCGAACACGGCCCGCAGGGCGGGGATGAAATCAACCTGCCGCAGGCCGGCGCCAACTATGGCTGGCCGCTGGCCACCCATGGCATCGACTACAGCGGCAAGCCGGTGCCGGGTGCGCGCGGACGCAGCGTGCCGGGCATGCAGGATCCGCATTACGTCTGGGAGAAGTCGCCGGCCGTGAGCGGGATGGCGTTCTATACCGGCGGCCTGTTCCCGCAGTGGCAGGGCAACCTGTTCCTGGGCGCGCTGGCGGCCAAGCAGCTCATCCGGCTGGAACTGGACGGCGACAAGGTCGTGCACGAGGAGCGGCTGCTGGGCGAACGCAACCAGCGCATCCGCGACGTGCGCCAGGGGCCGGATGGCGCGTTGTACGTGCTGGTGGATGCGCCGGACGGCAAGCTGCTGCGGATCGCGCCGCCGGCGAGCACCGCCGCACCGGGCGGCTAGACCGCGGCGGCCACCGCCGGTACCGCCGCCGCGGCCGGCTTGCGGGCGATGAAATCCACGCTGGTGATGCACAACTGTTCCGGCGGGATGGCGGCGAACTGCGGATGCACCGGGGTCGCGGCGAGCTGGCGCAGGCGTTCCGGGCGCGCGTTCGAGGTGTCCAGGACGATGGCGAATCCAAGGTCGCGGGCGTCGTCGACGAAGCGATGCGCGCGCAGCCGGTTCTGGTAGAGGAAGGCGTTGTTCCAGCGCTGCCATTGCCGATCCGAATAGCGCAGGTAGTGCAACTGGTGGATCTCGCGATCCACGTAGGCGTAGTGGTCGCCGCAGTTGACCGAATGGAACATGACCCCGCCGGGTGCGAGGATCCGCATCGCCTCGCGGTACATCGCGCCGATCACTTCCGGCGGCACGTGTTCCAGCACGCTGTTGGAGAACACCACGTCGACTTCGCCGTCGCCCAGGGTGGTGCGGGTGGCGTCGGCCGGCGCGCGGTACTGGACCACGCCGTCGGTGGCCGTTTCCAGCGAATCGCCGGCCAGCAGGCGGTTGCGCAGGCGCAGGTAGCGCTCGCGCACCGCGTGGGGATCGGCGCCGCCGGCTTCGGCGATGCGCGGCAGGAATTTTTCCAGGGTGGCGACGCAGCGTTCGGTCAGATCGCGGCGCAGGTGGGTGTTCAGATCGTAGGTGGTGACCCGCGCCGCGCCGGCCAGGTAGCAGGCGAACGGGAACGTGGGATACCAGCCGGTGCCGATTTCGAAGCCGCGCATGCCGGCGAAGGGATGGCCGGCGTCGCGCAGGTGCCCGGCCATGATCGCCCAGTCGTCGATCTTCACCGACAGTTCGCGCTCGAAGTCCTGCAGGCCGCCGAACTGGCGCTGCAGGTGGAAATGCAGGGTATGGCCGCCGGGCAGGTATCCCAGCACCTTCTGGACCATTCCTTTGACTCGCCAGTGCATGTCGGCTCCGTGATCGGGTGTGGGCGCTCAGGCCGCGGGGACCGCCAGCGGCGCGTCGGCGTCGCGATGGGCGGTGGGGGCGGTACGCGCTTCGTTGAGCTGGCGATGCACCAGCAGGGTGGAGAGGATGCCGACGAACGCCTGGTTGTCGGCGAAGCCGGTGGCGCGGCCCTGCCGGCATTTTTCCACCAGCCGCGAGACCGCCTGCGGTTCGAAGTAGCCGGCGTCACGGACCGACGCGGGCGCCAGCAGTTCGGCCACGTAGTCCAGCGGTTTTCCGTCGAAGAAGAAGCTCTGGCTGTCCGGCGCGCGATAGGGCTGCTTGGTCCGCTGCACGATGTCGGCCGGCAGCAGATCGGCAAGCGCGCGACGCAGCAGGTACTTCTCGGTCATGCCGCGGATCTTGAAGCTGGGCGGCAGCCGGTTGGCGAATTCGATGACCCGGTGATCCAGGTAGGGGAAGCGCCCTTCGATGGAGTTCGCCATCGCCACCCGATCCCCCTGCGAGGACAGCAGGTAGCCGGCCAGCAGCGACTTGGCTTCCACGTACTGGTCGCGGGCCAGCGGGCTCCAGTCCATGATGCCCGGTGGCAGGGTCTGCTCGTAGGCGTCCAGCGGATCCCAGCTGGAGGAGGCCGCGCGCAGATCCGGCGACAGGAACGCCAGCGCGCGCTGCGAGGTCGTCCAGCGCGGCACGTGGGCGAACACCGGGCGGTGCAGGTGTTCCATGCCCTGGCCGAAGAACGACTGGGCGAAGCCCGGATGGCTGACCGGCGAATTGCGCAGGTATCCGTACAGGCGTTCCAGCAGGCGCGGGCGCAGGCGCGAATCCGGTTGCCGCGCCCAGAACCGGCGCACCTTGGCTTCCTTGAACAGATCGTAGCCGCCGAACACCTCGTCGGCGCCTTCGCCGGTGAGCACCACCTTGTAGCCGTGCTCGCGCACGCTGCCGGCCAGCAGCATCAGCGGCACCGGCGCGGTGCGCAGCACCGGGGTCTCGGTATGGCGGATCAGGCGCGGGAAGGCTTCGCCGATGTCGCGGCGGGTGCAGCGCAGGGTGGTGTGATCGGTGCCGAGATGGCGGACCATCGCCTGCTGGTGTTCGCTCTCGTCGAACTCGCCGTCCTCGAATGCGACCGAGAAGGTGCGTACCGGCGTGTCGGTGAATCCCTTGATCAACGCGACGATGCCGGAGGAATCCAGGCCGCCGCTGAGGTAGGCGCCAACCGGCACGTCGGCGCGCAGTTGCAGGCGAACGGCGTCGACCAGCAGGTCGCGCAGTTCGGCGGTGGCCTGTTCCACCGACAGCGGATAGCGCGAGGGCGAGGTGTCGGCGGCGTCGGGGAATTCCCAGTTCCAGTACGTGCGCAGGTGCTGGCTGCCGTCGGCCTCGATGCTCAGCAGGCAACCCGGCGGCAGGCTCTGCACGCCGTCGTACAGGGTGTCCGGATCCACCGGCGCCCAGTAGGTGAGGGTCTGCATGAGCGCGCGCGGATTGAGCTGCGCGCATTCGGGCAGCACCGCCAGCAACGATTTCACTTCCGAGGCGAACCACACCCGGCCGTGCCGGTGCGCGTGGTACAGCGGGCGGATGCCGGCGCGGTCCCGCGCCAGCACCAGCCGCCGGCGTTCGCCGTCCCACAGGGCGATCGCGAACTGACCGTTGAGATGCTGGACGAAATCATCGCCGTAGCGGTCGTACAGATGCACGATCACTTCGGTGTCGGAGTGGGTGTAGAAGCGGTGGCCGCGCGCTTCCAGATCCCGGCGCAGTTCCACGTAGTTGAAGATCTCGCCGTTGAACACCGTCCACGCGGTGCGGCGCTCGTTGTGGATGGGCTGGTCGCCGGTGGCCAGATCGATGATCGACAGCCGCGCATGCGCCAGCGCCGCGCCGGGCTCGGCGTGGAAGCCGAAGCCGTCCGGGCCGCGATGGGCCAGCGGGTGGATCATCCGCTCCAGCGTGGCGCGCGCGCCGTCGGGCCTGACATCCGCGCCGCTGAAGCCTGCGATTCCGCACATCGTCCGGGTCTCCTGGCAGCGGGATCAGGTGGAGCCGGCGGCGTACAGCGCGCGCTCGCCCCGGGCTTCGGCCAGCACTTCCTCGCAGGCCAGCAGGGTGTCCTGGGCCACCTGGCGCCAGTCGCGCGAGAACCGGCGGGCCAGCGCGGCCTCGTCCCATTCGCGCTCCAGCGCCTGGCGCAGGCCGTCGGCCAGCGCGGCCGGATCGCGCACCGGCACCAGGACGCCGCTGGCGTCGTCGACCACTTCGGGAATGCCGCCCACCGGGGTGGCGACCACCGGCCGGCCACAGGCCAGCGCCTCGACCAGCACGTTGGGGTGGCCTTCGGAATAGCTGGGCAGGGTGACCAGATCGGACGCGCACATCCAGCGCGCGACCTCCGCCGGCGGGCGGGTGCCGGCGAAGCGCACCGGCAGATCGCCGGCCGCGGCCAGCGCCGCCAGTTCCGCATGCATCGGGCCTTCCCCCACCAGCACCAGTTGCAGGCGCGGGCGGGAGGCGCGCAGCTGGCCGGCGGCGACCAGCAGCTCGCGCAGGCCCTTCTCCGGAACCAGCCGGCCCACGTAGGTGACCACCTCCGCGTCCGCCGGCAGGTCCAGGGCCTGGCGCGCCTCGGCGCGATCGGCCGGATGGAAAATGGCGGCGTCGCAGCCGTTGGGGATGGCGCGGATGCGGTCCGGGTCTGCGCCGTAGTCGCGCTCGGCGACCCGGCCCAGGTCCTCGCTGACCACCAGCAGGCGGCGGGCGGCGTGCAGCACGGGGCGGGTCAGGCGGCGGCTGATGGCGTCGCGCACGCGCAGATCCGAGCCGCGCGCGCCGACCACCAATGGCGCGCCGATCCGGCGCGCGGCCAGCATCGCGCCGTAGGCGTCGGGATACAGCCAGTAGGACAGCACCAGGTCCGGGGCGAAGGCGCGCATGGGCGCGGCGATGGCGCGCGCGCACAGGCGGCCGTTGAACGGACGGCTGACGGCGGGCAGGGCGGGGTAGCGCACGTACTCGACATCGCAGCCGGGCACGTCATGGTGCTCGTCCGAGGCCCGGTACAGGTAACTGCGCGGTTGCGCCCAGCGCGGGTAGCTGGCGACCGGGCTGATCACCCGCACCTGCGCCAGCCGCGAAAGCTCGCGCACGGTCTGGTAGATCGGGCGGCCGCGGTTGGGCTCGCCGGCAATCGGGAACTGGGAAGTGACGATCAGCAGCCGCATGTCGCCCCGCCTCGGCCGGATGCCGGGAACTGGCCTGTTGCGGGACTCGCTAGCGTTATATCGACCATGCAGTGAACCGGTTCCGGGAGTTGAAGTGGTCCGCGAAAATTCGCCTTCCGTGCGCGTGGTGGAGCTGGACGCCCTTCGGGGCATCGCCGCCGTGGCCGTGATGGCTTACCACTACACAACGCGGTACACGGAACAGATAGGCCATGCGGGGGGCATGCCGCTGGACCTGCTGCCTGGCAAGTACGGCGTGCAGCTGTTCTTCCTGATCAGCGGCTTCGTCATCTTCATGACCCTGGAGCGGACCCGCACCGCGATGGATTTCGTGGTCTCGCGCTTCTCCCGGCTGTTCCCCGGCTACTGGTCGGCGCTGGCGATCACCAGCCTGGTGGTCTATTCGATCGGCCTGCCGCTGCAGCAGTTGCCGCTGCACGACTGGGCGCTGAACCTGACGATGGTCCAGGAGTTCCTCGGTGGCGAGCACCTGGACGGCTCCTACTGGACCCTGCAGATCGAATTGTTCTTCTACGCGCAGATGCTGCTCTGGTACATGCTGGGGCTGCTCAGGCGGATCCACTGGATCATCGCCGGCTGGCTGGTGCTGGCCGCCATCGAGGGCGTGTTCGAAAAGCACGGCTGGCATTTTTCCTACGTGCTGCGCGAGCTGCTGATCCTGCGGTTCATCCCGTTCTTCGCGATGGGCATCCTGTTCTACCGGATCCGCCAGCATCCCGGCGAGCGGCCCTTGAACATCGCGATGATCGCGTTGTGCCTGTTCGCGATCGGAATCGGCGAGCGCCCGGTATTCCTGCTGGTGGGCACGGTCTGCTGCGCCATCTTCATCGCCTTCACCCTCGGCTGGCTGCGCTTCCTCAACGTGCGCTTCTTCGCCTGGCTGGGCACGCTGTCCTATTCGCTGTACCTGATCCACCAGGCCATCGGCTTCGCGGTGATTTACCGGCTGGAACAACGGGGCGTGCCCAGCCTGGCCGCCTGCGGGGTGGCGGTGGCGGTGGCGTTCGGCCTGGCCATGCTGCTGAGCTACGGCGTGGAAAAACCGGCGATGCGCTGGATCCGCTCGGAATGGAAGCGGCGCGGCATGCGCCTGGAGACCGCGTGAGCACGTACGATGGCGCCCACGCGGGGCACGGCAGGGAGCGGTTTTGAAGGACAGGCAGAAGATCGTTTCCGCGGCGGCGTGGAGCATCGGCGCGGGTTTGACCGGCCGTGCGGTGGGCCTGCTGGGCACCCTGTTGATCGCCCGCCACCTGAGCCCGGAGATCGTGGCCGAGGTGACGGTGGCCACCATCATCGCGTTGACCGGCAACTGGATCGGCGCCTGGGGCTGCGGCCAGTACGTGATGGTGCGTGGCGGCGAGGGGCGAGAGGCGATCTTCACCGCCAGCGTGTTCTACCTGTTGGCGGGCTCGCTGGTGATCGCGCTGACCTGGTGGGCGACGCCGTGGCTGGCGGGCTGGCTGCAGGCCCCGAACCTGGCCACCTACCTGCCCGGCGCACTGCTGGGCATCGGCATCCGCCGGCTGGGCGCGATACCGGACAAACTGCTGGCGCGTGAACTGCGGTTCGGACGCATCGCGATCGCCACCGCGCTGGGCGACGTCGCCTATGCCACCGTCGCGGTGACGCTGGTGAGCACGACCGACCTGGGCGGGCGCGCGATGATCCTGGGTTTCATCGCCCAGTCCTGCGTGATCGCGGGAGTGACCATCACCGGCACCGGTTGGCGCAGCTGGCTGGCGCCGGCCCGTCTGCGCTGGGCGCGGGTCCGCGACATCGTCCGTTTCGGCGCGCCGATCACCGGCGAGATCACCCTCGCCGAGGGCGGGCGCTACTGGGACAAGCCGATGATGCTGCGGCTGGTCGGCGCGCATGACGCCGGTGCCTACGGCATGGCCTTCAATCTGGCGCAGCTGCCGGCGGTGTACGTCGGCGGCCACATCGGTACGGTGATGGTGCCGGCGATCGTGCGCGCGGAACCGGCGGCGCGCGCGCCGCTGATCGTCAACGCGCTGGTGGTCGCGGCGGTGCTGCTGTGTCCGATGGCGGCGGGACTGGCGGTGGTCGCGCCGACCCTGGTCGCCGCGCTGCTGCCGCCGGACTGGGCGATGGTGGCGCCGTTGTTGAGCATCCTGGCGTTCATGCTGCTGCTGGGGCCGGGCAGTTACATCCTGTCCTCGTTCCTGACCTCGCTGGGGCGCAACGCGATCCTGATGTGGATCGAGGTGGCGACGATGGTGGTGCTGGTGGCCGCGTTCGCCGTGCTGGCCCGTTGGGGAGTGATGGCGGCGGCCTTCGCGGTCGGCGCGGCGATGCTGGTGCAGTGGATACTCACGGTTCAGGCCTGCCATCGCGATGGCGTGCGGCTGGGGCGCCTGTGGCCGCCGCTGGCGCGGGTCGCACTGGCCTGCGCGGTGATGGCGCTGTCGGTGTGGGGATTGCGGCTGCTGGTCGCCGGCCAGGCGCCGGCACCGGCGCAGCTGTTGCTGGAAGTGGGAACCGGCGTGCTGGTGTACCCGCTGGCGCTGGCCATATGCGGCGGCGGCCTGCTGGGGAACCTGTTGCAGTCGGCGGGGTTGGGACGCCTGCCGTTGCTGGGACGCTGGCTGCGCGGTTGAGAGGTGGGGAAGGCGCGGGCGCGCGACTGCCACGCGGTGCGAATGAGGGCTCACGGAAGCCAAGGGGGAAGGAAGGGGATGTTCGATTTCAATGCCATCGTGCTGTTGCGACGCGAAGCGGGCAGTCCGGGCGACAACCCGCTGGCGCCGGGGCAGCAGTTCGTCGAGCTGGAGATGGGCGACGAGGCGCGGCTGTCGAAGGTCTACCGGCAGCAGGGCCGCACCGGCGATCCGGCACGCCTGCGCCGGCGCTTCGAGCATGGTTTCCGCTGCTTCGCGATCGAGGAAGGCGATGAAGTGATTGCCTGGTTCTGGGCGCTGCACGGGATACCGCGCTACTTCGACGAGCTGGGCTGGCTGTTCCCGCTGGACAAGACCCAGGTCTGGCTGCGCGATGCCTATGTGGTGCCGCAGCGACGCGGACGCCGGCTGCTGCTGGCGATGATGGCGATCGGCAGCACGGTGGAATCGGCGCCGCTGGAATACCTGTCCGACGTCAGCTACATCAACCGGCCCTCGCTGCGCGCGCACCGCACCATGGGTTTCAAGCCCTTCGCGACCGTGTATGGGCTGATGCTGGGAGGCCGCCTGCTGTGGCGGAGCCTGCCGCCGCCGGCGCTGCGGCCGGAACCGACCGCGTTGCATCCGCACAAGCGCCTGCTCTGGCTCAGCGCCGAGGAGCGCGCCTGGCATCGCACCCAGATTGCCTGACCGGCGCCGCGCGGCTCAGTCGTCGTGGCCGAGCCGGTAGGCCAGCGGCCGCAGCGCACGTGCCGCCGACAGCCAGCGGTTGGCCGTGGTGCCCGCGGCGAGGATCCCGGACACCATGATCTGCTGATCCGGCAGCAGTTCGGCCAGGTAGGAATTCTCCCGCGCCTGGCTGTCGAACTGGCGCAACTGCGGCCAGCGCGCGTTCATCGCCTCGAACAACTGCCACTCGTTGATGCGGCCGGGGCTGGCCTGGCGGTATTCGGGATCCCAGCCGGTCTTGAAGCCGCTGAGCACCTGGCCCGACATCAGGTTGCTGGTCGAGGCGATCACCCGTCCGGCGCACAGTGTTTCCACGAACACCAGCGTACCGGTCGGCGCCAGCCGCGCCGCCATCTCCAGGAAGAATCCGCGCTGGGCCGGACTGGCGTGCAGGGAACTGCCGGCGTCGCCCTTCCAGCCGGCGTGTTCGAGGGCGAGATGGCGCTCGGCCGCGGCCTGATCCGCATCGGCGCCCTGCAGGATGCGGGTGGCCACCTCGCCCTGATCCTGCAGGCGGCGCAGGCGCCGGCGCAGATCCTTGAGCACCGAACCGCGCATGCGCGCGGTGGTGGAGACACCGGCGCGCGTGCGCAGCACCGGACGCTGGAAGCGCCGGGTTTCGTGCCATTGCAGGCGCGGATCGCGGGTGGCCCACAGCGCGGCCGACAGCGGACATTCGGCGACCAGGTTGTGCAGCAACAGCACCGGTGCGGGGGAGCGTGGCTGCGCCATCAGGTCGATCACCGTCGCGGCCACCGTCTCGGCGGCGCCGGGCGCGTGCAGCAGGCCGGACTGGAAGGCATGCGCGTGCCGGTAGGCGCGCCAGTGCGGCAGCGGCACGAACAGGTTGGGGCGCCGATGCTCCAGGCAGGCCAGGCCGATCAGCGCATCATCCTCGCCGCGCACGCGCAGCAGCGACGGCGGTGCCTGCGGCGTCAGCCAGCGCACCGCCGCCTGCACGAATCCCGGCATCAGGAAGGGATTGGACGACGCGCTGGCGCGGGCCAGCGTTTCCCATTCCGCGAAGTCACCGGCCTGCAGGCTTTTCCAGTCATCCAGGGTGACCGTCGCGGTCATGCCGGCACGGTCCCGTGCCGGCGGCCGCGCATCGCGTCCATCAGGCGCGTGCGCAGACCCACGCGATCCACCGACAGCCAGGCCATGCGCCCCTCGGCCATCGCCAGCACGCGCTTGTAGTCCATCTCGCCGGCCATCAGTTCGTAGCGCCGATGGCCTTCCTGGACGGCGTTCTGCACGGCTTCGGTCAACAGCAGCAGGCCGGGGCTGCCGCAGTCGCCGATGCGCGGATAGTCGATGCCCGCCTGGTAGAAACAGACCACGCCGCGCGAGATCAGGTGATAGAGATAGCCTGCCACGTGCCCACCGGCCTCGAAGCGCAGCAACTGCGCGCCGTGGTCCGGTTGCGAGGCGGCGATCAGCCGGCGATGGAAGGCGATGATGCGGGGATCGGCGAACGCGCCCTGTTCGCCGGCCTCGGCGGTCCAGTGGGCCTGGTGCAGCGCGACCAGGCCATCGAAGAACGCCAGGCGTTCTTCCGTCGTGGTGGCCACGTCGATTTTCAGTTCGCCCCAGCGCTCGCCCAGCTTGCGCGCGGTACGGCGCACGCGGGCACGGGTGTTGCGTCCCAGCACGCTCGACAGGTACAGGCCGTGGTCCTCGCGCAGGCCGGTCAGGTCGATGTAGGGCGTCGGCCGTTTGAACATGCGCAGGCGCAGGTTGGGCGCGCGCAGTTGTTCCAGCGGAATGCGATCGACCTCGATGCCCGGCAGGAACAGGGTCAGCCAGTGGCGTTCATGACGATGCAGGTGATCCACGAACGCGACCAGGGTTTCGCTTTCCAGTCCGGTTTCGCTGAGCAGGCCGTTGAACTCGATGGTCAGGCTGTCGAGCGCGCGGTCACCGACCTGGTGCAGGCGCAGGTGGGTCGGACCCAGGCCCAGGAAGCGCCGGCGCGCCGTGACGATGCCCAGGCCGACCAGGCGCTTGTCCAGATAGACCGAGGCCAGGCGTGCGTTCCGGCGCGGGCAGATCATCTCCAGCCAGGTGCCGATCCAGATCCAGCTGAGGAACACGCTGCATTGCGAGCGGCTTTCCAGTTCTTCCCAGCGTTGGCGCAGGAGATCCAGATCCGGCAGTGGTTCCAGGCGAACGTCGAACGAGCGGGTGGCGGGCGAGAGCATCGGCGGTTTCTCGTATCCGTTGGCGGGCGTGGTCACGATGGGCACGCGCGGCCGCGCGTGATCAGGGCGGAGGATGCAAGCGCTGTGCCACGGGAGCGCACAGCGGGGGGAGCGGCGGGAAGGAGGGCGACATGATCAACCGAAGGTCGCATCCAGTCCCTGCTCCACGCCCACGCGCGGCGTCCAGCCCAGCTGTTCGCGCGCGGCGGTGGTGTCGAAATTGGCGAGCGGGCGCAGCGAACGCACGCGGTAGCGGGTCAGCGGCACGTCGCGCTTGAGCACCTTGCCCAGCTGCTCCACGCCCCAGCCCAGCAGCAGGAAGGTCCAGACCGGCACGCGCAGCCGTTTCAGTTCGCCACCGAGTTTGCGCTGCGCGCGCTGCAGATAGGCCTCCTGGGTGACGGCCGAGGTGTCCACGATGTTGAACAGCTTGCCCACCGCCTGCGGCGCGTCGGCCGCCTGCACCAGTGCGTCGACCACGTCGTCGATGTAGACCAGCGGCAGGGTCTGCGCGCCGCTGCCCACCGCCACCCAGCGGCCGGCCAGGCCGATGACGCCATTGGGGGTGACCTTTTCGGCGCCGGGCCCGAAGATCTGGCCGGGACGCAGGATCACCGCGGGCAGGCCATGCTGTTCGATCGCGTCGCGCACGTGGCGTTCGGCGTTCAACTTGGTCTGGGTGTAGGCGCCGCGCCATTCCGGATGCGGTTCGTAGGAAGAGGCTTCGGTCATCACCGCGTCGGCGGCGCGCCCGGCGTGATCGAACACGCTCATCGAGCTGACGTAGACCAGCCGGCGGTTGCGGTGCGCCAGGCAGGCCTCGACCACGTTGCGCGTGCCCCAGACGGTGCCGGCTTCGAAATCACGCGGGCCACCGCGCATCGCGGCGCCGACGTGGTAGACCACGCCCACGCCCTGGACCGCGTGATCGACGATGCGCGGATCGCCGAGATCGCCGATCACCGTCTGGATGCCGGCGTCCTGCGCATACGCGGCGACCGGGCGGCGCACCAGCACGCGCACGCTGCGGCCTTCGGCGCGCAGGCGCGCGACCAGGCGGCGGCCGAGGAAACCGGCGGCGCCGGTCACCAGCGCGTCGGCCGGCGGCAGGTCGGCGTAGCGGCTTTCCAGCAGCGCCAGGCGCTGGCGGTCCGGCTCGGCGCACAGCGGTTCCAGCAGGCGGGCGATGCGCAGCGCGTCCTCGCCGGTGAACGGCGGGGCGGCGCCGTCGCGCGCGGCCTGTGCGAACGCCTGTGCGCCATGCTGGATGCCGGGCGAGGGCTTGAGCATGCCGGTGGCGAAGCGGACCACGTTCCAGGGCACGCGGAACACGTCCTTGAGCGCGCTGAAGAACGCGTTGGCGACGATGCCGATGAACTTCGGGCCGGGCAGCACGCGATGGATGCGGCAGGTCTGCAGGAAGCGATCGACCTCGATGGTGCCGCGGGTACCGCGCACGAACACGCGGTTCTCCATCGGCCGCGCGTTCCAGGACAGCAGCAGGCGGCCGATGCCGCGCTCGGCGCGGATGTTGGCCTGCCACTCGTCGAAGTGCAGGTTGGGGTCGGTGCCGCGGGACTGGAAGGCGACTTCGGCGTGGCCGATTTCACCCAGGAACGCTTCCAGCGTGTACAGGCCGTGCACGCCCAGATCGCGGAACGGGTACGAGCCCTGGGTCACCGCGCCGGGCAGCGGGCCCCCGGCGTAGGGCGGATATTCCGAATTGCGGATGATGTCGACCGACACCACCTCGCCGATGCGGCCGTCGCGCACCGCCTGCAATGCCTGCATCAGCACCGGATCGAACAGGTCCGAATGGTTGACGCCGAGCAGGCGCCCGCGGGCTTGCGCGCGCGCGATCATCGCTTCGCAATCGGCCACGCTGTCGGCCATCGGCTTCTCCACCAGCACATGGCAGCCCATGTCCAGCGCGGCCAGGGCAATCGCCGGATGCGAGGACGGCGGGGTGAGCACGTACACCGCCTGCGGCTGCGCATCGGCCAGTTCCTCCAGGCGCGCGACCGCGCGGGCCACGCCGAAGCGCTTGGCCAATGCCTGCGCCGCCGGCAACTGGCTGTCGCAGACGCCGACCAAGTCGACGAAATCCAGGCGCTTGAGCGCGGACAGGTGATGGGTGGCGACATAGCCGGCGCCGACGATGGCGACGCGCAGCCGGGAGGAAGCGGAAGCGGGCATGGGGGTATTGAGCATGATCAGGAAAGGGGGCGTTGGCGTTGCAGGGCCTGGGCCACGGTGTCCAGCACGCTGTCCACGCGGCTGTCCCAGGTCTGGTCGGCGACCGCGGCGATGCGCTCGGCGGCGGCCTGCGGGGTGTCTTCGGCCAGCGCGCTTTCCAGCGCGCGCAGGTAGCCCTCGCGGTCATGGGCGATGCGCACCCAGCGCGAGAACTTCTCGATTTCGGGGTTGTAAACGCTGACCACCGGCTTGCCGGTGGCCAGGTACTCGCGCAGTTTGAGTGGATTGGAATTGGCGACCTGGCGATTCATCCGGTACGGGATGATCGCCACGTCGAACGCCTTGGCCCACTGCGGCAGGGTGGGATAGGGCTGGGCCCCCACCAGGCGCACGTTGGACAGCGCACGCAATTCGCTCACGTCGGCGGCGGCGTGGCCGACCAGCAGGAAGGTCCACTGCGGGCGCTGGCGGGCCAGCCAGGCGATCAGGTCCAGATCGATCCACTCGTGCAGCGAACCGATGTAGCCGACCACCGGACCCGACAGGTCGCGCGCGGCGGCGGGGATCTCGGTGCCTGCCTCGCCGGCCTGGCGGAACAGCGCCACGTCCACGCCGTGCGGCGAGTAGAACGTCCGCGGATTCAGTCCGCGCTTGCGTTCCAGCAAGGCCGGCGGAGCGACGAACTGGAGGTCGGCCGCGCGGCTGAGCGCGTCGTCGCGCTGGCCGATCAACTCGGTGTCCACGCCGGGATGCGCGGCATAGTCGTCGATGCAGTAGTACACGCACAGTTCCTCGCCCAGGCGCCCGGCCAGGAAACCCGGGTGCGGGACCGCGAACCAGGAAATGCGCCGCTGGATGCCGATCGCGCGCAACGCACGACGCACCGCCCAACGGCCGAACAGGCGGTTGAAGGCGTCGACGCCGGGAATCCGCCGGAACGGCAGTTGCGGCACGGTGCAGCGCCAGAAGCCGTCGCGGATGCGCTCGGGCCGGCGCAGCGCCGCGCTCAGTTTGCGCCACGCCTTCTTCAGGTCGCGGCCGGACGCGTTGGGCGCGCGCATCCCGGGGGAATCCACGTACAGCACCGGCATGTGCCCGGCCAGGCGGGTGGCGATGTGGTGGCTGCTGGTGCGGTTCTCCGCGTTCCAGTCATTGCCGAAATAGACCACGCCCAGCCCCTGCAGGGTCGCGTTGGCATCAGGCATCGCGCCACCATGCGATCAGCCAGGCGGTCGCGCCATGGTGGATCCAGTCCTTGTGCACGCCGGGAATGGCTTCCACGTGCGGGCCGATGCGGCCGCAGGCCGGGGCGAAGAAGGTCACCAGGCCGTTGCGGCCCAGATGGCGCATGCGCGCCACCGTCGCGGCCGGATCGCTGAGGTAGTAGAGCACCTCGCAGGCGGTGACCAGGTCGAAACGGTGGCGTTGCTCGCCCCAGGGCTGGTGGAACAGGTCCGCGGCCGCGAAGTGCGCCCGTGGCAGCCGCGCCTGCGCGCGCGCCACCGCGTGGGCGCTGACGTCCAGGCCGTATTGTTCATCGCTGAGGCGGGCCAGGTATTGGGTCTGGTGGCCTTCGCCACAGCCGATCTCGAGCACGCTGCCGACCCGGCCGAAGGTCTGTTCGATGACCCGGTTGGTGGCCTCGAAGCGGGTCCGCTCCATGGCCGAATCCATGTTCCAGGGGTCTTCCATGCGGTAGGCCAGATCCAGCCGCGCATGATTGTCGCTGCCGCCGACGCCGCGCAGCGCGTACTTCATCCACAGGCGGCGCTGTGCCTTCTTCAGCAGTCCGGCGGTGCCAGCAAACATCTCACTTCCCCCTGAATCCATCTTCCTTCAGCAGTGCGGCACCTCCGTGGTCGCCGCACGCGCGCTTTCTTCGTCCACCCGCAGCGGTCGCAGCGGCGAGCTGTACCAGCCGACCACCTGGCCGCAGCGGAACTCGACCCACGACGGGCCATAGTCCCAACGCGCGGCGTGTTCGCCGTCCGGCTCCCCGAGGATGCGCCGGACCTGCTTGCCGTCCATGCCGACGGTGAGCCGGCTGGCGACTTCCGGCGTTCCCAGTCCCGGCGAAACCGCATCACCGGGACCGGCGGGATCCAGCGACGGGGTCGCGGTCTTCTGCGCACCCCACCAGTACAGCACCAGCGCAAGCAGGGCCAACATCAGCAGGTAACGGCGACGACGGGGAAATCCGGTCACCGGCGCGGGCTCAGAATCTATCTCGAGGTCGTTGGCCGGTTCCGATTCGCGCGCCCAGGCGCGCGCCGAGGCGGCGAATGCGGGTGTCGCCGCGGGCGGAAGCGTCTGCGCCAATGGCGCGGTGTCGAACGCCTCGTCCGCGGCCGCCGGGGTCGGACGCGAGGCGCCCGGGAGCCGGCCATGCACGCGATGGAACTCCAGCGCGGCCGCGTACATGCGGTTGAGCCGTTGCAGTCGCGCGACATCGGCGGGATGGCGCTGGTGATCCGGATGCAACTGCATGACCCGGCGCCGGTAGGCATGCTTGAAATGCAGCATGCTGCATTCGGCATCGAGTCCCAGTTCGTTGTACAACGCGACAAAGTCGGTATCGTCCGACATGCAGAACACGCCCCTGATATATCCCGCCCACGTTAGCGCAGTGCGTCCGGATTCGCCTGCCAGACGGCAAAGCGGCGCGGATGCGGCCACCGGCCGGGGGGATGGCCGGATTTGTCGGCAATCCGCGTATTCAGGGCATCGGGCATGGTTGCCGGATGCGGATGGATGATGGCCAGGGGAGCATCGAAACAGGCAAGGGAACGGGCAGGGCGCAGGCAGCTGCTGGCACGCTGGTGCCACCGCGCCGGTGTGCTGCCCCTGCTGGGCCGGATGCGACTGGGATCGGGCGACGCGGTGCGGGTGCTGGCCTATCACCGCGTGCTGGAATCGGCCGACCCGGACGACTTCAGCTTCGACACCGACCTCATCAGCGCCTCGGCGGATGCGTTCCGCGCGCAGATGGCCTATTTGAAGCGGTATTTCGTGCCGATGACCTTCGCCCAGGTGCTCGATCAGCTGGACCAGGGCAAGCGGCTTCCGCGCGGCGCGGTGCTGGTGACCTTCGACGACGGCTACGACGACAACTACCGGATCGCCTTCCCGATCCTGCGCGAGTTGGGGATGTCGGCGATGTTCTTCGTTTCCACCGGTCATATCGATTCCGGGCGGCCGTACGCCTACGACTGGCTGGTGCACATGGTGTGCTCGACCGAGGCCCGGCGCCTGCAGGCGCCCGAGCTGGGCGTGGACTGGCCGCTGGGCCAGGGCCTGGGCGAACGCCGCGTGCAGGCATCGGAACTGCTGGACCGGCTCAAGTCGCTGGATGACGAGGGCCAGAGCGCGCTGATCGCCCGGCTTGAGCGCGAATGGAACCTGCCGCGCTCGCAGGGCCACCCCCATTGCCGGCCGATGACCTGGGACCAGCTGCGCGAGATGCGCGCGGCTGGCATGGAAATCGGCTCGCACGGGGTCGACCACCGGATGCTGGCCAAGCTGCCGCGGGATCGAATGATCGCCGAGGTGCAGGGATCCAAGCAGGCGCTGGAACGCGAGCTCGGTGGCGCGGTCGCGGTGCTGTCCTATCCGGTCGGCGGGCCGGACGCGTTCGACGGCGATACGGTCGAGGCGGTGCGGGCGGCCGGGTTCCGGATGGCCTGCAGCTACGTGGCCGGGACCCGCGCGATCGAGGCCACCACGCTGTATTCGGTGCCGCGTTTGCCGGTGGAACGGCAGATGGACCGGGAATGGTTCGAGGCGATGGTGGCGGTGCCGGAGGTGTTCAGCTACACATCAAGGTTGCGCACAGGTTGAACGAGCGGAGCGACAGGGGCTGATGTTCTTTTTCTTGTTGGTGTATCTGGCGCTGGTGATCATCCGGCCCCAGGATTATCCGGCGATTGCCGAAAACCCCGGACCGCCGTTGCAGTCGATCGCGCTGCTGGCGGCGGCCGGCCTGTGGGTGTTCTCCGCGCGCAAGTCGTTCTCCGCGCCGCAGTACCTGCTGATTCCGTGCTTCCTGCTCGTGGCCATGTTCTCCAAGGTGGTGAACGGCTGGCCGGGTGGCGCGCTGTTCGTGTTCTTCATCTTCGCCCCGGTGCTGTTGGCCTATGTGTTGCTGGCCAACGCCGCCAGCACCCGCGAGCGGCTGGAGACGGTGATGGCGGTGCTGACGATCTGCGCGGGCGTGCTGGCGCTGCACGGCGTGGAGCAGGCAACGATCGGGATGGGCTGGACCGGAGTGGAGCTGTCCCAGGGCACCCGCATCCAGTACGTCGGCATCTTCAACGATCCCAACGACCTGGGCCTGCTGTTCGTCATGTGCCTGCCGATGGCGTTCTACCTGGGCGCGCGCGGCGGCTTGATGGGGTTGCGCCGGCTGTTCTGGCTGCTGGTGGCGGGCCTGCTGATCTATGGCTGCTACCTGACCAATTCCCGTGGCACCCTGCTGGCGCTGGTCGCGCTGCTGGGCGTGTACGTATGGCGCAAGCGCGGCATCTTCACCGCCGGCCTGCTCGGGGTCGCGGCGCTGGGCGGGCTGATGATGCTGCCTTCGCGCCTGCAGGACATGGAGGTGTCCGAAGCCTCGGCGATGGGTCGCGTGGATTCCTGGTACGAAGGCATCCAGATGTTCATTGGCAATCCGGTGTTCGGCATCGGCGCCGGCGGCTACTCGGACCTGCACGAGCTGACCGCGCACAATTCCTTCGTGCTGGTGCTGGCCGAGCTGGGCATCATCGGTTTCACCCTGTGGCTGGCCATCGTCGGCTACAGCTTCCGGATGATGCTGGCGCCGCTGCGGCGCGGCGACGACATCATCAACGACGTGCCGCCCGAGGTGCCGGACGAGGTGGCGCTGGCCGAGTGGCACAAGGACCGGGCGCTGACCCTGACCCTGCTGATGTCGCTGAGCGGCTTCATCACCGCGGCCTTCTTCCTCAGCCGCAGCTACGTGATCATCCTGTACCTGCTGATCGCGATCGTGGTCGCCCACTACACGCGCCTGCGCGAGGTCTATCCGAGCCTGCCGGCCTTCAGCCTGGACAAGGACCTGCTGCGCTGGCCGATCTATTCCGTAATTGGCGTTATCGGCCTGTACGTGATGGTCAAGGTCCTCCTGGCAATGGCATGAACAGTCGGTCGCGCACCCTCAGCAACACCCTGTTCTCCTCGGTAGGCACCTACACCGAGTACGTGCTGGGCATGCTCACGTCCATCGTCATCGCCCGGCACCTGGGGCCGGACGGTTTCGGCACCTACAGCCTGGTGATCTGGCTGGTGGCGATGGGGGTGGCGATCACCAACTCCGGTACCGCCAGCGCCGCGATCAAGTTCGTCGCCGAACTGCGCGGCACCGAACACACCGAGATGATTCCGTACCTGCTGGACTACCTGCGGCGCGCCCAGCGGATCTTCCTGCTGGTGGTGCTGCTGGCCGGCGCCGCGGTGTTCATCTTCGGCGGCGACCACATCGCGCCCGGCATGAACCACAAGCTGCTGCTCGGCTTCCTGGTGCTGGCGGTGGCGCTGCGTTCGTCCTACATGTTCAACATCGGCGTGGCCAAGGGCTTCGAGAATTTCCGCGCGACCGCGATGGTGGCGCTGGTGTCCACCCCGATCAACCTGTTGCTGGTGTTGCTGGCCTGGCGGCTGGACGCGCCGGTGGAATGGCTGCTGGCGGTGTTCGTCGTGTCCAGCTTCGTGTTCTTCGGCATGTCGTTCCGCCAGATCGCCCCGCTGGTGCCCGCGCGCCAGCCCGGCGTGCAGCTGCCGGCGCCGTTGCTGGGCCGGGTGCGCAGGCACATGGGCTGGACCGCGCTGACGGTGTCGGTCGGCTTCATGGCGGCCAGCGAAGTGGAAGTGATGTTCCTGAACATGTACGCCGACAGCCATGCCGCCGGCCAGTTCAAGGTCGCCTACCAGTTGGCGATCGGCGCGGCGATGCTGGTGCCGGGCGTGTTCGGCGCGCTGCTGCTGCCGATGATGGCCAACGCGCTGAGCCGTGGACGCGAAGTCGCCGCGCAACGCTTCGTCGCCACCACCGGCTACCTGGTGCTGCTGGCCGCGCCGCTGGCGGCATTCGGCGTCGTGTTCTGCAACGACGTCATCCACCTGCTGTATGGCCGCGAGTACTACGCCGCCGGACCGGTGTTCGCGGTATGCCTGGTCGCGGCCTGCCTGACCACCATGACCCAGGGCGGTTCCAGCCTGCTGGTCAGCGCCGATCGCCAGCGCAGCATCCTGGTGCTGGTGATCATCTGCGCGTTGCTGAAGGTGGTGCTGGACGCGGTGCTGATCGCCCACTTCGCGCTGAAGGGCGCGGTGGTGGCGTACATCACCGTGGCCACGCTCAACGCCGTGGTCTACATGACCCTGGCCACCCGGGTCAGCCATGCGCATCCGGAATGGGGACGGCTGGCGCGGATCCTGTTGGCCGCCGCGCTCGCGGGCCTGCTGGCCTGGCCGCTGCGCGGATTGCTGCCGATCGCCTCGGTGCTGAGCGGCGGCGCCGTCCTGGTACTGGCCTACATTCCGTTGACCCTGTTGCTCGGCTGCTGGAGCCGGGGCGACATCGAGCACCTTCAGCATCTCCACCAGCGCTTCGCCGCGGGTCGGCCGCGGCTGGGCGCGCGTTTCCTGGCGTGGGCCTACCAGCGTGCGCCGGGTGAGGGCACGCCATGAGCCTGTATGCGCCGCTGTTCCGGCGGGTGCTGTTCCCGCTGTACGAATCCGGCCTGCGCGGGCGCAAGACCCTGCGCTATCTCGACGAATACGAACGCAACCAGTCGCTGGACGAAGACGCGCTGCGCGCGCTGCAGTGGCAGAAGCTCCAGCGCCTGCTGCGCCATTGCTGGGAGCAGGTGCCGTTCTACCGTCGGACGTGGGGCGAACTGGGCATCGGCTCGCACGAGGACATCCGCGGACTGGACGACTACGCCCGCCTGCCGTTGCTGGACAAGCCGACCATCCGCGCGAATTTCGAGGCGCTGATCGCCGCCAACCAGCGTCCCGGCCTGCTGTACAAGACCACGGGCGGCTCCACCGGCGAGCCGTTGAGGTTCGGCTATACCCACGAGAGCTACGAACGCCGGATGGCGATCATGTGGCGTGGCTACGGCTGGTCGGGCGCGCGCCTGGGCCAGCGCACGCTGTATCTGTGGGGAACCCCGGTCGGCGCGCAGAAGCGCAAGGACCGCCTGTACCACGCGGCCTTCAACCGCTACATGCTCAGCGCCTTCGAGATGAGCGATGCGCGCATGGCGGAGTACGCCGACGCGTTCGATCGGTTCCGCCCGGAGAGCGTGGTGTCGTACGTGGCGCCGATCGTGAAGATGGCCGAGTGGCTGATCGCCAACGGCCGCCGCGTGCACCGCCCGCAGCGGATCCTTGGCGCGGCCGAAACCCTGCACGAAAGCCAGCGCGCCCTGATCGAGCAGGCGTTCGGCTGCCCGGCCTACAACACCTATGGCTGCCGCGAGTTCATGCTGATCGCCGCCGAGTGCGAACATCGCAAGGGCCTGCACGTCAACATGGATCACCTGCACGTGGAACTGGGAGCGGGCGTTGGCGACGACGTCGCGGGGCCGCGCGAGATCATCGTCACCGACCTGCACAACCTGGGCATGCCGCTGCTGCGCTACGTCAATGGCGACCTGGCCACGCCGGGGCAGGGGCGGTGCAGCTGCGGACGCGCGCTGCCGCTGCTGGCCAGCGTCGACGGCCGCAAGCTCGACGCCCTGCGCACGCCGGACGGCCGTTACATTCCCGGCGAGTTCATCGTGTACGCTTTCCTGGGGGCGACCGGCATCCGTCGCTACCAGGTGGTGCAGAAACGCCTGGATGCCTTCGAGATCACGCTGGTGCGCGATCACGACTTCGAACCGGCGGTGGTCGAACGCATGGGCGCGGAGCTGCGCAAGGTGATTGGCCAGGACGTGGCGCTGGATTTCCGCTTCGCCGACGACATTCCACTGACCGCGACCGGCAAACAGCGCGTGACGGTATCTGAACTGACATGAAGGGTATGGAAGTCATCCACTTCGTCGAGAACCTGGAGCGCGGCGGGCTTGAGCGCACGGTCATCGACCTGATCGCCGCCCAGCGCGATGCCGGCCACGATTGCCGGGTGATTTGCCTGTTCGAGCCCGGCCAGCTGGCGGACGAGCTGACCACGCAGGGCGTGGAAGTGGCGGCCTGCCACAAGCGGCAGGGCATGGACTGGTCGGCCGTGCGCCGCGCCCGGGCGCTGCTGCGGCGCCACCCCGGCGCGGTGCTGCATACCCACAACGCGACCGCGCATTACCACGCGGTGCTGGCGGCGCTGGGCCTGCCGCTGGCGCGGGTCATCAACACCCGCCACAGCATGGGCGCGTCGAATCCCGCCAGCCGCAAGGAGTGGTTGTATCGCCGCAGCATGCGCATGACCGACTACGTGGTGGGCGTGTGCGAGGCCGCGCGCCAGTGTTTCGAAGACCAGGGCGTGCGTCCGCGCCAAAGCCTGCTGGCGGTTCCCAACGGCATCCGCCTGGAGCGCTTCCAGGCCACCGGCGCCGCCGGACGCGCGGCGCTGGCGGCGGAGCTGGGCTGGGCCCCTGACAGCCGCATCATCGGCACGGTGGGACGCCTGCAGCCGGTCAAGAACCAGCAGGTGCTGCTGCGGGCGTTCGCGCAACTGCGCGCCGGGATGCCGCAGGCGGTGCTGGCGATCGTGGGTGACGGCAGCCTGCGCGAGTCGCTGGAGCGGCTGGCCGGTGAGCTGGCGCTCGGCGATGCCGTGCGTTTCCTCGGTGATCGCAGCGACGTGCCGCGGCTGCTTGCCGGGATGGAGGTCTTCACCCTGCCTTCTTCGAGCGAGGGCTATTCCATCGCGCTGCTGGAAGCCTGCGCCGCGGCGCTGCCGATCGTGGCGACCGATGTCGGCGGCAACCGCGAGATCGTCCACGAGGGCCGCAACGGACGGCTGGTGGCGGCGGGCGATCCCGCCAACCTCGCCGAGGCCCTGCGGGCATTGCTGGCCATGCCGGAGGAGGCGACGCGGATGGGCCAGGCAGGACGCGACTGGGCGCTGGCCGAAGGATCATTCCGCACGATGGCCCTGCGTTACGAGCGGCTGTACGCGGGCCACCCGGTGAGCGCGGGCGAACTGGCCGCGCTCACGGAAACCGCCTGATGCGCGTGCCCGCATGCCCGTTCGTATGGAACCTGCGTGACCCGCACGCCCGTGCGCGTGATCGCACGCTTTCCCCCCCTGAATCCGGATCCCCCGTCGCATGAATCCCCGGCCGCGCCGACTGAAAATCCTGCAATGGTTGCCCAATGCCTGGCTGACCACGGCCGGGCCCGCGGACGAACCCAGCCTGTACCTGACGTTCGATGACGGCCCGCATCCCGAGTACACGGCGCCCCTGCTGGATCTGCTCGCCGAGCACGACGCCAAGGCCAGCTTCTTCCTGATCGGCCAGCAGATCGAACGGCATCCGGAGCTGGCCCGGCGGATCGCCGAGGAAGGCCACACGCTGGGCAACCATTCGTTTTCCCATCCGCGTTTCGAGACCCTTTCGTTGCGGCAGCAGTTCGAGGAAATCCAGCGCACCGACACGCTGTTGACCGCGATCAACGGCCGCGATCGGCATGGCTTCCGCCCGCCGCGCGGCGTGCTGTCGCTGCCGATGATCGCCCGCTGCATCCGCGAGCGCCGGCGCATCCTGTACTGGTCCTACGACAGTCTCGACTACAGCCGGCGGCCCGCCACCGAACTGCTGGACGCCATCGGCCGGCATCCGGTCCGGGCCGGCGAAATCGTGCTGATGCATGACGACAGCCGGCTGTCGTTGGAGCTGCTGCAGGAGCTGATTCCGCGCTGGAAGGCCGCCGGGTTCGCGCTGCGCGCGCTGCCCTCTCCGGGCTGAATCCGCGCCGGCGCCGGCACTGGCCGGATTCCCCCCCGTCCCGCGTTGTTGGAAGTGGCGGCAGACGCCGGAGCAGGCAAAGACGGGGGGAAAGCTTGAACGTTCTGATTGGATTGGCCGTGCTGGCCGCCGTCGCGGCGATCGGTGCCTTCGCCATCTGGCGCCTGCTGCGCGCGCGCAACATGGAAATCTGGATTGGCAGCTACCTGCGCCGCAAGCCGCCGCAGGTCACCGATCGGCCGGTCCATGTGATGTTCTGCTTCGTCGACCATTTCGAACCGATGTGGCGGGGCGCGGACCTGGCCACCCAGCGCACGCGGGTGGATCGCTGGTGCCGCGAGTACCGGGACATGGCCGCGCGCCACCGCGACGCGGACGGGCGACCGCCGCAGCACAGCTTCTTCTATCCGGAAGAGGAGTACGCGCCGGAACACCTGGAGAAGCTGGCCGAACTGTGCGCCGACGGCTATGGCGAGATCGAGGTGCACCTGCACCACGACAATGACACCGAAGCCAACTTCCGCCAGAGCATCACCCGCTTCTGCCACATCCTGCACGAGCGCCATGGCGCGCTGCCGCGGGATCCGGCCAGCGGCGAGCTGCGTTTCGGCTTCATCCACGGCAACTGGTGCCTGGACAATTCCCGTCCCGATGGTCGCTGGTGCGGCATCGACAACGAACTGATCCTGCTGCGCGAGCTGGGCTGCTATGCCGACTTCACCATGCCCTCGGCGCCCAGCGACACCCAGACCCGCATCATCAATTCGATCTACTACGCCACCGACGATCCCCTCGCGCCCAAGTCCCACAACGAGGGCACGCCGGTACGCGTGGGAGGCACGCCGAGTGGTGACCTGATGCTGCTGCAGGGCCCGCTGGGCCTGAACTGGCGCGACCGCCGGATGGGCATCATCCCGCGCATCGAGAACGCCGACGTGCGCGGCGGCCAGCCGCCGACCGCCGCCCGCGTGGATGCCTGGGTGCGTACCGGCGTGCACGTAGAAGGCCGTCCGGACTGGGTGTTCATCAAGATCCATACCCATGGCACCCAGGAAGCGGACATGGACACCCTGCTTGGCGCGCCGGTGGACGCCATGCATCGTCACCTGGAAACCGCCTACAACGATGGCAAGCGCTTCGTGCTCCACTACGTCAGCGCGCGCGAGGCCTACAACATCGCCAAGGCCGCCGAGGCCGGACGCGAGGGCAATCCCAACGAGTACCGCGACTTCGTGCTGCCGGCGCCGCGTTCGTCGTGGGCCGGCTCCGGTCGCAATGCCGCGACCCGGGATGCCGCGTGAACGGCGTTGCCGCCACGCCCGGGCCGGAGGAAACCGACACGCGGGTCAGCGTGATCATGCCGGTCTACAACGCCGAGCAGACCCTGCTGCGTTCGGCCGAGTCGGTGCTGGCGCAGACGTTCGGGCGGGTGGAGTTGATCCTGATTGACGACGGCTCGCGCGACGGTTCGGCGGCCATCATCGCGGAACTGGCCGCGCGGGATGATCGCGTCGTCGCCATCCGCCAGGCCAATGCCGGCGTCGCGGCCGCGCGCAATGCCGGCCTGCGCGCCGCGCGTGGCACCCACATCGCGTTCCTGGACAGCGACGACTGGTGGGTGCCGCGCAAACTGGAACTGCAACTGGCGCGGATGCGGCAGACCGGGGCCCGGATCTGCTATGCCAGCTACCAGCGGGTGGCCGAGGATGGCCGACTGCTGTCCAAGGTATCGCCGCCGCTGTCCGTGGACTACCGGCGCATGCTGGGCAGCAACCACATCGGCAATCTCACCGGCATCTACGAACGCGGGCTGGGCGAAGCCTCGTTCCAGCGGATGGGGCACGAGGACTACGTGTTCTGGCTGGAGCGCGTGCGCCAGGCCGGCAGCGCGGTGCGGGTCGAGGACGACGAACCATTGGCCTACTACCTGGTGCGCAACGGTTCGGTTTCCGCCAACAAGCTGCGCGCCGCCGGCTGGCAATGGCGCATCTACCGCCAGGTCGAGGGACTCAGCGCACCGCGCGCGGCCTGGTACATGATCCACTACATCCGCAACGCGCTGTGGAAGCGCAAGCCGATGCCGACCTGACGCGACGATGACGAACCGTTCCCCCACCGTGGCGGCGTCGTACGCCGTCGTGATTCCCGCCTACAACGCCGCCGCCACCATCGCCAGGGCGCTGGACAGCGTGCTGGCCCAGACCGTTCCCGCCACGCAGGTGATCGTGGTGGACGATGGTTCGCCCGATGGCGGACAACTGGCGGCGGTGCTGTCCGGATATGGCGACCGGGTCCTGCTGCTGCGCCAGGCCAACGCCGGTCCGGCCGCCGCGCGCAACACCGGCGCCAGGCGTTGTGAAAGCGAATGGATCGCTTTTCTCGACGCTGACGACAGCTGGTTGCCGCACAAGATGGAGCGCCAATTGGCGCTGGGCCGCGATCCGCGTGCCGGATTGCTGCATGGCTCCGCGCGCGACCGACGGCCCGCGCTCCCGCGTGAACTCGACTTCGATGCGTTGTGGGAATGCAATCGCGTCTGCACCTCGATGACGGTGGTGCGCCGGCAGGCCTTCGAGGCGCTGGGGGGCTTCGACGAGTCGCCGCGACTGATCGGCGCCGAGGACTATCACCTGTGGCTGCGCATCGCCCATGCGGGCTGGAAGGTGCTGGCCTGCCAGGATCGGATCGGCCACTACACGCCCGCCAGCGGCAGCATCACCAGCCGGATCGAGCGCTGCGCCCGCGCCGAGTTGCACAACGCGGCCACGCTGGGGCAGTCGCTGGGCGTGCCGCAGCCCCAGGTGGAAGCGAAGCTGAGGGCGATCCGCACCGATTTCGGCCAGCACCTGCTGCACGCGCGCAACCTGCGTGGTGCGCGGGCGCTCCTGACCGAGGCACTGACCAGCCGGATGTCGCTGCGCGGCCTCGGCCTGTGGACGGCCACCTTCGTGCCCACGCCGCTGCTGGATCTGCGCCGCCGCCTGCGCAATGGCTGAGCATCGCGCAGGCGGGGCGTCAGGCGAGGGTCAGATCTCGCTCAGCTCCACCACATAGCCGGTGGTGCTGCCGGTCACGTCGATGCGGTAGCGCGCGCCGTCCTCGACATACTTGCCCGAGCTGAAATTGCTGTTGATCGTCGCATTGGCGGGTGAAAGCACCCGCACCCGCAGGCGCCCGGCGGTGGCTTCGCGACTGTTCACCAGGGTCGGCGCCACCGGCACGTTGACCTGGAAGGTCGCGGTGGTGCCGCTGGTGACGGCGAATTGATCGCTCACGGTCAGGCGGCGGTTGGCGAAGGCGAACTGGCGCTGCCAGGACGTCACCGCCGTGTTGTCGCAGAACGAGGGCGTCAGGTTGGCGTTGGCGGTGAAGGAACCGCCGGATCCCGGGTTGACGTCAAGAGTGGACGCGCGACTGTTCGATTCGCACTGGCGAGCGATCGTGCCATTGCGCGCGAACCGCACCAGGTTGTGCACGTCGGTGCCCTGGTTGATCCCGCTGCCGCTCCAGATGTTGGCCGTGACCGCCAGCCAGTCACCTGCAAACAGGGTGAACGAACCCTGGTCCTGGTGGGCGTGACTCTCGTTGTAGGGGCCGGCCACGATCGCCACCCACATCGCATTGCGATCCCAGCCGGTGCGGGCGAACAAATGCCCCACGCCCTTGGCGTGATAGACCAGCTCGCTGGGCTGCACGGGAGTGGTGCCCGCCGGCAGCAGGTCATAGCGATAGTTGAAGCCCGAGGTCATCTGCGACACCGAGATGTTGCGCAGCCACCAGGTCGCGACATTACGTGCTTCATTGCTGAGGGCCAGATCGCGTGCCTCCAGCATCAGCCGGCGATGGTAGTCGTACAGTTCGGGGACGGAATTGCGTGCCTGGTCGCCGATGGGCGCGAAGCGATCCATCGTCGGCACGGTGGCATTCACCCAGTAATAGATGCTGTCGGTGGCGTGCGGACTGGCCAAGGCCAGATTCGTGCCAGTGGCATCGCGCCATACTTCGTACAGCCAGAACAGCCGCATGTGCGAGGTGCCATAACCGGTACCTTCGCTGCTGCCGCCGCCGGGCAGGCGGGCGAAGTACTCGCGTAGGGCGGGCAGCTTGTTGGTCTGCAGGAAGGTCATCCAAGTAGTGCTCCGGCTGGCCAGCGCCCAGTACATGGTCGCTTCCAGGAAGCTGTAGTAGTAGTTGTTGCCCGGGTTGCTGATCGACCAGCCCGACCACGGGAACGAACGTCCGCCCCATTGCGCGCTGCCGTAGTTCCAGATGTTCCATACGGCCTGCTCCGCGTACGCGGACCAGCGGTTGCGCTGGCTGGCGGTAATGAACGCACCACAGGTGTCCAGCGTGGTTGCGACGTCGGCGATCATGGTGCCGACTTCCAGGTAGGAATCGTTCGACACGGCTGGTCGGCCGCCGCCTGCGATGGCGGTTTCCGCCGCCGCCACCTGGCGCTCGGCGATGCTGATGGCGAGCGTGCAGTAGCGGGTTTCCGGCGACAACTGATACATCATCACCGCCTCGCTGGCGGTGAATCCGTAACCGGTACCGCCGTTGCCGACTGCGGCGTCGACCCAGTTCTTGAAGCGGGTATAGGCGGCCGAACCGCGGTCGGCATACAGCCGCGCCGAAGGCAGGGCGACCAGGCGCGGGGGCGCGGAGTTCTGGGAGGCGCCGCCATCGCCGGTGACCGGCGTCTGCACGGGCGGCCGGTTGGCCGAGTTTCCGGCGCTGGCCGGTTTGCGGCCGGTGAGACTGACGAAACGGCTGCGGGTGAAACTGCCGACCTGGGCGGCGGCGGTGCGCACGTCGGTCCAGGTGCGGGCGGTGATCCACTGTGCACGTTGGCCCAGCAGACCACTGGCACTGGCGGCGCCAAGGCAGGTGAGCAGGGGAACCGTGACGGAAAGCGAAAGGAGGAAACGGCGCCAGCGGGCGGACCGCGGCAGGCGGGGGGAACCGGAAAACGGGATGCGCGACAAGGGGATCTCCTGGCAAGGAAACCGCGCGCAGAACAGAGAATCACGACCTGTGATGATCGCCCGCTGCGGCTCCCCCTAGCCACATACGACCCGCGCAACGGCGTGCGCATCATAGCTGTATAACGGGCTCGGCCGCCCGTGGCGGCCTCCACTGAACAGGTTTGTTCAGCTTGGAGATGGCTTGGTGGTGAAGGCGTGAGGATGGCCCGGCCGGCGCGGGCACCGAACCATGACGAATGGCCGGTCACTGCTCGCTGAGCTCGACCAGATAGCCGTTCTGCCCACCTTCCACGTCCAGCCGCCAACCGCTGCGGAATTCCTGCGCGTCCACGCCGCTCCAGTCGTGAGCACGCAGGGTAGCGCCCGCGGGTTCCAGCACGCGGATCCTCAACCGGCCGGCTTGGGCCTCGTTGCCCTGGATGCGGGGTTTTTCAGGCACGTTGACCTGGAAAATCGCGCGCGTGCCGGCGCCGAGCTTGAAGGTGTCGCGGACCAGCAGCTTGCGCCCGCCGAAGTCGATGCGACGCTGCCAACTGTCCAGCGCGGGATTGCCGCGATAGACCGGGGTGAGGTCGGCGGTGGCGGTCAGGCCGCCATCGGGATTGCGGGTCAGGCTGAGCTTCGAGCGCGACTGCTGCGATTCGCACTGGTGCACCACCACGTCGCCGCGCGGTGCGGCGCACTGCTGGGCGTCTGGATTGCCACGTTCGAACCTGACCACGTTGTGGACGGGCGTGCCCTGCTGGATGCCGCTGTGGCTCCAGATGTTCTCGCTCACCGCCAGCCAGTCGCGCGCGAACAGGGTGAACGAACCCTGGTCCTGGTGGGCATGGCTCTCGTTGTAGGGGCCGGCGACGAACGACAGCCACATCGCGTCCTTGTTCCAGTCGCTGCGTGCGAACAGGTGGCCGGCGCCTTCGGCCAGGTAGACCAGATCGGTCGGCGGGGTGCCGCCTTCGCCCGCGGGCAGCAGGTCGTAGCGGCTGGTGAAGCCCTGGCTCATCCGCGGCACCGAGATGTGGCCCAGCCACCACGACGACATTGCCAGCGCGGCCGGCTCCTGGGTCAGCTGGCGCGCTTCCAGCACCAGCCGGCGGTGGTAGTCGAACAGTTCCGGAACCGAGTTGCGGGCCTGGTCGCCGATCGGGGCGAAGCGATCCATCGTCGGCACGGTGGCGTGCACCCAGTAGGCGATGCTGTCATGCGCGTGCGGGTTGGCGTTGGCCAGGTCCTCGCCGGTGCTGTCGCGCCACAACCTGTAGAGGCCGAACAACCGCATCTGCGCCGCGCCATAGCCGGTGCCTTCGCGGCTGCCGCCGCCGGGCAGGTTGGCGAAGTACGCCTGCAGCGGCGGCAGCCGGCGCTCGCGCAGTTCCTTCATCCAGACCGGATTGCCGCTGACCAGCGCCCAGTACATGGTCGCTTCCAGGAAGCTGTAGTAGTAGTTGTTGCCGGGATTGTCGATCGACCAGCCGCTCCACGGATGCGATTTTCCGCCCCATTGTGCCTGCGCTGGATGCCAGACGTTCCAGACCGCCTGCTCGGCGTAGTCGGACCAGCGCTTGCGCTGCGCGGCGTCGATGCCGGCCGGACAGCTGTGCAGGGTCATGGCCAGGTCGGCCAGCATCGGCCCGACTTCCAGATAGGAATCGCCGGAGATCGCGGGACGGCCGCCGGAGGCGATGGTCGCCTCGGCCTCGCCGACCTGCTGCTCGACCATGCGCACCGCCAGGTCGCAATACTTCTTGCCGTCGCTCAGCAGGGCCATCAACGCGGCATCGCTGGCCGCGAACGCGTACCCGGGACTGCCGGCGACCGCGCTGTCCACCCAGCCACGGAAACGCGAGTACGCCGACGAACGCCGATCCACGCGCGAAAGATCGATGTTGAGGGTGTCCTTGCCGGGCGCGGCCATCGCGGCGGGTGCGATGGCCGCGGGCGCCGCGGCGGGTGGCGGCGTGTCCGCGGCCTTTTGTTCGGGCAGGCCGGCGCCGGTCTCGCTGCACTGGCCCATCGCCGCCGCCAGCAGGGCCAGCGCCAGCAGGAATGCGCTGGGCAGGCCGTGGGTCTTCATCCGGGAGGCATGCGGGGCGGAAGGCGACGGGCGCGTGCGCATGGCGGGTTCCTCAGCGATTGGTGTAGGACACGCTCAGGTAGACGATGTTCTGCGAGACGTCCTGGCCGATGTCGGTGCTTTCGCGCTTGTAGCGCTCCCACAACAGGCCCAGGCTCCAATGCCGCGACCACTCGTAGCGCAGGGTCGCGCCCAGGCGGGTGGTCTTGTCCTCGCGGTTGAGCGTCGTGTACTCGAGCTTCTCGTGGGTGGCGTAGGTGCCCAGCGTCAGCGACTGCCGGACCAGCCAGTGCAGGTCGAAGCGCGCGCCGCGGTTCTTCTGATCGAACTCGTCAGAGTCCACGTAGTTGCGCTTCTGCACGTAGGGCGAAATCGAGAAGTTGGTGCGGGTGCTGGTGAACTGGTAGCCCAGGTCCACGCTGCGCACTTCATACGGCGACGCATTGACGATGGCGTCGCCGGTCAAGACATGTTCGGGCAAGGTGGGCGCCGCGTCGGCGTCGATGCCGCGCAGCGCGTCGGTGGCGGTGTCGGAGAACTGGCTGGCGACGGCGGCGGTGAACTGGCTGCGCGAAGTCGGGTTCCACTCGGCGTCCAGGCGGATCAGCGGATCCGAACGGCTTTCGCCGCGGCGGTAGTCGATGCGCGAATAGCCCACGTCCGCGCCCAGTTCGAAATGCGCGAGCGTGCGCGAGTAGCGGGCGAACAGGTCGTAACGGTTGTAGTCGCGGGCGACGACGTCATTGTCGAAATCGACCCGCTGGGCCTGGAAGTTCGCCGACATCCGGCTGGTCGCCGAGAATTCCTTGATGGCGCGCAGCGCGGCGGCGATCCGTTGCGAGTTGAACTCGTCGGTGATCTCGGCGTCGCTGTTGACGTAGCGCAGTTCGGCCTGGCCACGCAGCGCGGAGCTCCAGTTGAACAGCAGGGTGGGGCCGAGCGAGAACACGTTGACCTGCTGGCGGTTGCCCGGCGCGTCCGGCGCCAGCGCGTTCACCGGCTGCACCGACAGGTTGTCCTCGACGGTGAAGAACAGCCGCTCGGGGACGGCGATCCAGTTCATCCGACCGTTGAGGGTGCCGTCGACGGTGTCCTTGAACACGTCGTCCTCGTAGTCGCGGTATTCCACCCGTCCGCCCAGGCTCAGCTGCAGCGCCGACAGGTTCTCGGTGACGGTGAAACCGAGTCCCGCGCGCAGGTAGCGCTGCTGGATCGGATCGAACGGCGCCAGGGTGACGTTGTCATTTTCCTCGACGCCCAGATCGACCGTGTAGTCGACCCGGGCGGCCCAGGCGTCGGCGGAGATCCCGGCGAGCGTGGCGGCGGTGATGACCGAGGCTCCCACGTACTTCATCGGCATGCGCCTGCTCCTTGCTTGTCAGGGAATCTGGTTGAAGACCACGCCAGCGACTTTCTCGTGCGGGAAGCTGGCCACCGCCTTCTCGATGCTTTCCGGCGTCACCAGTCCATAGCCGGCGACCAGCACGACCAGATCCGCCAGCTCGGACAGGATGCGCGCGTCCGGCGAACCCAGTACCGAGGGGCTGTCCAGGATCAGGTAGCGATCCGGGTAGCGGCTGCGCAGCGAATCGACCATCGCCCGCATCTTGAACGAGCTGTAGGCCTCGCCGCTGGTCTCGCGCTGCGGACCGCTGGGAATCAGGCGCAGGCGCGGCACGCCGGTGCGGTAGATGATCCGCGCCAGGTCGCCTTCGCTGTTTTCCAGGTAGTCCATCAGTCCGCCATGGCTGGCGTCGATGCGCAGCGCATTGTGCTGGGTGGGATGCAGCGCGTCGCAGTCGATCAGCAGGGCGGACTTGCTGTCGTCGAAGGCGAACGCCGCGGCCAGGTTGCGGGCGACGAAACTGCCGCCGCAGCCATGGTTGATCGGGGCGACCAGGGTGACGAAGTTGCGCTCGCCGCCCAGCGCCAGCAGGCGCGTGCGCAGTTCGCGGAACGCGTCGGCCTGTTCACGCACCGAATCGTTGCGGTGGATGAGCCGGCGTTCCTCGAGTTCGCGCGGCGTCAGCGCCTTGGGTTCATCCATGAGGGCCAGGGAGCGGGCGGTGTCGGCGCGGTTGGGTACGCCTTGCGAACGATCGTTGTCCGGGGTCACGAGCGGTTCCAGAGTGGCTTGTTGCATGGCATCGTCCTCAGGCAGCGGCCATCTGCTTCAGCCCGAAGGCCAGAGCGTAGGCAAGGACGACGACGACGAGCATGCCGATGCTCAGCGCATTGCGCTTGAGCTGCAGGCGACGATCGTGCGGCGACGCGTAGGCCGGCACCGAGGTCAGCAGCATCAGGCCGGTGGCCTTCTGCAACTGGCGGGCCGAGCGGATGCGCGGATCGAAGCGGGCGCGCAGGAACAGCAGGCCGATTGGCAGCGCGACCGCCACCAGCAGGCCGGCGATGGCGAAGTGCAGGAAGCGCAGGCCGGTCGGGCGCAGCGGCATCGTCGCCGGATCCTGCACGCGCAGGGTCAGGCCGCGCTTCTCGCGGTCCAACTCCATCGACACGCGGGCATTCTCGCGCCGGCGCAGCAGATCCTGGTAGATGTCGCGGTTGACTTCGTAGTCGCGGGTCAGCTCGGCCAGCGCGCTTTCCGATTCGGCGATGCGCCGGCTGCGGTTGAGCTCATCGGCGAGCATCGACTCGGCGATCGACATGCGCGACTGGGTGGCCGCCACTTCACGCCGGGTCTGCGCCTGCTGGCTGCGCAGTTCCTGGTACAGCGGGTTCATCTGGGTATCGTCGAACGGGCTGTTGCCCTGCGGCGCCTGCGCGCGGCGCTGCTGTTCGTTGGTCATGGCCTGCTGCAGGTCGGCCATCTGGTGGCGGATGCGGACCACGTCCGGGTGCTGCTCGGTGTAGTTGAGCAGCAGGCGATCCAGCTGGCCCTGCAACTCGAGCAGCTGGGCGCGGTACAGGCTCTCGCGGGTGGCCACCGCGGTCACCGCCGATTCGCCCGACAGCTGGGAAGCGATCGCGCCTTCGCGCGAACGCTGTTCCAGCAGCGACATGCGGGTCTGTTCGACCTGGGTGCGCAGGGCGCTGATGCGGGTGTTGGCGTCGGTGGCGCTGCCGGGCTGCGCGTCGGCGTTGGCCGAGCGGTAATCGCGCAGCTTGTTCTCCGCTTCCATCAGCTTGGCGTGGTAGTCGGTGACCTGGCTGTCGATGAACTCGTAGGCCTCGCGGCTCTCGCGCTCCTTGGCGGCCAGGCTTTCCTGGATGAACAGCGCGCCCAGTCGCTCGGTGACGTCGTAGGTGCGCTTGGCGTCGGTGTCGCGATAGGCGATCTGGACCAGGTTCGGGCGCGGGCTGGTGATCGCGATGCGGCCCTTGATCTGTTCCATCAGCCGGTCCTGTTCCACCGGCGAGGGCTTGCTGTCCAGCCAGCCGCCGACCTTCAGGGCTTCTTCCAGCACCTTGCGGCTGTAGATGACCTGGCGGGCAATGCCGGCGCGATCCACCACTTCGGTGGCCACCGCGCGGCCTTCCAGCAGCGGCTGGATGATGTCGCTTTCCTGCGCCAGGATGGTGGTCGAGGCGGTGTAGTTCTTGGGCAGTACCAGCAGGCCGACGAGCAGCGTCAGCAGGGCGATGGCGGCGAAGATCGCGGCCATCGCCAGGCGGTTGCGCTTGGCCTCTTCCAGCAGGATCGGGACCAGTTCGTTCGGGGTCAGCGTGGCGGTGGCGGCCTGCGGCGCGGTGATCGCGCGGCGGGGGGCGGGAAGGGCATTGTTGCTCATCAGAACGTCCGCTCGGGCACGGTGATCACGTCGCCGGGGGAAACCGGATAGTTGGTGCTCAGGTCACCCCGGTTGAGGATGCGGTCCAGCCGCACGGCGTAGGTGCGGGTTTCCTCCGCGCTCTTGCGATGCAGATCGGAGCGATCCGGCGCGGCGAACTCGGTGATGCCACCGGCCGCCAGCACGGCGTCCAGCACGGTCATGCCGGGACGGTAGGGCAGCGACACCGGCTGGCGCACGGCGCCGGTCACCCGCACGCGCGAAAGGTATTCATGGCTGCGCAGGTCGGTGAGGATCACCGCCACCTGCGGATCGCGCACGAAGGTGGCCAGCTTGTCCTGGATGTCCTTGGCCACTTCCTGCGGGGTGCGGCCACCGGCGGAGACGTCGCCCACCAGCGGCACCGAGATCATGCCGTCCGGACGGACCGGCACGGTGATGCCGAGTTCGGGGTTGCGCCACACCGAGACCTGGACGATGTCGTCGACGCCGATGTGGTAGGCGTCGGTGGCCATCGTGGTGGTGGCGACCGGCGGCGGCGCATCGCTGCCCGAGGTGGTGGCGCACGCGGCGAGCAGTAGCGAAAGACCTGCGGCAGCAAGGCCGGCAAGGGCGCGTCTCATCGGAAGTTTCCCCTGTGGTGTGGATTACCCGGGAAAACGCGGCGGACGGCCGAAACCGGCCACGCGGAAGGGCTCAGACCCGGTAAAAATCCCGGTACCAGTCGACGAAACGGCGCACGCCGGTCTCGATCGGCGTGGAAGGCGCGTAGCCGGTGTCCCGGCTGAGCGCGGCCACGTCGGCATAGGTGTCCGGCACGTCGCCCGGCTGCAGCGGCAACAGGTTGCGCTCGGCCTTGCGGCCCAGGCAATCCTCCAGTACCTCGATGTAGCGCAGCAGTTCGACCGGCTGGTGGTTGCCGATGTTGTAGACCCGGTAGGGCGCGCTGGACGTGGCCGGGCTGGGCTGGAGCGGGTCGTAGTCCGGATCCGGGCCAGGCACGCGGTCCAGGGTCCGGATCATGCCCTCGACGATGTCGTCGATGAAGGTGAAGTCGCGGGTATGCCGGCCATGGTTGAACACGTCGATCGGCTCGCCGGCCAGGATCTTGCGGGTGAACAGGAACAGCGCCATGTCCGGCCGGCCCCAAGGGCCGTAGACCGTGAAGAAGCGCAGGCCGGTGGTGGGCAGGTCGAACAGGTGGCTGTAGGTGTGCGCCATCAGCTCGTTGGCCTTCTTGCTGGCCGCGTACAGGCTGACCGGATGGTCCACGCTGTCCTCGACCGCGAACGGCAGCTTGCGGTTGGCGCCGTAGACCGAACTGGAGGACGCGTACACCAGGTGCTCGATCCGGCGATGCCGGCAGGCTTCCAGGATGTTGATGAAGCCGGTGATGTTGCTGTCGATGTAGGCGTGCGGGTTTTCCAGCGAGTAGCGCACGCCGGCCTGCGCGGCCAGGTTGACCACCCGCTGCGGGCGGAAGCTGTCGAAGGCCTGTTCCAGCGCGGTGCGGTCTTCCAGCGCGGCGTTGACGAACCGGAAGCCCGGCTGCGGCAGCAGCCGGTCCAGGCGCGCCTGCTTCAGGCGCGGGTCGTAGTACGGATTGAGGTTGTCGTAGCCGAGCACCTCGTCGCCGCGCGCCAGCAGGCGCTCGCTCAGGTGATAGCCGATGAAGCCGGCGGCGCCGGTGACGAGTACGCGCATGGAAGGCCTTGAACAGTGCGGAGGGAAGACCGACGGTAGGCGGAGCCGTGTCTAGAGGCTGTCGTCGACCGCCGTGCGCGGCAGGGCGCGCTTGACGTCGAATAATACCGCGCCGGGCTTGCCGAAGCCGCGGATGCCGTCCGCGCCCAGGGCGATGAACTCGCGGTGCGAGACCGCCAGGATCACCGCGTCGTACTTGCCTGCTTCGGGCTGCGCGACCAGCTCCAGGCCGTATTCCTCGTGCGCCTCGGCCGGGCTCACCCACGGGTCGTGGATATGCACGTTGGCGTTGTAGCTGCGCAGTTCGGCGACGATGTCCACCACCCGGGTGTTGCGCAGGTCCGGGCAGTTCTCCTTGAACGCCAGGCCCAGGATCAGCACGTTGGACTGGGTGGTCTGCAGGCCGCGCTGGCCCATCAGCTTGGCCACGCGCTGGGCCACGTGCCCGCCCATGCCGTCGTTGATGCGGCGGCCGGCCAGGATCACGTCCGGGTGGTAGCCGATCTGCTGGGCCTTGTGGGTCAGGTAGTAGGGATCCACGCCGATGCAGTGGCCGCCGACCAGGCCGGGGCGGAACGGCAGGAAGTTCCACTTGGTGCCGGCGGCTTCGAGCACTTCATGGGTGTCGATGCCCAGGCGGTGGAAGATCAGCGCCAGTTCGTTGATCAGGGCGATGTTGACGTCGCGCTGGGTGTTCTCGATGACCTTGGCCGCCTCGGCGACGCGAATGCTGGAGGCCTTGTGAGTGCCGGCGACGACGATCGCGCCGTACAGCGCGTCGACGAATTCGGCCACCTCCGGGGTGGAGCCGGAGGTCACCTTGGTAATGGTCTCCAGGCGGTGCTGCTTGTCGCCCGGATTGATGCGCTCGGGGCTGTAGCCGGCATAGAAATCATCGTTGAACACCAGGCCGGACTCGCGCGCGATGATCGGCACGCAGACCTCCTCGGTCGCGCCCGGGTAGACCGTCGATTCGTAGATCGCCACGCCACCGGGGCCGATCGCGCGGCCAACGGTGCGACTGGCCGATTCCAGGGGGCGCAGATCCGGGCGCTTGTACTCGTCGATCGGCGTGGGGACGGTGATGATGAAGACATTGCAGCCCTTCAGCGCCTCGGGGTCGTCGCTGAAGTCGAGCAATGACGCCTCCTTGAGCTCGGCTTCCGAGACCTCCAGGGTGTGGTCGTGGTGGCCGCGCAGTTCCTGCACGCGCTTGCCGTTGATGTCGAACCCCAGCGTGGGGAAGCGGCGCCCGAAGGCCGTGGCGAGCGGAAGGCCGACGTAGCCAAGGCCGATGACGGCAATCTTGACCTGGTCGAGCGCGGGCAGTGAGGCATTCATCAAGCGTCGTTCCCCTGTGGTGGACATGCGCACCGCTGGCAGTCTAGCGGGTGTGTACGCCGGGAAACGCGCAAACCATCGCGGAGAGGACACGCCGGGCTGATTCCGGCCGTGGTTGGCCTGTCCGGAGCGGACATCGCGTATCATCAGGCGGGTATGGCCAGGACGTGACCGTGACCGTGCCCGTGGACGAATCGATATCGGGAATGAAGGAATGCGGATCCTGCTTTGCGGCGGCGCCGGCTACATTGGCGCCCACACCTATGTGGAACTGATTGCGCGCGGCCATCGCGTGCATATCGCCGACAACTTCTCCAACAGTTCGCCGCAGGTGCTGGGCCGGCTGGAACGGATTGTCGGCCAGCCGCCGGTGTGCCATACCCTCGACCTGCGGGATCGAGCCGCGACCCATGCCCTGTTCGACGCCCACGCCTATGACGCGGTTGTCCATTTCGCCGCGCTGAAGGCGGTAGGCGAGTCATGCGAGCGTCCGCTGGACTACTTCGAGAACAACATCAGCGGCACCATCCACCTGCTGCAGGCCATGCGTGGCGCCGGCGTTCGCCGGCTGGTGTTCAGTTCCTCGGCCACGGTCTATGGCGACCCTGCGCAGGTACCCGTGCGCGAGGATGCGCCCCTGAGCGTGACCAATCCCTACGGGCGGACCAAGCTGGTGATGGAAGAGCTGATCGGCGACTTGTGCCGGTCGGATCCGGAATTCCGTGCCGCCAACCTGCGCTATTTCAACCCGGTTGGCGCCCATGTCTCCGGCTTGATCGGGGAGGACCCGTCCGGCATTCCCAACAACCTGATGCCCTATATCTGCCAGGTGGCGGTCGGACGCCGCGAGCGCCTGCAGATATTCGGCGGCGACTACCCGACCCGTGATGGCACTGGCGTGCGCGACTACATCCATGTGGTCGACCTGGCCCGTGCGCATGCCGATGCCCTTGATTACCTGATACAAGCCGACCGCAGCCTGACCGTCAACCTGGGGACCGGGCAGGGCGCCAGCGTACTGGAACTGGTGGCGGCCTTCGCACGCGCCTCCGGCCAGGCCATTCCGTATGACATCGTCGAGCGCAGGACCGGTGACGTCGCCGAGGTCTATGCCGACCCGAGACTGGCGCGGGAACTGCTCGGCTGGCGCGCCGAACGTGGCATCGACGCCATGTGCGAGGACGCCTGGCGCTGGCAGTCGATGAATCCCCGCGGCTACGAAGCGGCCTGAAGCGCCGTTTGGACGGGCGGACAGGTCCCTCGCGATCGGGACTGCTGGACGCTGCCGGCCGGTTCGCGGAGAATCCGCCGGACGGAGCCACCGACTGCTTGTCTTGCCACTGGAACGCGTAAACCGCATCGACGAGCAGACCCGCAGCCGTTTCGGCTTCCGCACCTATCGGATGCGGGTCCTGGGGCTGGGGCTCGGCACCCTGTGCGTCGGCGCGGTCCTGTACGAACACGGCGACGGCATCGCGCCCTGGTTGCTGTTGCTCTTCAACGGCCTGGTCTGGCCGCACCTGGCCTACTGGCGGGTCCGCCGCAGCCGCGATCCGATCAACGACGAGTACCGCAACCTGACCCTGGACGCAGCGATGGGCGGGTTCTGGGTGGCCGCCATGCGCTTTGACGCATTGCCGAGCGTCCTGCTGGCGGTGATGCTCACGATGGACAAGATCATCATCGGCGGGCCGCGCTTCGGCGCCCGCACGCTCGGGGCGATGGCGCTCACCTGCCTGGCGGCCAGCGCCGCCTGGGGATTCGCCTTCGAGCCGCTGACCAGCTACCGGGTGGTCCTGGCCTGCCTGCCTTTCCTGGCGATCTACCCGATGGCGATCGGCTTCGCCACCCATGCGATTTCGCGCAAGGCCCAGCAACACAAGGATCTGCTGGAAAAGATGGCGCGCTTCGACGCCGCCACCGGCCTGATGAACCGCCAGCAATGGCTCTATGCGGTGGCGGTCGAGCTGAACCGTTACCAGCGCGCGCGCCTGCCGGCGGTGCTGGTGCTGATCGACATCGATCACTTCAAGCAGATCAACGACACCCGCGGGCATACCGTCGGCGACGGCGTGGTGGAGGAATTTGCCCGGTTGATGAAAGCCTGCCTGCGTGACGCCGACACCGGCGGACGCTACGGCGGTGACGAGTTCGGCATCGTCATGCCGGACACCCAGTGGGAAGAAGCGATCGTCGCGGCCGAACGCCTGCGCAGGCAGGTGGCGGCTTACGCGTTCACCCGCGACGGACTGCGCTGCACGGTCAGCATCGGGCTGGCCGAAATCAGTCCGTCGACGGCCACCGTCAGCGACTGGATCGACGCGGCCGATCGCGGCCTCTACCAGGCCAAGCGCAAGGGCCGCGACTGCATCGTGGTCGGCTGAGTCTCAGCCCTCGCCCGGTCCGCACAGCGTGGCGGCGACGGTTTCCGGCTGCTTCATCCAGGCGAAATGATCCGCACGGGCGCCAAGCGCGCGCGCGTCCAGCCGGGTGACTTGCTTGCCCGCGCGCGGGAACTTGGCCAGCAGGCCGGCCAGCGACGCCGGCGGGGCCAGCCAGTCACGCTCGAACAGCACGCCGCGAATGGCCGGGGACGCGGTGGCCATGCCGGCTTCCAGATCCGTTTCCAGGCCGGCGGCGGCGTAGCGGCCACCCAGGCCGACGGTGGCCCAGTCGACGATCAGTCCGCGCGCCTCCTCGCCGCCGAAGCCCAGCCGGCGACCGGGGAAGGTGCCGCGCCGACGCGCGATCCAGATCGCGAACTGGTAGAACCAGGGCAACAGCCAACCGCGTGGCGGGGCGAAGGTTTTCCAGTGGGGCGTGCCGCTGGCCACCAGCCACAGCCGTTCGAAGTCCGGGACATGCAGGCCCAGGTAGCAGGCCGCGAGTTGTCCGCCCAGGCTGTGCCCGCCGATGACGGAAACGCCCTCCACGCCCTGGGCGCGCAGTGCCCTGTGGCTGGCCGGCAGATCCCGCTCCAGCAGTTCCCGATAGGCCCAGTCATGCCGGCGGTCCGGCCGCAGGCTGCTGCTGCCGTTGCCTCGCCATTCGTGCAGGTAGACCGCGACGCCGCGGGCCGCCAGTGCCTCGGCGAACGGCAGATAGTGGCGGGCCGCCACGCCCAATGCCGGCAACCACAGAAGATGCGCCCAGGCGTGCTCCGGCACGCGCGCGGCCAGGGTCCAGGCGTGGCCATCGGTGCCTTGCACCGGCAATTCCAGCGCACGTATGTTCATCGGTCGGGCGAGGCTCCGAAGTGATCCAGGACCACGACAGCGCTGCGGCCGGGACGATATCCCTGTTTCAGCGCGGCATGCACATAGTCGGAAGCGGCGAAGCAGGCATCGGCCAGCGGCGTGCCGCGGCACAGGTTGGCGGCGATCGCCGAGGCCAGGGTGCAGCCGGTGCCGTGCGCTTCGAGCGACAGGCGCGGATGGGAAATGCCGTGCACGCCGGTGGCATCGGCGAACAGGTCGGTGACGTCGCCCGTGCCCGGCAGGTGCCCGCCTTTCAGGAAAACCGCCTGCGCACCGAGTTCGCGCAACGCGAGCGCCGCCGCATGCATGGCGTCCAGATCCGGGATGCGCCGGCCCAGCAGCAACTCGGCCTCCGGCAGGTTCGGCGTGACCACGCTGGCCATCGGCAGCAATTGGACGCGCAACGCCTGCAGGGCGCTGTCTTCGAGCAGCTTGGCGCCACTGGTGGCGACCATCACCGGGTCCACCACCACGAAGGCCGGCGCGCGCATGCGCAGCGCGTCGGCGACCGTGCCGATCACGTCGGCGGTGGCGAGCATGCCCAGCTTGGCCACCCGCACGTCGAAGTCGTCGAAACAGGCATCCAGCTGCGCGCGCAGGAAATCCATCGGCGGCACGTTCACCGCGCTCACGCCGCGGGTGTGCTGGGCGGTCAGGGCGGCGATGGCGGACAGCCCGTGTACGCGGTGGGCGGCGAAGGTCTTGAGATCGGCCTGGATGCCGGCACCGCCACCGGAGTCGGAGCCGGCGATGGTGAGGGCGGAGACGCGGGGCGGAATGGACATGCGCGCATTGTGCCCTGTACCGGCCATCGCGTCGCCCGGGCCTCAGGCCGGTGGCCTCTCCACCAGTGATGTGGCCAGCTTCAGCGCGCGCTCGAAGTTGGCCACGAAATGAACCTGGCCCGGACGTTCGCCGAAATCCATGCCGGCCAGCACGCGGTTGGGCTGCGTTTGCAGGCCGGAGACGATCAGGACGATGCCGCGGCGCTGGCAGCGGCGAGCCAGGTTTTCCATGGCATGCACGCCGCTGGCATCGATCAGTGGCACCAGCCGCATGCGCAGGATGAAGACCCGCGGCGGTTCCAGGAACTGATCGAGCAGGTCGTCGAGCCGGTTGGCCACGCCGAAGAACAATGGCCCGCTGATCTGGTAGACCTCCACGCACGGCGGCAACTGCGCGCGCTGGCCCTCGTCGATGCTCTCCTCGCCGTCCATCGAGCGCATCCCCGAACTGATTTCGACGCTTTCGGCCATGCGGTGCATGAACACCAACGTCGCCACCACCAGGCCGACTTCGATGGCGATGGTCAGATCGAAGAACACCGTCAGCAGGAAGGTCAGCAACAGGACCAGGCGATCTCCCCAGGGAGCCGACAAGGTATGCCGGAAATGTTCGTGTTCGCTCATGTTCCAGGCCACCACCAGCAACACGGCGGCCAATGCCGGCAGTGGCACGTAGCGCATCAGCGGCGCCAGCAGCAGCATGAACAGCAGCAGGAACAGCGCGTGCAGCATTCCCGCCACCGGCGAACGGGCTCCCGCCCGGATGTTGGTCGCGGTGCGCGCGATTGCCCCGGTCGCCGGCAGGCCCCCGAACAGCGCGGCTCCCACGTTGGCCACGCCCTGCGCGACCAACTCGCCGTTGGAGCGGTGCCGGCTGCCGATCATGCCATCCGCCACCACGGCCGACAGCAGGGATTCCACGCCTGCCAGGAATGCAATGGTGAAGGAACTGGGCAACATCTCCAGCGTGCGCTCGAAGGGAATGTGCGGAAAGTCGAAGCTGGGCAGGGCGGAGGGAAGATCGCCAAAGCGCGTGCCGATGGTGTCGACGGGCAGGGCGAACGCGAGGCCCATGCCGGTGCAGACCAGCAGCGCGATCAGGAAACCCGGCCATTTTGGTTTCCAGTGGCGCAGGCCGAAGATCACCGCCAGGCCCACCATCGTCAGTGCCAATGCCGACACCTGGATGGTATCGACATGCCGGGCGTAGGCGATCCAGCGGGGAACGAATTCCGATGGCAGGGTCTCCATCCGCAGGCCGAGGGCATCCTTGATCTGGCTGGAAAAAATGCTGACCGCGATGCCGGCGGTGAAGCCGGTGATGACGGGCTGTGGCATGTATTTCATCAGCGTGCCCAGGCGCAGCAGGCCGGCGGCGATGAGCATCAGTCCCGCCAGCAGCGTGCACAGGATCAATCCCCCGAACCCGAACCGCTCGACGACCACGAATACGACCGGAATGAATGCCGCGGTCGGGCCGCCGATCTGAACCCGGGAGCCTCCCAGTGCGGAGATCAGGAAACCGGCCACGATGGCGGTGTACAGGCCCTTCTCCGGCGCGGCCCCACTGGCGATTGCCAATGCCATCGCCAGCGGCAGGGCGACGATGGCGACGGTGAGTCCGGCGAGCGCGTCCTGCCGCAGCGATTGCCAACGGTAACCTTCATGCAACACGGTGTACGACTTCGGAATGAACTGCCGCAGGTAGTCGTGCAGGTTGAAGGCGGACATGGCGTGTTCCGTGGCTAGCGGGACCGTGAGGGAGGCTGCCGGGCGTCGCGCGGCGCCGAATGCCGGCGTTGTCGCAGCAGCACCCAGTTGCGGTAGAGCACGTAGCTGATCCCGGTCAGGCCGGTGAGCACCGCCGGAACCAGCAGTGCGTGGTAGTGCAGGGCGCGAAACAGCCAAGTCCCCAGGACGCCGCCGCCGAGGAAGCCGCTGATGATCAGGCCGCTGAGGGTCAACCGGCGCAGGGGCAGCGGCATGCCGCGCAGCGCGTGCCCCAGTCCGATGCCCAGGTCGGTGAACATGCCGCTCAGGTGGGTCGTGCGCACGACCGCGCCGCTGTATGTCGTGACCATGGCGTTCTGCAGCCCGCACGCCATGGCCACCAGCAGGGCGCCGGCCAGTTGCTGGCGGATGAACAAGGGCACGGATGCCAGCAGCAGCACGGACTCGACCGCCAGCGCCACCCCGTAGCGGCGGCCGAGCCGCAGGGTGCTGTCCTGGATGATCAGGCCGCTGAGCGTGGCGCCCGCACTGAAAGCGATGAGGATGCCCCACAACTGGCCGATCGCGCGCCAGTCGCCGTCGGCGAGCGCCGCGCCCAGCAGGCTGGTGGTGCCGGTGAGATGGCTGAGCGCCTGGTGTTCGAAACCCAGGTAGCCCACGACGTTGATCATGCCGGCGATGCAGGCCAGCACGATGGCGCCTACCCAGACCCAGCGTGGCAGTTGCGCGGCCATCGCACTCAGCGGGTCCGCTGTGGATTGCGGCAGCAGGCAGGAAGCGGGGAGCGCCGCGACGTCATGCCGGTTCCTTCAGGCGCACGCCGCGTCCCAGGCCGCGGCTGGGCTGCCCGTCGCCGATCAGTTCGACGCCGGCGCCGTCCAGCGCCGCGATTACTTTCATGAGCGTGTCCACCACGCCGCGCACGGTGCCTTCGCTGGCCTCCATGCGCTGGATGGTCGGAAGCGATACGCCGGCGAGCTCGGCCAGCGTGCGCTGGTCTACGCCAAGCAGGGCGCGGGCAGCGCGCATCTGTGCGGAGGTGATCATGGGTGGCGTCCTTCGGAACGCCGCCCATGATGCGCTTCTCAGCCGTGCCTATGCAAGCTTCTGGATTTAATTATGATGTTTTATACATCAAATTGTAGGGCGGAGATGGAGAGCATGAGCCTCAGAGCACTTCCGAGGCGTAGTCTGCCAACCGCGAGCGCTCGCCCCGGCGCAGGGTGATGTGTGCGCTGTGCGCCCAGACCTTGAACCGGTCCACCGCATAGGTCAGGCCGGAGGTGGTCTCGGTCAGGTAGGGCGTGTCGATCTGCTCGACGTTGCCCAGGCAGACGATCTTGGTGCCCGGCCCGGCGCGCGTGATCAGGGTCTTCATCTGCTTCGGGGTCAGGTTCTGCGCCTCGTCCAGGATCAGGTAGCGGCTCAGGAAGGTGCGGCCACGCATGAAGTTCATCGAACGGATCTTGATCCGGCTGGCCAGCAGATCGTTGGTCGCCGCGCGGCCCCAGGCGCCGCCTTCCTGGTTGTGGGTCAACACTTCCAGGTTGTCGGTCAGCGCGCCCATCCACGGCGTCATCTTTTCTTCCTCGGTGCCGGGCAGGAAGCCGATGTCCTCGCCGACGCTGACGGTGGCGCGGGTCATGATGATTTCGCGGTAGCGCTGCTGGTCCATCGTCTGCGCCAGGCCGGCCGCCAGCGCCAGCAGGGTCTTGCCGGTGCCGGCAGTGCCGAGCAGGGTGACGAAATCGATTTCCGGATCCATCAGCGCGTTCAGCGCGAAGTTCTGCTCGCGGTTGCGCGCGGTGATGCCCCAGACCGCGTGCTGGCCGTGGCGGAAATCATCGACGATGGTGAGCGTGGCCTTGCGGTCCGCGCCGACCTTGACCACGCGCAGTTCGACCTCGTCGTCGCCGGGCAGGTACAGGTACTGGTTGGGATACCAGTCCTCGTCGTCGGCCAGGGTGATCTCGTAGCTGGTGCGGCCCTTGTCGCTCCAGCTGCGCAGATCGGCGTTGTGCTTGTGCCAGAAATCCTCGCCCAGCTCGGTGGCGCCGGTGTACAGCAGGCTGAAATCGTCGAGCGCGCGATCGTTCTCGTAGTCCTCGGCGGCCAGCCCGCTGATCGAGGCCTTGATGCGCAGGTTGATGTCCTTGGACACCAGGATGACCGGGACTTCCGGATGTTCCTCGCGCAGTTCCAGTACCGACGCCAGGATCTTGTTGTCCGGCGCCACGGTGCCGAACGTGCGGCCCGGATCCACCGGCTTGACCTGGAAGTACAGCTTGCCGATCTGGCCGCGCGATTTCAGCTGCAGGCCCTGCGGGTGGGTCAGGGTGATGCCGGCCTGGATGTGATCGGCGCCGGCGCCGACGATCAGTTCGTTGAGGAAACGGCTGACCTGGCGGGCGTTGCGGCTGACTTCGGAGGTGCCCTTCTTGGCGTTGTCCAGTTCCTCGATCACCTGCATCGGCAGGAACACGTCGTGCTCTTCGAACTTGAACAGCGCCGTGGGGTCGTGCATCAGCACGTTGGTGTCCAGCACATAGATGCGCTTGCTTCGGGTCATTCAGGCAGCCTCATGGAGGATGGTATGTGTGAACACGCGTCGCGGAGAGCGCACAGCAGCGAACCACCACGCCCGCCGCGACACGGGATGGTGGAGAAGGTGGAGAACGGTTCGATCACTGGGTTTGGAGCGCCTTCAATGCGTCCAGCACGGCCTGGGCATGGCCGGGAACCTTGACGCCGCGCCACTCCTGCGCGAGGCGGCCGTCAGGGGATATCAGGAAGGTGCTGCGGACCACGCCCAGCACCTTGCGCCCGTACATGTTCTTCTCGTGGATCACGTCGAACGCCTGGCAGAGTTTCTCGTCGCCATCGCTGACCAGCGGAAACTTGAAGCCCTGCTTGGCGCAGAAATTGTCGTGCGACTTCACCGAGTCGCGCGATACGCCGAGCACGGTGGCGTTCAACTTCTTGAACTTCGGCAGCAGCGCGTTGAAGTCCAGGCCTTCGGTGGTGCAGCCGGGCGTGCTGTCCTTGGGATAGAAGTACAGCACCAGCCATTGGCCGGCATGGTCGGCGAGGGTGGCGTGTTCGCCGCCGGACAGCGCCAGCGGCAGCTTGAGGGTCGCCTTGGGCAGGGCCTTGCCGGTGCTGATCGCCGTCATCGTCAGAACTTCATCGGATCCATGATCGCGTCCAGGTTCAGATGGTCGCAGAATTCGAGGAAATCGTCGCGCAGCGCGGCGATGTGCATGTTGGCGGGCACCCCGATGGTCACCTGCGCGGAGAACATCTCCGCCCCGGTCTGCATGGCCCGGTAACGGGTGCTCTGCAGGTTCTCGATGGTGATGCCCTGGCGATCGAAGAAGTCGGCCAGCTGGAACAGGATGCCCGGCTTGTCGGCGGCCACCACTTCCACGATGTACGGCAGCAGGTTGGACTGCACGACCTTCGGACCGGTGCGGTACCAGACCAGCTTCAGGCCTTCCTCGCGCTCCAGCCGGGTCATCATGGCTTCCAGCTTGGCCACCGAGTCCCAGGAACCGGTCGCCAGCGCGGTCACCGACACGTCCCGGCCCACCGTGGACAGGCGGGCGTCGACCAGATTGCAGCCGCTGTCCGCGATCCGGCGCGTCACCGCCAACAGCGGGGACTCCGGATGCGTCGTATAGGCGTTGATCAGGAGGTGGTTTTCGTTCGGCGAAGGCCGGGGCGTGGGATCGGTCAAAGCGGCTTCCGGCAAGGCGGCGAGTCTGAATGGCACCCCGGGCTGGCGCCCGGCACGGGATCCAGCATACTTGCCCGCGCTTTCACGCCGCAAGTAACATCGCAGGGTGCGCGGACGCCGCGCAGCCCCCTGTTCAACAAGACGTTCAAGAAGGCATACGCTTGTCCCTTTCCGGCAGCATCACCGCTCTGGCCACGCCGTTCACGGCCGCTGGCGAACTCGACCTCGACGCCTGGCGCCGGCTGCTCAAACAGCAGCTCGACGGCGGCACGCAGGGCGTGGTCGTCGCCGGTTCGACCGGCGAGGCGGCGGCGTTGTCCGACGAGGAATACGAGCGGTTGCTGCGGATCGCGGTGGAAACCCTGGGTGGGCGTATTCCGGTGCTGGCCGGCACCGGCCAGATGAACACCGCCAAGACCATCGCCCAGACCCGCCGCGCGCAGGCGGCGGGCGCCGAATACGCGCTGGTGGTCACCCCGCCTTACGTGCGGCCGACCCAGGCTGGCCTGATCGCGCATTACCGCGCGGTGGCCGAGCAGGGCGGGCTGCCCGTGGTCCTGTACAACGTGCCGGGCCGCACCGGTTGCGACATGCTGCCGGAAACGGTCGCCGAACTCGCGCCCCATCCGCATATCGTCGGCATCAAGGAAGCCCGTTCCGAACCGGAGCGGATGAGCGCGCTGCTGGCGTTGCGCAACGACGGTTTCGCCATCCTCAGCGGCGACGATCCGACGGCCGGCCGGGCCATGCTGGCGGGGGCCGATGGACTCATCTCGGTCGGTTCCAACGCATTGCCCCGCAGCTTCCGTCGCCTCTGCGATCGCGCCCGCGCCGGGGACACCGCGGCGGTTGCCGCGCTGGACGCGGAACTGGGCGAGATCTATGGCTTCCTCGGGGTGGAATCCAATCCCATCCCGGTCAAGGCGCTGCTGCAGCGCCAGGACATCGGCGCCGGGCTGCGACTGCCCCTGTTGCCGTTGTCCGCCCCTCACCAGGACACCGCGGATCGACTGGCCGGACTGGCCCGTCGACTCGAAGAACAATCCAGCCGCGATACGATCGCGGCCTGAACCCAGGAGATCACCATGCGTTTTTCGCCTTCGCTCATGCGTCCGCTCGCCCTCGCGCTGCTGGCCGTTTCCGTGGCCGGCGGCCTGTCGGGCTGCAAGTGGTTCAGCAAGAAGGGCGCCAAGGGCGACTACGCGCTGAGCCCGGAAATGCGTCCGCTGGAAGTGCCGCCGGATCTCAACCTGCCCAGCAGCGCTGGCGCGATGACCCTGCCCAACACCGCCTCGCAGGTGCAGTCGCAGGGCCAGGGCAGCGCCCCGGCGGCGGCGTCCAGCACCGGTTTCAACACCGCCGGCAGCCGCGACGAGGCCTTCGCCAAGGTCGGTGACGCGCTGGGCGGCATCGAAGGCGTGAGCATCGCCAGCCGCGCGCAACTGCTGGGCACCTACGACGTGAACTACGAAGGCAGCAACTTCCTGGTGCGCGTGGTCAGTCTGCAGGATGGCGCCTATGTCTCCGCGGTGGACCCGCGTGGCCTGCCGGCGCAGGGCGAGGCGGCCACCAAGCTGATCGCGGCGCTGAAGGCCAAGCTCGGCAACTGAGTTTGCCCGCATCGGCCATGAAAAAGGCGCCTTCGGGGCGCCTTTTTCTTGCGGACCTCGCGGCCAGGCCGGCGAGGGGATTTCAGGCCAGATCCGCCAAGGCGGATGACGAAGCCGAAGAGGCGGGGTGGCGCCGCGCCTGCGGACGAGCGGAGGCTCAGCGCTCCAGCAGCGGCAGCTTGCCGGGCTTGCCTTCCCATTCCTTGGCGTCGGGCAACGGTTCCTTGCGGGTGGTGATCACCGGCCAGTCCTTGGCCAGCTCCGCGTTCAACTGCACGTAGTTTTCCTGTCCGGCGGGGACATCGTCCTCCGGATAGATCGCATTGATCGGGCATTCCGGCTCGCACAGCGTGCAGTCGATGCACTCATCGGGGTCGATCACCAGGAAGTTCGGGCCTTCGTGGAAGCAATCCACCGGACAGACTTCCACGCAATCGGTGTATTTGCATTTGATGCAATTCTCGGTGACGACGAAGGGCATTGGCAGAGCATCGAAACGGAAACCCGACAAGTTTAAAGCAACGCGCACGGCGGAATGACATTGATTGTGGTTCGCGTGCCGGCCGGAGCGCACGGGTCGCGCAGCGCAGGGATCCAGGCACCGCGCCTTGGCCCGGATCGCCGCCGGGGCTCAAGCGGGGCGGGGGCCATGTTGTTCCAGTAGTGGCCTTGTTTTTGCTGTTTGAATGCCAATCATCCTGAAATTGGAACAGCCCATTGGTCGGCGAGCTGTTTATCCTGCTTCCGCGGAACCGCATCCTTTCGCCAACGTTTCCCGAGGAGGTTCCCGATGATCACCCTGCGCCCGGCCGCCGAACGCGGCCACGCCAACCATGGCTGGCTGGATTCCTGGCACAGCTTCTCTTTCGCCGGCTACTACGACGACAACCACGTGCACTGGGGCCCGCTGCGGGTCATCAACGAGGATCGGGTGGAAGCCGGACGCGGCTTTGGCCAGCACGGCCACCGCGACATGGAAATCATCAGCTACGTGCTGGAGGGCGCGCTCGGCCACAAGGATTCGATGGGAAATGCGTCCAGCATCGTGCCCGGTGACGTGCAGCGGATGAGCGCCGGTACCGGCGTGCAGCATTCCGAGTTCAACTACAGCGAAACCGGCACCACCCATTTCCTGCAGATCTGGATCATCCCGGACCGGCAGGGTGTGGCGCCGTCCTATGAGCAGAAGGCGTTTTCCGCCGCGGACAAGCAGGGGCACCTGCGCCTGATCGCCAGCCCGGACAGCGCCGACGGCTCGGTGGCCCTGCACCAGGACGCACGTGTCTACGCCGGCCTGTTCGACGGTGACGAGAAGGCCGAACTGCGCCTGGCCGATGGCCGCCTGGGGTACGTGCACGTGGCGCGGGGCGAGCTCACCGTCAACGGTCACGCGCTGGCGGCCGGCGATGCGCTGCTGTACGAAGGCGAGCCGCTGATCACGGTCGGTGCCGGTCGCAGCGCGGAAGTGCTGGTGTTCGATCTGCCCCGGATCTGAGCGGAGCACTCCCGGACGGCGCCCGTCGTCCGGGAACATCCGCTGGCCGGGAGTGGGATAATGCCGGGCGACCGTTTCCTTCCGGACATTCCCGCTCCATGTCGCACCGTCACTGGGTGGCCGCGTCCATCCGCAGAATCGAAGCCGATTTCAATCGTTCGGCCGACACCCATCTGATTCCGCTGTCGCTGCCCGGTTATCCGGACATCGACTTCTATTTCAAGGACGAGTCCAGCCATCCCACCGGCAGTCTCAAGCACCGGCTGGCGCGTTCGCTGTTCCTGTATGCGCTGGCCAACGGCTGGCTGCGCGAGGGCGCGCCGGTAATCGAGGCGTCCAGCGGATCGACTGCGGTATCGGAGGCGTATTTCGCCCGCCTGCTCGGTGTCCCCTTCATCGCGGTGATCCCGGCCAGCACCTCTCCGGAAAAGATCGCTGCCATCGAATTCCAAGGCGGGCGCTGCCACCTGGTCGAACGCGCCTGCGATCTGGACGACGCATCGCGCCAGCTCGCACGCGAGACCGGCGGGCATTTCATGGATCAGTTCACCTACGCCGAGCGCGCCACCGACTGGCGCGCCAACAACAACATCGCCGAGTCGATCTTCAAGCAGATGGCGGCAGAACCGCACCCGGTGCCGGCATGGATCGTCTGCAGTCCCGGTACCGGCGGCACCGCCGCCACCCTGGGCCGCTACGTGCGCTACCGCCAGCACGCCACCGACATCCTGTGCGCGGATCCGGAGGTCTCGATGTTCTTCGACGGCTATCGGGAAGCGCTGGCAGGCCGTCCGTGGCGCGACCTGGCCAGCACCGGCGGTTCCCGCATCGAAGGCATCGGCCGGCCGCGGGTGGAGGCAAGCTTCCTGCCCAGTTGCGTGGACGCGATGGTCAAGGTGCCGGATGCGCTCTCGCTGGCGGCGATGCGCGAGGTCAGCGCGCGGCTGGGACGACGCGTGGGAGGCTCCACCGGCACCAACTTCGTCGGCGTGCTGTGGGCGGCGCAGCGGATGAAGCAGGCCGGGCGCGCCGGTTCGATCGTCACCATCCTCTGCGATGCCGGCGAGCGCTATGCGCACAGCTACTACGATCCCGCCTGGTACCGGGACAACGGCATCGACGTGGAAACCAGCGACGCCGCGATTTCGGCCGCATCCGCCGGCCGGTCCTTGCCCGAACTGTCCTCGGCGGTGCGCTGACGAACACGGGTGGACGGGGTCCGGTGCTTGGATCCGGGCCGGCCGCCTCCACCTAGGACAGGTGTTTCGCGTACACGCCGCCCGATTCCAGGAGTTCCCCGTGACCCTTCCGCTGCTCGATTTCTCCGGCCTGCCGCGCTTCGACGCGATCCGCCCCGATCAGATCACCCCCGCCATCGACCGGTTGCTGGCCGAGGCGGAGGCGGAAGTGAAGCGGGCCGAGGCGGTGGCGCCGGTGAGCTGGGACGGCTTCGTGGTGCCGCTCGACGACGCCACCGAGCGGCTGTACCGGGCGTGGGGACAGGTCACCCACCTGCAGGCGGTGGTCAATACGCCGGAACTGCGCGAGGCCTACAACGCCAACCTGCCCAAGGTCACCCGTTTCGGCAGCGCGCTGGGACAGAACCTGGCCCTGTACGCGCAGTACAAGGCGCTGGCGCAGTCGCCGGAAGCCGCCGGCTACGACGAGGCGCGGCGCAAGGTACTGGAAAACGCGTTGCGCGATTTCCGCCTGGGCGGCGCCGAACTGGACGACGCGGGCAAGGCGCGCTTCAGCGCCATCCGCGAGGAACTCTCGGCGCTGTCGGCGAAGTTCTCCAACAACGTGCTCGACGCCACCGACGCGTGGGCGCTGTATGTCGAGGACGAGGCGCGGTTGGCCGGATTGCCCGCGGACGTGCTGGCCGCCGCCCGCGCGCAGGCCGAAAAGGACGGACGCGACGGCTGGAAGCTGACCCTGCAGATGCCGTGCTACCTGCCGGTGCAGACCTATGCCGAGGATCGGGCACTGCGCGAGCAGCTCTATCGCGCCAGCGCGGTACGTGCCTCCGAACTGGGCGACGATGCGGGGCTGGACAACAGCCCGCTGATCGAACGCATCCTGGCCCTGCGCACCGAACTGGCGGCGTTGCTGGGATTCGCCAGCTATGCGGATTATTCGGTGGCCACCAAGATGGCCGACAGTCCGCAGGCGGTGCTGGCCTTCCTGCGTGATCTGGGCAGCCGGGCGCTGCCGCATGCGCGGCGCGACCGCGCGGAACTGGAGGCATTCGCGCGCGACGAACTGGGTCTGGCGGACCTGCAGGCCTGGGACCTGGCCTGGGCCGGCGAGAAGCTCAAGCAGGCGCGCTACAGCTATTCCGGGCAGGAGGTGAAGCAGTACTTCACCGAACCCAGGGTGCTGGCCGGCCTGTTCGATCTGATCCATGCGCTGTATGGTCTTAGGGTCGAGCCGGACCAGGCGCCGGTCTGGCACCCGGACGTGCGCTTTTACCGCCTCGTCGATGGCGAAGGCGGCTTGGTGGGCCAGTTCTACCTGGATTTGTACGCACGCGAAGGCAAGCGCGGCGGCGCCTGGATGGACGATGGCCGCAACCGCCGCGAGCGCGCGGCGGGGCAGGGCGTGCAGACGCCGCTGGTATACCTGGTCTGCAACTTCGGCCGCGGCGCCGATGGCAAGCCTGCGACCTTCAGCCACAACGAAGTCACCACCCTGTTCCATGAAATGGGCCATGGCCTGCACCAGTTGCTGACCCGGGTCGGCGAGCTGGCGGTGGCCGGCATCAACGGCGTGGAATGGGACGCGGTGGAGCTGCCCAGCCAGTTCATGGAGAACTTCTGCTGGGAATGGGAGCGCGTGCGGGCGATGACCGCGCACGTGGAATCCGGTGAGCCGCTGCCGCGCGATCTGTTCGATCGGATGCTGGCGGCGAAGAACTTCCAGAGCGGCATGGCGACCGTGCGGCAACTGGAGTTCGGCCTGTTCGACATGCTGCTGCATGCCGGCGGCCGCGACCCGGCCGGCGACAGCGTGCTTGCGCTGCTGGAGCGCGTGCGCGACGAGATCGCGGTGAACCGACCGCCGGCCTGGAACCGCTTTCCGCACCAGTTCAGCCACATCTTTGCCGGCGGATACGCGGCCGGTTACTACAGCTACAAATGGGCCGAGGTGCTGAGCGCGGACGCCTATGCCGCGTTCGAGGAAGCGCCTGCGCAACTGGCCGAGACCGGAGCCCGTTTCCGCGGCGAGGTGCTGGCGCGCGGCGGCAGCCGTGGCGCGGCCGAGAATTTCAGGGCGTTCCGCGGACGCGAACCACGCATCGACGCGCTGCTGCGGCACAGCGGCATGGCGTAGGGGACGGGGAAGGAAGGCCGGCGGACGACCTGCCGGCCCCGGCGCGACGGGCCGGGCCCGTGCCATGTCCAGCCGGTTTGGCGCTCCCTAGGGGACTCGAACCCCTGTTTTAGCCTTGAGAGGGCCACGTCCTAACCACTAGACGAAGGGAGCGTTTGGGTGATGCCGGCGAAGCGCATTAGTATATGCGGCTACCCCGGCCTTCGGCAATCGCCCGCCGGGGCGACGAGACAACCAACGGAACCGCCACCATTACCCCGAACATCACCCTGCGCAGCATTCCCCGCGACCAGCACCCGATATCGCGCAAGGACATCAGTCCCAATGCCCTGCGCGTGCTGTACCGGCTGCGTGACGCGGGCTTCGCCGGCTACCTGGTCGGCGGGGCCGTGCGCGACCTGCTGGTCGGTGGGCACCCCAAGGATTTCGACGTCGCCACCGACGCCACCCCGGAGCAGGTCAAGCAGCTGTTCCGCAATTGCCGGCTGATTGGCCGCCGGTTCCGCCTGGCCCACGTGGTGTTCGGCAGCGAGATCATCGAGGTCGCCACCTTCCGCGCCAACAGCGACGACGGCAGCGGCGATCGCGAAATGGAGAATGGCCGGCTGGTCCGCGACAACGTCTACGGCACCGTCGAGGACGATGCGATCCGTCGCGACTTCACTGCCAATGCGCTGTATTACGCCATCGAGGATTTCTCGGTGCGCGACTACGTCGGCGGTTTCGAGGACGTGCAGGCCCGCACGCTGCGCCTGATCGGGGACCCCGAGCAGCGCTACCGCGAGGACCCCGTGCGCATGCTGCGCGCGGTGCGCCTGGCCGCCAAGCTGGGCTTCTCGATCGAGCCGGCCACCGCGGAGCCCATCGCGCGGCTGGCGTCGCTGCTTTCCGACGCCGCGCCGGCGCGGTTGTTCGAGGAAATCCTCAAGCTGTTCCTGTCCGGCCACGCGGTGGCCAGCTTCGAGGGCCTGGAGCGTTTCGGCCTGCTCGGCGTGCTGCTGCCGGAGACCGCCGCGGCACTGGCGTCCAACCGCAGCGGGGCGCTGCGCCGCATGCTGCTCGAAGGCCTGGCCGGCACCGATCGGCGCGTGGCCAACGATGAGCCGGTGTCGCCGGCGTTCCTGTTCGCCTTGCTGCTGTGGCCGGCATACTGCCGCGCCCTGATGGCGCTGCAGGCCCAGGGCGTGCATGCGGAGGAAGCGCAGCGCCGCGCCGCCGATCGAGTGACCCTGCACCAGCTCAATACCATCGCGCTGCCACGCCGCTTCTCGCTGCCGATGCAGGAGATCTGGCTGTTGCAGACGCGCTTTGGCAACCGCCAGCGCAAGCGGGTCATGCGCCTGCTGACCCATCCGCGCTTCCGCGCCGCCTTCGATTTCCTGGTCCTGCGTCTTTCCGCATCCAGCGAACATGCCGAGGACGTGGCGTTCTGGCGGGAGGCCCAGGCGCAATCGCCCGAGGTCCTGGCCAACGCGCTGGTTTCCGCTCCGGGCACGGCGGACGAAGAGGGGGGGCCGCAAGGTCGCCGTCGTCGCCGCCGTCGCCGTCGCAGCAGCGCCGCTTCGCCGGAATGAATCCGCCGGCCACGGCCTTCGTCGGCCTGGGCGCGAACCTGGGCGACGCCCAGGCCAGCGTGCGCGCGGCCGCCGTCCGGCTGGGGCAACTGCCGGAAACCGAATGCCTGGCGTTGTCGCGGCTCTACCGCACCCCGGCCTGGGGCCTGGAAGCGCAGCCCGATTTCATCAATGCCGTGGCCGTGCTCCGCACCACGCTGGAACCGGTTACGTTACTGGAGCACCTGCTCGCGGTGGAGCGCGAGTTCGGCCGCGATCGCAGCCGCGAGCAGCGCTGGGGCCCGCGCCGGCTGGATCTGGATCTGCTGTTGTTCGGGGATCGGGTGCTCGATGTGCCCGGACTGCAGTTGCCGCATCCACGCCTGCACGAACGCGCCTTCGCGCTGGTGCCGCTGCTGGACGTGGCGCCGGATGCCTGGATCCCGGGGCACGGCTACGCGCGGGATGCAGCGTCCGGCCTGGAAAGGTCGAACATCCAGCCGTTATGAGGGGATAATGCATTCCCATGAGCACCCACGCCGATAGCAAGCCCTGGACCGTTCCCGCCCTGGCCGAGGCCAAGCGGGATGGACGCAAGCTGGTCATGCTGACCGCCTACGACGCCGGTTTCGCCCGGGTCTTCGATGCCAATGGCGCCGACCTGATCCTGGTCGGCGATTCGCTGGGCATGGTGGTGCAGGGACACGATTCGACCCTCCCGGTCAGCACCGCCGACGTCGCCTACCACACCGCCGCCGTCGCCCGCGGCCTGAACCGCGCGCTGCTGATCAGCGATCTGCCGTTCCAGTCCGACGCCACGCCCGAGCGCGCGCTGGACGCCTCGATCGCGCTGCTGCAGGCGGGCGCGGAGATGGTCAAGCTGGAAGGCGCCGGCCACAAGCTGGAAGTGATCCGCTTCCTGGCCGAGCGCGACATCCCGGTCTGCGCGCACCTGGGCCTGACCCCGCAGTCGGTGCTCAAGTTCGGCGGCTACAAGGTACAAGGCCGCGACGAGGCCGCCGCCGCGCGCCTGCGTGCCGATGCCCGCGCGGTGGCGGAAGCCGGCGCGGCGCTGCTGGTGCTGGAATGCGTGCCGTCGCCGCTGGCCGCCGCCATCACCGCCGACATCGCGATCCCGACCATCGGCATCGGCGCCGGCCCGGACTGCGATGGCCAGGTGCTGGTGCTGCATGATTTCCTCGGCCTGGACAGCGGCCACCGCCGGCCGAAGTTCGTCAAGGATTTCCTCGCCGAAGGCGGTTCGATCGCCGGCGCCGTGCGCGCCTACGCCGACGCTGTGCGCGACGGCAGCTTCCCCGACGCCAGCCATTCCTACTGAGCCACGCTTCCGGCGCGGCGCGCCAGCGCACTTTCCGCGGACACCTACATGCTAGAAACCATCACCGAACCGCACGATCTGCGCGCCCGCGTCAGGCAATGGAAACGCGAGGGCCTGAAAGTCGCGCTGGTGCCGACGATGGGCAACCTGCATGCGGGCCATTACTCGCTGGTCATGCTGGCGCGGCAGTACGCCGACCGCGTGGTGTCCAGCGTGTTCGTCAATCCGACCCAGTTCGGTCCCAACGAGGACTTCACCCGCTACCCGCGCACGCCGGAAGCGGACATGAGCGGTCTCGAGGGCGCCGGTTGCGATGTCCTGTGGTTGCCCACGGTGGAATCGATGTATCCGTTCGGCGTGGAACTGGCCGCCCGGGTGCACGTGCCGGGCGTCAGCAGCCTGCTGGAAGGCGCGCACCGTCCCGGTCATTTCGATGGCGTGTGCACCGTGGTCGCACGCCTGTTCAACCAGGTGCAGCCGGACCTGGCGGCCTTCGGCAAGAAGGATTACCAGCAACTGGCGGTCATCCGGCAGATGGTGGCGGACCTGGCATTCCCGATCGAACTGCTCGCCGGCAGCATCGTGCGCGAGAGCGACGGCTTGGCGATGAGTTCGCGCAACCAATACCTCTCGGCGGACGAGCGCCCGCGCGCCGCGGAGATCCGCCGCGTGCTCACCGCCATGCGCGACGGCATCGTCGCTGGAAACCCGCGGGTGGAGGTCGAAAGCGCCGCCAGCCGCCAGCTGGCCGAGGCCGGCTTCGTGGTGGACTACACCACGGTGCGTCGACCCGACCTGAGCGAGCCGGCGGATGGCGAAACCGGTAGCCGGGTCGCGCTGGTCGCCGCCCGCCTGGGCCGGACCCGGCTGATCGACAACCTGGAGTGGTGAGCGCGGCGCCCTTCGTCCGCTTCCTGTTTCGCGCGTTTTCACGCGCCGCATGCACGGCGGCCGCCGCCGGCCGCTGCTAAACTTCCGCTTCCTCCGTGGTCCGTCACCCCCGCCATGCAACTCAGCCTGCTCAAGACCAAGATCCACCGCGCCACCGTCACCCACGCCGAACTGAACTATGAGGGCTCGATCGCCATCGACGGCCTGCTGCTGGACGCCAGCGGCATCCGCGAGTTCGAGCAGGTGCACATCTGGGACGTGACCAACGGTGCGCGTTTTTCCACCTACGCCATCCGCGCCGACGAAGGCAGCGGCATCATCTCGCTCAACGGTGGCGCCGCGCGCCACGTGCAGATCGGCGACCTGATCATCATCGCCGCGTTCGCCGGCATGAGCGAGGAGGAAGCCGAGCGCTTCCAGCCCAAGCTGATCTACGTGGACGGCAACAACGCGATCACCCACACCAACCACAGCATCCCCAAGCAGGCCGCATGAGCCAGACACCGGGTTTCGACGCATTGCAGTCCCACGCCGCGCGCCTGCGCGGGCAATCCCTGCCGGCGCTGCTGGCGCAGGATCCGGCGCGCGCCAACGACTTCGCACTGCGCCACGGCCCGCTGTATTTCAACTTCGCCCGCCAGGGCTATGACCGCGACGCGTTGTCGGCGCTGCTCGCGCTGGGCGAATCGCGGGATCTGACGGGCGCGTTCCAGCGCCTGTTCGATGGCGAGAAGGTCAACGTCACCGAAGGCCGCGCCGCCCTGCACACGGCCCTGCGCGGCAATCACTCCGGGGCCGCCGTCGCGCGCGAGGCCTTCGCCACCGCCAGCGCGGTGCGCGAGCGCATGGCCGCGCTGATCGCGGATCTGGAAGCCAGCGATGTCACCGACATCGTCAGTGTCGGCATCGGCGGTTCCGATCTCGGCCCGCGGCTGGTGGCCGATGCGTTGCGCGGCCCGTTGCCGGGCCGCTTCCGCGTGCATTTTCTTTCCAACGTCGACGGCGCAGCCGCCCAGCGCGTGCTGGCGCCGCTGGATCCGCGCAAGACCGCGGCCATCCTGATTTCCAAGACCTTCGGTACCCAGGAAACCCTGCTCAACGGCGGCATCCTGCGCGACTGGCTGGGCAGCAGCGACCGGCTGTACGCGGTCAGCGCCAATCCCGAGCGCGCGGCCGCCGCGTTCGCGATCGATGCGGCGCGCGTCCTGCCGATGTGGGACTGGGTCGGTGGCCGCTACTCGTTGTGGTCGGCGGTCGGCCTGCCGATCGCGCTGGCGATCGGTTTCGAGCGCTTCGAGGCACTGCTGGCCGGCGCCTCGGACTTCGATGCGCACGTATTGAACACCGCGCCCGCCGGCAACATCGCGGTACGCCACGCGCTGACCGCGATCTGGAACCGCAACGCGCTCGGCCATGCCGCGCATGGCGTGATGACCTACGACCAGCGCCTGGCACTGCTGCCGGCCTACCTGCAACAACTGGTGATGGAGAGCCTGGGCAAGTCGGTGAAGCTGGACGGCAGCCCGGTGGGCGTGGACACCGTGCCGGTATGGTGGGGTGGGGCCGGCACCGATGTGCAGCACAGCTTCTTCCAGGCGTTGCACCAGGGCACCGGCATCGTGCCGCTGGATTTCATCGGTACCGTCCGCAACGACGATCCCTACGCCGAGAACCACCTGGCGCTGATGTCCAACCTGCTGGCGCAGACCGAGGCGCTGGCGAACGGGCAGGGCAGCGAAGATCCGCACCGCGCGTATCCGGGCAGTCGCCCCAGCACGCTGATCCTGCTCGACGCGCTGACCCCGCAGACCCTGGGCGGCCTGATCGCCATGTACGAGCACAGCGTGTACGCGCAATCGGTGCTGTGGGGCATCAACGCCTTCGATCAGTTCGGCGTGGAGCTGGGCAAGCAATTGGCCAATGGCCTGCTGCCGGCGCTCAAGGACCAGGCCGAAGTCAGCGATCCGGTCACCCGCGTCCTGCTGGAAGAGCTGCGCAAGCGCGGCTGATCTTCAGGAAGCACCTTGTAGGAGCGACGTGAGTCGCGACCGGATGGTTTCCGTCGTCGCGACTCACGTCGCTCCTACGGGGACGGTGTCATGGCTGCGAATGCCGCTGCAACGCCCACGCCACATGCTCGCGCACCAGCGCCGACGGATCATCGCGGCGCGAGGCCAGTGCGGCCAGCACCTCGGGTGTCGTCGGCGCATTGCCCAGCGCGACGGCGATGTTGCGCAGCCAGCGTTCGTGGCCACTGCGGCGGATCGCCGAGCCCTCGGTGCGGCGCAGGAATTCGGCTTCGTCCCAGGCGAACAGCTGCGGCAGGGTCGCGGTGTCCAGATCGTTGCGCGCGCGGAAGTCGGGTTCGTCATGGCGCTTGGCGAACTTGTTCCAGGGACAGACCAGTTGGCAATCGTCGCAGCCGAAGATGCGGTTGCCCATCGGCACGCGCAGATCTTCAGGTATCGCCCCGTCGTGCTCGATGGTCAGGTAGGAGATGCAGCGCCGCGCATCCAGTCGGTAGGGCGCGGTGATTGCCCGGGTCGGACAGATGTCGATGCAACGCACGCAGGTGCCGCAGTGCGCGCTGGCGGGCGCGTCGATGGGCAGCGGCAGGTCGACGTAGATCTCGCCCAGGAAAAACCAGGAGCCGCCTTCCTTGTCGATCAGGCAGGTGTGCTTGCCGATCCAGCCAAGTCCCGCGTTGCGCGCGAGCGCGCGTTCCAGCACCGGTGCCGAGTCGACGAACACGCGATGGCCGAATGGCCCGACTTCCTCCTGCAGCCGCTCGGCCAGCCGCTGCAGGCGATTGCGCATCAGCTTGTGGTAGTCGCGTCCCAGCGCGTAGCGCGCCACGTAGGCGCGCTCGCCGTCCGCCAGCGTCCGCCAGGCGTCGTCGCCGTCATTGCGGCCGTAATCCAGGCCCACCGAGATGACCCGCAAGGTCCCCGGCAGCAGTTCCTGCGGCCGGCTGCGCTTGTCGCCATGGCGCGCCATCCAGTCCATCGAGCCGTACAGGCCCTGCGCCAGCCAGTCGCGCAGGTGATCCTCGTCCGGCCCCAGTTCGATGCCGGCGATGCCGCAGCGCTGGAAACCGAACTCGCGCGCCAGATCCCGTACCCGCGTGGCGAGCGCGGCGGGGTCCGGCAGCAGGGCGGGCGCGGTGGACGACATGCGGCAAGTATAGAATCGGCCGCATGTCCGGCAGCTTTCCCCTGTACGACACCCACGCCGCGCGCGAACTGGATGCGCGTGCGACCGCCCGCCTGGGCGGCGATTCGCATGCCCTGATGCTGCGGGCCGGACAGGCCGCCTGGCGCCAGCTGCTGGCCGAATGGCCGCAGGCGCAGCGGATCGTGGTGGTGTGCGGGCCGGGCAACAACGGGGGCGATGGTTACGTGTTGGCGCAGCTGGCGCGTCGCTCCGGACGCACGGTGCTGGTGGCGCATCTGGACGAGCACGCGCCGCGCACTCCGTCCAGCCAGCGCGCCTGCACCGATTACATCGCCGCCGGTGGCCGGGTCGAACTGTTCGACATCGTCCTGCCCGCCGCGGATCTGGTGGTCGACGCACTGTTCGGCATCGGCCTGTCGCGTGCGCCCGAGGCGGGATCCGCGCGGCTGATCGAAGCGATCAACGCGCAGAGCGCGCCGGTGTTCTCGCTGGATGTTCCCAGCGGTGTGGACGCCGATCGCGGCCAGGTGCCAGGCGTGGCGGTGCTGGCTTCGCGCACCCTCCAGTTCATTGCCGAACACGTCGGGTTGCGCACCGGCGATGCGCTCGAGTACACCGGCGCGTGCGCGCTGGACGAACTCGACGTGCCGGACGATATTTTCACCGACGTTGCGCCGGTGGCGACCGGGCTGGGGCAGGGCGCGCTCGCGCGCTGGTTGTTGCCGCGGCGACGCAACACCCACAAGGGTGAATCCGGACGCGTGCTCTGCATCGGCGGCGACCAGGGCAGCGGTGGCGCCATCGCGTTGTGCGCGGAGGCGGCCTTGCGCGCCGGTGCCGGCCTGGTGCGGGTGGCTACCCGCGAGCGCCATGTCGGACCAATCCTGGCGCGCAGGCCGGAAGCGATGGTGCGCGCGGTGGAATCCGGCGAGGACCTGGCGCTCTTGTTGCCGCAGGCCGACGTGATCGCGCTCGGGCCAGGACTTGGGCAAGGCGAATGGGGAATGGGTCTGTTCGAACTGGCGCTGCGCGCGGGCAAGCCCTGCGTGCTGGACGCCGATGCGCTCAACCTGCTGGTGGCGCATCCGCACGAACTTCACGACGCGATCCTGACCCCGCATCCGGGCGAGGCGGCGCGGCTGCTGGGCGCGGACACGCGCGAAATCCAGCGGGATCGCCTGGCCGCCGCGCGCGCGCTGGCCGAACGTCACGGGTCCGTGGTCGTACTCAAGGGCGCGGGCACGATCATCGCCGCCCCGCGGGAAACGCCCTGCGTGCTCGATGCCGGCAATCCCGGCATGGCGGTCGGTGGCATGGGCGATGTGCTGACCGGCATCATCGCGGCGCTGCGCGCGCAGGGACTGCCGGCGTTCGACGCGGCGCGTGCCGGCGCGTTGCTGCATTCGCTTGCGGCCGACGCCGCGGCCGCCGACGGCGAACGTGGATTGCTGCCTTCGGATCTGATGCCGATCGTGCGCGGCCTCGCCAATCCCTGAGCGCGCGAAGGCTAGAATCGCGGCATGGAATCCCTGTCCCTGTTTCTTCCCGACAGCGAGGCGACCGACGCGCTCGGACACGCGCTCGCCGCGAGCCGGCCGACCAGTGCCGTGGTCCACCTGCAAGGCGATCTCGGCGCAGGAAAATCCACCCTGGCGCGCGCGCTGCTGCGCGCACTGGGCGTGCAGGGCGCCATCCGCAGCCCGACCTACACACTGGTCGAACGTTATCCGCTGGCGGACGGCGAAGCCTGGCACCTGGATCTGTACCGCATCGGTGATGCGGGGGAACTGGATTTCCTGGGCCTGGACGAGGGCAGCGCCACCCTGTGGCTGGTGGAATGGCCCGAGCGCGGCGGCGCCGGGCTGCCGGCTTGCGACCTGCGGGTCAGGCTGGCGGTGGACGGATCCGGGCGTTCCGCCACCCTGGAGGCGTGCAGCGGAGCGGGCTGGGAATGGCTGGGACGGCTGACAAAAGATCGCCAGTTGCCTCGATCACCTGTCCCAGCGGTATAGGAAGATCCGGCAGGTCACGGATTATTAAGGGAAAACTTCTTGCAATCCGGCGCGGTTGGTGCTTGAATCCGCCCCATGCGCCCGGGGAAGCCTCCATTCCAACGCCTATGTGTCGCCGCCCTCGGGCTGGTGATGGCTTCGGCGTGGGCCGGAACCGCGTCCGCCGGTGAGGTCAGCGCGGTCCAGCTGAGCAACGGCGCGACCGGCACCCGGGCGGAAATCCAGTTGCAGGGCAAGGGCGAGTTCAAGACCCTGGCCCTGCATGGCCCCGAGCGCCTGGTCGTGGATCTGCCCGCGTCCAGCGCGGCGCGCGGCCTGAAGCTGCCCAGCGGGCAGGGCGTGGTCACCGCAGTGCGGACCGGCCAGCCCAGTCCCGGCACCCTGCGGGTCGTGTTCGACCTGGCCGGGCCGATCACTGCGCTGAAACCGCGCGTGGAAAGCGTCGGCGGCGGTGCACGCCTGGTCATCGAATGGCCCGGCGACGGTCCCGCCAACGCCGTCGCCAAGGCGCCCGCCGTGACCACCCCGTCGTCGTCCGCGCCTGCCTCGGCCGCGCCGAGCGAAGTCGCGCCGACACCTTCGGCCGGCCAGGCCACCGCGGCGCTGGCGGCCCAGGTCGCGCAGCAGGCCAATGCACCCGCGCCGCGTCCGGCCGAAGCTGCGCCGGCATCGTCGTCCCCGTCCCCGCAGGCCATCCTCAACGGCCAGCCCACCGCCCAGGTCGCGCCCGCGCAGCCGAACGCGGCCGGCGTGACCGCCGGTGGCGTGCCGTACACCATCGCCACCGGCAAACCGGCCACGCCGGCGCCGGAGGAACCCGCGTCCGTCGCGGCCCCGCAGGAACCGGCGCCCAAGGTCGGCATGCGCGCCGGCATGCGTCCCCTGATCGTGGCCATCGATCCGGGCCATGGCGGCCAGGATTCAGGCGCGGTCGGCCAGGGCGGCACCTACGAGAAGAACGTGGTGCTGGCGATCGGCCGCGAACTGGCCCGCCAGATCAACGCCACCCAGGGCATGAAGGCCTACATGACGCGCGACAGCGATGTCTTCATTCCGCTCAACATGCGCGCCCGCAAGGCCCGCGCCGCCGGTGCCGACATCTTCGTGTCCATCCATGCCGACGCCGCGGAAAACCGCTCGGCGCGTGGCTCATCGGTGTACGTGCTGTCGCTGAAGGGCGCGTCCTCGCAGCGCGCGCGCTGGCTGGCCGACAAGGAAAACGCCTCCGATCTGATCGGTGGCGTGGCCCTGCAGAAAGTCGACAACACGCTGGGCTCGGTGCTGCTGGACCTGGCCCAGAGCGGCCACATGCGCGCCTCGGAAGACGCCGCCAACCACGTGCTCGATGGCCTGAAGCGGGTCGGCAACAACCACAAGCCGAACATCGAACGCGCCAACTTCGCGGTGCTGCGCACCTCGGACATGCCCTCGATGCTGGTGGAAACCGCCTTCATCTCCAATCCGGACGAAGAGAAGCGGCTGAAGGATCCGGCCTACCAGCGCAAGGTCGCTGCCGCCGTGCTGGATGGCGTCAACACCTACTTCACCCGCCAGCCTCCGCCGGGCACGCTGTTCGCCGCGCGCGCGCAGGCCGAAGCCGAAGCACGCAGCGCCGCCGCGGGCGGCGCCGCCGGCGCGCCCTGAGTGCTCCGCGCCGGGGCATCGCTCGGCTATCATCCGCATTGACTTCCCGCGACGGCGAACGCGCCGCCCCGACGTGCCGATCCGCCAACTGCCCGACACCCTCATCAACCAGATCGCCGCGGGCGAGGTGGTGGAACGCCCGGCGTCGGTCGTCAAGGAACTGGTGGAGAACGCGCTGGATGCGGGCGCGCGCCGCATCGATATCGACCTGGAGGATGGCGGCATCCGGCTGATCCGGATCCGCGACGACGGCGGCGGCATTCCCGCCGCGGAACTGCCGCTGGCGATCTCGCGCCATGCCACCAGCAAGATCACTTCGCTGGATGATCTGGAAGCCGTGGCCACGCTGGGCTTCCGTGGCGAAGCGCTGCCGTCGATCGCCTCGGTGAGCCGTTTCCTGCTGACGTCGCGGCGCGCGGACGACGCGCACGGTGCGGCACTGCGCGTGGATGGCGGTCAACTTGGCGAAGTGGCGCCGGCGCCACATCCGCCAGGCACCACGGTGGAAGTGCGGGATCTGTTCTACAACGTGCCGGCGCGGCGCAAGTTCCTGCGCGCGGGCCGCACCGAACTGGGCCATATCGAGGAATGGCTGCGCTCGCTCGCGCTGGCGCGCCCCGAGATTGAACTGCGGGTGGGCGTGGACGGCAAGCCGTCGCGCCGCTACCGGCCGGATGGCGTCGATCCACTCGCGCGGGTGCGCGAAACCCTGGGTGAAACCTTCGTCGACCAGTCGCTGCGCATCGAGCATGCCGCGGCCGGATTGCGCCTGCATGGCTGGATCGCGCAACCCAATTATTCGCGCGCGACCGGCGATCAGCAGTACCTGTACGTGAATGGCCGCGCGGTCCGCGATCGCAACATCGGCCATGCCGCCAAGAGCGCCTACAAGGAGGTGCTGTTCCATGGACGGCAGCCGGCCTACGTGCTGTTCCTGGACCTGGATCCCACCCGGGTCGACGTCAACGTGCATCCGGCCAAGCATGAAGTGCGCTTCCGCGACGCGCGCCTGATCTACGACTTCGTCCTGCGCACCCTGCACGAAGCGCTGGCCGAAACCCGGGCGACGATGGAACAGGCGCTGGCGATGCCCCGCGGTGCCGAAGGCCTGGCGGGACACGCCCTGCCGGCGGCGCAGGTGCGCGAAGCGCGCGCGTTCTACGAAGCCTTGTACGGCGACCACGGCGCTTTGCCATCGCAGCCGGCGATGCCGCCCCTGCCGATGTCGCAGGACGGCGCGATCCCGCCGCTCGGATTCGCGGTCGCGGTGCTGCATGGTCGCTATCTGCTGGCCCAGGACGAAGCGGGCCTGGTGATGGTGGATCTGCCGGCCGCGCATCAGCAACTGATGCTGGCGCGCCTGTGCACCGCGCGCGCCGGTATCGGCCTGCATGCGCAGCCGCTGCTGCTGCCGCTGGAACCGGATGTCGACAGGGAGCACGCACGCTGGGGCACCCGGCACGTGGCTTGGCTGGCATCGCTCGGCCTGGTGGTCGAACCGGCCGGCGAATCGCGGCTACGCCTGCGCGCGGTGCCGGCCCTGCTGGTGGATGCCGATCCGCAAGCGCTGCTGCATGATGTGCTGGCCGCTTGCGCGGATGCAGGAGCGGGCGACGATGATGCGCGCCTTGACGCCGCACTGGCGGTGATGGCGCGGCATGGCGTACCGCCGCCGCGAGGGATGACGCTGGCGGAAATGAACGCGCTGTTGCGCGATGTCGAACGCATCGAGGCGCGGGAGGGCCAGGCGGGGGGAGTGTGGCGACGCCTCGACCTGTCGGAAATCGAACAAGGGTTCAAGCGGGGGACGTGATGGGCAATTGGCAACGATATGCCGGCATCGCCGGATTGCTGCTGCTGGCCGCGTGCCAGCGGGAGGCGCCCGGTGACCTGCCGGCGGCGCGGAAGACACAGGATCCTGCCTTCGTCGCGGCCGAGCAGCAATGGCGCAGCGAGCGTCGCGACGAACTGCTCAAGCCCGATGGCTGGAACAGCCTGATCGGCCTGCACTGGATCCAGCTCAAGGCGCACTACGTCGGCAGCGGTCCGGACAGCGGCATCCGTCTGGCGGTCGGGCCGGCCAAGCTGGGCATGATTTCCGACGAGGCGGGGCGCATCCATTTCACGCCGGAACCGGGCGTGGCGATGACGTTCAACGGCCAGCCGCTCAAGGGCAAGGTCGAGATCCCCAGTGATCATGACGAGTCACCCGGCGTCATCGGTTTCGACGACGGCAAGGGATGGTTGACCGTGATCGAACGCGGGGGGCGTCACGCCCTGCGGGTGAAACACGCCGATGCGGCCAGCCGGCTGCAGTTCGCCGGCCTGAAGTACTGGCCGATGGACGCGGACTGGAAAATCCAGGCGCGCTTCATCCCGCATCCACCCGGCAAGACCATTCCCATCGTCGACATCATCGGCGTCACCACGCCTTCGCCCAATCCTGGCGTGGTCGAGTTCGAGCGCGAGGGACGCCGTTATCGACTGGAAGCGCTGGGCGACCCGGGAGGCGAGCTGTTTTTCGTGCTGGCCGATCGCACCAGCGGCCACGGCAGCTATCCGGCCGGACGCTTCCTGGATGCGCCAGCGGTGGCGGATGGCAAGGTCTGGCTGGATTTCAACCAGGCCTACAACCCGCCCTGCGCGTTCACACCGTTCGCGACCTGCCCGTTGCCGCCGCCGGAAAACCGGCTGGATCTGGCGATCACGGCCGGCGAACAGACCTACACACCCGCGCCCGCAGCCTCGGCGCCCTCACCCCGGAAGGCCACTGCTCCATGAATCAGACGTCCCGCAGGAAGATGGGCCGCTTGCGCATCGCCGGCCTGGCCGTGCTCGCCGGCTTCGCCTTGCCGGCATTCGCCGATGCGCCGGAATCTCAGGCCGACGCGCCGGTGCCGCTGCTCTGGAAAGTCTCCGACAGCGACAACGCGGTGTACCTGCTGGGCTCGTTCCATATGCTCAAACCCGCGGACTATCCGCTGGCGCGCGACGTGGACGGCGCGTTCGCCGATGCCGAATCGTTGATGTTCGAACTGTCCCCGGACGAAATGGGGCCGGCGTTGTCGACCCGGATGATGCAGGCCGCGTTGCGCAGCGACGGCAAGAGCCTGCGCGATGATCTGGACGAGGCCACCTGGACGATGCTGGAAGCCTATGCCGGCAAAAACGGCATGCCGATCGCCAATCTGGCCGCGTTCAAGCCCTGGTTTGTCGGCTTGACCATCAGCGTGACCGAGATGATGCGGCAGGGACTGGATCCCAAGATCGGCCTGGACGCGCATTTCATGGAACAGGCCAAGGCCGCCGGCAAACCCGCCAGCGGACTGGAACAGGCCATGGATCAGATCACCCTGCTCGATGGCATGGATGCGGTGGAGCAGCGCCAGTTCCTAAAGGAAGTGCTGGAACAGGCGGAGAAGGGCCCCGGCCAGACCGAGAAGCTGCACGCGGCCTGGCGGCGCGGCGACGCCGCCATGCTGTGGGAGGAAATGGCCGCGGAGATGAAACGCGAGTATCCGCGCCTGTACCAGCGCATCAATGTCGATCGCAACGACAACTGGGTGCCGAAGATCGAAAAGCGGCTGACCGGGTCCTCCCGCGACGACACGCTGGTGATCGTGGGCGCGCTGCACCTGCTGGGCAGCGACGGCGTGGTCGAGAAGCTGCGTGCGCGCGGCTACCAGGTCGAGCGCATCTGCTCGGCGTGCAAGGCGCCGCAGAAGTAGTGGCATCGCGCGTGGCGTTCCCGCGCGATGGAAAACGCCGGCTATGGCGCCGGCGACATCACGATGCAGTCGACCGGACAGGCTGGCACGCACAGTTCGCAACCGGTGCACAACGGGTCGATGACCACGTGCATGTGCTTGGCGCCACCGATGATGGCGTCGACCGGGCAGGCCTGGATGCACTTGGTGCAACCGATGCAGTCGGCCTCGATGACCACGGCGATCGCAGGTGCCTTGTGTTCACCGCGCTCGCGATCATAAGGCAGCGCCGGACGATCGAGGAGACGGGCCAGGGCGCGCGCGCCGGCATCGCCACCGGGTGGACAGCGATCCACATCCGCCTCGCCACGCGCCATCGCCTCGGCATAGGGACGGCAACCGTCGAAGCCGCACTGGCCACACTGGGTCTGCGGCAACAGCCGATCGAGCCGTTCAACCAGCGCGGGTACGGCGTTGCTCATGCGAAGGCGGATTCCGGGCCGCGACAGGGGTGACTGGTCGCCAGGGACGGCTCAGCGAACCGGCATGCCCGGCTGCGCACCACCGTCGACGTCCAGCAGGGCGAGCGCGCCGCCGTCGAAGCCGGCCGACAGGATCATGCCTTCGCTCAGGCCGAAACGCATCTTGCGCGGGGCCAGGTTGGCGATGAACACCACGTGGCGTCCGACCAGCTTTTCCGGCTCGCCGTAGCTGGCGCGGATGCCCGAGAAGATCTGGCGCTTGCCGAGATCACCCGCATCCAGTTCAAAACGCAGCAGCTTGTCCGAACCGTCGACGAACTCGCAGGCCAGTACCTTGCCGATGCGCAGGTCGAGTTTGGCGAAGTCGTCGATGCCGATGGTCGCGGTCGCATCGCCGCCGACCGTTTCAGCCGGCTTGGTGGGCGCGGTGACGGTGGCCTTTGCCGGTGCGGGCGCGGCAGCGGCGGGGGCGAGGGTTTCCCTGGAGGCTTCGGTCATGGCGTCGATCAGTTTCGGGTCAATGCGGGTGAACAGGGCGGCGTAGGGCTGGATGACGTTGCCGATCAGCGGCGCATCCAGATCCGGCCAGGCGGTGATTGGCGAAGCCAGGAAGGCTTCTGCCTGCGCTGCGGTGCGCGGCAGCACAGGCTTGAGCGCAGCGGCCAGCACGCGGAACAGGTTCAGGCCCTGGGTGCAGACGGCCTGCAGTTCGGCGTCGGCGCCGTCCTGCTTGGCGATCACCCACGGCTTCCTGTCGTCGATGTAGCGGTTGGCCTCGTCGGCCAGCGCCATGGTCGCGCGGATGGCCGCGGCCGGGTCGTTGCGTTCGTAGGCTTCGCGCACCGGCCCTAACGCGGCGACGAAGCGGTCATACATGGCATGGTCCGGCAGCACGTCGGCCAGCCGGCCGCCGAAGCGCTTGTCGATGAAGCCGGCGCAGCGGCTGGCCAGGTTGACGAACTTGCCGACCAGATCGGCATTCACCCGCGCGGTGAAGTCGCCCAGGTTCAGATCCAGGTCGTCGACGCCGCCGGAGGACTTCGCCGCGTAGTAGTAGCGCAGCGCTTCGGCTTCCAGGCCGACGTCCAGGTAGGTGCGCGCCTTGACGAAGGTGCCGCGCGACTTGGACATCTTGGCGCCATCCACGGTCAGGTAGCCGTTGACGTGCAGCCGGGTCGGCGCGCGATGGCCGGTGCCGTGCAGCACCGCGGGCCAGAACAGGCCATGGAAGTTGACGATGTCCTTGCCGATGAAATGGTGCAGCTCCACGTCGGTGCCCGCGCGCAGGTGCGCCTCGAAATCCAGGCCCTGCTGCGCACACAGCACCTTGAAGCTGCTCAGGTAGCCGATCGGCGCATCCAGCCAGACATAGAAGTACTTGCCCGGTGCCCCCGGAATGCCGAAGCCGAAATAGGGCGCGTCGCGCGAGATGTCCCACGCGCGCAGGCCGCCCTCGGCGTCCAGCCATTCCATCAGCTTGGCCTTCACGCCCGGCAGCGCCACGTCGCCGGCCAGCCATTCGCGCAGGAACGCCTCGAAACGGCCGACCTCGAAGAAGAAATGTTCCGAGTCGCGGATTTCCGGCGTGCTGCCGGACAGCACCGACCTGGGTTCCTTCAGATCGGTCGGCGCGTAGGTCGCGCCGCAGACCTCGCAGTTGTCGCCGTACTGATCCGGCGAACCGCAGTTGGGGCAGATGCCCTTGATGTAGCGGTCCGGCAGGAACATGCCCTTGGCCGGGTCGTAGAACTGGGCGACGTTGCGGCGGGCGATGTGGCCGCCGGCGTCCAGCTTCGCGTAGAACGCCTCGGTCAGTTCGCGGTTGGTGGCCGAATTGGTCGAATCGTAGTGGTCGAACGCCACGCCGAAGGCGGCGAAATCGCGCTCGTGGCCCGCCTGCACGTCGGCGACGAAGGCCTCCGGCGTGGTGCCCGCTTTCTCCGCCGCCAGCATGATCGGGGTGCCGTGGGTATCGTCGGCGCAGACGAAATGGGTGGTGTTGCCGGCCAGCCGGCGGGCCCGGACCCAGATGTCGGCCTGGATGTAGCCCACCAAATGGCCCAGGTGCAGGGGGCCGTTGGCGTAGGGCAGGGCGGTGGTAACGAGGGCGGTGCGGCTCATGGCGGACGGCTTGCGGGGAGTCGGCCATTATCGCATGGCCCAAAAAGGACAGCCCGGCGGAGCCGGGCTGTCGGGAACGCGATATCCGGTGGCGCTTACTCGCGCTGCCAGGTCTGCGCGCGGCAGATGAAGGCGATGCAGCCGGACACGTCCAGCTTCTGGCCGCCGGCCTGCAGTTCCATCTTCGACTTGTAGGTCTTGCCGTTGGCCGGATCCAGGATGGTGCCGCCGCTCCACTCGTTGGCACCATCGGCCTTCAGGCCCCACAGGATGACCATGCCCTTGACCGGCTTGTCCTTGCGATCGCCGGTGCACTTGTCGCAGGTCGGGTTGGGGCCGCGGTCCGAATGCAGGACGTCGACCACCTTGCCGGCCAGCGAGCCGTTGGTGGTGGTGTAGATCTCCACGATCGACTTCACCTTGCCGGTCTTGTCGTCGATGGTCTTCCAGCGGCCCACCGCGCCGTCGGCGGCGGTGGCGGCCAGGGATGCGGCCAGCAGCGGCAGGGCCAGCAGGGTGGCGGTCAGGATCTTGCGCATGTTCCCCTCCCAGGGAGTCTTGGACGAACCGGCGGAAGCCGCCGGAATGGCCTCCTTTATACCGCATCCGGTGGCGTACGGAAGCAGAGGGTGTTTCCGTGTTGGCCGCCGGCAAGGGAAAGGAAAACCTGGCTTGTGCCGGGTGCTCCCGGGCTCGGAATCCGGGGTTCTGTCGCCGCAGGAGCCTTTTCGTCGCGAGGGGGCTTGACGGATGCGGGTCGTTCGTACTGTACTAGTAAACATAGTACAGATAGGACGCCCAAATGGCCCGACCCCAAGCCCTGATGATCCAGATCGCCACCGGCGATCCGCGCCCGATCGGCAAGCAGATCGTCGATGCCGTAAGGATGAAGATCGCCACCAGCGAGTTGAAGCCCGGCGACCAGTTGCCCAGCGTGCGCGGCTTGGCCCAGCAACTGACCATCAACCCGAACACGGTAGCCAAGGCCTACGCCGAACTGACCACCGAGGGCTGGCTGGAATCGCGCCAAGGCATGGGCCTGTACGTGGCCGAGCCACGCCAGCGCCTGAGCGACGCCGAACGCGAGCGCCGCCTGGACGAGGCCGTCGGCCGCTTCATCAACGACGTGATCCCGCTGGGTTTCCCGCCTGACGAGGTGCAGGCGCGGGTTGCCCACGAGTTTCAGCAACTTGTTCCGCGCAAACGCGCCTGACCCCGACGACTGAACCCTACTTTCAGCGAGACCCAGATGGACGCTTCCTCCGACTACGTCATCGAAACCCGCGCGCTGAGCAAACGCTATGGCCGCAAGCTCGCGCTCGACCAACTGGACCTGGCCGTGCCGCGCGGTCGCATCCACGCCGTCGTCGGCGCCAACGGCGCGGGCAAGTCCACCCTGTTCCGCATCCTGCTCGGCTTCATGCCGCCGACCGCGGGCGAAGCGCGCATCCTCGGCCGCGACAGCCAGCGACTGACCCCGGATGACCGCAGTCGCATCGGTTTCGTCAACGAGGAACACACCTTGCCCGGTTGGATGCGCGTGGCCCAGGTCAGCACGATGCAGCGCAAGCTGTATCGGCGCTGGAACCAGTCCGCCTTCGATGGCGTGATCGGCCACTACAACGTGCTGCCCGAGCAGAAGATCAGCCAGTTGTCGCGCGGCGAACGCGCCGGCTTCAACCTGGCGCTGGCGCTGGCCCAGGGGCCGGAACTGCTGGTGCTGGACGAACCCACGCTGGGCCTGGACGTCGTCGCCAAGCGTGCGTTCCTCGAATCGCTGATGTACAGCAACGCCACCGACGACTGCACGGTGATCTATTGCTCGCACCAGATGGAGGAAATCGAGCGCGTCGCCGACAACCTGATCATCCTCGAGCATGGCCAGCTGAAGAACATGTCGGCGCCGGAGGATTTCTGCGCGCGGGTCACCCACTGGGTCGCCGACGTGCCGTTCAAGGGGCCAGAACCGCGCAGCGTGCCGGGCCTGCTGGAAGTGCAACGACTCGACGGCCTGCATCACTACCTGGTGCTGGATCAGGACGATGGCTTCGAACAATTCCTGCGCGACAGCGGTGCGCGCAGCGTGCAGTCGATGCCGGTCAGCCTGGACCGCGCCGTCAACGCCTTCCTTGCCAAGAACCATGCCGCGCCGGCTGCGGCCTGAGCGCGCGAACGAGGACGCCAACATGATCGATCTGTTCAAGTGCGAGTTGCTGCGCTTCCGCTGGTGGGCGCTGGCTGCCGGCCTCATCAACCTCGCCGTGCTGGGTTTCCTGAGCCGCATGGTCGACCTGGCGCAGCAGCCGCTGGTGGTCTATCAGGTCTTCGCCGCGGTGTATGCCGTGGCCGGCGTTGCGCTGGGCCTGTACCAGATGGGCGCGTATCGCAAGCCGAACCAATGGTTGAACCTGCTGCATCGCCCATTGCACCGCCTGCGCATCGCTGGCGCATTGACCGGCGCGGGCGCGCTGCTGTTGCTGGTCGCGGTGGCCCTGCCGATCGCGCTGGTCGCGCTGTACCAGGAAACGATGACCGCGCGCGTGGTCGACCTGCGGCACTGGATGCTGCCGATCGCCGCATGGCTGATCGCGGTGACGGGCTACCTGGCCGGCGCCTACGCGATGGTTGGCAACCGCCGCTATTCGTTTGCCGCCTTCCTGCTGCCGAACCTGTTCATGTACGCACAGGCCTCCGGCGTCGCCATGCTCGGCGTGCAATGCGCCGCCATCGCCTTCCTCGCCGTACTGCTGGCGATCGCGTTCAAGCCGGACCCGGCCGTGCAGCCGCGCAATCCCCTGGCGGTGCTGGCGGTCGCATTGCCGGTGCAGGTGGGCGCGTATTTCCTGATGTGGATGCTGGGCTTCGGCATCGAATTGTTCTGGACGGTGAGCGGCACTCATCCGCTCAATTCGCTGGAACCGCCGAAGGGCGGACATGTCGAGGCCGACCGCGCCGAGGGCAAGGACTTGCTGCTGCTAGGCATCGAAAACAGCCGCGATCCCGAGGCTGCGCTGTGGCGCGAGCAGATCGCCCTGTCCGACGTGTACACGCGCTACCCGATGCGCAACCTGCCGGTGCGCAACAGCCTGACCAACCTGTCGCCGCTGGAACTGGGCGATGACGAGAACAACTTGTGGATGGTGTTCAGCCACGACCGCGCGCGTTTCGTGACCCGCGGCCTGCGCGACCAGCGCGCGCGCGGCGAACTCGGCGTAGGTGCGGCGCAGGCCGAGTTCCCGGCGCCGACCATGCCGTTCGGTGCGATCTACCTGTTCAACGCGCATGCGGCCTACCAATACGACAGCACACAGAAGCTGATGTTCGAACGCGTCCGCCTGCCGCAGGGCGAGGTGATGACCGTCCCGCCGGAACCGGCAGGCGACAACATCGTGGTGCTGAGCAACCGCGCCGCCTATGTCTATCCCGGCCGCGAGGCGATGAGCGGGCTCGACCTGCTGCAGCCGCTGATGCGCGTGCCGATGCCGGGCCGGGTCGGCAATCTCAGCCGGATGGATATGATCGAACTGCTGGATGGCTACCTGGTGTCGTTCGCCTACACCTGGGGCGTGTGGAGCGGCGATCTGCAACACCCGTACCAGGTGGTGTTGCGGGTGGACGGCAAGGGCCATGCGCGCGAAGTCGCGCGCCGAGCGATCCACAACGACCTGCCGGCGGCTTACACCGACCGCAATACCTGGCTGTCGCCGGTGCTGCGTGCGATCTGCCTGGGTGCACAGGACCTGTTCGCGGCGGACGATCCGCTGACGGCGAAGCCGCAGCCGGTGTCGCAACGCATCCTGGCGCTGGCCGCGGCGTGCTGCCTGCTGGCGCTTCTGGGCGCGATCTGGCTGAGCGCGCGCCAGCAGCATTCGCCACGCGGTCGCTGGGCATGGGTGCTGCTGTGCGGCGTGGTCGGCCTGCCAGCACTGGCCAGCCTGTGGCTGATGTACCCGCGTCGCGAAACCCCGCCGATGGCTGCGCCGAGTGCGCTGCCGGTCGCGGCCTGAGCGGAACGGAGATCATCGAAATGAATTTCCCGAAACTCCTGGCGGTGCTGGCCTGCACCCTGTCGTGGTGGGCGGCGATACCCGGCCACGCCGACGATGCCGGCGGGTTGCGCGCGGCGATTGGCGTCGAGCGCGCACGCACACTGGCGCCGCACTATCCACGCGCTGCGTTCGAGCCATCGCGTGTGCTGCAATCGGTGCGGCTGTCGCCCGATGGTCGCCATGTCGCCTACCTGCGCCAGCAGGGCGAACAGCGCAGCGTGTGGCTCCTGCCGACGGCCGGCGGAGCCGCGCGCCAACTGCTGGCGCGCACCGAAGCGGATGAGCTGCTGTGGTCGCGCGATGGTCGCTGGCTGTTCGTCAAGGCGCGACGCGCGTTGCTGAGCCTGTCGATTGAAGGCGGCAGCGGCGTGCGCATCGCACTCGACAATCCGCGCGCCGTGATCCGGGTCGACCCCTCGCAACCGGCGGCTGTGGTGCTGCGCGAACGCGTGCGCACGCCCACCGGCGAGCGCTGGCCGGTGGTGCGGCGGGACGCGCACGGGCGGCGCACGCTGCTGCGCGACGACGACCGCTTCGTCCACGACGTTGCACTCGATGCGCGCGGGCGGCTGGTCGCATTGCTGCGCTTCGACGGCGACCACGATGCGCTCTACCGCGTCGATGCCGCCGGGAGGCTGCGCGAACTGGCGCGCTGGAACGTCATCCGTGATCAGGCCGCGCTGCTGGCCGCGACGCCGCAGGGCGATCTGTTCCTCGACGGCGATATCGGCGGCAACTTTCGGCGCGTGCTGCGGGTGGATCGTGATGGGGGACTGCATACCGTGCATGCAGATCCGCGTGGCGAGGCCGACCTCGACCAGGTGGTGCTCGACCCGGGCACGCAACTTCCGGCGGTCGTGAGCTACCGCAGCACGGTGGCGGCGACCTACGGACTGGGCGCAGCGCAGGCACAGGTCGCGGCGATCGGCAAGCGTTTCCCCGGCCGCGATATCGGAATCGGCATCGGCCATGGCCCCGATGCGTATTGGCTGGTGTCCGAGCGCGCCAGCACGCTGCGCGACGCCAGGTGGCATCTGTACGACCCCCGCAGCGGACGCATCCGCCGCATCCTCGAACAGGACGCAGAGGCCGCGCTGCCGCTGCCGGAGACCGCGTTGGCGCGCAAGCTGCCGTTCGCCTATCGCGCCTCCGACGGCATGTTGGTGCGCGGGTTCCTGTTGCTGCCGCCGGGCGCGGATCCTGCGCGCGTGCCGCTGGTTGCCTTCGTACACGGCGGCCCGATCAATCATTTCCATGCGGACGATTACGAAGGCATCGCGCAATTGCTGGTCAATCGCGGCTACGCGGTGTTCGAGTCCAACTTCCGCGGTTCCACCGGACACGGACGCGACTATGCGCTGGCGCCGAATGGCGACTACGGCAATGGGCGCGTGCAGCAGGACATCGTCGAAGGCACGCGCTGGCTGCTGGCGCATGGCATCGGCGATCCGCAACGGGTCGGCATCGCCGGCCATTCGTTTGGCGGTTATTCGACCCTGCTCGGCGTGACCTTCCAGCCCGATCTGTTCAAGGTCGGCATTGCCGGCGCGCCGCCGGCGGACTTCGGCTGGTCGATGCGCTGGCTGCACGAGTTCGGCACCCAGGGCGCGCGCCCGGACCGTTCGCTGGCGGCATCGATGCGCCTGCTCGGGCTCGATGTCGGCGACCCCGCGAGTTATGCCCACCTGCGTGCGCAGTCACCTATGGCCAACGCCGGCAAGTTGCGCCGCCCCTTGCTGCTGCTGGCCGGTGGCGAAGACCGTACCGTGCCGATCCGCGAAGTGATCAGCTATGCCGCCGTGCTGCGGCGGCTGGGCAAGGACGTGAGCCTGTACGTCGAGGCCGATGGCGGGCATTCACCGAGCGAACCGTTGCCGCGCGAAGCCTACGTCTATCTGATGGAAACCATGCTGCACCGCTATCTCGGCGGCGCCAGGCCGGATGCACCCAGCCCGAAATTGCGCGATTACCTGAAGCCGTCGCTGCGCGTGGTGGCCAAGGACGTCGAATTCCTGCCGAAGCGCTAGCGCAACGCAGGCGCGAACCGCGCAAACCGCAAGGACGCCGGATCAACCGGCGCCCTTTTCGTTTCCGGCACCGGATTGGCGAATTCCAACCGTCGCCGGCAACAGCTTTTCCGGTTCCGGCTGCGGGGCCGCACTGGTCGAAGCAGGCGTAGCCCGGGGGCACACCGAACAAGCAGCTGACCGAAGGCGGCTCCCTTATCCGCTCATGTCAAAGCGGACCAGCTTGATGCCCAACTGCAACACGGATCGCCTGGCCGCCTTGGTCTTGCCGACGCCGGTCGGGCCGGCGAACAGGGCATTGCCGATCGGCTTGTCCGGATTGACCAGGCTCGCAGCGCGCCATCCTGGCGACGATGGTTTCCATTTGCTCCGGTGCGAGCCGTGCTTGCCGACCTCATGTCGGCAAGCAGCTCGAAAGAGACCATGGAGAGGGCATTGCTTTAATGCAGGTCTTTGAATCAATTGCACCGAATGTCCCTTCAGCGAGTGTGGCTCGCGTAGCGGTGGTGCGGTGTTCGGCCAATGAAAAAGCCCCGCCTTGCGGCGGGGCTTCTCGCTTTCATCGACCACGAAGTACGGCTTACTTGCCGAACTTGTAGCGCGCTTCCACGAAGAACGAACGACCGTACACGTTGTACAGGGCGTTGTTGTACGGGGTGGCCTCGTTGCCGGGGTAGCTGCGGGCCTGGTCTTCCGGGGTCTTGTCCAGGAGGTTGTTGACCATGAACGAGAATTCCAGGTTGTCCATCGGCGCGTAGTTCACGCTCATGTTGTACGTGATGTACGGCGCCCACCAGCCGGCACGCGGATCGGTGAAGCCACGGGTGTTGTACGCGACCCAGTTCGGCGTCTTGCCGATGCGGTTCGCGTAGACCGTGGTGGTCCACTTGTCCTTGTTCCAGGCCACCGACAGGTCCGCGCGGGTCTTGGCGTACGCGTCGTACACCCACATGGAGTACGGGTCGCGCAGCAGGTCGATCGCGGGATCGCCCGGCAGCGGGGTGACCGTGTGCTTCAGCGTGTTGGTGTAGTTGCCGGCGAACTTCAGCGCGCCGAAGCGGCCGATATCCAGCAGGTAGTTGACGCTGGCGTTGACCGCGCGCAGCTTCTGCTTGGCGACGTTGACCTTCGGCGTGAACACGGTCTCGATCGCGCCGGTGCCGTCACGCGTGATCCAGGCCAGCGCGTTCTGGCAACCCTGCGAACCGGTGTCCATCTGGCCGGTGCGGCAGTAGTACTCCATCAGCGACAGCTGGTCGGTGCTCTGCAGGTCGACTTCGTTCTCGATGTCCCACGCGAAGTAGTCCACCGACATCGACAGGTTGCTGCTCGGCGCCCAGACCACGCCCGCGCTCCACACGTCGGCGGTGATCGGCTCCAGCTTCGGGTTGCCCGCCTGCTGGCCGAAGAACTGCGAGTCGTCGTAGGCGCAGTCGGCGGTGTTGCCCGGCAGGTAGCCTTCCTGGGCGCAACGGTAGTAGTCGGTCACTTCGTCGTAGTAGCCGCTGATGCCCTGGAAGGTGTCGGACAGGGTCGGCGCGCGGAACGCGGTGCCGTACTTGCCGCGCAGCAGCAGGCTTTCGATCGGACGGTATTCCAGGCCGATGCTGTAGGTCGGCTTGTCGACGGTTTCGCCGTAGGCGTCGAACGCGTCATAGCGACCCGACAGGGTCACGGTCAGCGGTTCCAGCACCGGCAGGCGCAGTTCGCTGGTGACCGCATAGCGGGTGCGGTGACCGGCGCCGCTGACGGCGGTGGTGCCCCACACCTGCGATTCCAGCGTTTCCGGATCGGCGATCAGGCGTGCGTCGGGGGTGTAGTCCCAACCCTGGTTGCCACCTTCGACCACCACGGCCAGGCCGGCGTCGCCGCCCGGCAGCGAGAACAGCGAGCTGTTGGTCACCTGCGCGCGCAGCATGTTGTCCCAGGTCTTGCTGCGCGAGGTCGCGAAGCCGGTGAAGCTGGCGAAGTCGGCCGGCGACATCGGGGTGTAGAACGCCGCGTAGTCGGGGCGGAACACCGGGTACAGGCCCTGCACCGGATCCAGGCCCAACTGCGGGCCGAGCACGTTTTGCTCGAAGTAGTCGTTGATCGGATCCGCCCAGCGGGCGAAGCGACGCTGCTTCAGGCGGTACTCGGTGCGGGTCAGGCCCAGATCCCAGTCCCAGTTGCCCAGCACGCCGTTGGCGCCGAAGGTCACCGAGTAGGAACTGCTGCGATCGGTGTTCATGATGTCGCGGTAGCCCTCGCCGCCGATGTCCTCTGGCGAGAACGCGCGCTGCAGGTTGACCAGCGCATCGAGGTCGGGATCGTAGAAGTAGCCGTACTTGGCGCTGGTGCTCCACCAGGTGTAGGCCGAACCGGTGGCGTACTTCACCTCTTCATGGCTGTACAGCACGTCGCCATAGAGCTGCAGGCTGTCGCTGACGTCGAAGGTGGCGTGGCCGTAGGCCTGCGCCGATTCCTTGCCGTTGGTGATGGTGCGGTAGCCCGGGGTGGTGAACGAGCCGCAGTACTGGCCGAAGCCCGGACGGTTCTGCAGGCCTTCGCTGCCGCCGAACTGGCCACCGACGGTGGAGCAGTTGTTCGGATCCAGGAAGAAGTAGCCGTTGTTGGCGGCCTTGATGCCGCCGTCGGCCGCGTAGTTCCTGTAGCCGGCGACCAGGTAGTCGCGGCTGGCCAGCGGCGCGGTGTAGCCGTTGACGTTGTACTGCTTGGTCAGATCGCGCTGGTAACCCCAGATCGGATCCTTGGTTTCGGCCTGGATGCCGGCCAGCACGTTCAGGCGGCCGTCGTAGCCGGTGAAGCCCTTGGCCAGGCTGACGCGGAAGCTGTCGCCGCCGCCATCACCATAGGCGCCGCCGCGCACGCTGAGCGCGCCGCCGTCCATGTTCTTCTTCAGGATGATGTTGATGACGCCGGCAATCGCGTCGGAACCGTACAGGGAGGACTGGCCGCCCGGCAGGATCTCGATGCGTTCGACCAGATCGATCGGAATGCCGCTGATGTTGTTGAAGGTATCGCTGCCGTTGTACAGCGCCGGATAGTTGGCCATCGGGCGGCCGTCGATCAGGTACTTGGTGTAGCCCGGATCGAGGCCGAACATGCTGACCGTCTCGGCGCCCTGGGTGAACGAGGCGGAGGTCTGGCCACCCTGCACGCCGCCGGTGGAGAAGGCGGACTGCTGCAGGGCATCGGCGATGCTGGTGAAACCGCGGGTCTTGATGTCCTCGGCGGAGATCGTGGTGACCGGGGTGAAGTTTTCCAGCTGGGTCTGGGGAATCAGCGAACCGGTGACCGTGACCTTGTCGAGGTTGGTGGTATCGCCGGCGGGAGCGGGGGAGGTGTCTTGAGCAAAAGCGGCGGTCGGGGCCAACAGGACGGCGACCATCGCCGCGGTCAGGCGGCTCCGCTTGATGTTGCGAACTGGCATTGCTTGTTATTCCTTGGAGCAGATTGCAAAAGGTGCGGCCCTTCGCGCTGTTCCCTCAGCCAGACCACAGAGTTCCCCGAATTCCCGGGGCCGGGGAACTTAACACGTGTTTAACCCCTGCTGTAATGTCTGTTACTGTTTGTGAAGACGAATGGACAGGCTTGGTTAAGGCCATATCGTTTTTTTTACGTTCGGATGGACGCAACCAATCTTCCAAAAAAAAGCCCGGCGTTGCCGCCGGGCTTCTTCAGGCTCATCAACTATCAGAACCGGTACTTCAGGGTCAGATAGAAGCGGCGGCCCAGCGGGTCCGCACCCACGTACGGATCAAAGAAGGGATAGCCGGTGTTGCTGACGTCGAAGCGGTACTGATTGTCGGTGACGTTGACCACCGTGAAATCAGCCGACACGTTGTCGCCGAACTTCTTCGAAACCTGCAGGTTGTACAGCATGAACGGAGCCAGGCGACGCGAGTAATGGCGTCCGGTCTGGCTGTCGACGCCATCCGCCAGGGCGCTGCTGCGCGCGGTGCCGAAGCGGGTGCCGAACACCGTCGCCGACCAGTCACCCTTGGACCAGTTGAGCGAACCACGGGCGCGGCTGCGCGAGTTGCGGCTGGGTTCATCGCGGTAATCGATCAGTTCATCCTGCTCGTACTGCTTGTACTTGTCGGTCAGCACCAGTGAATAACCCAGATCCAGGCGGAACGTGCCCAGGCGATCCGTATCGAGGCGATACTTGTAGGTCGCATCGATGCCGCTGGTGTCGGTCAGCGCAGCGTTGATGTACGCGGAGTTGATGCGCTGGATGACGCCGGTGGACGAACCACCCTGACGGGTCACCAGTGCATAGACGTTCTGGCAGTAGACCGAGTTGGTGCCATGCTCGAACGGGCTGCCATCGGCCTTCACGCCGAGACGGCAGTTGGCCTCGTTGTCCAGCAGCGTCGCCGCGGCCAGCTGGAGGGCCTGGTCCTCCAGCTTGATGCGGTAGTAGTCCACCGACATCGACATGCCTTCCATGATGTCCCAGACGAAGCCGGCGCCGAAGCTCTTGCCCTTCTCTTCCTCGAGCAGGGTGTTGCCCGCGACGACCGTCTGCATCTGGTAGATGGTCGGATCACCGGAGACGTTGCACTGCGCGAGGGTACGCGGACCCAGCGCGTCGGCCGGACCGGTGCCCGCGCGGCAGGAGTAGCGGTCGAGGCTGTTGGCGTACGACGCCGCGCCTTCCGCGAAGACCTGCTGCATGTCTGGGGCACGGAAGCTGGTGGCATAGGACGCGCGCAGCAGCAGGCTGCTGAACGGACGCCATTCCAGACCGAACATCGAGGTGACGGCATCGTCCACCGCGGTGATGTCGTCGTACTTGTCGTAGCGGCCCGCGATCTGGGCGCTCAGGCTGTCCAGGATCGGAACACGGAACTCGACGCCCAGCGCGTAGCGGTTGCGCTCGCCCTTGGTGCGGCCGGCACTGCCCAGGCCGAAGACGGTCTGATCATCGAGCGGACGGGTCGGGCTGGTGCGCGGATCGCTATTGAGGTCGGTGGTCTGGCGACCCGCTTCAAGCACGCCGGCAAAGCCGACCGCACCGGCGGGGAGTTCGAACAGATCGCCGCTGACGTTGAAGTTGAACGTCGCCGAGGTCGCCTTCGCGGTGTTGGCCACCGTGGTCGTCATCGAGCGGTACTGCTCCGGCGTCATCGGGGTGTTCCAGCGGTCGAGGTTCAGCTCGTACTCCGGAAGGGTGACCCCATTGACTGTCCGCCAGCCCAGCTGCGGGCCGAGGAAGTAGTCATGCACCGACTTGGACAACAGCTTGGGACGGGTGGCCTCGTAGTCGTAACGCGAATAGGCGACGCTGGCTTCCCAGTCGAACCGATCGGCGAAGTCGCCGCGGACGCCCGCCATGATGTCGTAACTCTTCTCGTCGTATTCGGTGGTGACCGCGTCGCTGCCGCCCACTTCGAACGGATTCAGCACGCGCTGCAGGAACGTCGGGCTGTTGAAGCGGCGGTCGTAGTAGCCCGCCAACTGCGCGCCGGCCTGGCTGCGCATGAACTGATCGCTCGAGGTGCTCCAGAACTCTGTGCCCGAGCTGGATTCGGCGTCGCTCTTGTAGAACGAACCGGAAGCGAACAGCTGGAGACTGTCGTTCAGGTCGAACGTGCCGTAGCCGTAGGCGGTGTAGAACTGGTTTTTGTTCGAGATCGAACGGGACGCCGGCTGGGTGAACGAACCGCAGTAGCGGCCGCGCGTGCCCGTGGTGACCGTCGTGTACCCGAAGGCATCGCAGTTGGCCTGGCCCGGATAGTAGACACTGGTGCCCAGCACACCGGTGCGCGGATTGAAGTTCAGGGTCGCCAGCGACAGGCTCGGATTGGTGAACTGCGGGCCCTTCGGGCCGCGGCGGCTGTCGGACAACCAATCACGCTGGCTAGCGAACACCGGTTCTTCCGAACCGTACTGGAACGAGTAGACAGCGCTCCAGCGATCGCCCGTGCGGCCGCCAGTGTATTCCAGCGTCACGGAATCGCCACCGCCATTGCTGGTGGTGCCGGTCGTCAGCTGCACGCTGTTGCCTTCGTACTGCTCGCGCAGGACGATGTTCACCACGCCGGCGATGGCGTCGGAACCGTAGATCGCCGAGGCGCCGCCGGTCAGGACTTCCACGCGTTCGACCGCGGCCGACGGAATCGCGCGGATATTCACGACGTTGTTGTCGCGATTGTAGGGGCTGGGATACTGGGCCGGACGGCGACCGTTGACCAGGGTCAGGGTGTAGCCGGGACCCAGGTTGCGCAGGTTGACGACCTGGGCATTGGGGGTAAAGCCGGTGACCGCCAGATCGCCGGTGAAGGACGCTGAGGTGTTCTGTGTCAGCGTCTGCAGCATGTCCGCAACGGTATTGAAACCTTCGCGTTCGATGTCGGCGCGGGTGATGACAGTGACCGGAGCCGGTCCTTCGATTTCGGCACGCTTGATGCGTGAACCGACGACCGAGACCTTGTCCAGGTTGGTGGTACCACTGTCGGACGATTGCGACGACGAATTGTCTTGGGTGGACGAACTGTCCTGGGCGAATGCCACCGTGGTCGGCAGCACGAGTGCCGCGATGAGGGCGGCGCACAGGTGGTTGCGCTTCAATGCGCGTGAGTTACGAACTGGCATGTGGTGAATCCCCTAAAGGAAGACGAGGCGAAAGTGGTCGTTCCCTCGACCCGCCACATCAATGTGAAATCCTTGTTACGAAACTTAACACGGAGATAACGATTGGTGTGACTTGCGTCATGCAGGGTGCGTAATTTGTATTGTTTTGTGATGATTGTCACATTTTTTTGGGATTTTTCCCGTAGCGCAGCAAAAAAGAAACCCGGCCGAGGCCGGGTTTCTTCATTCACATGGGTGTGCTGGACGTCAGCGGAAGGTGTACTCGAACTGCGCCGAGATCTCGCGGCCGACCGGGCTGAACGCACGCCAGAAGTACGGATACGAATTGTAGGTGTCGTCCTTCGGATGGAAGTTGTTGAAGATGTTGTTCACGAACAGCGTCAGCTTGGCCTTGTCCGTGATCCGCTTGCTGACGTTCGCGTTCCAGACGAAGTAGGGGCCGGTTCGACCATAGCTTTGGCCCTTGGCCGCGCGGGCGTCGGAGATTCCCCAAGCTGGAACGCTGCCGTAGCGGACCATGAACAGGTTGGCCGACCAGTCATCCTTCCTCCAGGCGGCGCTGCCCCGGATGCGGCTGCGGAAGTTGTAGTTGCCGTAGTAGTCGCGGTAGTCCTCGTCCACCTTGTCGGTGGCGAACTGCTGGTACTCCTCGGCGAGGGTGTGGGTCCAGGCCAGTTGGGTATTGAAGGTGCCCAGGCGGTCGGTGTCGAAACGGTAGTTGATGGTGGCATCGATGCCGTTGACGCGGTTGTAGGCGGTGTTGACCGGGCCGCTGCGGATGTTGCTGACGCGATCGGTGGGCTCGCCGGGCGCCGGATCGCGGGTGACACGGCCCAGGATCTCCTGGCAGAAGGCCGAGCCCGCCTCGAACTTGAACGGCTGGCGGTTGCGATCCAGACCGGTGCGGCACCCGCCTTCCATCTCGATGATGTAGGCCGAGGTCAGGTTCGATACCGCGCCATACAGGCGGATGTTGAAGTAGTCCACGCTGATGGAGAGGTCATCGAGGATGTCCCAGACCACGCCGGTGGTGAACGACTTGCCGGTTTCCTCTTCCAGCGTGGGCTCGCCCATGCTGGTGGCGAACATCGAGTAGTTGTAGGTCGCACCGTTGCAGGTGGCCTGGCCCGGCGTGCCGCCGGAGGACAGGCAGCGATAGTAGTCCAGCGTGGTCGTGAAGGAGCCACTGCCTTCATTGAACACGTAGTGCATGTCCGGCGCCTTGAAGCTGGTCGAATAGCTGCCGCGGAACAGCAGGTTTTCGAGCGGGCGCCACTCCAGGCCGGCGCCCCAGGTCTTGGCGTCGTCGACGTTGGTGATGTCGTCGTATTTGTCCCAGCGACCGGACAGGCTGGCCGTCAGCGAAGACAGGATCGGAACGTTGAACTCCACGCCGGCGGCGTAGCGGTTGCGGTCACCGCCACCGCTGGTGCCGGTCAGGTTGTAGATCTCGCGGCGGCTGGGGAGCAGGCGTTCGTCCGTGTTGAGGGTGTAGCCCTGCTCGCTGGCTTCGACGACGGCCGCCATGCCCAGCGGGCCGGCCGGCAATTCGAACAGATCACCGGAAATGGTGAACTGGGCCTGGTTGACGTAGGACTCGGCGTCGTAGGTCACGACCGTCGACATGTCCGCGAACTGCTGCGGCGTCAGGGCGGTGTAGTAGCGGTCCAGGTTCAGGCGGTAGACCGGCAGACCCGACTGCGTGCCCTGGCGTGCACCGAAGAAGTACGAGGTCACCTTGTCGCCGTCCAGGCGCGGACGGGTGCGGTCGGCGTTGTACTCGGCGCGGCCCAGGGTGACGTCCCAGTCCCAGCGGTCGGCGATGGTGCCGCGGAGGCCTACGGCCAGATCAAACGACTTCTCGGTGAACCGCTGGTACAGCTTGTCGAGACCACCGACTTCCTGCGGGGTGAACAACCGCTGGATGGTCATGGAGCTGTTGAACTGCGGGTCGTAGTAATTGGAGAACACCCCGAGGCCATCGATGTGCGGACCGCTGATGAACTCGGTGCCGCCGGTCAACTTCGACTTCGAGTGGTAGGCGCTGAGGCTCGCCCAGGCCTGCAAGCCGCTGTCGAAATCGAAGGTGCCGTAAAGATAGCCAGAGAGATCGCGGTTGCCGTTGGTGATGGTCTGGTAGGCGGAGTTCTTGTAGCTGCCGCAGGCCTGGCCCAGATTGGTGATCACGCCGGTGGTCGCATTGCGCGACTGGAAGTTCCAGCGCACCCATTCGTCACCCAGCTGTTCGCACGCGCCGGCGCGCGGGGTCAGGTAAGAACCCGTCGTCGAACCCGAATTGCGACGCAGCAACATGGTGGAAGTGGGTTGGATGCCGACAACCGCAGGGGGACGGGGATTGTCCAGCGACGAGTCCATGAAGTCGCGCTGGGTGCCGAAGATCGGTTCATCGGCGAAGTACTCGAATGCGTACGTCAGGCTCCAGTTGTCGCCGGTGCGCCCGCCAATCCACTGCACGTCGCCGAAATCGCCGCCTCCCTCGGTCGTGGTGCCGCCACGAAGCTTGAGCACATCGCCCTCGAAATTGGTCTTCAGGATGACGTTGACCACGCCGGCGACCGCATCCGAGCCATAAATTGCCGATGCGCCGCCGGCGAGGATTTCAATGCGATCGACCGCGGCGGACGGAATGTTGCCGAAGTTCTGGAAGTTGCTCTGGCCGTTGTAAGGGAACGGATAGTCGGCCGCGCGGCGACCGTTGATCAGCAGCAGGGTGCGGCCGGGACCCAGGCCACGCAGGTTGACCGGGCTGCCGTTCGGCGTGAAGCCGCCCGCCGAATTGAGTTCGTTCTGGGTGACGCCGGTGTTCTGGCTCAGTGTCTCCAGGGCATCGAACACCGTGGAAAAACCTTCGCGTTCGATCTGGTCGGCCGTGATGACCGTAACCGGCGCCGGGCCTTCGATATCCGCGCGCTTGATGCGCGAGCCGGTCACTGACACCTTGTCCAGGGTGTGGGTGGGCTGGTTTTCGGTCTGGCTGGAAGCCGGGGTGGCGGCCTGACCGGAGTCCTGCGCGAACGCGGAACCGGCGACGGTCAGGGTCAATGCGGAAAGCAGGGCCGCGCTCAGGCGGCTGCGCGAAAGTGCGCTGACATTACGAACTGTCATATGGTGAATCCCCTAAACTATGCAAGGTCTGCAGCCACCGGTCCGCCCCTTGGACGCCGCTGCAAAGTGAAAAATCTCCTGTTCCTTGACGTTAACACGGCATAAATATCGCGTGACCGTTTTGTGAACGGATCAACCTTCTTTTCCATTCGAACGTAATTCGCTTTTTGCATATGACCGATAAAACAAGGGTTTTTCCGCATGCGGTGCAGGCCAATCTCGCACCGTCTCCGCGCGTCAAGAACGTGATCGCCGTTGGCTCGGGCAAGGGCGGCGTCGGAAAATCCACGACTGCCGTCAATCTCGCGCTGGCCCTGCACGCGGAGGGAGCGAAAGTCGGATTACTCGACGCGGACGTGTATGGCCCCAGCATCCCGGCGATGCTCGGCCTGTCGGGACGTCCGGACAGTCCCGACAACAAATCTATCGAGCCGATGCGGGCGTTCGGGGTGGAGGCGATGTCGATCGGCCTGCTGGTCGATCAGGACACGCCGATGATCTGGCGCGGGCCGATGGCCACCTCGGCGCTGATGCAGTTGTTCACCGACACCTTGTGGGACGATCTGGACTACCTTCTGATCGACCTGCCGCCGGGCACCGGCGACATCCAGCTGACCCTGGCCCAGAAGATCCCGGTGGCGGGGGCGGTGGTGGTGACCACGCCGCAGGACATCGCCACCCTGGATGCGCGCAAGGCGCTGAAGATGTTCGAGAAGGTCGAAGTGGCCGTGCTGGGCATCGTCGAGAACATGGCGGTACACACCTGTTCGAACTGCGGCCACGTCGAGCACTTGTTCGGTGAGGGCGGTGGCCAACGGATGGCGGCGCAGTACGGCGTGCCGCTGCTGGGCTCGCTGCCGCTGGACATCGCCATCCGGGAGCAGGGCGACGCCGGCCAGCCGGTGGTGGTCGCCGCTCCGGACTCCGCCGCGGCCCAGGCCTATCGCCAGGCGGCGCGGGCGCTGGTCGAACAGCTGGGCAAGCGGCCGCGGGCCAAGTCCTCGATCCTGTCCTCGCTGCTCTGAGTCGGCGGCACATCCTGTCGGGGGGAGCCGGGCGCGCGCCGGGCTGCCCTACAATGGCGGCCCCATCCATCCACGTCCCCCCACCAGGAACCCGCATGAGCATCAAGAGTGACCGTTGGATCCGCCGCATGTCCGAGCAGCACGGCATGATCGAGCCGTACGAGCCGGGACAGGTGAAGCAGGTCAACGGTGAGCGCATCGTCAGCTACGGCACCTCCAGCTACGGCTACGACGTGCGCTGCTCGCGCGAGTTCAAGGTGTTCACCAACATCAATTCGACGATTGTCGATCCGAAGCACTTCGATCCCGGCAGCTTCGTCGACATCGAATCGGACGTGTGCATCATCCCGCCCAATTCCTTCGCCCTGGCCCGCACGGTCGAGTACTTCCGCATCCCGCGCGACACCCTGGTGGTGTGCCTGGGCAAGAGCACCTACGCGCGCTGCGGCATCATCGTCAACGTGACCCCGCTGGAACCGGAATGGGAAGGGCATGTGACCCTGGAATTCAGCAATACCACGCCGCTGCCCGCGCGCATCTACGCCAACGAGGGCGTGGCGCAGATGCTGTTCTTCCAGTCCGACGAGGTCTGCGAGACCTCGTACAAGGATCGCGGCGGCAAGTACCAGGGCCAGACCGGCGTCACCCTGCCGCGCACCTGAGGCGCGCCGCTCCGGCGGTCAGCCCAGGCGCTCCCGCCAGTGGTTGGCCTCCGCCACGATCGCAGCTTCGTCGTAGCGTTCGGCCTGGCCATGCCCCCATACGGGCCCCGGCCAGGCTGCATCGCCTTCATGGCGCCCGACCAGATGGATGTGCAACTGGCGCACGATGTTGCCGAGCGCGCCGATGTTGAGTTTCTGTACCGTGGGAACCGCACGAATCAACGCACCCGCCTGGTTGATCTCCGCCAGCAGCAGGCGCTGCTGGCCGCCATCCAGATCCAGCCATTCGCTGACGTTGTTCACCCTCGGTACCAGCACCAGCCAGGGATAGCGCCGGTCATTCATCAACCGCACCTGCGAGAGCGGTCCGTCGGCGACGAAGACACTGTCGCTGGCGAGCCGGGAATCCAGCTGGAAGCCGCTCATCCGATGTTTTCCGCGAGGAATGCGAGGCTGCGCGAGAGCGCCAGCTCCGCGCTGGCGGCATGGTAGATGTCAGGGCTGGCATCGCGGTTGAACGCGTGGCCGGCGGGGTAGGTGAACACCGGCATGCCGGGCAGGCGATCACGGTGCAAAGCGATGGCTTCGGGAGGAATCGACCCGTCCTGTTCGCCGAAATGGAACATCACCGGCGCCGGCAGCGTGCAGCCTTCCGGCATGTCCTGCAGGAACAGGCGATTGCGCGAGCCGTAGTAGCTCACCCCCGGCAGGCCCAGCCGCAACGCCGACAGGAAGGCAACCGTGCCGCCCCAGCAATAACCGACCGTGCCGACCTTGCCTGCCCAGGCCAGCGCGCCGGCGGCCGCGGACACGACATCAAGCGCGGCATCGAATCCCAGCTTGCCGATGAGTTCGCGGCCACGGTCGTGGGCGGAGGGGTCATAGGGCAGTTCGACGCCGGGTTCGACCAGATCGAAGAAGGCGGGGGCAAGGGTGGCGTAGCCCGCCTCGGCATAGTGCTCGGTCACGTTGCGGATATGCGCGTTGGCGCCGAAGATTTCCTGGATGATCACCAGGCCGCCGCGGGGTTCACCCCGCGGACGAACCTGCCAGGCGGCGACCGGGCCGCGTGCGGTCTCGAGGGTGGTCCATTCGCCCATGGCGGAACTCCTGATGTCGTGCTGCCGAAAGCGCGCATTGTCGCCCATCGGGCGCTGGTGCCGGGTGACGGGTGCGCCATTCAGTCCGCGCGCCGGGGGGGGGGCCGGGAAGGAAGGGTATAATCCGCGGCCCTCGGCGCCGATGCCGTTTCTTCCGTTCCCGCTTCCATGTCCCTGCAGAACCCCAAGGTGGGTTTCGTCAGCCTCGGCTGCCCGAAAGCCCTGGTCGATTCCGAACGCATCCTCACCCAGTTGCGCGTGGAGGGCTACGACATCGTGCCCACCTACGACGACGCCGACGTGGTGGTGGTCAATACCTGCGGGTTCATCGACGCGGCGGTCACCGAATCGCTGGATGCCATCGGCGAGGCGCTGGCCGAGAACGGCAAGGTCATCGTTACCGGTTGCCTGGGCAAGCGCCCGGAGCAGATCCGCGAAGCGCATCCTGACGTATTGGCGATCAGCGGTCCGCAGGATTATCAGAGCGTGATGGAGGCGGTGCATGCGGCGCTGCCGCCCAAGCACGATCCGTTCCTGGACCTGGTGCCGGACTATGGCCTGAAGCTGACCCCGCGCCACTACGCCTATCTCAAGATTTCCGAAGGCTGCAATCACCGTTGCAGCTTCTGCATCATCCCGTCGATGCGTGGCGATCTGGTCTCGCGACCGGTTGACGAAGTGCTGCGCGAGGCCGAGCGCCTGGTCAGGGGCGGAGTCAAGGAACTGCTGGTCGTCTCGCAGGACACCTCGGCCTACGGCGTGGATCTGAAATACGCCGAGCGCGAATGGGGCGGCAAGGCCTACGCCACCCGCATGAAGGCGCTGTGCGAGGGCCTGTCCGCGCTCGGCGCGTGGACGCGCCTGCACTACGTCTACCCGTATCCGCACGTGGACGACGTCATCCCGCTGATGGCCGAGGGCAAACTGCTGCCGTACCTGGACATCCCGTTCCAGCACGCCAGCCCGCGCATCCTCAAGCTGATGAAGCGTCCCGGCGCGGTCGACAAGACCCTGGAGCGGGTGCAGCGCTGGCGGGCGATGTGTCCGGAACTCACCCTGCGCTCGACGTTCATCGTCGGCTTCCCCGGCGAAACCGAGGCCGAGTTCGAGTCGCTGCTGGAATTCCTCGACGAGGCGCAACTGGATCGGGTGGGCGCGTTTGCCTATTCGCCGGTCGAGGGCGCGGCCGCCAACGCGCTGCCGGATCCGGTGCCGGAGGAAGTGAAGCAGGAACGCCTGGCCCGTTTCATGGAACGGCAGGCGGCCATCTCCGCCGCGCGCCTGGAAGCGAAGATCGGCAGCGTGCAGCGTTGCCTGGTGGATCTGCTGGAAGACGGCATCGCGGTCGCGCGCTCGTCGGCCGATGCGCCGGAAATCGACGGCCTGGTGCATATCCAGAACGGTGAAGAGGCCGCCCTGCGGGTGGGTGACTTCGTCGACGTGGAAATCACCGACAGCGATGAACACGACCTGTTTGGCGACGCCATCGTCAGGTCGAACGCCGCGGCGATCGATCTCAAGGTGCTGTGACCGGAGCGGCCACGGTGGCGGGGAGGGAGCGCCGCCGCTTCGTCGCCCCCGCACGTGGTCCTCTCACTGTCGCCTGCTTTGCCCACCCGTTGTTCGAGGATCTTACGGGCTACCGCGATCTGGCCGAATCGGCCGATTGGCCCGGCATCGACACCCTCAATGCCAGGTTGCCGTTGCCCGGACGACGTTTCGTGGCCCAAGATGAAGCGCTGGACGCCGACGGACTGCACTATGAGGTGCGCGTCGCCCAGGGAAGTATCGCCACCCGTCCGCACAACTGGCACGACTTGTTCAACGCACTGGCCTGGGCACGTTATCCCGCCCTCAAGGCGGCGCTCAATGCGCGCCAATGCCTGCACGTCGCACGCAACGGCACGCAGCGGCGCGATCACGCGCAGCAGGCATTGACCCAGTTCGATGAAGGCGGCGTGATCGTATGGGCACGCGCCGCCGCACTGATCCGGGCGTGGGACTGCCACGACTGGTCCACGTTGTTCCGCAATCAGGCGGACCATTGGCGGCGGGGCGACATCGGCATCGCCGCGGTCGTGGGACATGCGCTGATGGAACAGGCCCTGTTCCCGGAACGCCGGCTGGTGGGCAAGTGCCTGGTGGTGCTGGGCGGCACGCGGGAGGAGAGCGTGCTGCGCATTACCGCTGCCATCCAGGCAGGCCAAACCCTGGTCACGCCGGGCGAGTTGCGGCCGTTGCCGCTGGCCGGCATTCCCGGTTGGCGTCCACGGCAGGACGACGCCTTTCATGCACAGGCCGACTACTTCCGCCCCTTGCGCGAAGGCCGTGTGTATCCACGGCCGCTGTCCTGATCAGGATTCGTAGCCGACGTCCACCACCACGAAGCGGGCCATGCCGCCGGGCAGTTCGACCGCGAATTCGTCGTCGATGCGCTTCTTCAGCATTGCCCGCGCCAGCGGCGAATCGATGCTGATCCAGCCGCGCGGCGCATCGGTTTCGTCCGGCCCGACGATGCGGTAGCGCGAAGTCTCTCCGCTGGCCATGTTCTCCACCTCAACCCGGGCGCCGAAGAACACCGCCTCCGGATCCGAAGGCGCGCCCTCGACCACGCGCAGGGCCTCCAGCCGTTTGCTCAGGTAACGCACGCGGCGATCGATCTCGCCCAGCTGTTTCTTGCGGTAGGTGTACTCGGCGTTCTCCGAGCGATCGCCTTCCGCGGCGGCGGCGGCCAGCGCCTTGACCACTTCCGGGCGCCTGGCGCGCCACAACTCGTCCAGTTCCGCCTTCAGGCGATCGTGGCCTTCGCGGGTGATCAGGGCGGTGCTCTTTTCGGCAGGGGGACGCCAGCGGGACATGCGGACAGGAAAGCCTTGCGGAGTACTTTGCGGAACAGGATAGATCGGGGCGGCGGCAGTGGAATCAAGCGCGCGCCAGGGTCTTCTCGTAGCGCCACACTTCGAGATCGAAGATGCCGGCCGGCGTGTCGAGACGGTTGATCATGTTGCCCGCAAGCGTCCAGCCCTGGCGGGTGTAGAAGCGCGCGGCACGCTCATTGCCGATGGCGCAGGCCAGCCAGGCGCGGGAGACGCCGGCCCGGGCCTGGCGCGCTTCGGCGTCGGCCAACAGCATGGCCGCGACGCCGCTGCCACGCGCGGCGGCACCCACGTACAGCTGGTACATCTCGTCGCCCTTGATCATGGCGAAACCGAGTGGCTGGCCGAGGGCACCGATCGTGCGCACCCGGGGCAGGCCATCCGCGAGGCGTTCGGCGAAACTGGCCAGGGTCCGATGACGCGCCAGTGCCGGCGGCAGGATGGCCGCGTGGGCGTCCTGCCAGCCGTCGTGCCACAGGCGCGCCAACGCTTCGATTTCGGAAGGTTCGGCCTGTCTGATCCGCATGGTCCGCCTCGCCTCGCGGTCGCGCTGCCCCCCGGCCGCCGCGTCAGCGGCGCCCGCCGAAGATGCTGCCCAGGATGCCGCGCACGATCTGGTTGCCCAGCTTGGTGCCGATGGTGCGGGTGGTCTGCTTGGCCATGGTTTCGATCATGCCCTGGCGGCGTTTGGTGCCGAACACTGCATCCTTGACCGCCTGGCCAAAGCCGCCCGCGTCGGGATCGTCCTTTTCGGTCTTGGCGGCCGGCGCGTTGGCGGTCTGCATGGCCGCGTCGGTGCGCTTGGCGAGCATCTCGGCCGCCGATTCGCGGTCGATGCGGGTGTCGTACTTGGCCCCGACCGGGCTGCCGGCGCGCATCTGCGCGCGTTCGCTCTCGTTGATGGCGCCCATCCGGCAGCGCGGCGGCGAGATCAGGGTCTGCTGCACGGGCGAGGGCACGCCCTTGTCCTGCAGCGTGGAGACCAGCGCCTCGCCGGTGCCCAGGCGCGAAATCGCATCGGCCACGTCCAGCTTGGGATTGGGGACGAAGGTCTGGGCTGCGGTCTTGACCGCTTTCTGATCGCGCGGGGTGAACGCACGCAGCGCGTGCTGCACGCGGTTGCCCAGCTGGCCCAGGATGTTGTCGGGCACGTCGTCGGGGAACTGCGAGCAGAAATAGACGCCCACGCCCTTGGAGCGGATCAGGCGCACGACCTGTTCGATACGCTGCTTGAGCGCGGGCGGGGCATCGTCGAACAGCAGGTGGGCTTCGTCGAACACGAACACAAGCTTGGGTTTGTCGAGATCGCCGACTTCCGGCAGGGTTTCGAACAGTTCCGACAACAGCCACAACAGGAAGCTGGAGTACAGGCGCGGCTTCAGGATCAACTGGTCCGCGGCCAGGATGTTGACGATGCCGCGGCCGTCCAGATGGGTACGCATCAGCTCCTGCAGTTCCAGCGCCGGTTCGCCGAAGAACATCCCGCCGCCTTCCTGCTCCAGCCGCAGCAGGGCGCGCTGGATGGCGCCGACCGACTGTGTGCTGACCAGGCCGTAGCTGGTGGAAATGTCCTTGCGCTCGTCGGCGACCAGGCCGAGCAGGGCGCGCAGGTCCTCCAGATCCAGCAACAGCAGGCCGCGGTCGTCGGCCAGCTTGAACACGATGTCCAGCACGCCGGCCTGGGTGTCGTTGAGCTCCAGGATTCGCGACAACAGGGTGGGACCCATCTCGCTGACCGTGGTCCGCACCGGATGGCCAAGCTTGCCGTACAGGTCCCAGAACACCACCGGGCTGGCGCCGGGCGCGTAGTCGGCGATGCCGATGTCACGTGCGCGCTGGAGCACCTTCTCGTTGCCGTCGCCGGCCACCGCGAGTCCGGCGACATCGCCCTTCACGTCGGCCAGGAACACCGGCACGCCCAGGCGCGAGAAGCCCTCGGCCAGGGTCATCAGGGTCACGGTCTTGCCCGTGCCGGTGGCCCCGGCCACCAGGCCGTGGCGGTTGCCGAATTTCGGCAGCAGGGTGACGGGGATGTCGTCGGTGGTGCCTTTGCCCAACAGAATCGGATCCATGAGGTGCCTCGCGGTCTGGTCGGCTGATTCTAGCGATCCGGGATGTCCGGGGAAGTAATGTCGTGACAGGTTCGGCTTGCCCCGGGATCCGGGCGCCGCTACCCTGCCGCGACCGTTTTCGATTGCGCGTGCTGATGTCCCTTACGAAGTCCTTGCTGCGTCCCTGGCCCCTGCTGGCCGTTCTCCTGCCGCTCCTGGCGCTGGCCCCCGCCGCGCATGCCCAGCGGGTCTCGGCCAAGGACAAGGCCGCCATCGAAGTGCTGAACGCGCGCATGGCCGCGGCCGAGAAGCGTTACCGCGACGGCCTGGTGCGGGTGGCCAACAACGACCCCAAGGGGACCGCCGAGACCGATGCCGCGCTGGAGGACATGGAGGACGTGCTGGACGCCTGCATCAAGCAGCGCGGCTGCCAGACCCACACCCTGCTGACCACATACAAGCGCCTGCTCAAGGATGCCTCCGACGGTGGCGGCGAGGCCGAGGAGGAAACCACCAGCGTCGATCCCCTCGATGACGGCAGCGATCATTCGGCGCTCGCCCAGGCCATCCCGGAAGCCCAGCGCGCCGCATCGCTGCTCAACGACCAGCGTCACGCGTTCGACAAGATGGTGGAGTACAACCCCGCGGTGCAGGCGGGCATCCGCCGCTGGCTGACCGACATGCGCAGCGCGCTGATCACCAGCTACGAGAACTACCAGAACATGCGCGCGGAGATGTACCCGGACTGGGAGCGCAGCAAACTGCCGGAAGCGCTGCTGTTCGGCATCATGGCCAAGGAATCCAATGGCCGCGTGCATGCGACCTCGCGCGCCGGCGCGGCCGGCCCGCTGCAGTTCATGTATGCGACCGGCAAGCGCTTCGGCCTGGGCCCGGACGGCACCGGTTTCGATACCCGCTACGACCCGGCGTTCGCCGGCGAGGCCAGTGCCGCCTACATGAACGAGCGCATGCGCGAACTCAACAACAACATCGAGTTCGCCCTGGCCGCCTACAACGGCGGCGAAGGCCGCGCCGGCCGCGTCTACCGTCAGTACCCGGGCCGTGGTTTCTGGGACGAGGTGGTCTACAGCCAGTTCCCGGGCGAGACCCGCGACTACGTGCCGATGGTGATCGCCGCGGCATGGTTGTTCCTGCATCCCAAGCAGTACGGCCTGGAATTCCCCAAGGTCGACGTGCATCCGGCGCCGCTGAAGCTGGCGCGCGACAGTTCGATTTACGAATTGACCATCTGCCTCGGCAATGGCGGCACCCGCGAGGGCTTCATGCGCGCGCTGCGCAACCTCAATCCCCGCTACGAGGCCGAAGCCTGGATTCCGGCCGGGACGATGCTCAAGGCCAACACCCGCATCGTCAGCCTGTACAACCGCTACTGCGTCAGCGGCCCGCGCGCCGACCTGGCCCGCACGCTGGTGCGTGCCGACGTCAACGCCGCCATCAAGCGCACCGCGCTGACCGGCACCGTCGCGGTGGGCGACGTGACCCCGGTGGCGGGCGTGCCGACCACGGTGGCCTCCGGTGAGCCCAAACCGGCCGAACCGAAGGCGAAGCAGGCGCGCGAGTACCGGGTCGCCAAGGGCGACACCCTGGGCCGGATTTCGCAGCGCTACCAATGCGACCTGAAGAAGCTGGCCCGCGCCAATGGCCTGAAGGGGCCGGCCTACAGCGTGCGACCGGGGCAGTCGCTGACCCTGGAAAGCTGCAGGAAGTGACGTGAGCGCGCCGGCGCGTATCCACCGCCGGAACATCGGATGGCTGGCGACCGTAGTGGCCAGCGCCGTGCTGGCCATCATCGGCGCGGAGGCCGAAGGCCTGCGTGCGCTGCACTATCTGTTCAAACCCCTGGCCACGCTGCTGGTGGCGGCGATGGTGCTGCGCATGGCGGCCGCGGAGCCCGGCTACCGGCGCGCGGTGCTCGCCGGCTTGCTGCTGTCCTTGCTCGGGGATGTGTTCCTGATGCTTCCCGGCGACTGGTTCGCGTTCGGGCTGGGCAGTTTCCTGCTGGCGCACCTGTGCTATCTGCGGGCGCTGCGACGGCGCGGTGGCTGGTTTCGTCCGCGCTGGCCGGTGCTGGCATACGCCGGCGTCGCGGCGATGGTGCTGGCATGTCTGTGGCCGCATCTGCCGACGGATCTGCGGATTCCCGTGACCGTCTATGTGGCGGCGCTGGCCGCCATGGCCGCGCAGGCGGCCTGCGTCTGGCGCCAGCGTCCGGACCGGGCCACCGCGCTGGCCGCGGTCGGCGGCGCGTGCTTCGTGATGTCCGATGCGCTGCTGGCCATCGATCGCTTCGCCATCACGATTCCCTTGGCGAGTGCGTGGGTGCTGGTGAGCTACTGGACGGCGCAGTGGTGCATCGCACGCTCGACGGCGACTTAGGCGGGTGATGGTCCGGTGTGGTCAGAGATGGCTTCCAGCCGCGCCAGCGCCTGTCCCAGCCGCACCGGCGATTCGGCATGCAACTCCGGCGCTAGTTCCGCTACGCCCGGCGGCAGCAGGATGATCACGGTCGAGCCATAGTTGAAGCGGGCCATTTCCTCGAAGCGATCCAGGGTGATGCCCTTGCCGCGATAGTCCTTGCGGGTGACGCGATCGCCGTAGGCGGGAATTTCCACGCCGCTCCAGACCGTCTCCACGCCCGATACCAACAGCGCGCCGACCATCACCGAGACCATCGGGCCGAAGTCGGTGTCGAAGTGGCAGACCAGGCGCTCGTTGCGGGCGAACAGCCCCGGCACGCTGGCGACGGCGTCGGTGCCGACGCTGAAAAGGCGGCCGGGCACATGCACGGTTTCGCGCAGGGTGCCGCGCCAGGGCATGTGGACCCGGTGGTAGTCGCGTGGCGACAGGTACACGGTGGCGTACAGGCCGTTGCGGAACGGCTCGGCGTCCGCGGCATCGCCCAGCAGTTCGGCGGCGGTGAACGATTGCCCCTTGGCCTGGAAGATGCGCCCGTCCCGGATGGGTCCGCATTGGCTGACATGGCCGTCGGCCGGCATCAGCAGCGCGCGCGGGTCCGGATCGGCCATGCGTGCGCCGGGCTTCAGCGCGCGGGTGAAGAAGGCATTGAAGCTCGGATAGGCGCGCGGGTCGGGCTCGGCCGCTTCCGACAGATCAACGCCGAAGCGGCGCACCACCGCGCCGATCAGCCATTGCTTGATGGCCGGCGAGCTGGAATACGCCAGCCGGCGCGCCAGCGAGGACAGCAAGCGATGCGGCAGGACGTAGGTGAGCGCGGTGACCGGACTCATCGCGCGGTGGCCTCGGTCAGCGCCTTCATGTCGGTGGCAATGGCATCGGGACGGAACGGCGGGCGGATCAGGCCGGCCAGGCGCCCCTGCGGATCCAGCACGGCGATGGCCGAGGAATGGTCCATCGAATAGTCGTTGGGATTCTGCTCGAAGCCCTTGCCCGGGACCTTCATGAAGACGAAGCCCAGCGACTTGGCGAAATTCTCCAGGGTGGGCTCGTCGGCGGTGGCCGCCAGCGTGTCGGGGTGGAAGGCGTGCGCGTACTCGCCGACCTTGTTGGGGGTGTCGCGTTCCGGATCCACGGAGACGAACAGCACCCGCGGGCGGGTCGAGTCGGGCAGGGCGCGCCACTGGTTCTGCGACTGGGCCAGTTCGGCCAGGGTGGTCGGGCAGACGTCCGGGCAGAAGGTGAAGCCCAGGAACACCAGGGTCCAGTGGCCTTTCAGTTCGCCGGAGGCCAATTGCGTACCATCGGACTGCCGCAGCGCGAACTCCGGCAACGGGCGCGCCTGCGGGAGCATCGTCACCGCCTGCGTCGCCGGCCAGGCCTGCGCGGGGCGGGCGGGGCCGAAGAACTTCTGCGCGGCCAGCAGGCCCAGGCCGGCGGCCAGCGCCAGCAGCAGGATGATCCCGAACTTCTTGTTGAACATGGCGGTCTCGCGGGAAGGCCGGCGTGGCGGCGGTTTCGAGCCGTGCCGGCGGACCCGACATGATACCGGCGCAACGCCTATAATCGGGAACCGGACCCCACCGGCCATTTCCCCCGTCTTTACGCCATGACTGCCGACGCAGCCGCAGAACTGCATACCCTCATCGACCTGATCCGGTACGGCGCCAGCCGCTTCAACGAGGCCGGCCTGACCTTCGGTCACAGCTACGACAACGCCCTCGATGAGGCAACCCATCTGGTGCTGCACACGCTGCATCTGCCGCCGGATCTGGGCCCGGCCTACGGCCAGGCGCGGGTGACCGGCACCGAGAAGGCGGAAATCCTCGCGCTGTTCAAGCGCCGCGTGGAAGAGCGCGTTCCGGTGGCCTACCTGACCGGCGAGGCCTGGTTCGCGGGACTGAGTTTCAAGAGCGACGCGCGCGCGCTGGTGCCGCGTTCGCCGATCGCCGAACTGATCGAATCGGGCTTCGAGCCGTGGCTGGGGGGGCGCGAGGTCAACCACGCGCTGGACCTGTGCACCGGTTCGGGCTGCATCGCCATCGCCATGGGGCACTACAACCCCGAGTGGCAGGTCGACGGCGTCGACATCAGCGACGACGCGCTGGCACTGGCGGCCGAGAACAAGGCGCGCCTGCATGCCGACAACGTGCAGTTGGTCAAGTCGGATCTGTTCGCCGGCCTGGGCGGGCGCCATTACGACCTGATCGTCACCAATCCGCCCTACGTCACCAACGACGAGACCGATGCGCTGCCGAAGGAGTATTCCTTCGAGCCCGAACTCGGCCTGCGCGCCGGCGACGACGGCCTGGACCTGGTGCTGAAGATCCTGCGCGATGCGCCGCTGCACCTGAGCCAGGAAGGTCTGCTGATCTGCGAGGTCGGCGAATCCGAGCACGCGCTGGTGAAGCTGCTGCCGGATGTCGAATTCGCCTGGATCGAATTCAAGGTCGGCCAGATGGGGATCTTCGCGGTGGAGTGCGCCGAATTGATCCGGCACAACAAGCACATCCGTGCGCTGGCGGACGCGCGAAAATGAAACGCGCTTCCGATGGCGTCGCGCCATCCCGCGGCTAGCGCCGGGCCTGCTCGGCGAGCACGTCCGGTTTGCCGGAACAGCGGGGCAAGCTCCGCTCCACATGAGACACCGCCTTGAGCAGCAACAGTTTCGGAAAACTCCTCACCGTCACCACGTTCGGCGAATCGCACGGACCGGCGATCGGCTGCGTGATCGACGGTTGCCCGCCCGGGCTGGCGATCGCGCCGGAGGAGTTCCGGCATGACCTGGAGCGTCGCGCCACCGGCAAGAGCCGGCATACCTCGGCGCGGCGCGAAGCCGACGAGGTGGAAATCCTCAGCGGCGTCTACGAAGGCCTGACCACCGGCACGCCCATCGCGCTGCTGATCCGCAACACCGATCAGCGTAGCAAGGACTACGCCAACATCGCCAGCCAGTTCCGTCCCGGCCATGCCGACTACACCTATTGGCAGAAGTACGGCATCCGCGATCCGCGCGGCGGCGGGCGTTCCTCCGCGCGCGAGACGACCATGCGCGTGGCCGCCGGCGTGATCGCCAAGAAGTGGCTGGCGCGGCGGCATGGCGTGAGCGTGCGCGGCTATCTGTCGCAGCTCGGGCCGGTCACGCCGGAAGGTTTCGACTGGAACGTGGTCGAGGACAACGCGTTCTTCTGGCCGCACGCCGCACAGGTGCCGGCGCTCGAAAGCTACATGGATGCGCTGCGCAAGTCGGGCGATTCGATCGGTGCGCGGGTGAACGTGGTCGCCGACAACGTGCCGCCGGGCTGGGGCGAGCCGATCTACGGCAAACTCGACGGCGATCTGGCCGCCGCGCTGATGAGCATCAACGCGGTCAAGGGCGTGGAGATCGGCGACGGCTTCGCCGCGATCACCCAGAAAGGCACCGAGCATCGCGACGAGATGACCCCGGAGGGTTTCCTGTCCAACCATGCCGGCGGCATCCTCGGCGGCATCTCGACCGGCCAGCAGGTCACTGCCTCGATCGTCCTCAAGCCCACCTCCAGCCTGCGCCTGCCGGGCCGCACCGTGGACCTGGACGGCCAGCCGGCCGAGGTGATCACCACCGGTCGCCATGATCCGTGCGTGGGCATCCGCGCCACCCCGATCGCCGAGGCGATGATGGCGCTGGTGCTGATGGATCACGCGCTGCGCCACCGCGCGCAATGCGGCGACGTGGGCGACGTGCCGCCCCGGGTGCCGGGACAGGCCGATGGCTGAACCGCGCCGCCGCGTCTGGGTCTCGCAGCCGCTGTTCGATGACGTCATCGAACGGCTGGGCGGGTACTTCGACGTGCGTGGCACCACCGAGGTGCAGGCCTATACGGCGGCGCAGATCGCCGCGCACCTGCGCGACGCGGATGGCGCCGTGGTCACCCTCAACGAGCGCATCGGCGCGGCCGAGGTCGCGGAGGCGCCGCGGCTGAAAGCCATCGCCAACGTCGGCGTCGGCTACAACAACCTCGACATCCCGGCGCTGGACGCGGCCGGCATCGTGGCGACCAATACGCCGGACGTGCTCACCGAGACCACCGCCGACTTCGGTTTCGCCCTGTTGATGGCCACCGCCCGCAGGATCACCGAGGCCGAGCGCTGGCTGCGTGATGGCCAGTGGCGGCAGTGGTCGTTCAGCACGATGCTGGGCATGGATCTACATGGCAGCCACCTGGGCATCCTCGGCATGGGCCGGATCGGGCAAGGCATCGCGCGCCGGGCCGGCGGTTTCGGCATGCGCGTGCGGTACCACAACCGCCATCGCGTCGATGCGGCGACCGAGCGCGAGTGCCGTGCCGAATACGTCGATCTCGACACGCTGCTGGCGACGTCTGATCATCTCGTGTTGGTGCTGCCGTATTCGCCGGACGTCCATCACCTGATCGACGCCGCCGCGCTGGCGAAAATGAAGTCGACCGCCACCCTGGTGAACATCGCGCGTGGTGGCCTGATCGACGAACCCGCGCTCGCCGACGCACTGGCGCAGGGCCGCCTGGCCGCGGCGGGGCTGGACGTCTACGAAGGTGAACCGGCCGTGCTTCCGGAACTGCTCGCGCTGCGCAATGTCGTGCTGACCCCGCACATCGCCAGCGCCAGCCTGGCCACCCGCCGCGCCATGGTTGGCCTGGCGGTGGACAATCTCATCGCCGCGCTCGGCGAAGGTCCGGATGCCGGTCGTCCGGCCAACCCCATCAACCCGGATGTGCTGGCGATCGCCGGCGGCGACCGCAAGACCACCGCGATTAAACGATAGGGAGCCTCTGGCCTTCCCGGAGGTTCCCCGAACACAGCCCCCCATTGCTGTCCGCTGTCTTCCTTCATCCCCATTTTTTTTCGCGAATCCCCATCCATGAGCAATCAGAATCGCAGTTTCAATGTCGCAGTCGTGGGCGCCACCGGCGCCGTGGGCGAGACCATGCTCGCCATCCTGGCCGAGCGCGGCTTCCCGATCGGAAAGCTGGTCGCGCTGGCCTCCGAGCGTTCGGCCGGCGGCGAGGTCGAGTTCAACGGCCAGAAGATCACCCTCCAGGACCTGGCCACCTTCGATCCGGCCGGCATCGATATCGCCCTGTTTTCCGCCGGTGGCAGCGTCTCCAAGGAATACGCGCCGAAGTTCGCCGCCGCCGGCGCGGTGGTAATCGACAACTCGTCCGCGTTCCGCTACGACGACGACGTGCCGCTGGTGGTCAGCGAGGTCAACCCGGAGCAGGTGCAGAACCGTCCGCGCGGCATCATCGCCAACCCCAACTGCTCGACCATGCAGATGCTGGTCGCGCTGGCGCCGATCCACCGCAAGGCCGGCATCGAGCGCATCAACGTGGCGACCTACCAGTCGGTGTCCGGCGGTGGCCGCTCGGCGCTGGAGGAACTGGGCCGCCAGACCGGCGCCCTGCTGAACTTCCAGGATCCGGATCCGCAGCGCTTTCCGGTCCAGATCGCCTTCAACCTGATTCCGCACATCGACGAGTTCCTCGACAACGGTTTCACCAAGGAGGAAATGAAGCTGGTGTGGGAGACCCGCAAGATCCTCGGCGACGACAGCATCCAGGTGAACCCGACCGCGGTGCGGGTGCCGGTGTTCTACGGCCACTCCGAGGCGGTCAATGTGGAAACCAAGGTCAAGCTGAGCGTGGCCGAAGCCCGCGCGCTGCTGGAGAACGCCCCCGGCGTGGAAGTGGTGGACGACCACGCGCCCGGTGGTTACCCGACCCCCGTCACGCACGCCTCCGGCACCGATCCCGTCTACGTCGGCCGCATCCGCGAGGATCTGTCGCACCCGCGCGGCCTGAACCTGTGGATCGTCGCCGACAACATCCGCAAGGGCGCGGCCCTGAACGCCGTGCAGCTGGCGGAACTGGTGGCGAAAAACGGTTGAACCGTTATAGTCGGCGCCATCGTGGCAAAGGGGACGGCTTGATGCCGACGGCGGGATACCGATGGCGCAGCCTGATGGCGCTGGCGCTGCTGTTGATCAGCAGCTCGGCGCTGGCGCTGGGACTGGGCGAGATCCGGGTGAAATCCTCACCCGGGCAGCCGCTGCTGGCCGAGATCCCGATCATCTCCAGCGAACCGGGCGAGCTGGAACAGCTGCGCGCCCAGTTGGCTTCCCCGACCACCTTCGAGCGGGTCGGCCTGCCGAGGCCGACCGGCCTGGTCGGCAACCTCGATTTCGCGGTGGCGCTGGACGACGCCGGCCGGCCGGTCATCCGGGTCACCACGCAGGAACCGGTCACGGTACCGGTGCTGAATTTCCTGATCGAAGTGGACTGGGGCCAGGGGCGGTTGGTGCGCGAGTATTCCGCGCTGGTCGATTCCCCGGGAACGGTCGCGGCCGCCGCGCAGCCGGTGATCGACGCGCCGCGGGCGGCGCCGGACGACACCATTGCCCGCCCGGTCGAGCCGATCGCCACGGTCGAGCCCGCACCGCCGGCCGAGACGCCGGGCGACACGCCTGGGCGGGCCAGCGCGGGCGCGCCGGCGACGCGCACGCCGGTCCCGGCGCCACCGGCGTCGGGCGATGCGGTGCAGGCGGGCGACCAACTGACCGTGGCCCGCGGCCAGACCCTGTCCGGCATCGCGCGCGACCTGGCGGGCGGACGCAGTCTCGACCAGACCATGATCGCGTTGCTGCGCGCGAACCCCGAAGCGTTCATTGGCGGCAACATCAATCGCCTGAAGCAGGGCGCGGTGCTGCGGATTCCCGCCGCCACGGAAGTGGCCGGGCTGGGACAGGCCGAAGCCGCGGCACTGGTACGCAACCAGATCGACGAATGGCGCCAGGCGCGCCGCCCGATCCCGCAACCGGCGGCGATCGCGGCGAACCCGGCGCCGTCGTCGGCGGACGCGCCGGCACGCACGACCCAGGCCCGCCTGGAAATCGCGCCACCACTGGCGAGCGCGACGGCACGGGCAGGCACACAATCCGGCGTCGAAGCCGGCGGCGAGGGCAACATGCTGGCGAACCAACACGCACAACAGACGCAGGAAGATCTGGCCGCCCGTGAATCGGAGGTGCAGGAGCTGCGTGCCCAGGTCGCCGAACTGGAAAAGCTGAAGCAGCAGCAGGACAAGTTGATCGCGATGAAGGACAGCGACCTGGCCGCCGCGCAGCAGCGCCTGGACCAGTCCAATGGCGCCGCCTCGTCCGGGACCCCGCTGTGGGCATGGGTCGGCTGGGCCTTGCTGATCGTCGGCGCGCTGGCCTGGTTGCTGAGCAGCCGCCGCCAGCGCGTGGCGCCGCCCAGGCCGGCCTCGCGAAAGCCGTTGTTCGAGACACCCGCGGCGGTCGCGCCGGCGGCGCCTCCCGTTGTCGACGTGCAGGTGCCGGATGTCGTCGCGCCATCTGCGCCGGTCGTTGCTCCCGCCGCGACCGGATCCGCCCGGCCGACCTGGCATTCGGGCGAGCCGGCCGCCGACGCGGCGGCCAGCGTGGCCCCGCTGAATCCGGCACCGGCCGGTCGCGAGCGGCTGGAACTGGCGGTCGCGTATCTGGATCTGGGCGATACCGTGACCGCGCGCGATCTGTTGAACGAAGTCGCCGCCGGCCATGACGAAGCCGCGCGCCAGGAAGCCCTGCAATTGCTGCGCGATCTCGGTTGATGCGGATAGGGAGTCGTTGATGCGGTACGCGCTGGGCGTCGAATACGACGGCAGCGGATTCCAGGGCTGGCAGCGCCTGAGCAAGTCCGGTACGCCGGATGAGACCAGCGTGCAGTCGGTCCTGGAGAACGCACTCTCGCGGGTGGCCAACGCGCAGGTCGACACGATCTGCGCGGGTCGGACGGACGCAGGCGTGCATGCGCAGTGCCAGGTCGTCCACTTCGACAGCGCCGCGCCGCGCGATCCCCGCAGCTGGGTGCTGGGAACCACCGCCAACCTGCCGCCCGCGGTCTGCGTGCGCTGGTGCCAACCGGTCCCGGATGACTTCAATGCGCGCTTCTCCGCGCGCGCGCGCCGCTATCGCTATCGCCTGGTCAACCGCATCGTCCGTCCCGCGCTGGAGCGCCACACCCTGAGCTGGGAACGGATACCGCTGGATGCGGACGCGATGCATCGTGCCGCGCAGGCGCTGCTCGGCGAGAACGACTTCAACGCGTTCCGTACCGTGCACTGCCAGTCGCCGCATGCCTTCCGTGATCTGCAGTCCATCTCCGTGCACCGCCATGGCGAGCAGGTCTGGGTCGATGTGCAGGCCAACGCGTTCCTGCATCACATGGTGCGCAACATCGTCGGCTCATTGCTGGTGGTCGGACGCGGCGAGAAGCCGGAGGGCTGGATCGCCGAGCTGCTCGCCGGACGGGATCGCACCGCCGCCGGCCCGACCGCGCCGCCCGATGGCCTGGTGTTCGTCAGTCCGCTGTATCCGGCGCACTGGCGACTGCCGCCCGAAGTGACGCTGCCCGGCTAGCGAGATGGCACGGCGCCGGCTTGGCCGTCACGCCGTGGACCTTGCGTAAAGGCCAGGGTGCGCGGAAGCTGTTCCCGATTCCCGATTCCCGATTCCCGATTCCCGATTCCCGATTCCCGATTCCCGATTCCCGATTCCCGATTCCCGATTCCCGATTCCCATGCCCACCCGCATCAAATTCTGTGGACTGACCCGCGCCGAGGATGTACGCGCCGCGGTGGAGCTGGGCGTGGACTACGTGGGCCTGGTGTTCGCGCCGCGCAGCCCGCGCCGGCTGCTGATCGGCCAGGCGCGCATGCTGCGCGATCTGGTGCCCGAGGAGATCGCGGTGGTGGCGCTGATGATGGACAACCCGGCCAGCGATGTGGAAAGCGTGATCGAACATGTGCGCCCGGATCTGCTGCAGTTCCATGGCAGCGAGGAGGACGCGTTCTGCGCCGGCTTCCCGCTGCCGTTCATGAAAGCCATCGCGATGGGCGGCGCCAGCGAGGGCGCGTTCACGGCGGTCGCGCGCTATCCGTCCGCGCACGGATTCCTGTTCGATGGCCACGCGGCGGGCGAGCAGGGCGGCAGTGGCAAGCGCTTTGACTGGAAGCAGATGCCGCAAGCGGTGGAACGCCCCTACCTGCTGGCCGGCGGCCTGTCGCCCGACAATGTGGCGGTGGCGATCCGCACCGCGCATCCGTGGGGCGTGGATGTCTCCAGCGGCATCGAATCGGCGCCGGGGGCCAAGGACGTCGAGAAAATGCGCCAGTTCGTCGAGGAAGTCCGCCGCGCCGATCAGCGCGCGCAGCAGGCCTAGCCCGGCGCTTCGTCCACGCCTGAACCGGTGGCCGGGTTCGCGGCTGCGATGGCGAGTTCGCGTTCCAGCCAGTCCCCCAGGCGGTCCACGCGCGGGTCGGCCGTGCCGCGTCGGCGGGCGAGAATCCAGGCGCCGCCGGTGGCGCTGAATCCCCACGGGGCAAGCAGGCGCCCGGCGTCCAGATCGGCGGTCACCAAGGGCTCCGGCGCAATCGCCACGCCGATGCCGGCAAGCGCGGCTTCCAGCAGGTAATAAAGATGTTCGAATCCGTTGCCGTAGCGCAGCCGCGCGGGATCGACGCCGTGCCGGGCCGCCCAGCTCGGCCATGCCTGCGGGCGCGAAGTCGTGTGCAGCAGCGGTTCGTCCAGCAGGCGGGCCGGCTGGCCCGCCGCCGGATGGCGCGGACTGACGACCGGGCCGATCCGTTCCGGCGCCAGTTCGCGCACCTGCCAACCGGCGGGCCAGGGCGCCTCGGCCAGCAGGAAGGCGGCATCCAGGCCGGCCAGTTCGGGATCGAAACCGCCTTCCTGGGCGGCCAGGTGCAGGGTCAATCCCGATAGATCTCGGCCCAGCCGCTCCAACCGCGGGATCATCCAGCGCGCCAGCAGGCTGCCGGGGCAGCCGAGCACCAGGGCAGATGGCGTGTCGCTGCGCAGACGCGTGGTGGCGTCCTGCAGGCGGGCGAAGGCGGTGCCGGTCGCCTCCTGCAACTGGCGCCCGGCCGGAGTGAGCCGCAGGCCGCGGCCTTCGCGGGAAAACAGGGCCAGGCCCAGATCCGCCTCCAGCAGCCGGATTTGCCGGCTGACCGCGCCATGGGTGACGTGCAGTTCCCGGGCGGCCTGGCTGACCCCGCCGAGGCGGGCGGTCGCCTCGAAGGCGCGCAGGGCGTTGAGCGGGGGCAGGCGGGTGTTCATGACATGTGAGTTTATCTCACAAGAAAGACAGAAATAATCGATTTTTGGGTTCGCATGTGTGCGCTAAGCTCAGCGCTCCGAAGCCGCGCTCCCGCCGTCGTCCATGTCCGAATCCCGCCCCGCCGATTTCCATGCCTTCCCCGATGCCCGCGGTCATTTCGGCCGGTTCGGTGGCCGGTTCGTCGCCGAAACCCTGATCGGTCCCCTGCAGGAACTGGCTGCGGCCTACGACGAGGCGCGCCGGGATCCGGCCTTCCTGGCCGCTTTCGATCACGACCTGAAGCATTACGTTGGCCGCCCCAGTCCCATCTACGAGGCGACCCGCCTGTCCCGCGAGGTCGGTGGCGCGCGCATCCTGCTCAAGCGCGAGGACCTGAACCACACCGGCGCGCACAAGATCAACAACACCATCGGCCAGGCCCTGCTGGCCAGCCGCATGGGCAAGCCGCGCATCATCGCCGAGACCGGCGCCGGCCAGCATGGCGTGGCCAGCGCCACCGTGGCCGCCCGCCTGGGCCTGGAGTGCGTGGTCTACATGGGCGCGACCGACATCGAGCGCCAGAAGATCAACGTCTACCGGATGAAGCTGCTGGGCGCGACCGTGGTGCCGGTGACTTCCGGTTCGGCCACCCTGAAGGACGCGTTGAACGAGGCGATGCGCGATTGGGTGACCAACGTGCACGACACCTTCTACATCATCGGCACGGTCGCCGGTCCCGATCCGTATCCACGCATGGTCCGCGATTTCAATGCCGTGGTCGGCCGCGAGGCGCGCGCGCAGATGCTGGAGGACTACGGGCGCCTGCCCGATGTCATCACCGCCTGCGTCGGTGGTGGCAGCAATGCCATCGGCCTGTTCCATGCCTTCCTCAATGATCCGGGCGTGGAAATCGTCGGCGCCGAGGCGGCCGGCGACGGCATCGCCAGCGGTCGCCATGCCGCGTCCATCGCGGCCGGCCGGCCCGGCGTACTGCACGGCAACCGCACCTACGTGCTGTGCGACGACGATGGCCAGATCATCGAGACCCATTCGGTCTCGGCCGGCCTGGACTACCCCGGGGTCGGGCCGGAGCACGCTTTCCTGGCCGATACCGGCCGCGCGCGCTACGTGGGCGTGACCGACGAGGAGGCGCTGGCCGCCTTCCACCAACTGGCCCGCACCGAGGGTATTCTTGCGGCGCTCGAGTCCAGCCACGCGGTGGCGCAGGCCGTCAAGCTCGCCCGGGATCTGCCGCGCGATGCCCTGGTCCTGTGCAACCTGTCCGGACGGGGCGACAAGGACGTCCACACCATCGCCGCGCGCGAGAACCTCCATTTCTAAGGCAGTGCAATGACCGAACAGCAGAACGAATCCCAGGCCCAGCAGAATCCGAACCAGCTCGATCCGGCCTTCTTCACCTGTGTCAACGAGTACCTGGAACTGACCAACCGCCAGGCCAAGCAGCAGGGCCTCAAGCGCATCAGCGTGGCATCCCTGTACGCCGCCGCGCGCTTCAACTCGCATGTCTACCTGTCCTTCGAGGGCGACGCCGCGGCCTCGCGCAAGGATTTCCTCGATTACATGACCAACATGTACCGCCGCATGCTCAACGAGCACCTGGACGCATTGGGCGCCGAGCGCGGCCTCAACGTGGGCGAGTCCGAACTGGCGTCCGAATACGCCGCCTTCAACGACGCCCAGGCCACGGACAACCAGGACGCCAAGCAGGAATGAACCGATTCGACCAGCGTTTCGCGGAATTGCGCGCCACCGGCCGCAAGGCGCTCATTCCGTTCATCACCGCCGGGGACCCGTCCCTGGAAGCCACCGTGCCGGTGATGCATGCGCTGGTGGAGGCGGGCGCCGACGTCATCGAACTCGGCGTCCCGTTCTCCGATCCCATGGCCGACGGCCCGACCATCCAGCGCAGCTCCGAGCGCGCGCTGGCGCGTGGCGCGGGCCTGCGTTACGTGCTGGATGCCGTGGCCGGATTCCGGCGACAGGATGCGGATACCCCGGTGGTACTGATGGGTTACCTGAATCCGGTCGAGATCCACGGCACCGGGCGCTTCGCCGAGGCGGCCGTGCAGGCGGGGGTCGATGGCGTACTGCTGGTGGACCTGCCGCCGGAAGAGGCCGACGAAACCCGCGCCATCTTCAACCGGCACGGCCTGGCCCTGATCATGCTGGCCTCGCCGACCACATCGGACGAGCGCCTGGCGATGCTCTGCGACGAAGCGCAGGGTTACCTGTACTACGTCAGCTTCGCCGGCGTGACCGGTGCGTCCGAGCGCCTGGACATCCGTGCCGCCGGTGACCGCCTGCGCCGGATCCGCGCCCGGGCCAAGGCGCCGGTCGCCGCCGGCTTCGGCATCAAGGACGCCGCCAGCGCCCGTGCCATGGCGGTGGACGCCGATGGCGTGGTGGTGGGCAGCGCCCTGGTCGGCGAACTGGCCAGGACGGATGCCGTCGAGACACCCGCCGTCCGCGCGGCCGCGTTCCTGGCGCTGTTGCGGCAGGCGCTGGACCAGCCCTGAGTCGGCCTGCCCGCCGGGGTGACAGGCCGCCGCGGGCGGCCTGCTAAACTGACCCGTCTGCCCATCCGCGGGATGGGTACCTGAACGGGATTGTCGATAACGCATGAGCTGGCTCAGCAAACTGATGCCGTCGGGCATCCGCACCGAGGGCGGTGGCGCCAAAAGCAAACGCAGCGTGCCTGAAGGGCTGTGGGAGAAGTGCGACCGCTGCGGCGCGGTGCTCTACCGCCCGGAACTGGAAGAAAACCTGGAGGTCTGCCCGAAGTGCGGCTTCCACATGTCCATCCGCGCGCGCGCGCGCCTGCTGGCCTTGTTCGACCCCAAGAGCACGGAAGAGATCAGCATCGGCCTGGCCCCGGTCGACGTGCTGAAGTTCCGCGACCAGAAGAAGTATTCGGACCGGTTCAAGGCGGCGCAGAAGGCGACTGGGGAGCACGACTCGCTGGTGGCGATGAAGGGCACCCTCAAGCAGCGGCCGCTGGTGGCCTGCGCGATGGACTTCGCCTTCATGGGCGGCTCGATGGGCTCGGTGAGCGGCGAGAAGTTCGCCCGTGCCGCCGAGCGCGCGCTGGCCGATCGCGTGCCGCTGGTGTCGTTCGCCGCCAGTGGCGGCATGCGCATGCAGGAAAGCCTGTTCTCGCTGATGCAGATGGCCAAGACCTCGGCCGCGCTTGCGCGCTTGCGCGAGCAGGGCATCCCGTACATCTCGGTGAGCACGCATCCGACCTTCGGCGGCGCCTCGGCGTCGTTCGCGATGCTGGGCGACGTCAACATCGCCGAGCCGGAGGCGCTGATCGGCTTCGCCGGTCCGCGCGTGATCGAGCAGACCGTGCGCGAGACCCTGCCCGAGGGATTCCAGCGCGCCGAGTTCCTGCTGGAGCACGGCGCCATCGATCAGATCTGCGACCGCCGCGAGATGCGCGACCGCCTGGCCGACCTGCTGGCGCTGCTGCTGAACCAGCCGCGGCCGCAAGAGACCGAAACCATCGCATGAGCAGGGAGGCTGCCCGATGAGCCGCAAGTATTTTGGTACCGATGGCATCCGTGGCCGGGTCGGGCAAGGCCCGATTTCCGCGGATTTCGTGTTGCGCCTGGGCAACGCCCTGGGCCGCGTGCTGGCCGAACGCAACGGGCGCCGCCCGATCGTGGTGATCGGCAAGGACACCCGCATTTCCGGCTACATGTTCGAAGCCGCGCTGGAGGCCGGGCTGGTGGCCGCCGGCGCCGACGTGCAGCTGATGGGACCGATGCCGACCCCGGCGGTGGCGTTCCTGACCCGTACCCTCGGGGCGGACGCCGGCATCGTCATCAGCGCCTCGCACAACCCGCACTACGACAACGGCATCAAGTTCTTCTCCGCCGAAGGCGAGAAGCTCGACGACGCGACCGAGGCGGGGATCGAAGCGGCGCTGGACGGCAGCTTCGTCACCGTCGAGTCGGAAAAGCTGGGCAAGGCCATCCGCAGCCGCGACGTGGTCGGGCGTTACATCGAGTTCTGCAAGGCCAGCGTGCCGCGCGGCTTCGATCTGCGCGGCATGAAGATCGTGCTGGATTGCGCGCATGGCGCCACCTATCACATCGCGCCGCTGCTGTTTCGCGAACTGGGTGCGGACGTCGTGGCGATCGGCGCCGAGCCCAATGGCCTGAACATCAACGATGGCGTCGGCTCGATGCACATCGACAACCTGGCGCGCAAGGTCCGTGAAAGCGGTGCCGATCTGGGCATCGCCTTCGACGGCGACGGTGATCGGGTGCTGATGGCCGACGACCAGGGCAACCCGGCCGACGGCGACGACCTGCTGTATGTGCTGGCGAATGCCTGGCAACGGAGCGGCCGGTTGAAAGGCGCGGTGGTGGGCACGCTGATGACCAACTACGGCCTGGAACGCGCGCTGGGCGAACGCCAGGTGCCGTTTGTGCGGGTCAAGGTCGGCGATCGCTATGTCCACCAGGGATTGGTCGAGGGCGGCGGCGTGCTGGGCGGCGAGACCTCCGGCCACCTGCTGTGCCTGGACCGCGCGACGACCGGCGACGCCATCGTCAGCGCCCTGCAGGTGCTGGAAGTGCTCAAGCACGGCCGGCAATCCCTGCGCCAGGCCCTGGCGGGCCTGTCGAAGGTTCCGCAGAAGACCATCAACGTGAAGCTGGCCAATGGCGCGCGTCCGGCCGAAGCGGCGAGCGTGCAGGCCGCGCTCGCCGAGGCGCAGGCCGCGGTCTCCGGTCGCGGGCGCGCTTTCCTGCGCCCGTCCGGCACCGAACCCGTCGTGCGGGTGACGGTGGAAGCCGACGACGACGCGTTGATGCAGGCCACGCTGGACAAGCTGGCCGAAGCCGTGCGCGCCGCCGCGGCTTGAGGTCGATCAATGCAATCCTGGCGCGGGCCGGCTGGAATGACGCCGCCGCGCCTTCCTGGAGCAAGTGAATGAGTGCCCGTATTCCCACCCTCGACATCACCCGTTTCGACACCGATCGCGAGGCCTTCGTGGCCGAGTTGGGCGCGGCCTATCGCGAATGGGGGTTTGCCGGCATCCGCAACCATGGCATCCCGCAGGCCGACATCGATGCCGCCTACGACGTGTTCAAGCGCTTCTTCGCGCTGCCGGAGGAAACCAAGCGCAAGTACCATGTGCCGGGCAGCGGTGGCGCGCGTGGCTATACCCCGTTCGGCGTGGAGACCGCCAAGGACTCCAAGCATTTCGATCTGAAGGAGTTCTGGCACATCGGCCGCGAGATTCCGGACGACTCCGGCTACCGTGCGGTGATGCCGCCGAACCTGTGGCCGGACGAGGTCCCCGGTTTCCGCGAGCATGGCTACGGCCTGTACCAGGCGCTGGACAAGCTGGGCGCGCGGGTGCTGTCGGCGCTGGCGCTGCACATCGGGCTGGCCGGGGACTACTTTGCCGACAAGACCAACTCGGGCAATTCGATCCTGCGTCCGATCCACTACCCGCCGATCACCGCCGACGACATCCCGAACGTTCGCGCCGGCGCGCACGAGGACATCAACCTGATCACGCTGCTGGTCGGCGCCAGCGCCGCCGGCCTGGAGGTGAAGTCCAAGCAGGGCGAGTGGGTGCCGTTCACCTCCGACGCGGACACCATCGTGGTCAACATCGGCGACATGCTGCAGCGCCTGACCAACCACGTGTATCCGTCCACCACCCATCGCGTGGTGAACCCGCCGGGCGGGCAGGCGCGCCAGCCGCGCTATTCGGTGCCGTTCTTCCTGCATCCGAATCCGGATTTCCTGATCGACGTGCTGCCTTCGACGATCAGCGCCGACAATCCCAAGCGCTATCCCGAGGCGATCACCGCCCAGGGCTACCTGGAAGAGCGCCTGCGCGAGATCAAGCTGAAGTAAGCCGCATCAAGGCGTCGGGGATATCCACTGACGGCGCCCGTGCCGACGGCGCCGCCGCCATGCGGAACGGGCGTCGTCGGGCCTCGTCGCGCCCCGCGCGTTTCCATGTGCGGGGGATGCGGCGGAGGAAGCGCTTTCCAGCCGCTCAATCCGCCTTGCGTATGCGCGATGAATTCCGGCTCATCAGCCGGAACCGCGCATGATCGGACAGATGCCGGGTCACCCCGTGAAGCAGGCGGTAGCGCCAGCCGGGGACCACGATGACGCGCCCGCGCTCCAGCCCGTCGATGCCCGCGCGCGCCACCGCGTCCGCCTGCAGCCACAGCTTTTTCGGCAGCCGATCCATCATCGCGCGGGTGCCGGTGACGTCGTGGAATTCCGACCAGGTGAAGCCGGGGCAGAGCGCGCAGACCTTCATCCCGCGATCGGCGTTTTCCTGGGCCAGCGATTCGCTGAACTTGATCAGGAAGGCCTTCACCGCCGCGTAGAGCGTCTGGCCATTGGCGCCCGGCATCAATCCGGCCAGCGACGCCACATTGAGGATGCGCCCGTCCGGAAAGCCGCGCAGCGAAGGCAGCAACCGCCAGGTCAATTCGCATACCGCACCGATCATCACCTGCAGGAACGCGGCGTGCTCCACCCATTCGCGGTTCTGGTAGCGTCCGGGCATGCCATAACCCGCATTGTTGACCAGTACGCGCACCGCCAGCCCGCGTGCCCGGATCGCGTCGCACAATCCGGTGACGCCGTCGGCGGCCGCGAGATCGGCCGCAATGACCTCCACCGGCACCCGCGGGCGCAATTCCGCCGCCAGCGCCTCCAGCCGTTCCCGCCGCCGCGCGGTCAGGATCAGCGGCACGCCGCGGCGCGCGTACTCGCGCGCGATTTCCGCGCCGATGCCGCTGGAGGCGCCGGTGATCAGGGCGTAGCCGGAAGGCGTGGAGGACATGCGCGGACTCCTGTCGACGGAAAAACCGGGGTTCCGCCGCATGGTAATGCGTGCGGTCGCGCTTGCCGGAAATTCCACATCGGCTATCCTTGCGCGCCCACTGGACAGGAATTGGTCTTATGCGCCGCAAGATCGTGGCCGGAAACTGGAAGCTCCACGGCGACCGCCAGTTCGCCTATGCCCTGATGGACGAGATTGCCGCCGGCCTGCCGCTGTCCGGGGTGGACGTGCTGATCCTGCCGCCGCTGCCCTACCTGGGCGAACTGGTCGAGGACTATGCGCCGCAAGGCTTCGCGCTGGGCTCGCAGGACGTGAGCAGCAACGAGAAGGGCGCGTATACCGGCGAGGTGTCCGCCTCGATGCTGGTCGACGTCGGCGCCACCCACGGCCTGGTGGGCCATTCCGAGCGCCGCCAGTACCACCACGAGGACAACGAACTGGTCGCGCGCAAGTTCATCGCCGCCCGCAACGCCGGCCTGGTGCCGGTGCTGTGCCTGGGCGAAAGCCTGGCCCAGCGGGACGCCGGGCAGACCGAGGCGATCGTCGGCGCCCAGCTGCGCGCGGTGCTGGACGCGGCCGGCGTGGACGCGTTCGCCAAGGCCATCGTGGCCTATGAACCGGTCTGGGCCATCGGCACCGGCCGCAACGCGACCCCGGGCCAGGCCCAGGCCGTTCACGCATTCATCCGTGGCGAAGTGGCCGGACGCGATGCTAGAATCGCCGATTCGCTGCCCATCCTGTACGGGGGCAGCGTCAAGCCCGACAACGCCGTGGAACTGTTCGCGCAGCCCGATGTCGATGGAGGGCTGGTGGGTGGCGCGTCGCTGGTGGCGCGCGATTTCCTCGCCATCGCGAAAGCGGCGGCGGAGCGGGGCTGACGCCCGCGGGGCCGGTTCCTGCCGGGCCCATCAATACTGGTTTCGGGACGAATTCGAAATGATGCTGATCCTCAATGTGGTCTACGTGCTGATCGCCATCGCGATCATCGCGCTGGTGCTGATGCAGCGTGGCTCGGGCGCGCAGGCCGGTTCCGGCTTCGGCGCCGGCGCTTCCGGCACGGTGTTCGGCGCGCGCGGCGCGTCCAACTTCCTGTCCAAGAGCACCAAGTGGCTGGCCATCGCGTTCTTCGGCATCACCCTGTTCATGGCGTGGCACGCTTCGCACAGCGCCCGCCCGACGACCCAGCAGAACCTGGGCGTGATGACCCAGCAGCAGGGCCCCTCTGCCGCGACGCCGGCCGCGGGCGAACTGCCCGCGCAGCCGACCACCGTCCCCTCGGCCCCGGCCGCGCAGCCCGCTCCGACCACGGTGCCGAGCGCACCGGCGCAGGCGCCGACGGACGCCGCCAGCCAGCCCGGCACGGCCCAGCCGCCGGTGCAGGCCCCGGCACAGGGCGGTTGAACCGGGATACAATACCGGCCCGCAACCGCTGACCGGTTGCAGAGTTTCAAAGCCCAGGTGGCGGAATTGGTAGACGCACTACCTTGAGGTGGTAGCGGCGAAAGCTGTAGGGGTTCGAGTCCCCTCTTGGGCACCAATCGAAGCGACGGGACCGGCGCATGCCGGCCGGTCGTGGAGTCGGAAAGCGAAGCCCGCGCAAGCGGGCTTTTCTTTTGCCCGTGAAAAGCGCCGCATACAGCTTCGTAAACGTTTACTAGTCAGTTCACTAACCGGTACAATTCCGCCGATCCATTCCAGGCCAGGTACGAGCTGCGGAAGGGCCTGGATCGGGTTGGTCACCGCCGCCTGCGGCGGGACACGGTGGATGCCGCGGCCAGGCTTGAGTCGCCTCGCCGCAGCTCCTTGCGCACCCGCGCAAACCGCGCGTACCACGCGGTCCCACAGCGGAATGCAGTGCCCCACCAAGGCGACACGCCCACACGGCGTGAAGGCCGGACGCGGGGCAGGTAGGACAAGAAGAGAAACGCGAGTGCTGGCCAACTATCTGCCGACCCTGTTGTTCCTGATCGTCGCCACCGGCATCGGCATCGCGCTGATCCTGGCGGGACGCTTCCTCGGCCCACGGCGCCCCGACGCGCAGAAGCTGTCGCCGTACGAATGCGGCTTCGAGGCCTTCGAAGACGCGCGCATGAAGTTCGACGTGCGCTATTACCTGATTGCCATCCAGTTCATCGTCTTCGACCTGGAAATCATCTTTATCGTTCCGTGGACCCTGGTCTTCCAGGAGCTCGGCCCCCGCGCACTGGTCACCATGGGCCTGTTCGTCGGCATGCTGTTCCTCGGCTTCATTTACGTTTGGAAGAAGGGAGCGCTCGAATGGGAGTGATCCAGACCCTCGATCGCCTGATGACCAACCCGATCCCGGAAGGGCGGGTGGACGACATCCTGCGGCCGGAAGGCGACAACCCGCTGCTGGAGAAGGGCTACGTGACCACCAGCGTCGACGCGCTGATGAACTGGGCGCGTACCGGCTCGATGTGGCCGATGACCTTCGGCCTGGCCTGCTGCGCGGTCGAGATGATGCACGCCGGCGCCTCGCGCCTGGACCTGGATCGCTACGGCGTGGTGTTCCGCCCGTCGCCGCGCCAGTCCGACGTGATGATCGTGGCCGGCACGCTGGTCAACAAGATGGCCCCCGCGCTGCGCAAGGTCTACGACCAGATGCCCGACCCCAAGTGGGTGATCTCGATGGGCAGCTGCGCCAACGGTGGCGGCTATTACCACTACTCGTATTCGGTGGTGCGCGGCTGCGACCGCATCGTGCCCGTCGACGTGTACGTGCCGGGTTGCCCGCCGACCGCCGAAGCGCTGGTCTACGGCATCCTGCAGTTGCAGAAGAAGATCTGGCGCACGCAGACCATCGCGCGCTGAGCGCGCCGGCCTGCTTCCCGTTCCACCCGTTTTCCTTTCCGAGAGCACGCTACGCCCCATGGCCGAGCAAGCTGCAAATTTCACCGACCGGTTGCGCGCGCGCTTCGCCGATGCGGTGATCACGGTTGCCGGAATCCGCGAGGAGGTCACCCTCGAGGTGCCTGCCGCGTCCTGGCATGAGGTCTGCCGCGCCCTGCGCGACGAGTTCGGATTCGAACAGGCCGTCGACGTCTGCGGCGTCGACTACCTGGGCTACGGCAGCGCCGAGTGGGATACCTCGGACGTCTCGTCCGGAGGCTTCAGCCGCGGTGTCGAGGGCTTTGGCCCGGGCCGTTTCGACTGGGAACAGCGTCCGCGCGGCGCCGGTCCCGAGCGCCGCTTCGCGGTCGTCCTGCACCTGCTGTCGTACCAGCACAACCAGCGCCTGCGCGTGCGCTGCTTCGCGCCGAACGACGACCTGCCGGTGGTGGCCTCGGTCACCGACCTGTGGGCGGGCGCCAACTGGTTCGAGCGCGAGGCATTCGACCTGTACGGCATCGTGTTCGAAGGCCACCCGGACCTGCGCCGGATCCTGACCGACTACGGTTTCGTCGGCCATCCGTTCCGCAAGGATTTCCCGCTGATCGGCAACGTCGAAGTCCGCTACGACGAAGAGAAGAAGCGCGTGGTCTACGAGCCGGTGACCTCGGTCGAGCCGCGCGTCGGCGTGCCGCGCGTGATTCGCGATGACGCGCGCTACCAGACCGCGGCCGGCGAAGCCGCGGGCGAGGGCAGCAAGTGATGAGTACGCAACAGTCCCCCATGGCGTTTGCGAGCAATCCTGAAGAGTCCAAGCAGGAAATCCGCAACTACACGATGAACTTCGGCCCGCAGCATCCGGCCGCGCACGGCGTTCTCCGCCTGATCCTGGAAATGGACGGCGAGACCATCATGCGCGCCGACCCGCACGTCGGCCTGCTGCATCGTGGCACCGAGAAGCTGGCCGAATCCAAGCCGTTCAACCAGTCGATCGGCTACATGGATCGCCTGGACTACGTGTCGATGATGTGCAACGAGCACGCCTACGTGCGCGCGATCGAGACCCTGATGGGGATCGAGGCGCCGGAGCGCGCGCAGTACATCCGCACGATGTTCGACGAAATCACCCGCATCCTGAACCACCTGATGTGGATCGGATCCAACGCGCTCGATCTCGGCGCGATGGCGGTGATGCTGTACGCCTTCCGCGAGCGCGAGGAGCTGATGGACTGCTACGAGGCGGTCAGCGGCGCGCGCATGCACGCGACCTATTACCGCCCAGGCGGCGTCTACCGCGACCTGCCGGACCGGATGCCGAAGTACAAGGAATCGCCGTGGCGCAAGGGCCAGGCGCTGAAGCGCCTGAACAATGCCCGCGACGGTTCGATGCTGGACTTCCTGGAGGATTTCACCCGCGAGTTCCCCAAGCGCGTCGACGAATACGAGACCCTGCTCACCGACAACCGCATCTGGAAGCAGCGCACCGTCGGTATCGGCGTGATTTCTCCGGAACAGGCGCGCGCCTGGGGCATGACCGGGGTGATGCTGCGCGGCTCGGGCATCGCCTGGGATCTGCGCAAGAAGCAGCCGTACGCCAAGTACGACGTGGTGGATTTCGATATTCCGCTGGGCGTGCAGGGCGACTGCTACGACCGCTACCTGGTCCGCGTGGCCGAGATGCGCGAGTCCAACCGCATCATCGCCCAGTGCGTGAAGTGGCTGAAGGCCAACCCGGGCCCGGTGATGGTCAAGAACTTCAAGGTCGCCCCGCCCGCGCGCGAGGAGATGAAGGACGACATGGAAGCGCTGATCCATCACTTCAAGCTGTTCAGCGAAGGCTACTGCGTGCCGGCCGGCGAGACCTACGCGGCGGTGGAAGCGCCCAAGGGCGAGTTCGGCTGCTACCTGGTGTCCGATGGCGCCAACAAACCGTTCCGCGTGAAGCTGCGCGCGCCGGGCTTCGCCCATCTTTCTTCCATGGATGCCATCGTGCGCGGCCACATGCTGCCGGACGTGGTCGCCATGATTGGTACTTACGATCTGGTTTTCGGTGAGGTGGACCGATGAGGGCCACAGGCAATTTCGAGGCGACGCAGAACGTCGATCCCCTGGTGGCGCTGAGCGACAAGACGCGCGCGCACATCGATCATTGGCTGACCAAGTTCCCGCCCGACCGCAAGCGGTCGGCGGTGCTGCAGGGGTTGCATGCCGCGCAGGAACAGAACGGCGGCTGGCTGAGCGACGAACTGATCGCCGCGGTCGCCAAGTACCTGGACATTCCGCCGGTGTGGGCCTACGAGGTCGCCAGCTTCTACTCGATGTTCGAGACCGAGAAGGTGGGCCGCAACAATGTCGCCTTCTGCACCAACATCAGTTGCTGGCTCAACGGCGCGGAGGATCTGGTCAAGCACGCGGAGAGGAAGCTCGGCTGCAAGCTGGGTGAATCCACTGCCGATGGTCGGGTGTTCCTGAAGCGGGAAGAAGAATGCGTCGCCGCTTGCTGCGGCGCGCCGGTGGTCGTGATCAACGGCCATTACCACGAGAAGCTGACGCCGGCCCAGGTCGACGAACTGCTGGACGGGCTGGAGTAAGCGCATGGCACATCACCCGCACACATCCGAGGGCTACGGCCCGGTCGGCCCGGCGCCGAAGGAACACCAGGTCGTCTACACCACGCTGCACTTCGACAAGCCGTGGTCGTACGAGAACTACCTCAAGACCGGTGGCTACAGCGCGCTGCGCAAGATCCTCGAAGAGAAGATCCCGCCGGCCGACGTGGTCGAGATGGTCAAGCAGTCCGGCCTGCGCGGCCGTGGCGGCGCGGGCTTCCCGACCGGCCTGAAGTGGAGTTTCATGCCCAAGGGCGACATGCAGAAGTACATCCTCTGCAACTCCGACGAATCCGAGCCGGGCACCGCCAAGGATCGCGACATCCTGCGCTTCAACCCGCACGCGGTCATCGAGGGTATGGCGATCGCCTGCTACGCCACCGGTTCCACCGTCGGCTACAACTACCTGCGCGGCGAGTTCCACCACGAGCCGTTCGAGCACCTGGAAGAAGCCACCGCCGAGGCCTACAAGCACGGCTGGCTGGGCAAGAACATCCTGGGCTCCGGCATCGACATCGACATCTTCAACGCGCTGGGCGCGGGCGCCTACATCTGCGGCGAGGAAACCGCGCTGATGGAATCGCTGGAAGGCAAGAAGGGCCAGCCGCGCTTCAAGCCGCCGTTCCCGGCCAACTTCGGCCTGTACGGCAAGCCGACCACCATCAACAACACCGAGACCTACGCCTCGGTGCCGGCGATCATCCGCAACGGTGCGGAGTGGTTCCTCAACCTGGGCAAGCCGAACAACGGCGGCCCGAAGATCTTCTCGGTCTCCGGCCACGTCGCCCGCCCGGGCAACTACGAGATCCGCCTGGGCACCCCGTTCGCCGAACTTCTGGAAATGGCCGGCGGCATCCGCAACGGCCACAAGATCAAGGCGGTGATTCCGGGTGGTTCCTCGATGCCGGTGCTGCCGGGCGAGACCATGATGGGCCTGACCATGGACTATGACAGCATCCAGAAGGCGGGCTCCGGCCTGGGCTCGGGCGCGGTCGTGGTGATGGACGAGACCGCCTGCATGGTGCGCGCCTGCCAGCGCATCGCGCGCTTCTATTTCAAGGAAAGCTGCGGCCAGTGCACGCCGTGCCGCGAAGGCACCGGCTGGATGTACCGCATGCTGACCCGCATCGCCGAGCAGAAGGCGACGCTGGACGACCTGCACATGCTGAAGGCCGCCGCCGGCCAGATCGAAGGCCACACCATCTGCGCCTTCGGTGAAGCCGCGGCATGGCCGGTGCAGGGTTTCCTGCGCCATTTCTGGCACGAATTCGAATACGCGATCGTCAACAAGCGCTTCCTGGTCGACGACCAGCGTGCCGGCACGGTCATTGAAGGCAAGGTGGCCGCATGAGTGCGCAGCCCGTCAACCCGAACCTCCCGCCCGACCACGTCACCGTCTTCATCGACGGCGTCGAGATGGCCGCGCCCAAGGGTTCGATGATCATCCAGGCGGCGGACAAGGCCGGGATTCCGATTCCGCGCTTCTGCTACCACGAGAAGCTGCCGATCGCGGCCAACTGCCGCATGTGCCTGGTCGACGTCGAGAAGATGCCGAAGCCGGCACCGGCCTGCGCCACGCCGGTCATGGACGGCATGAAGATCCAGACCCGCAGCGAGAAGGCGCTGAAGTCGCAGCGCAACGTGATGGAGTTCCTGCTGATCAACCATCCGCTCGACTGCCCGATCTGCGATCAGGGCGGCGAATGCGAACTGCAGGATCTGTCGCTGGGCTACGGCCGCTCGGTCAGCCGTTTCCAGGAGCGCAAGCGGGTGGTGCCCGACGAGGACATCGGTCCGCTGGTCGCCACAGAAATGACCCGCTGCATCCAGTGCACGCGCTGCGTGCGCTTCACCGCGGACGTCGCCGGCACCTACGAGCTGGGCGGTATGTACCGCGGCGAGAACCTGCAGATCGGCACCTACGACGGCAAGCCGCTGACCACTGAAATCTCCGGCAACGTCATCGACGTCTGCCCGGTGGGCGCGCTGACCAACAAGGTGTTCCAGTTCCGCGCGCGTCCGTGGGAACTGATTGCCCGCGAATCCGTCGGCTACCACGATGCGATGGGTTCCAACCTGTTCGTGCATTCCCGCCGCGGCCAGGTGCTGCGCACGGTCCCGCGCGAGAACGAGGCGGTCAACGAATGCTGGCTGTCGGATCGCGATCGCTATTCGCACCAGGGCCTGTACAGCGACGACCGCGCGGTCAAGCCGCTGCAGAAGGTCAACGGCGAATGGCGTGAAGTGTCCTGGCCCGAGGGCTTGGCCGCCGCCGCCGAAATCCTGCGCGGCAACGCCGGCGACGATCTGGGCGTGCTGGTCCATCCGGCCACCTCGAACGAGGAAGGCGGACTGCTGGCGAAGCTGGCCGCCGGCCTGGGCAGCGGCAACCTGGATCACCGCATCAACAGCCGCGATTTCTCCGATGGCGCGGTGGCCGAACCGTTCGCGCTGCCGCTGGCGGACATCGAGAAGGCCGATGTCATCGTGCTGTTCGGCACCAACATCCGCCACGAACTGCCGCTGCTGCACCAGCGCATCCGCAAGGCCCAGCGCAAGGGCGCCCGGGTGCACGTGGTCAATCCGGTCGACTTCGACTTCGCGTTCGGCATCGCCGGCAAGCACATCGTGCCGCCGTCGCAGCTGGCCGGCGCGCTCAACGAGGCCGCGCTGCGCGAGGCCGCCAAGGCCGGCAACCATGCGGTGCTGGTCGTCGGCGGCATCGCCGAAAACCATCCGCAGGCTTCCGCGCTGCGCCAGGCCGCCGGCGAATTCGCCGCCGCCACCGGCGCTTCGCTGTGCCGCATCCCGCAGGGCGCCAACGCGGTGGGCCTGGCCCGCCACGGCGTGCTGCCGTCGCGCCGCGACGTGGCCGGCATGTTCGCCGAGCCGCGCAAGGCCTACGTGATCTACGGCATCGAACCGGGCCTGGATTTCGCCGATACGCCGGCCGCCGCGCGCGCGCTGTCGTCGGCCAAGGTGGTGGCGTTCAGCCATTTCGCCTGCAAGTCCACACGCGACGTGGCCGACGTGATCCTGCCGATCGGCGCGTTGCCTGAAATCGAAGCCACCCTGACCAACCTAGACGGCGCCGACCAGCGCACCCAGGCCGCCGGCAAGCTGCCGGGCGAGGCCCGCGAGGGCTGGCGCGTGCTGCGCGCACTGGGCGGCGAGCTGCAGTTGCCGTCGTTCGAGTTCACCGACCTGGCCGGCCTGCGTGCCGCCATCGCCGGTGCCGCGTCGGTCGGCATCGCCCGTTCGGCGGCTCCGGCCACGGGCGGCGAGGGCCTGGAACTGGCGGTCAGCGCGGCCATCTATCGCACCGACGGCATCGTCCGCCGGGCCGAGGCGTTGCAGGCGCATCCGCTCAACGTGGGCGCGCGCATCGTCCTGAATCCGGCCGACGCGCAGTCCTCCGGCGTGGGCGAGGGCGCGATGGCCAAGGTCGGTTCGGCCCACGGCACCGCGACCCTGCCGGTGGTGATGGATGCCCGCGTGGCCAGGGGCAGTGCCTGGATTGAGAGCGGCTACGGCGCGACCGCGCCGCTGGGCGCAGGACGTGTCACGGTGGTGAGCGCATGAACGAGCTGTTGATCAATGCCGTCGGACCGCTCCGCGAGTGGTTCTTCGCGCTGGGCGACATCGGTGTCGCGTTGTGGATCGTGCTGAAGATCCTGGTGATCGCCGTGCCGGTGATCATCGCGGTCGCCTTCTACGTGGTCTGGGAGCGCAAGCTGATCGGCTGGATGCACGTCCGCCACGGACCGATGTACGTGGGCATGGGCATCTTCCAGGCCTTCGCCGACGTGTTCAAACTGCTGTTCAAGGAAATCATCCAGCCCAGCAGCGCGCAGAAGGCGATGTACATCATCGCGCCGCTGATCACGCTGGCGCCGGCGTTCGCCGCCTGGGCGGTGGTGCCGTTCGACGCCAAGCTGGTGCTGTCCAACGCCAACGCCGGCCTGCTGTACCTGCTGGCGATGACCTCGCTGGGCGTGTACGGCATCATCATCGCCGGCTGGGCATCCAACTCGAAGTATGCGTTCCTGGGCGCGATGCGCTCGGCCGCGCAGGTGGTCAGCTACGAAATCGCGATGGGTTTCGCCCTGGTCGGCGTGCTGATCGCCGCCGGCAGCCTGAACCTGAGCGACATCGTGATGGCGCAGGCCGGCAACAACGGTTTCTTCGAATGGTTCTGGCTGCCGCTGTTCCCGCTGTTCATCGTGTACTGGGTGTCCGGTGTCGCCGAAACCAACCGCTCGCCGTTCGACGTGGTGGAAGGTGAGTCGGAAATCGTCGCCGGCCACATGGTGGAGTATTCGGGCGCGGCGTTCGCGCTGTTCTTCCTGGCCGAATACGCCAACATGATCCTGGTGAGCTTCCTGGTGGCGCTGTTCTTCCTGGGCGGCTGGCTGAGCCCGCTGCAGGGCTGGATCACCGCCGACGTGTCGCCCTGGGTCAACTGGATCTGGACCGGCGGCTGGCCGTGGTTGCTGCTGAAGGTGCTGTTCTTCGCCAGCGCCTACATCTGGTTCCGTGCGAGCTTCCCGCGCTACCGCTATGACCAGATCATGCGGTTGGGCTGGAAGGTGTTCATCCCGCTGACTATCGCCTGGATCGCGGTGACGGCGTTGATGGTGTTCTTTGGCGTGTTCGAGAAGGGTGTCTGACGCAATGAACAAGGTCATCCATTACTTCAAGAGCCTGATGCTGCTGGAACTGCTGGGCGGACTGTGGCTGACGCTGAAATACGCGTTCAAGCCCAAGTACACCATCATGTATCCGATGGAGAAGTTCCCGCAGTCGCCGCGCTTCCGTGGCCTGCACGCGCTGCGCCGCTATCCGAACGGCGAGGAGCGCTGCATCGCCTGCAAGCTGTGCGAGGCAGTCTGCCCGGCGCTGGCGATCACCATCGATTCGGCCCCGCGCGAGGACGGCACCCGTCGCACCACCCGGTACGACATCGATCTGTTCAAGTGCATCTTCTGCGGCTTCTGCGAGGAGAGCTGCCCGGTGGACTCGATCGTCGAGACGCACGTGCTGGAGTACCACTTCGACAAGCGCGGCCAGAACATCGTCACCAAGCCGCAGCTGCTGGCGCTGGGCGATCGGCTGGAAGCCGAGATCGCCGAGCGTCGCGCCGCCGACGCCGCATTCCGCTGAGGTCCATGAGATGGATTGGGTAAATATCGCTTTCTGGATCTTCGCCGCCATCGCGGCGGTCGCCGCCGGTGCGGTGATCAGCGTGCGCAACCCGGTGCATGCCGTGCTGTGCCTCATCCTGACCTTCTTCTCGGTGGCCTGCATCTGGCTGCTGGTTGGGGCCGAGTTCCTGGGCGTGGCGCTGATCCTCGTCTATGTCGGCGCGGTCATGGTGCTGTTCCTGTTCGTGGTGATGATGCTGGACATCGACATCGCCAAGATGCGCGAGGGCTGGGTGAAATTCCTCCCGGTCGGCGTGGTGGTCGCGGTCGCGATGCTGGTGCAGATGCTGACCCTGATCGGCGTCAAGGCGCGTACCGTCGCCGCGTTCCCGGACAACGCCGCCGCCGCCGCCGCGGACGTGTCGAACACCGCCTGGCTGGCGCGCAGCCTGTTCACCGAGTTCCTGCTGCCGTTCGAATTCGCCGCCGTGATCCTGACCGTGGCCGTGGTCGCCGCGGTGATGCTGACCCTGCGCCGCCGCGCGGGCGCCAAGCACCAGGATCCGTCCGAGCAGTCGCGGGTCAAGGCCGGCGATCGCATCCGCATGGTCAAGATGGCGGCCGAAAAGCCGGTCCGCGCATCGACCGATGAAGCTGCCGAAGGGGAGGGCAAGGCATGATTACCCCGGGTCACCTGCTGGCGCTGGGCGCGGTGCTGTTCTGCATCAGCCTGGCCGGCATCTTCCTGAACCGCAAGAACGTCATCGTGCTGCTGATGTCCATCGAGCTGATGCTGTTGTCGGTGAACATCAACTTCGTGACGTTCTCCCGCGAACTGGGCGACGCCGCCGGCCAGATCTTCGTGTTCTTCATCCTGACCGTGGCCGCCGCCGAGGCCGCCATCGGCCTGGCCATCCTGGTCACCCTGTTCCGCACCCGGCGCACGATCAACGTCGCCGAAGTCGACACGCTCAAAGGCTGATGCACCCATGACAGGTCTGGAAGTCGCAATTTCCAAGAACGTGCTGCTGGCCATCGTGCTGGCGCCGCTGCTGGGCAGCATCATCGCCGGCCTGTTCGGCCGGCAGGTTGGCCGGGCGGGCTCGCACGTCGTCACCATCCTGGGCGTGGCCGCCAGCTGCGCGCTGTCGGGCTGGGTGCTGTACCAGCTGGTCGGGCAGGGCGCCTCGCCGTTCAACCAGAACGTCTACACCTTCTTCGAGGTGGGCAATTACAGCGCGCATGTCGGTTTCATGATCGACAAGCTGACCGCGATGATGATGGTGGTCGTCACTTTCGTCTCGCTGCTGGTGCACATCTACACCATCGGCTACATGGCCGAGGATCCGGGCTACCAGCGCTTCTTCAGCTACATCTCGCTGTTCACCTTCAGCATGCTGATGCTGGTGATGAGCAACAACTTCCTGCAGCTGTTCTTCGGCTGGGAAGCGGTGGGCCTGGTGTCGTACCTGCTGATCGGCTTCTGGTTCAAGCGCCCCTCGGCCATCTTCGCCAACCTCAAGGCGTTCCTGGTCAATCGCGTGGGTGATTTCGGCTTCCTGCTGGGCATCGCCGCGGTACTGTTCATGTTCGGCACCCTGGACTACGCCACCGTGTTCGCCAACGCGCCGATGCTGGCCGGCAAGGCGATTCCGGTGTGGTCCGGCGCGATCACGATGTTCGGCCAGACTTGGCAGGTGCTGGATCAACCGCTGATCTGGTCGATGGCCACCGTCATCTGCATCTGCCTGTTCATCGGCGCGATGGGCAAGTCGGCCCAGGTGCCGCTGCACGTCTGGCTGCCGGATTCGATGGAAGGCCCGACCCCGATCTCGGCGCTGATCCACGCCGCGACGATGGTGACCGCCGGCATCTTCATGGTCGCGCGCATGTCGCCGCTGTTCGAGCTGTCGCAGACCGCGCTGGATTTCGTGCTGTTCATCGGCGCCACCACCGCGTTCTTCACCGGCCTGATCGGCATCGTGCAGAACGACATCAAGCGCGTGGTCGCGTATTCCACCCTGTCGCAGCTGGGCTACATGACGGTGGCGCTGGGCGTGTCGGCCTACTCGGCGGCGGTGTTCCACCTGATGACCCATGCCTTCTTCAAGGCGCTGCTGTTCCTGGCGGCCGGTTCGGTCATCATCGGCATGCACCACGAGCAGGACATGCGCAAGATGGGTGGCCTGCGCAAGTACATGCCGATCACCTACATCACCAGCCTGATCGGCACCCTGGCGCTGGTCGGCACGCCGTTCCTGTCCGGCTTCTATTCCAAGGACACCATCATCGAGGCGGCCAAGCACCACCAGGAGCAGGCCGGCGAGTTCGCCCACAAGGTGGCCGAACTGGGCACGATGGCGCAGGGCATCAACGGCCCCAGCGAATGGGTCGCCAACTATGGCTACTGGGCGGTGCTGCTGGGCGTGTTCGTCACCAGCTTCTACAGCTTCCGCCTGCTGTACCTGACCTTCCACGGCAAGGAGCGCTTCCGCGACGCCCATGCCGGGCACGGCCATGACGAGCATGATGGCGACGCGCACCACGACGACCACCATGGCGACGATCACGGCCACCACGGCGCGCACGAGCCGCACGAGTCGCCGTGGGTGGTCACCGTTCCGCTGATCCTGCTGGCGATTCCGTCGATCCTGGTCGGTTACTTCACCATCGGCCCGATGCTGTTCGGCACCGACTGGAGCGGCCACCACGAGCAGCTGCCGTTCTTCCTGGGTGCGATCGACTTCATCAATCCGGCCGCGGACACGGTGGGGCAGTTGAAGGAAACCTTCCATGGTCCGTTCGAGTTCGCCCTGCACGGCATGAAGGCCGCCCCGTTCTGGCTGACCCTGGCCGGTTTCATCCTGGCGACCGTCCTGTACCTGTTCACGCCGGAATTGCCGGGCAAGCTGCGCCGCATCTTCGCGCTGCCGGTCCGCATCCTGGAGAACAAGTACGGCATGGACGACCTGTGGATCGGTGGCCTGGCCGGTGGCAGCGTGAAGCTGGGCAAGGCATCGCGCGCCATCGACACCCACCTGATCGACGGCGTGGCCGTCAACGGCAGCGCCCGCATCGTGGATCTGGCCGCCAACCTGTTGCGCCGTACCCAGTCGGGTTTCCTCTACCACTACGCCTTCGCGATGATCCTCGGCCTGATTGCACTGCTGGCCGTGCTCATCCGGTTCTGGCAATGACCGCCCTGGCGCTGAACTAACGGATACCACTCGTGTCGAACTGGCCTTTGCTTAGCATTCTGATCTGGCTGCCGATTCTCGGCGGCGCGCTGGTCCTCGCCCTGGGCAACCGCCGCGCCAGTGCCGCCCGCTGGGTGGCATTGGGCGTGGCCTTGCTGACTTTCCTGGCGAGCCTGCCGCTGCTGACCGGCTTCGACTTCGCCAACCCCGGCATGCAGTTCGCCGAGAAGCGCGCCTGGGTGCCGACCTTCAACATCTGGTACGCGCTGGGCGCCGACGGCATCTCGGTCGCGCTGATCGTGCTGACCACGCTGACCACCGTGCTGGCGTTGATCGGCGCCTGGTCGGCGGTGGAGAAGCGGGTCAGCCAGTACGTGGCGGCGTTCCTGTTCCTGGAAGGCCTGATGATCGGCGTGTTCTGCGCGCTCGACGCCATCCTGTTCTATGTCTTCTTCGAAGGCATGCTGATCCCGATGTTCCTGATCATCGGCGTGTGGGGCGGCCCGCGCCGCATCTACGCCTCGATCAAGTTCTTCCTGTACACCTTCCTCGGGTCGGTGTTCATGCTGATCGGCCTGATCTACCTGTACCTGAAGGGCGGCAGCTTCCAGCTGGCGGACCTGTACACGCTGCCGCTCAGCGCCAAGGAGCAGACCTGGCTGTTCTTCGCCTTCCTGATCGCCTTCGCGGTCAAGGTGCCGATGTTCCCGGTCCACACCTGGTTGCCGGACGCGCACGTGGAAGCGCCGACCGCCGGTTCGGTGATCCTGGCGGCGATCATGTTGAAGATCGGTGGCTACGGCTTCCTGCGCTTCAGCCTGCCGATCGTGCCTGACGCCGGTTTCGAATGGGCCTGGCTGGTGATCCTGCTGTCGCTGATCGGCGTGGTCTACGTCGGCCTGGTGGCGCTGGTGCAGGACGACATGAAGAAGCTGATCGCGTACTCGTCGGTCTCGCACATGGGCTTCGTCACCCTGGGCATCTTCATCGCCTTCGGCCTGGTCCGCGACTATGGCAACCTGGATGGCGCCCGCCTGGGCCTGCAGGGCGCGATGGTGCAGATGATTTCGCACGGTTTCGTTTCCGGCGCGATGTTCTCCTGCGTCGGCGTGCTGTATGACCGCATGCATACCCGCATGATCAAGGACTACGGCGGCGTGGCCAACGTGATGCCCTGGTTCGCGGTGTTCTTCGTGCTGTTCGGCATGGCCAACTCGGGCCTGCCGGGCACCAGCGGTTTCGTCGGCGAATTCATGGTCATCGTCGCCAGCTTCCAGAAGCATCCGCTGATCGCGCTGGTCGCCGCGCTGACCCTGATCATCGGCGCCGCCTATACCCTGTGGCTGATCAAGCGGGTGATGTACGGCGAAGTGGCCAATTCGCACGTGGCCGAGCTCAAGGACATCAACGGGCGCGAAGCGCTGGTGCTGGGCGTGTTCGCCATCGGCGTGCTGGTGCTGGGCGTCTACCCCAAGCCGCTCGTCGACCTGATGGAACCGTCGATTGCGAACCTGGCGATGCAGCTCGCCAACAGCAAGCTGTAAGGAAGAATGATGACCACGTCGATGCTCCCCACCGCCGCCGACCTGCTCCCGCTGCTGCCGGAAGTCGTGCTGATCGCCGGCGCGTTCGCGCTGCTGATGCTGGACCTGTTCCTGAGCGACCGCCAGCGGGTGATCACCCACGCGCTGGCCCTGGTCACCCTGGCGGTTTCGTTCTTCATGATCCTCACCGACGTCGGCGGCAGCGGATCCGTGTTCAACGGCATGTTCGTCCGCGACGTGATGGCCAACGTCACCAAGCTGGCGATCCTGCTGGTCAGTGCGCTGTCGCTGGTCTACGCCTGGCCCTACCTGCGCGAGCGCAAGCTGTATCCCGGTGAAGTGCCGGTGCTGGTGATGCTGGCGACCGCGGGCATGATGATGATGGTCTCGGCCGGCAGCCTGGTGATGGTCTACCTGGGCCTGGAACTGCTGGCGCTGTGCTCGTACGCGCTGGTCGCGCTCAACCGCGAGGACGGCCTGTCCGCGGAAGCGGCGATGAAGTACATCGTGCTGGGTTCGCTCGCCTCCGGCCTGCTGCTGTATGGCATGTCGCTGACCTACGGCGCCACCGGCACGCTGCACCTGGACGGCATCCATGCCGCCATCGCCTCGACCTCCGACCGCACCCTGCTGCTGACCGGCGTGGTGTTCATGGTGGCCGGCGTGGCCTTCAAGCTGGGCGCCGCGCCGTTCCACATGTGGTTGCCGGACGTCTACCAGGGCGCGCCGACCCCGATCACCCTGTTCATCAGTTCCGGTCCCAAGCTGGCCGCGTTCGGCATGGCTTACCGGTTGCTGGAAAGCGGCGTCGGCCCGGTCGCCGAGCAATGGCAATGGCTGCTGGCCGGACTGGCCGCGGCGTCGCTGGTGATCGGCAACCTGATCGCCATCGCCCAGACCAACCTGAAGCGCATGCTGGCTTACTCGACGGTGTCGCACGTGGGCTTCCTGCTGGTCGGCTTCGCCGGTGGCGGTGCGACCGGCTATTCGGCGGCGCTGTTCTACGCCATCAGCTACGCGCTGATGGCGGCGGCCGCGTTCGGCGCCATCGTGGTGCTGTCGCGCCAGGGCTTCGAGGCCGACAAGATCGACGACTTCAAGGGCCTGAACGCGCGCAATCCTTGGCAGGCCGGGCTGGTGCTGTGCGTGATGGCCTCGCTGGCCGGCGTGCCGCCGTTCCTGGGCTTCTGGGCCAAGCTGGTGGTGCTGGGCGCGGCGCTGAAGGGTGGCTTCACCTGGCTGGCGATCCTGGGCGTGGTCTGCGCCGTGATCGGCGCCTTCTACTACCTGCGCGTCATCAAGGTCATGTACTTCGACGAGCCGGTGGGCGAGCGCCAGCCGGCCCGCCAGGATCGGGTGGTGCCGGTCGTGTTCGGCGTGAACGCCCTGGCGCTGCTGGTGCTGGGCATCTTCTGGAACCCGATCATGTCGTGGTGCCAGCAGGCATTCGCCGGCTGAATCCCGCGGACGCGCCCGGCGTCCGCATGTTTTTCCTCCGGGCGATAGTTTTTGTTGATGTGAAGGCTTGCAAGAATCCACGGAAGCCTTCATAATTCCGCTTCTGCTGCGGGGTGGAGCAGTCTGGCAGCTCGTCGGGCTCATAACCCGAAGGTCGCAGGTTCAAATCCTGCCCCCGCTACCAAGCTTTGCGGTCGTAGGAAGCCTCCTGGCTTCCACGTCCGAAGCTCGGGCTCGTGAAAGCGCATGCTTCCGCTTTCACACCGAAATCCAGCGTTATCGGACAAGGGGCCCATCGGGCCCCTTGTTGTTTCTGCAATCTAGAATCTTCTGGCAAAGGTCATTCCGTGAGCGACAAGGCCACTCAAATCTCGGAACTCCTGGCCCCGACGGTCCAGGCACTCGGGCTCGAGTTGCTGGGCATCGAGTATCTGCCCGCACCCGGCGGCGCCACCGTGCGGCTGTACATCGACGTGCAGGATGCGGAGCGGGACACCCGGTCCATCAATATCGACGACTGCGAGGCGGTCAGCCGCGAAGTCTCGGCCCAGTTGGACGTGGAAGACCCGATTTCCGGCAACTACACCCTGGAAGTCTCGTCGCCGGGCGTGGACCGCCCCCTGTTCACCCTGGCCCAGCTCGCGCGCCACCAGGGCGAGAGCGCCAAGGTGGTGCTGAAACTGCCGCAGGACGGCCGTCGCCGCTTCCAGGGCGCCATCACCGGGATCGAGGGCGACCAGGTTGTTTTCACGGTCGACGGCGCGGCACTGTCCGTGGCCTTCGATAATATTGACAAGGCTAGGCTGGTCCCCGACTGGGCGGCACTGGGCCTGGCCCCCGAAAAACCCAAGGGCGGTGGCCGCAAGGCCGGCGCCGCGAGCGGAGCCGCCGCCGGCAAGGGCGCGGCGAAGCAGGCATCCAAGCAACAACCCAACAAGCCGGCGGCTCGCAAGCCGCGTGCGGAGTGAATGATGAGTAAGGAACTTTTGCTGGTGGTGGATGCGGTCGCCAACGAGAAGGGCGTGCCGCGCGAAGTGATCTTCGATGCCATCGAAGCCGCGTTGGCATCCGCCGCCAAGAAGCGTTACCTGGACCAGGACGTGTCGGTGCGCGTGTCGATCGACCACAAGGACGGCAGCTACGAGACTTTCCGCCGCTGGGAAGTCGTGGCCGACGACGTGGTGATGGAATCGCCGGATCGCCAGCTCCGCCTGATGGACGCCGTCGACGAGGCCGAAGGTGTCGAGGTCGGTGACTGGATCGAGGAACAGATCGAGAACCCGGACTTCGGGCGCATCGCCGCGCAGGCCGCCAAGCAGGTGATCGTGCAGCGCGTGCGCGAGGCCGAGCGCCAGCAGGTGGTCGATGCGTGGAAGGATCGCGTCGGCGAACTGGTCACCGGCGTGGTCAAGCGCGCCGAGCGCGGCAACATCTACGTGGACCTGGGCGGGAATGCGGAAGCCTTCATCCCGAAGGACAAGGGCATTCCGCGCGACGTGCTGCGCGCCGGCGACCGCGTGCGCGGCTACCTGTACGACGTGCGTTCCGAGCCCCGCGGCCCGCAGCTGTTCATCAGCCGCGCCGCGCCGGAATTCATGATCGAGCTGTTCAAGCTGGAAGTGCCGGAAGTGGGCCAGGGCCTGGTCGAGATCAAGGCCTGCGCGCGTGATCCGGGCGACCGCGCCAAGATTGCGGTGCTGGCGCACGACAGCCGCACCGATCCCATCGGCGCCTGCATCGGCATGCGTGGTTCGCGCGTGCAGGCGGTGTCGAACGAACTGAACGGCGAGCGCGTCGACATCGTGCTGTGGAACGACAACCCCGCCACCTTCGTCATCAACGCGATGGCGCCGGCCGAGGTGCAGTCGATCATCGTCGACGAGGAAAAGCACTCGATGGATCTGGCGGTGGCCGAGGACCGGCTGGCGCAGGCCATCGGCAAGGGCGGCCAGAACGTGCGCCTGGCCAGCCGCCTGACCGGTTGGCAGCTGAACGTGATGACCCAGGACCAGGTCGCCGCCAAGTCCGAGGCCGAGCAGGCCGTGGCCCGCCAGCTGTTCATGGACAAGCTGGAAGTGGACGAGGAGATCGCCGCCATCCTGGTCAGCGAAGGCTTCAGCACGGTCGAGGAAATCGCCTACGTGCCGGTCGGCGAACTGCTGGCGGTCGAAGGCTTCGACGAGGACATCGTCGAGGAACTGCGGGCCCGTGCCCGCGATGCCCTGCTGAACGAGGCGCTGGCCGAGGAGGAGGGCCTGGAGGAGAACCAGCCCGCCGACGACCTGCTGGCGCTGGAGGGCATGGACGAGGAAACCGCCTATGCGCTGGCCGCGCAGGGCGTCCGTACCAGCGAGGACCTGTCGGACCTGGCCGCCGACGAAGTGGTGGAATTTGGCATCGAAGGGCTGGACGAGGGACGCGCCGCGGCGCTGATCCTGGCCGCCCGTGCCGAGGAGATCGCCCGCCTGGAGCGTGGCGAATGATCCACCGATGAGCACCGCCCTGGCACCCGCAGGGCTTAGAATCCCCAACCTTGAAATGGGGCGCTCCTTCGCTGACGGCAGAGGGGCGCTACAAAGAAACTAGGATCCGAATGTCGCAGCAAACCACCATCCGCAAGCTGGCTGAACTGGTCAATACGCCGGTCGAGAAACTGCTGGAACAGCTGGCCGAGGCCGGCATGAAGTTCAGCGGTCCCGATCAGGTCGTGACCAGCACCGAGAAGATGAAGCTGCTCGGCTTCCTGCGCCGTACCCACGGCAAGACGGAGAAGGCGGCGGACGAGACGGCCGCGCCGAAGAAGATCACCCTGAACCGCCGCAAGGTGCAGGAAGTGACCGTCGCCGCCGGCCGCAGCAAGACCACGGTGAACGTGGAAGTGCGCCAGAAGCGCACCTACGTCAAGCCGAACGAGGCCGATGCGCCCGTCGCCGCGACCACTTCGCAGACCGAGACCGATCCCGAGCGCGCCGAGATCCTGCGCAAGCTGGAGGAGTCCAAGCAGCGCAACCTGCAGGAACAGCAGCGCCTGGCCGAGGACGATCGTCGTCGCGCCGAGGAACTCGAGCGCAAGCGCAAGGAAGAGGAGGCCGCCCGCGCGGCCGCCGAAGCCATCGCGCGCGCCGAAGCCGAGGCCAACGCCGCCAATGCCGGCGAGTCCCCCTCCGGCGAGGAGCGCCCGGCCCGCGCCGGTGGGCATCACGTGGCCAAGCAGGTGGTCCGCAAGGATCCGCCGCGCGTCGATGATCGCAACGGTGCCGCCGCGGCGGCGAACAAGCACAAGACCCGCGGTTCGCATGCGATGGTCAGCGGCATCGAGGACGACGATGCGGCCAGCCGCTTCGCCGGCCAGCTGCACCTGTCCGCCGCCGAACGCGCGCGCCGCACCACCTCGCGTGGCAAGCCCAAGCCGCGCCGGCAGATGGAACAGAGCCGTGGCGGCGGCGGTGGCGCGCATGGCTTCGAGCGTCCGACCGCGCCGGTCGTGCGCGAGGTCGCCATCGGCGAAACCATCACCGTGGCGGACCTGGCGCAGAAACTGGCGCTGAAGGGCGGCGACGTGGTGAAGGCGATGTTCAAGATGGGCGTCATGGCGACCATCACCCAGACCATCGATCACGACACCGCCGCGCTGGTCACCGAGGAACTGGGCCACAAGGCGATCCGTGCCGAGAGCAACGACGCCGAGAGCGAACTGCTGGCCCACACCGAGGAGCAGCAGGGCGACAAGGTGGCGCGTCCGCCGGTGGTCACCATCATGGGCCACGTCGACCACGGCAAGACCTCGCTGCTGGACTACATCCGCCGCACCAAGGTGGCCACCGGCGAAGCCGGCGGCATCACCCAGCACATCGGCGCCTACCACGTGGAGACGCCGAAGGGCGTCATCAGCTTCCTGGATACCCCCGGCCACGCCGCGTTCACCGCGATGCGCGCCCGCGGCGCCAAGCTGACCGACATCGTGGTGCTGGTGGTGGCCGCCGACGACGGCGTCATGCCGCAGACCAAGGAAGCCATCCAGCACGCCAAGGCGGCCAGGGTGCCGCTGATTGTCGCGGTCAACAAGATCGACAAGTCCGACGCCGATCCGATGCGGGTCAAGAACGAACTGCTGGCCGAGGAAGTGGTGGCCGAGGACTTCGGCGGCGACACCCAGATGGTGGAGATCTCGGCCAAGACCGGCCAGGGCATCGACGAATTGCTGGACGCGATTTCGCTGCAGGCCGAAGTGCTGGAACTGAAAGCCGTGGAAGACGGCCGCGCCAGCGGCGTGGTCATCGAGTCCTCGCTGGACAAGGGCCGCGGCCCGGTCGCGACGGTGCTGGTGCAGCAGGGCACCCTGAAGAAGGGCGACTACCTGGTGTGCGGCATCCAGTATGGCCGCGTGCGCGCGCTGTTCGACGAGACCGGCGGCCAGCCGGCCTCGGCCGGTCCGTCGATTCCGGTGCAGGTGCTGGGCCTGTCGGGCGTGCCCGACGCCGGTGACGATTTCGTGGTGGTCGAGGACGAGCGCCTGGCCAAGGACGTGGCGCAGCAGCGCGACGCCAAGCGCCGCGAATCGCGCCTGGTCAAGCAGGCCGGCAACCGCATGGAGGACATCCTGGCGCAGATGGGCCAGGGCGAAGGCCAGCAGGTGCTGAACCTGGTGATCAAGGCCGACGTGCAGGGTTCGGTGGAAGCGCTGAAGCAGTCGCTGGTCGGCCTGTCCAACGAGCTGATCCGCATCAACGTGATCACCGCCGGCGTCGGCGGCATCACCGAGTCCGACGCCAACGCCGCGGTCACCGCCAAGGCCACGGTCATCGGCTTCAACGTGCGCGCCGATGCCTCCGCCCGCCGGATCATCGAAGCCAACGGCGTCGACCTGCGCTACTTCTCGATCATCTATGACGTGATCGATCAGGTGAAGCAGGTGGCCTCGGGCTTGCTGGGCAAGGAAATCCGCGAAGAGATCATCGGCACCGCCGAGGTCCGCGACGTGTTCCGCAGCTCCAAGTTCGGCGCGGTCGCCGGCTGCATGGTCGTGGAAGGCGTGGTCAAGCGGAACAAGCCGATCCGCGTGCTGCGCGACAGCACGGTGATCTTCGAAGGCGAACTGGAATCGCTGCGTCGCTTCAAGGAGAACGTCGAGGAGGTCCGCAATGGTACCGAGTGCGGTATCGGCGTGAAGGCCTACAACGACATCAAGCCGGGCGACCAGATCGAGTGCTTCGAACGCATCGAGGTGGCGCGGACGCTATAAGCGTCCCGCTGGGATTGGGGATTCGGGATTGGAGATTCGTTGAATCTTCTCCCGGATTCCCGACCCTTCACGATCGCTCTTTCGAATCCCGAATCCCGAATCTCGAATCCCGTTTCAATGCCCACCAAATCCTTCCATCGCACCGACCGTATCTCCGCACAGCTCCGCCGCGAGCTGGGTGCGTTGGTGCATGAGGCCGTGCGCGAGTACGGCCTGCCGTCGGTCAGCGTGTCCGACGTCGAGGTCTCCCGCGATCTGGCGCATGCCCAGGTCTACGTGACGGCGCTGATGCCGGAGCGTTCGGCGGACGCGATCAAGGGCCTGCGGGAGCTGGCGCGTGAACTGCGCATGGAGCTGGCCCGCCGGGTCAAGCTGCGCCATGTGCCGGAACTGCACTTCCACTACGACGATTCGGTCGATCGCGGCGAGCGCATCGACCAGTTGCTGCGCGACCTGCCCGAGCGCGGGCAGGACGACGGGCAGGACTGATCGCCACGCGGCGGCGGCCCTGGCCGCGCCGTCCCCGTTTTTCGTTGATACTGCGCGGGCATGGCCCGCCGGACATCGTCGGCGTACCGGCCGCCGTGCAGGTGCTGGCCGTGCCCGAGGACCCTGATAGGACCCGGAGAGGGATGCCCCCGAAGATTCGCTTCCGCCCGCTGGATGGCCTGCTGCTGCTGGACAAGCCGCAGGGCCTGAGTTCCAACGCCGCCCTGCAGGCCGTGCGCCGCCTGTTCCGCGCCGAGAAGGGCGGGCATACCGGCAGCCTGGACCCGCTCGCCACCGGCCTATTGCCACTGTGCTTCGGCGAGGCCACCAAGATCGCCGGCCTGCTGCTCGGCTCGCGCAAGGCCTACGAGACCACCGCCGTGCTGGGCGTGACCACCGACACCGACGATGCCGACGGCGCGCCGCTGCGCCAGCGGCCGGTGCCGGCGCTGGCCGCGGGCGACCTGGAGGCGGCGCTGGCGCCCCTGCGCGGCGTGATCCGCCAGCGTGCGCCCATCTATTCGGCGCTCAAGCAGGGCGGCGAGCCGCTGTACGCCCGGGCCCGGAGGGGCGAGTCGATCGAGGCGCCGGAGCGAGAGGTCGAGGTCCATGCCATCGAGGTCCTGGCCACCGAGGGCGACCGGGTCCGACTGCGGGTCGAATGCGGTTCCGGCACCTACGTGCGCAGCCTGGTCCGCGACCTGGGCGAGGCGTTGGGTTGTGGTGCCCACGTGGCCGAGCTGCGCCGCCTGTGGGTGGAGCCGTTCCTGGCCCCGCGCATGTACACCCTGGAGGCGCTGGACGCGCTGGCCGGGCAGGGCGACGAAGCGCTGCTGGCCGCGCTGCTGCCGGTCGAGGCCGGCCTGACCGGTTTTCCCCGGCGCGACCTGGACGCCGACGGCACCCGCCGCTTCGGCATGGGCCAGCGCCTGCGCGGGCAGGGGGAGACGGCCGCGACGGTGGCCATCTTCGGGCCGTACGGGCGGGTGCTGGGCCTGGGCAGCGTGGACCCCGAGGGGACGCTGGTCCCCCAACGTCTGTTCAGCTGGGCGGTCCTGAACACCCCGGGCACGGCGCGGCCCAAACATTAAAACCTTGTTTCAAAAGGCCTCGGCGGCTACACTACGCCGCCGGTTTTGCACCGGTATTTCCTTTCGTTCACGGCGAGCCACGCGGTGCTCCGGTCTACTCCGGTATCTCCCGGCGTTCCTGCAGGCTTCGCATCTCCAGAGAAACCACATGTCCATCGATACCCAGAAGATCATTGAAGAAAACAAGCGCGGCGCCGCCGACACCGGTTCGCCGGAAGTGCAGGTCGCCCTGCTGACCGCCCGCATCGAGCAGCTGAGCGGCCACTTCAAGATCCACAAGAAGGATCACCACAGCCGTCGCGGCCTGCTGCAGCTGGTCAACCGTCGCCGCAGCCTGCTCGACTACCTGAAGAAGAAAGACAACGAGCGCTACAAGAGCCTGATCGAAAAGCTCGGTCTGCGTCGTTGATGCAATACCCCACCGCGGCGCAGCAATGCGCCGCGGTTTGCATTTGAGGGAAGGAAACCTCGCGGCATGTCCCTGAAAGGCATGCGCCTTCCCTGCAAGACACCGGCCGGATACTCCGGCCAACCGCCGACGGCACGGGCCGCGGGCGGCCCAGAATCCGAACAGGCAATATCCAAGGAAACCACGTGGCAAAAATCACCAAAACCTTTCAGTACGGCAAGCACACCGTCACCCTGGAAACCGGCGAAATCGCCCGCCAGGCCAGTGGCGCCGTCATCGTCAAGATGGACGACACCGTACTGCTGGTCACCGCCGTCGCCGCCAAGTCCGCCCGCGAAGGCCAGGACTTCTTCCCGCTGACGGTCGACTACCAGGAGAAGTTCTATGCCGGCGGCCGCATCCCCGGTGGCTTCTTCAAGCGTGAAGGCCGCGCGACCGAGAAGGAAACCCTGATCTCGCGCCTGATCGATCGCCCGATCCGCCCGCTGTTTCCGGAAGACTACAAGAACGAAGTCCAGATCATCGCCACGGTGATGTCGCTGAACCCGGAAGTCGACGGTGACATCCCGGCCCTGATCGGCGCCTCCGCCGCCCTGGCCCTGGCCGGCACCCCGTTCATGGGTCCGATCGGCGCCGCCAAGGTCGGTTACAAGAACGGCGAGTACATCCTCAACCCGACCACCAGCGAGCTGAAGGAATCGCAGCTGGAGCTGGTCGTCGCCGGCACCGCCAACGCCGTGCTGATGGTCGAATCCGAAGCCGCCATCCTGTCCGAGGACGTGATGCTGGGTGCGGTGATGTTCGGCCACCGCGAGATGCAGAAAGTCATCAACGCGATCAACGAGCTGACCGTCGAAGCCGGCACCAAGCCATCCGACTGGACCGCCCCGGCCAAGAACACCGCCCTGATCTCGGCGCTGAAGGAAGCCGTCGGCAACCAGCTGGCCGAGGCGTTCCAGGTGCGCGACAAGCTGCAGCGCCGCGACGCCATCGCCGCGATCAAGAAGGACGTGGTGGAACGCCTGGCCGGTCGCGTCGAAGCCGAAGGCTGGAGCGGCGCCGAGCTGTCGAAGGAATTCGGCGAGCTGGAATACCGCACCATGCGCGACTCCGTGCTGGACACCAAGGTCCGCATCGACGGCCGCGCGCTGGACACCGTCCGCCCGATCACCTCCAAGGTGAGCGTGCTACCGCGTACCCACGGCTCCTCGCTGTTCACCCGCGGCGAGACCCAGGCGATCGTGGTCGCTACCCTCGGCACCGCGCGCGATGGCCAGATCATCGATGCGGTCAGTGGCGAGTACAAGGAAAACTTCCTGTTCCATTACAACTTCCCCCCGTTCTCGGTGGGCGAGTGCGGCCGTTTCGGCGCGCCCAAGCGTCGTGAAATCGGCCACGGCCGCCTGGCCAAGCGCGGCGTGCTGGCGGTGATGCCGACCATCGAGGAATTCCCGTACACCATCCGCGTGGTGTCGGAAATCACCGAATCCAACGGTTCCTCGTCGATGGCCTCGGTCTGCGGCAGCTCGCTGGCGCTGATGGATGCCGGCGTGCCGGTGAAGGCGCCGGTCGCGGGCATCGCGATGGGCCTGGTGAAGGAAGGCGACAACTTCGTCGTGCTGTCGGACATCCTGGGTGACGAAGATCACCTGGGCGACATGGACTTCAAGGTGGCCGGTACCGCCGACGGCGTGTCCGCGCTGCAGATGGACATCAAGATCGAAGGCATCACCGAGGAAATCATGAAGCAGGCGCTGCAGCAGGCCAAGGCCGGCCGCCTGCACATCCTGGGCGAAATGGCCTCGGCGCTGACCTCGCCGCGCGCCGAGCTGAGCGACTATGCCCCGCGCCTGCTGACCATCAAGATCCATCCGGACAAGATCCGCGAAGTGATCGGCAAGGGTGGCGCCACCATCCAGGGCATTACCAAGGAAACCGGCACCCAGATCGACATCCAGGACGACGGCACCATCGTCATCGCCTCGGTCAATGCCGCCGCCGCGCAGGCCGCCAAGGCGCGCATCGAGCAGATCACCTCGGACGTCGAGCCGGGCCGCATCTACGAAGGCAAGGTCGCCAAGATCATGGACTTCGGCGCGTTCGTCACCATCCTGCCGGGCAAGGACGGCCTGGTGCACGTCTCGCAGATCTCCAGCGAGCGCGTGGAGAAGGTCAGCGACAAGCTGAAGGAAGGCGACGTGGTCAAGGTCAAGGTGCTGGAAGTCGACAAGCAGGGCCGCATCCGCCTGTCGATCAAGGCCGTCGAGGAAGGCGAGGGCGTGCCGGCCGAATAAGCCGGTCCTTGCCTTCACGGACAACGAAAAGCGGGCTTCGGCCCGCTTTTTGTTTGTCGCAATGCGGCAAACCGGCCCCGACTTTCGCCATAGGCGCGGCCCTGGCGGCGGATGGTATTAGTGCGGCTTCCCCCGGCCACACCACCACCACCACCACCACCACCACCGGAGCCACCCATGACCAGCCGCCGTGACCTGCTCAAACTCAGTGCGCTTGCCGCCGCCACCGCCGCGATGCCATCGCTGGCCTGGGCCGCGGGCCAATCCGGCAAGGTTGGCAAGGCCGCCAAGCCGCTGGACATCCTCATCCTCGGCGGCACCGGCTTCACCGGTCCGTTCCAGGTCGCCTATGCGCTGGAACGCGGCCACAAGGTCACCCTGTTCAACCGCGGCAAGCGCCCTTCGCCGGAATGGCCGGGCGAGGTCGAGCAATTGCACGGCGACCGCAACACTGGCGATCTGAAGTCGCTGGAAGGACGCAAGTGGGATGTCTGCATCGACAACCCGACCAGCCTGCCGTTCTGGGTGCGCGACGCCGGCCAGGTGCTGAAGGGCAATGTCGGCCATTACCTCTTCATCTCGACGATCTCGGTGTACGCCGATGGCAGCAAGCCCGGCATCAGCGAGGCCGATGCGCTCGCCCCGTACAAAGGCAAGGACGCGATGGCCGAAACCCAGGAATCGCTGCGGGCCGACATCGAGGGCCTGTACGGCCCGCTCAAGGCGCTCAGCGAAGCCGAGGCGCACAAGCAGTTCGGCGAACGGGTGACCATCGTGCGCCCGGGCTACATCGTCGGCCCGCGCGACGAGACCGATCGTTTCACCTACTGGCCGCATCGCGTCGCCCAGGGGGGCGAGGTGATGGTGCCCGGTGACGGCAAGGATCCGGTGCAGGTCATCGATGGCCGCGATCTGGGCGAATGGATGATCCGGCTGGCCGAGGCGCGCACCTACGGGGTGTTCAACGCGGTCGGTCCGAAGGAGCTGTTGCCGATGGATGCGATGTTGCAGGCCTGCGCGAAGGCGACCGGCGGCAAGGCCACCTACACGCACGTCACGCCCGAGTTCCTGGAAGCGCAGAAGGTCGAGGAATTGCCGATCTGGGTATCCGCGAAGAGCGGCCCATATGCGGGCTATGGCCAGGTCAGCAACGCGCGTGCGGTGGCAGCCGGCCTGACCTATCGTCCGCTGGAGACCACCATCACCGACCTGATGGCCTGGTTCCACAGCCAGCCTGCCGAACGCCAGGCCAAGCTGCGCGCGGGCATCAGCCGCGAAAAGGAATCCGAACTGCTGAAAGCCTGGCACGCGACCAACGGTTGAGGCGGTTGAGCAGGAGGTCGCCTCCCGCCCCGTGTCGCTATGACGCGCCGGCGGGAGCGGGGAGGGAAGGCGGCGGATCCGGGACGCGCCTGGCGGTTGGCTGCGAGCATTCGGCACGCGCGGCATCGGGTGTGCCGCGTGCGCCGGGCGAAGGAATCGCGAACGGCTCCCGGGACGAAGGCGTCCAGTCGCGTGCGTAGCCGGCTGCCAGTTCCCGTGCCCTGGCCTGCGCCGGCGCATCCAACTCCGCCAGCAGTTCACCGCTCTGTTGCTCCACCTGGGCGCGCAGGCCGCCCAAGGCCGCGGGCGCCGACTCCAACTGCCTTTTCAGGTGCAGGTACAACGCCAGCGCCTTGACCTTGTCGGGCCGCACCGCCTGCGCCAGGAAGTAGCGTCGCAATTCGTTGCGCTGCGGCGAGAGCGCGGATGCCAGGGCAAAGGCGGTATGCAGATCGCCCGAAGCGGCGCCTCGCCAGGCGAGCGCCTCGGCTTCGCGCCGGTACACGGCCAACGCGTCCAGATTCTCGAGTGTTTCATTGAGCCGGAAGGCATTGCCTACCGCGTAGTGACGCAGCGCCGGCGCGTTGCCACCCAGCGCCGCCTGGCGCCAGTAGCGCACGCGTTCGGCCGCGGTCGACAGCGCGACGCCCTCGCAATGCTCGCTCTCCTTGAGCAGGCGCTCGCTGTTGGCGGCCATCATGTCGCGCATGTTCTGGCGGGTTTCCTCGGACAGGCCGGATCCGGTATTGCTCCTGAGCTGCTCCTGTTGCTGCAGCACCTCGGAGGCGGCGACCAGCCGGTAGCGGATCTGATGGCAGTACTCGAACTCCGCGGCCAGCCGGCAGGCCGCGTTGGGGTCACCCGCATCCGCGCGCTGCCGCAGCATCGCCAGTGCATCGCGCAGCGGCGTTTCCAGCGCGGGCAACGGAGCGGCGGAAACCGCCGGCGCCGAGGGTGGCGGTGACACGGGGGAGCCGGAAGCAAGCGCCTGTCCGGTCGGCGCTTCCGGCGAAGCCGGCGCCGCGGGAGCGCCGGTGGAGCGTCCCTGCAGCCAGCCCAGATACGCCGCGAGGGGGACGAGGATTACGACCAGTCCCGACACTCCATACCGCCACCACCACCTGCCATGCATTCGTGCCGGGTCTCCATGAGTCGCCGGCGCATCATCGCATGCAGCCTCGGATCAATGTTCCCGGCGGGGAATGAAGCGTTCGATCCGGCCGCGGCGTTGCCAGTCGGGGACTTCGCGGCCAACGGCATTGCCACGAGGTGTTTCCGGCGCCACTTGCAGCGCGGGCATGGCGAGCGGCAGGGCCGGTGCGGCCGCGGCCAGATCGCTGCCCTGCACGATGCCCAGTGGCGCATAGCCGGCATAGCCGGGAAACACCTGCGACAGGTTGGCGTTGCCCATCCGCTGGATCAGGATTTCCGAGATCACCCGCCGGTAGTCGGTGGTGACCGGCACGTCGCCGAAGGTCGGGGACAGGGTCTCCGGGTTCAGTCCGGGCCAGCTGCCGTAGAAGCGGCGCCCGTTGACCGGACCGCCCAGCACCAGCAGCGGATTGCCATAGCCATGATCGGTGCCGCCGTTGGCGTTCGCGCGCACCCGCCGACCGAACTCGGATTGCACCACCACGGTGACGCGCGCCATTTCGCCGCCGGCGTTGAGCTCGTTGAAGAACGCCTGCAACGCCGAGGACAGTTCCGCGATCTTGTTCTGGTAGTAGTGATAGCCGCTGCCGGCGGTGCCCTGGCCCTCATGGGTGTCCCACCCCCCCAGATCCAGGGTGGCGTAGCGCAGGCCGAGGTTGAAGCGGATTGACTGCGCGATGGTCCACAACTGCTGCGCGAACGTACCGCCGGGCCAGCCTGCCGGTGGCGAGCCGTAGCCCTGCTGGGCGATCAGGCGCAAGGAGGCGTCGGCGCGCTGGCCGCTCAGCTGCAGGCCCGTGCGCCCGCTCCACAACTCGCTCAGGGTCTCGTTGAGGCCACGGAATCCGGCCGGCGAATCGGCGCGCCGTTCCTGCCAGGCATAGGCGCCGGCATTGAGGCGGAAATCACCCGCACTGCCCATGGTCAGCGCGGCGGTGGAGCCGAGCATGCCGGCCGGTTGGGTGGTGCCGATGCCCAGTGCGGGCAGCGCGGCGGCGGGCGTGGTGGCGGGACGGCTGTCCCAGGCGCGGGTCATCCAGCCGCTGCCGGTACCGAACTTGCCGGGTGTCCCGAGATCGATCGACAACTGCGCATCGAAATGGCTGCGGGTGACCGAGGTGGCCAGGCCGGCGGCATGCACGATGCCCAGATGGCCGCTATTCCAGAGATCGCGCAGGCCGGTCGCGGAAGGGTGCAGTCCGAAACCGGTGGCCGCGCCGCCGGCCAGGGTCAGTGGCAACGCGGCGTAGGTGCCGCTGATCGGAATCGACAGATCCGGCCGGGCCTGTTCGTAGAAACCGCGATCATCGCCGGCGATCGGCACGACCAGGTTCAGGCCGTCCATGCCGCCGCGCAGGAACAGGTGCACGACCGTGTCATAGGGATTGGTGGCCGCGCTCGCTTCCTCGGAAAAGGTGAGGATCGACCCGGCGGCCCCCACCACGGCGGCGCCACAGCAACCCTTCACGAATTCACGGCGGGTCAGGGTGAATCGGCTCATGCGGTTACCTCAGCGGGCCATGAATTCGGGGGACATCAGGATCAGCGAGACCAGGCTGCGCAGGCGCTGATGGTTGTAGTGACGCTTCAGATCGTTGATGGCCCAGGCGTCGGTGTCGGTGATGACGTAGCTGGCCGGATCGCCGTTCTGGGCCATGAAATCGACCAGTACCTGGCGGCGCGCGGGTTCGGGTTGGTAGCCCAGCAGGCGATTGCACCAGAACGTCACCAGGGTGTTGGCGGTCCATTGCGACGCGGCGACGCCGCTGCGGGTGGCCGCCACGATCGGACTGAGCGGCACGCCGGCTTCACTGGTCTCGGTCAGCCAGTTCAACAGCTTCCAGGTCATCGCCAGCGAATTGGCACCGGACCAGGCGACGCCGGTGTCCGGATAGCCGTTGGGCGCGGCCCAGTTGTAGGGCAGGTGGCCGGTGAAGCCCATCCGCCACATGAACTCGTCGCTCTTGTCGTGGCCCACCCGCAGCGTCCAGTCCTGGCCGAGCGCGCGCATGGCCGCCACCGTGGCCTCGAACGGACGCCGGTTCTTCCAGCCCCAGCTGTTGACGAAGTCGTCGGAATTGAGGATGTGGCGCAGCACGATCCCGATCTGGTCCGGATGCTGCCAATGGCTGCGGAACAGCGCGGCCGCGCTGTCGACCAGCGCCTGCCGCGGCGTGTCGGTGACGAAGCGACGGATCAGCTTGCGGCAAATGAATTTCGCCACCCGCGGATGGCTGGCCAGCCGATCCAGCACGTCGCGTCCATCCTTCATCGCCGGCTGTTCCGGATACAGCATCCGTCCGAGCAGGAACTTCGGCCCCGCGTCGTGCCAGGACTGGCGATAGACGAAGCTGCCGTCATTCTCGGTGGGGAATTCCCAATGCCCGTTCTTCGCCGACCAGCCGGTGAACGCCGCGGCGGTTTCATAGACATCGATGTCGGTATAACCGATCGGGTAGGCCGGATCCTCGGGGCACGGCGGCACTTCGAACGGATCGGTGAAGCCGAGATAGTTCTCCGCGCCCAGGGTATGCAGCTCCAGCAGTTCGCGCGCCCAGTTCTCGTTGGGGCCGGAGCGCGAATTGTTGATGTTGTCGAGGAAGTACAGCATCGAGGTGCTGGTGGCGACCGCCTCCAGCAGGGTGCGGAAATTGCCCTTGGCGTTGGCGCGGATCACGTCGCGGGTGTAGTGCGGAAACAGCGGGCCGGCGCTGAACTCGGTGACCAGCACGTTGAAGTGGTCGTGCCAGAAGTTGACCAGCACCTCGCGCAACTGGCGGCGCGAATACACCGCGCGGACGAATGCGGCGCGCTGCACCTCGTTGGCCGGGCGCATGCGGATGGCGTAGTCGGGATCGGGGGCGACGTGATCGGCCCACAACTGCGGCAGCGATTTGCCCAGGGTGGTGTAGCCGGCGCCGGCGAGCCGGTTTTCCACCGCGCTGTCGTCGATCGCGTTCCAGTCCAGCTGCCAGTCGACGTAGTTGGCCAGGCGCTGGCGATCGTCGCCGCCCAGCGCATTGAACTCGGCCAGCGTCGTCGGCGTGGCGCCGTAGCTGAGCCGGTTCAACATCCGCACCGCGAACGGCGGCGCCGGCAGGGTCAACAGGCGGGGCTCGCTCATGTCCTGCGCGACCTGGCCGGTCCGGGCCTGACCACGCTCGTCGCTGGCCGGGAGCATGGCGCGTTCGCCGCCCCGCAAACCGTACAGCCGCCGATGGCGCTGGCGCACGGCGGCCCGCAACGATTCGGCGGTGGGCGCGGAAGGAGGATCCGCGGATTCGGTGCCATGGACCGGGCGGCCACGCTGCGAGACCAGTGGGGCGCGGGTACGGAACGCGGTCCGGCGGACCGTGAAGGTTCGGCGTGTCATCGTGGTGGCTGGTTTTCCCCGGAATCGATGCCAGTATTCGGCAAGCGGGGCGAACATGACTGCGACCGCGCGCACAGGCCGGCATGTCGATGCGGCCGCTCCTCGACGGCGTGGGCGAAACGCGCCGCGATTCGGCTTGCCACTGGGCGATTGTCCCGGGCGGTCGCGAATTTTCCCGAACCCGCTCCGGCGGAAGCGGGACGTGCCGGCGCCGGAATGGCCTGATCCCGGCCGGCTGCCTCAGACCCAGCCGGTCAGGTAGAACAGGGCGATGATGAAGAACACCGCCATCGTCTTGATCAGGGTGATGGCGAAGATGTCCTTGTAGGACTGGCGGTGGCTGAGGCCGGTCACCGCCAGCAGGGTGATGACCGCGCCGTTGTGCGGCAGCGTGTCCATGCCGCCGGAGGCCATCGACGCGACCCGGTGCAGCACGTCCATCGGGATGCCGGCGGCATTGGCGTTGGCGATGAAGCTGTCGGCCATCGCCGCCAGCGCGATGCTCATGCCGCCGGACGCCGAGCCGGTGATGCCGGCCAGCGCGGTCACCGAGATGGCCTCGTTGACCAGCGGATTGGGAATGGACTGCAGGGCGTTGGCGACCACCAGGAAGCCGGGCAGGGCGGCGATGACCGCGCCGAAACCATATTCGGAGGCGGTGTTCATCGAGGCCAGCAGCGCGCCGCCGATGGCACTCTTGGTGCCTTCGGCGAAACTGGCGAACACCGGCTTCCAGGCGAACAGCAGCACGCTCAGGATGCCGACCAGCAGCGCGCCCTGCACGGCCCAGATCGCGGCCACCTTGGATACCTCTTGGACCACCGGCGCCGGATTGCCGATCACCGCCGGCACGAACGACTGGCTGTCGCCGTACCAGCCGGGAATCCAGCGGGTGAACAGGAAGTTGGCCACGCCCACCAGCAGCAGGGGCAGGATCGCAACCAGCGGATGCGCCAGGCGATCACCGCGGAAGGGTTCGGGTTCGTTGCGCAGATCGCCGCCATAGCCTTCGCCCGCGCGCAGCGCCACCCGCCGCCGCCATTCCAGGTAGCTGATGCCCAGCGCCAGGATGAACACCGCGCCCAGCGTGCCGAGCACCGGCGCGGCCCAGGCGGTGGTGCCGAAGAACGAGGTGGGAATGATGTTCTGGATCTGCGGCGTCCCGGGCAGCGCGTCCATGGTGAAGGTGAAGGCGCCCAGCGCGATCGTGCCCGGCACCAGCCGCTTGGGGATGTCGCTCTGGCGGAACATCTCGGCGGCGAACGGATAGACCGCGAACACCACCACGAACAGCGACACGCCGCCATAGGTCAGCAGCGCGCACACCAGCACGATCGACAGCATCGCCCGCTGGCGACCGACCACGCGGATGGTTCCGGCGACAATCGCCTTGGAGAATCCCGAGATCTCGATCAGCTTGCCGAACACCGCGCCGAGCAGGAATACCGGGAAGTACAACTTGAGGAAGCCGACCATCTTGTCCATGAACAGGCCGGTGAACATCGGCGCCACCAGCGAGGGATCGGTCAGCAGGACCGCGCCCAGCGCCGCGACCGGCGCGAACAGGATCACGCTGTAGCCGCGGTAGGCCACGAACATCAGGAAGCACAGCGCGGCCAGTACGATCAGAAAGGACATCCGTGGCTCCTCGGCGCCGGGGACTCGTGGGTTCGCCGGCAACCGCCGGCAGGTGGCGGGAGTATCGACACCCCCCCGCCGGCGGCCCACTGTACGAAGGTACGATGCCGGTCCGCCCGGTCCGCCTCTAGCCTTCTCCAGCATCGGCGACAACCGTCCGCCGCACGCATTCCCGGGAGGAGGGGAGATCCATGAAGCGCAAGCATTTGAGTCTGGCGATTGGCACGGTGTTGCTGGCGTCGGCACCCTGCGCGTTCGCGCAGGACACGGGGACAGACAGCGGCCAGCCGGCCAGCCGCGCGACCACGCTGGATTCGGTCACGGTGACCGCGCGCAAGCGCGAGGAAACCCTGCAGGACGTGCCGGTGGCGGTCACCGCGTTTACCTCCGAAAGCCTGGACAAGTTGAACGTCCGCGATATCGGCGATCTGGATGCGCAGGTGCCGAACCTGACCATCTACGCCGCGCGCGGCTCGACCAGCACCGTCACCGCCTACATCCGCGGCATCGGCCAGGCGGATCCGCTGTGGGGCGTGGATCCGGGCGTGGGCATCTATCTGGACGACGTCTACATCGCCCGTCCGCAGGGCGCGCTGCTGGACGTGTTCGACGTCGAGCGCATCGAGGTGCTGCGCGGCCCGCAGGGCACGCTGTACGGCAAGAACACCATCGGCGGCGCCATCAAGTACGTCTCGCGCGGCCTGCCGACCGAGACCCAGGGTTTCGCTTCGATCACCGTCGGAAATTACAACCAGCTCGATGCCAAGGCCGCCATCGGCGGCGCCATCGGCGGAGCCGACAGCGGCCTGCGCGGGCGGGTGGCGGTGGCCAGCATGAATCGCGACGGCTACGGCGAGAACACCTACACGCACCAGGATGTCAGCGACAAGGAAATCAACGCCGCGCGCCTGCAACTGGGCGCGTACGCCGGCGACAATTTCGACGTGCAGTTCGCGTTCGACTGGATGGACGATCAGTCCGGCGTGCGCGGCGCCAGGATGCTGGCACCCAATCCGATCGCCCCGGCCTATCCGCCGACCTCCGACCGTTACGACATCCGCAGCGCGATGGGCAACGTCAACGACACCACCATGAAGGGCGCCTCGGCCACCTTCAACTGGCGGGTCAACGAGGATTGGGCGCTGAAGTACGTGATCGCCAAGCGCGAGTCCGACACCGAGACCAACATCGACTTCGACACCACGCCGTTGACCCTGGTGGACGTGCGCGCGTTCTACAACGACAGCCAGGTCAGCCACGAGGTGCAGGCCAACTACGACGGTGGCGGCCGCGCCCGCGGCGTGATGGGTGTCTACGCGTTCGATGGCGACGCCGGTGGCCAGGTGCTCAACCATTTCTGGAATCCATTCCTGCCGCCCGCGCTGACCAACCCGCTGTATGGCGACACCCAGGGCGTGGTCAACACCAAGAGCATCGCGGTGTACGCGGACTGGACCTTCGACCTGACCGAGCGGCTCAAGCTGGATGTCGGCGCGCGCTACACCGACGAGGACAAGCACGCGATCGCGCTCAACCGCTTCTACACCGGCCTGGACTACGGCACGGCCTGGGGCACGGCGGCCAATTTCGACAAGACCGTCAACTTCAAGAACTTCTCGCCCAAGGTCTCCCTGGACTACCAGCTCACCCCGGAGATCATGCTCTACGGGCTGGCCTCGCGCGGCTTCAAGTCCGGCGGCTTCAACATCCGCGCCAACACCACCGCGGTGCCGCGCTCGGGCGACCCGTTCGACGACGAGAAGGTCGACAGCTACGAAATCGGCAGCAAGATGTCGCTGCTGGACCAGCGGCTGTTCCTGAACTTGGCCTACTTCTACAACAAGTACGAGGACATCCAGTTGTCGGTGTTCACCTCGTACACCTTGCCCGGGGGCGCGCAGAGTTTCTTCGGCGATTTCACCAACGCCGGCAAGGGCACGGTGCAGGGACTGGAAGTGGAATACCAGTGGCTGCCGACCGCGAACTGGCTGATCAGCGGCAACCTGGCCTGGCTGGACGCCAAGTACGACGAGTTCATGGATCGCGGCGTCAACGTGGCCGACCAGCAGAAGTTCACCAACGCCCCGGAATTCTCCGGCGCGCTGAACGTGGAGTACCGCACCGATCTGGCCAGCGGCGGCAACCTGTCCGCGCGGGTGGGCTATGCCTACCAGAGCGAGGTCTGGCCGACCACCGATCTCAGCCCCCTGATCAGGCAGGACGGCTACGGTCTGCTCAACGCGGGCGTGATCTGGAAGGTCAACGACGCCTGGTCGTTCTCGCTGCAGGGCAGCAACCTGGCCGACAAGGAGTACCGGACCACCGGCTACAACATCGGCGCCTACGGCGTGCTGACCGGCTTCTACGGTCCGCCGCGCCAATACTCGCTGACCGCGCGCTACGACTTCTGAGGCGGATGGCGGCAAAACAAGGAACAACGGCGGCGGCAGGCGGAAGCCTGCCGCCGCTGCGTTATGCTCGGCCGATGCCGTCGCCGCTTCCGCCACGCCGATTGTTTACCGGGGTCACCGGCGCCGTCGGCGCCGATCGTGCGCGGAACGGGAATGACGCGGTGATCCGGCGGGTCGCCGCATGCTGAGCCTGTGGGTGGTGGCGCTGGCCGGACTGGCCTGGCTGGCGCTGATGTTCGGCACCGCGCTGTACGGCGAGCGCCGGCCCACCGTGCTGGCCCGCCATTGGCAGCATATCTACGCGCTCTCGCTGGCGGTCCATTGCACCTCGTGGACCTTCTACGGCACGGTCACCCAGGCCGCCCGCTATGGCTGGCCGCTGCCGCCGACATTCCTGGGCGCCATCCTGTTCTATGCGCTGGCGGTCGCGTTCCTGATGCGGCTGGTACGGTTGGCGCGCGAGACCAACGCGACTTCGCTGGCGGATCTGATCGCGACCCGTCTGGGCCGCGACGCCTGGCTCGCCGGCACCGTCACCCTGGTCGCCGCGCTGGGCCTGATTCCGTACATCGCATTGCAGTTGAAGGCGGTGGCGATGAGTTTCGCCACCCTGACCCAGGCGCCGGGCGAGGTGGCCCAGGCCCTGCCGTTCTGGCGCGACAGCGGCCTGTACGTGGCATTGGCGATGGCGCTGTTCGCGATGCTGTTCGGCACACGCCGGGCGAGCGCGGCCGAACACAATCGCGGCCTGGTGCTGGCGATGGCGTTCGAATCCATCTTCAAGCTGGCAGCGATGCTGGCGCTGGGCGCATTCGTCTGGCTGGGCCTGCGCGACTGGCCTGAACTGCCGGCCGCGCCGTTGCCGCCGCAACCGTCCGGCGGCTTCGCGCCGTTCGTCCTGCTCGGTGCGCTGGCGATGTTCATCCTGCCGCACCAGTTCCACGTCGCCGTGGTCGAATGCCGCGACGAGCGCCATGTGCGCACCGCGCGCTGGCTGTTTCCGCTGTACCTGATCCTGATTGCCCTGCCGGGCCTGCCGCTGGCGCGCGCCGGCATGGCCCTGCTGGGCGGCGCGGTGCCGTCGGACATGTATGCGCTGGCGCTGCCGTTCTCGCAGGGACACGAAGGACTGGCGCTGTTCGCCTTCCTGGGCGGTTTGAGCGCGGCCACCGGCATGGTGGTGGTCAGTACGCTGACCCTCAGCCTGATGATCGGCAACCACTGGTTCGCGCCCGGCCTGCTGCGTGGCGCCTGGTCGCGGCGCGACGGCGGCGACCAGCGCGGCGCGTTGCTGGCGCTGCGCCGCACCGGCATCGCGGTGATCATGCTGCTGGCCTGGGCCTATAGCCGGCTGGTGACCGGCAGCGACGCGCTGGCCGATGTGGGCGCGGTGTCGTTTTCCGCACTGGCCACGCTGGCACCGGTGCTGGCGTTCGCGGTGTGGCGGCCACAGACGCCGCCGCGCGCGGCGATCGCGGGTGTGGTCGCCGGCTTCCTGGCCTGGGCCTGGGTACTGCTGGTACCGACCCTGCTGTCGGCGTCGGGCCGCACGCCGGACTGGCTGGGTGACGGTCCGTTCGGGCAGGCCTGGCTCTCGCCGCAGGGCATGTTCGGCTTGACCGGCTGGAGTCCACTGGGCCGCGCGGTGGGAGTGAGCCTGTTCGTCGGCACGATCGCCACCCTGCTGGCGATGGCCTGGCGGCGGGAAGCGCCGCACCAGCGCCAGCGCAACCTGGACCGGCAGACCCTGGGCGAGGCCGGCCGGCGCTTCCTGCCACGCGAACGGGTCGAGGAACTGCTTGCCGAGGCACCACGCAGCGGTCCTGTGCCGGCGGCGATGGAGGCGCGACTGGAACGCGAGCTCTCGGCGGTGCTGGGTTCGGCGTCGGCGCGCCTGCTGCTGGATGCGGCGCGCCGCGAGAGCCGGGACCTGGACACGGTCGCGGCAATCGTCGGCGAAGCCTCGCAGGATCTGCGCTTCAACCAGCAGGTGCTGGAGGCCGCGCTGCACAACATGAGCCAGGGCATCAGCGTGGTCGATCGCGAACAGCGGCTGGTGGCCTGGAACCGGCGCTATGAACAGATGTTCGGCTTTCCACCGGAATTGCTGCAGGTGGGCCGGCCGATCATCGATCTCACCCGCTGGGCATTGCTGCGCATGCCGCATCGCGGCCATGACGAACGCGCGCTGCAGCGGCGCATCGCCTTCATGCGCGCGGGCACGCCGCACCTGACCGAGCGGGTGTTTCCCGACGGCAGCATCGTGGAGATCCGTGGCAATCCGATGCCGGGCGGCGGCTTCGTCGCCACCTACACCGACGTCACCGCCTCCCGCCACGCGGAGCGCGATCTCAAGCGCGCCAACGAGACCCTGGAACAGCGCGTCGCCGAACGCACCGCGCTGCTGGAGACCGCCAAGCGCGAGGCCGAGCACGCCAACGACGCCAAGAGCCGCTTCCTCACCGCGATCGGCCACGACCTGTTGCAGCCGTTGCATGCGGCGCACCTGTTCACCGACGCGCTCGCGCAGCAACTGCCGGAGGGCGGTGCGCGCCACTCCGCGCGGCAGATCCGGGGGGCGCTGGATTCCACCACGGATCTGCTGACCGGCCTGCTCGACATGTCGCGACTGGAAGCGGGCGGGCTGGTGCCCGAGCCGCGTGATTTCCCGCTTGCGGAAGTGCTGGAGCCGCTGGCGTCGGAGTTCGGCGTGCTGGCTGCCGAACGCGGCCTGCGCTTCCGCTATCGTCCCACGCGCGCCTGGGTGCACAGTGATCCGCAACTGCTGCGCCGGGTCCTGCAGAATTTCCTCGCCAACGCCATCCGCTACACCGTGCGCGGCGGGGTGCTGTTGGGCGTGCGCCGCGGCGCTTCGGGACGATTGCGGATCGAGGTGCTGGACACCGGCCCGGGGATTCCGGCGCCGGAACGCCGATTGATCTTCGAAGAGTTCCGGCGTGGCGAGGAAGCGGCCGGGCAGGGCCTGGGCCTCGGCCTTTCGATCGCCGATCGCATCGCGGCGTTGCTGGAGGCGCCGCTGGATCTGCGCAGTCGCGACGGTTCGGGCTCGACCTTCTCCGTCGAACTGGCGCGGGTGACGACGCCGGCCGCGACGCGTCCTTCCGTCGATTGCCCGCGCACGGGCCTGGCCGGCCTGCGCATCCTGGCGGTGGACAACGATCCGGCCGCGCTGGATGCGCTGCGCCAGACCCTGGCCGGATGGGGGTGCGAGGTCGCCTTCGCCGCCGACGGCGCGGGCGCGGAGCGGCAGCTGGCCCGGGATCCGGCCGATGCCTGGTTGTTCGATTTCCATCTGGATGCGGGCGATACCGGCGTCGCCCTGTGGCAACGCCTGTCGGCAAGGTGCGGCGCCCGTCCCTGCCTGATCCTGTCGGCGGATCAGACCGATGCGGTGCGCCGGGCCGTGCGCGAGGCGGATCTGCCGCTGCTGGCCAAACCGGTGCGCCCGCTGGCGCTGAAGTCGGTCCTGGATCGCCTGCTTGCGGCGCGCACGGGGCGGATGGCGACGACGCCGTGAGGGGGCATGCGGGGCTCGGCACGACGCGCGCGGCTAGAATGACGGTTTCCCCCGACCGTCCCGCCATGCCCTATACCCCCATCGTTGCCACGCTCGGCTATGTCCTGTCACCGGATCGGTCGCAGGTGCTGCTGATCCATCGCAACGCGCGGCCCGATGACCAGCACCTGGGCAAGTACAACGGCTTGGGCGGGAAAGTCGAGGCGGACGAGGACGTCGTGGCGGGAATGCGTCGCGAGATCCGCGAGGAGGCCGGCATCGACTGCGACGAGATGCTGCTGCGCGGCACCATCAGCTGGCCCGGGTTCGGCAAGCAGGGCGAGGACTGGCTCGGTTTCGTATTCCTGATCACCGCGTACACCGGCACCCCGTATGAGCGCAATCCCGAAGGCGCGCTGGAATGGGTACCGGTGGAGCGCATCCTCGATCTGCCGCTCTGGGATGGCGACCGCCATTTCCTGCCGCTGGTGTTCGACGCCGATCCGCGCGGGTTCCACGGCGTCATGCCGTATCGCGATGGACGCATGGTGTCCTGGCAGTATTCGCGCATCTGAGCGGGACCGGCCCGCGATGTCATGCGCATTACGTGCGACGGCGCGCATGCATTGTCCACACAGGATGTGGACCGATTCCGGAGAAACATGTGGATAAGCACCGGCATGCCTTGCGGTGCAAGGCTGTCAAGCGGGTTGGCGAAAAAATGACCATGCCGTTTCACGTCCGTGAAACTGAGGTTTCAGGTTTTCCACAAGCCGTGTGGATGATTCCCGGACAAACATGTGGATAAGCCCGGCGGGCCCTTGTGCCATGGACCTGTCAAGATGGATGGCGAAAAAATGACCAGCTGGAATCCCGCCGGCGCGGGCCTCCCTTGTCAATGGATTCCGGCCTTCGCCGGAACGACGATGGGGGTAAGCGGGCGCGCCCACCGTTCCACCGATCGACCTGTCCCCGTCATTCCAGCGCAAGCTGGAATCCGTGTCCGCGCGAAGGGCAGGGCATCCGCAACGGTTCGTCTTCCCGGAGAAGGGCATCCGCAACGGTTCGTCTTCCCGGAGAAATGGATTTCGGCTTTTGCCGAATGACGTTGGTTGGTATGCGGGCGCGCCCACCGTTCCGCCGATCGACCTGTCCCCGTCATTCCAGCGCAAGCTGGAATCCATGTCCGCGCGGAGGCAGTGCGCCCGCGACGGCTCACCTTCCCGGAAGAATGGATGCAGGCTGTCGCGAGAATGACGACGGGGCGGAAGCGAATCCCAACACCAAGCGGGGCAGGGCTAGGGATCCCGCCGGTAGACGTGCTGGCTCTTGGTCCGCGTGAAACCCAGGCGCTCATAGAACGGATGCGATTCCTCGCGTGCAACGTTGGAGCGCACCACTAGGCGCGGGCTGCCGTGCGAGCGCGCCCACTCCGCGACCGCCGCGACCAGCGCCGAACCGATGCCGCCGCGATGGGCGCCACGATCCACCACCAGCCCGGTGATTTCGATGCTGTCGCCGGTTTCCAGCGACAGGCGCCGTTCCGCGGTGATCCAGCCCAGCAGGCGCGGCCCATCGGCGACCACCCGGATGCAGTGATCCACCTGCGGCAACAGTCGCTGCAACCGGCCCGCCATGGCGGATGCGTCGGCGGGATAGCCCAACTGCCCGGAAAGGCGCGCGATCTCGGCGGAATCGTCCAGCGTGGCGGCGCGTGGCGCGGGAACGGGATTCATGCGGGGCATCCGGCGGCGGAATGCCGCCATCGTCTCACGCTTCGATCTGGCGGGCCGGATCGCTCAGTTCCAGTTCGCGCAGGATCACGCTGGCCTGGGTGCGGTTGCGGACGCCCAGACGGTCGAAGATCGCCGACAGATGCGCCTTGATGGTGCGTTCCTGCACGTCGAGGCGATCGGCAATCTGCTTGTTGAGCAGGCCTTCGGCGACCAGCGTCAACACCCTGAACTGCTGCGGTGACAGGCTGGCCAGGCGCGCGGCGAGCTCGGCGTCATGGCGGGACGACTGCGCGCGTGCGACCGAGGCCCGCAGGACCGGTGGCAACCATTGCTCGCAGGCCAGCACGCTGCGGATGGCATCGCGCAGGTCTTCCAGTCCCGCGCTCTTGGGCAGGTAGCCGGCGGCGCCATGATCCAGCGCGCGCCGGACCACGCGGGGATCGTCGTTGGCCGACACCACGATCACCGCCACCGCCGGGAACTGCGCGCGGATCGCGGCCAGCCCGGCCAGCCCGTGATTGCCGGGCATGTGCAGATCCAGCAGCACCAGATCCACATCGTCGTGGGCTTCCAGCGCGGCGATCACGCCATCCAGCGATTCCGCTTCCAGCACCGACATCCGCGCCACCGCATCGGCCGCCGCGCCGCGCAGCGCGGCCCGGAACAGCGGATGGTCATCGGCGATCAGCAGGGTAGGCATGGGGTGTTCGGGATTGGGGATTCGTGATTGGGGATTGGAGTGTGCAACAGCGTCGCGCCAATCCCCAATCCCGTTTCCCGATTCCCGGCCGTCACTGCACCGTCCAGCCGCCGTCTACGACCAGGGTCTGGCCGGTCATGTTGCGGGCGGCGGGCGAACACAGGAACGCGGTGATGCCGGCCAGTTCGTCCATTTCGATGAACACGCCCTTGGGCATCGGCTTGAGCATGATCTGGCTGACCACTTCCGCTTCCGGAATCCCGCGGGTGCGCGCCTGATCCGCGATCTGCTTGTCCACCAGCGGGGTCTTCACGTAGCTGGGGCAGACCGTGTTGATGGTGATGTCGGTGTCGGCGGTTTCCAGCGCGACGACCTTGGAAAACCCCACCAGGCCGTGCTTGGCGGCGACATAGGCGCTCTTGTACGGACTGGCGACCAGCGCGTGGATGCTGCCGATGTTGACGATCCGGCCGAACCCGCGCTGGCGCATGCCAGGCAGGACCGCGCGGGTCAGCCGCGCCACGCCCACCAGCATCACCTGGATCAGGAAATCCCACTTGCCCAGCGGGAATTCCTCCAGCGGCGACACATGCTGCAGGCCCGCGTTGTTGACCAGTACGTCGACCGGGCGCGAGATCGCCGCCAGCGCGGAGGCGACGCTTTCGTCGGAGGTCACGTCCAGCGCCACGGCCTCGGCCGAACCGCCGGTGGCCCGGATGCCGGCGGCCACGATCTCGGCGGCGGCCGGGTCCAGATCGCTGACGATGAGATGGTGGCCGGCTTCGGCCAGGCGGGTGGCGACGCCAGCGCCGATGCCGCTGGCCGCGCCGGTGACGAGAATCGAAAGGTTCTGCATGGGGGCGCCTCCTGAAAGTGCTAGGTTAGCAGCCGTCGCCCGCGCCCTCGTGGTACCAAAGTACGATGACGGCCGCCGCCGCCGCGTTTAGCGTGGTGGCCTCACCCGGACCCTGGATCCTTCCCGATGGCGCGACTCGCACTGGCCGCCACCCTGACGATGGCGCTGGCCGCCTGCGGCGGTTCCCCGACCCGACCCATGAGCCCTGACACCGTGATCGAACCGCAGCGCGTCACCGAACACCGGGGAGGCGATGACCTGCTCACCGCGGGACTGAGCCTGGCCGGCCTGCAGGCGATGGCGCCACCGGCCTTCGCCGACGCCGCCCGTCCGACCCCTGCGGAATTGCGCCGACGGGCGTTGTGGAACAACTGGCGCGGCATCGCCGACCTTTCCGCCAGCGGCGGCTACGGCGGGGTTTACGGCAGCACCGCCGCGGTGCCGGGACGCGAGTACAGCGCGCTGGCGAAGCTGCCCGGCGCGAAGCAGCCGCATCGCGTACTGGTGCAGGTGCCCGATGGTTTCGATCTCCGGCGGCGCTGCGTGGTGGTCACCGCGTCCTCGGGTTCGCGCGGTGTCTATGGCGCCATCGCCGTGGCCGGTGCCTGGGGCCTGCCCAGGGGCTGCGCGGTCGCCTACACCGACAAGGGCGCCGGCACCGATTACTTCGATCTGGACACGCAGACCGGCACGCGCGAGGACGGTACCGGCGCGGCCCTGGGCGAATCGCTGGCGTTCGTTCCCGATGCGCCGGCGGGCGCGTCCGGCGTGGCGGTCAAGCATGCACATTCGCAGGACAACCCGGAAGCGGACTGGGGCCGGCACGTGAAGCAGGCCGCCGAGTTCGCGCTGGCCGCGCTGGACCGGGCATTCCCGCAGGCCGCGCCGTTCCGGTTCGACAACACCCGCGTGATCGCGGTGGGCATCTCCAATGGTGGCGGCGCGGTGCTGCGTGCCGCCGAGCTGGAAGGCGACTGGCTGGACGCGGTGGTGGCGGGCGAACCCAACATCCACGCCGACGGGCCGGGCGCGCGTTCGCTGTACGACTACACCACCGAAGCGGCATTGCTGATGCCGTGCGCGCTGCTCGCGCTGCCGGCCGACAGCCTGCCGCAGCCGCCCGTGCGCGCGCAGGCCGAACCGCTATGGCAGGCACGCTGCGCATCGCTCCAGGCCGCCGGCCTGATCGAGGGAGCCGACGTGGCCGCGCAGGCGCGTTCGGCGCACGCGAAACTGCGCGAACATGGCTGGACCGATCAGGCACTGGCCGCCGGCGCGCTCAGCGTCGGCTTCGACCTGTGGCGTGCGATCGCGGTCACCTATGCTTCGGCCTATGGCCGCTACGGCGTCGGCACGCATCCGTGCGGCTATTCGTTCGCCGCGCTGAATCCTGATTTCAGCGCGCGCGCGGCGAACCCGAACGAGCGGGCGGCGTGGTGGGCGGATGGCAGCGGCATTCCGCCCGGCGCGGGCGTGGGCATCGTCGATACCCGCCTGGCCGCGCCCGACTTCACCCTGCCGGGCCTGCAGTGCCTGCGCGCCCTCAACGATGGCCACGACGAGGCCGCGCAACGCGTGCAGCGCGGCATCGCGGAACTGCGGGCGCGGCCACCACGCGCGGGCCTGCCGGTGGTGGTGGTGCACGGCAGCGACGATGGCCTGGTGCCACCGTCCTTCAGCAGCGCGCCCTATGTGGCGCAAGCGAAGGCGGCCGGGCGCAAGGTCGCCTACTGGCAGGTGCGCAATGCGCAGCACTTCGACGGCTTCCTTGCGCTGCCGGCGTATGCCGCACGCTACGCGCCGCTGCTGCCACACGTCTACGCGGCGCTGGATCGGGTCTCGGCGCAACTGGACGGACAAGCGACGCAACTGGCCGATCAGGTCATCGAGGCCCGGGGCCGCGGTGCCGGCAAGCTGGAGGCCGGCCAGCTGGCCTTGCCGCGCTGAGCCGCGGCATGCGCATCGGGCGCTGCACCCGCAGATCCCCGGACCTGCCGGTGCGTGGCGGGAACACCACGCCTCCGGCGGGGTTGGGCTAACCTGTGCGCTGGTCTTCGCCAGGTGCGCCCGTGTCCCGCCATTTCTCCATGCTTCGCGATTTCCAGCTCGCCGACTGGTTTACCTTGGGCAACGCCTTCTGCGGCACCGGCGCGATCTTCGCCGCGATGCGCTTCCTGCAGGAGGGCGTGATCCGCGATCTGATGATCGGCATGGCCTTGATTCCGCTGGCTTTCATCTTCGATGCGCTGGACGGCCGGGTGGCGCGCTGGCGCAAGCAGGCCTCGGTGCTGGGGCGGGAGCTCGATTCGCTCGCCGACGTGATTTCCTTCGGCGTGGCCCCGGCCGCGCTTGCCTATGCCTGCGGCATGCAGGGCGGCTGGGACTGGCTGGTGCTGTCCTATTTCGTCGCCTGCGGAGTCAGCCGGCTGGCGCGCTACAACGTCACAGCCGAGACGCTGGCCGATGGCGGCGACAAGGTGAAGTATTTCGAGGGCACGCCGATCCCGACCAGTTTGCTGCTGGTGGTGGTGCTCGCGGTGGCCGCCTACCTGGGCCATGTCGGCGACGCGTTGTGGATGGGCGACGTGCGCCTCGGGCCGTGGCTGCTGCATCCGCTGGTGCTGCTGTACGCCCTGTCGGGCACGCTGATGATCAGCAAGACCCTGCGCATTCCCAAACCCTGAGCCGCGGCCGTCACCCACGCGTCCCGGCACGCGGCTAGAATCGGGCGGACAGGAGGATTTATGGCCGAGCATGTACCACCGGGCGCGGGCGAATTCGAAGCGATGGCCCGCCAGTTCTGGAATCTGTGGGGCGACGCCCTGCGACAGGCATCCGGCGCGCCCGCCGCGCCCGCACCGGCCTGGCCGCAGGCGTTGGACTGGTGGAGCCGGCTGATGCCGGGCGGTGGTCGGGGGCCGGCCGAGGACGTGCTGCACCGTTTCCGCCAGCAGAGCGGCGACTGGTACGGACTGATGCAACAGGTGGCCGCGCGCTTCGCCGGCCAGGACACGGCTGCCGGAGACGTCACCGCCGCCTGGAAGCAGGCATTGGGCGTGGAGGCGGGGCGCGGCCCGTGGATGGAATTCTTCCGTGGCTTGCAGGGCGGCGGAAGCGGCGGTTTCGAGCATTGGTACCGGCAGGTGTCGCCGTACCTGGACAATCTGCGCCGCGAAAACGAGCGCTGGCTGCATCTGCCCGCGTTCGGCCCGGCGCGCGAGCACCAGGAGCGCTGGCAGGCGCTGGCGCAGGCCCAGCAGGACTACCAGCAGGCGCTGGGCGAATACGAACGGGTGATGTTGAAGGTGGCGATGCAGGCATTCGAGCGGTTCGAATCGCTGCTCGAGGCGCGGGCCGAACCCGGCCAGCAGCTCACCAGCGCGCGCGCGTTGTTCGACCTGTGGATCGACGCCGCCGAGCAGGCCTACGCGGAGGTGGCGCTGTCGCCGGAGTTCCGCCACGTCTATGGCCATCTCACCAACACGCAGATGCGCGTGCGCCTGGGCGTACAGAAGGAGATTGAACAGATCTGCGTGGCCTTCGGCATGCCCAGCCGCACCGAGGTGGATTCCGCGCACCGCAAGATCGCGGAGCTGGAGCGGCAATTGCGCCGGATGAGCCGCCGTGACGACGCGCTGGATCCGCGCGATGCGGCGCGGCCCGGGCGGCGGCACGCACCGCGCGCGGACACCCATGGCGAAGGGAGTCGCGAACAGAAGGCAGCTGCCACGCGCGCGCCGCGTCCGGCAAAGCCGCGAAGTGGTGCGAAACCCGCCACCGAAACACGACCGGCCACGGCCGTGGCCGCAAAGGCGCCGCGCGCCGTCGCGAAGTCTGCCAGGGCGACGAAGCCGGCGGGAACCTCCAGCATGGCGAAGACCACCAAGCCGATGGAGAGAACCTCCCGCCGTTCCGTACGCGCCAGCGACGGTGAAGTGGTGTCGATGAAGGACTGGGTTGCGCGCAACGCTCCCGAGGGCGGCGCTCCCGCCGGACGCGGCAGGAACGGGCGCGGCCAGGGAGGACGCAAGTGAACGGTCCGCTCGATATCAGCGTGGATGAACTCGCCCAGGAAACCCTGCAGGCGCAACAGAAACTCGCGGCGGGGTTGAAAACCCTGCCGGAGGTGGAGGACGTCGATTACGGCGCCACCCCGCGCCAGGAAGTCTGGCGTGATGGCCGGGTGGTGCTGTACCGGTTCATCGGCGGAAAGGCGCCGACCGCGCGCGTGCCGCTGCTGATCGTCTATGCACTGGTCAACCGCCCGTACATGGTCGACCTGCAGGAAGATCGCTCACTGGTGAAGGGCCTGCTCGCGCAGGGCGAGGATGTCTACGTGCTGGACTGGGGCTATCCGGATCGTTCGGATCGCTACCTGACCCTGGGCGACTACATCAACCGCTTCATCGACGGCGCGGTCGAGCATCTGTGCCGCCAGCACGGCCAGGCCGCCATCAACGTGCTCGGCATCTGCCAGGGCGGTGCGTTCTCGTTGTGCTATTCGGCGCTGCATCCGGAACGGGTGCGGAACCTGATCACCATGGTCACGCCGGTGGATTTCCACACCCCGGACAACATGCTCTCGCACTGGACCCGCGAGATGGACGTGGATCTGTTCGTCGATGCCATCGGCAACGTGCCGGCCGACATGATGAATGCCTGCTACCTGATGCTGAAACCGTTCCGGCTGAATCTGCAGAAGTACGTCGGCCTGGTCGACATCCTCGATGACCGGAAGGGCATCGAGGATTTCCTGCGCATGGAGAAGTGGATTTTCGATTCGCCGGATCTCGCCGGCGAAGCCTTTCGCCAGTTCATCAAGCAGTTCTACCAGGGCAACGGCTTCGTCAACGGCGGCATCGACATCGACGGCGAGGAAGTCCACCTCGGCGACGTCGAGATGCCGGTGTTGAACATCTATGCCGAGCAGGATCACCTGGTGCCGCCGAACGCTTCGCGCGCCTTGCGGGATCTGGTCGGCACCGAGGATTACACCGAGCTGAGCTTCAAGGGCGGACACATCGGCATTTATGTTTCCAGCCGCGCGCAGCGCGAAGTGCCGGGGGCCATCCACCAGTGGCTGGCGCAGCGGACATGAGGCCCGCATTGGCGGTTGTGTCCGGTTAATCCCGGGCCGCGTAGCCTGCGCGCCTTGAATGAGCGGGGAATTGGACATGCGCAAGGGAATTATCGCGTTGGCTTGCGGCTTGGCATGGTGGGCGACCACCGCGACGGCGGCGCCCGGCGAGCAGGCCAGGCGCGAAATCACCCAGTTGATGGACGGGCTGTCCAATTCGCAATGCGAGTTCCAGCGCAACGGCAAGTGGTACGGGCGGGCGGATGCGCGCGCGCATCTGCAACGCAAGTACGACTACCTGCTCAAGCGTGATCTGGTCGATACCGCCGAACAATTCATCGAGCGCGCGGCCAGCAAGAGCAGTTTGAGCGGACGCGCCTATCGGGTGCGTTGCCCGGGCCAGCCGGAACAGGACGCCGGTGCCTGGTTCCTGAGCCGGCTCAAGTCCCTGCGTGGTTCAGGCGCGCCATCGCGCTGAGCGCTAGACTTGCCGGGACGACCGTGGGGAGCCGATCACCATGAACACCGCGTCCAAGCCGCTGGCCCGTTCCCTGAACGATCGGATGATCGCCGGCGTGATGGGCGGCATCGCGCATCGCTTTGGCTGGAACCCCACGCTGCTGCGCGTCATTTTCGTGATTGTGTCGATCGCCTCGGCGGCCTTTCCCGGCATCCTGGTCTACCTGATCCTCTGGCTGCTGATGCCCAACGAGGCGGATTGAACGCCGTCGCGCGCCGACGTACCGCGTGGTGGATCGCGGCGGGCGCGCTCGGCGCGCTCTGGACCCTGCCGAACACGCTGGTGGGCCTGTTGGCCGGTGGCCTGGGACTGGTCTTCGGCGCGCGCATGCGTTGGAGCGCGCGTGACTGCGCACTGGTGTTCCATCATTGGCCCTGGGGGCCGGGTGGCGCCATCACTTTCGGCAACACCATCCTGCATACCGGCGACAGCCTGGATTCGATCTGCATCACCTACGAGCAGCGCGCCGGCCATTGCGAGCATCCACCGATCCGGCTGGGCGATCACGAACGCGCGCATGTATTCCAGTACATGGTACTGGGGCCGCTGTTCCTGCCTGTCTACCTGCTGAGCGGAGGCGTCAGCGTCCGCAATCCGTTCGAGCGCGCCGCGGACCGCTACGCGTTGACCGGCAGCGGCTGGTGGCCCGGCGTGGCCATGGCGAAGGCATAAGCACCACCGCATGGCCGCGGGTCCTGCGGCATCGCCGGCGTTCCGGTTCCGCGCTGCAGACGAACTCGTTCAGTCGCCGCGGGTGCGTCCGTTGGATGTGCGGGTTGACTTCCTGGCGGTCTTGCGCGGCGTCTTGCGGGCTCGCTTGGTCGCCGTCTTCTTCGCGGCTTTCCTTGCGGTTTTCCGCGTGGATTTTTTCGCCGTCTTCCCTGCTGCCTTCTTCGTCGTCTTCCTTGCGGTCTTTTTGGCGGCCTTCTTCGCCGCCTTCTTCGCGGTCTTCTTGGCGGCCTTGCGAGGGGCCTTGCGGGCAGTCTTCCCGGTCGCCTTCTTCGCTGTCTTGCCGGCGGCCTTCTTGGTGGTCTTGCCCGTTTTCTTGCGGGTGGCCTTCCTGCTGCTCTTCCGCGCCGTCTTTCGTGCGCTGCCGCGTTTGCGGCCGCCACCTTCCTGCTTGTTCACGGTCGCCCAGGCAATGCGTTCCGCATCCTCGTTGGAACGGCCCTGCTCGCGCTCGCTTTCCTCGATATGTTCGGCCTTGCGTTTCTGCCGATCGGTGTAGGCGTCCTTTTCTCCTCGTGGCATCGGAATGCTCCCGGGACGGGAGGTCCGAACCTACGCGCGGGAATGTCTTCACGGCATGAAATCAGGTCAGCGGCGTGCCAGCCGCTGAAAGGAAAACAAGGCGGCAAGCGGGTGGTGCCGGCGTTCGATGCGCGCGAGCAGCAGTTCCGCGCCGATCCTGCTGTAGGTGATGCCGTTGCCGCCGTAGGCCATGGCGAAATGCACGCGTCCGCCATGCTGGGGATGTGGCCCGAAGAACGGCAGGCCATCCTCGGTCTCGGCGAACGTGCCGGCCCAGGCGAATGCGGGCGCGCAATCCAGGTGCGGCAGCAGTTCGCGGAGCTTGCGGTTGAGTGCGTGGGCCTTCTTCACCACCCGCGCATCCCGTCGCGCCGGGATGTCGACGCGATCGTCCTCGCCACCGACGATGACCCGGTGATCCGGTGTCGTGCGCAGATACAGATAGGGGCGGGCGGTTTCCCATAGCATCGTCCGGCGAAGAAAACCTAGCGCCTCCGGCGCGACCGGGTCGCTCACGAACGCGTAGCTGCTGTGGTTGCGCGCGACCCGCTGGCGCAGCCACTGCTGGGCCGTATAGCCGGAGGCCAGGACGACGTGGCGGGCATGGACCTGGGCACTTTCGGCGGTTCGCAGCAACACCGAGCGCGGCCGGGGCAGGATTTCCACGACGCAGGTCCGGTCGTGGACGCGGGCACCCCGGGTCGCCGTGCGATGGAGCAGCCGGTGGGTCATCCGATACGGATCCACGCATGCGGCCTGCCTGCTCAGCAGCGCGGCCGGCCGGGTCAGGCCGAAGCGTTCGGTCAGTTCTCCGGCATCCAGGTATTCGACCTGCAGGCCCAGCCGGCGGCGCGCCGATGCTTCCTCGGCGAGTCCGGTGCGTTCCCGCCAGTGCGTGGCCAGGTACAGGCTGTCCGTCCAGGCGAAGCCGACATCGCGGATTTCGCGGGCCAGCTCGCGCAGCCGGTCCAGCGCCTGCGCACAGGCACGATAGGCCCGCGCGGCGTCCCGCTCGCCCAGCCGCCTGGCCAGCTCCAGCAGGGGGGTATCGATTTCATATTGAAGCAGGGCGGTGCTGGCGGCGGTGCTGCCCCAGCCGATGTCGCGCTGTTCGATGACAGCCACGTCGTGGCCCGCCGTCTGCAGGTGATCGGCAATCAGCGCACCGGTGATGCCGCCACCGACGATCGCAATCTCGCAGTGCAGGTCTCCCGCCAGCGGGGGAAAGGGGCGCATCAGGCCATTCTTGATGGCCCAGTAGGGGTAACCGCTCTTCAGGTCCATGGCGGCGACCATCGCGTCACCAGGCACACCGGGACGGACAGGGCGTCACCCGCGTGGCAGCGCGCCCTGCAGGAACAGATCGACATTGGCCATGGCCTGCTCGCGCAAGGCGGCCGGGTCCAGTCGGTCCAGATAACCGCTGGCGACCCGGATGATCAGGTTGCCGAACATCATCATGTAGAACTGGGTTGCGGCGCCCTCGGCCGAGGCCAGCTTCAGGCGGCCGGCGTCCATTTCCTGCTGGAAGAAACGGGTCAGGATGCCGCGGGTCTCGGCGACGGCATGCTCGAAGAACCAGTCGCGCAGGGCGGGGAAGGACTCACCCTCGCCAATCACGATGCGATAGACCACCCGGGATTCCGCCTTGACCATCGAATCGGCGATACGGATCGCGACCTCGCGCAGGGCCTGCTCCGGCGGCAGGTCCGAGAAATTCATGTCGTTCAGGATACCGACGTGGTTCTCCAGGCGCCGTTCCAGGATGGCGTAGGCCAGCCCCTCCTTGTCGCCGAAGATCCGGTACAGGGTAGCCAGCGATCCGCCGGCCCGCGCCACGATTTCACTGAGCTTGGCGTGCTGGTAGCCTTTCTCGGCGAACACCTCGGTGGCGGCGTCCAGGAAACGCTCGGCCCGCATTTCGCCCCGTTTGCACAGTTCGACATTGCGGCGGGTGCGCTGGAATGCGCTGGAGTTCACGATGCGGGGAGAAGCGGTGCCACGAAAATCGGTCGAGTTGCTCACTGGCGGTACCGGCAGGTTGGCTGGGCGTCCCGAAGGGCTGATGGAATTGGGTCTCACCTCGATGCGCTCCCCATTTGTCAACTGCCATTTGGCATGAATGACACGCATCCGCTTTCGCTCGTACTGTGACGATTCAGGTATAGCACACCTTTGGCACTTTCCCAACACCAATTTTCTAACGGTCCAAAATCGGCACAAAAAAAAGAGGCCCGACGTTCGTCGGGCCTCTTCCGGGTCTGGTGCCGAAGGTGGGACTCGAACCCACACGCTTTTAAGGGCGGCGGATTTTGAGTCCGCTGCGTCTACCATTCCGCCACTTCGGCAAGGGGACGGAGTATAGCCGAGCCGCCGGGGTACCCGACAGCCCTTCAGACCACGCGATCGGTGCCCAGCAGGCGCTCGCCGCGCCGCTGCCAGCCCTCCTGGCCGGCGGCGTCGCCCTCGGGGGTGTAGATCCCGCAGCGGACCATGGTGCGCTGGTAGACGTGCAGGGACACCGCGATGGCGTCGTCGCTGGGGTTGCGGATGGTGTGGTACTCGTGGGGCGGAATCAGGCTGCCGGCCGAGCCGGTCCCCGCCTCGATGGTGCCCGCGGCGACGAACCGGTAGCGTTCGGTATCGTGTTCGGCCAGTTCGTACTGGGTGATTTCCAGGCGGCCGCGCCACACGCCTTCCACGCACCACATGCCGGAATGGTCATGGATCTTGGTGCCCTGGCCGGGCCCCCAGGTCATGGCGATGACGCTGTAGCCATACTCGGGGCTGGTGTACAGCTCCCGGCGCGCGTAGTGATCGGCGATCGGGTCCAGCACGCAGGTGGGCAACGCGACCGATTCGTCGCGGATCAATTCGCACAGCGACTTGCGCAGCGCGTCGGTGATGGCGCGGTCGTCACCCAGGGCGACGGCCGCGTCCAGCGAGGCGACCAGCTTGTCGTGGCCGGGAAAATCGAGGGACATGGAAAGGCACCCGCTGATAATGGTGCCGCCATTCTAGTTCGGGCGGGTTCCGGTCGCGAGGGTATGGCGGCAGGCCAGCCCTGGCTCAGAGGCTGTCCAGGAAGCCTGCCACCGCCGGCCCGAACCGGGCGAAATCGACCAGGAAGGCGTCATGGCCCTGCGGGGATTCCAATGGCTGGAATTCCGCCCGGGCGCCGCCCAGCGCCAGGCCCTGTGCAATCTGCTCCTGCTGCTGGAGCGGGAACAGGATGTCGGTCACCGCACCGATCGCCAGCGCCCGCTCCACCTGGATCCGGGCCAATCCCTGCAGCACGTCTCCGTTGGCGTACTCGGCCAGATCGAACCAGTCCATTGAACGGCTGAGATAGAGGTAGCTGTTGGGATCGAAGCGGCGCACGAACCGGCGGGCGTGGCCTTCGAGGTAGCTTTCCACCTGGAATTCGAGCCCGAACGGATCCTCGTCCGGCCGATCCGATTCCAGCCGCACCCGGCCGAAACGGCCATCCCACTCCAGCGCCGAGCGATAGGTGATCACCCCCAGCTTGCGCGCCATGCGCATGCCCGATTCGGGATAGTGATCGTCGTCGTAGTGGCCCTGGTTCCAGGAAGGATCCAGGCGGATGGCCTCGCGCTGCAGGGAGCGGATGGCGATGGAGAAGGGCAACGCCTGGGCACTGCCGGAAATGTTGATGTGGGTGCGTGCGGCGCCGGGATGCAGCAGCAGGTAGGCCAGCGCGGTCATGCCGCCCATCGAGTTGCCGATGATGCAGGCCAGTTGCCCGATGCCCAGCGCCTGCACGACCGCGTGGGCGGCGCGGGCGCCGTCCTCGACCGACAACTCGGGGAAATCCAGTCGGTAGGGTTCGCCGCTGGCGGGATTGACCGAGGCCGGGCCGGTCGAGCCCTTGCAGCTTCCCAGCGAGTTCACGCAGATGACGAACCAGCGATTGGTGTCGATCGGCTTGCCCGGTCCGAGCATCGCTTCCCACCAGCCGTCCTCGCCGTTGCCTTCGTTGCGCGCGGCGTGCGCGTCCGGGGACAGGCCGGTGACGATCAGGACGGCGTTGTCGCGCGCTGCATTGAGCGTGCCCCAGGTTTCATAGGCGACGCGCGCGCCGGACAGCGCGCCGCCACGTTTCATCGGAAAGGGCGAGGGCAGCGCGTGGAAGCGCGTGCCGGGCGGGATGAATTCGGTCATCCCGCAAGTTTAGCCTGCGACCGCCGGCCGGAGCCGGCCGCGCTCATTCCACCACGCGCTGGATCCGCAGCGAATAGGCCTGGGCCGAACCCACCTCGGCCGGCACCATGACCGCCTCCAGATCGCCCGCCTTGGCCATCACGTCGCCGGCGCGGGAGACGCGCGCGCCCAGTTCGACCTTGGGCACCTGCGACAGCTTGAGCGTCGGCATGGGGCTGTCGCCATCGTCCAGTTCCAGGGTGATCGGAAAGGACGATGCCGGCACCCGCCTGGCGGCCACCGGCATCGGCGGTCCACCGGCCTGGCGGGCGAACACGAACAGGGTCTCGCCACCGGCCAGCCGCGACTTGAGCTCCGGGGCGATGTCCACGCTGACCTTCAGCAGCGGCTTGCCGATGGCTGCCACGGGAGCGGGCGTGGCGGGCTCCGGCAGCGCCTCCAGGCCGGCCTCGGCGCGGGCCTGGTTGATCTGGGTGCGCAGGGTGGCGGCGGTGCCGCCGTCGACCTGGGCCAGCAGCGGTTCCCAGGTGCGCGCGGCTTCGGCCGGCTGGCCCTGCTGGCGCTGCGACACGCCGAGGAACCAGCGTGCGCGCTGGTGTTGGGGTTCGATCGCCAGGGCGCGCTGCAGCAGGCCGACGGCCTGGGCATCGAGCTGCTTGTCCGGTGCCGCGTACAGCCGCGCCTGGGCGTTCTCGACCAGCAGGTTGGCATCGTCCGGCGCCAGTTTCAGCGCGGTCTCGAACGCGGTGCGCGCTTCGGTGTAACGCTCCAGGCTCAGGTAGGAGCGCCCCAGCAGGCGCCAGCCTTCCGGCTCGTTGGGATTGCGCTTGAGTTCGGCCTCGAGCTGCTTGACGGCTTCGTCCAGGCTGGCGGGCGCCGCCGCGGCCGGCATCGTCGCGGGCATCTCGATCGCCGCCGGTGTGCCGAGCAGGCGGTACAGCGCGAGCGCGCCGATGCCCAGGGTGGCCACGGCGCCGATGAACAGGCGACGCGAGGAGTGCCACAACGGCCACAGCACGCCCACCAGGACGAGCAGGGTCAACAGTGATGCGATGGCGGAAAAGACGGTCATCACCACTCCTGGTTGTCGTCGGCTTCGGCGACGTCGCGCCCGCCGCTCCTGCGCCTGACGATGCGCAGGACGATCACGCCGCCGGCCAGCACCAGCACGGCCGGGCCGAACCAGAGCAGCCAGGTGCCGGGCGAGACTTCCGGCTTGTACAGCACGAACTCGCCATAGCGATCCACCAGGAACCGCTTGATCTCCGGATCCGACCTGCCCTGGCGCATCAGGTCCAGCACTTCGCGACGCAGGTCGTGGGCGATCTGCGCGTTGGAATCGGCCAGCGACTGGTTCTGGCACATCACGCAGCGCAGTTCGGCGGTGAGCCGGTGGAAACGGGTTTCCTCGGCGTCGTCGCGGAACTGCAGCGGGGTGGGATCGCTGGCCTGGGCAAACACGGGGCCGGCGAGGCCCAGCAGCAATGCCAGCAGCAGCGTGCGCAGGTGGAGGGGCAGGGCGTTCATCGCTGCGCTTCCGCCTTTTCCAGCGCCGGCAGCAGTTCGTTGGCGATGATCTCGTCGGTCACCGCGCCGACGTGCTTCCAGCGCACGATGCCCTTGCCGTCAACCAGGAAGGTTTCCGGCGCGCCGTAGATGCCCCAGTCGATCGCGGCGCGACCATCCTCGTCGGCGATCACCAGCATGTACGGATTGCCGAACTGCTCGAGCCAGCGCAGCGCTTCGCCGCGTTCGTCCTTGAGGTTGTAGCCGATGAAGCGCACGCGCTTGGTCAATGCGAACTTGGTCAACACCGGATGCTCGACCCGGCATTCCGGGCACCAACTGCCCCAGACGTTCATCACGTAGGGCGCGCCGGCCAGGTCGGCGTTGTCCACCCGGGTCGCCGGGTCGTGCAGCAGCGGCAGATCGAAGGCGGGCGCCGGCTTGCCGATCAGCGGCGAGGGCAGGGATTCCCGATCCGCGCGGCCGGACTGCTTGACGCCGTAGGCCAGCAGGCCCATCAGGCCGACGAAGAACAGGCCGATGATGACCGCGGCGAACACCAACGCGCCGCGCGACTTGTTCTGGCCGGGAGTCTCGGAAGGGGTATTCATGCCGGTTGTGCCTCGGATTTTGGCGCTTCGGGTTTGCGGCGGAAACGCCGGTCGGTGGCGGTGACGAAGGCGCCCAGCGCCATCAGCAGGGCACCCAGCCAGATCCAGCGCACGAAGGGCTTGATGTGCACACGCACCGCCCAGGCGCCGTCGCCCAGCGATTCACCCAGGGCCACGTAGACATCGCCGGACAGGCTGGGACGGATGCCGGCCTCGGTCATCACCTGGCCGCCGCTGGCATAGGCACGCTTTTCGGGATGCAACAGCACTAGCGGGGTATCGCCGCGCAGCACCTGCACATGGCCCCGGTCGGACAGGTAGTTGGGACCACGGGTCTCGTCCACGCCCTCGAAGCGGAAGCCGTAGCCGGCCAGCTCGATGGTCTGGCCCGGCTTCATCGCCAGTTCGCGCTGCACGTTCTGGGCTTCCACCAGCAGGGCGCCAATCAGGAACACGGCGATGCCGAAGTGCGCCAGCACCATGCCCAGCATCTCCGGGGTGAACTTGCCGTTGGCACGCAACCGGGTCCATACGAAGCGCAGCGTGCCCAGCGCCACCCATGCGCCGCCGGCGACACCGGCCGCGGTCTTCAGCGGTCCCTGCGGCGCCATGAAATAGGCGATGCCGCCGAGCACCAGCGCCGCCACCAGCCACGGCACCAGCATCGCCAGCGGCTTGCGTGGCTGGTCCTTCTGCCATTTGGTCAATGGACCGAACGGCACCAGCATCACCAGCGGGGTCATCAGCACCACGAACAGCAGGCCGAAGTAGGGCGGCCCCACCGAAATCTTGCCCAGATCCAGCGCATCGGCGAGCAGCGGATACAGGGTACCCAGCAGGACCATGCCGCAGGCCGCGGCCAGCAACACGTTGTTGGCCAGCAGCAGGGTTTCGCGCGAACTGGCGACGAACGCGCCGCCGGCGATGCGCGGCGCGCGCAGCACGTAAAGCACCAGCGAACCACCGACCACCGCGCCCAGGAAGATCAGGATGAACACGCCGCGCGAGGGATCCGCGGCGAAGGCATGCACGCTGGTCAGCACGCCCGAGCGCACCAGGAAGGTGCCCAGCAGCGACAGCGAGAAGGCGGCGATCGCCAGCAGCAGGGTCCAGCCACCGAAGCTGCCGCGCTTCTCGGTGACGGCCTGGGAGTGCAGCAATGCCGCGCCGGCCAGCCACGGCATGAAACTGGCGTTTTCGACCGGATCCCAGAACCACCAGCCGCCCCAGCCCAGTTCGTAATATGCCCACCAACTGCCCAGCGCGATGCCCAGGGTCAGGAACGCCCAGGCCACGTTGGTCCAGGGACGGGTCCAGCGCAGCCAGCGGGCATCGATATGACCATCCAGCAGCGCGGCGATCGCGAACGCGAACGGCACCACGAAACCTACGTAGCCGGTATAGAGCATCGGCGGATGGATGATCAGGCCCGGATCCTGCAGCAGCGGATTCAGGTCGCGGCCTTCCAGCGGCGCGGGCAGGAGCCGCGCGAACGGATTGGAGGTGAAGATCAGGAAGGCCAGGAAGCCGACGCTGATCACGCCCATCACGCCGAGCACGCGCGCGACCACCGCCTCCGGCAGGTGGCGCGAGAATTCGGCGACCGCCGCGGTCCAGATGCCCAGCACCAGCACCCACAGCAGCAGCGAGCCTTCGTGCGCACCCCACACCGCGGAGTACCGGTACATCATCGGCAACAGCGAATTGGAATTTTCGGCCACGTACTTGACCGAGAAGTCCTGGGTGACGAAGGCCACGGTGAGGATGACGAACGCCGCCAGCAACAGGAACAGCTGGCCATAGGCCGCTGGACGCGCCACGGCCATCCACGCGGCCTTGCCGCGATGCGCGCCGGCCAGCGGCAGGAGCGCCTGCAGCAGCGACACCAGCAGCGCCAGGATCAGGGTGATTTGACCGAGTTCAGGCAGCATGGCTCAGCGGCGTCCGGAAGGGGGAAGGGGGATGCCCGCAGCCGCGGCTGCAACGCGATGATGGAAACGCACGCGCGGATGCGCGGCCTGGCGAAGCGCGCGTTGGCTCAATTCGCCGACTCCGCCGCGGGCACGGCCGGCACGTCGTGCTTCTGGTGCGCCTTGCCCATCTTGTCGGCCACTTCCTTGGGCATGTAGGTCTCGTCGTGCTTGGCCAGCACATCCTCGGCCACGAACACGCCGTCCTTCATCGAGCCGGTCGCCACCACCGCCTGGCCTTCGCGGAACAGGTCCGGGAGGATGCGGTCGTAGACCACCGGCAACTGCGCATCGCCGTCGGTGACCCGGAAATGGGCCTGCAGGGATCCGGTTTCGCGCCGGAACGACCCCTTCTCGACCATGCCGCCCAGGCGGAAGCGCGCATGCTCGCCGGCTTCGCCACGCAGCACTTCGGCCGGCGTGTACAGGTAGGCGACGTTGCGTTGCAGGGCCATCGCGATCAGCGAGGCGGCGATGCCGGCGGCGAGCACCAGCAGCAGCACCCAGATCAGGCGGCGGCGACGGACGGGATTCATCGGTTCAACTCCAGCGGCGAGGGCGCGGCGGCGCGGGCTTCGCGCGCGGCGCGCAGGCGGGCGGCGCGCAACTCGCGGCGGATCTGCAGGCGCGGGGCGACAAAATCCCACAGCAGCACGATGGCGAACACGGCGTACGCGCCGACGACATAGGACAGGTAGTTCATGGTTTGGTTCCGGCCAGTCGGGCGACCCAGTCCTTGCCGGCCTCGCGGCGGAGATTGTCCGCGCGGGCCCGGGCCAGCAGCGAGCCGGCGAACCAGAACTTGGTGGCTGCCACCATCAGCCACAGCGGCAGCATCATGCTCGGATCCATCCGCGAGCCGCCCATCAGGCTGATGGTCTGGCCCTGGTGCAGCGAATTCCACCACACCACCGAGTAGCGGATGATCGGCAGCAGCGCCACGCCGACGATCGACAGCAGGCCGGCCGCGCGCGCGGCGGCGCGGCGATCATCGATGGCGTTGTACAGGCCCATCACGCCCAGGTACAGGAACAGCAGGATCAGCTCGGTGGTCAGGCGCGGATCCCAGTCCCACCATGTCCCCCACATCGGCTTGCCCCAGATGGAGCCGGTCGCCAGGGTGATGATGGTGAAGCCGGCGCCGATCGGCGCGCAGGCCATGGCCAGGATCTCGCACAGCTTGATCCGCCAGATCAGCGCGATGGCCGCATAGAACGCCATCAGGCCGAACACGAACAAGCTCATCCAGGCCGACGGCACGTGGATGTAGAGGATGCGGAAGCTGTCGCTCTGCTGGTAGTCGGCCGGCACCACGAACAGCGCCTGCCATAGGCCGAAGCCGAACAGCACCATCGCCGCCAGGTAGCACCAGGGCGTCCAGCGGGCGGCGAAGCGATCGAAATAGGGCGGCGAACCGAGTTGGTGGAACCAGCGGACGAGGGGATTCATGGAAGGTGTTTCATCGCTCGCGGTCGATGGAGCGTACCTCCCTGGCACGCTCCGCAGCTCTGTTCTGTGAAATCACCCCATTTTCCCAGACTTGGGGCCGCCGCGCCAACCGCGCGGGGCCCCGCTGGTCTTGACCCGGGTCAAGGCTTGAGGGTCAGGGTGCCCTTCATCAGCGCGGAATGGCCGGGAAAGCTGCAGAAGAACGAGAACGGGCCGCCGGCCAGCTTGGCGACCGGAATCTGGACCGAGGTGCTTTCGCCGCCGCCGACCACCTTGCTGTGGGCGATGACGCGGGTGTCGCCGGCCTTGATGTAGTCGGCCGCCAGGCCCGCCTTGATGCCGTCCGTATCGATGCCGGCGATGTCGGCGGTCTTGGCGATGACGACGTTGTGGCCCATCACGTTCCTGGCCAGTTTGCCGGTGTGCTTGAGGTTGATGGTGAAGGTCTTGCAGCTCTTGCTGACGTCGATGTTGGCCAGGTTGTACTTCATGGCGTCGTTGCCTTCCAGGTCCACCGAACAGGTGGCGGCGCGGGCGGCCAGCGGCGAGGCGGACAGGGCGAGCACGGCAAGCAGGGCGAGGCGGTTCATGGCGATTCTCCGGAACGTGGGGGTTGAATTATGTAGGGTTGAATTGAACGGGAGATGGCCGGGTCAGGGGCCCTGTGAGGCCAGCCAGGCCGACAGGGCGGAAATGCTGTCGTCGTCCAGCCGCTGGCCGACGCCCGCCATCACGAAATCGTTGGTGGAATGATGAAGCTGCCCGGTGCGGAAGGCGTTGAGGCGCAGTTGCAGGTATATCGCATTCTGGCCGCGCAGCGCCGGATACGCAGCCCAGGGCGCATGGCCTGCCCGATCCACCCGCGAAGCGAGCGGGTGGCCGCCGGCATCGGCGCCATGACAGCCCTGGCAGGGGGGCAGTCCCTTGCCGGGTTCGCCTTCCATGAACAGTTGCCGGCCCCGTTCCAGCAGGGCCGCATCCGGCGCCGGCGCTTCTTCCTGCGCGGGCGCGCGGCCGGCCGGCAGGCTGGCGTAGTAGAGCGCGAGGTCGCGCATGTCCTGATCGCCCAGACTGGCGGCCAGCGGTGTCATCGCCGATTCCGGCATCGCGCCGCTCTGGTACTCCACCAGTTCCCAGTACAGGTAATCCGCGCGCTGGCCCGCCAGGTTGGGGAAGTTCGGCGCGATCGAGATGCCTGCGGCGCCGTGGCAGGCGGCGCAGAGCTCGGACTTGGCTTTTCCGGCGGCGGCATCGCCTTGCAGGAGCGTGATCCGGCGCAGGTCCCGGTAGCCCGGTCCGGGACCCGCTGATGCGGCGGCGGCGATGGCTTCTTCGCCGGGTTCCGATGCGGGAGCGGGCTCCTGCGACGACGCGGGATCCTGCGCGGCGGCGGGTTCATCCGCACCGGCCAGGCTTGCGCCCAGCACCATCGCGACGGCGAATGCGAGCATGCCGAAGGTCTTCACAGCAGCACCTCCACGCTCACCCCGACCAGGTTGACCCGATAGTCCCCAGGCCCTCCGTCGGTGTAGACGCGATGATCGAACACGCGGGTTTCGTCGAAACCCAGGTAGTGCCAGTCCGACAGCCGGCCACGCTCGTAGGTATCGAACACCCGCATCCGCGTGCGTGGGCCGACCGGGAAGCTCAATCCGACCGACAGTGAATTGACCCGGTAGAGCATCGGCGGATAGCGGCCGTCGGCCGAGGCCGCCAGCGCGGGATTGGCCAGTGCGCCGGGCGAGGCGAACCGGTAGCGGGTGGTGCCGCGCGAGTCGGTCCAGTTCCAGGCCACGTCCAGGCTGGCGCGCCCGATGGCCTGGTTGAGGTTGATGCCGGCGTAGCGGTTGCGCTGGATGTCATCCAGCCACCAGCGGTTGGCCAGCGGATAGGTCGGGCCGCCCAGCGTGGGATCCGGAGTGGGGGTGCCGTCGTTGACGTTGGCGATGCCCAGGTCCGAATGGTCGTAGCCGAGCCAGGCGCTGGCGACGGTGGTGGTGGCGGGCTGCCATTCCCATTGCAGGGTGGCACCGCGGGTGTCGTAGTCCTGCCGGCCCAGTTCGGCGTCGTAGTCGTTGCGCTCGCCGCGCACCGACGCGTACAGGGTCATTTCGCGCGGCAGGATGAAGGTCGCCATCAGATCCAGTTTGTGCTGGGTCCGGCTGGCGAGGTCGTACTTGCGCAGGGCGGACACCGTATGCGCGGGCACGCCGCCGGCCGGTTCCTGGAAACCGGGCAGATCGGTGGAGAAGGTGAATTCGTAGGGATCGTAGAAATAGCGGCTGCCGCCGCGATCCAGGTAGGTGTAGTTGGCGCGCAGCGTCAGCCAGTCGCGGGCGCGGTTGTTCCAGGTCAGGCGCAGGCTGTCGTCGCGGGTGGTCGCGACCTCGCGATGCGCTCGCTCGATGGCGGTATGGGTGTAGGTCGCGCCCAGCGTGTGGCGCGCGTTCGGGCGCCAGTCCAGCCCCATGGAGACCTCCTGGGTTTCCTTGTCCAGCGGCAGGTTGCGCACGCGGGTGATGACCGAGGGCGCGAGCAGCGGATCCCACACGCCGGCTTCGCCGGGCACCACGCTGCCCTGTGATCCATTCTCGGCCACGTAGCCCCATTGGCCGGTCAGCGGGTTATAGGCCTGGTAGGTCCCGTCGTAGTCCTCGCGGTAGTACTTGGCCTGGCCACGCAGCGTCAGCGTGCTGCGCGGCTGGAACACCGCACGCACGTCCAGGCGCTGGGTGTCGATGCCGAGATCGGCGGTCTTGCGCGACAGCGCGTCCGGCGTGTTCCAGTCGGCGCAGTCAAACAGGAAGCCCGGTCCGATCGGCAGGCCGAACTGGCCCTGGCAGTTCATCGGCGCCAGCAGGCGTTCGTTCTGGCGCATCGTGCCCAGCGAGGTGTTGAAGGTCAACTCGCCATTCCACGGCAGCTTGCGGGTGAACACCGCGCGCAACTGGTGGTAATTGTTGTCCGGTTCGTAGGCGAATTCGCCGCTGGTGCGCGGTGGCGGGGTTACGCCCGGCACCACCGAGTACAGGCCGAACGGGACCTGGTAGTCATAGCCGTTGAAGCGGTTGCGGAAGAACGAACCGGTATAGCTGACATCCATCCGCCACAGGTTGCCGGTGAAGCGCACGCCGCCGTTGACGTTGACGGTGCTGTCGTCGATGGGGCGCGGGATCTCGTAGATGCCGCCGTTGGCGGGGAACGGGTAGTTGAAGAAGAACGGCCCGCCGAACGGGCGCGCGCCTTCGCGCTGTTCATGGCTGGCGTTGAAGTACGCGGCCCAGCGCGGGTTGATGAAATAGTTGATGCCCAGCCCCTGCTTGTCGCGGACCACGCGCAGGAACCGTTCCGGCTGCGCGCCGGCCACGGCGGCGACCTGCGCCGGCGTGCTGGCGGCCGGGGTGAGGCCGCCCGCCAGGGTGAGGTGCTGGGTGCCGACGCCGTTCCAGATCGAACGCGCATTTCCACTGGTCACGTTGGGCTGGCTGCGCACGAAGGCCTGCACGCGGAATTTGCCGGCACGGCCGAACACCGCACGGTAGAACTGGTTGTGCTCGTTGATGCGGCTGGCGCGAAAATCCAGATAGCTGCCATCGCTGGCGCGCTGCAGGCGGAAGCGCGCATCCACCATCACGCCGTCGTCGAAATCGTTGAAGCGGCGCCACTGGGTCGCGCGTTCGTCGCCGGAGACATGCAGGTAGCCGAGGCCGACGCTGCCCTCATAGGCCCACTCGCCGTGTGGTTTCAGTTCCGGCCACGCCGGCGCGCAGGGGTAGAGGAAGCCGGTCGGCGTACGCCGCGAGCCGGCGCGCAGCCAGCTCATCCCGTCGGCGTCGCAGCCGATGCCGCGCATGCCGGTGGGGTCCAGCGCGTTGCCGAAATGCAGATCCGTGCCCACGCCGCTGTCCTGCGCCTGGGCCAGGCCGGCCAGGGACAGCGCCAGGGCCAGCACGGCCAGTCGCGGCGGACGGGACGTGCGGAAGGTCGAGACGATCATGTTCCCTCCGCTACTTGTGGAGACGGGGACCGGACGGGTGGTTGGAGCCGTGGATCTGCGCGTGGCAGGTCAGGCAGCCGCGTCCCATCAGGCGCTCGTCCGGTGCCGGACCGGTGCCCAGCGACGCGCTGGTCAACAGATCGTTCGGATGGCGCGTGTGCGAGTGGCACTGCTGGCACAGCATCGGCACCGGCGCCACCAGCAGCGCATGCTGGTTGGAGCCATGCGGGGTATGGCAGTTCAGGCAGCTTTCGCGCACCGGCGCGTGTTCGAACAGGAACGGACCGCGCTTCTCCGCGTGGCACTGGTAACAGGTTTCATTGACCGTGTCGGTCTTGAGCAGCGAGGCGTTGAGCGTGCCATGCGGATTGTGGCAATCCGCGCAGGTCATCTCGCCTTCCGGCAGCGGCATGTGCGAGCGGCGGTTGAACTGCTGGCGCACATCCTTGTGGCAGGTCGCGCAGGTCTCGCTGACCGACTGGCGCGCGGTCAGGCCCTCGGCGGACAGGCGCGCCATCGGGTTGTGGCAATCGCTGCACGACAGATCGTTGCGCTGGTGCACCGAACCCAGCCAGCTGTCGCGCGGCCCGCCCGCATGGCAACCCAGGCAACTGCCGGTCTGCGCCGACACCGGCGTGCCGCCGTCATGGGTGAAGGCGATGATGCTGCCCTTGGCGGTCGGGTTCTGCGCATGCGCCGAGCCGGGTCCGTGGCAGGCCTCGCAGGTCGGGGTGGCCGGATTGGCCTGCTGCGCGACCTGCATGCCCAGCGCGTGCACGCTGTGGGCGAAGTTGTCCTGTTCCTTGGAATGGCACGCCGTGCAGGTGGCTTCGCCGATCGGTTTGGCGGTCGGCTGCAGCGGATTCGCGGGCACGGTCGCGAAGGCGAAACCGGGTGCATCGGCGAAGTCGTGGGCGACGCCGTCCTGGCTGCCGAAATGGGTGCCGGGCAGTTTCGAGGGATCAAACCCGGTGGGGGCGCTCTGCGCCATCACCGGCGCCAGCCAGCTCGCTCCGAGCATGGCCACCGCCGCCAAGACAAACATCAGACCCAATAGTGCGCGCCGCATCCTTCTCTCCCTTGCGCCTGGCTGACCAAGGCTGGCTAGCCGCAGGGCTTGTAACGTTCATTACGATAAACGCTGAGTGAATGAAGAAGGAAGATCAAGTTGCAGTGCAGCATGAAAGCGCGAATGCCAACGGCTCTTGCTACGTTCCCGGATAGTGCCGATCGCAATTCCCCCCGAGCGGGAAAACCGCTCAGGCGCGCGGCAGCACGCCTTCCAGGAAGATCGACACCGCCTCGCAGGCTTCCACCTTCACCCGCGGTTTGTCGGCCACGCCGATGCGGCCGTTGACCGAGCGCAGGATGACCCCGCCGAACACCATCATGTAGAAGCGATCCGCGACGAGCGCCGGATGTTCGAGGATCAGCCGCCCGCTGCGCTTTTCGCGCTCGAAGTACTGGGTGAGCAGGCGCTCGGCGGGCGTCACGCCGTGTTCCATGAACCAGTCGCGGAGTTCGGGAAAGCACAGGCCTTCGCCGATCACGATGCGATGGGTGACGATCCGGCCGGGAGACAGGATCTCCTCGACCATGCGCTCGGCGGCCAGCGGCAACGCCTGTTCCGGCGGCAGGTCGGAGCGGTACAGCATTTCCAGCCCTTCGCCGAACGCGGCGATGCTGCGCTTCATGATTGCCAGCGCAAGGCCGTGCTTGTCGCCGAACGCGTTGTAGAGCGTGGACAGCGAACCGCCCGAGCGCGCGACCACGTCGTTCAGGCGCGCATTGCGGTATCCCTTTTCCAGGAATACCTCGGTCGCCGCCTCGATGAACTTCTCGATGCGCAGCTCCACCCGTCCCGACACGTCGCTGCGCGGGCGGGAGCCCTTGTCGGACGGGTAGTGCGGATGGCCGGGGAAATCCGTCATGGGCGGGATGGAATCAGTTGAGGGCGATGCGGATCGCGGCCGCGGCCGTCCATGGTGCCAGCACCAGCGACAGCACCAGTCCGGCGCCGAGCAGCAACAGGGCGCCACTGCCGTCCAGGCCCTGGGCACTGGCGGCGACGCTGCCCGCGCCGAACACCAGGATCGGCACGTACAGCGGCAATGCCAGCAACGCGACCAGGATGCCCGAGCGTCGCATGCCGACCGTCAACGCCGCGACCACGGCGCCGAGCAGGCTCAGCAGCGGCGTGCCCAGCGCCAGGGAGGCCAGCAGTGCCGGCAACTGCGCGCGCGGCAGGTGCAGCAGTTCGCCGAGCAGCGGGGTGACGAGGATCAGCGGCAGCGCGGTGGTCGCCCAGTGGGTCAGTACGCGTACCGCGACCAGCCAGGCCAGCGGCACCGGCGCCAGGATCCATTGCTCCAGCGAACCGTCCTCGGCATCGCCACGAAACAGGGTATCCAGCGACAGCAGGCCGGCCAGCAGCACCGCCACCCAGATCACCGCCGAGGCCACCTTGCCGAGCGCGTCCGGTTCACCGCCCAGCCCCAGCGCGAACACCACCACCACCAGCAGGGCGAACAACGCCGGTTGCAGGGAGTCGCCTCGGCGGCGCCACATCAAACGCAGGTCGCGCACCACCAGCGCCGAGGCCGACGCGAACAGGCCCGGCGTGCTCATGCCGCACCTCCCAGCATCAGCATGCGGGTCTGCACCGGCGGCGCGGCGTAGGCACCGTGGGTGGTGACCAGGGCGGCGCCACCGCTGCGCAGGTGGGCGGAAATCATCCGGTTGACCAGGTTGATGCCTTCCAGATCGAGATTGGCGTAGGGCTCGTCCAGCAGCCACAGCGGCGCGGGCGACAGCCACAGGCGCGCCAGCGAAAGGCGCTTTTTCTGCCCCGCCGAGAGCTGCCGTGCCAGCGCGTCCTCGTAGCCGGCCAGGCCGACCATCGCCAGCGCGTTGCCCGGCATCTGGCGGGCGCGGCGGCCGTGCAGGCCGCACAGGAAGTTGAGGTTTTCCAGCGTATCCAGATCCGCCTTCAGCGCCGGCAGATGACCCAGGTAGGCGATGGCGCGCGAACGCTGGGTGGCATTGGCGGCGCGTCCGTCGATGGTGATGTCGCCGCGGTCCGCGCGCAGCAGCCCGGCCAGCACGCGCAGCAGGGTGGTCTTGCCGGCGCCGTTGCCGCCCTGGACGAGCAGCGCCTCGCCGGCATCCACCGCGAATTCCAGCGGGCCGAACACCGGTTCGTCGTTGCGCGAGAAGGCCAGGCCATGGGCGGCCAGCAGCGGCGGGTGGTTCGGAACGGAATCGATCATCAGGCGGAGCCTTCGCGGGAAGGCGGGTCTCGGGCGGGCAATCAGCCGGCTATTGTATGCGAGCCTTCACGCCGCCCACGGGGCTCAGCCGACCCACTCGACGCCGGCGAGTCCGGAGAGCCGGGACACGCCCGGCGGCGCCGGCCACATCAAGCGCAGGCGCACCGGCTGCGCATGCCGCCAATACAGGATGCCGCCCTGGGAGAAGGCCCGCGCGAGCGCGTCGGCCTGGTCGCGGGCCAGATCCAGCACCAGCCAGCCCGGTTCGTGCCAGCGGCCCTCATCGTCGCTGGCGCTGGCAGGGACGTACGCACGGCCGGCTTCCCGCAGCCAGGCCACGAGGCGCTGGTCGGCCTGCCGGTTCCGTTCCGCGCTGCGGGCGGCCAGCGGCGGATTCCAGGCGGTGATCCATAGATAGCACTCCGCGGAGAGCTGCCGTTCCAGCGCGGGAGCGGGTTCGCCTATCCGCAGCGGAAAGGCGCCCGCACCCACCCGCGCTTCGTAGCGGGCGGCGCACCAGGCGCGTGCCAGCCGGCATTTTTCCGGATCGGGAACGCTGTATCCGTTCATGGCCCCATCATCGCCGGACACCGTCATTGCGTACACTCCGCAGTCCCCCTGTGAGACCGGACCGGCGGATGCCACTCGAAACCAAGTTGCCCAAGGTGGGCACCACCATCTTCACCGTCATGTCGCAGTTGGCCGCCGAGCATGCCGCGGTCAACCTGGGGCAGGGCTTTCCCGATTTCGCGGTGCCGCAGCGACTGGTCGACGAACTGGATCGCGCCATGCGCGAGGGCCACAACCAGTACGCGCCGATGACCGGCGTCGCCCCGCTGCGCCAAGCTGTCGCCGAAAAGGCGCTGCGCTGCTACGGCCGCCAGGTCAATCCGGATACCGAGATCACCGTGACCAGCGGCGCCACCGAGGCACTGTTCAACGCCATCCACGCGGTGGTGCGCCCGGGCGAGGAAGTGATCGTGCTGGACCCGGCCTACGACAGTTATGAGCCGGCAATCGATCTGGCCGGCGCGCGCGCGGTGCACGTCGCGCTGGATCCGCAGACTTTCGCGGTCGACTGGAATCAGGTCAAGGCGGCGATCACGCCGCGCACCCGCCTGCTGATCATCAACAGCCCGCACAATCCGTCCGGGGCCATGCTGGATGAAGCGGATCTGCGCACGCTGGCCGACCTGCTGCGCGACACCGGCATCTACCTGATCTCCGACGAGGTCTACGAGCACATCGTGTTCGACGGCCGCCGCCATGAATCGGTGCTGCGCTACCCGGAACTGGCCGAGCGTGCCTTCGTGGTATCCAGCTTCGGCAAGACCTACCACTGCACCGGCTGGAAAATCGGCTACGCGATCGCGCCGCCCGCGCTCAGCGCCGAATTCCGCAAGGTCCACCAGTACAACGTGTTCTGCACCTTCGCGCCAGCCCAGCATGCGTTCGCGGCGATGATCCGCGACGAACCGGAACACTACGAGCAACTGGGTGCGTTCTACCAGGAAAAGCGCGATCGCTTCCGCGCGCAGCTGCTGGAAACCCGACTCAAGCCGCTGCCGGTGCCGGGCGGGTATTTCCAGCTGGTGGACTACTCGGCGGTGAGCGATCTGCCGGACATCGAGTTCGTGCGTTGGCTGACCATCGAGCACGGCGTCACCGCGATTCCGCTGTCGCCGTTCTACGAGGCGCCGCCCACCGGCCAGCGTCTGGCGCGGCTGTGTTTCGCCAAGAACGCGGCCACCCTCGACGCCGCCATCGAACGCCTTAAGAAGCTGTAGCCTTCCCTGACAAACGGATCCAGACCCCCATGCAGGACCTGCGCCTTTCCCTCGTCCAGGGCATCACCCGCTGGCACGATCCCGCCGGCAACCGCGCCTACTACGGCGATCTGATCGCGCCGCTGGCCGGAACCACGGATCTGGTGATCCTGCCGGAGACCTTCACCAGCGGCTTCAGCAACGACGCCATCGATCGCGCCGAGGGCATGGACGGGGAGACGGTCGCCTGGATCCGCGAGCAGGCCCGCAAGCTCGACGCGGCGGTCACCGGCAGCGTCCAGCTGCGCACGGACGAAGGCGTGTTCAATCGCCTGCTGTGGGCGACGCCCGACGGGACGCTGCACAGCTACGACAAGCGCCACCTGTTCCGTTACGCGAATGAGCACAAGCGCTACGCCGCGGGCCGGGAGCGATTGAGCGTGGAATGGAAGGGCTGGCGGATCAATCCGCAGGTCTGCTACGACCTGCGCTTCCCGGTGTTCTGCCGCAACCGCTACGACGTCGAGCGGCCCGGGCAACTGGACTTCGATCTGCAGATTTTCGTCGCCAACTGGCCTGCGGCGCGGGCCCACGCCTGGCGCACGCTGCTGCGCGCGCGGGCCATCGAGAACCTGTGCTTCGTCGCCGCGGTCAATCGTGCCGGCACCGACGGCAACAACCTGGACTATTCCGGCGACAGCGCGGTGATCGATTTCCTGGGCCAGCCGCAGGTGGAACTGGGACCGGGCGAGGGCGTCGCCACCACTACCATCTCGGCGGAAGCGCTGTCGGCGCATCGCGAGCATTTTCCCGCGATGCTGGATGCGGATCGTTTCGAGCTTGCCTGAGGCGACGCGACGCATCTGGACGATCGGCCATTCCAGCCATGACTGGGAGGCGTTCATGGCGATCCTGGCCGACGCCGGCATCGAGGTCGTCGTCGACGTGCGCCGCTATGCCGCCTCGCAGCGCCATCCACAGTTCGCGGGTGCGTCGCTGTTGCGTGGCCTGTCGGAACGGGACATCGACTACCGGCCGATGCCTTCGCTGGGCGGACGGCGCGAACCGCGCCCGGATTCGGTCAACACGGCCTGGCGTCAACCCGGATTCCGCGGCTATGCGGACTACATGCAGACGCCGGCCTTCATCGATGCCCGCGCCACGCTGGCCGAACTCGCGGCACGCCGCCCGACGGCGTTCCTTTGCGCCGAGGCGGACTGGCGCACCTGCCACCGTGGATTGATCGCCGATGCATTCACCGCCGACGGTTGGCAGGTCGTCCACCTGCGCGATGGCGGGCGCCACGAAATCCATCCGCTGACCGCCGCCGCGCGGCTGGTGGAGGGCAGGCTGGACTATTCGCTGCCGGTGTCGCCGCAGGGCGAGTTGTTCTGAACCCATCCCTGCCGTAGGAGCGACGTCAGTCGCGACCGGAAGATTGGGTTGTCTGTCATCCGCGCATTCGCGTTGAACCGCAGGAACTGGCTGCTTCCGGGTTTGCGGTCGCGACTGACGTCGCCCCCACAGGGGCGCGAGGGCCAAATCAGGCAGCAGGACGCGTCGGCAGGATCTGGCACACCGCCTGGCACAGGGCCAGCACCTTGTCGTCGGGGCCACGCGCTTCGCCGGCCAGGTGCAACTGGCCGCGCGTGCGTTCCACCAGTCGCGCGGCGCAGACGATGTATGGCACCTCCGGCGTCACCGGGCGCAGATACTGGGTATTGAGCGAAGTGGTCGCGCTGGGTGGTGCGATCAGGTAGGAAAACGGGCCCAGCGTATTGTCCAGCGCCGCGACGATGAAGCCGCCCTGCATGTGGCCGATCGGATTCCGGTAGCGCGGCAGCACCGGGAATCGCATGCGCAGCACTTGTCCTTCGACGTATTCGACGACCTCGCCCTGCATGTCGACCAGGCAGGGCGGCGGAATCTGCAGGGGAGCGCCTTCCGGCAACCGTGCGCGCAACAGCGTGTTGATGTCGGCGCCGTTCATGGGGTGAAACTCAGTTCGAACGCGGCCAGGAAGGGCGCGCGCGGCGGTGGCTCCAGGAAGCGCCCGTTGAGTTCCTTTTCAACGCAGGTCGCCAGCGCGGTATCGCCCTGGCGCCAGGTCCGCGTGATGCGGCCGCGCGCATCGATTTCGGCGACGATGACGAAGGCGGACGTGTCGTGGCCCGGGTTGGCGCAGTTGGCGACGCTGGCCTCCAGTTGCCGTGACTGCGCCTGCAGGAACGTCGCGCGCGCGGTCGCGCCCAGCGAGGCTTCGTCGCGATCCGCCTGCGCCTTGGCCTCGGCGAAGGTCAACGGCGTCTGCGCGGTGCCGGCCAGCGGCAGCAGGGCCAGGCCCAGCAGCAGGGACGACACGCGGATCATGGCCGCGCCTCCGGCGGCGCGATCCGCAGCAGCTTGCCGTCGTTCTCGTCGGTCAGCACGTAGACCTTGCCGTCCGCACCCACCCGCACGTCGCGGACGCGCTCGCCGATTTCGTTGAGCAGCCGTTCCTCGGACACGATCCGGTCGCCCTCCAGCCCCAGGCGGATCAGGTTGCGCTCGGCGAGCGAACCCAGAAAGAGGCTGTCGTTCCATGGCGAACCGGCATGGCCGGTGTAGAACGCCATGCCGCTCAGGCCCGGCGATTTTTCCCAGACGTGGTAGGGCGCTTCCAGGCCGGTCTTTTCCCGCCCCTGTGCTTCCGGAATCGGCAGCCCGGAGTAGTTGATGCCATGGGTGATGATCGGCCAGCCATAGTTGAGGCCGGGGCGCGGGAGGTTGATTTCGTCGCCGCCGCGCGGACCGTGCTCGGACTCCCACAATTTGCCGGTGCGCGGATCGATGGCCAGGCCCTGCATGTTGCGGTGGCCGAAGCTCCAGATTTCCGGGCGCGCGCCGGTCTTGCCGACGAAGGGATTGTCCTGTGGCACGCTGCCATCCAGGTTCAACCGCACCAGCTTGCCTTGTAGCTTGCCCAGTTCCTGCGACGTCGGGCGATGGTTGCGTTCGCCCTGGCTGATGAACACATGGCCCTGGGCGTCGAAGGCCAGCCGCGAACCGAAATGGTTGGGACCGTCCAGCTTGGGTTCCTGCCGATAGATGACCTTCACCCCGGTCAGCGCATCCGCGCCCAGCGTGGCGCTGGCCACCGCGGTGCCCGCGGTGCCGTTGTCGCCGGGTTCGGCGAAGCTCAGGTAGATGCGCCGGCTGCTGGCGAAGTCGGGCGCGAGAACCACGTCCAGCAGGCCACCCTGGCCTTCGGCGAAGACCTTGGGCACGCCCGTCAGTGGCGCGGAAATGGCGCCGTCGGCGCCGATCCGCCGCAATTGTCCGGAGCGCTCGGTGACCAGGAAACCGCCTTCCGGCAGCAGCGCCAGTCCCCACGGATGATCCAGTCCGCGCGCCAGTTCGGTGACCTGGATGCTGCCCAGGGCGCTGGACAGCGCGCGTGCGGCCGGCGCCTGCGCGGGCGCGGGCTTCGCCGCGGCGGGGGCCGGGGAATCGCCATCGCGCGCCTGGCAGGCGGACAGTGCGGTGGCAGCGAACAGGGCAAGGAACAACGCGGAACGATGGGGCATCGGAAATCTCCCGGGGGTAGGGGTCAACGGTAGCCGGCGGCCTGCAGTTCGAACAACTCGGCGTAGCGGCCGCCTTCGGCCATGAGCTGGTCGTGGGTGCCGCTGGCCTCCAGGCGGCCTTCATTGAGCACGAGGATGCGATCGGCCATGCGCACGCTGGAGAAGCGGTGCGAGATCAGCACGGCGGTGCGTTCGCTGGACAGCTCCTTGAAACGCTGGAACACCTCGAACTCCGCGCGTGCATCCAGCGCGGCGGTGGGTTCGTCCAGGATCATCACCTGCGCGTCGCGCATGTAGGCGCGGGCGATGGCGATCTTCTGCCACTGGCCGCCGGACAGATCCACGCCGGTCTTGAAGCGGCGGCCGATCAACTGGTCATAGCCGTCCGGCAGCGAAGCGATCACTTCATCGGCCATCGAGCGACGCGCGGATTCGCGGATGCGCGCGGCGTCGTCCATGGCGTCGACCTGGCCCACGCCGATGTTTTCGCCGGCGGTCAGGTGGTAGCGCACGAAGTCCTGGAAGATGACGCCGATGCTGGCGCGCAGATCGTCGACGTCGTACTCGCGCAGGTCGCGTCCGTCCAGCAGGATACGGCCCTCGTCGGGGTCGTACAGCCGCGCCAGCAGCTTGACCAGGGTGGTCTTGCCGGCGCCGTTCTCGCCGACCAGCGCCAGCACCTCGCCGGCGCGCAGCTGGAAATCCAGTCCGCGCACCGCCCAGCGTTCGGCACCGGGGTAGCGGAAGCCGACGTTCTCGAAACGGAAACCTTCGCGGATGGGGCGCGGCACCGGCGTGGCTCCGGGCCGCGACACGATTTCCGGCGTGATTTCGAAGAACGAAAACAGATCGTCCAGGTACAGCGCCTGCCCGGCGACCTGCGAGAAGCCAATCAGCAGCCCTTCCAGCAATTGCCGCAGGCGCAGGAAACTGCCGGCCAGGAAGGTCAGGTCGCCGATGCTGAAATCGCCGCGTACGGTGCGCCACGCGATATAGGCATAGGCCACGTAGTAGCCCAGCGTGCCCAGCCCGGCCAGCAGGGTGCCCCACAGGGCGCGGCGGCGCGCCAGCGAACGGTTGGCGCGGTAGAAGCCTTCGGCCAGTTTCCGGTAACGATCGATCAGGAAGCGGTGGAGGTTGAAGATCTTCACCTCCTTGGCCGTTTCCACGCTGGCGCCGGTCTGGCGGATGTATTCCAGTTGCCGGCGTTCCGGGGTCCACTGGAAGTTGAGCGAATAGCCCAGCGCGTTGAAATGCGCCTCGCCGACGAACGCCGGCACCAGCGCCACGATCAGCAACAGGATCAGCCAGGGCGCGTACACCAGCAGGCCGGCGGCGAAGCTGATCACGGTGATCGCGTCCTGCGCCTGGCCGAACAGCTGGCTCATCAGGTTCATCCGCCCCATGGTCTGGCGGCGCGCGCGATCCAGCTTGTCCTGCAGATCCGGATCCTCGAAGTCCTCCAGGTCCAGCCGCGCGGCATGTTCCATCAGGCGGATGCTGGTCGCGTTGGTGAACAGTTCCGACAGCAGCGAATCGGCGTAGCTGACGAACCGGCCCAGCAGGTCCGACAGGATGGCCAGGCCGAATTCCAAAGCCAGCAGGCCGAGCAGCGTATCGAGCTGGCCGCCGTGCCAGAGTTCCGCCAGGCTGGTCTGCGGCAGGCCGAGGCCGACCAGGCGGATGGCCTCGTCGATGATCAGCTTGCCCACGTACAGGGTGGCGACCGGCAGCAGGGCGCGGATCAGGCGCAGGCCGAGGCTGGCCACGGTCAGGCCGGGACTGGTCGCCCAGATCTGTTTCAGGAAAGGCGGCAGGTTGCGCATCGCGTTGAAGCGATCGCGCAGGCTGGGGCCGGACTTTTCACCGCGCCGGGGCTTGGTGCCGGCGGCAGGCGGGGGAGCGGGGGCGGAAGCCATGACGCATTGTGCCTGCTCGGCCCGGCCCACGGGAAACGACGTGGCCGTATGGCCACGTCGCATGCGATGCGGGGCAGGGGTTCAGGTGCCCGGCAGCGGCGATCGCAATCCCACGCCCATGCGGTTCCAGGCGTTGATGACGGCGATGACGAAGGTCAATTCGGCGATCTGGGTTTCGTCGAAGTGCGGTAGCAGGCCGGCGTAGATCTCGTCGGGCGCATGGGTGTCGCCGACCCGGGTCAGGGCGTCGGTCCAGGCCAGCGCGGCGCGCTCGCGCGGATCGTAGAACGGACTCTCGTGCCAGCCGGCAAGGGTATCGAGCTTGCGCGGATCGACGCCGGCATCGCGCAGGGCCTTGCCGTGCATGTCCAGGCAGAAGGTGCAGCCGTTGATCTGCGACGCGCGCTGCTTGACCAGATCCAGCAGGATGGCGTCCAGCGAACCATGATGGAGGCCGTGGCTGATTTTCAGCAGGCCCTTGTAGGCTTCGCTGGCCAGGGAGGTGTAGTTGACGCGAGGGAGGGACATCGGTTTCTTCGGGATGCGCGGACGGGATGTCGCGCTTCACCCCAGGGACGGCGCTGTGTTCGGCGGCGTGACACGTTCCAGCAGGGGCAACTTGTCCGGATTCATCACCGTCAGCAGTTCGACGATGCGTTCGCCGTCGCTGATCGCCACCATCACCGAGACCAGCCGGCCGTCGCGGTAGCGCAGCACCGCCGGCTCGCCGTTGACCCGGCCCATGCACCATTCGGTTTCCGGTTGCGGGCGCCGGTACGCGGCCCAGAACAGGCGCGCGATGCGCTCGCCACCCAGCAGCGGCCGGATTGCCGCAGTGGCCTTGCCGCCGCCATCGGACACCAGCCGCGCGTCCTCGTGCAACAGGGCGGCCACGGCCTCGCGGTTGCCGACCCGCGCCGCGTGCATGAACCGTTCCAGCAGCCGGCGATGGCGCTCGGGTGCCACCTCGAACCGCGGCCGTTCGGCCTGCAACCTTGCGCGTGCCCGGTGCACGAGCTGGCGGCAATTGGCCTCGCTGTGGCCAATCAGTTCGCCGATGCGGGCGTAGTCGTAATCGAAGGCTTCCTTCAGCAGGAAGGCGGCGCGTTCTTCCGGACCCAGGCGTTCCAGGACCGCCAGGAAGGCCAGCGAGACCTGTTCGGCCAGTTCGGCGCCCTGCTCGGGCCCGGGACTGTCGTCGATCTCGGCCGGCTCCGGCAGCCAGGGACCGGGATAGCGCTCGCGTTGCAGGCGGGCCGCGCGCAGGCGGTCGATGCCCAGCCGGCTGGCCGCGGTCACCAGCCAGGCCTCCGGATCCCGGATCGCGGCGGTGTCGGCCTGGCGCCAGCGCAGCCAGGTGTCCTGGACCACGTCCTCGGCGTCGCTGCGGCTGCCCAGCAGCCGGTAGGCCAGCGAGAACAGGCGGGAACGGTGGGTCTGGAAGGTGGTTTCGGCGTTCATGCGGGCCAGGACGGGGCAGGGCGGCGTGGCGTGACACCCGGCCGGGCCGCCACTTTGGCCTAAAATGGCGGACTCCGCCCGCTACCCACCGGCAGCCCCGGCTTTACGCTCCATGACCTCGATCAAGCAAGAAGACCTCATCCAGTCCATCGCCGACGCGCTGCAGTACATCAGCTACTACCACCCGGTCGACTACATCAAGAGCCTCGCCGCCGCCTACGAGCGCGAGGAATCGCCGGCCGCGCGCGACGCCATCGCCCAGATCCTGATCAATTCGCGCATGTGCGCCGAAGGCCATCGCCCGATCTGCCAGGACACCGGCATCGTCACCGTGTTCCTGGAAATCGGCATGAACGTGCGCTGGGACGATGCCACGATGGGCGTGGAAGACATGGTCCACGAGGGCGTGCGTCGCGCCTACAACCATCCGGACAACAAGCTGCGCGCCTCGGTGCTGGCGGATCCGGCGGGCAAGCGCACCAATACGAAGGACAACACGCCGGGCGTGGTCAACGTCAAGGTCGTGCCGGGCGACACCGTCGAGGTGATCGTCGCGGCCAAGGGCGGCGGCTCGGAGGCGAAGTCGAAGTTCGCCATGCTCAACCCGTCCGATTCCATCGTCGACTGGGTGCTCAAGACCGTGCCGACCATGGGCGCCGGCTGGTGCCCGCCGGGCATGCTCGGCATCGGCATCGGCGGCACCGCCGAGAAGGCGATGCTGCTGGCCAAGGAAGCGCTGATGGAGCCGATCGACATCACCGATCTGCAGGCCCGCGGCGCCTCCAGCCGCGCCGAGGAACTGCGCCTGGAACTGTACGAGAAGGTCAACGCGCTGGGCATCGGCGCGCAGGGCCTGGGTGGCCTGACCACCGTGCTGGACATCAAGGTCAAGGACTATCCGACCCATGCCGCCAACCTGCCGGTGGCGATGATTCCGAACTGCGCGGCCACCCGCCACGCCCACTTCACCCTCGACGGCAGCGGCCCGGTGATGCTGGATCCGCCGTCGCTGGCGGACTGGCCGGAACTGACCTACGACGCCTCCAAGGGCCGTCGCGTCGATCTCGACACGATCACCCGCGAGGACGTCGCCAGCTGGAAGCCCGGCGAAGTGCTGCTGCTCAACGGCAAGCTGCTGACCGGTCGCGACGCCGCGCACAAGCGCATGGTCGACATGCTCAACAAGGGCGAACCGCTGCCGGTGGATCTGAAGGGCCGCTTCATCTACTACGTCGGCCCGGTCGATCCGGTGCGCGACGAAGTCGTCGGCCCGGCCGGTCCGACCACTGCCACCCGCATGGACAAGTTCACCGAACAGGTGTTGGCGCAGACCGGCCTGCTGGGCATGGTCGGCAAGGCCGAGCGTGGCCCGGCCGCGATCGAGGCGATCAAGCAGCACCGGTCGGCCTACCTGATGGCGGTCGGTGGCGCCGCCTACCTGGTCTCCAAGGCGATCAAGGCCGCGCGCGTGGTCGGCTTCGCCGATCTCGGCATGGAAGCGATCTACGAGTTCGAGGTCCAGGACATGCCGGTCACCGTCGCGGTCGATTCGCAGGGCACCTCGGTGCACACCACCGGCCCGAGGGAATGGCAGGCGCGCATCGGCAAGATTCCGGTGGTGGTGGCCTGACCACCAACGCTCCCCACGCCCGGGAAGCCGGCTTGCTTCTGACGCATGCAACACGGAATCCACGACGCGGGATTCCGTCCTGACAACGCACGGGGAAAGCAGATGAGCACGACGACGCTGTATTACTCGCCCAGCACCGCCAGCCTTGTCGTGCATTGGCTGATGATCGAGCTGGACATTCCGCATCGGCTGCACGAACTGGATTTCGACAAGCGCGACCAGAAATCGCCGGAGTACCTGAGGGTCAATCCCGCCGGCGTGGTGCCGGCGCTGTATCTGGACGGGCAGGTGATCACCGAATCAGCGGCGATCCTGTTGCACCTGGCCGATCGGCATCCGCAGGCGAATCTCGCGCCGCCGGCGGGTTCGCCGGAACGGGCGCGCTATTACCAATGGATGCTGTTCATGGCCAACACGCTGCTGCCGGCCTATCGTGCCTGGTTCTACTCCGATGAAATCGCCGGAGAGGAGAACGTCGAGGCGGTGCGCGCGCACGCGCGCCAGCGCATCGAGGGCGCCTGGCAGCGGGTGGCCGATCACCTGGAAGCGAACGGTCCCTGGATGGTCGGCGAGCAACTCACCGTGGTCGACTTCATGGCCACCATGCTGATGCGCTGGTCGCGCAACATGCCGAAGCCGTCCGATGGCTGGCCGGTGCTGAAGGCGCATGCCGGACGCATGAAGGCGCGCCCGGCGTTCAAGGAAGTCTATGCCCGCGAGGGCCTGACCGACTGGACCTGAGCCGCATGTTCCGGGCAAGGCGGGCCGGCGGGGCCGGCCCCTTGCTCAGTCGACGTATTCGTCGAACTTGCGACCGCCCTGGAACGGCATCATGTGCTGGCGCAGGATGCCGCGCGGCACCGTCTCCAGTTTCATCACGCCGTATTCCTCCGGCCAGTCTTCCTGGCGCGGTGGCAGCCTGAAGGTGCCCATCAGCATGTCGACCAGCGGCAGGTGGATGGCGTAGTTCACATCCAGGTAGTCCTTGTGCCGGGCGTGATGCCAATGGTGGTAGCGCGGCAGCACCAGCAGGTATTCGAGCCAGCCGAACCGAATGCCCAGGTTGGCATGCGCCAGCACCGCCTGCAGGCCGACCAGGATCACGTAGGCATTCACCGCCGGCGCCGAGAAGCCCAGGATCAGCAGCGGCAGCAGCACCGCGCTGCGGGTCATGACGATCTCGATGAAATGGATGCGCGAGCCGGCCAGCCAGTCCATTTCCCGGCTGGAGTGGTGCACGGCATGGAAGCGCCAGAGCCAAGGAACGTTGTGATAGGCGCGATGCAGCAGCGCCTGGGCCAGGTCGGCCACGAACACCGCGATCAGGAACTGCGCCCACACCGGCAGCGACTGGATTGCATCCTTCAGCACCGGGAACGCGGCCAGGCCCGCGATCGTCGAGGTCGAGGCGGTGACCAGGATCAGGATGAACTGCACCAGCACGTGGCTCATGAAGAAATAGGCCACGTCCGTGCGCCAGCCCGGGCGCAGCGGCGATACCCGGCGCTTGCCCAGGTAGCGTTCCAGCGGCACGAACACCAGCGCCGAGAAGAACAGCGAGATGACGAACCAGTCCAGGCCCAGCGAGTAGGGGGTCTTGCCGATGGCATCGAACTGCACGTTGGTGCCGCCCAGCAGCACCGCCAGGGTCGCGCTGCCCACGCCGATCAGGGCGATCCGCTTGTTGCGATCCCGCAGGATGGCCAGTGTCCCGAGCACGAACGCCGCGCTCAGTCCCACCAGCAGTAGATGACGGGCGAACTGCTCGCTGTAGACCGCGCGGAACTCCTTGCTGGTCAGCAGTTCCGGAAAGTGGAAGCACAGCACCGCCATCAGGCTCAGCAGGCCAAGCAGGGCGGAGGCGTAGGCGAAGAACGAGCGGTGCTTGCGGGGCATGCGAATCCTTTTGCGGTCGGAGGCGGTTGCGTCCTTACCCGCCGAGTCTACGTCAGGCGATGCGGTTTCCGGCCGCATCCACCACCGGTTCGCCGTCTTCCTTGCTGAAGGCGCCACGCTGCGGCTGCGGCAGGATGTCCAGCACGGTTTCGGAGGGACGGCATAGTTTCACCGCGTCCGGTGTCACCACGATCGGGCGATTGATCAACACCGGATGGGACAGCATCGCCTCGATCAGGGTGGCATCGTCCACGCCCGGCTTGTCCAGTCCCAACTCGGCGTGGAGCGCTTCCTTTTCCCGGACGACTTCGCGCACCGGCACGCCCATGCGCGCGATGAGCGCGGTGAGGGTGCCACGGTCCGGCGGTGTCTTCAGGTACTCGATCACCCGCGGCTCGATGCCGGCATTGCGGATCAGGCCCAGCACGTTGCGCGAAGTGCCGCAGGCGGGGTTGTGGTAAATCGTCACGTCGCTCATCAGTACCACTCCAGCAGGGAGATGCCCAGGCCGATGTAGGTGGCCTTGTGGTTGTAGTCGATCAGGCTTTCCCCGTAACCGTGGAAGGCCTGGATATGGCCGCGGAAGCTGCGATGGATCGGGAAGCCCCAGTCCAGCTGCAGCGCGCCGTGCGACTTGTCGCCGCTGCGCAGCGAATGGCGTGCCAGCACGGTGAACTCGTGGCCGCCCTTGCTGTAGGTGAGCATGGCGTCGCCGCGGCCGATGTAATCCTCGATGTCCGGATTGTCGTCGTCGTTGCCGTCCGGCACGCGCCACCAGGGCCGCAGCACCAGTGCCCAGTTCTCGCGGTCCAGGCCGACCGTGAAGATCACCCGGTTCCAGCTGCGCGAAAGCGGATCGCTGCGGCCGTTGGACTGGTGGTTGATGCCCACGCCGGCCATGCGGCCCTTCCAGCCGCCCAGGCTGTAGTTGTTGCGGAACACCAGCATCACTTCCGGTTCGTAGTTGGTCTCGCGGAAGGGGCGTGACTCCTCGCCGTTGTAGACCTGCCAGCGCGAGCTCTGGGTGTAGCCGCCCCACAGATCGCCATTGTCGCCGAACAGGTTCTCGGCGAACTTGGTCTTGAAGCTCAGCTGGAACTTGGCCTCGGTGTTGTCCAGCGGCTGCGGCTCGGTGACCGTGTTGCGCGGATTGGGCGAGTGCGGCATCTCGTTCTTGTCGCTGGTCCAGAACACCGGCATCAGGTAGAGCGGCTTGTAGCCGCGCAACTGGAACACGCCCAGCTTGGAGTCCTTGGCCAGTTCCCAGCGGCTGTCCAGCAGCGAGCCCTTGCCGGCGTTGGCCAGTGCTTCCTGCAGCATGGGGTCGTCGGTGCGGAACCAGGCGCCGCGACGGCGGCGTTCGCTGCGTTCCTCGCCCTGTTCGGGTTCCTGGGCCTTGGCCGCCTGTTGCTGATCCAGGCTGGTGCGCGCCGCGCTGGCTTCGGCGTCGGCCGCCCGGGTATCCGAAGGACTGCGTCCGAACACGGCGTCGTAGCAGGCCAGGCGAGCGGCGTCGGTCTCGATGGCGCGGCAGGCTTCGGGCGTCACCACGTTGGGCTGTGGTTCCTGGGCGAGGGCGGGCGCGCTGGCCAGGGTCATGGCGATCAGGGACGGCAGCAGGTGCCGGACGGGTCGTGATGTCATCAGTTGCAACCGGAAGGGGGAAGAAGATGGCAGGGCGATTGTGCCCGACGCCGGGGTGAGGAGACCGGCAGGCGGACTCAGAACACCCACGCGAACAGGAACAGGCCGAGCATCGCAAAGGCCAGCCCCAGTTTCAGCACCACGCCCAGCACGATGCCCAGCCAGGTGCCGAGGCCGACCTTGGTGGCGTGGCCAATCTCGCGGCCGTGCCACAACTCGCCCAGCAGTGCGCCCGCGAATGGTCCGGCAAACAGACCAATGGGCATAAAAAACAAGCCGGCGAAGGTGCCCACCGCCGCGCCGAACAGCGCCTTGCCGCTGGCGCCCACGCGCTTGGCGCCGACCACCGTGGAGAAGAAATCCACCGCGACCGACAGGGCGGTCAGCAGGCCCAGCAGGACCAGCGGAATCCAGCCGATCTGCTGGAAATCGCCCGCCCAGGCGGCCAGCAGCATGCCCGCGAACACCAGCGGCAGGCCGGGCAGCGCCGGCAGGATGACCCCGGCCAGCCCTACCAGGATGAGCAGCACGGCCAGCACGTAATACAGGGTGGTCAGGTCCAAACGAAATTCTCCTTGTCGAATCAACGGGTTGGGCGCCATTTCGGGTGCCTGCGGACGGTTTGCATTTTCACAAATAGCGGGTTAGTGTGCGCTCGCTGTGTTTGCCAAGGTCACCGTGAATCGTGGCCTAGATGCGGTAGATCCATGATCCGCTACATCGTTGTACCTCGCTTCCTCCTTGCAACCAGCCGCCGAGAGGCGTTTCCACCACCCAAGAGTTCCAAGGAGCAAGTAGATGTCCGACCGTGAAACCGGAACCGTGAAATGGTTCAACGATGCCAAGGGCTTCGGCTTTATCAGCCGTGAGAACGGTGAAGACGTGTTTGTGCATTTCCGTGCCATCCAGACCCAGGGCTTCAAGAGCCTGAAGGAAGGCCAGAAGGTCAGCTTCACCGTCGTGCAGGGCCAGAAGGGTCTGCAGGCGGACGCCGTGCAGCCACTGTAAGGTCTCGCCAGATTCGCGCCGGTTGGTCACGACCGGACACGAAGAAAAAGCCCGACTCAGGTCGGGCTTTTTCTTTGCGCGGCGGGAACGCGTCCCGCGCCGTATGAGGCGCTTGCTATCGCAGGACCACGCGGCCGTTCTGCACGCGCACGTAGGTGTTCTCGCGGATGCCGCCGAGATCGTGCTGGGTGAAAGTCAGGCGACGGCCGTCGTCCATGCGCACGGTGATGTTGTAGGAATCGCCGGTGGTGCGGTTCTGGATGGCGTTGCCGGCCATCGCGCCGGCCGCGGCACCGGCAACTGTGGAGATGTTCTTGTTGCCCTTGCTGCCGCCGGTGTGTTCGGAAATCTGGCGACCGGCGACCGCGCCGACGATGCCGCCCAGGATCGCGCCAGTGGCGCCCGGCGCGGAGCGGCCGGAGGAAACGACGTCGATGCGTTCGACGATGCCGCAATCGGCGCAATAGCTGTTCGAGGGAGCCGGGCGATAGCCGCCGCTGTTGTATCCGCCGCCGCCATAGCCGGGTGAACTGGTGGCACAGCCGGCCAGCGCCAGCGAAGCAACGGCACCGATGGCAAACATACGAAGATTCATGGGTCCTCCTGGTTCACGTGGTCCGATCTTGGACGTATCGATCAGAACCGGGGTGGCGCGGGATGCGGCCCGGTCGCACGCATCCTCGCGCCGCCCGCGTGAACCCCATGACAACTGCACCGCTCCGGGCGGTCGTCACGGCGCCGCGGCGTCAGCGGCAATTCAGCCGCGGAAATCCTGGTGGCACGCCTTGCAGCTTTCCTTGACCTGATCGGCAAGCGCCTTGGCCGCGGTGCAGTCGGTCGGCGGGGTCGCCAGGCTGGCGTCGAGCTTGGCGCGGAAATCGCTGGCATGGGTCACGAAGCGCTGGTCCTCGGCGAGGCCGGGCAGGGCGAGTTCCAGATCGTTGGCCATCGTGCGCAGGGCACGCACATGCGGCACCGTGTCCGTGGCCGCGCAACGGTTCTGCGCCACCTTGTCGCCCAGCAGGCCGGCATGCTTCTGCATGACGTGCATGACGCTGTCGGGGAACGGATCCTGGCGCGCCTGGATCGCGCGCATCGCCATCACCGTGGCGACGGCACCAATCACCAGGCCGATCAGGAACAGGAACAGGTAGCGGGAAGCGTTGGACGACTTGGCGGTCGGCTGGCTGGCCATGCGGCGGGCTCCTTTGGAAAAGTCCGTGCCATGGTACGACGCACGTCACACCCTGCGCCATGACTACAATTGCCGGATGAAGAAAACCCTCAAGGATCGCTTCGCCGGCATCGACCGCCTGTACGGGCAGGGCAGCGTGAGCCGCTATGCCGGCCGGCGGGTGGCGGTGGTGGGCCTGGGCGGCGTGGGTTCGTGGGTGGTGGAGGCGCTGGCGCGATCCGGTATCGGCCACCTGACCCTGATCGACGCCGACGACATCTGCGTGTCCAACACCAACCGCCAGTTGCCCGCGCTGGAGGGCCAGTACGGACGCAACAAGGCCGAGGCGATGGCCGAGCGCTGCCGGGCGATCAATCCGGACATCGAGGTCGAGGTGGTGCCGGCGTTCCTGACCGGCGGCAACCTGGAGGAGCTGCTGGATCGCGGCTTCGACCTGGTGCTGGATGCCTGCGACAGTTTCCGCACCAAGGTCGAGATGATCGCCTGGTGCCGTCGCCGCAAACTGCCGATCATCGTTTCCGGCTCGGCGGGTGGGCGCACCGACCCCACCCAGATCCGGCTGCGCGATCTCTCCCGCACCGAGCATGACGCGCTGCTGGCGCTGGTCCGCAAGAAGCTGCGCGGCGAGTTCAATTTCCCGAAGAACCCGGATCGCTACTTTGGTGTCACCGCGGTCTATTCGCTGGAAAACGTCAAGTATCCGCAGGCCGACGGCAGCGTGTGCGGCCTGCGCCCGCAACTGGGCGCGGACGCGGCCCTGAAGCTGGACTGCGGCGTCGGCCTGGGCGCGGCGACGCACATCACCGGCGCGTTCGCCTTCGCGATGGTCGGCAAGACGCTGGAATTGCTGCTCAAGGAAAGGAAGTCCGCCACCTGACGCCGTCAGGCGGGCAAGGCGAACAGGCGCGTGGCGTTCTCGCGGGTGGCGATGGCGATCGCTTCTTCGCTTTCACCACGCAGCTGCGCGATGGTCCGGCAGATGACGGATACCCGCGCGGGCTCGTTGCGTTGGCCGCGGATCGCCGCATCCGGCTGATCCGGCGCGTCGGTCTCCAGCAGCAGATAATCCAGTGGCATCGCCGTGACCAGACCGCGCAACCGCTGCGCGCGTTCATAGGTCACCGGGCCGCCCAGGCCAATCAGGAAGCCCAGGTTCCACAACTGGCGCGCCTGCTCCGGGCTGCCGGAGAAACTGTGCACGACGCCGCGCAGCCCGCCGGCCCGGCGGATGCTGGCGATGACCGCGTCCACCGCGCGCCGGGCATGCACGATGACCGGCAGATCGAAGTCGCGCGCCAGCGCCAGCTGCGCATCGAAATAGCGCTGCTGGGCAGCGGGTTCCAGTCCTTCGACGAAGTAATCCAGGCCGCATTCCCCGACCGCGACCGGGCGCTCCCGTTCCAGCCATTCACCCAATTGCGACAGATGTTCCTCGCGATGCCGGTCCAGGTACATCGGATGCAGGCCATAGGCCGGATGCAGGTCCGGTTGCTCCCGGCACAGCGCAGCCAGCGCGGGCCAGCCGTCGGCATCGACCGCGGGGATGACCTGGTGGACGACCCCGGCATCGCGCGCGCGACGGATCACCGCGTCGCGATCGCCGTCGAATTCCGCGGCATCCAGGTGGCAATGGCTGTCGATCAGTTGCACGTCAGCGCGACGGCCGGCCGGACTCCAGGGGCGGGGCGGGATCCTTGCGACGCTTCCAGTTCGCCAGCAGCAGCGTACCCAGGCCGAACACCAGCTCGTCCAGGAACGGAATCGGATCGATGCCCGGCGGCAGCAGTACGCTCAGGACGAACAGGCCGGCGGTGATCTTGAACAGGGTCGGGTAACGCAGTTTCCGTGCCCATTCCAGCACGGGCAACAGCAGGGGATTGGCCACGGCGCAGGTCTCCGGAGGGACGATGGGGCGACACGCTAGCACGTCGCGCAGGACTGCGCCGCCGTTCACGAAAAGTACGATTTCGTCTGCAAGAAACGGGGCTTGGTTCAGGTTCGTAGTGGTGGAATGATGCGGTAATGTGACTCGGGCGAGGCCCGCAATGGAGGCTGCGATGAAGAACAACACCACCATGATTCTGGTCGCTGCCGGCGCGCTGCTGGTGGGCGGCGTGGCGACTGCCGCTTTCATGAAGGGCGGTGACAAGGCCGCGGGCACCCCGACGGCGGAGACGGCGCCGCTGACGGATCCGGCGCTGGCCACGGATGACGCCGCGGCGACCGACAACGTGATCCCGGCCGACGCCCTGCAGTACGCGGACGTGCTCAACGTCAAGCCGGTGACCACCAGCGAGAAGCTGTATGCGACCGTGATCGGCACCGAGCCGGTGCGTGAAACCACCACCACCAGCACCCCGCACGAGGTGTGCGAGGACGTGGTCGTGCAGGAGCGCCTGCCCGAGCGTGACGGCAATACCGGCGGTACCGTGGCCGGCGCGGTCATCGGTGGCCTGCTCGGCAACCAGGTCGGCAAGGGCAGTGGCCGCAAGGCCGCGACCGTGGCCGGCGCGGTGGCCGGTGGCGTGATCGGCAACCAGGTGGACAAGCGCCACGTCGGTGGCCGGGTGGTCGAGCGCACCGAGCGCCAGTGCCACACCGAGACCGCCAGTTCCCAGTCCTCGCGGGTGACCGGCTACAACGTCACCTACCGCAATGCGGACGGCACCACCGGCACCATGCGGATGGACAGCAAGCCGGGTAGCCGCATCGCGATGGGCAACGGCGAAAAGGTCGTGGGTTACGACGTGACCTACCGCCTGGACGGCCAGGAGAACACCCTGCGCATGGACCAGAAGCCGGAAAGCGATCGCCTGCCGGTGATCGACGGCAAGGTGGTCACCCAGACCGCTTCCGCGGCGACCCCCGCCAAGGGCTGAGCCCGGTCCCCGACGTTTCCACGCAACACCCCCCGAAAGGCCGGCGAAATGCCGGCCTTTCCTTTACGACCTGAAGGCTTACCGCCCGGACGGAGCAGCCCATACAATGCGGGATTGTCCGAACCGGCACGAATCCCGCATGGCCCTGAACCCGTACGACCTGTTTGATGTCCGTTCCCTGCTGTCCGAAGAAGAGCGCGCGGTGCAGGACACCGTGGCCCGCTTCACCGACGAGCGCGTGCGTCCCATCATCGGCGAGGCATTCGACCAGGGCAGGTTCCCCAAGGAACTGGTGCCCGAAATCGCCGATCTCGGCCTGCTCGGTTCCTCGCTGCCGGAAAAGTACGGCTGCGCCGGCCTGAACGGGGTCAGCTACGGTTTGATCTGCCAGGAACTGGAGCGTGGCGACAGCGGCATCCGCAGCTTCGTCAGCGTGCAGTCCTCGCTGTGCATGTACCCGATCTACGCCTACGGCAGCGAAGAGCAGCGCCAGCGCTGGCTGCCGGACATGGCCGCCGGCAAGGTGATCGGCTGCTTCGGCCTGACCGAACCGCACGGTGGTTCCGATCCGGCCAACATGAAGACCAACGCCCGCCGCGACGGCGACGATTGGGTGATCAACGGCTCCAAGATGTGGATCACCAACGGCAACCTGGCCGACATCGCCATCGTCTGGGCGCAGACCGACGAGGGCATCCAGGGTTTCGTACTGGAGAAGGGCATGCCGGGCTTCACCGCCCAGGAAATCAAGCACAAGATGAGCCTGCGCGCCTCGGTGACCAGCGCGCTGTTCTTCGACAACGTGCGCGTGCCCGATGCCAGCCGCCTGCCCAACGTGAAGGGCCTGAAGGGTCCGCTGGGCTGCCTGACCCAGGCGCGCTACGGCATCACCTGGGGCCCGATCGGCGCGGCCATCGCCTGCCTGGACGAGGCGCTGAACTACTCCAAGGAACGCATCCTGTTCAACCGCCCGGTGGCGGCCACCCAGAGCGCGCAGATCAAGCTGGCCGAGATGGCCCGCCGGATCACCCTGGCGCAATTGTTGTCGCTGCAGCTTGGCCGGCTCAAGGATGCCGGTACCCTGCAGCCGCAGCAGGTGTCGCTGGCCAAGTGGAACAACTGCCGCATGGCCATCGACATCGCGCGCGAATGCCGCGACCTGCTCGGCGGCGCCGGCATCACCACCGAGCACGCGGCGATCCGCCACGCGCTGAACCTGGAATCGGTCATCACCTACGAAGGCACGGAAACCGTGCACCAGTTGGTCATCGGCCGCGAACTGACCGGGATCAGCGCGTTCTGATCCGGACGTGATCCAAACCCGCCGCCGGCGCGATGATCGCATCGGGGCAGGCGACGGTGCGGACGCGTGGTCCGTGCCGTCCGCCATCCGTCGTGACAAAGGTGCAGGCCCATGAGCATCTTCGATCTGCAACTGGAAACCGAACGCCTGTGGTTGCGACCACAGCGCCGCGAGGACTACGAGCCGTGGGCGGCGTTCGTCGCCGACGAGGAGGCCACGCGCTACATCGGCGGGACGCAGGCGCGTTCGATGGCATACCGCAGCCTGGCGGCGATGGTCGGCTGCTGGCAGATGGAAGGGTTCGCGATGTTCTCGGTGATCGAGAAGGCCAGCGGTCGCTGGGTGGGGCGGGTGGGGCCCTGGTGCCCGCTGGGTTGGCCCGGCACCGAGATTGGCTGGAGCATCGCGCGCGAAGCGTGGGGTCGCGGTTATGCGCCGGAAGCGGCGCGCGCGGCGGCCGACTGGGCGTTCGCCGCGCTGGGCTGGGACGAGATCATCCATACGATCGATCCGGACAACCGGAACTCGAAGACGGTCGCGGCCAAGCTCGGCTCGCGCTTTATGCGCATGGGCGAGCTGCCGGCGCCGCATGAGGGCAAGCCGGTCGAGATCTGGGGACAGTCGCGCGAGCAATGGTTCGCTCAAGGAGGAAAAGTCGCATGAGCCAAGGTATCGACGAACTGACGCTGGAAACCGAACGCCTGATCCTGCGTCCGCCGCGACGCGAGGATTTCGATGGTTTCGCCGAACTCCAGGCCGACGAGGAAGCCGCTCGCTTCATTGGTGGCGCGGTCACCCGTCCGGAAGCCTGGCGCCGGTTCCTCTGGCAGCCCGGGTCCTGGTGGCTGAGCGGCTTCGGCATGTTCGCCGTGATTGAACGTGCCAGCGGCGAGTGGCTGGGGCAGTTGGGACCGTGGAAGCCGGAAGGCTGGCCGGGCAATGAAGTGGGGTGGGCATTCCGGCAGGCGGCGCAGGGCAAGGGCTATGCGCTGGAAGCGGCCCGGCCCGCCATCGACTGGGCGTTCGACAACCTGGGCTGGACCGACGTCATCCACTGCATCGACGCGGAAAACCGGCCGTCGCAGAAGCTGGCCGAGCGCCTGGGGTCGCGCAAATTGCGCCAGACCCGGTTGCCGCCGCCGTTCGAGTCGATCGAACTGGATGTCTGGGGCCAGAGCCGCGACGCCTGGCGTGCGGGACGCGGCGGATGACGGCATCCGCGGTCATCGATGCGCGCCTGATGGCCACGCTGGCCGGCCTGATGCCAATCGCACGCGCGTGTTTCCGGGATCCCTGGTGGATCATCGGCAGCGCCGCGATGCAACTGGCGGGTGTCGAGGGGCCGGAGCCGAACGATGTCGACCTGCTGTGCAGCGCGCGGGATGCCGACGCCCTGGCCGAGGCGTGGGCGGCGCATCGCGACGATCACCATCGTCCCGCCGACGACGGCCGTTTCCGGTCCCGCTTCGCGCGTTTCGCGCATCTGCCGATGCCGCTGGAAGTGATGGGCGATCTGGAAGTCCGCGTGGCGGACGACTGGCAGCCCGTACGGGTGGCGTCGGAGTGGCGGGTGGAGGTGAACGGCCATGCGATCAGCGTGCCGGCGCTCTCCGAGCAGCAGCGCATCCTGACCCTGTTCGGCCGCGAGAAGGATCTGGCCAAGGCCGCGCGCATCGCCGGGTTCGTTGCCGCCCGGGGGCCGCATGTCCACTGAAATCCTCACCGTCCATGGCTACTCTGCGTCCGGCAACTGCCACAAGGTGCGCCTGCTGCTGGAACAACTGGGGCGCCCCTACCAGTGGAGGGAAGTCGACAGCCCGAACGGCGCCACCCGCACGCCGGGCTATCTGGCGAAGAATCCCAATGGCAAGGTGCCGATGCTGGAGCGTGCCGACGGCCGCATCCTGACCGAATCCAACGCCATCCTGTGCTGGCTGGCCGAAGGCAGCGCCTACCTGCCGACCGATGCCTGGCAGCGCGCGCAGGCGATGAGCTGGCTGTTCTTCGAGCAGTACAGCCACGAGCCCTACGTGGCGGTGGCCCGTTTCATCCGCGGCTGGACGCCGCCGGATTCTCCGCGTCGCGCCGATCTGCCGCGCCTGATCGAACGCGGCGAGCAGGCGCTGGCGGTGATGGAGCGCCACCTGCGGGAGGCCGACTGGTTCACCGGCGAGGCTTACGGCATCGCCGACATCGCCCTGTTCGCCTACACGCATTGCGCCGCCGACGGCGGTTTCGATCTGTCGAAGTTTCCCCGCATCACCGCCTGGCTTGAGCGCGTCAGCGCCATGCCGGGCTTCGTCCCCCTGCCTGCGGTCGCCGACGACGTCGCCGAACGCCTGGCGAATTCCTGAATCCAGCCACGAGTGCCATGACCGTCCAGACCATTCCCGCCCGCATGAAGGGCCTCAACCGCGCCGAAATCTGTGACCAGAACTTCATCGAGTTCGTGAAGATCTGGAACGGCCGCTCCAACGGCGGCGTCGCCGGCGCGATCCTGCCGGGCAGCGCGCTGGATCGGCAGGGGTTTGCCGAGTTGCTGGAATCGCAGCTGATCTCGCGCCACCTGGACCTGATGGCGCGGGTGCTGCGCGTGCAGAACAAGGTCTTCTACACCATCGGCAGCTCCGGCCACGAAGGCAACGCGATGGTCGCGCGGCTGACCCGGCATACCGATCCGGCGTTCCTGCATTACCGCAGCGGCGGCTTCATGGCCGAGCGCTTCCGCAAGCTGCCAGGGATGGATCCGGTGATGGATTCGGCGCTGTCCTTCGCCGCCAGCGCCGAGGATCCGGCGTCCGGCGGGCGCCACAAGGTCTGGGGCAGCAAGCCATTGTGGGTGCTGCCGCAGACCTCGACGATCGCCTCGCACCTGCCCAAGGCGCTGGGCACCGCGATCGCCATCGAGCAGGCGCGGCGCATCGGCCATGCCTCGCCGATTCCGGAAGACAGCATCGCGATCTGCTCGTTCGGCGATGCCTCCAGCAATCACGCCACCGCGCAGACCGCGTTCAACGCCGCGGCCTGGACGGCCTACCAGAAGCTGCCGGCGCCGGTGTTGTTCGTGTGCGAGGACAACGGCATCGGCATTTCGGTGAAGACGCCGGATGGCTGGGTGGGGCGCAATTTCCGCGATCGCGCCGACCTGGATTATTTCTACGCCGATGGCCTGGATCTGGCCGCCGGTTACGGTCAGGTGCAGGCGGCGGTCGAGCATTGCCGCAACACCCGCCGGCCGACCTTCCTGCATCTGCGCACCACCCGGATCATGGGCCACGCCGGTACCGACTTCGAAATCGAATGGCGGCCGATCGAGGAACTGGTGGCCGTGGAAGCGACCGATCCGCTGTTGCGGTCCGCGGCGATCGCGCTGGAATCCGGACTGATGAGCCGCGAGGAGCTGCTGGCGTTCTACGAGCGCATCCGCCAGCGCTGCTTCGCCGCCGCCGAGGAAGCCGATCGCCGGCCCAAGATCACCACCCTGGAAGAAGTGATCGCGCCGCTGGCGCCATACACCCCGGACAAGGTGGCCGCCGAAGCCGCGCGCGCCGCGCCGCACGACAAGCGCGTGGCCGCGTTCGGCAGCGAGGAGAAGCTGCCGGAGAAGCTGCCGCCGCGCCATCTGGCGATCCAGATCAACAACGCGCTGCACGATCTGTTCTGCAAGTATCCCGAGACCCTGCTGTTCGGCGAGGACGTGGCGCAGAAGGGCGGCGTCTACACCGTCACCAAGGGCCTGCACAAGGCGTTCAAGGGCAGCCGCGTGTTCAACACGCTGCTCGACGAGACCATGATCCTCGGCCTGGCCCAGGGCTATGCCAACCTGGGCATGCTGCCGCTGCCGGAAATCCAGTACCTGGCGTACTTCCACAACGCCTGCGATCAGATCCGCGGCGAGGCGGCCAGCCTGCAGTTCTTCAGCAACAACCAGTACCGCAATCCGATGGTGGTGCGCATCGCCGGCCTGGGTTACCAGCGCGGTTTCGGCGGGCATTTCCACAACGACAACTCGATCACCGCGCTGCGCGATATTCCCGGCCTGGTCGTGGGTTGCCCCTCGCGCGGCGACGATGCGGCGATGATGCTGCGCACGCTCGCGGCGCTGGCCAAGGTGGACGGACGCGTGACCGCGTTCCTGGAGCCGATCGCGCTGTACATGACCAAGGATCTGTACGAGCCCGGCGACGGCCAGTGGCTGTTCCCGTACCCCGCGCAGGATCAGGCGATGCCGCTGGGCGAGGGGCGCGTCTACGACGCCGATGCCGACGACCTGGTCATCTTCAGCTACGGCAACGGCGTGCCGATGAGCCTGCGCGCCGCGCGCAGCATCAAGGCCAGGCACGGCTGGAAGGTGAGGGTGGTGGACTTGCGCTGGCTGGTGCCGCTCAACGAGGCGTTCATCGTCGAACAGGCCGCGACCGCCAAGCGCATCCTGGTGGTCGACGAAGGCCGGCATTCGGCCGGCGTGGGCGAGGGCATCATCACCGCGATTGCCGAAGGCGGCTATCGCGCGCGTCCCTTCCAGCGCGTGGTCGGCACCGATACCTACACGCCGCTGGCCGGGGCCGCGTTCCTGGTGCTGCCCGGCGACGAGGACATCGTGGCGGCGGCGGACCGGCTGGCCTGAGCCGCGCGCGGCATCGCGGCGGGCATGGGGCCCGTCGCGGTGCTGCTATGCTCGTGGCCCGTCCATTGTCGCAGGAGATCCCCATGCCAGCACCGGTCGTGGCCATCATCATCGGCAGCCTGCGCAAGGATTCCTTCAACCGCCAACTGGCGGGCGCGGTGCAGCGGCTGGCCGCGGAACGTTTCGTGTTCCGCACCCTGGAGATTGGCGATCTGCCGCTCTACAACCAGGACGACGACGCGGATTTCCCGGCGGCGGGCCTGCGCTTCAAGCAGGGCATCGAACAGGCCGACGCGCTGTTGTTCGTGACGCCCGAGTACAACCGTTCCATGCCGGGCGTGCTGAAGAACGCCATCGACGTGGCGAGCCGTCCCGCCGGCAGCACCACCTTCGCCGGCAAGCGCGCCGGCATCATCGGCACCTCGCCGGGCATGCACGGAACGGTTTCTTCGCAACAGCATTTGCGCAACGTCCTGGCGGCGGTGGATGTCGCGGTGCTGCCGCAGCCGGAAATCGCCATCCAGTTCAAGGAAGGCCTGCTCGACGCCGAGGGCAATATCGTCGACGAGCGTGCCCGCAGGCGCCTGCTGTCGTTCCTGGATCGCTTCGAGGCCTGGCTGCGCTGATTGATCGGGCGGGATGATCAGGCGCGGCGCGGGAGCAATTGCGCCAATCCCTGCCGCAGGCGCGCGGGCAGCGGCGCGTCCAGCGGGCCCTCATCCACCAGCTGCGCTGCCAGCAGGCGCCGGAACGGCGCGACCTGCTGTCCGGCGCGCAGGATCGTTTCCCGCAGTTTCCGCATCGGCGGGCGGTCATCGGTGAACACGCGGACCACGGCGCCGGTGGCCAGGTACAGCGGCAGGCTGCCGGCGCGGTGCCTGCGCTGGTAGCGTGCCAGCAGCGTATCGCTGCCCAGGTCGCGGCCCTGCGCCCGAGCGATGCGGGCCATCCCGGCCAGCCGTTCCACGCTGGCCAGGCCCAGATTGAATCCGTGCGCGGTTACCGGATGCATGCCCACCGCGGCGTCGCCGGCGACGGCGAAGCGCTGGCCGACGAAGCGGCGCGCGTACACGCCCACCAGTGGATAGACATGGCGGCTGCTTTCCAGCGTCATCGCACCCAGGCGATGGCCGTAGCGTTCGCGCATCTGCGCGGCGAACCCGTCGGCCGGCAGTTCCTGCAGGCGACGCGCCTCCGCATGCGGCACGGTCAGCACCGCCGACGAGAGCTGCTCGCGCAATGGCAGCATCGCCAGGGTCTGGCCGTGACCGAACCACTCCCAGGCGACGCCGTGATGCGGGAGCTCGTGCCCCATCCGGCAGACCAGCATGCTCTTGCCGAAGTCGTACTGGCTCGCGCCGATGCCGAGCGCGCGGCGGGTCTCGGAGAAACGGCTGTCGGCGGCGATCAGCAGCGCGCCCTGGAGACGGCGTCCGTCCTGCAGCGTGACTTCGGCATGCTCTGGCGTGGTCCGCACCGATTCGACCTGCACGTTGGGATGCCAGTCCAGTGTCGGCATGTCCTGGATGGCACGCCAGGCCGCTTCGCGGATGCGGTGGTTGGGAACCAGGCTGCCAAGTTGCTGCTTTCCCACCAGGTCGCCTTCCACGGTCATCCAGTTCGGCGATTCGCCGTCCATGACCCGCGCCGCGCGCAGCGGGGCGATGTCGTCCTGCGGGATGTGCTGCCACACACCAAGTTCGCGCAGCAGCCGGATCGAGGCATGGGTGAGGGCGATTTCACGGCCGTCGAAGGCCGGTGCGGCGATGGCCGCTTCCGGTTGCCGTTCGAGCAGGGCGACCTTCAGTGATTGCTGGCCCAGGGCCCGCGCCAGGCACAGGCCGGCGGGTCCGGCACCGATGATGATCACGTCGTGGCGCATGCAACGTCCTTGCGGAAGGGAACTGTCCGCAGTGTAGGCATCCGCCGGCGCGCGTAATTGACCTGGATCAAGCTGGCGCGGATGGCGTCAATCCAGCAGCGGCGTTTCCTTCAGGGCGATGCCGTCGGCGGCAAGCGTGGCGGATTCCCGCTCCAGCGGCATCACCGCGAGGGACACGGCCGGAACGCCGTCCTGCACGCAGATGACTTCGCCGATGTCGCGGACGCCGTCACCGACCGCGCTGCCCGGATGAGGTGGTGCGTCGCTTTCGAACAGCACCAGTGCGCGCTTGGCCTTGCCGAGGAAATGGGTGCGGGCGACGATTTCCTGACCCGGGTAGCAGCCCTTCTTGACGCTGTAGGCGTGCAGGCGATCCAGCGACAACTGCTGCGGTGTCCATTGCTCGCGCTGGCCCTCGGGCAGGCGCGGCAGGCCATGGCGCAGATCGTGCCGTCGCCAATCGGCGACAGGGGTGATGCCGGCGGTCGCTTGGCCGCCTATCCGCCAATGGCGCGCACCGCCGGCGTCGCTGCGATCCAGTTCCAGGCCGTCGGCGGATTCGCCGAGCAGGGCACCGCTGGCCTGCGCTGGCGGCGCCATCACGCCCCGGACCGGCAGATCCGGGCGTACGGCGATCTTCAACTTTCGTCTGAATACATAGCGTTGCAGGGTGGCCGCGAGGGTGTCGACCGGGAAGTCGGGCACCACCATCAGCAGTTCCTGTTCACCGCGACGGGCGAGGGCGAACAGCGCAATCACGCGCCCTTTGGGCGTCAACCACGCGCTCCACTGCCATTGCCCCACCGCCAGCGAGGCCACTTCGCTGCTGAACTGGGCATGCGCGAAAGCCACGGCATCCGGGCCTTCCAGGCTCAGGACCGCATGGTCGGACAGCGCTGTCGCGGGTGTTTCCGGAGGGGGCAGGTTGTCAGCCAAGGGGGTGGGGATTAAAATTTTGTGCACTGCGAGACCCCTATGATAGGCGAAACAGCTCCCATCCCTGACGCCGACGCCGGAACACTGCCGTCCGAAAACGCGCCTGTCGCCCCTTCCGGCGAACGCGCGCCACCGGCGCCAGCGCAGAAGGAAATAGGGGGGCGTGACGGGCCGGAACCGACGCGCTACGGGGATTGGGAAAAAAACGGGCGCTGCATCGATTTCTGATCCGCAGCATTGAGCCAACGCGGTCGCGTGACCGCCCAGCCGAGAAAGAGTCAGCGAATGGCGACACACCAACGTCCGCTTTCCCCCCATCTGCAGGTCTACCGCTGGCAGATCCAGATGGCGACCTCCATCCTGCACCGGGGGACCGGCATCTTCCTGGCCCTGGGCGCACTGGTGATTGCCGCCGGCCTGATGGCGCTGATGCTGGGACCGGAATCCTGGAACTGCTTCACCGACATCGCCGGCGCCTGGTATGGCCAGGCCTTCCTGTTCGCCTGGACCTGGGCGTTCGCCTACCACCTGTGCAACGGCATCCGCCACGTGGTGCAGGATTTCGCCATCGGCTTCAGCATTCCCGCCTTCATCCGCAGCAGTTGGCTGTCGGTGCTGGGCAGCCTGCTGATCACCGCGCTGGTCTGGGTGTGCGCGCTGTCGGGAGGTGCCGCATGAGCCGCTTCCGTACTCCGCTGAAGAACGTGCGTGGGCTGGGTTCGGCGAAGACCGGCACCGCCCATTTCGTCAACCAGCGCCTGACCGCCACCGCGCTGGTCCTGCTGGGCATCTGGTTCCTGGTGTTCGTGGTCAGCCTGCTCGGCGCCGACTACGTAACCGCCACCGAGGCCGTGTCGCGTCCCTGGAACGCGGTGCTGCTGGTGGGTTTCCTGATCGCCATGTTCTGGCACGCGCAGCTCGGCCTGCAGGTCGTGCTGGAAGACTACGTCCACCACTCGCTGCTGGCCCTGGTGGTCCAGACCGCGGTGCGCTTCATCGCCGTGCTCGGCGCCATCATCAGTGTTTTCGCGGTGGCCCGCATCGCGCTGGGGAATTGACCAAATGTCCGCTTACAAGATCACCGAACACAAGTACGACATGGTCGTGGTGGGCGCCGGCGGCGCCGGCCTGCGCGCGACCTTCGGCCTGGCGGCCAAGGGCCTGCAGACGGTCTGCCTGACCAAGGTCTTCCCGACCCGTTCGCATACCGTGGCTGCGCAGGGCGGCATTTCCGCCGCGCTCGGCAACATGGGCGAGGACGACTGGCGCTATCACTTCTACGACACCATCAAGGGCTCGGATTGGCTGGGCGACCAGGACGCCATCGAGTACATGTGCCGCGAGGCGATTCCGGCCATCATCGAGCTGGAGCACTACGGCGTTCCGTTCAGCCGCACCGAAGAGGGCAAGATCTACCAGCGCCCGTTCGGCGGCATGACCACCCGCTACGGCGAAGGCCCGCCGGCCCAGCGCACCTGCGCCGCGGCCGACCGCACCGGCCACGCGATGCTGCACACCCTGTACCAGCAGTCGCTGAAGCACGATGCGCGCTTCATGATCGAGTACTTCGCGCTGGACCTGATCTTCGACGAGGAAGGCGTCTGCCGCGGCGTGCTCGCGCTGGACATGGCCGAAGGCTCGCTGCACCTGTTCCGCGCCCACGGCGTGGTGCTGGCCACCGGCGGCTACGGTCGCGCCTACTTCAGCGCCACGTCCGCCCACACCTGTACTGGTGACGGCGGCGGTCTGGTGATGCGCGCCGGCCTGCCGATGCAGGACATGGAGTTCGTGCAGTTCCACCCGACCGGCATCTACGGCGCCGGCTGCCTGATCACCGAAGGCGTGCGCGGCGAAGGCGGCATCCTGCGCAACAGCAACGGCGAGCGCTTCATGGAGCGCTATGCCCCGCACTACAAGGACCTGGCGTCGCGCGACGTGGTTTCGCGCTCGATGACCATCGAAATCCGCGAAGGCCGCGGCGTCGGCGAGCACAAGGATCACATCCTGCTCGACCTGACCCACCTGGGCCCGGAAGTGATCAACGAGAAGCTGCCCGGCATCGCCGAAAGCGCCCACATCTTCGCCGGCGTGGACGTGACCAAGCAGCCCATCCCGGTCATCCCGACCGTGCACTACAACATGGGCGGCATCCCGACCAACTACCACGGCGAAGTGGTGCGCAAGGTCGGCGACAACCCGGACGCGGTGGTGCCCGGCCTGTATGCGATCGGCGAGGCCGCCTGCGTGTCGGTCCACGGCGCCAATCGCCTGGGCTCCAACTCGCTGCTGGACCTGGTGGTGTTCGGTCGCGCGGTGGCCAATCGCTGCGCCGAGACGATCAAGCCGGGCGGCTCGCACAAGCCGCTGGCCGGCGACGCTTGCGACAAGGCGCTCTCGCACCTGGACAAGCTGCGCAACGCCAATGGCGACACCCCGACCGCGGTCATCCGCGACCGCATGCAGCGCACCATGCAGGCCGACGCCGCCGTGTTCCGCACCAGCAAGACGCTGAAGGAAGGCTGCGACAAGATGACCGACATCTTCGGCTCCTTCGAGGACGTGAAGGTGAGCGATCGCTCGCTGGTCTGGAACTCGGACCTGATCGAGACCTACGAACTGCACAACCTGCTGCTCAACGCGGTGGCGACCATCAATTCGGCCGAGCAGCGCCACGAGAGCCGCGGCGCCCACGCGCACGAGGACTATCCCGAGCGCGACGACGCCAACTGGCAGAAGCACACCCTGGTCAGCGTCGACGAGCAGGGCAAGTGCAGTTTCGATTTCCGCCCGGTGCACATGTACACGTTGACCGATGACGTCGACGTGGTGCCGCCGAAGCCGCGCGTTTACTGATCGGGAGAGACAGAGCAATGGCCGAATTCGCACTCCCGAAGAACTCGCGCGTCCAGAAGGGCAGGCATTTCCCCGCCCAGGGCGCCAAGAACCCGCGTACCTTCAAGATCTACCGCTGGAACCCGGAAGACGGGCAGAACCCGCGCCTGGACACCTACGAGGTGGACCTGGCGGCCTGCGGCCCGATGGTCCTGGACGCGCTGATCAAGATCAAGAACGAGATCGACCCCACGCTGACCTTCCGCCGCTCCTGCCGCGAAGGCATCTGCGGTTCGTGCGCGATGAACATCGATGGCACCAACACGCTGGCCTGCACGCGCGCCATCAGCGACTGCAAGAAGGCCGAGGTGCCGATCTACCCGCTGCCGCACATGGACGTGGTCAAGGATCTGGTCCCGGACCTGACCCACTTCTACGCGCAGTACGCCTCGATCAAGCCGTGGATCCGCACCCAGACCCCGGCGCCGCCGGATCGCGAGCGCCTGCAGTCGCCGGAAGATCGCAAGAAGCTGGACGGCCTGTACGAGTGCATCCTGTGCGCCTGCTGCTCGACCAGCTGCCCGAGCTACTGGTGGAACGGCGAACGCTACCTGGGCCCGGCGATCCTGCTGCAGGCCTATCGCTGGATCATCGACTCGCGCGACGAGGACACCGGTGCGCGCCTGGACGATCTGGAAGATCCGTTCAAGCTGTATCGCTGCCACACCATCATGAACTGCGCGCGGACCTGCCCGAAGGGCCTGAATCCGGCGTTGGCGATCGCGGAAATCAAGAAGCTGATGATGGAGCGTCGCGCCTGACGCCATGGGCAGCGCTCCCGCCACTGCGATCCTCTGGCCCGCGGTGGCGATGGCGGGACTGACCTTCCTGGTGTGGATCCGGTTGTACCACCTCCGGCTGGGCGAAATGGCGCGCAAGCGCATCGACGCCCAGGCGCTGGCCGGATCCGCCGACGCGGCCCGCCTGCTGTCCGATACCCGCGCTTCGGACAACTTCTGCAACCTGTTCGAAGTGCCGGTGCTGTTCTACGCCGGCGTCCTGGTGGCCGCCCAGCTTGGCATCGATGATCGCGCGCAGCTGGCGTTGGCCTGGGGGTTCGTCGGCCTGCGCGCCGTGCACAGCCTCGTGCAGTGCACGGTCAACCACGTGATGATCCGCTTCGTCGCCTACGCCCTGGCGACGCTGGTCCTGATGGCGTTCTGGGCGCGAACGGCCTGGTTGCTCTGGTTGGCATGACTACACAAGACGTGGAACTCAAGCGTATCCGCTGGCGCTGCCGGCGCGGCATGCGCGAACTGGATCAACTGTTCGAGCGTTACCTCGAGCGCCTCTGGCCGGCATCTTCCGAGGCGGAGCGCGGCGTTTTCCTACGGCTGCTCGATTGCGAGGACGATAAGCTCTGGCGCTGGTTCATGGGCTACGAGCAGTGTCCGGATGGCGAACTCGCCGACCTCATCCAGCGTGTCCGCGCCTTGCCGGCTTGAATGGCGCCCCTCACGCCTGTTGTGCGGCGCACTGATTGGCCTGGGCATGGCCACCGCCTGGGCAGTGCTGGCGAGCGAGATGCCACGCGGCCTGGCCTGGGGGCTGGCGCTGGCCGCCGCCTGGCGGGGATTCCGCTCGGCGCGGCGCGAGATGTCCCGGCCCGCCTGCCTCTGGGTGTTCCTGGCCGATGGCCGGGCGACCCTGGACGGCCAGGCCGTCCGCGAGCCACGGCTGGTCTGGCGCGGGGCGCTGGTGATCCTGCACTGGCGGGACCGCCGGGGCGACCGCCACCACCTGGGCTGGTGGCCGGACACCCTGCCGGCCGCGGCGCGGCGTGAACTGAGGCTGGCCGCGGGCACCGACGGCGCTTCGCGCGACCGCCGGCCGATGGCACCATAGGCCGATGTTCAAACCCGTCCCCGTGGCCATCGGCCTGCGCTATCTCCGCGCCAAGCGTCGCAACGGCTTCATCTCCTTCATTTCCCTGGCCTCCATCATCGGCATCGCGCTGGGCGTGGCGGTGCTCATCACCACGCTGTCGGTGATGAACGGGTTCCAGCGGGAAATCCGCGACCGGCTGTTGCAGATGACCGCGCACGCGACCGTGGCCGGCGCGGGCGAGGACATGCAGGACTGGCCGAAGGCGGTGAAGATCGCGATGCAGGACGCGCGCGTGATCGGCGCCGCGCCCTATGTCGACGTGCAGGCCATGCTGTCCGGCAACGCCGACCCCCAGGGCGCGCTGGTGCAGGGCATCGTGCCGGCGCAGGAGCGCAAGGTATCGGTGCTGGGCGACAAGATGAAGACCGGCCGGCTGGAATCGTTGCAGCCGGGCGAGTTCAACATCCTGCTGGGCCAGGAACTGGCGGCCTGGCTGCGGGTGGGGGTGGGCGACAGCGTGGTCGTCACCGCCGGCAATTTCCAGGGCACGCCGATGGGGGCGATGCCGAAGATAAAACGCTTCACCGTGTCGGGCACCTTCGCGGTGGGCCACAACGACATCGACCGCAACCTCGCGGTGGTGCACATGGCCGACCTGCAGCGGGTCCTGCGGATGGGCGACGGCGTCACCGGGGTGCGCCTGAAGCTGCACGACATGGACCAGGCGATGACGGTCGCCCGGGATCTGGTCTACCGGCTGGGGCATGTCTACCGGGTCAGCGACTGGATGAGCCAGAACGCCAACCTGTACCACTCGCTGAAGATGGAAAAGACGGTGATGGGCATCCTGCTGTCGCTGATCATCCTGATGGGCGCGTTCTCGCTGGTGAACTCGCAGGTGATGCTGGTGACCGACAAGCAGGCCGACATCGCCATCCTGCGCACCCTGGGCCTGACCCCGCGCGGAGTGATGCAGGTATTCATGGTGCAGGGTTCGCTGATCGGCATCATCGGCACGGTGGCCGGCGTCATCGGCGGCATCACCCTGACCATGAACCTGGAACTCATCCTTGACCTGATCGAGAAGCTCTTCAACGTGACCCTGCTGCCGCCGGACGTGTATTACATCACCGGCCTGCCGTACGACCTGCGCACCGACGACGTGACGACCATCGCCTGCGTGGCGCTGGCGATGAGCTTCCTGGCCACGCTCTATCCGGCCTGGCGCGCGGCCCGGACCCAGCCGGCGGAGGCCTTGCGCTATGAGTGAGAAGATTGCGATCACGCCGGGTGCGGACGGCACGGTCATACGCGCCGATCACCTGGGCAAGACCTACGCCGAAGGCAAGATGCGCACGCCGGTGTTCGACGGACTGGAACTGGCGGTGCATCCCGGCGAGACCGTCGCGATCGTGGGCGCTTCCGGTGCCGGCAAGAGCACGCTGCTGCACCTGCTTGGCGGGCTGGACACGCCGACCGCGGGCGAGGTCTACGTCGCGGGCCAGAAGATGTCCTCGTTGTCCGATGCAGCGCGCGGCCAGTTGCGCAATCGCGCATTGGGTTTCGTCTACCAGTTCCATCACCTGCTGCCGGAATTCACCGCGCTGGAGAACGTGATGATGCCGGTGATGCTGGGCGGCATCGATGCCGCATCGGCAAGGCAGCGGGCGCGGGAACTGCTGGAAGTCGTCGGCCTGGGCCATCGCATCGAACACAAGCCTGGCGAGCTGTCCGGTGGCGAACGCCAGCGCGCGGCGGTGGCACGGGCCCTGGTCAACCAGCCGGCCTGCGTGCTGGGCGATGAACCCACCGGCAACCTGGACGAGAAGACCGCCGCTACAGTGTTCGATCTGATGCTCGGCCTCAATCGCGCGCAGAAGACCAGCCTGGTACTGGTCACCCACGATCGCCGGCTGGCACGCCGCCTGGACCGGGTGCTGGAACTGCACGAAGGCAAGCTGCGCCAACTCGCGCACGCCGACGTCTGACCGCCGGGCGGAGCCCGCTCCGCCCGGCATTCGTCCAGCGCAACGGAAAAACAGGCGGCCCTTCGCGGGACCCGAGGCTTGGCGGAGCCACGCATGGGACCGTCATCGTTTTACTGTGCGAAACCGCGTGTTCCCGTATCGCCGGAGACAGGCTCAGGCGCCGAAAAAGTCCTGGTCCCGCGCCTGTTCCAGCCGCGCCTCGAGATAGCGCCACAGCGCCGGGCATCCGGCCTCTATCGGCGGGCCGACCCGCCGGACCACGCGCTCATGGCTGATGCCGTTCTCGCGCCAGCTCTGGCCCTGGTTGGCCAGGTTCAGCAGCACCGGCATGGCCCGATCCACCGCATGCGCGAACACCGCTTCAGGCGTCAACGCCTCGTCGAATTCCTGCCACAGCGCGAGCAGCAGTCCGCCCTCGGAAGCTGGCAGCAGTCCGAAGATGCGCCGGACCACCGCCAGCTCGGCGGCCTTGCGTGCTTCCCAGCCGTCCTCGACGAAGGCCATGGTGTCGCCGGTATCGATCTCGCCGATGTCGTGCACCAGCAGCATGCGAACCACCCGATCCATGTCGATGTCCGTTGGCGCGTACTGCGTCAATGAAGTGGCCAGCAAGGCGAGCTGCCAGCTGTGTTCGGCCGAGTTTTCGTGGCGATCGATCCCGCGCAGCCGGATCTTGCGGGTGACCGCCTTGAGCTTGTCCACTTCCAGGATGAAATCAACGATGGCTTGCATGGGAAACCGGGCGAGGGAGCAAATCAAATGGGGCGCGAGGTGCCATCAGGCCTGGCCCATCGCCGGATCGGAGATCCCGTCGGCGCCGGTTTCCAGGCGCCCGGCGAAGCGGCGCAGGAAACCGTCTGCACCCGTCACGCTGAAATCGTACCAGCCGCCATGGGCAGCGAGCGCCCAGCGCCATTGCCGGTGCTGGCCCGGCGCCAGCGTGGCGGGCCAGGGGCCATCGTCGCGGTAGGCGTTGGCGATGATCGATATCGGGGCGGCCTGTTGGCCGTGGTTGGATGTGTCCAGCAGCAGCGAAGCCGTGTCCACGTCGTAGCTTGCGCTTGTCTCGATGGCGACGCCTGCGCGGATATCGCCTCGGAAATGGCGATGGAATCCATTGGGCCCAAGTATCCACAGATCGTAGCGGCCCTCATCGGCGGCTAGGGTGTCCCAGTCATCGGCGAGCTGTCGGCCGGCTTCAACCGCATAACGCCGGGGAACACGATCCAGGTGCAGCCGATCGTAGACGTGGAACACGGCGCCGGCATGCCCGCTGTTGACGAACGCCAGCCGCATCGCGCCATTGGCCTGTGCATGTCCGTGCACCTGCAAGGCATAGGGAAGCGCGCGGGAAGGCCGGCTGCCGGTCGCCTGCCGGGGCGCCTTCTGCGCGTCTTCCGTGGGCGGCATCAGGGCGGGTAACGCTTCCTGCGCCGCGCGCAGGGCGTCCGCACCGGATCTGCGGCGCTGCGGCAGGCGCGGAAGCGACTCGCCGTTTGGATTGGCGAAATTGAACGCAGTGGTGAGATCCCCGGTCATCGCGCGGCGATAGGCGCTGATGTTCGGTTCGGCCACGCCGAAGCGCGCTTCGAGGAAGCGCAACACGGAGGTATGGTCGAACACCTGCGAATTGACCCAGCCGCCACGGCTCCAGGGCGAGACCACGTACATCGGGACGCGCGGACCCGGACCGTAAGGACGGCCATCGGTGTGGTACTCGCCGGTCGTGGCGACGGTGGAAGCGCCCGCGAGCCTGCCATCGGCATCACGCGCCGGTGCGCAGGGCGGCGGCATATGATCGAAGAACCCATCGTTCTCGTCGAAGTTCACCAGCAGCACGGTCCGGCTCCAGACCGCCGGATCCGCGGTCAGCGCGTCCAGTACTTCCTGCGTGTACCAGCCTCCCTGCACCGGGCTGGAAGGATCCGGATGTTCCGAGTAGGTCGCTGGCGCCACGATCCATGACACCTGCGGCAGCGTGCCGGCGGCGATATCGTCCTTCATCGCCTGCAGGAAGCCGCCGTCGGGCAGGGTATTGCTAATTCCCTTCAACAAGGGACTGATGGACTCGTCTGCCGGCTGGTAGGCCGGGAATCGGGTCGCCTTGGGCGGATTGCCGCGCGCGCGATTGGCTTCGCGGTAACGCCTGAAACCGGCCAGCGGGTTGTCGGTGAAATTGTCCGGGAGGTTCTGGTAGACCTTCCAGCTCACGCCAGCCGCCTGCAGGCGCTCGGGGTAGGTGGTCCAGCGATAGTCGCCGCCTTCGGCGTCGAACGAATCACCGCTGTTGTCGATGACCGGTCCGCCGGCGACGCCGGCGGGATCGTTGGTGCCGCTCCAGTGGAACAGGCGATTGGTGTTGGTGCCGCCATGGAACGAGCAGTGGTAGGCATCGCACAGGGTGAACGCGTTCGCCAGGGCGAACTGGAATTCCAGTTCGGCTTTGGTGTAGTAGCCCATCGAATGCGGTTGCTTGTGGGTGGGCCAGGCCTGCATCCGTCCCAGGTCCCAGGCGGCCTGGGCATCGGGATAGCTATGCGGTGTGCCGGCCACGCGTTGTGCGTTGCCGGCGCGGCCGTCCAGGTGAAAGGGCAGGATGGTGCGCGCGACCTGATCCTGCGCGTAGCGCTGGTGCCAGACGGTGCGATCGCCTGGCGCCGGTATCGGGAAGCGGTCGCCGAATCCGCGAACACCGCGAAAGGTCCCGAAGTAGTGATCGAACGAGCGGTTCTCCTGCATCAGGATCACCACGTGCCGCACGTCGTGGATCGAGCCGGTGGCGCGATCCGCGGGAATCGCCAATGCGCGGCGGATGGCGGGCGGGAACGCGGCGAGCGCCATCGACGCGGCCGCGCCGGCGCCGGCACGCATTAGGAAATCGCGTCGGCTGGAGGAAGTCATGTCAGCGGCATGGAATGAAGTGGAGATTGCGGGGAAGCCGGCGTGGTGTGCAGGGCGGGCCGTTGCCTTTTCACGCCATCAGGCGCAAGGGAAGGGAGTCTCGCGGCCGGATCGAGCGGACGTCAATAGTCCTGCGCGGATTCAATGTGCTCGCGTTTCAATCGAAAGCATACGCGCTACTTTCTTGCGGATGCCCCGACATGGAATGCACAGCCAGTATCGCAGGCCCAACCGGCAGCCATTGCGGATCGCGTCGTGCGTCAACTGATACGCGCATCGGATTTATCCGATGGCGATGGAGGCCATTGGCTGATTCCGCCCTGGCTGCGCGCGACGCTAGTCTGCGCTCATCTCACGGAAGGAAGTCGTCCGCATGGATGCGGGAAGAGCCCGAGGTCGCGCGGCTGCAACGCGGTGCCATCAAGCGAGTGGCTGTGATGCGGGCGGTTCGGACCGGAAGACGGTGCCGTGTCGACTCGGACGGTCGTCGTGTTCCGATGGAGCCGGCCCGGAGCCCCTCCAGTGACGCACGGCAACGCGGATCGTGTTCCTTCGCTGCTCGGGCCGTGGGCCGCGATTGCACTGCTTGCGGGAAGTGGCGCCTGCCTGTCGCTGCCGGCATTGCCGCCGCATTTCCTGCTATGGGGATTGGGCATCACCGGCGTTTGCGGGTGGCTATGGCGCTGGCGCGGACGCTGGCTGGGTGTCCTGCTGTCCGGTTTTGCCTGGGCGGGATTGCAGGCCGGCGGGTCATTGGCATTGCGTGTTCCGCCCGAACTGGAGCGGCGTCCGCTGACCTTGACCGGAGCCATCGCGGAACTCCCGCAGCATGAAGCCCGGCGGACCCGCTTCCTGTTCGTGGTGGAGGAAGGCGAGGGTGCCGCGGCCGAGCTGCGGGGGCGACGGATCATGCTGTCATGGCACGACGACTACGGCGCACGGCAACCCGGGGCGCGATTGAAACTGCGTGCGGGCGAGCGCTGGCGTTTCCAGGCCAAGCTGCGCGCGCCGCGCGGCCTGCGCAATCCCGGTGGCTTCGATAGCGAGAAACATGCGCTGCTGCAACGCTTCAGTGCCACCGGCAGCCTGCATCACCCCGAGCAAGCACACCTGCTTTCTCCGGCAACGGGCGTCGACGCCTGGCGCGAGGTGATGTCCGCGCGCATCGGCCATGCGGTCGCGTCGCCCTCTTCGCGCTTCGTGCGTGCACTGGCATTGGGCGATACCCGTGGCCTGACACAGGACGACTGGTACATCCTGCGCGCGGTCGGCTTGACCCATCTGATCGCCATTTCCGGCTTCCATGTCGGCATGGTCGCCAGTGTGTTCGCCGTGTTGGTCGGAGGCGTGTGGCGCCTGTTCCCGGGGTGGGCCCGGCGCCTGCCGCGTCCCCAGGCCATGGGCCTGGCGGCTGTGCTCGCGGCCCTGGGCTATGCCGTCCTGGCGGGCTTCGCGCTGCCGACCGTGCGCACCGTCCTGATGATGGCGGTGTGGGCGGTCGCGCGCCTCGGACGCCGTCCGGCAAGGGTGGCCGATACATTGGCACTGGCCCTCATCGTGGTGCTGCTGTTCGATCCCTTATCGCCGCTCGCGGCCGGGTTCTGGTTGAGTTTCGGCGGCGTTGCCTGGCTGGCATGGTGCCTGCCGGCGACCGGCACCCAGCATTGGCTGCGCGGGTTCCTGTCCGCGCAGGCCGTGGCCACGGTGGGGCTGCTGCCGTTGACGGTGGTGCTGTTCGACCAGGCTTCCCTGGCCGGTCCGTTGGCGAACCTGGTCGCGATTCCCTGGTGGAGCCTGGTGGTGGTGCCATTGTCCTTGCTGGGCACGGCGGCCGAAGCGCTGGTCCCCGGAGCCGGCACCTGGCCATGGCGGTGGGCGGCTGCCTGTTTCGACCTGAGCTGGCCGGGTTTCCGCTGGCTGGCGGACGGCCGCTTTTCGCTCTGGTGGCTGCCGGAAGCCGCCCCGTGGGCGGTGGGGTTCGCGCTGCTGGGCGCCTTCTGGTTGCTGTTGCCGCGCGGGGTGCCGGGCAAGCCGCTGGCGGCCCTGTTGTGGCTGCCGCTGTTGTGGCCGGATCGCGATTTGCCGCGAAAGGGCGAGGTCGAGCTGGCGATGATCGATGTCGGCCAGGGCCTGTCGGTGCTGGTGAGGACTTCGCGGCACGCCCTGCTGTACGACATGGGACCGGCGATGCGTGGCGGCTTCGATGCCGGCGAACGGGCGGTGGTGCCCGCGCTGCATGCCTGGGGCGTACCGCGCCTGGACCGGGTCGTGGTCAGCCATGACGACAATGATCATGTCGGCGGCCTGGCGAGCGTCCTGCGCGCGCTGCCGGCCGGGATGGCCCAGGCGCCGGCCGGGCAGGGCGCCAAGGTGGAGGCTGCGTTGCCTGCGATGCCCAGGCGGCCGGAACGGCGTGATTGCCTGGCAGGGGAGAGTTGGGAATGGGACGGCGTGCGTTTCCGCTTCCTGCACCCGCGCCCGCACTTCCCGAACCTGGGCAACGAATCCAGCTGCGTACTGCGGATCGAGACCGACCACGGCGCGGCGTTGCTGACCGGCGACATCGGCGAGGTGATCGAACGCGAACTGGTCCGGAGATTCCCGGCGGACCTGCGTGCCGCCGTGGTGTTCGCGCCACACCATGGCAGTGCCGGTTCTTCGGATCCCCGTTTCGTCGCCGCCACCGGCGCACGCCTGCTGCTGGTGTCCAGCGGTCATCGCAACCGGTTCGGCCACCCCAAGCCGCAGGTGGTCGCGCGCTGGCGGGCCGCCGGGGCCGAGGTGGTCGATACCGCCGACAGCGGCGCGGTCCAGGTCTGGCTGTCGCCGCAGGGGCTGGCGCTGCGTGAACGGCGTCACGCCCGGCCGAGACTGTGGGACGCGGCGCGGCGCTGAGGAGCGCGTGGGCTATCCTATCGCCCATTGATGAGACGGCCCTCCGGGGTCCGAGGACTGAACGTGCTTGAACTGGTCAAGGCCGGCGGCTGGCCGATGATCCCCCTGCTGCTGCTGGCGGTGCTGGCGCTGGCGATCGTGGTGGAACGCTTCTGGACACTGCGGCGCAAGGAAATCATGCCTCCGGGCCTGGGCGAGGAGGTCCGCAACTGGGCGGGCCGCGGGCAGCTTGAACCGGCCCACATCGAGTCCCTGCGCCGGACCTCGCCGCTGGGTGAACTGCTGGCGGCCGCGCTGGACGTCCGCCAGCGCCCGCGCGACCAGATCCGCGAACGCATCGAGGACACCGGCCGCCACGTGGTGCACCGGATGGAGAAGTTCCTCAACGCCCTGGGCAGCATCGCCTCGGCCGGTCCGTTGCTGGGCCTGCTGGGTACCGTGGTCGGCATGATCCAGATGTTCCTGGGCATCCAGGACAGCGGCGTCGGTGACGTCAACCAACTGGCCGGCGGCATCGGCAAGGCGCTGGTGTGCGCGGCCACCGGCATGATCGTGGCGATTCCGGCGTTGATGGCGCACCGCTATTTCCGTGGCCGCATCAACGGTTACGTGGTGGAGATGGAGAAGGAAGCCATGCAGTTGCTCGATGCGCTCGACGCCCGCCAGCCGCGTCCTGCCGCCGGCGTGCGTCCTGCCGCCGCTGCCGCCAGTGCGGCGGTCGGAGCCTGAGCCGCGCATGAGGATCCGCGACGACCGCGCCCACGAGGAGCCGGAGATCAACCTGGTGCCGTTGATCGACGTCATCCTGGTGCTGATCATCTTCTTCGTCATCACCACGACCTTCGATTCGCGCTCGATGCTGCAGCTGCAACTGCCCAGCGCCAAAGGCGAGCCGGTGGCGGCGCAGGCCAAGACCCTCAGCGTGCTGGTCAATGCCGACGGCCATTACTTCGTCGACGAACACGAAGTGCTGCGCACCGACGTGGATGCGCTCAAGCAGACCATCGCCCAGGTCGCCGGCGACGATCGCTCGCGCCCGGTGCTGCTGCGCGCCGATGCGCGCACCCCGCACCAGGCGGTGGTGACCGCCTACGACGCGCTGGCGCAATCGGGCTTCCGCACCATCCAGATCGCCACCGCGCCGGAGGTGAAGCGGTGAGCGCGCAACCTGCTTCCGCCTGGCAGACCTACCGTCGGCTGATCCGCCTGGCCAAGCCCTACCGGGCCCTGTTGCTGCTGGCGTTGCTGGGCATGCTGATTGAAGCGGCAGCCAGCGGGGCCTTCAGCTACCTGATGAAACCGGTGGTGGACGGGACATTCGTCGCCCGTAACACCAGCATGGACCTGACGTTGCCATTCGCCATCGTCGGCCTCTTCCTGGTTCGCGGCCTGGCGGGTTTCCTCACCGACATGAGCATGGGCAAGTCCGCGCGCAGCATCGCCCGCGACATGCGCGTGCTGGTGCTGGGCAAATACCTGCGCCTGCCAGGCATGCGTTTCGACAGCGAGCCGGTTCCCTCGATGCTGGTCCGGCTGGGCTCCGACTGCGACCAGATCGCGCAGGCGGCGGTGGACGCGACCAAGGTGGTGCTGCAGCAGTCTTTCCAGATCATCGCGATGCTGGCGGTCATGTTCCACAACAGCTGGCAGGTGACGCTGGCGATCCTGTTGCTGGGGCCTCCGCTGGCCTGGGTCATGGACAAGGTCGCCCGGCGCTACCGCAAGATCAGCCATCGCATCCAGGAGAGCAGCGCGCAGTTGCTGCAGGCCGCGGACCAGACCCTGAGCAGCCAGCAGGAAGTGAAGGTCTACGGCGCCCAGGCCAGCGAGATGGATCGCTACCGCAAGCTGGCCGACAACAATCTGCGCCTGGCGATGAAGGTGGAAGCCACCCGTGGCGTGTCCTCCGCGCTGGTCCAGATGATGGGCGCGGTCGGCCTTTCGCTGCTGTTGGTGGTGGCGGGTTACCAGGCCATGCAGGGCCGATTGACCGCGGGCGGCTTCGTATCTTTGATGGTGTCGATGATTGCCATCATCCCCGCGCTCAAGCAGCTGACCAACGTGCAGAACATGACCCAGCGCGGGGTGGCGTCGGCCGAACGGCTGTTCTCCGTGCTGGACGCGCCCGACGAGGTCGATGCCGGCACCCGCCCGCTGGCGCGGGCGCAGGGGCTCATCGAGTTCCGCGATGTCACCGCGCGTTATCCCGGCCAGGTGCGGCCGGCGCTCAGCGGCATCAGCTTCACCGCGCGCCCGGGCACCGTCACCGCTATCGTCGGTCGATCCGGCAGCGGCAAATCCAGCCTGATCAAGCTGATCCCGCGCTTCTACGAGCCCGAGACCGGACAGATCCTGGTCGATGGGCATGCCGTGCAGGAGTATCCGCTGGCGGATCTGCGGCGCCAGATCGCCCTGGTCGGCCAACAGGTCATGCTGTTCGACGGCACGGTCGCGGCGAATGTCGCCTTCGGTGAAATGCAGGACGTGCCGGAGCCGGCGCTCGTGCAGGCGGTGGAAGGCGCCAACGCGATGGAATTCGTGCGCGAACTGCCGGAAGGATTGCAGGCCCAGGTCGGCGCCAAGGGCGGCCGCCTGTCCGGCGGCCAGCGCCAGCGCCTGGCGATCGCGCGGGCGATGCTGAAGGATGCGCCCATCCTGATCCTGGACGAAGCGACCGCCGCGCTGGACAACGAATCCGAGCGCCTGGTGCAGAACGCGCTGCAGAAGTTGATGCCGGATCGCACCACGCTGGTGATCGCGCACCGCCTGTCGACCATCGAGCACGCCGATCAGGTGCTGGTACTGGATCAGGGCAGGCTGGTCGAGCAGGGCACCCACGCCGAGTTGCTGGCCCGCGACGGCCTGTACGCCCACCTGCACCGCATGCAGTTCCGGGAAGGCGATGGCGAGTGAGTGAAGTGAGCAAGTCCCGCCACGTTCCACCCGACTACTGGTATTCCGATGCCCCCGTTCCCGTCCATGCGCGCGCGCTGGCGGCGATCTACGGGGGGCTGATCGGCCTGCGCGCGCGGCTGTACCGTTGGGGCGTGCTGCGCCGGCAACGACTGGCCGTGCCGGTCATCGTGGTCGGCAACGTCACCGTCGGCGGCACCGGCAAGACCCCCCTCACCATCGGCCTGGTGCAGCGCCTGCGCGAAGCCGGATTCAAGCCGGGCGTGGCCAGCCGGGGGTACGGGCGCGCCAACGAGGAGCAGCCCCTGTGGGTGGAGGCGGCCACGCCACCGGATCGGGGTGGTGACGAGCCCGTGCTGATCGCGCGCCGGACCGGCGTGCCGGTGCGGGTGGATCGGGATCGGGTCGCCGCCGGCCGTGCGCTGATCGCGGCGGGCTGCGATGTCGTGGTGTGCGACGACGGCTTGCAGCATTACCGCCTGCGGCGGGACATCGAGATCGAGGTCATCGACGGGCAGCGGCGTTACGGCAATGGCCGGCTGCTGCCGGCCGGCCCTTTGCGCGAGCCGATCGAGCGCGGTGCGGCCTGCGATTTCCGCGTGCTCAATGGCGGCGAGCCGGCGTTCGGCGAATGGCCGATGCTGCTCCACACCGATGCGGCGCAGCCGCTGCGTGGCGGCCGTCCGCGTCCGCTGGCCTCGTTCGCCGGCCAGCGCGTGCATGCGGTCGCCGGCATCGGGCATCCGCAACGCTTCTTCGACAACCTGCGTGGCCTGGGCATCGGCGTGGTGCCGCATGCCTTCGATGATCATCATGCCTACCGAGGCGAAGACTTTGCCTTCGGCAGTGAATTGCCGGTATTGATGACCGAGAAGGATGCGGTGAAATGCGCCGCCTTCGCCAAGGACTGGTATTTCAGCGTGCCGGTGTCGGCGCGGCTGCCGGAGGCTTTCTGGGTGGCCTTGCTGGACCGTCTGCCCAGGACCGAATCTCCTAACCCATGACGACGGGCGACATGACGACAGGATTCATCGTGGCCATCCCGGCCCGCTACGCCGCTTCACGGCTGCCCGGAAAACCGCTGCGCCTGATTGGCGGCGACCCGCTGGTGCTGCACGTGGCCCGCCGCGCGCTGGCCGCCGGTGCGGACGAGGTCTGGGTCGCCACCGACGACGAGCGTATTCGCGAGGCCCTGCACGGCACCGCGGTGCGGGTGGCGATGACCCGGCCGACCCATGCCTCGGGCAGCGACCGTCTCGCCGAATGCGCCGATATCGCCGGCTGGCCGGATGACGCGGTGGTGGTCAACCTGCAGGGCGACGAGCCGTTCGCGCCGGTGGCCGGGATCCGGACGGTCGCGCGGACGCTGGTCGACAGCGGCGCCGAGATGGCGACCCTGGCCACACCGGTCGAGACGGCCGAGGCCCTGTTCGATCCCAATACCGTCAAACTGGTGCGCGCGGAAAGCGGCGACGCGCTGTACTTCAGTCGCGCGCCGATTCCCTGGCACCGCGATGCCTTCGCCCGGGAGCGCGACACGCTTCCGCAAGGTTCCTGGCTGCGCCACATCGGCATCTACGCGTATCGCGCGGGCTTCCTGCGGCGCTTCACCCGCCTGCCGCCCGGGCAACTGGAGCAGATCGAATCGCTCGAGCAGTTGCGGGTGCTGGAAGCCGGGCACCGCATCGCGGTGGCACTGACCCCGGAACCGTTCCCGCCGGGCGTGGACACGCCCGAGGACCTGGCCCGCGCCGAACAGCACTGGGCGCGCGGGGCATGAGGCTGCTGGTGATCTGCCTGGGCAATATCTGCCGCTCGCCGATGGCCGAGGGCGCGTTGCGCCATCACCTCGCCGCCTCGCCGCTGGCGGGTCGGGTGGAAGTGGATTCGGCCGGCACCGGCCATTGGCACCTGGGCGAACCGCCGGACCACCGGGCAATCGCCTGCGCGCGCCAGTACGGCGTGGATATTTCCGGCCTGCGCGCGCGCCAGTTGCGGCCGGAGGACTTCGACAATTTCGATTGGCTGCTGTGCGCGGACGGGCAGAACCTGCGCGACGTGCGGCGATTCGCGCCCGCCGAGATGGCGCACAAGGTGGAACTGCTGCTGGAGTGGAGCGGCGTCGAGGCCGGCGGCAGCGTGCCGGATCCCTATACCGGCGGCCCCCGTGATTTCGACCGGGTCTGGCAACTGGTCGATTCGGCGGCACGGGCGGCGGTCCGGCGCCTGTCCTCGGGATAGGACTACGGCATAATCGGGGCGAACCATGAATGCGACGACCGCTCCCGAACTTCCCCAGGGACTGCCCTGGCTCAACGCGCCCTCCGGATCGCTGCTGGAACAGCGCGGCCGGATCGTGGCGCTGGCCTTCGTCAACGCGGCCTCGGCCTGGTGCGGGCAGCGCCTGAACGAACTGGCGGCGCTGCAGGCCCGCCACCTGGGCCGCCTCCAGACCCTGGTGGTCAACGTGCCGCGCTTCGACAGCGAGCGCGATCCGCAGACCGCGCTCAAGCGGCTGCGCCGGCACGGGATCGGTTTCCCTATCGCGCACGACGCCAACTGGGCGGCCTGGCAGGCGTTCGGCATCGAGGCCTGGCCGACCGTGCTGCTGATCGATGGGGAAGGCGTCATCCGCCATCGCCTGGTCGGCGCCGACAACGGCACCGAACTGGAGCGTTCGGTATCCGCGCTCTGTGAAACGCTGGCCCGGCCCACCGATGACGATCTCCGCGGTCCGCGCGAGAGTCATCCCGAGCCGCGCCTGGCCTTGCGGTTCCCGACCGGTCTTGCAGCCACGCCGGATCGCCTGTTCGTGGCCGACAGCGGCCATCACCGCATTCTCGAATGCACCCACTCGGGCCGGGTGCTGCGCCAGTTCGGGCTGGCGGCCGCCGATCTCATCGATGGCGATCATACCCACGCCGCGTTCCGCAATCCGCATGGCCTGGTGGCGTTGCGCGAATCGCTGTATGTGGCCGACACCGGCAATCACGCGTTGCGCAGGATCCACTTGGCGACCGGCGCGGTCGATACCCTGTGCGGCAATGGCCGCGCGGGCGAGCCGGTGGAAGGCGTGGTCGGCCAGGCGCGTGGCGTGCCGCTCAACCAGCCGCTCGCGCTGGCGACCAGCAACAACCAGATCCACATCGCCATGGGCGGCGACAATCGCATCTGGAGTTATGACCTGGCCACCCGCGAACTGCGCGCGCGCGCCGGTTCGGGGCAACTGGAAGTACGCGACGGCAGTGGTCCGATGGCGGCGTTCGCCCAGCCGGCCGCGCTGGCGGCGGTGCACCAGACGCTATATGTCTGCGACGCGCTGGGGTCCGCGATCCGCTCCCTGCAATTGCGCACCGGCATCGTGCAGACGCTGGTCGGGCAGGGACCCTGGGTGTTCGGGACCGAGGACGGGCCACGCGAGGCCGCGCGCCTCCAGCATCCGCAGGGCATCGCCATCAGCACCGACGCACCGCTGATGTGGATTGCCGACAGCGGCAACAGCAGCCTGCGCACGCTGCGGCTGGGGGGCGGCGAACTCAGCAGCGTGGCCTTGCCGCGGCCCCTGCACGGGCCGACCGGCCTGGCGCTGTCGGAAGGCACGGTCTGGATCGCCGAAACCGACGCGCACGCCGTGCTGCGCTACGACATCGCCAGCGGCGAATTGAGCCACGTGCCGATCGACGAATGAGCGGTCGCAAGTCCCCGGATTTCGATGGCAAGGCGTTCGCGGCGGGCTTGAGCCTGGCGCCCGGCGTCTACCGCATGTACGCCGCCGACGACAGCCTGCTGTATGTCGGCAAGGCCGGCGCGCTGCGCAAGCGCGTGTCCAGTTACTTCAGCAACACGCCGAAGACGCCACGCATCCTGTCGATGCTGTCGCAGGTGGCGCGGATGGACGTCACCGTCACCCGCACCGAGGCCGAGGCGCTGCTGCTGGAAAACCAGCTGATCAAGTCGCTCGCACCGCGCTACAACGTGCTGCTGCGCGACGACAAGAGCTATCCCTATGTCCTGCTGACCCAGGAAGGCTGGCCGCGGATCGGATTCCATCGCGGGCCGCGGGCGGTTCCGGGCCGCTACTTCGGTCCGTACCCCAGCGCCGGCGCGGTGCGCGAAACGCTGAACCTGATGCAGAAGCTGTTCAAGATCCGCAACTGCGAGGACAGCGTCTTCCGCAATCGCTCGCGCCCGTGCCTGCAGTACCAGATCGGCCGTTGCAGCGCGCCCTGCGTTGGCCTGGTGGAACCGGACAGCTATGCCGAATCGGTGCGACAGGCGGGCCTGTTCCTGGACGGCCGAAGCGACGAGCTCACCGGAGAGCTCAGCCGGGCGATGGAGAGCGCCAGCGAACGGCTGGAGTTCGAGGAGGCCGCGCGCCTACGGGATCTGATCGGCTCCATCCGCAGCCTGCAGGCGCGCCAATACGTGGATGGGCACGCCGCCGACCTGGACGTGCTCGCCTGCGCGATGCGTGGCAGTTCGGCCTGTGTCCTGCTGCTGGCGTTCCGCGACGGCCGCAATCTCGGGACGCGCACCTTCTTCCCGCGCACCAACGGCGAGGAGAGCGCGGAGGAGGTGCTGGCCGCCTTCGTTTCGCAGTACTACGGCGAACAGACCCCGCCGCAGGAAATCATCCTGGACAGGGAAATCCCCGACGCCGAACTCATCGAGACCGCGCTCAGCACATCGGCGGGGCGCAAGGTCCAGCTCAAGTGGAACGTGCGCAGCGAACGCGCCGGCTATCTGGACCTGGCGCGGCGCAACGCCGAGATCGCGCTGGTCACCGAACTCACCAGCCGGGGCGCGCAGACCGCACGCAGCGAAGCGCTGCAGGGACTGCTGGGACTGGCCGAACCGGCCCAGCGCATCGAATGTTTCGACATCAGCCACACCATGGGCGAGGCCACCGTGGCGTCCTGCGTGGTGTTCGACGCCAACGGGCCGGTCCGCGCGCAATACCGGCGCTTCAACATCACCGGCATCGAGCCCGGTGACGACTACGCCGCCATGCACCAGGCCATCGAGCGCCGGTTCCGGCGCGCGGTGGAGGAGGGGGGCGTGCTGCCGGACGTGCTGTTGATCGACGGTGGCGCCGGCCAGTTGGCGCAGGCACGGGGCGTGCTGGCCGATCTGGGCGTGGACAGCGTGGTGCTGGTGGGCGTGGCCAAGGGCGAGGAACGCCGGCCCGGCCACGAAACCCTGGTCCTGGCCGACGGCCGCGAGGTCCGGCCAGGAGCGGCGTCGCCGGCCCTGCAACTGATCCAGCAGGTCCGCGACGAGGCGCACCGGTTCGCCATCACCGGGCACCGCGGCAAGCGGCAGAAGGCGCGGATGACCAGCAAGCTGGAGGACATCCCGGGCATCGGCCCACGCCGTCGCGCCAGCCTGCTCAAGCATTTCGGCGGTCTGGCCGGGCTCAAGGCCGCGGGCGCGGACGAGATTGCCCGCGTCGAAGGCATCAACGCCGCGCTCGCCGAGCGGATCTACGCTAACCTGCACGGGTTGCCGGCGCCGATTGCGGGAAACGAGTAGAGAAGCAATGAAGTTGACTATCCCCACCTGGCTCACCCTGTTGCGGATCGTGCTGATCCCGGTGCTGGTGATGGTGTTCTACCTGCCGCACAAATGGACCAATTTCGCGGCGGCCTTCATCTTCATCCTGGCGGCGGTCACCGACTGGCTGGATGGCTGGATCGCGCGGCGCTACCACCTGTATTCGGCGTTCGGCGCGTTCCTGGATCCGGTGGCGGACAAGCTGATGGTGGCGGTGTCGCTGTTCCTGATCGTGCAGGACAACCCGACCATGTGGATGGCCATCTGGGCGGCGGTGATCGTCGGGCGTGAAATCGCGGTGTCGGCGCTGCGCGAGTGGATGGCCGAACTCGGCCAGCGCGCCCGGGTCAAGGTGGCCACCATCGGCAAAATCAAGACCATCGTGCAGATGGTGGCGTTGGGCTGCCTGCTGTACGCGGCGACCCCGGGGCCGGTGGATCGGGCGGACATCTGGCTGGGTGAATGGATTTTCAGGATCGGCGACTGGCTGCTCGCGATCGCGGCTATACTTACGCTCTGGTCCGGTTTCCAGTACCTGCATGCGGCATGGCCGATTCTGCGGGCCGACGAGAAAAAAGCAGTTGACAGTTCTCGGGATACCGGTAGAATTTCCAACTTCACCACGCGGGAATAGCTCAGTTGGTAGAGCACGACCTTGCCAAGGTCGGGGTCGCGAGTTCGAGTCTCGTTTCCCGCTCCATATTCAGGACAAAACCCCGTTCGCGGGGTTTTGTTTTGTAAGGCGCTTGAAATGGCGCCGTGATTGCGCCAGTCTCGCGCAATCGCCATCGGCCTGGTGGCAGAGTGGTTATGCAGCGGACTGCAAATCCGCGTACGCCGGTTCAATTCCGACCCAGGCCTCCATTTCTGAAAACCGACCTCGTGGTCGGTTTTTTTGTGCCTGACGGACGGAAGGGTTCGCGACTTTCCATCCCGTCCTGGCTCAGGCACGCTATCGGCATGCCCGGATGGCGAAATTGGTAGACGCATCGGACTTAAAATCCGCCGGCCGCGAGGCCATGCCGGTTCGATTCCGGCTCCGGGCACCATGATGGAGAAACGGGATTCCAATGCGGAATCCCGTTTCGCGATCGGGATTCGTCCGGGACGCCCGCGCCGGGCAACGATCGGCAGGGGGCTTGGCCAGCGACGTGGCGATCATCCATTCCCACCGCAAAGAATGATATCCATGAAGCAGGCACGGAGATGGACAACCTCGCGATGGGCAGGTCGTTTGATCTTCCTGCTCGTGCTGCTTGCCACGATGGCGATCGCGTTGCAGATGCGGGATGCGGTTGAACGCCGATGGCTGGACCATGCAGTCAGCCAGCAGGGCGCGCGGGTCGTCGATCAGATCGACCAGGTGTTCGATACGGTGGCCCGCATGCTGGCTGAAGCGGATCGCTCGACGCGTGCCGACTGTTCGGCGGAGGAACTGCGGCGGCTGCGGGCGGTTTTCATGCGGGCCAAGTTCACCAAGGATCTCGGCCGGTACGTGGAAGGGAACCTGGCATGCACCGCCGTGCTCGGAGTCCTGGCGAAACCGGTCGTGTCGCGCCAGGAACCCCTCGTGCTGGGGGCCGGGTTGACCGGCTACTGGACGGCGCTCTCGCTGACGGATCAGGATTCCTTTGCCTTGGTGGTGCGCACGGAGAAGTCGAGTGTCCATGTGGACTTCGACGCATTCCGGGTGACGCGATGGCCGGGCCTGTATTACGTGGTCGGCCTGCGGGACCGGGCGACGCGTCTTGTCATCGGGCTCGATGCGCAGCACTTGCCTGGCTTTGTCGAAGCCGGAAAAGGGCAGGGCCGCGAGGATCGTCGATTCTGTTCGCGGCGTTTTCCCATCTGCGCCACAGTCCTGGTCACGGCCGTGGCCGACGAACGCGCGCGGACGAGCGCCCTGTGGACGGTCCTGATCCTGGGGGGGCTGCTGGGAACCTGCCTGGGCTGGCTGGCGTTGGCCGCGCACCGTCGCTGGAGCGCGCTGCCCGCGCGGATGCGCCGCGCGCTGGCAGCAGGACGATTCGCGCTTCGTTATCAGCCCATCGTCGCGCTGGAGACGCCTCCCCGCATCGTCTCGGCCGAGGCGCTCATCCGCTGGATCGATGGCCCCGCATCACCGGAGGTGTTCATCGCTGAGGCGGAGCGCACGGGGATGATTGCCGAGATCACCGCGTTCGTCGTGCGCACGGTGCTGGACGAGAACCGCGAACTGTTCGAGGCCTTTCCCGATTTCCGGGTGACCATCAACGTGAGCTCTCCCGAACTGGTGGATGGCAGCCTGATGGAGACCCTGGACTTCCATTGGCCGCCTGGCCTGCCGCGACGCCATATCGGCTTCGAATTGACCGAGCGTTCCACGGCGGAACTGCAGGACATCCTGCCGGAGCTGGAACGCCTGCGCTGGCTCGGCCATCCCATCTACATGGACGACTTCGGTTCCGGCTATTCCAGCCTGAGCCAGCTGCAGCACCTGCCAATCGATTACATCAAGGTCGACCGCTCGCTGTTGCCAGAAGCGACGGCGCAACTGCAAGGTTCGATCCTGCCGGAAATCCTCGCCATTGCCCGCCGACTTCAGGCGGACCTGGTGTTCGAAGGCGTCGAGACCGGCGAACAGGCGCGGATGCTGGAGTATCCGGATCAGATCGTGCTTGCGCAGGGGTGGTACTTCGGCCGGCCCGATACCGTCGAGGTGTTGACCCGGTTGATGACGCCGGACATTTCCGGAGCGGCCTGACACCCCGCCTGTCGATGCACTAGCATCGACGAACGTCTTGGTGTGACGGATTGCGCGAATCCGGGGTTGAACCATGACGACAGCCCTGCCAGGGCTGTCGTCACGAAATCATGGCAACGACGTCAGAACCGGTACTTCACCCCGAGCGAGACGAACTGGCCGCGCAGGTTGTACTGGGTGATGTCGAAACCGTTGGAGCCGCCGGCCGGATCGAACGGCGGGTCCTTGTCGGTGAGGTTCTGCACCGCCAGCGACAGCGTGGTCTTGGGAATGCCCTGGTAGGCCACGTAAAGATCCAGCTGGTGATACGGCTTGACCTTGTCGCGCAGGCCCGGATTGCTGGCCTGGGTGGATACGCGCTGGTCGTAGCCGGCGATGTACTGCAGGATCAGCGTGCTTTCCCAGTTGCCGGCTTCCCAGCCGAGCGAGGTGGTGCCGCGGTTCTTCGGCAGCGCGCCCAGACGGTTGTTGCCGGCACCGTCGTAGGGCGCCTGTCCGGCCACCAGCGGCTGCTTGAACTCCAGCAGGTGGGTCCAGCTTCCGCTCAGGGTGAAATTGCCGGCCGAAGCGGTGCGGAAGGTGCGGCTGAAATCCAGATCGATGCCGGAAGTCTTCAGTTCTCCCTGGTTGGAATACTGGTTGGTGATGATCTGGATGCGACCCTGCGCGTCGCGGATGACCCGGCCCGGGAACTGGGTGGGATTGTTGACGATGAACTGCGCATTGTCCGGCTTGATCAGGTTGTCCTGCTCGATGCGGTAGTAGTCCAGGCCGATGCTGGTGTCCGCGTCCGGCGACCACACCGCGCCGATGTTGAAGTTCTTCGAGCGTTCCGCGTCCAGATCCGGGTTGCCGGTGCGCACGTTGGTGACGCCGCGGCTGCCGCCCGGCGACAGCGGATCGTAGGGATCCACCACGGTGCCGTAGCTGATGGTCTGGCCGGGCGCGATTTCCGGCAGCGACGGCGCGCGGAAGCCGCGCGAGAACGAACCACGCAGCAGCAGCGACTCCAGCGGCTGCCAGCGCAGCGCCACTTTCGGCGAAAAGGCGTTGCCGAAGTCGTCGTAGTGATCGGCGCGGCCGGCCAGTTGCAGCTCCAGGGTCTGGTGCAGCGGCACGCTGAACTCGGCGTAGGCGGCGCTGACCTTGCGTTCGCCCTTGACGATGTTGATGGCCGGGCGCAGTTCGGTGCCGGACAGCACCTGACGGCTGGTGCGCGCGTCCAGCGACTCGCGGCGGAATTCCGCCCCCCAGGCGAAGCCGATCGAACCGGCCGGCAGTTCCAGGAAGGACGTCGAAGCCTTGGCGCTGATCCCGTCCAGGCGGTAGTAGCCCGGACGCTTGGTCTGCAGGCGCAGATCGTTCAGCGGCGCCGGCGTGCGGGACGGATCCAGGAAGTCGTAGCTGCCGTCGGCGAGGATGCGCTGGAACGCGTAGCGGTTGATGAAGTTGTCGACGTATTCGCGTTGCAGGCTCTGCGAGGTCTCCGCGGCCACTTCCCAGTCCCAGCGTTCGGTCTGCCCACGCAGGCCGGCCAGGGCGCGGTAGAACACCTGGGTGTTGTCCTTCAGGCGCGGGCCGAGATCGAAGAAGGTGTATTCGAACGGCAGCGGCACGCCGTTGGGGTTGTTGGGATGGCCGACCGGCAGCGCCACCGGGATGTCCACCAGGGTGCCGGTGGCGGGGTTGTAGGCGCGCAGGCCGGGACCGACCGTGAGCGGCGCGCTGAAGATCTGATCCGCCTGGTTGTGGCTGTAGAGCAGGTCGGCGAACAGTTCGGTGCGCTCGCCCAGGCGGAAGGTCGCGCTCAGTGACGCCTGGATGCGTTCGGCGCCCGGTTGCAGGGTCTTGTATGGCTGCGCGTTGAAGGCGCAGGCATTGCCGGGCAGGGTGCTGCCGAAATCGCTGTACGGACGCAGCACGCTGCCATCGGGGCACGGCGAGAACGGGGTCGGCTGGCGCGGATTGAGCAGCCAGTTGCCACCGGCGGTGGACCAGCCGGCCAGGCGCCCGCCGGGCTTGTCGCGGAAGTCGCCGCTGCGGGTGAAGGCGCGTTCGTCCGCGTCCAGGCGCTCGCGCTTGAGCAGATCCAGGCCGAACAGCACGTTCCAGCCCTGCTGTTCGAGATCGCCGAAGCCGAGCAGCAGGTTGGCCTTCTGTTCGTCCAGGCCGCCGCGGGTGGCGCCGCCGACCGCGCCGCCGACCTCGATGCCCTGGAAGTTGCGGCGCAGGATGATGTTGACCACGCCGGCAATCGCATCGGAACCGTACACGGCCGAGGCGCCGTCCTTGAGCACTTCGATGCGCTCGACCGCGCCGATCGGCAGCGCGTTGAGGTCGACGAAGGTGTCCTGGGTGTTCAGCGCGAAGCCAAAGTTGGCCACGCGGTAGCCGTTGACCAGCACCAGGGTGTTCTTCGGGCTCAGGCCGCGCAGGCCGATCGAGGCCGAACCGGCGGAGAAGCTGCCGGTGTACTGCTCGTCGTAGCTGTTGCCGGCGTTGGCCGACAGCGAGCGCAGCACGTCGGTCAGGGTGGATTTGCCGGTGCGTTCGATTTCCTCGCGGGTGACGACCTGCACCGGGTTGGGACCGGCGGTATCGCTGCGCTTGATGTTGGAGCCGGTGACGACGACCGCGTCGAGGGTCTTGTCCGGTGCGGGCGCGTTGGCGTCGGTGTCCTGGGCGTGGAGGAGGGGAGGGAGGATGGCCAGCGAAATGGCCAGGGCGAGCGGGGTGGTTCGCGACATCGAAAGGCATCAAACAGTGGGCGCATGATTACCGCACGCCAATGCTGCACTGCCGAATGACCTGCGATTATCCCGACATGACCGATTGGCATGTCTTCGCGCTTGACCTGGTTTGTCCGACCGGCCCGCGACCGAAAACCACCCGTACAGGTGGCGGTCGCACGCCGGTGGCGGCGGGACATTAAGATGCCCGGGCCGCAAGGTCCGGCGCTCCTGGCGCGGGTGGTAGAGGATTTGGCGGGCAGGGAGCGCGGCGGCCCGGCCCGATGAGGAGCGTGATGAATCGTTATCTGGCCTACGGGCTGAGCATCCTGCTGGCGTTGCTGTCGCTGGCGCTGTCCTTCCATTGGCCCGCCTGGGGCTGGCTCGCCGGCCTGTTCGGCGCATTGGCGCTGCTGGGGACCTGGGATCTGTTGCAGACCCGCAGCACCCTGCGCCGCAACTATCCGGTGCTGGCGCACTTCCGCTACGGGCTGGAATCGTTCGGCACGGAGATACGCCAGTACTTCATCGAGAGCGATATCGCCGAGGTGCCGTTCTCGCGCCAGCAGCGCTCGCTGGTGTACCAGCGCGCCAAGGGCGTGATGGACGTGGTGCCGTTCGGCACCCAGCAGGACGTGTATGGCGTGGATTACGAATGGATCAACCATTCGCTGGCGCCCACCCAGGTGGATTCGCACGATTTCCGCATCACCATCGGCGCCAACACCGCGCATCCGTATTCGGCCAGCGTGTTCAACATCTCGGCGATGAGCTTCGGTGCGCTGTCATCCAACGCGATCCGTGCGCTCAACGAGGGCGCACGGCGCGGCGGCTTCTACCACGACACCGGCGAGGGCTCGATTTCCCCGTACCACCTGGAACACGGCGGCGATCTGGTGTGGGAAATCGGCTCCGGCTATTTCGGCTGCCGGGACGAGCAGGGCCGGTTCAGCGAGGAACGCTTCGTGCAGAACGCGCGCCTGCCGTCGGTGAAGATGATCGAGATCAAGCTGTCGCAGGGCGCCAAGCCCGGTCATGGCGGGGTGTTGCCGGCGGCCAAGGTCAGCCCGGAGATCGCGGCGACCCGCGGCGTGCCCATCGGACACGACTGCGTGTCGCCGGCGCGCCATTCGGCGTTCTCCACGCCGGTCGAACTGTTGCAGTTCGTCGCTCGCCTGCGCGAGCTGTCGGGCGGCAAGCCGACCGGCTTCAAGCTGGCCATCGGCCATCCCTGGGAGTGGTTCGGCATCGCCAAGGCGATGCAGGAAACCGGCCTGCTGCCGGATTTCATCGTGGTGGACGGCGCCGAGGGCGGCACCGGCGCGGCGCCGGCCGAGTTCATCGACCATGTCGGCGTGCCCATGCACGAGGCCCTGCTGCTGGTGCACAACACCTTGGTCGGACTGAAGCTGCGCGAACGCATCCGGGTAGGCGCCGCCGGCAAGATCATCAGTGCCTTCGACATCGCCCGGACCATGGCGATGGGCGCGGACTGGTGCAATTCCGCGCGCGGCTTCATGTTCTCGCTGGGGTGCATCCAGTCGCAGAGCTGCCACAACGATCGCTGCCCGACCGGCGTGGCGACCCAGGACCCGAGCCGCTGGAAGCACCTGGATGTCGGCGACAAATCCGTGCGGGTGCAGCATTTCCACGACAACACGCTCAAGGCCCTGCGCGACATGCTGTGCGCGGCGGGGCTGGAACATCCGCAGCAGCTCGGGCCGGAGCACATCCTGCGCCGGGTCTCGCCGATCGAGGTGCGTTCGCTGGCCATGCTGTACCGCTTCCTGGAACCGGGCGAACTGCTGGACAGGATTCCGGCGCACGCGGTGTTCCAGCAATTCTGGATCGAGGCGCGCAGCGATGCGTTCAGTCCACCGGCGCGCGTGCGTGCGCTGCAGGACAGCAAATGTTGATGGCACGGACGTTGATGCGGGAGCGGCATGAGGTCATGCCGACGCGTTCGCACGAACTGTGAACGGAAGCTGCGTTTGTCATCGCAGTGAAGTCAAACGCTAACCGAATTTCAACGTCCCGCTTTGTATCTTACGCGCACGCCCCGCTATCGCTGCGCGCAGGTTCTCTCCAGCCTGCCGCAGCCATCGCGGGCGACCAGGCAAGGGCGACGATGCGTTTCATGCGGACAGGAAGTCCCGGGGTGGAAACGAAATGCGGAACCTGAAGGCGTGTGGTGTGGAAGACCCGCCATCCATGTCCTGCCCGAGGGGCAGGCATGGATGGCGGTGATCTGATCGGCATGGCGACGAAGGCGGCGCGCCCATCACGATCGAAAGCCGCCAGCCGATTGTTCTTTCGCTCCGCCGCCAGCCGTTGAACGGGACACGCCGTTTCAATCCGATGCGATCCCGCGTTCCTTCAACCAGGCCAACACGCCCTCGGCGGCACGCCCGCCGCTCGCGAAACAGGCCGTGAGCAGGTAGCCGCCGGTGGGGGCTTCCCAGTCCAGCATTTCGCCGGCGGCGAACACACCGGGCAGGGCATTGATCATCAGCCCCGCATCCAGCGCTTCCAGGCGGATGCCGCCGGCGCTGCTGATGGCCTCGTCGATGGGGCGGGCACGAAGCAGTTTCAACGGAAGCCGCTTGAGCGTGCTCGCCAGGGCGGCCGGATCCTGCATCGCCTCCCGCGTCATCACTTCGTACAGCAGCGCGGCACGCACGCCGGACACGCCGGCTTCGCGGCGCAGGTGATCGCTGAGGCTGCGGGCGCCGCGCGGCTTGCCGAGGTCGCGGCGCAGCCGCGCCTCGTCGCGACCCGGCACCAGGTCCAGGCACAACGTCGTTTCGCCGTCCCGCGCGATCGCGTCGCGCAATGCGGCCGACAGCGCGTAAATCAGGCTGCCCTCGATGCCGGTGGCGGTGACCACGCATTCCCCCTGCAGCGATTGCCACTGGCCATCGGCGCCCTGCCAGTGCGCCACCACGGGCTTGAGCGGACTGCCGGCGAAACGGCTGGACAGGTGTTCGCTCCAGTCGATGTCGAATCCGCAGTTGGCGGGCTGCAATGGCGCGACATCGACACCGCGCCCGGTGAGCAGCGGCACCCAGCCGCCGTCCGAGCCCAGCTCCGGCCAACTGCCGCCGCCGAGCGCGAGGACCACGGCGTCGGCGTTGACGGAGACTTCCCCCGCCGGGCCACCGAAACGCAGGCGCTTGTCGTCGTTCCAGCCAAGCCAGCGGTGCTGCATGTGGAAACGCACTCCCTGGTCGCGCAGCCGGCGCACCCAGCCCCGCAGCAGCGGCGCGGCCTTCAGGTCGCGGGGGAAGACCCGCCCCGAACTGCCGACGAAGGTGTCCACGCCCAGTCCCAGCGCCCAGCCGCGCAGGGCGTCGGCGTCGAATCCGCGGAGCCAGTCGGCCACCTCCGCGTGGCGGGCGCCGTAGCGGAAGACGAACAGGGGGAAGGGATCGGAGTGGGTCAGGTTCAGCCCACCCTTGCCGGCGATCAGGAACTTGCGGCCGACCGAGCCCTTGGCGTCGTAAAGATCCACTTCCAGGCCGGCCGCGCGCAGGCGCTCGGCGGCGAACAGCCCGGCCGGCCCTCCGCCGACGATGGCGACGCGTGCGGGAGAACGGGTGGGCGGGGAGGGCGGGGCGGCGGACATCGCGCCATTATGCCAAGCGGGCTTCCCCGGCCGGTCCATGGTGACCATCGGCAGGGGGACGCGGGCGCTGGGCTGCCGTATCGTTGGCGGTCGTCTTTGCTTTCCAAGGGGCTCAATGATGCGGATTCCGCTGATCGCCGGGCAGGCCGGCGCGCTGGTGCTGTCGATCGGACTGTGGACGGGCGCGCACGCGCAGGACGCGGCCACGCCGGCGCAGCTGCAGGATTTCGACGCCTATGTCGAATCGGTGCGCAAGCAGTTCGACGTGCCCGGTATCGCCGTGGCCATCATCCAGGACGGCAAGGTGGTGTTGGAGCGCGGTTATGGCGTGCGCGAACTGGGCAAGCCGGAGAAGGTGGACGAGCACACCCTGTTCGCCATCGCCTCCAACACCAAGGCCTTCACCGCCGCCTCGCTGGAGATGCTGGCCGACGAGGGCAAGCTGGACATGGACGACCGGGTGATCGACCACCTGCCGTGGTTCCGCATGTCCGACGCCTACGTAACCCGCGAGATGCGCATCCGCGATCTGCTGGCCCATCGCAGCGGCCTGGGCCTGGGCGCGGGCGATCTGCTGTATTGGCCGACCACGAGCTACACCAACCGCGAAGTGGCCGAGCGCCTGAAGGACGTGCCGCTGACCGGCGGTTTCCGCGCCCAGTACGCCTACGACAACATCCTGTTCGGCGTCGCCCAGCTGGTGATCGAGCAGGTCAGCGGGATGAGCTACGAGCAGTTCCTGCGCAGCCGCATCTTCCAGCCGCTGGGCATGGACCAGACCCGCTTCAACAGCGACGCGCTCAAGCCCGGCGACAACGTCGCCAGCGGCCACGCCAAGGCCGACTTCAAGGATCTGCAGCCCGCGCCCCGGATGACCTGGTCGAACGTGGCCGGCGCCGGCGGCATCTATTCCAGCGTGCATGACATGACCCGCTGGATGGGCATGCAGTTGGCCGGCGGCACCTACACCGACAAGGACGGGCGACAGCAGCAACTGTTCACCCCGAAGCGGCAGCGCGACATGTGGTCGATGATCACGCCGATTCCGGTGTCCGAGCCGAAGATCGAGACGCTCAAGTTGGCCAAACCCAACTACCTGGGCTACGGCGAGGGCTGGATGCTGTCGGACTACCGCGGCCAGAAACTGGTCTGGCACACCGGCGGCTGGCCGGGCATGGTTTCGCGGGTGACCCTGGTGCCGGAACGCAAGCTGGGCGTGGTGGTGCTGACCAGCCAGGAAGTCGGCGCGGCGTTCAATGCGGTCACCCTGCGCGCGCTCGATGCGATGCTGGATGCGCCGAAGACCGACTGGCTGGCGGCCTACGCCGAGGCGGTGGCCAAGTCGCAGGACAACGCCGACGAAAGCTGGCAGAAGCACCTGGCCGCGCGTGACGCCAAGTCCAAGCCTTCGCTGCCGCTGGCGAAGTACGCCGGCACCCTGCGCGATCCCTGGTATGGCGATGTCGTGATCAGCCAGGAAGGCGGCAAGCTGGTGCTGCGCTTCAGCAAGACCGCCGAACTGGTGGGCGACCTGAGCCACTGGCAGCACGACACCTTCGTGGTGCGCTGGCGCGAGCGCTGGCTCAACGCCGACGCCTTCCTCAACTTCGCGCTGACGCCCGACGGTGAAATCCGCGAAGCGCGGATGGAGGCGATTTCACCGTTGACCGACTTCAGCTTCGATTTCCATGACCTGCGGCTGGCGCCGGTGAAGAAGAAATAAGCTCCATCCCCTGTAGGAGCGACGTCAGTCGCGACCCGGCAACGAAGCGCCCGTTGGGCGTGGGTCCAGGGGAAGATTCCGGTCGCGACTGACGTCGCTCCTACGGGAGAGGGTGGAGCCGAGCCCTAGTGCGGCTTCACGTCCAGCAGTTCCACTTCGAACACCAGCGAGGCGTTGGGCGGAATCACGCCGCCCGCGCCATCGCGGCCGTAGGCCAGATCGGCAGGAATCAGCAGCACGCGCTTGCCGCCGACCTTCATCCCGGCCACGCCGTCGTCCCAGCCGCGGATGACACGCCCGGCGCCGAGCAGGAAGGTGAACGGCTCGGCGCGATCCACCGAACTGTCGAACTTCTCGCCGCGCTGGTTGGGCACGCGCTTGTCGTAAAGCCAGCCGGTGTAGTGCACGGTGACATCCGAACCCTTCGCGGCGATGGCGCCGGTACCGACGCGCTCGTCGATGCGTTGCAGTTCGGCCACGCTGCCACCGGGGGGCGGACCGGGATCGGCACAGCCGGAAAGCAGGAGCAGGGCGAACGGCAGCAGGAAACGGCGCATGGAGGCATCCGGTGGAATGGGTGCGCCGAGGTTACCTGATCGCCTCACGCGGGTCAGTCCACCAGTGAGCCGCAGCTGAGGTTGGCGATGGCGCCGGTCATCGCGCCGGCGCGGTCCGAGGCCGCGAACACCGCGAACCCGGCCACCTGCGCCAGCGTGGGCAGGCGCTTGAGCAGGGTCGCGCCGGCCGCGCGTTCGGCCAGCATGGCATCGATGGAGACGCCCGTGTCGCCGGCCGCGGCGGCGAACACCTTGCCCGAATGCGATGTCGCGACGGCCTCGGGAATCGCATCCGGACGCAGGCAGATCACCCGGATGCCGTGCTCGCCGAGTTCCCCGGCCAGCAACCGCGAGAACGCCTCGACCGCGGCACTGGCCACGCCGTTGCCGAGGAAGCCCGCGCCGCTCAGGCGCGCGCCCGGGGTGGACAGGGTCAGCAGTACGCCGCGCTTGCGTCGCGCCATGTGGCGCGCGGCGGCCTGCGCGGTGTTGAAGTTGGCGCGGGCATAGGCATCGACGGGGTGGCGGTAGTCGTCCAGCGCGAGATCGAGGAACCCGGTACCCTGCACATGGAACACGCCGATCGCATTGAGGCTGACGTCGATGCCGCCGGCCCGTGCGGCCACGCCGTCGGCATGGCGCCGGGTGGCCGCCGTGTCCAGCACGTCCAGGACGTCGAACGAAGCTCGTCCGCCCGCCGCGACGATGTCGTCCGCGACCTGTCGCAGCGGCGCGGCGGTGCGGCCGGTGAGGAATACCCGCGCGCCTTCCTGCGCGAACGCGCGTGCGCACGCGCCGCCGATGGCGCCGCTGCCGCCATGCACGATCGCCATCTTGTCTTGCAGTAGCATGTCCGCCTCTCTCCTGGGAATCCGGGCCTGGCCCGATGTCGAAACGACTGTTCAACCTGCGCGCCGTGCCGGACGACGAAGCCGGCGAGATCCGCGAACTGCTGGATCGCGAGGGCCTGGCCTGGTACGAGACCCCGCCGAGCCCGTGGGGCATTTCGCATGGCGCGTTGTGGCTGTCCGATGCGGGCCAGTATCCGCGGGCCAAGGCCCTGCTCGATGACTACCAGCGTCAACGCCGCGATCGCGCGCGCGACGCGCATGCGCAGGCGGTGCAGGCCGGGACCGCACAGACGTTCGCGCGATTGCTGCGCGAACGCCCGGTGTTCGTGCTGGTCACGCTCGGCGCGATCCTCTTCATCCTGGCGCTGACGCTGGCCTTGCCCTGGTTGCTGCTGGGCTGAAGCTGCGCGCATCCGCGCGTCGCGCTATGCGTTTTCCGGGTGCGGCAGGCGCCGGTCGTACTCGGCTTCCAGCCCGTCGTGCACGCGCCAGAAGTTGCGCGGCTCGCGGCCTTCCAGGCGATCGAGCAGGATGCCCAGGTGCGCATGCCAGCCACCGGCGACGCTGACCATCTCCTCGCGATCCCGCAATTTGGCGTGGGTGACGGTGAGCAGTACGCGGTCTTCCTGCGGGGCCAGTTCGAACAGCACCTCCGAGGTGCTGCCGTCGCTTTCGCCCCAGGTGTAGCCGAGCCGCCGCGGCGGTTCGCAGACGGTGACGTGCCCGTCCATGCCCACGCCATCCTCCATGTCCTGGTACTTGGCGGGCGCCCGGCCGGGTTCGCTGGAGAGGCTGGCGTGGTGGAAGAACAGGTGCACGCGGCCACCGACGCGCAGTTCCATGTCGCCGCGCGCCATCCATTCGCCGCGCTTGTCCGATTCGGTCAGGTAGGCCCAGACCCGTTCAATCGGGCCCGGCAGCGAACGCTGGATGCGCAGGGCATCGTGGGCGATGGGTTGGCCGTAGTCGTCGTTCATCAAGGCATCTCCTCGTGGGGGCGAATGTCGTTTCGTCGCCGGTGGTGGAATCAGAACAGCCGGCGCAGCGCGTCGAGCATGGTGGTCCAGCCCTGTTGCGTGCGCGCGGCGTAGTCGGCCCATCGCGCGGGCAGGGTGTGGGTGAGGGTCAGCATGCAACCCTCCGGCGTGGCGGCCAGATCGATGGCGACCGTGCTGCCGTCATCATCGGATTCGCCACGAATGGCCCAGGTGAAGACCAGCCGGCGCGGGCGATCGATTTCCAGGTAGGTGCCGATGTGATCGATGCGTTGGCCCTGGCGTTCCACCAGAAAGGAAAAGCGGCCGCCGACCCGCGGTTCGGTCTGCAGGTGCAGCACGGTTTCCGCGCGCGCGCCGGGACCGAACATCCAGCGGCCCAGCCAGGCCGGATCCAGCCAGGCATCGAAAACCGCTTCGGGCGAGGCGGCGAAGGCGCGGCTGACCCGCACGTCGATGGTGGCATTCATGGGGTTTTCTTCCTGCGCGAGGCCAGGGGAGCCGGGGAGGCGGGAGGCGGGGTTTCCTCGCCCAGCGCGTCGGCCAGCGCGTCGAGGCGTTCGGTCCAGAACCGCTCATAGAAGCGCAGCCAGTCCCGCCCGGCGGCGAGCGCCTCCGGTTGCAGGCGGCACAGATGGGTGCGGCCCTGCACGGTGCGGGTCACCAGACCGGCGCGTTCCAGCACCTTGATGTGCTTGGAGGCGGCCGCCAGCGAGATCTGGAACGGGGCGGCAAGCTCGCCCACGCTGCGGGCCTGGCCGCCAAGGCTGCGCAGCATGCGCCGGCGGGTGTGGTCCGACAGGGCGTGGAACAGGCTGTCGAGCTGGGTGGGAGAATATTCAACCATAAGGTTGATGATTCTCCGTTGCGGGTCGATTGTCAACCGTTTGGTTGAATTAATTCGGGCGCCGCGCCGGAGCGCCGCCGGGGGCCGGGTAAAATGCGTGGATGATCGTCAACATCGCCGCCTACCACTTCGCCGTCATCGACGCCCCGGAAGCCTTCGCCGACACGCTGCGCGCGCGTGGCGAAGCGCTGGACCTGCGGGGCACGATGCTGGTGGCCGGGGAGGGCATCAACCTGTTCCTCGCCGGCAGCGAGGCCGCCATCGAGTCCTTCCTGTCGCCGCTGCGCGCGGATCCGCGTTTCGCCGATCTGCGGGTCAAGTACAGCCGTAGCGCGCAGCGGCCGTTCGCCCGGCTCAAGGTGAAGGTGAAGCCGGAGATCATCAGCTTCCGCCGCGACGATGCCTCGCCGCTGGCCGGGCGCGCACCGGCGGTGTCGCCCGCCACCCTGCGGCGCTGGCTGCAACAGGGCGGCATCGACGACGACGGTCGGCGGGTGGTCCTGCTGGACACGCGCAATGCCCAGGAAATCGCCCACGGCACCTTCGCCGGCGCGCTGACCCTGCCGATCACCCGCTTCACCGAATTGCCGGAAGCGCTGGCGCCGCATCGCGCCGACCTGCGCGACGCCACCGTGGTCAGTTTCTGCACCGGCGGCATCCGTTGCGAGAAGGCCGCGCTGTGGATGCGCGCCGACGGCATGGACAACGTGCTGCAACTGGACGGCGGCATCCTCGGTTATTTCGAGGACGTTGGCGGGCACGGCTACGACGGCGGCTGCTTCGTGTTCGACGCGCGGGTGGCGCTGGATCCGGCACTAAAACCGATGGCCGACGGAATGGCGTGACCGCCATGCAGGCGCTGAATTTCGACAATGCCTTCGTGCGGGAACTGCCCGGGGATCCGGAGCAGGGACCGCGGCGGCGCGAAGTGCGGGGCGCGCTGTGGTCATCGGTGGCGCCAACGCCGGTGGCCGCGCCGCGCCTGCTGGCCTGGTCGCGCGAGATGGCGAGGACGCTGGGTTTCAGCGATTCGGATCTGGCCGATCCCGCATTCGCCCAGGTGTTCGGCGGCAATGCCGCCTTGCTGGGCATGCAGCCGTTCGCCGCCAACTATGGCGGCCACCAGTTCGGCGCGTGGGCGGGCCAGTTGGGCGATGGCCGCGCCATCACCCTGGGCGAGGCCCTGGACACGCAGGGACGGCGCTGGGAACTGCAACTGAAGGGGGCGGGACCGACACCGTATTCGCGCACCGCCGACGGCCGCGCGGTGCTGCGTTCGTCGATCCGCGAATTCCTGTGCAGCGAGGCGATGCATCACCTCGGCGTGCCGACCACGCGCGCACTGAGCCTGGTGGCGACGGGCGAGGCGGTGGTACGCGACATGTTCTACGACGGCCATCCGAAAGCCGAACCCGGTGCGATCGTCTGCCGGGTGGCGCCCTCGTTCCTGCGCTTCGGCAACTTCGAACTGCCGGCTTCGCGCGACGACGTGCCCTTGTTGCGGCAGCTGGCGGATTTCTGCATCCGCCGCGATTTCCCGGAACTGGCGGGCGAGAGGGAAACGCGCTACGGCGACTGGTTCGCCGCCATCTGCGAGCGCACCGCGCGATTGATGGGCGAGTGGATGCGGGTGGGCTTCGTGCACGGCGTGATGAACACCGACAACATGTCGGTGCTGGGCCTGACCATCGACTACGGTCCCTACGGCTGGATCGACAACTACGACCCGGACTGGACCCCCAACACCACCGACGCGGCGGGGGGCCGCTATCGTTTCGGCTGGCAGCCCAGGATCGCGTATTGGAACCTGACCCGGCTGGCGCATGCGCTGTCGCCGCTGTTCGGAACGGTCGAACCCTTGCAGGACGGCCTGCAACGCTACGCCGATGCCTACGCCGCCACCGACCGTGACAACACCGTGCGCAAGCTCGGCCTGGATGCGCATCGCGAGGATGACACCGAGCGGATGCGTCGCCTGCATGAGCTGCTGTGGAACGGCGAAGTGGACATGACCCTGTTCTTCCGTGCGCTGATGGACGCGGATCTGGCGTCACCCGGGCTGGCGCACTTCGAGGCCGCCTTCTATGACGCTGGCAGGCGCGATGCCATCGGCGACGCGCTGTTGGACTGGTTGCGCGGCCTCGGCGCGCGCGTGGCCGCCGACGGCATGGCGCCCGCCGAGCGCAGGGAGCGCATGCGCCTGGCCAATCCGCGCTATGTGTTGCGCAACTATCTGGCCCAGCAGGTGATCGACCGCGCCGAAGCCGGCGACGAGAGCGGCATCGCCGAACTGCTGGAGGTGATGCGCAAACCCTATGACGATCAGCCCGGCAACGAGCGTTTCGCCCTGCGGCGGCCGGATTGGGCGCGCGAGCGCGCCGGCTGCTCGATGCTGTCGTGCAGTTCCTGAGCGGCGCCGTCAGCCGCTGCGTTCGCCGGGGAGCAGGTGCGGCGCCATCAGTTCGCTGAACCAGTCCGAGAACGCCAGCACCCGCGCGGTGCGCTGGCGGCGATGGGGATAGACCAGCGACAGCGGCATCGGCGCAGGCCGACGGTCCGGCATCACTTCGACCAGGCGGCCTTCGTCCAGCAGATGCTGGACGTCGAAGCGGGGCACCTGGATCAGGCCCAGCCCGGCCAGGCAGGCGGCAATGTAGTTTTCCGCGTTGTTGACGGTAATCATGGCCGGCGCGCCCAGGCTGAGCGGAACCCCGTGCGGGGTGACGTAGTCCCATTCGGCCGCGCGCGGCGCGCTGGTGATGGAATAGCCGATGATCCGGTGCAGCGGGGCGAGGTGCTCCGGATGCTCCGGATGACCGTGCGCCTGGAGGTAGGCGGGGCTCGCGCAGTTGATCAGTTCCAGCTTGCCCAGCGAGCGCACCACCAGGCTGCTGTTCTCCAGTTCGCCGACCCGGATGGCGCAGTCGATGCCTTCTTGCACCAGATCGACGAAACGATCGCTCGATCCGAGGAACACCTCCAGTTGCGGATGCCGGGCCAGGAAGTGGGACAGCTGCGGCACCAGCAGGCGACGGACGATCCGGCTGGGCGCATCGATGGACAGGCGGCCCGACACGCGCGAGCGGCGATCGCGGAACTGTGCTTCCAGTTCCTCCACATCGGTGACGATCGGCCGGATGTGTTCGAGCAACTGGATGCCGTCGGCGGTGAGCTGGGTCTGCCGTGTGGTGCGATGGAACAGCCGTGTGCCGAGGCTGGATTCCAGTTGCTGGATGGCCGCCGAAACCGTTGCCCGCGGCAGGCCCAGCGCCTTGGCCGCGCCGATGAAGCTGCCGAGCTCGGCGACCTGCATGAAGATCTGGTAGCGATCGATTCTGTCCATGGTCCGGTGCGGTCAAGCGATGCCGCCAGTATGGCGGCGCGGCGGTGGCGTCGTCCAAGCCGCAAAGAACGCAGGTGTACAGGCACTGTCGGCGGCGGAATGCCGCCGACGGCCCGGGTCATGCGGACGCCGGCTTACTTGGTGGTGTAGCCGCCGTTGATCAGCAGCGTCTGCCCGGTCACCCACCAGCCATCGCTGACCAGGTGGCGGATGAAGGGCACCACGTCCTCGATGTGGGTCAGGCCGGTCGGAGTGAAGCCCGACAGCGCGGCGGCGGTTTTGTGGTAGGCCACCGCGTCCGCGCCCTCGGCCGGATAGAAGAACGGCGTGTCCATCGGGCCCGGTCCGACCGCGGTGACCGAGATGCCGCGCGCGCCGAACTCCTTGGCCGCCGCGCGGGTGAAGTGTTCCACCGGTGCCTTGGTGCCGGCGTAGGAGGAATAGAACGGCGTGAACGCGCCGAGCAGAGAGGTCACCAGGGTGCAGATCTTGCCGTTGTCGTTGACGTGCCTGCCGGCTTCCTTGAGGAAGAAGAACGCGGCCTTGCTGTTGACCGCGGTCATCTCGTCGTATTCGGCTTCGCTGATGTCCACCATCGGCTTCTTCAGCACCTTGCCGACGGTATTGATGGCGATGTCCGGACGGCCCACCGCGGCGATGGTGTCGGCGAACAGTTTTTCGACCGCCGCCGCGGTGGTCAGATCGCCTTGCAGGGCGACGGCCCTGGCGCCGGCGGCCTGGATCGCGGCCACGGTCCTGTCGGCGTCGGCCTGGCTGGCGGCGCTGTTGTAGTGGATGGCCACGGCGGCGGCGCCATGCCGGGCCAGATCGGTGGCCAGCAGGCCGCCCAGGTTCTTGGCGCCGCCGGCAATCAGCACGGTCTTGCCCTGGATGGAGTGATCGCTCATCGGAATGTCCTGCGGGTTGGGGAAGCCGCAGTCTAGGAGCGCCCTCCGCGCGAATCAGCCGCCCGCCGTTGGATGCACTGTCCAGGAATCGCGAACAGTCCCTCCCGTGGCGCAGAAGCGACGTCAGTCGCGACCGTGATCCCGCCCCATGCGGAAGATTCCTTGGCCGGCAGGATGCGCGGTCGCGGCTGACGTCGCTCCTACGGGTATCGAAGCCGCCACGGCGCGCACTAAGATGTGCCATCCCCCGGAGGCCACCGCGTGATCACCGTCCACCATCTCAACAACTCCCGATCCCAGCGGGTGCTGTGGCTGCTGGAAGAACTGGGCCTGGACTACACCGTGGTCCGTTACCAGCGCGATCCCGCCACCCTGCTGGCGCCGCCGTCGCTGCGCGCCGTGCATCCACTGGGCAAATCGCCGGTGCTGGTGGACGGCGGCAACACCCTGGCCGAATCCGGCGCGGTGCTGGAATACCTGGTCGAGCGCTACGATGCCGCGCGCGCGTTCGCGCCGTCGCCGGGTACGCCCGAACACCTGCGCTACCGCTACTGGCTGCATTACGCGGAAGGCTCGGCGATGCCGCCGATGCTGTTGAGCCTGGTGTTCTCGCGGATCAAGCAGGCGCCGATGCCGTTCTTCGCGCGCCCGATCGCCCGTTCCATCGCCGACAAGGCCCTGCAGGGCTTCGTCGCCCCGCAGGTCCGGCTGCACCTGGACTACATGGAAGCAGAACTGGGCAAGGCGCGCTGGTTCACCGGCGAGAACTTCAGCGCCGCCGACATCCAGATGAGTTTCCCGGTGGAAGCCGCCGCCGCGCGTGCGGGCCTGGGCACGTATCCGAAGCTGGCCGATTTTCTGGCCCGCATCCACGCGCGGCCGGCCTACCAGCGGGCGCTGGAGCAGGGTGGTCCGTTCGATCTGCTCGCTTGACCGGCTCGCCAACACGGGAGATGGGGTAACCGGGATTCAGTATCCCGAATGCCGGGCTGGAAACGGTCCGCGGCCATCCCCACGACGGAGGCATCGTTCGCCAGGAGTTGCCATGATTGCCTATTCGCTGCTCGATCTCGCCCCCGTCTGCGAAGGCAGTGACATCACCCGGGCCTTCGCCAACATGCGCGATCTGGCGCAGCACGCCGAAGCCTGGGGCTATCAGCGCTACTGGTTGGCCGAACACCACAACATGCCGGGCATCGCCAGCGCCGCCACCGCGGTGCTGATCGGCAACGTCGCCGGCGCCACCTCACGCATCCGGGTGGGGGCGGGCGGGGTGATGCTGCCCAATCATTCGCCGCTGCAGGTGGCCGAGCAGTTCGGCACCCTGGCGTCGCTGTATCCGGGCCGCATCGATCTCGGCCTGGGACGCGCCCCCGGCACCGACCAACCGACCGCGCGCGCGTTGCGCCGCTACTTCGACAATGCCGAGCAGTTCCCGCAGGATGTCAACGAACTGCTGCACTACTTCGAGCCCGCGCAACCCGGGCAGGCGGTGCGCGCGGTGCCCGGCGCCGGTGTCGACGTGCCGGTGTGGCTGCTCGGGTCCAGCCTGTTCAGCGCGCAGCTGGCGGCGGCGCTGGGGCTGCCGTTCGCGTTCGCCTCGCATTTCGCGCCCGATGCGATGGATCAGGCGTTGATGATCTACCACCGCAACTTCCAGCCTTCCGCGCGCCTGGCCAATCCCCACGCCATGCTGGCGCTGAACGTGGTCGCGGCGGAGACCGACGAGGAAGCGCGCTACCTGTTCACCACCCAGCAGCAGGCGTTCGTCAACCTGCGGCGCGGCAAGCCGGGCCTGGTGCCGCCGCCGATCGACGACATCGAGGCGTTCTGGCAGCCGCACGAGAAGCTCGGCGTGGCGCAGGCGCTGGCCTGTTCGGTGATTGGCAGCCCTGACACCGTGCGCGCCGGCATCCGCGCCTTCATCGAACGCCATCGTCCGGACGAAGTGATGCTGACCGCCAACATCTTCGACCACGACAAGCGCCTGCGCTCGTTCGAACTCGCCGCCCAGGCCATGCAACCGTAGCGCGGAGGTTCGCTCCGCTGCCCGCAAGGGCAAAAGATTGTTCGGCCATCCTGTAGCAGAGCAACTTCGGCTCTACAAGCGCAAGGGTCGTCCTGTCATCCCGTCAGCCGAGCAGGTTGGGCGCTACGCCTCCCCCTTCGAAGATGGGGGACCGAGGGGGATTTGCTTTGGCTTGCCGGAACGCCCTAAACCGCCATCCCCGCCGCATGGCCCGACGCCCAGGCCCATTGGAAGTTATAGCCGCCCAGCCAGCCGGTGACGTCGACCACTTCGCCAATGAAGAACAAGCCGGGAACGCGGCGCGACATCATCGTGCTGGAGGACAGGCCATCGGTGTCCACCCCGCCCAGGGTGACCTCGGCGGTGCGATAGCCCTCGGTGCCACTGGCCACCAGCGGCCAGGCTTCCAGCAGGCCGGCGATTTCGCGCAACTGCGGTTCATTGAACTGGCGCATCGGCCGGTTCGGCAGCCAGACCTCGCACAGGCGCTGGGCGAACCGGCGCGGCAGCGCGTCGGACAGCACCGTCTTGAATTCGGCGGCGGGCCGCTGCGCCTGTTGTTGCTTCAGCCAGTCCAGCGCGTCCTGGCCCGGCAGCAGGTCCAGGCGCAGGTCGTCACCCGGTTGCCAGTACGAGGAGATCTGCAGGATGGCCGGACCGCTCACGCCGCGATGGGTGATCAGCATGAAATTGCGGAAAGCCTGCCTGCCGCAGCGCGCCTCGACCGGCACCGCCACACCGCTGAGATCATGCAGGCGTTCCTGGTGTTTGCCGCTGAGGGTCAGCGGCACCAGCCCTGCGCGGGTGGGCAGTACCGCATGGCCGAACTGGCGCGCCAGCTCGTAGCCGAAGCCGGTGGCGCCCATGCTCGGAATCGACAGGCCGCCGGTGGCGACCACCAGCGACGGTGCGGCGAAGCCACCCTGCGAGGTCGCGACCCGGAAACCGCCATCCACCGCCTGCACCCGTTCGACGGCGCACTGGGTCTCGATGCGCACGTGGGCGGCCTGGCATTCGTCCAGCAGCATCTTCACGATCAGCTTGGACGAGACATCGCAGAACAGTTGGCCCAGTTCCTTCTCGTGATAGGCGATGCGATGGCGCTCGACGAGTTCGATGAAGTCCGCGGGCGTGTAGCGGGCCAGCGCGGACTTGCAGAAATGCGGATTGGCCGAGAGGTAATTGGCCGGGCCCGTGCCAGTGTTGGTGAAGTTGCAGCGTCCGCCACCGGACATCAGGATCTTCTTGCCGACCTTGTTGGCGTGCTCGACCACCAGCACCCGCAGGCCGCGCTGGCCGGCGGTCAGCGCGCACATCAGGCCGGCCGCGCCGGCACCGATGACGATCACATCATGGGTGGGCGCCATGTCAGGCCGCGGCGGTTTCCGCGCGCTGGCGGTACACCGGCGTGACCGTGACGGTGCGGGCGTCGTCGATCAGCTGGATCTCGCCGTCCTGGATCATCACGCTCAGGCGCATGCCGCGGGCGAACAGGGCGGTCAGCGCATCCAGGTCGGCCGCCGACAGATCCAGCACGCTCAGGTTGCGCAGCCGGGCCAGGCCGCCCGCGTTCTTTTCCCACCACAGGTCCGCGGCGCGGCCGCCGTAGTTGAACACGATCACCTCGCGGGCCCGGCCGCAGGCGCGGCGGATGCGCGATTCGTCCGGCTGGCCCAGGTCGATCCACTGCTCGACGTCGCCGGTGTAGTCGCGGCGCCACAGGTCCGGGTCTTCCTCGGTGCTCAGGCCACGGCCGAATTCCAGCCGTTCCTCGGCGAACAGGGCGAACGCCAGCAGCCGCACCATCAGCCGGGCGTCCGTCTCGGAGGGGTGCTGGGCCAGGGTCAGGCCGTGGGAGGCGTAGTAGTGCCGATCCATGTCGCTGATCTGGAGGTCGGCTTTGACGACGGTGGCCTTGAGCGCCATGGGAGGGGTCGGGAGGGGCGGAAAGGGGCGCCATGATACGGGTCTGGCGGCCGGATCCGGCCCCGAAAGCCGTTGAAACCCCCGAAACTGAAGAAAAAGGGCCTCCAGGCGTCGGAAACCTGTCGCTTTTGGTCCGCAGGACCGGTAGAGTGCGCGAACTGTGCTTGCCAGGGTCACCGTGAATCGTGAGCCTGATGCGGTAGATACATCTGCTACATCTTCCCGCTTTACCAACGCCTGCAAACTCAGTCTCGGTCCGGAACGTTCCGGCGCCGCGATTTTTCAACCCAAACCATGTTTCAGGAGTTAGTAAAGATGTCTGAGCGTCAGACCGGAACCGTCAAGTGGTTCAACGATGCCAAGGGCTTCGGCTTCATCACCCCGCAGAGCGGCCCCGACCTGTTCGTGCACTTCCGCGCGATCCAGGGCACCGGCTTCAAGTCGCTGAAGGAAGGCCAGGCGGTCACCTTCGTCGCCGTGCAGGGCCAGAAGGGCATGCAGGCCGACCAGGTGCAGCCGCTGTAATCCAGCGCGCCGACCTTCGCGTCGCAAAGAAAAAAACGCCGGGGCTTGCCCCGGCGTTTTTCTTTTCCGGCCCGCTGGCGCCGGGGTTCAGATCCGGCGCACCCGGAAGCTGCGGCCCTTGATCCGGCCGGCATTGAGCCGGGCCAGCGCCTGCGCGGCCTTGCCGCGTTCCACCGCCACGTAGGAACGGGTGGCGTAGATCGCGATCCTGCCGATGGATGCGCCCGGCAGGCCGGCATCGCCGGTCAGCGCCCCCAGGATGTCGCCGGGACGCAGCTTGTCGGTCTTGCCCGCGTCGATCCGCAGGGTGCTCATCGCGGCGGGGGGCGCGCTGCCCGCGCGTGGCGCGGGCGGCAGGCCGCGGTCCCAGCGCAGCGGCTGGCCCAGCCGCTCCTCGATGGCCGCCGTGCGCGGGCGCTCGCGCGGGGTGACCAGACTGATGGCCAGCCCTTCGCGGCCGGCGCGGCCGGTCCGGCCGATGCGATGGACATAGGTGTCCACGTCGCTGGGCAGGTCGTAATTGAACACCGCGGCCAGATCGTCGATGTCCAGGCCGCGGGCAGCCACGTCGCTGGCGACCAGCACGTTGCAGCTGCGATTGGCGAAACGCACCAGGACTTCCTCGCGGTCGCGCTGTTCCATCTCGCCATGCAGGGCCAGCGCGGAAAAACCGAAGTGCTGCAGCGAGGTCGCCACCTCGTCGGTGTCCTTGCGGGTATTGCAGAACACCACCGCCGACTCCGGCCGCTGCGCCGCCAGCAAGCTGGCCAGGACAATCTGCTTGCGCGCGGGCTCGACCTCGACGAAGCGCTGCTCGATGCCGGTGCGCGCATCCTCCGGCGCGGCCACGGTGACTTCCAGCGGCTCGCGCAGGCTGGTGCGGGCCATCGCCCGGATCGGATCCGGGAAGGTCGCCGAGAACAGCAGGGACTGCCGTTCCGGCGGGGTCCGGCCGATGATTTCGCGGATGGGCTCCTCGAAGCCCATGTCCAGCATGCGATCGGCCTCGTCCAGCACCAGCGTGCGGATGCCGCCCAGATGCAGGATCTTCTTGCGCATCAGCTCCTGCACCCGGCCGGGCGTGCCGACCACCACGTGCGGGTCGTGCGCCTCCAGCGAGGCGATCTGCGGTCCCAGCGGCATGCCGCCGCACAGCAGGGTGACTTTCAGGTTCGGAATGCCGATGGCCAGCTTGCGGATCTGCTGGGCGACCTGGTCGGCCAGTTCGCGGGTCGGGCACAGCACCAGCGCCTGCGCGCGGATCAGCGCCGGGTCCAGTCGCTGCAGCAGGCCCAGGCCGAAGGCCGCGGTCTTGCCGCTGCCGGTCGGGGCCTGCGCGATCACGTCGCGGCCGGCGAGGATGGCGGGCAGGCTTTCGGCCTGGATCGGGGTCAGGTGGGTGTAGCCGAGGGCCTCGACGCCGGGGCGCAGGCCGTCGAGCAGGGGCAGGGTGCTGAATTCGCTCATGCGCCATGATCGCACGGCGCACGGGAAATCATCGCCGGGACGGCCCGATCCGGGCTGATCGGGCCCAATCGGGACGCCGATCAGGGCGCCTGCGCGTCCAGTTCCTCGAAATCTTCCTCGTCCAGCGCCAGGAACGCCCAGAACGGCACCTCCTGGCCGGCCCAGAACCGGGCCGCCTCGTCGAGCACATCCAGCAGGGTGTCGAACACCGCCTCGTCGCGCCGCCGCAGCTCCGCGCCCTGGTCCAGCAGCAACACATAGCCCGGGGCCGGCAGCCAGGACAGGTCCCGCAGGTTGTCGGACAGGGCGTCCCAGTTGCGGCCGGTGCTGTCGGGGAAATCCAGTTGGGTTGCCAGCCGCAGCATCAGCGAGGCCTTGTTCTCGCAGCCGGACAGATCCACCCGCCGCACGCCCAGTGCGGCGTCGCGGCCGGCGGCGGCCAGTGAATCCAGATCCTCGCTGGTGACGAAGAACACGCCGGCCTGGCGCGCATCGCCCAGGCCCAGGTCAAAACCGGAGTCTGTCATCGGCTCACCTGCGTGGCGGGAACGTCGAAGCGGCGGAAGGTTTCATAGTGATCGTCCGTGTAGTAGTACTCCACCGGTGGCTGGCCGCCGGTGACGATGCGTCGCGCGCCGCGGTGATCCAGTCCAGGAGTGTCCACGGTGTACTCGTGATAGTAGCCGCGCTGGCGCGCCGGCAGGCGGCCTTCGCGGTTGCCGAACACGCTGCCGTCCTGGCGATTCGGGAACGGTCCGCCCCGTGCGATCAGCGCCAGGGTGCGATGCGCCTCGGGGGGCAGGAACGCGGGCAGGCCGTCCGGCGCCGCGGGCGCGGAAGCCGACGGAGCCGTGGGCGTCGCGGCCTGGGGCGGGGGCGGGGGCGCCGCCGCGACAGGCGTGGCCGCTTCCGCGCCCACGCGGGTGGATTCGATCGGCGGCAGCGGCAGTTCGGAACGACCCGCGGGCGCGCCGGCGTCGGTGGCGACCGCGGCCGGTGCTTCGCCCACGGCGTCGTGGCGGGCACGCTGCTGTTGCCAGAACCAGCCCGCGATCACGACGAGCAGGACGGCGACGATGATGAGGGGCTTGCGGAAGCCCGAACGCTGGCGGGAACGGCGCGCCATGAGGATCACTCCACCAGGAAGCGGCCGCAGCCGCGATAGGTCTTGTCACCGACGGTCAGTTCGGCGGTGGCAGGGAAGTCCTGCCCGCTCATGTCGTCCTGGCAGGCCTTGCGGGTTGCGACCAGGGCCACCGTGACGCCATCGCCGGTGCGACCACGGAAACCGTCCGCGGTGGCTTCGGCGCCGGCGACATCGAGCTTGCGCTCGCCGTAGTCCAGTTCCGCATGCAGCGACGGCGCTTTGCCCGCGCCCACTTCGACCAGCCAGCCGGGTTCGTTGCCGACCGCGCGGAAGGCGATGCCGCGCTCGCGTGCCGCGTCCCACGGCGATGCCTCATCGGTCTGGCTGCACTCCAGCTTTTCCTTGCCGGCCAGGGTCAGCATGCCCTCGCGGCCCTTGGTCCAGAACTCGTTGCCGGCGGTGTCGGCATAGCGCGCACCGGAAGCGGCGACCGCATGCGGCAGCACCAGCGGCTTGTCACCCAGATCCAGGGTGACGTTGTCGGCCGGTCCGTTGTCGAAGCTCGCGCCGATGCGTTGATCGCCACACTGCCACTGCGTCTTCACCACGGCGGCATCGGCGGAAGCGTCGGCCACGCGGATCATCGCCAGTTTCGCGGCCTGGCCATCGCCCGGCACCACGTTCGTGCGCGTATCGGTGACGAACCACAGCTTGCCGGTGCCGTCACGCAGGCTGGCGTGCAGGCCGTAGCTGCCATCGGGGCGGATTTTCGCGGCGTCGTAGGGCAGGTCGAACGCGAACGGCGGCCCCTTGGCGTCCTTGACCTCGGTGCTGGCGATGATCGCGGTCGGCGTATCGGCCAACCGGTTGTCGATCAACTGCACGGTCAGCACCGCGCCCGGCGGCGCTGCGATGCGCTCGCGGTAGGCGGCCTCGCCGTGGATCGTGGTGGCCGCGTCGGCCGCCGGCGCGGCCGGGGCATCGGCCGCCGGTTTCGGCTGGCAGGCGGCGAGGGCAAGCAGCAGGGCGGCGGGGAGCGCGAGACGAAGGGCCATGTCCTGTTTCTTCCTTTTGACGAAACAACCAGCATAGTCGCGCGAAGCTTCACCCACCGTGACGGCGTTCCGGCGTCGTGGCCGGCGCGTTAGAGTGGCCACTCGCCACCGCCAGGAGTCGTTCGATGGGCCAGCACGATCCCCGCATCGATGCCTACATCGCCAAATCGGCCGAGTTCGCGCGCCCTATCCTGGAAAAGCTACGCGCGATCGTCCATGAGGCCTGTCCGCAGGTGGAGGAAACCCTGAAGTGGGGCATGCCGACCTTCCTGTACGCCGGCGGCATCCTGTGCGGCATGGCGGCATTCAAGCAGCACGCCTCGTTCGGATTCTGGAAACACGCGCTGGTGGTGGGCGAAGGCGTGCCGCGCGACGGCATGGGCAGTTTCGGCAAGATGACCCGGCTGTCCGACATCCCGCCGAAGAAGCAACTGCTGCCGCTGATCCGCAAGGCGATGAAGTTGAACGAGGACGGCGTGAAATCCGCCGGTCCGCGCAAACGGGCCGCGCCGCGTCCGGCGCCCGAGTTGCCGGCGGATTTCATGGCCGCGTTGAAGAAACAGCGCAAGGCGCTGGCGACGTTCGAGGCATTCAGTCCCAGTCATCGGCGCGAATACGTCGAATGGGTAACCGGGGCCAAGCGCGAGGAGACCCGCCAGCGTCGCATCGCCCAGTCGGTGGAATGGCTGGCCGAGGGCAAGCCGCGCAACTGGAAGTACATGTAAGGTCGCCGGCCAGCCGATAGCGCGGGCCGAACGCGGCCATTGGCGCTTCCGAATGGCCGGCGGACGGGGGCGGCGCTAGTATCCGGCGTGCAACCGGTGCGCCCGCGCACCGATTCCGGAGCCCGTCGGTCATGAATCGCGTGCTGCAACCACTGGCGTTCCGCCAGGCCAACGCCTGGCCCTATCTGGCCGCCACCGGCCTGATCATCGCCGCCAGCCTGTGGATCCTGATGACCGCGCCGGTCCAGGCCGTTGGCGCGATGGCCGGCTGGCGCGGTGGTGCCCTGTGCGCGCTCGCCACCGCCCTCGGCGCCGTGCCGGTGCTGGTGGTGCGCGGTCTGCCGCAGCGGCTGGCCGATGGCCTGTTGGGGTTCGGCGCCGGGGTGATGCTGGCGGCGACCGCGTTCTCGCTGATCCTGCCGGGCCTGGAGGCGGCGCAGCAGATCGGCTACGGACGCTGGGGCGCCGCCGCGCTGATCAGCGGCAGCCTGCTGCTGGGGGCGCTGGCCCTGCTGGGCCTGGACCGCGTATTGGTGGACGAACCGATGGAAACGCATCCGGAGGCACCGCTGGTGCCGGCGTGCGTACTGGTGTTCGTATTCGCGATCCTGCTGCACAACATTCCCGAAGGCATGGCGGTCGGCGTCGCCGCGGGCGGCCACCTGCCCGGCGCCGCCGGACTGGCGATGGGCATCGCGCTGCAGGATGTGCCGGAAGGGCTGGTGGTGGCGCTGATCCTCGCCGGTGCCGGCATGGCGCGGGCCAAGGCGGTGTTCATCGGCGCGTTTTCCGGCGTGGTCGAGCCTTTGGCCGCGGTGCTCAGCGCCTGGGCGGTCGGGGTTTCGGCGGTGTTGCTGCCGTGGGGACTGGCGTTCGCCGCGGGTGCGATGCTGACCGCGGTGGCGCACAGCGTCATTCCCGAATCCAACCGGCACGGACACGGCGGCTTCGCGACCCTGGGCCTGGCACTCGGTTTCTGCCTGATGATGACGCTGGATACCGCGCTGGGTTGAGGCTTGACCGGGCCGTCCGCGGGCGGCAGGCTCGTGGCCATCGACTGCTTCCTGGAACCATGCATGCGCGAACCGGTGACGATCCTCGGCAACTACCTGTCGCCGTACGTGCGCAAGGTGCTGGTGTGCCTGCAACTGAAGGGCATCGCGTATCGCATCGATCCGTTCGCGCCCTTCATCGGCGACGACGCGTTCTCCCGACTCAGCCCGCTGCGCCGGATTCCGGTGCTGATCGACGGTGATTTCGTCCTCAACGATTCCACCGTGATCTGCGAATACCTGGAGGATCTCCAGCCGACGCCCGCGCTGTATCCGGCCACCCCGCGAGAACGCGCCCGCGCGCGCTGGCTGGAAGAGTTCGCCGACTCGCGCCTGGGGGAGGTGATCATCTGGCGGATGTTCTACCAGTTGGGGGTCAAGCGTTATCTGTTCGGCGAGACGCCCGATGAGGCGGTCGTGCGCAAGGCGCGCGAGGAGGAACTGCCGGAGGCGCTGGATTACCTGGAGACGCAGCTGCCGGCGCAAGGCTTCCTGTTCGGCGAGGTCGGCGTGGCCGACATTGCCATCGCCGCGTTCTTCCGCAATGCCGCGTTCGTGCGTTACGAAATCGATGCCGCGCGCTGGCCGCGCACCGCCGCCTTCGTCGAACGCACGCTGGCCTTGCCCGCGTTCCAGGCCCTGGCCGGATTCGAGGACCGGACCCTGCGCACGCCGGTCGCGCAGCAGCGCGAGGTCCTGATCGAAATGGGCGCGCCGGTTGCCACCACCACCCTGGGCAATGTCGCTCCGCGCCGCGGGATCATGAAAGTCGAGTAGCGCGACTCCCGGCTTCGTGCCAAGGGCGGCCGGGCAAGTTCGGCTCTACGGTAGAGCGGAGCTTGCTCCGCTGCCATGATGCTTCCGGGGAAATGGGTCCCGGCTTTCGCCGGGACGACGATGTTGGATTCCCGCAAGGCCATGAGAGGCCGAAAACCCTTCCGACGGTCACGGAACCCGATTGGTCCGGTAGACCGGATACAGGTTGAAGCGCTCGTCCCAGGCCGGGTGGCGGCGATAGAAGAACTCCAGCCGCGCGTTGGGATTCTTGGCGAACTCCGGATCCTCCTTCAGCTTCTGCTCGAACGCGGCCTTGACTGCCGGGTCCTGCAGCATCTTGCGGGCCACGTCCTCGGCGACGTAGTCCTCCATGTATTCCTTGCGTTCGAACGCGCTGTTGAATTCGCCCCAGGCGGCCAGCGAGTCCGGTGCCTGCGGCTCCAGCAGCGCCATCAGCAGCCGCGACCTGGCCTGCGCGATCGGCACGAACAGCGAACCGGCCGGCACGTCGCGCGTTTCCGGCGCCCAAGCGCCTTCCACGGTCAGGCGCTGGTGGGTTTCCACCGGCTGCGCGCCGAACCGGGTGCGGGTGGCGCGGAACGCCTCGATCTTTTCCTTCGCCAGCGCGGGCACGCGGCGGAACTCGATGCCATGCTGCTTGAGCTTCTCGCCGACCCAGCCCGCGTATGCGGCCGGCACCAGATAGCCGGCGCCGGGCGCGGGGATGCTGAGCGATGGATGCAGATCATCGCGCATCGGCACCTTCCAGACCTGCGGCTTGGTCTCGTCATAGCGTGTCATCAACGCGCCGGACACATCCGACGGCGTGCGGGTGTACTCGTAGCCGCGGAATTCGACGGTGTGTTGCTTGTCGCTGGCCGCCCATTCCAGCGGCACCGGCTGGCCGGCCAGTTGCGCCGCCGCGGCGTCGGCCTGCTGCGCGACCTTCAGCCAGTCGGCGCCGTGCGCGGCGACCTGGTCGAGCGTCGCGACGATGGTATTGCGGGTGATCTTCACCCGCACCGGATACTCCTTCCACGAATGGGTTTCCACCAGCATGCCGATGCGGTTGCGCAGCTGGAAATAGCCATGCGAGAAACGCGGCGGGGCGACGCTGTCCTCGAAACCGGAACTCGGATCGTCGCCGACCACGAAGGACGGGTAGTAAGGCAATGGCAGCGAACCCTGCCTGGCCAGATCCGCCAGCACGCCGTCGCGCAGATCGCGGCCGGCCACGCGCAGCGCCGCATCGCCGGCGTGAACCGGTTCGACCTGCACCGAGATATCGTGTTCGAACTGGGCGCCGTCGGTGGCGTGCAGATCCACATAGGCCAGTGGATCCCACTGCTGCACCAGTCGCAGCATCGCCTGCATCTCGGGCGCGTCGGCCTTCAGGTAGTCGCGGTTGAGATTGTAGTTCTGCGCGGTGACGCGCCAGCCCATTTCCTCCGGGCCGCGCTGGTTGGGCCGGTTCCAGGCGCCGAAGCGCTCATGGCCATCGACGTTGAACACCGGCACGAATACCCACACCAGCTTGTCGAGCGCACCGGCGGCGGCCTTGCCGTCCAGTACTTCGCGCAGGGCCAGGAAGCCCGCATCCTTGCCATCGATTTCACCGGCATGGATGCCGCCCTGGATCAGCACCACCGGCAGGTTCTGGCGACGGGCCTGATCCGGGGTGAACGCGCCGCGGGTGGAGGCGACCAGCGCCTTCATCGGCCGGCCTTCCGGCGTGGTGCCGAATTCGATGCAACGCACCGCTTTCGGATAAGCCTTGGCGAAGCGATCGCACAGCGCGATGACCTCCTCGTAGCGACCGGTGCGGACAAAGCCGGAACGCTCGGATTCGGTGGCCAGATCCGGGATGGCGGCGAAAGCCGGCACCACGGGCAGGGCGAGGGCGAGCAGGACGGCGACACGGAGCGGACGGAGCATGGACGGCACCCGGAAGGTCGAAAACACCGAATGATGCCGTCCTGAAGCGGGCGCGCCCAGCATGACCAAGGAGGTTCGACCCCCCGCGGCCGATGCGGTAACCTTCCCGCAATTTGCCATCGGAACACCGGATGACCATTCCCAACGAAGCGACCGCCGGCCGGATGCCTCGGCAGATTCCCTACATCATCGGCAACGAGGCCTGCGAGCGGTTCAGCTTCTACGGGATGCGCAACATCCTGGTGCAGTTCCTGGCCAGCAGCATCCTGCTGGCCTACCTGCCCGAGGCCGAGCGCCAGGGCGTGGCCAAGGACGTGTTCCACAGCTTCGTCATCGGCGTGTATTTCTTCCCGCTGCTGGGCGGCTGGCTGTCGGATCGCTACTTCGGCAAGTACAACACGGTGTTGTGGTTCTCGCTGATCTACTGCGCCGGCCACGCCTGCCTGGCCCTGTTCGAGAGCCATCGCACCGGTTTCTACACCGGCCTGTTCCTGATCGCGCTGGGCTCGGGCGGCATCAAGCCGCTGGTGGTGTCCTTCGTCGGCGACCAGTTCGACCAGAGCAACAAAAGCAAGGCCAAGATCGTCTTCGACGCGTTCTACTGGACGATCAACTTCGGTTCGTTCTTCGCCTCGCTGCTGATGCCGCTGTTCCTGCGCAGCTACGGGCCGGCGGTGGCATTCGGCATTCCCGGCATCCTGATGTTCATCGCCACCTTCATCTTCTGGCTGGGCCGCCGGCAGTACGTCAACGTACCGCCTTCGGGCGAGGATCCGGATTCTTTCCTGCGGGTGGTGCGCACCGCGCTGGCGGCGCGCCGCCCTGGCGAGGGACGCTGGGGCTACGTCGTGGCGATGACCGGCGTGGCCGTGGCGGTGGCGCTGCTGGTGCTGTGGGCGCTGTCGCTGGCCGGCGCGGCGCCGGGCTGGTGGCCGGATTCCTTCGGCTTCGTCATCTCCGCCTGCCTGGCGCTGGGCGTACTGATCGCGTTCGGCGGCTGGGGCGCGTCGTTGCAACTGGAACGCGCGCGCGGCCGGCATCCCGATGCCGCGGTGGACAGCGTGCGCGCGGTGCTGCGCATCCTGATCGTGTTCGCGCTGGTCACCCCGTTCTGGTCGCTGTTCGACCAGAAGGCGTCCACCTGGGTGCTGCAGGGCAAGGAAATGGTGATGCCCGAAGGCGTCTGGTGGTGGCCGAGCTGGCTGATCAAGGACGCCGGCCAGCTGCAGGCGCTGAATCCGGCGATGGTGATGCTGCTCATCCCGTTCAACAACCTGGTGCTGTATCCGGCGCTGCGCAAGCTGGGCTTCGAGCCCACGCCACTGCGCCGGATGGGCTGGGGCATCGCGTTCTCGGGCCTGGCCTGGATAGTCGCCGGCACGCTGCAATTGTGGATGGATGGCGGCGATCCGGTCTCGCTGGCCTGGCAGATCCTGCCGTACGCGCTGCTGACCTTCGGCGAGATCCTGGTCTCGGCGACGGCGCTGGAATTCGCCTACAGCCAGGCCACCCAGGCGATGAAGGGCGTGATCATGGCGTTCTGGTACCTGACCAGCACCTTCGGCAGCCTGTGGGTGCTGCTGACCAACGCCGGCGTGCGCAACGAAACGGTCACCTCGCACATCGCCAGCACCGGCCTGAGCGAGAACGCCTTCCTGATGTTCTTCTTCGCCGGCTTCGCTTTCGTGGCGGCGCTGGCCTTCGCCCTGTACGCGCGTCGCTACCCGATGCAGGACAACTACCGCGCGGCCTGAGGAAACCCCATGCAAGCCCCCATCACCCTGATCCTCATCCTGATCACCTCAGCGGTTTCGCTGCTGGCCTTCCGCACCCCCGCGCTGGCCGGTCGCCTGATCCTGTGGCCGCCGGCCATCGACCGCAACAAGCAGTACGACCGGCTGGTGACCTACGGTTTCATCCATGCCGACATCTGGCACCTGCTGTTCAACATGGTCACGCTGTTCTTCTTCGGCCGGATCATGGAACAGATCATCACCCGGTTGACCGGCAGCGTGCTGGTCTACATCGGCTTCTACCTGTCGGCGCTGGTGGTGTCGATCCTGCCGACTTACCTCAAGCACCAGAAAGACCCCAACTATCGCAGCCTGGGGGCCTCCGGCGCGGTGTCGGCGGTGCTGTTCGCGTTCATCCTGATCAACCCGTGGGCGATGATCGGGGTGTTCTTCATCCCGATGCCGGCGATCGTGTTCGCCGTGCTCTACGTGGCCTACAGCATCTGGATGGACAAGCGTGGCGGCGACAACGTCAACCATGGCGCGCACCTGGCCGGCGCCGCCTACGGCGTGCTTTTCATGATCGCGATGGAACCTGACGTGCTCAACCATTTCCTCGCGCAGCTGACCCGGCTCGGCGGCTGAACGCCGTCCGGGCAAATCACCTGATCTGAAGATTCGCTGTGCTATCCCACGGGTAAACCACACCCGTGGAGGCAGCATGGCGACACGCACACGCAGCAGCGCCCGCAAGGCCACCGCCGGCACGGCGGGCCGGGCGACGAAGAAAGCCGCAGGCAGGGCCACGAAGAAGGCGGCGAAGAAGACAGCGGGCAAGCCGGCGAAGAAAGCCGCCGCGAAAGCACCCCGCAAGGCCGCGAAGAAGGCGACCGCGAAGAAGGCGACCGGCAGCGTCGTGAAGAAAGCCGCCCGCAAGGCGGTGAAGAAGACCACCGCCCGCAAGCCCGGCGGCACGGCGGTGAAGAAGTCCGCCACCAAGACGACGAAAAAGGCCGCGAAGAAAACCGCGGGCAAGGCGACTGGAAAGACCACCGCGCGCAAGACCGCCACCGCCACGAAACGTCCTGCGAAGGCCACGGCACGAACGACACGCGCAGCGAAGGCCATCACCCCGGGCGCGCGCAAACGCACCGCCACACCGGCGACCGGCACCGCCGCCCGCAAGCGCGCCTCGGTAGCAACGACGGTACCAGCAGGGAAGCGCACCCGCCGCGCGACCCGGCCACGTCAGAGCAGGATCACCCCCGAACAGGCGCTGGCCCGCACCCAGGAACTGCTGGCCGAAAAGCAGCAGCGCGATCGTGAACAAGCCGCCTGGCAGCGATTGGATCAGCCACCGGCAGGCGCGCCCGCGCAAACCGAGGGTTACCAGTCGTCCACCGCGGCGGCCAAATCACTGGAACTGCATGCCGCCGAAAGCCGGATGAAGGCGATCCAGGGCAGCATGAGCGCACGCGATCGCCGCAGCCAGGGCAAGCGCGATCATCGCGGTGACGAATAGGGTCCGGAAAACGAAGGCCTGGCGCGAAGGCAGGCATTCCGGTGCCGGCTTCCCGGTTTCGCGCGGGCGCGACCGGGAAGTGCCGGCAGGAAAGCGGGGAGGCGAGGCCTCAACCCGCCATCAAGGCCTTGGACAGCTTGACGCTGCCGACTTCTTCCTGCGCGTAGTTGGAAAGCAGGCGCTCGTACACGGCATTGTTGAGCCGCTCGAATTCCCAGTCTTCGGTATGCCCGGTGACGGTCAGCTGGAACAGGCCTTCCAGCAGGGTGAAGTCGCTGGCGACGGCGGCGGTATCGGAGGGATGATCGTGGGCGCTCATGGGTTGTTCCTTACCGGATGGCTTGCCGGGGATTACGCACAGACCGTGCCAATCGGGCGTCCCGGGTGAAAACACTGTGAAATAGCGCGCTACGTCAGCTTTTTGACGTGACCAAGAGTGACGCGCCACGTCGGCTTCTGTCGCATTCCCGGCCGACGCGGCAGAATGAACCCCTCTGGATTCAACGAGATAGTGATGGGCATCACGATTCAGCACGACCCCGCCACGTCCCGCTTCTCCACCTCGGTGGACGGGCACGAAGCCGAACTGATCTACCGCCTGCGCGACAACCGCATGGTCATCGAGCATACCGGCGTGCCGGAGGCCATCGGGGGGCGCGGCATCGCCGCGCAGCTGGTCAAGACCGCGCTCGACCACGCGCGTGCCGCCGGCTGGAAAGTGGTGCCGGCCTGCTCGTACTCGGCGGTCTACGTGGAGCGCCACCCCGAGTACGCCGATCTGTTGGCGTGACACTGTATTCCCGCGCGCGGGGCTGGAGGCCTGCTGCGACGCGGCATAAACTGTCGACCCGTTGAGTGGATGGAGCCCCTGACGTGAACCCGGTTTACCGCACCCCGCTGCTGATCGCGTCGCTGGCCCTGGCCCTGGCCGCCTGCAAGCGCGAACCCGACGGCCCGCAGCCGCCCACCGCCGCCACGACGCCCGAAACCGGCGCGCCCATCGCAGACGCCACCGCGCCGGTGGCCCCGCCCGAACTCAAGGACGTCATCGAGACCAACGAGCGCTACGTCGTCGGCATCACCTATCCGCCGGGCATCGACCGCTATCCCGGCCTGGCCAAGGCGCTGTCCGACTACGCGCAGGCGGCCCGTGGCGAACTGATGGAAGCCGTGGACGGTTTCGGCAACGACAAACCCACCGCGCCGTACGAGCTCTCGCTCAGTTTCGAGAAACTGCTGGAAACCCCGCAGGTGGTGGCGGTGGCCGCCGATGGCAGCCGCTACACCGGCGGCGCCCACGGCCAGCCTCTGATCGCGCGCTTCGTCTGGCTGCCGCAGCAGAACCACCTGCTGTCGGCGGGTGATCTGGTCGCCACCCCGGCGGGCTGGCAGGCGGTCAGCGATTACGTGCGCGAGCAACTGCTCACCGGCGTCACCCTGCGCGCCGACGCCGACGAACTGGAACCGGCCGAGCGCAGCGAAGTGCTCAAGAACGCCTCGCGCATGATCGACGACGGCACCGAACCCAAGGCCGAGAACTTCGCCCACTTCGTGCCGGTGCTGGACGCCAGCGGCCATATCAGCGCGCTGCGCTTCGTGTTCCCGCCCTATCAGGTGGGGCCCTACGCCGACGGTACCCAGACCGTGGACGTGCCGGCGTCGGTGCTGCGGCCGCACCTGGCATCCACCTATAGCGGTCTGTTCGCCCAATAGGGTCCGCAAGACAGGGCATGCCATGAGCACGTCACGCTTCGCGCAACGGGTCGAACGACTGCTGGCCGAAGCGGACGTGCGGATCGGCGGCGACCGTCCCTGGGATATCCAGGTGCACGAGCCGCGCATCTACGCGCGCATGCTGGGGCAGGGCTCCCTGGGCCTGGGCGAGGGCTACATGGACGGCGACTGGGATGCCGCGTCGCTGGATGGTTTCCTCTTCCATGTCCTCAACGCGCGCCTGGACGAACGCGTGCACGGCGCCGGTGAAATCCGCGACGCGCTGTTCGCGCGCCTGTTCAATCCGCAATCCCGCCGCCGCAGCCGGGAGGTCGGCGAACGCCATTACGACCTCGGCAACGATCTCTACCGCGCCATGCTCGGCGCGCGGCTGGTCTACAGCTGTGGCTACTGGCGCCAGGCCGACCATCTCGATGATGCACAGATCGCCAAACTGGATCTGGTCTGCCGCAAACTGCAACTCAAACCCGGCATGCGCGTGCTCGACATCGGTTGCGGCTGGGGCGAGGCGCTGAAGTTCGCCGCCGAACGCTATGGGGTCTCCGGTGTAGGCGTAACCATTTCCAAAGAACAGGCCGAATACGCCCGCGAACTCTGCAAGGGTTTGCCCATCGACATTCGGCTGCAGGACTACCGCGATCTGCACGAACCTTTCGACGCCGCGTTCTCGCTGGGCATGTTCGAACACGTCGGTATCAAGAACTATCGCACCTATTTCGAAACCGTCCGCCGCGTCCTGCCGGACAACGGCCTGTTCCTGCTGCACACCATCGGCACCAACCGTTCGATCAACCACACCGATCCGTGGATCGCCAAATACATCTTCCCCAACTCCATGCTGCCGTCCGCCGCCCAGATCGCGCAGGCCAGCGAAGGCCTGTTCGTCCTGGAGGACTGGCACAACTTCGGCACCGACTACGACCGCACCCTGCAGGCCTGGCGCGCCAACATCGAACGCGCCTGGCCGGATCTCGACGCTCGTTACGATGAACGCTTCCGTCGCATGTGGCGTTTCTATCTCGCGGCTTCGATGGCGACATTCCGCAGCCGCCGATCGCAGTTGTGGCAGGTGGTGTTGTCGCCGAAGGGTGCGCCGGGTGGGTATGTGTCGGTGAGATGACGTCGGGCGGTTCGAACCCGATGTCGCTGGATTTCCTATCGGTCGATGAACGCTGGACAAGCTCCAGAGATGGAGTTGACGCGGGCGCGGGCGGGAGGGTATTGATACCCGGCATTTGATTTTCGCTTCAGGAACGCGGCCAGTCGCCGCATATTCAGGGAATTCGACCGGCCGCGGTTGAAAGGGAAGAAGAATGAAGCCCAAGCTTATCTGCACGTGCGCCTCCGTCGCACTGGTGATCGCCATCCCAGCTCGGGCGGTAACTCCACCGGAGCAGTACAAGGCCTATCTGACCCGTGCGCAGACCATTACGCCCGTAACGGATTTCGGTGACCAGATAAGCCTGCGCGATGGAAAGCTGAGCTTCAAGAATGTAGACATGGAACTGCTGGGGAATGGTCCGCCGATCCGCATCATCCGAACTACCACGCTGGATGATGGTTTGGGCAAAGAAGCCACGTCGGGCAATGCGATGGGAGCATGGGAACTTGAAATTCCCCGCATCAAGACCGTCACATCCAATGCACCTGCCACGATGCGGAACCAGCCGATTTCCGCCACCAGTCCGGTCGGATGGCAGGTCGCGGCAGCGGATAAAAATGCGCGTTGCACCAGCTTCGCTTCTCCCGCCACCGTCTCCTATCCCATGGCCGGCATCGAGTTCAGCCAAGCCAACTGGTGGTTCGGCTATCAACTTGTCGACGAGCAGGGCAATGAACAGCCGCTATTTCGGCGGACCACGGAGATGCCGGAGCAGCGCTTCAAGATCGGAACAGCCTCCAACTGGGTGGTCGAGTGCCTGCCCGCGACAGCCAATGGCGAGCCTGGTGAAGCATTCCTGGCCACATCGCCCGATGGAACCCGGTACTGGTTCAATTACCTGGCATATACGCCCTACGACGGCCTGAGCATGGCGTTCGAGAACATGCCGCCCAAGGGCTACACGCTGGTTTACACCTTGCCGCGTCGCGCCGCTTCGATGCTAGTGACGCGGATCGAGGACCGGTTCGGGAACTGGCTTACTTATCAGTACGACGCTGGAAAGCTGACCTCCATAACCGCAAGCGACGGGCGTTCAGTGACCATCGGATCGCCGGGAACCGCGATTTCATCGGTGACAACGGGGGCGGGGGCAACGGCCAGGACCTGGAACTATCAGTACGGTACCGATTTCGTTGTGACGCAACCTGATGGCGCAAGTTGGCGCTATACGGGTAACTTTGGACGTAAATTTTTCTCGTCGTACAGTTTCGAGAACTGTTCGCAGCTGTACGGCGCGGAGCCGAATGAAACCCGGCAGGTCAGCGTGACAACACCGTCGGGAGCTACGGCGACGTTCAACCTCCAGCGGCGCATCTTCGGACGGTCCTACGTTCCCAAGTATTGCGCGGGCGGGGGGGGATTGATGAATCCGGACGCCGGATATGCGCTTATTCCCAGGCTCTGGATTGGACATGCCATTACGTCAAAGTTGGTAACGGGTCCGGGCGTGACCTCCCACGGGTGGAGTTACAGCTACTCGCCCCACAATGGGAACTGGGCAGAGAACTGCACGGGAAACACCTGCGCCGCCGCGGTATGGACCGACGTCACGGATTCAACGGCAAGACGGGTGCGGAGCTATTTCAGCAACAAATGGGATCAGACCGAGAACAAGCTGTTGAAAGAGGAAATCTACAACGGGGCTGGAACATTGCTGAGTACGGATGAATACATCTACGCGACAACGCCTTCCAATGCGGCCAACCCGTTCCCTTGGCCGTTGAAGGTAGGTGTTTCCGCCGGGTACAACCTCAACGATGAGGTCGTCCTGCGTTGGACGCCCCTGAGAAAACGAACGCTGACCCAGGATGGCGTCCGCTTCGTCCATGAGGTGACCGCATTTGATGCATGGTCTCGTCCCGTCGATGTCACCAAGAGCAGTGCGCCGTCGCCGTGACGGCGTAAGTATTCAGGATTGAACGGCCGGCTCAAGCCGGTCCAGATGGGGAACACGCATGAAGCGGACAGGGAAGCAGGGGATGAAGCGGACGGTATTGGGGATGTTGCTGGCGCTGCCGCTGGCGGCGCAGGCACAGACCTACAGCAAGACCGAGACCATCGAGTACCACGACGACACCACGTTGTGGGTGCTGGGGCAGGTCAAACGCACCACGACCAATGGCGTGGAGACCAGCAGCACGACCTACGACGCGTTCGCCATGCCGGTGACGGTGAAGGCCCATGGCAAGGTGCAGCAGACGCTGACCTACAACAGCACCTCGACCGTGGCCAGCGGCCAGTTGGGGACGTTGCGGTGGCTCAAGGACGGCAACGGCAACACGACCACCTTCACCAACTGGAAGCGAGGCATCCCCCAGTCCATCACCCATGCCGACGGCAGTACTCAGTCGGCGGTGGTGAACAACCACGGCTGGATTGAGTCGGTCACCGACGAGAATGGCTACACCACCTGCTACACCTACGACACCATGGGCCGGTTGGCGAGCATCACCCCGCCGTCGGAGACCGCGGCCAACGCCTGCGACACGAGTGAGGCGAGCTGGAAGAAGACCCTGCTGAGCTTCCAGCCGGTAGCGGTGGCCGAATATGGCATCCCGGCCGGCCACTGGCGGCAGACGGTGAGCACCGGCGCGGGGCAGAAGATTACGTACTTCGACGCCTTGTGGCGCCCACTGGTGGTGCGCGAGTACGACGCAGCCAACGTGATGGGCACCCAGCGTTTCAACCGCTTCGCCTACGACGCCGACGGTCGGGTGACGTTCGCCTCCTACCCGGGCACGACCGACGCGCTGACCACCGGCACCTGGACCGAGTACGACGCCCTGGGCCGGGTGACCTCGGTCAGCCAGAACAGCGAACTGGGCCTGCTGACCACCCTCACCGAGTACCTGCCCGGGTTCAAGACGCGGGTGACCAACCCCAAGTTGCAGGTCACCACGACGAGCTATCAGGCCTACGACCAGCCCACGTATGACTATCCGACGGGCATCGACCATCCGGAAGGGGCCTCGACGGAGATTCACCGCAACGTGTTCGGCAACGTGACGGCCTTGCGTCGGCGCAACGCCACGGCCAGCGAGCAGGTATGGCGGTACTACACCTACGACATCTCCCAGCAGTTGTGCAAAACCCTGGAGCCGGAGACGGGCGCCACGGTGTACGACTATGACCCGGCCGGCAACCTGTCCTGGAGCGCGGCCGGGGTGGCGAACCTGGGCGATGCAGCTGCCTGCAACCGCCCCGAAGCCTGGGCCTCGGGCCGGGTGGTGAGCCGCACCTACGATGCGCGTAATCGGCTCAAGTCCCTCTTTTTCCCGGACGGCAAAGGCAACCAGACCTGGTATTACTGGCCGACCGGGGCGGTGCAGACCATCGTGACGGACAACGACGGACCGGGGCAGGGCACGGTCACCAACCACTACAGCTACAACAAGCGCGGTCTGTTGACCGGCGAAAGCGTCACTCAGTCAGGTTGGTATAGCTGGGGTATTCAATATCGCTACGATGGGTTGGGAAATCGTAGCGGTTATACGACGCCGGACCAGCTCAATGTCAACTACTCCCTCAACGCTCTGGGGCAGCCGTTGAGCGTGACCAGTGGCTGGGGCACGCACGCCAGTGGCATCAGCTACTACCCGAACGGCGCTATCAAGCAGTTCACATACGGAAATGGCATCGTCCACACGATGGACCAGAACGCACGCCAGTTGCCTATTCGCACGGTGGATGGGGCGGTGCAGAACCTGGTCTATAGCTACGACCATAACGGTAATGTTGAAGCCATTGGCGACTATATTCAGGGGGGCGGAGATGGTAGCCATAGCCGTTGGATGACCTATGACGGCCTGGACCGATTGACCAGTGTGGGTTCATGCATGTTCGGAGGCGATTGCTGGCATCGCTTCACTTATAACGCCCTGGACAATCTGACCTCCTGGAAGCTGGCGGGCGTCAAGGACTACGCCGCCTACGTGTATGACGCCACAAATCGCCTGATTGGCATCCAGAACAGCGCGGCGGCAACTGTTGTTGGTCTGAGCTATGACCCGCAGGGAAATCTGGATAACAAGAACGGTCAGGCTTATCGCTTCGACTATGGCAACCGTCTCCGGGAGGTCACCGGGAAGGAGAGCTACCGGTATGACGGATATGGTCGACGCCTTTCGGCGCGGAGTCCAACCGATGGCGACATTCTGTCGATGTATGGACAGGGCGGCCAGCTCATCTTCCGTCAGGACTGGCGTCGCAAGCTGAGCCTGCCGCACATTTATCTCGGAAGCAGCCTGCTGGCGACCATCGAGTGGAACTTTGTCACCAACACGGGTGAGCTTCGCTATCAGCACACCGACGCGCTGGGGAGTCCGACGGTGGTGACGAATGCCAGTGGGCAGGTGGTTGAACGAAACAACTATGAGCCCTATGGCTCGGTAATAGGCAAGCCAAACTACGGCGGCATCGGCTTCACCGGGCATGTGCAGGACGCGGCCACCGGGCTGACCTACATGCAGCAGCGGTATTACGACCCCACTTGCGGTTGCTTCCTCTCGGTCGATCCAGTAACCGCATACAGCAATGGCGACATGCGGTTCTTCAACCGTTATGCCTACGCCTTTAACAATCCTTATCGCTTTACCGACCCGGATGGGCGTCAGAGCGTCGGCGAAATGATCGACTCGGGCGCGGAAGGCTGTGGCGCGGTTTCATGCGCAGGGTGGGCGCTGCTAAGTGCGACATGGAAAGTCCTCGGCGCTGAGGGCGTTAGCCAGATCGCCGATAAAGGGTGGTCTAGCGTGGGCAATGGCGAGCGTGCAAGCGCTGGTCTTGAGGTGGCTTCAGTTATTCCGTTTGTGAAAGTTGGGGCTGAAGCTGGTTCGGCGTTCAAAGCGCTCCGAGTTGCGATACGCTCTGGGCGAGAGGCTTACAAGGGCAGCACCGTAATGGGGCATTCGCTTTCGAAGCATGCAGGCAGGAATCCTGAAGTCTGGGGAAAAATAACCGGGTCTATGCGAACGTGGAATGATCAGGCGATGAAGCACTTTAGGGAAATTGTGCGAGGCCCGGGGGAGTTCAAAGAAGTGGCCAATAAAGACGGCACTAAATTCCTTGAAAAGTCCCTCGAAGATGGGAGGGGTGTGCGCCTCAACATGGACGGGACATTCAAGGGGTTTATCGACCGATGAGTAATTTAATCGAGCTCTTGTTTGAAGGAGTTGCAAAGAACCAGTTGGATAGTTTGATCGGGAGACTGTCTAACGGCTCGACCTTGAAGTCGGTGATCGCTAGTGAGAGTCCAGAACTTGACCTATCTTCCTGGCAAGGTCGGGTGCTCGAAATCCTTGAGGGCGCGGCGCCCAACCCTAGCAGCGTTAGCCTCAACCTCGACGGAGTGGAACTTGGAGAAGTGGCAATAGCCAATCCATTGATCCAGGTGTTGATGGACGATGGGGGTATTGACGTTTCCCTATCATTTCTGGATTACGAACTTAGCTGCGACGCCTCGGACTGCGTCGATGCGTTGCACCATGCTTCTCTAGAGCTTTCGAGAGTCGCCGACGCCCATCACATCATTTGTGGTTATGAGCCCGCAAGTGACCATAAAACCCGCTTCTTTACTGATGCCACACAAGGGCCACTTCGTAGGTTCTGGTGAAAGAAGGCGTAGGGCGGGTCTCGACCCGCCCTGCATGTCCAATTGGCTTGGGTTTTGCGGCTACAGCGTGTCGTCGGGCATGCAGGCGCTATTACGGAGCTATGCCCTGGGCGAAATCACCGAATCCGAATACCGGGCGCGGGTCGGCAATGCCGTCGCAATACCGCGTCTTGACCTATGTCATTGAGTGGCCGAAAGTGCGCGTCAAGGCTTCGACGAACACGGCAGGAAGTGCATTAAGAGCAGTTGGCGACGGGGAAGCGCACCGCATCAAGGGTTGATCGCAGCAATTGGCGGAATCCGCGTCGGGTCAGAGTGTTCAGCGGTACTACGACCCGATCATCGGGCGGTTCCTGTCGGTGGACCCCGTGACGGCTTACTCAAGTGCGGAGGCGAACTTCAATCGCTACTGGTACGCGAACAATAATCCGTACAAGTTCACTGATCCGGATGGCCGGCAGTCCAAGGAAGATGTAAAAACGCCGTCCGTTGGAGTGCCACTCCTTGACCGGCTCTGGACTCCATCAGATGCGCGGGATAGCGCGGGTCAAATGATGGAGAAGCAGCTCGAATTTGAAATGAGTCTGCCGCAGAGCGCGAAAGAGATTGTATTGTATGTCGCAATTGCGATGTCGGCTGGGACGGGAGCTGCAGGCGGTGCTGCAAGCCGCGGAGCCGTCGGTCGTATGACGCGGAGCGGAACGAGGGGAACCAGCGGTACCCTAGCTACGGCGAATGGAAACAGATATCACGGTAACAGTACTGGTTCGTCTACTTCCGGCGGCGATACGCAAGCACCCATGCGTCCGCAGACTCGGCGAGCGCTCGACGGTGTGCAGAATCCATCGCGAACTCACGGGGAGTGCTGTGAGATTGACGTCTTCAATAAAGCGCTGAATGCCGGTGACGATGTTCGAGGAGCAAGGATGGGTCCAGTCAAACTGAATGAATCCGGCAGGATTATTCCGGCCTGTTCGACCTGTCGTGAGGTCAAGAAGACGCTGGAGGTTGAGTGAGACATGAATATTGACGCCGTTGAGAGTAGGTTTTATGACTTTTTGTCCAAGGCATGGACATTGGAGGATGTTTCACCTTTCTTGCGTTCCTATGTGCGTCTTCTTCTAGCCTTTAGGAGCGAGCTCTCGCGTACGGAGCTTGATGCACTGTTAGAACGTCAGAATCAGCTTGCTGACAACCGACCCGTGGACTCGTTTCCTGAATTTAGGGCCGTGTTACGTGAAAATATCGATAGCCAATTAAGTGGAAATGAAGGTGAAATTAGGGAGAGGGCACTAAGTCGACTGCTGTTTGGCGCTTTTCTCGACTCTGAGGAGCCAGATTATTTTTATCTTGTTGAGCCAATGTTCGAATTCGCCAGGAATATGAGTGTCGATCCTAATCTTCTAAAAGGTATATTGAAGACGGAGTTTCCTGGATTCACGATTTAAGGCGTGGGTAAGCTGTGATGCTTATCGCGATATCCAAAGTGCGCGTTAGTCGAGCGGGCCTGCTTAGCTTTAATAAAGCAGGCAAAATTGGATAAGAGTATGTTCTTCTAACGAATCGCTCAGATGGATGTCTAAAGTCATAGCTGTGGAGTGCGGATGTGCCCTGACACTGCGGGGCTCAGACTGCCTCCTTATGAGATGGGGCGAGCGCGAGCGTGCCAATGAGTCCCCGGTTGGATCTAGCGAACGTGACGCAACATGTGAGCTGTTTCCGCTCATGCCTGTGAGCTGCATGTATCGAATTTTCAACAGAACGCGGGCGCTAGCAGCCCGCGTTTTTGTTACGCGTCGTTGGCCGAGTCGGCGTCCGTTTTTCCGGAGTGCCAGTGGAGGCGGTCGAGGACGTGGTTGGCTTCGCTGGCGAGGCTGGCGAAGCAGTCGCTCAGGGGTTGCAGCGGGATGGGCAGGCTGTGGTGCTCGTCCTTGCGGAAGCGGGGACTGGCGAGCAGGGACAGCAGTTTGAGGTGATCACGCAGCTGGATGAGATTCAGCTGGGTTTCTTCTTCCAACACATAGACCATACGCAAGTTGGTCATGGGACCTCCATTTCTTCGTTGAAGAACCCCGGCGCGCGCGAGTGCGGCCGGGAGCCGGGAGGTCAGAACCGCAGATAGTCGGCGGGTTTATTCCCCGAATGGGTCTTGTATTCACCACCCTCCCGGCGAAGGAGTTTGCGCCGGCCACCATCCGGTGATGGTGCAAAAGAAAAAATATTCCACCGGAATGACGGGGGTGGTGCCGCTATCTGGAGGTTCTGAACTCCTGACGCCGGAGTCTGCCGATGAGGTGGTGCGGTGTCGACTAACTTTGAGCGTTTTGGCTTCAGTGTTTCCGGGCTCACTGTTTCGGTGTGGTGATGGGTGTGTGTGGCTTTGGGGTACGAAGCGTTGTTTGACGCGGTGTGTGGCAGGTGAAGTGGAGCGTTGTCGGAGGGCTGGTCAGGACGTGGTGCAGGGGAGCCTGGTTTGACGCGAAGAGCGAATCCCCCGTCGCCTGCTTTGCAGGCGCCCGCCCCCTTTTGCAAAGGGGGCTGACCTGTTCGGTTGTTACTGACCTTCATTTGAATTCAGGGAAGCCAGGCAAGGACGGGGCGACAACTTGGGGACGAATCGCCGGTTGCAAACGCAAAAGTGATGAAAACGTTTGCCGCGCAACCTGGGTCGCAGCTTGTGCCAATGTTAGTTGACCTGGGCGGAACCGCCGTGCGATCTCCATCGCTCCAGAGGGGAGAACCATGTCAATTACCAAGATCACATCCGGGAGTGAGGCTTCCGGCCGGCCGCTTTCCAGGGTCCATGCCATCAGTGCGATCACCGTCGGCAACGGCCTGGAGTTCTACGATTTCGTCGTCTACAGCTTCTTCGCCACGCTGATCGGGCGATTGTATTTTCCGGTGTCGGATCCGACCGGGCAGTTGCTGCTGTCGTTCGCGACGTTCGGTGTCGGCTTCCTGACCCGGCCGTTGGGCGGTCTGTTGATTGGCATGTACGCGGATCGGGTGGGACGCAAGCCTGCGGTGGCGTTGACGCTGTGGCTGATGGGCTTGAGCTCGCTGCTTTTCGTGGTGACGCCGACCTATGCGCAGATCGGCATGGCCGCGCCGCTGGTGATTCTGTTGGCGCGACTGATCCAGGGCTTTGCCATCGGCGGCGAGATGGGCGCATCCACGGCGCTGTTGATGGAGTACGCGGATGAGCGTTCGCGTGGCTTCTACACCAGCTGGCAGCCTTTCAGCCAAGGGCTGGCGGCGCTGTTCGGCGCATTGGTGGGTTTGCTGCTGAGCAATCTGCTGGAACCGGCGGCGCTGGATGCCTGGGGGTGGCGGGCGGCGTTCGTGCTCGGCATCCTGGTGATTCCGGTGGGCCTGCTGATCCGGCGGCGGCTGGAAGAGACCATGTCGTCCCAGCCGGCGGAGGCCGAAACGCCGCAGATGGCGTTGCTGTGGTCGCACCGGCGCGAGCTGACGGCGAGCATCCTGCTGATGATCGGGCTGGCGTCGTCGACCTACATCATCGTGTACTACCTCAGCAATTACGCGGTCAGCCAGCTGGGCATGCCGCTGTCGCTGGGCATCTGGGCCGGTTGCGTGGCCGCGGCGGTGCAGGTGCTGCTGTCGCCGTTCGCGGGTTGGCTGTGCGATCGCTTGGGACGCCGCCCGGTGGTGCTGTGGTCGCGGCTGGCGCTGCTGGTGATGGCGTATCCGGCGTTCGCGTGGATCAACGCCGCGCCGAGCCTCGCACGGCTGCTGGTGGCAGTGGGACTGCTGTCGATTCCGATGTCGATGACCGCGCCGGCGACGATGGTGCTGGTCAGCGAAGTGCTGCCGCAGCGGTTGCGTGCGACGGGTTTGTCGATTGCCTATTGCGTGGCGATTGCGATCTTCGGTGGCTTTGCGCAGTTCTTTTCGACGGAGCTGATCCGGTTGACGGGGAGTCCGAATGCGCCTGCGTTGTATGTGATCGCGTGTGGGTTGGTGTCGCTGGTGGGTTTGCGGCTTGTGCGGAGGGGGTAAGGGCAAATAGCCCTCGGTCCTCCTTTTTGAAAGGGAGAGACAGAGGCGCTCTTGCGTTGCTCTTGGTGCGGAAAAGCAAATCCCCCTCAATCCCCCTTTTTCAAAGGGGGAGGGAGAAGCGGGGGGAGTGAGGGGCACATACCATCACGCCACCCGGAGGTGGCGTGATGGTTACTGCGACGAGGACGGTTGCGCTTACTTGGCGGGGGCGGTGAGGCCGCGCTTTTCCAGCAGGGGTTCGATCTTGGGATCGTGGCCGGCGAAGTCGTGGAACAGCTTCATCGCGTCGACGCTGCCGCCGCGCGAGAGCAGGGTCTTGCGGAAGTGGTCGCCGTTTTCGCGGGTCAGGCCGCCGTGCTGCTTGAACCATTCCACGCTGTTGGCGTCCAGCACTTCGGACCAGATGTAGGCGTAGTAGCCGGCCGAGTAGCCGCCCATGATGTGGCTGAAGTAGGGCGTGCGGTAGCGTGGCGGGACCGGCTTGTAGTCGATCCCGTCGGCGGCCAGCGCGTCGGCTTCGAACTTCACGACGCCGTCGGCGGCGGGCACCTTGTCGGCGCCGATCTGGTGCCAGCGCTGGTCCAGCATGGCGGCGCCCAGGTATTCGGTGGTGGCGAAACCCTGGTTGAATTTGGACGCGGCGATGACCTTGTCCAGCAGCGCCTGCGGCATGGCTTCGCCGGTCTGGTAGTGCTTGGCGTAGTTCTTCAGCACCGACGGCCAGTCGGCCCACATTTCGTTGACCTGCGAGGGATACTCGACGAAGTCGCGCGGCACGCTGGTGCCGCTGAAGTAGGGATACTGCACGTTGGAGAACATGCCGTGCAGCGCATGGCCGAACTCGTGGAACGCGGTGGTGACCTCATCCCAGGTCAGCAGGGTCGGCTGGCCGGTCGGCGGCTTGGGAATGTTGAGGTGGTTGGCGACCACCGGCTTGAAGCCGGTCATGCCCGACTGCGACACGTAGGAGTTCATCCATGCGCCGCCGCGCTTGGAATCGCGCGCGTACATGTCGGCGATGAAGATCGCCAGCTGGGTGCCGTCGGCGTTGTACACGTCGTACACGGTGGTGTCCGGGTGGTACAGCGGCAGATCGGTGCGCTTCTTGAAGGTCAGGCCGTAGAGCTGGTTGGCGGCGTAGAACACGCCGTTTTCCAGCACGTTGGTCAGCTCGAAATACGGCTTGAGCTGCGACTCGTCGAAGTTGTACTTGGCGGTGCGGACCTTCTCGGTATAGAACGACCAGTCCCACGGCGCCAGTTGGAACGTCGGCTGGCCCTTGGCCTTCTGCTCCTGATCGATCATCGCCTGCAGATCGGCAGCCTCGCGCCGGGCGTTGGCGACCGCGGCCGGGGCCAGCTTGCCGAGCATGGCGTTGACCGCCTGCGGGGTCTTGGCGGTTTCGTCTTCCAGCACGTAGGTGGCGTGATCCGGATAGCCCAGCAGTTTGGCGCGATCCGCGCGCAGCTTCATGATGGTGGCGATCAGTTCGCGGTTGTCGTACTTGCCGCCGCGGCTGCCGCGCGAGACCGACGCCTCGTGCAGGCGCTGGCGCAGGGCGCGGTCGGTCAGCTGCGACTCGGCCGGCTGGCCGGTGGTGTTGAGCAGGGTGAGCACGTACTTGCCGGCCAGGCCGCGGGCCTTGGCAACGTCGGCGGCGGTGGCGATCTGCTGATCGGTCAGGCCGTCCAACTGCTTGACGTCATCGACCACCACGGCCGAATCGTTGACCTCGGCCAGCACGTTCTGGCTGAACTGGGTGCCCAGTTTGGCCAGCTGGCCGTTCATGCCCTTCAGGGTGGCCTTGTCGGCGCCGGACAGCTTGGCGCCGGCGCGGACGAAATCGGTGTGGTACTTCTCGACCAGGCGCACGCCCTCGGCGTCCAGGCCCAGGCCGGCGCGCTGGTCGTACAGCGTCTGGATGCGGGCGAACAGCTTGCCGTTGAGGTAGATGGCGTCGCGATGGGCGGCGAACTTGCCGGAATAGTCGGCCTGCAGCTTCTCGCGCGCGTCGTTGGTGTCGGCGCCGACCAGGTTGTAGAACACGGTCTGGGCGCGGTCGAGCACGCGGCCACTCTTTTCCATCGCCAGGATGGTGTTGTCGAAGCTCGGCGCGGCGCTGTTGTTGGCGATGGCGTCGATTTCCTTCAACTGCGCGGCCATGCCGGCGTCGAAGGCGGGCGCGAAGTCGCTGTCCTTGATCCTGTCGAACTGTGGGTAATGCAGCGGCAGCGGGCTGTCGGCGAAGAAGGGATTGGCGGCCTTGGCGGCTTCGGCGGTCGGGGCCGCGGTCTGGCTGTAGGCGGGCATGGCGAGTCCGAGGGTCGCGGCAAGCGCGAGGGCAAGGCGGGTGGTCATGGGGTGCTGCTTCCTGACAGAGATAGGGCTTTCGGCAGGCTAACCCAAGGCCCGGGGTGGGGGCGCGTGACGAAAGGCATGTGCCGGGCGGGACTGTTCTGTGCCAAGGCCCGGGGCTAGAGCGTCTCGAACTCGCGTGCGATCCAGGACACGTGGTAAAGCAGGCCGAGCACCGCGAAGCCTGCGTGGTAGCGCGGACTGCGGGTCCACATGGCGATCAGGCAGCCGGCGATGTAGGCGGCGTTGCGGAACACGTATTCGGGCCCGAAGCTGCGGAAGTACGCCTCGCCCTTGATCCAGGTGTCGATGAAGTCGACCGCGAACACCAGCGCCAGCAGGCCGAAGAACCATTTGCGGCGGTCGTAGAAATAGTCGCGGTAGCTGGCATAGCCGTCCAGGTTTTCCGGGAAGATCAGCGCGCACAGCAGGTATTGCATCAGCGCGTACAGGGCCACGAAGAAATAGAGGTTGAAGCTCCAGTGCACCAGATGCGAGAGACGGAACTCCCACCACCAGAACAGCAGCAGGTAGGAGAACACGAACGTGGCCCAGCACAGGTGCACCCAGTAGATCTGGCAATGGCGCGGGCGCTCGATGATGCGGGCGAAGTGGCGCAGCAGATGGGTCAGGCCCAGGCCGACCACCATGCCCAGCAGCACGCGCACGTGCAGGTAGACGGTGGCCATCGAGGCGGCGTCGGGTGCATGGGGCGAAAGCTGCATTCCGTGTTCCCCGGCGGAAGCGACGGCCAAGGCTAGCGCATCCTGGTCGCCGTCGCACGTGCGCGCCGGGCGGCGAAAACGCTTGCCGCCAGCGGTTCCCGGGTGTCTCATATCGACGTTTTCCCAGGAGTCCGCCATGACCACCGCCTACGATTTCTCCGCCATCGACATCGATGGACAGTCCCGGTCGCTGGCCGACTACCGCGGCAAGCCGTTGCTGATCGTCAACGTCGCGTCGAAGTGCGGCTTCACCCCGCAGTACACCGGCCTGGAAAAGCTCTGGCGCGACCATCGGGATCAGGGATTGATGGTATTGGGATTCCCCTGTGATCAGTTCGGCCACCAGGAGCCGGGCGACGAGGCCGAGATCCGCAACTTCTGCTCGCTCAACTATGACGTGAGCTTTCCGATGTTCGCCAAGATCGACGTCAATGGGGACGCCGCGCATCCGCTTTGGAAGTGGCTGAAGCAGGAGAAGAGCGGCCTGCTGGGCATCTCGGCGATCAAGTGGAATTTCAGCAAGTTCCTGGTCGGGCGCGATGGCAAGGTGATCAAGCGCTATGCGCCCACCGATACGCCGGAATCGCTGGCCGATGACATCGAGGCCGCGCTGGCCGGCTGATGGACGCGCAGGACGCTTCACCGCCGTTCCGCATCGAGTTCAGTCCCGCCGACTATGGCCTGAAGGCGCACGTGCGGGGCATCAACGGCACCCTGGAAACCACGCTGGCGTACTGGCGCCGGATTGCGATGGAAGTGCGGCGGCTGCGGCCGGCCGGTTTGCTGGTGGTCGACGACATGGAAGGCGAACCGCCACCGCCGGAGCAATTGCTGCAGTTCGTCCAGGCCATGCTCGGCGAGGGCCTGGAAGCGGTGCGGGTGGCTTATGTGGAAAAGCACCTGGACCAGATTCCGCAGGTGGAACTGGCCAGCATCCTGGCCAATGAAAACGGCTTCCAGGGCCACGTGTTCGACAACGAACGCAGCGCGGTCATCTGGCTGCGTTACGGCGAACGGTAGGGCGGGCCGTCGGCCCACCCGGCGTCACTTCTCGACGAAGGCGCGCTCGAACACGTACTGGCCGGGAGTGCCGATGCGCGGGGCGGCGGTGAAGCCACGCGCGTCCAGCAGGCCGCGGAAATCGGCCAGCATCTGCGGACTGCCGCAGATCATGGCGCGGTCCTTGTCCGGATCCAGCGCGTCCAGGCCCAGCGTTTCCATCATCCGGCCGCTGGCCATCAGATCGGTCAGGCGACCGTGGTTGGGGAAGTCCTCGCGGCTGACCGCCGGGTAATACAGCAGCTTCTCGCGGATGATCTCGCCGAGGAACTCGTGCTGCGGCAGTTCCTTCTCGAAATAGTCGCGGTAGGCCAGGTCCTGCACATGACGCACGCCGTGGGTCAGGATGACGCGGTCGAAGCGCTCGTAGGTTTCCGGATCCTTGATGATCGACAGCCACGGCGCCAGGCCGGTGCCGGTACCCAGCAGGTACAGGTTGCGGCCCGGATGCAGGTCGCTGATCAGCAGGGTGCCGGTCGGCTTGCGGCCGATCACCACGGTGTCGCCGGGCTGGATGTCCTTCAGCCGCGAGGTCAGCGGGCCGTTGGGCACCTTGATGCTGAAGAACTCGAGCTGTTCTTCCCAGTTGGCGCTGGCGATGGAATAGGCGCGCAGCAGAGGCTTGCCTTCGGTCTGCAGCCCGATCATCACGAACTGGCCGTTGTCGAAGCGGAAACCGTCGTCGCGGGTGGTGGTGAAGCTGAAGTAGTCGTCGGTCCAGTGACGGACGTCCAGCACCGTCTCGGTGCCAAAAGCGGAGGACATGGGGAATCGTGCGTTATTCGAACCCGCGTATTGTAGCCGACCGCCCCGGGCCGGCCTTGATCCAGCGCAATCGGCAGGACCGGGGCAGGGCATGGATTCAGGCCGCGGCGGAAGCCTGTCCGCGGCGATGGAAATAGATCTGCTCGGCCATCCGGCGCAGCGGCGGCGACGCCAGCAGCAGGTCGAAGGGCCAGTCCCATTGCAGGTGATCGAAGGCCCAGCGCAGGGCACGCTTGCGGCGCCAGGCGGGAATGGCGCGGATCGTCGAGACCTGCGGCGCAATCCCGGACTCCAGCGCCTGGACGAGGGCGCGCCCGATGTCGGCGCCATGGCGCAGCCCCGAATGGATGCCACCGGCGGTCACCGGCGACACCACGCCGGCCGCGTCGCCGGCCAGCAGTACGTCGTGGCGGAGGCGCGGATGGACCGGACCGCCGCAGGGAATCAGGCCGGCGCGGACGCTGTCCGGCGGGCGGGGCCGCGATAGTCCGACCACCGGGGCGACGTGATCCAGGAAGCCGGCCAGATCCGGCGGGCGCGTTCCGGGGCGCATGCGCAGGGCCAGCCCGGCCTGCACGCCGCGCGGCGTCTGCGCGATCCAGCCGATGTAGCCGGGCGCCCAGCGCCGGCTGATGAAGCAGTGCAGCGCATCCGGGCGATGCAGTCCGGCACCGTCGTATTCGTGCTCCACGCCGTACAGGAATTCGCGCACGCGGCCCAGGCCGAAGTACGCGGCGACCTTCGAACGCGCACCGTCGGCGCCGACCAGATAGCGGCATTGGCCGATGCCGGGCAACTGCCAGCCGTCCGCGATGGCGCGCGCTTCGCGGAAGGCGCAGGACAGGCGCAGTTCGACACCGGCTTCGAGCGCCTGCTCGCCAAGCCAGCGCATCAGCGCGGGCGTGTCGGTGGTGTGGAAGCGATAGCCGGGCGCGGCCAGTTCGATGTTCTCCAGGCCGGGGGCATACAGCTTGACCGCGGGCACGGCATGGCGGATTGCGGCCGGGAGATCGGCCAGCAGCGGATCGGCCAGCGCCTCCTGCACCAGGATGCCGGTGGTGTGCAGGCGCTCGCCGAGATCGCGCTTGCGATCGAGCACGCAGACCCGTTTGCCGGCGCGAGCGAGTTCGCGGGCGCAGGCCAGGCCGGCGAAGCCGGCGCCGACCACGATGACGTCATGGTTTCCGTTGTGCATCCACTGCTTCGCTCGAAGGAACCCGGCGAGCATCGAGGGCGAACGCGGGAGGACGATGAAGTCCGGGTGAAGCCAGCGGATGCGCGCGTCCGCGCATGGCGGTGGCGCGAAAAAGGAAAAGGCGCCTTGGGGCGCCTTTTCCGTTCGCATCAGCCGTGATGGCCGCCGCCGCCGCCGCCGCCGCGCGGGCGATGACCGCCGCCCCCGGGACGTCCGCCCGGGCCCCGGCTACCGGCCGGACGGGCGCCACCCGGGCGACCGCCGGGACGCGGGCCGGCATTCTGTGGACGGTTGCCGCCGCCGCCGGGGCGTCCGCCCTGCGGGCGCGGACCGCGCGGCTGGCCGTACGGGCTGAATCCGCCGGGCGTGGCGTGATCGGACGGAAAGCTGGGCGCATTGCCCGGATGGCCATACGGGCGCGCCGCACGCTGCGGCTTGCCGGCGCCGCCACCCGCACCGCCGCCGGGACCGCGCGGGCCGCGCGGACCACGGGCTTCGCCACCGTAGCCGCCATAGTCATTGCCGAAGCCGGCGCCGCTGCCCTGCTGGGGACGACCGGCACGCTTGCCGGCGCCGCCGCCGCCCGGACCCTTGCGGCCGGGACCGGCATTGCGATGGCCCGACGGGCCGGTGTCGACGCCTTCCGGCACGTACCAGCTGCGGAACGCGGCCGGATTGCCATCCGGCAACGGCTTCGGGCCCTTCATCTTGCGCTGCTTGAACGGCTTCTGCGCCTGCTTGGCCGCGGCTTCGCCGCTGACCGTCAGGCCGCCGTGCGGCTTCTTGCCGCGACCACGGCCGCGATCCTCGCGCACGTGATCGAAGCGGCGCAGTTCGCGGCCTTCGTCAGCGGTGTTGTGGCCGTTGACGTAACCCTGGCTGCGGCCTTCGCGCGACACGTGCACGGTGGACTTGGCGGCGCGACGCTGGCCGATCACCGGCTGCAGGGTGAGCGCGGCGGGGGCGCCGTCTTCCAGGCCCAGTTCCTTGCGCAGCGCTTCGACCTGGGCATCGGACAGTTCCTGCGACTGCCCGCGCAGCAGCGGCTGCGGCAGCGAGATGCGGCCGTAGCGGGTGCGCTTGAGCCGGCTGACCTGGCAGCCCTGGGATTCCCACAGGCGGCGCACTTCGCGGTTGCGGCCTTCCTTGACCACCACGCGGAACCAGTCGTGCGAGTCGGTGCCGCCGATGCGTTCGATTTCGTCGAACTTGGCCGGGCCGTCTTCCAGGGCGACGCCGCGACGCAGGCGATCGGCGATGTTGTCCGGCACGGTCTCCTGGCCTTCCGGGGCGCGCACGCGCACGACGTATTCGCGCTCGACCTCGTAGGAGGGATGCATCATCGCGTTGGCGAGTTCGCCGTCGGTGGTCAGCAGCAGCAGGCCGGTGGTGTTGATGTCCAGGCGGCCGATGGCGATCCAGCGCGCGCCCTTGAGGACCGGCAGCGCCTCGAACACGGTCGGGCGGCCTTCGGGATCCTCGCGGGTGGTCACTTCGCCTTCGGGCTTGTTGTACATCAGCACGCGGGCGGGCTCGGCCAGCGCGCTGGCGACGAACTGGCGGCCGTCGAGTTCGATCTTGTCGCCGCTCTTGACGCTCATGCCGACCTGCGCGGTCTCGCCGTTGACCTTGACCAGGCCGTCGGCGATGCGTTGCTCCAGCGCGCGGCGCGAGCCCAGGCCGGCCTGCGCCAGCACCTTGTGCAGGCGTTCTTCCAGCTTGCTGGCGGGGGCTTCGGCGGCGGCGTCGCGCTTGAGCGAGAGTTTGTTGCGGGGGGGATTGCTCATGGTTTCTGCTCCGACGAGGCCCGGCCTTCCTCAAGGCTTTCAGCGTCGTCATCCTGGGTGTCGATGGAATTGCCGGTGTCGCCTTCGTCTTCGTCGGCGATCGGTTCGTGGGTGTCCGCGTCGTCGTCCTGCGCGGCCTCGGTGTCGGGTTGCGCGCCGTCCGTGGCGTCTTCCTGCGGTGGCTCGCCGGACTCGTCGCCCGTGGTTCCCGCCGTTGTCTGCATGTCTTCTTCGTCCTCGCCATCGGCAAGGGAGTCCGCCGGGCCGGCATCGGCGTCGCCCGCGTCTTCCGCATCGAGCGCGACGCCGGCCGGGACCGGTGCGCCGTCCAGCGGCAGCTGCGGTTCCAGTTCGCCGATGTCCTTCAACTCGGACAGCGGCGGCAGTTCGTCCAGGCGCTTGAGGCCGAAGTAGTCCAGGAAGCCCTTGGTGGTGCCGAACAGCGCCGGCCGGCCGGGCACGTCGCGATGGCCGACCACGCGGATCCACTCGCGCTCTTCCAGCGCCTGGATGATGTTGCTGCTCACCGCCACGCCGCGGACCTGTTCGATCTCGCCGCGGGTGATCGGCTGGCGGTACGCGATCAGCGCCAGGGTTTCCAGGGTGGCGCGGGTGTACTTGGTCTTGCGCTCGGTCCACAGGCGGGCGACCCAGCCGTGCACGTCGGCCTTGACCTGGTAGCGGAAGCCGGAGGCCACCTCGACCAGTTCCACGCCACGATCGACGCAGCCCTCACGCAATTCCTCCAGCGCGCGTTCGACGCTGCCGGCGGGCGCCGGTTCCTCTTCCGGGAACAGGCCATGCAACTGGGCCAGCGACAGAGGCTGGTTGGCCGCCAGCAGGGCGGCTTCGACGATGCGATTGATGAGCGATTGATCCATTCGTGCGCTTGCGTTGGTCCAGGCGGATGGAATACGGGGGCCGGTCAGGCGTCGTTGGCAGCGGCGTCGCTGTCGTCGAACTCGCTGGAGAACTGCAGCGGTTCGTTGGTGTTGTTCAGCGCCAGCGACTTGACGTAGATCGGCGCCAGCGGGGCTTCCTGCACGATATCGAGCAACTGCTCCTTGGCCAGTTCCAGCATGGCCAGGAAGGTCACCAGCACGCCGAGCTTGCCTTCCTCGGCGGTGAACATCGATTCGAAGCGGTGGAAGCGGCCGTCGTCCAGGCGGGACAGCACGTCGCCCATGCGCTGGCGGACGCTCAGCGCCTCGCGCTTGATGTGGTGGCCGCTGAACAGCTCGGCGCGCTTGAGCACGTCGTGCAGCGCCAGCAGCATTTCCTTCAGCTCCACCGGCGGCGGCAGCTTGACCGAGGCCCGATCCGGCACGTGCGCCTGCACCGGGGTCGTGTCGCGGTCCTGGCGGGGCAGGGTGTCCAGATCCTCGGCGGCCTGCTTGAAGCGCTCGTACTCCTGCAGCCGGCGGACCAGTTCGGCGCGCGGGTCGGTTTCGTCGCCGTCCTCGTTGACCGGCCGCGGCAGCAGCATGCGCGACTTGATCTCGGCCAGGATGGCGGCCATCACCAGGTACTCGGCCGCCAGCTCGAAGCGCAGCTCCTGCATGACGTTGATGTAGTCCACGTACTGGCGGGTGATTTCCGCCACCGGGATGTCCAGGATGTCCAGGTTCTGCCGGCGGATCAGGTACAGCAACAGATCCAGCGGGCCTTCGAAGGCGTCCAGGATGACTTCCAGCGCGTCCGGCGGGATGTACAGATCTTGGGGGATCTGCAGCACCGGCTGCCCATGCACGACGGCCAGCGGCATTTCCTGCTGCTGCGGGTGCGTGGACTGGCTTGTCGGGGTCGCGTCTTGCGCGAGTTCGGAGCTCATCAAGAAAAAGCCGTAGTGCGGGTCACAATGCCTTCGATTGCACGCGTTGCCGCATGGACGCCATGGTCTTCATGCCGAACAGGGCCTTGCGGGCGAACGCTTCCGTACAGCAAACATGTCATCACGCCGTAGAGGAACTCGCCGCGAAAGAGGCGGCGGTCGACAGCGAGGAGGTCGTCGGCGCGGGCGGGTAGGGGCAGCGAATCGATCGTCGTTGGGCGGCTGGCCGGCGAATCCGGTGCAGTGCCTGGGAAATCCCCTGACGGGCCGCTGCTTCCGGCCGTGCAGTAGACGCAAGAGTAAGGGCTGCGCCCAGCCCTGTCCAGCACCGCCGGGCGGGCGGCCCGTACAATCCGTTCATCCCCGTCCCGAGTGAGTGAACCCATGTGGTATGCCATCGAAGGCCATGACACCGAAGGCGCGCTGCCCCGGCGCATGGCCGCCCGTCCCGCCCACCTGGCCCGCCTGACCGCGCTGCGCGACGAAGGCCGGCTGCTGCTGGCCGGCCCGTGCCCGGCCATCGATGCCGAGGACCCGGGCGAGGCCGGCTTCAGCGGCAGCATCGTCATCGCCGAGTTCGAGTCGCTGGCCGCGGCCCAGGCCTGGGCACAGGCTGATCCCTATGTGGAGGCGGGTGTGTATGCGCGGGTCGACGTGCGTCCGTTCCGCAAGGTGCTGCCGTGACCGCCGAACGGGTCGCGCGCATCCGCCAGGCACTGGAACAGGCGTTCCAGCCCAGCCGCCTGGAGGTGGTCGACGACAGCCATCGCCATGCCGGCCATGCCGGGGCCCGCGACGGGCGCGGCCACTTCGACGTCACCATCGTCAGCCCGGCGTTCGCCGGACTGGCGCCGCTGGCCCGCCATCGGGCGGTCTATGCCGCCCTGGGAGAGATGATGACCACCGACATCCACGCGCTGTCCATCCACGCTTCCGGACCCGGCGAGCCGGCCTGAGCGGCCGCCGGAAGGCCTTGGAACCAGGGCCTGACCGCGCTTTTGCAGGCAGCACTGAAAACGTTTACATTCCGCCCCTTGCCCATGGGAGGTGGAAACACATGAACAGTCGTACCCGCGCCGGCCTGTCCGCCGGCGCCCGTCCGCGCGCGCGCCGCCACTGGTGGCTGGCCGTGGCCATCGCCACGGCCCTGGTGGCCCCGGCCGTGGGGGCCCGCGACCAGCAGAAGGCGCCGGCCGGCGAAGCGGCCTTCATCGAGGGCCTGCTGGCGAAGATGACCCTGGAAGAAAAGCTCGGCCAGCTCAACCAGCCGCCCGGGCTGGGCAACGACACCGGCCCGCAGGCGATGGCCGGCGGCGAGGACCAGATTCGCAACGGCGAGATCGGCACCTTCCTGGGCACCCAGGGCGCCGAGCTGACCTGCCGCCTGCAGCGCATCGCGGTCGAGGAGTCGCGCCTGGGCATCCCGCTGATGTTCGGCTACGACGTCATCCATGGTTACCGCACCATCTTCCCGGTGCCGCTGGGCGAATCGGCCAGTTTCGACCCGGCCGAGGTCGAGAACGCCGCGCGCGTGGCCGCCTGGGAGGCCGCCGGCTACGGCATCCACTGGACCTATGCGCCGATGGTGGACGTGGCGCGGGATCCGCGCTGGGGTCGCATCGTCGAGGGCGCGGGCGAGGATCCCTATCTGGGTTCGGTGCTGGCGGCGGCGCGCGTGCGCGGCTTCCAGGGCAAGCAACTGGGCAATGGCGACACCCTGCTGGCGACGGCCAAGCACTTCGTCGCCTACGGCGCCGCCGAGGGCGGCCGCGACTACAACATCGCCGACATCTCCGAGCGCACGCTGCGCGAGGTCTACCTGCCGCCGTTCAAGGCCGCGGTGGACGCCGGTGCGCAGTCGGTGATGGCCTCGTTCAACGAGGTCGGCGGCGTGCCGATGCATGCCAACGGCGATCTGATCAATGACGTGCTGCGCAAGGAGTGGGGCTGGGACGGCCTGCTGGTCAGCGACTACACCGGCGTGGAAGAGCTGATCAAGCACGGCGTGGCCGGCAACCGCGCCGATGCCGGCGTGCTCGGCCTGCGCGCGGGCGTGGACATCGACATGGTCAGCCGCATCTACGTGAAAGACCTGCCCGCGGCGGTGAAGGCCGGCAAGCTGCCGGTCGCCACCGTGGACGAGTCGGTGCGCCGCGTGCTGCGGGCCAAGTACCGGATGGGCCTGTTCGAGGACCCGTACCGCTACTGCAACGTCGAGCGCGAGAAGGCGCGCACCCTGACCGCGGACAGCCGTGCGGCCGCCCGCGAGATGGCGCGCAAGTCGCTGGTGCTGCTGGACAACACCGGCAACGTGCTGCCGCTGGACAAGCAGAGGGTGAAAACCCTGGCGGTGATCGGACCGCTGGCGGACCTGCGCCGGGCGATGCTGGGCAACTGGGCCGGCGCCGGTCGCGACGAGGATGCGATCACCCCGCTGGCGGGCATCCGCGCGGCAGTCGGATCCGGCACCAAGGTGGTGTACGTCGAAGGCACCTCGCTCGAAGGCGGCGAGACCACGGGTATCGCCGACGCGGTGAACGCCGCCCAGCAGGCCGACGCGGTGCTGCTGTTCCTGGGCGAGCATCCGGACATGAGCGCCGAAGCGCGCAACCGCACCTCGCTGGATCTGCCGGGCGCGCAGCAGGCGCTGGCCGACGCGGTCGCCAAGGTCGGCAAGCCGACCGCGGCGGTGCTGCTCAACGGCCGTCCGCTGTCCATCGGGCCGCTGCGCGAACGCGTGCCGGCGATCCTGGAGGCGTGGTTCCCGGGGGTGGAAGGCGGCAATGCGATCGCCGACGTGGTGTTCGGCGACTTCAATCCGGCCGGCAAGCTGCCGGTGACCTTCCCGCGTACCGTCGGCCAGGTGCCGATCTACTACGCGCACAAGAACACCGGCCGTCCGCCAAGCGAAACCGAACGCTATACCTCCAAGTACATCGACGTGCCCTGGACCCCGCTGTACGCCTTCGGCCATGGCCTGAGCTACACGACCTTCCAGTACGGCGGCCTGGCGGTGAAGCATCCGCGCATCGCCGCCGACGGCACCCAGGAAGTCAGCGTGACCGTGACCAACACCGGCAAGCGCGCCGGCGCAGAGGTGGTGCAGCTGTACGTGCGCGACGACGTCGCCTCGGTGACCCGTCCGGTGAAGCAGTTGCGCGGTTTCGAACGCGTCCAACTGGAACCGGGCCAGTCGAAAACGCTGACCTTCAAGCTGGGTTTCGAGGACCTGGCGATGTACGACACGGCGATGAAGCGGGTGGTGGAACCCGGCAGCTTCACGGTGTTCGCCGGCGGCAATTCGGTCGACACGCTGGAAGCGAAGTTCGAGGTCACGGCGAAGTAAGGTCGCCCTGTCCGGACTCGGAATGCAGAGGCCCGCCGTTGGCGGGCCTCTCTTTTTTCGGGGAAAGACCGGTGGTCAGGCCGGGCACTTGCCCGGCGCCAGCGCTGGCGCGACATAGCCGGGCGGATCCACGTCGCCGGTCTGCGCGCGCAGGGCGGTGATGCGCTGCTTCAGGGCCGCGATCCGATCGGCCTGTTCGGGACGATCGATCAGATTGACCTGTTCGTCCGGATCCTCGCGCAGGTCGTAGAGCGCCCATTCCTCCGGCTGCTCCCAGAAGTGGATGAGCTTCCAGCGTTCGGTGCGCACGCCGCGATGCTTGCGCGCGCAGTGCACCGCCGGGTACTCGTACCACTCGTACAGGAAGTCCCGGCGCCATTCGGTATGGCGTTCTTCCAGCAGCGGCTTCCAACTGCGTCCGTGCATCCAGGCCGGCGGCGCGACGCCCGCCAGATCGAGCAGGGTAGGGGCCACATCGATGTTCAGCACCATGTGCCTGTCGTCGGTCCGGCCGGGACGGATGCGGCCGGGCCAGCGCATGAGCGTGGGTACCCGGATCGAAGGCTCCAGCATCAGCCGCTTGTCGTAGAAATCGTGCTCGCCCAGGAACATGCCGTTGTCGGAGGTGTAGACGACGAGGGTGTTTTCCGCCAGACCCTCGCGATCCAGGAAATCCAGCACCCGTCCGACGTTCTCGTCCACGCCCAGCAGCACGCGGTAGTAGTTGCGGATGAATGCCTGCAGCACCGCGCGTTCGCGCTCGCCGACGGGCAGGTCGCGATCCACCTGTGCCTTGCGGCGTTCGGCGGCGCGGAAGAAATCGCCCATGTCGCCGATTTCCTGCGTGGTCCGCGAGAACGCAATCGGCGATCCCGCGGGCTGCGGCTTGCCGAAACCGACCGGCAGTGGAATCTCGACATCCCGGTAGGCGTCAAAAAAGCGCGGATGCGGCTCCCACGGGCCATGCGGCGCCTTGAACTGGTAGCACAGGCAGAACGGCCGATCCTTCGGACGCTGTTGCAGATAGGCCAGCGCCTGATCGCCGATCACATCGTCGGTGTGGCCGCGGAAGCGGACCGGCGCGCCGTTGACGATGAATGAAGGATCGAAATAGCTGCCCTGTCCCTTCAGGATGGCCCAGTGATCGAACCCGGTCGGCATCGACTTGATGTGCCACTTGCCGACCACCGCGGTGTGATAGCCGGCCCGCTGGAGCAGCATCGGGTAGGTGATCTGGTCGTGGCGCAATCCCATCTGTTCGTACCAGCCCGGTTCCTCGCCGTTGCTGGTGACGCCGTGCGCATGCGCGTACAGGCCGGTGAGATAGCTGGCCCGGCTGGGCGCGCATACGGACGTGGTGACGAAGGACTGATCGAAGCGGATGCCCTCGTGGCCGATCCGATCCATGTGCGGTGTCTTGAGGATCGGATTGCCGTAAATGCTCAACGCCTTCTGCGACTGGTCATCGGTCATGATGAACAGGATGTTCGGCGCATCGCGGCGTGGTTCCGTCGCCTTCACGGCACCGGCGCCCGACAACTGGCGCAACAGCGCGGCACCGGCAAGCCCGCCGCCGAGCAGCTTGATGGCTTGCCTTCGATCCAGCGGACGGTTCATGCGGAGCACCTGTGCGGGGGCGGGCAGGTCAGACTAGTGGAAGCTGGAAACGATTACATGCGGCGTCGCGACACCTCCGGCGCGAGCGGCGGTTCTCGGGCGATGTCCGTGGCGACAGGGTTCAAGCCGTCCCATGTCCCGTTTTTGTCCTGTTTGTTGCGACGCAACACGGAAAGGTGAGAAAAATGCCCGAGTAAGTCGTTGAAATGACTGCGCTGTCATCAGTATCTAACGTGGGCTTTACATCCCGTTTTGAAAACGTTTACAGTCCTCAGCAATTGCAGTCATGACCGCGGAGGGGCGGCTCAATGGCGCGAACGGCCGTCACCATCAAAGATGTGGCACGCGAGGCGAAGGTATCCGTCGCCACGGTGTCGCGCGCACTGAACGGACACGACAACGTGGCCGAGACGGTACGTCGTCACGTCGTCGAGACCGCCGATCGCCTGCGCTACCAGCCGCACGCCGCCGCCCGCAGCCTCAGCAGCCGCCGTACCCAGACCATCGGCGTGGTCCTGCCGGATCTGTACGGCGAGTTCTTCTCCGAGTTGATCCGCGGCATCGATCAGATTGCGCGCGCGCGCCGCCAGCACCTGCTGGTGTCGAGCTACCACGGCCATCCGGAAGAGCAGGGCGAGGCGCTGCGCGCGATGCGCGGCCGCGTCGACGGCCTGCTGGTGCTGTCGCCGTACGCGGATCGCCCCGGTTTCCTGACCGACAACCTGCCGTCCTCGTTGCCGGTGGTGCTGATCAACACCCAGCTCGACGGCGCGCCGTACCCGGTGCTGAGCATCGACAACTACGGCGGCGCCCGCGCGATGACCGGGCATCTGCTGCAGGCCGGGCACCGCCGCATCGCCTTCGTCGGCGGGCCGGAAGACAACTTCGATGCGCGCGAGCGCCTGCGCGGTTATCGCGATGCGCTGGCCGGCAAGGGCGAGGCGTGGGAATTGCCCGGCGACTTCAGCGAAGCCTCCGGCTACGAGGCCGGCAAGCAGATCGTTTCATCGAAACAGCGCCCGGATGCGGTGTTTGCCGCCAACGACATGATGGCGCTGGGATGCCTGTATGCCTTGAACGAAGCAGGCGTGAACGTACCCGGCGACATCGCGCTGGCCGGGTTCGACGACATTCCGCTCGCACGCTTCGTTCACCCGCCCTTGACGACGATGCGGGTCAGCATTGCCGAACTGGGCGGTCATGCGATGACCCGCCTGCTGGATGGCATCGATGCGGAGGACAACATGTCGAATGAAGCGCAGACCCTGGTACCGGAACTCATCGTGCGCGAGTCGAGCGCGGGGAGCGGACCTGGCGGGACACGATAGGAGCGGAGGTCAGGCGGGATTTTTTTTGTTCGCAGATGTAATCGTTTCCACGACCACATTGCCTTGAATTGATCGTCCCGGGAGGGGGAAATCATGGGGTATAGAAACCGTTCGAATCATTCTCCGCGGCGCAGGGTATTGAGCTGTGCGCTGGCCAGTTGGCTTGCGCTGGGCGTGGCGCCGATCGCGCTGTCGCAATCCACCGGCGCGACGATCCGCGGCCAGGTTGCAGGTGATGCGGCCGTCCGGGTAACCGCGACCAACGTCGCCACGGGCCTGACCCGCAGCGTTCAATCCAGCGCCAGCGGAAATTACTCGCTGGGTGGCCTGCCGCCGGGAACCTATCGGCTCGACGTCGAGCGTGGTGGCGAACGGTACAGCGAATCGATCACGGTTTCGGTCGGCCAGACGGTGACGTTGAACCTCGGAGAGACGACCGAAGCGACCAGTGCGCAGCCGGCGACCACGCTGGACGGTGTGGTGGTGACCGCCGCGCCGGTCGCGATCGAAACCCGGACCTCGGAAGTCGGCGGCTACGTGACCCAGAAGCAGCTCGAGGCGCTGCCGCAGAACTCCCGCAACTTCCTGGCGTTCGCCGACACCATTCCAGGCATTGCCGTCACCCGTTCCGGTGTCGACGAAGTGACCTCGCTGCGCAGTGGTGCGCAGATCTCCAATGGCATCAACGTCTATATCGACGGCGTGGGCCAGAAGGACTATGTGCTCAAGGGTGGCATCACCGGGCAGGACTCCACCGCCGGCAACCCGTTCCCCCAGTTGGCGGTGGGCGAATACAAGGTCATCACGTCCAACTACAAGGCCGAATACGATCAGCTGAGCAGCGCGGCCATCACCGCAGTCACCAAGTCCGGCACCAACGAATTCGAAGGCAGCTTCTTCTGGGACTACTCGAACCAGGACTGGATGGCGCGCACGCCACGCCAGCGCCGTGGGGATGTGGTCCAGGACCGGAGTGCCGAACAGTACGGCGCGTCTTTCGGCGGTCCCATCGTCAAGGACCTCCTGCACTTCTTTGCCACCTATGAGGGCAAGGACATCCTCCGTCCTCGCGACGTGACGCCGGGCCCGTCGGGCCGGAACGTTCCGATCGAACAGTTGCCGCCCAGCGTCCAGGAACGCATTCGCAACAGCACCGGATCGCCCTTCAGCGAGGACCTCTGGTTCGGCAAGCTAAGCTGGACGCCGGGCGATGCGCATCTGGTCGAGTTCACCATCAAGGATCGCAAGGAAGACGATCTGGCGAACATCGGCAACCAGAACACGGCCGACTACGGAACCACGCGCGCGGGCAAGGACACGCGCTATGACCTGCGTTACCAGTACAGCGCGCAGAGTTGGCTCAACGATGCCCACATCACTTACGAAGATGCATCGTTCGGTCCGCGACCGATCTCCGTGGGGCCTGGCTTCAACTATCAGATTCCGGCACAGGGGCAGGGAGGTAACAACAATCCCGCCATGCAGGCAGTGCTCAATTTCGGTGGCGGCACCGATATGCAGGACAAGGGGCAGAAGGGCTTCGCCTTCCAGAACGATTTCACCTTCTTCGGTTGGGAAAGCCACACCATCAAGGCCGGCATCAAGTACAAGAAGATCGACATCAGCGCCTACCAGCGCCTGCCTCCCAATCCGCAGTATCGCTTTGATATCGCCCGCAGCTTCGAGATTCCCTACGAAGTCAACTTCACCTCGACCGGCATCGGCACGATGGGGCCGGTGGAGTCCGACAACACCCAGTTCGGCATCTATTTCCAGGACGACTGGGAGGTCAATGAGCATTTGACCTTGAACCTGGGCCTGCGCTGGGATTACGAGAAGACCCCCAGCTTCGAGGACCACGTCACGCCGGCCTCACTGGTCAACGCGCTGCGCAGCTATGGGCCGATCAACAACGCGAACGTCGACTACAACTACAACGACTTCATCTCGACAGGGAGCAATCGCAAGGCGTTCAAGGATGCGTGGCAGCCACGTGTCGGCTTTTCCTACGATCTGTTCGGTGACCAGCGCCATGTGATCTTCGGTGGGGCCGGTCGCGCCTACAGTCGCAACCAGTTCGACTTCATGGCGCGTGAGCAATACAGCCTGGCGTTCCAGAGTTACACCTACCGGTTCAACACGCCCGGGCACGACTGTTCCAATCAGCCGGCGACCTGTCTGACCTGGAATCCGAGCTACTACGACCAGGCGACCCTGGACGCGCTGGTGGCGGCGAATCCGAACAACGGCACCACCGTCTACATGATCGACAACGACATCAAGACGCCGTACTCGGATCAGTTCAGCCTTGGCATGCGCAATGCGCTCAGCCTGTTCGGGCACGACTGGAATTCGTCGGTGACGCTGCTGCACATCCTGAGCCATGACGGCATCCTGTTCTCGGTGGGCAATCGTCTCGCGGATGGTTCCTTCTTCCCGGCGGGCAGGTCGTTCGGCAGCGCACCGCCGGCGAATCTGCCGGGCTTCGGCCGCCTGCTCATCGGCCGCAATGCCGTGGAAACCCGCCTGACCTCCCTGCTGCTGTCGCTGGACAAGCCGTACACCCGTGAGTCGGGTTGGGGCACGACGCTGGCTTACACCTACAGCGATGCCAAGGAGAACCGCAACAACCACGACACGTTCTCGTTCGACTATCCGGACCTGGACAACGTGGCCTTCACCGAGTCGCTGGGTGTCTCCAAGCATCGCCTGGTGGCGACCGGCATCATGGATGTGGGCTGGGGCATGACCCTGTCCGGCAAGCTGACGCTGGCCACGCCGGAAGCGCGCGAGTCGTTGGACTGCATCAGCATCGATACCTGGAACTGCTACTTCAACCCCTACTATGCCGACACCACGATCGGCTACAAACAGTTCGATCTCGCGGTCCAGAAGGAGTGGGATACCGGAACTGATCTCAAGTTCCGCATCCGCGCCGATCTGATCAACGCATTCGATTGGAACAACTGGACGGGCTGGGATGGAAACCGCGGATCGGGACGCAATCCCGCGAATTCGACCAGTGTGGCCGTACCCAATCCCAATTTTGGCAATCGCCAGCTCAACAATACCTCACGCTACGACATCGCCTATCCCACGAGGACATTCAAGATCACTTTCGGACTCAACTGGTGAACCGGCGGGAACCGTCGCCTGACCTGGCATGCGGCTCCCGACAGTTTGCCTCGGACAACAGCACCAGAAACTGCCCTTACCTTCACGTCCTGGACTTATGACCATGAAGCAACGCAATCACAAAGCGCGAAATCCAAATCGCACCCTCCTGGCCTGTGCACTCGTCAGCTGCCTGGCGATGAGTGCACCGGCCTTTGCCCAGTCCACCGGCGCCACCTTGCGCGGCCAGGTGGCCGGCGCATCGGCGAGCACCGAAGTTGTTGCCACCAACGTCGCCACGGGCGCGGTTCGCCGCACCCAGACCAACGCCAACGGCAGCTATACCCTGGTCGGGCTGCCGCCGGGCACCTACACCGTGCAGGCGGGCGGTGCGTCGCAGACGGTGACCCTGGCCGTGGCGGCCAGTTCCACTTTGAACCTCGATTCCGGCGCGCCGGTGGCCGCGCCGACGGGCGATGCGACCAACCTGGACACCGTCACCGTGTCGGCGCCGCTGTTGCGCGACGTGCGCACCTCCGAAGTCGGCAACACCATTTCCCAGCGCCAGATCGAGACCCTGCCGCAGGCGACCCGCAACTTCCTGGAGTTCGCCGACACCATCCCGGGCATGCAATTCAAGATCAATGCCCAGGGTGTCGCCGAACTGCGCAGCGGCGTGACCAACACCAGCTCGACCAACCTGTTCATCGACGGCGTCAGCCAGAAGAGCTATGTCGAGCGCGGCGGCATCGCCGGCCAGCAGCAGAGCGCGGGCAACCCGTTCCCGCAGTTGGCCATTGGTGAATACAAGGTCATCACCTCCAACTACAAGGCCGAGTACGGCCAGATCAGCGGCGCGGCGATCACCGCGGCGACCCGCTCGGGCACCAATGAGTTCGAAGGCGAGGTGTTCTACCACTACACCGACGAGAACATGCGCGAGAAGCTGCCCAGCGAATGGAACAAGGACAAGGGCAAGTCGCAGATCAAGGAGTGGGGCCTGGCGGTCGGCGGTCCGATCCTGAAGGACCGGATGCACTTCTTCTTCGCCTACGAGAACAAGGAAAACATCTACGCCCGCAGCATCCAGCCCTCCGCCGAAGCCGGCAACGTGGGTGACCTGCTGCCGGCCGATCTGCGTTCCTACTACGGCGCGGCCTATCTGCCGCTGGAGGAGGACCTGTACTTCGGCAAGCTGAGCTGGGATCTCAACGAGCGTGATCGGCTGGAGCTGAGTGCCCAGTACCGCGACGAGACCCAGGCCGGCAACATCGGCGGGCAGGACACCCCCGAGCATGGCCAGCAGCGCATCAACAAGGACAAGCGTTCCAACCTGCGCTGGCAGCACAGCGGTGACCGCTTCTTCAACGAGTTGATCGTCACCACCGAGCGTACCGAGAACAATCCGAATCCGTTCGGATTCGGCAACGGCCGCAAGATTGCCTGGCTGGAGGATACCGGCCAGCCCGAACCCGCCGAGCGCGCATTGCTGAACCTGGGCCCGGCCGACGGCTTCAGCGTCAAGAGCGCGGTGCAGAAGGGCTGGTCGATCCAGGATGACCTGACCTTCAACAGCTTCCAGTGGCATGGCGATCACACCATCAAGATGGGCGTGAGCTACAAGTCGATCGATCTGACCTCCAGCGACGGCCAACCCTACAACCCGCAGTTCACCTATGCTTTCGATCCGGTGACCGGCGTGGTTTCCGATACGCCGTATCGCGTGGAATTCCTGGCGCCGTTCGACGAGCCGGGCCAGTCCGCGCTGATCAAGACCAGCGCCAAGCAGTATGGCTTCTACATCCAGGACGACTGGCAGGTGAATGAGCACCTGATGTTGAACCTGGGCATCCGCTGGGATTACGAGGACGTGCCGGCCTACACCGACCACGTGACCTCGCCGGCCTACCTGGCGGCGCTCTACGGTCCCGATCCGGACAACCCCGGGGAGCCGTGGATCAATCGCTGGCTGAAGGGCGGCAAGGACGCGCTGAATCCGGCCGACTACATCAGCAACGGCCACAACCGGAAGAGCTTCAAGGATGCCTGGGCACCGCGCTTTGGCTTCTCCTATGACATCTTCGGCGACGAGCGCCACGTGATCCATGGTGGTGCGGGCCGTTCGTACGATCGCAATCTGTTCAAGGACCTGGCCCTGGAAAAGACCAAGTCGGCGGTATCGCTGGTCCGCTTCGAATTCCAGGATCCGGGAACCGGCCAGTGCGTGCGCGAACCGGCCAGCACCGGTCGCTGCATTCCGTGGGACCCGGCTTACCTGGGCGGCATCGATGTCCTGTCGGCGGCGATTGCCGGCCGTGGCGGTGCGGAAGTGTTCATGCTCAACAACAAGCTTAAGACGCCGTATGCCGACCAGTTCAGCCTGGGCATCACCAACCAGATCGGCGAATGGCTCTCGGACGTGACCATCCAGCGCATCATGTCGCGTGACGGTTTCGGCTTCACCCTGGCCAACCGCCATCCGGACGGTGCGTTCTTCAACAACGGCGGCGCGCCGTGGGGCGGTACCGTCCCGGGCTATGGCGGCACGATCGTCGGCGACAACGGCGTGGAGAGCAACAACACCCAGATCCTGCTGTCGCTGGAGAAGCCGTATACCAAGGCCTCCGGCTGGGGCGTGAACTTCGGCTACACCCACACCCAGGGCCGGCAGAACAGCACCAACTCGGAAGATCCGTTTGCCTACTTCGACAAGTCGCGGCTGGGCTACGTGCCGTTCGTGAAGTCGGGCAACGCGCCCAAGCACCGTTTCACCGCAGCGGGTTCGATCGACGGTCCGTGGGGCATCACCTTCGGCGCGAAGATCGTCCTGGAAACGCCGACCCCGCGCAACACGATCGCCTGCTACGGCTATGACGCCTGGGACGGTTCGCGTTGCCAGTTGGTGGGCTTCACTCCGCCGGCCAACGGCAAGTTCCTGATCGGTGGAAAGATCTTCAGCTACCGCACGGTGGATTTCCAGGCGACCAAGGAGTTCACGCTGCCGGGCGACACCAAGTTGTCGATTCGCGCCAACCTGTTGAACGCGTTCAACTTCAAGAACTACTCCGAGTACAGCTACCTCGGTTTCGGCAGCGGTGGACGCCTGGACCCGGACATCGAAATCAAGGATCGCGGTGATATCTACTACTTCCCGCGTACGCTCAACCTGGAAGTCAGCTACAAGTTCTGATGCGGCCGCGCCGCGGCACCCTCTCTCCGGGTGCCGCGCAAACGCCACCATTGTTCGCCCCGCTTGAGGTCCCGCCGTGGCCGTATTCCGGCCACGGCGGGAAGCGGCTGGCCCATCGGCTCCACGACCTCGCAACATGAATCCACAGTCCCTGCGCAACATCGTGATCGTCGGTGGCGGTACCGCCGGCTGGATGGCCGCCGCCGCCTTCGCGCGCGTGCTGGGACCGGACTACGCCATCACCCTGGTGGAATCCGAACTGATCGGCATCGTCGGCGTCGGCGAAGCCACCGTGCCCCACATCAAGGCGTTCAACCAGTTGCTGCGCATCGACGAGGCCGACTTCGTCCGCAGTACCCAGGGCACGTTCAAGCTGGGCATCGAGTTCCATGACTGGTACCGCACCGGTCATACCTACATCCATGGCTTCGGCCAGGAAATCGGCCATCCCTACGGCCTGCTGCCGTTCCAGCAATACTGGTTCAAGGCCCGCAAGGCGGGCATGGCGCAGCCCCTGGATGCCTATACGCTCAACAGCCTGGCGGGACGGCGCGGCCGTTTCATGACCGGCGCGAGCGACGTGCCGGCGGATTCGCCGCTGGCCAACATCGCCTATGCCTATCACTTCGACGCCGGCCTGTATGCCCGGTACCTGCGCGCGTACTCCGAACGCCTCGGGGTGAAGCGGGTGGAAGGCATCATCGACCAGGTCGATCTTGATCCCGGCAACGGCCATGTCCGCTCGTTGCGCCTGCGCTCGGGCGAGGAAGTGGCCGGCGATCTGTTCATCGACTGCTCCGGTTTCCGCGGACTGCTGATCGAGGAAGCGCTGCACACCGGCTACATCGACTACACGCACTGGCTGCCCTGCGATCGGGCGCTGGCCGTGCCCTGCGAGAAGGTGGGGCCGCCGACGCCGTTCACGCGCTCGACCGCGCGCAGCGCCGGTTGGCAGTGGCGCATCCCGCTGCAGCACCGCACCGGCAACGGCTACGTCTATTCCAGTGCCCACATCAGCGACGACGAAGCCGCCGCCACGCTGCTCGCCAACCTGGATGGCCGCGCGCTGGCCGATCCGCGTCCGCTGCGTTTCACCACCGGCCGCCGGAAGAAATGCTGGAACCGCAACGTGGTCGCGCTGGGCCTGTCGAGCGGTTTCATGGAGCCGCTGGAGTCGACCAGCATCCACCTGGTCCAGTCCGGCATCTCCAAGCTGCTGGAACTGTTTCCGCGCGAGGGCTTCAACGAAGTGCTCGCGCAACGCTACAACGACCAGCTGGCGTTCGAGTTCGAGCGCATCCTCGATTTCCTGGTGCTGCATTACAAGGCCACCGAGCGTGATGATTCTGCGTTCTGGCGGCAGTGCCGCGACATGGCGATACCGGACAGCCTGGCCGCCAACCTGGCGCTGTTCCGCGACAGCGGGCGGTTCTTCCGCAACGCCAGCGAGATGTTCGCCGAGATCAGCTGGGTGCAGGTGATGATCGGGCAGGGCATCGAGCCGCGCGGATGGCATCCGCTGGTCGATCGCGTGACCGACGCCGACCTCAAGCGCCTGATGGACAGCGTCGCCGGGACGATCAGCGCCTGCGTCGACGCGATGCCCGAGCACCAGCGGTTCATCGACCGCCATTGCAAAGCCGAACCGGTGTCGTTCTGATGCGCCGGTCTCCTTTCTCCACGCGTTAGCCGCGGACCCGCGGTGACCCATGAAGGAAAGAAACAACTCGAGATGAAAACGTTTACAGGCAAGAAGGGCCAGGCCGGGGCCAGGGGAAACCGGAATTGGACGTGGCTGGCGGGCCTGATGGTGGTCATGCTGGCGGCCTGCAACCGCGCGCCCGCGCCTGCCGAGGCGCCCAAGCCGGCCGCCGCGCCGGCGCCGGAAGTACGCAAGAAACCCGAGAAGCCGGAACTGCCGCCGCTGTTCCGCGATGTCGAGCGGCGCACCTTCCAGTTCTTCTGGGACACCACCAATGAACTCAATGGACTGACGCCGGACCGTTTTCCGTCGCGGCCGTTCGCCAGCATCGCCTCGGTTGGCTTCGCCCTGACCGCGTATCCGATCGGCATCGAGAACGGTTGGGTCAGCCGGACCCAGGCAGTGGATCGCACCCTGACCACCCTGAAGTTCTTCCGCGATCTGCCGCAGGGACCGCAGGCCGAAGGCAAGGGTGGCTACAAGGGTTTCTACTACCACTTCCTCGACATGCAGACCGGCCACCGCTATGCGAGCTGGGTGGAACTGTCGAGCGTGGACACCACGCTGCTGATGATGGGCGTGTTGTTCGCGCAGTCGTACTACGACCGCGACGAGCCGCGCGAGAAGGAAATCCGCGAGCTGGCCGACGTGCTCTACAAGCGGGTCGACTGGACCTGGCTGCAGAAGAACAAGCCGCTGGTATCGATGGGGTGGTTCCCGGAAAGCGGGGTGATTCCACATGACTGGAAGGGCTACAACGAGGCGATGATGCTGTACGTGCTGGCCCTCGGGTCGCCCAGCCATCCGGTCGGCCCGGAAGCCTGGGAAGTGTGGACGCGCACCTACGGCGAATCGTGGGGCGTGTACCAGGACCAGGAATACCTGACCTTCGGCCCGCATTTCGGACACCAGTACAGCCACGTCTGGATCGACTTCCGCGGCATCCAGGACGCCTACATGCGCGAGAAGGGCATCGACTACTTCGAGAACAGCCGCCGCGCCACCTATGCCCAGCGCAACTACGCCATGGAAAACCCGATGAAGTGGCGCGGTTACGGCGAGAACGTCTGGGGACTGACCGCCAGCGACGGGCCGCAGCAGACCCTGCAGGAATATCGCGGCGAGCAGCGCCAATTCCGCCACTACTCCGCGCGCGGGGTGGGTTTCCGCGAGAACTTCGACGACGGCACCATCGCCCCGACCGCGGCGATCGCCTCGCTGCCGTTCGCGCCGGAGATCGTGATCCCGGCCACCGAGGAAATGCACAAGCGCTACGGCGAACACCTGTATTCCAGCTATGGCTTCCTGGACGCGTTCAACCCCAGTTTCGACTACGACATTCCGCTGAAGGCCGGGCGCATCGTGCCGGGGCAGGGCTGGGTGGGCAGTGACTACATCGGCATCGACCAGGGACCGATCCTGACGATGATCGCCAACTACCGGAACGGCTTCGTCTGGGAAGTGATGAAGAAGAACCCGTACATCCGCAAGGGCTTGGCGCGGGCGGGTTTCGAGGGCGGCTGGATGACCCCGGAGGGCGCGCCGATCCAGGTGCCGGCCAACGCGGATCCGAAGGCCGCCGCCGCGCGTGCGCTGGGCACGGCCGAATCGCGTGCGGCGCAGGCCGCCGAACAGCAGCCCGAGGCGCCGGCGCGCAACCAGACGCCGCAGTAAGTAAGCTGTCCGCATGGCAAGGTTCTCTCCGGCACGCATCAGACGTCCCTCGGGTGGTGGGGGATGTCTGGTGCGCTGCTGTCTGCTCCTGCTGGCATTGGCGGGCGTGCTGCTGTCCAGCGGCTGCGGGCGCGATGAAGGACGCGAGAAGGTGACGTTCTGGGCCATGGGCCGCGAGGCCGAAGTCGTCGCCGAACTGGTGACCGAGTTCGAACGCGAGAACCCGGACATCGACGTCGACGTGCAGAACATCCCGTGGACCGCCGCGCACGAGAAGCTGCTGACCGCGTTCGCCGCCGATGGCCTGCCGGACCTGTGCCAGCTCGGCAACACCTGGCTGCCGGAGTTCGCCGCGCTGGGCACGCTGGAGCCGTTGCAGACGTACGTGGACGCGTCGAAGGTGGTCGAGCCGGCCGACTATTTCCCCGGCATCTGGGATACCGCCGTGGTCGACCGGCAATTGCTGGGCGTGCCGTGGTACGTGGATACGCGCCTGCTGTATTACCGCAAGGATCTGCTGCGCGAGGCCGGCTTCGACAAGCCGCCGGTCACCTGGGCCGAGTGGGAGCGCGCCCTGGCCGCGATCAAGCGCAACGCCGGCCCGGGTCGTTATGCCATCCTGATGCCGGTCAACGAATTCGAGCAGCAGGTCTCGTTGGCGCTGCAGATGCCGGATCCCCTGCTGCGCGATCACGACAACCGCGGCAACTTCCGCAGCCCGGGCTTCCGCCGCGCCCTGGGCTTCTACGCCAACATGTTCGAGCAGGGCTGGGCGCCGAAGATGTCGGAGACCCAGATTTCCAATGTCTGGGACGAGTTCTTCAACGGCTTCTACGCTTTCTATCTGTCAGGCCCCTGGAACATCCGCGAGTTCAAGAAACGGATGCCTGATCACCTGCGCGACCAATGGGGCACGATGCCATTGCCGGGTCCGAATGGCCCGGGCGCGGGCATCGCCGGCGGCACCAGCCTGGCGATCTTCCGCAGCTCCGAACGCAAGGCGGCGGCGTGGAAACTGGTCGAGTTCCTGTCGCGCCCGGAAATCCAGCAGCGCTTCCACGCGCTGATTGGCGACCTGCCGCCGCGACGCAGTACCTGGGAGCACCCGGCCCTGGCCAATGACGAGTACGCGCGGGCATTCCGGGATCAGCTGGAGCGGGTCAAGCCCACGCCCAAGGTGCTGGAGTGGGAGCGCATCGCCCAGGAGATGCGGCTGGTGACCGAGCAGGTGGTGCGCGGCGGGCAGAGCCAGGAGCGCGCGGTGCAGGATCTGGACGCGCGCGTGGATGCCATCCTGGAGAAGCGCCGCTGGATGTACGAACGTGACCATGCCGGGCAGGCGGGGGCACGGCCATGAGCCGGCGCGGTTCGCTCGCCGGTTGGGTGTTCGCCGGCCCGGCGCTGATCGTGCTGGGCGTGTTCTTCGGCCTGCCGGTGTTCTCGGCGTTGCTGCTCAGCCTGACCGACTTCGACCTGTATGCGCTGGCCGACGCCGACAACCTGCGCTTCGTCGGCCTGGGCAATTACCTGGAACTGCTGCGGTCGCCGATGTTCTGGAAGTCGTTGTGGAATACGACGTACTTCGTGATTGTCGGCGTGCCGCTGTCGATCGCGGTGTCGCTGGGCGCGGCGATGCTGCTCAACGCGCCGGCCGCGCGCCTCAAGGCCCTGTTCCGCACCGCGCTGTTCGCGCCGGTGGTGACCACGCTGGTAGCCGTGGCGGTGATCTGGCGCTATCTATTCCACACCAGCTACGGGCTGGTGAACTGGGCGCTGGGCCACCTGGGCGTCGCGCCGATCGACTGGCTGGGCGACCCGCGCTGGGCGATGCCGACCATCATGCTGTTCGCGGTGTGGAAGAACTTCGGCTACAACATGGTCATCTTCCTGGCCGGCCTGCAGGCCATTCCGCAGGATCTTTACGAGGCCGCGCGCATCGATGGCGCATCGAAGTGGCGCCAGTTCCTGCACATCACCCTGCCGATGTTGGGGCCGGTGCTGCTGGTGGTCGGGGTGATCACGGTATCGGGCTACTTCCAGCTGTTCGCCGAACCCTACGTGATGACCCGCGGTGACCCGTTGCAGAGCACGGTCAGCGTCCTGTACTTCATGTTCGAGGAAGGCTTCAAGTGGTGGCGGCTCGGCCGCGCCTCGGCGGTGGCGTTCCTGTTGTTCCTGATCATCCTGGCGGTGACCACCGTGATGCTGCGCCTGGGCCGCAGGAAGGATCTGGTATGAGCCGCCACGCCGTCGCGCGCGAGGTGGGCGCATCCCGCTGGCAGGCCTGGCTGGTCAACGGCGCGCTGCTGTTGCTGGCGCTGATCAGCCTGGCGCCGCTGCTGTGGATGGTGTCGGTGTCGTTCATGCCGGCCGGCGAGGCCAGCCGCTTCCCGCCGCCGCTGCTGCCCTCGGGCGCGACCCTGGCCAACTACCGCGAACTGTTCGCGCGGACCGGCATGGCGCACAACTTCGCCAACAGCCTGCTGGTGTCCGGCGCGATCACGCTGGGCTCGCTGCTGATCAACACCCTGGCCGGCTATGCCTTCGCCAAGCTGCGCTTCAGCGGCCGGGATCGGATCTTCCAGCTGTTGCTGGCGGCGCTGGTGATCCCGGCGCAGGTGGCGATGCTGCCGCTGTTCCTGCTGATGAAGCAGCTCGGCCTGGTCAACAGTTTCGGCGGCGTGATCGTGCCGGCGCTGGCAACGGTGTTCGGCATCTTCCTGGTCCGCCAGTACGCGCGCAGCATCCCGGACGAACTGCTGGAAGCAGCGCGCATCGACGGTGCGAGCGAGCTGCGGATCTTCTTCCAGGTCGTGTTGCCGATGCTCAAGCCGGTACTGGTGACGCTGGCGATCTTCACCTTCATGGCGGCCTGGAACGACTTCATGTGGCCCTTGATCGTGCTGACCGACCAGGCCCACTACACCTTGCCGGTGGCGCTGGCCTCGCTGTCGCGCGAGCACATCATGGACGTGGAAATGATGATGGCCGGCGCGGTCATCACCGTGCTGCCGGTGCTGCTGTTGTTCCTGCTGCTGCAACGCTACTACCTCCAGGGCCTGCTGCTGGGGAGCGTGAAGGGCTGACGGAGTGTCGCCCGCGAACTGTTGTGTGTAGGAGCGACGTGAGTCGCGACCAGGATGTCCGTTGTGTCAGATCGCAGATTGGGAAAGCATCGCGGTCTGATGTCGCTCACCACGGTGAGCGGCCGGGTGACCTCCGACGATGGGACCGATGCCACCGCGGCAGGTATCCCACCGGGTTCGTCGTTGCGATGCCTGAGGAAACGGACGGTCGACTGACGTCGCTCCTACAGGGATAGGGGGAGCGGGTAGAGTGCGGTTTCCGCCGCCGCATCATTTGCCATGCCGATGAGGGAGCCCCGTACCACCCCGCTCTGGCCGTTGCCGCTGGCGGCCGCCTTGCTGCTGCTGGTCGCCACGCATCTGGCCTTGTGGCTGTCGATCCAGGCCGGCCATGTGCCGGCCTGCGTGCCGTACTGGGAAGGCTGCACCTCCATCAGCCGGGCCGCGCGGCACGGGCTGGGCAACCATCTGTTCCGCCTGCTGGTGATTCCCTGCGCGCTCCTGCACGGCGCGACCTGGTGGCTGGCCCGCCACTGGCTGCGGGAGCGCGGAAACGCGGCGACGCTATGGATGCTGGCGCTGGGCCTGTTGTCGGCTTCGGCGCTGGCGATCTACGCAACCTTTCTCGGAACCGAGGGCGAGGTATATGGCTTCCTGCGCCGCTACGGGGGGACCGTGTACTTCGGTTTCGGATTCCTCGCCCAGTTGCTGCTGATGCGGCGGGCGAGGGCGCTGCGGCGCCTGTCGCCGGCCTTGCTGGCGGGCATGGCCGCGCTGTGCGTGGCCATGCTCGGACTGGGTGTGGGCAATGTCATCGCCGGCGCGCTGGTCGCCGACGATGTGATGCGTGATCGCATCGAGAACGCGCTGGAATGGCAGCTTGGCCTGCTGCTGGTCGGCTGGCATCTGCTGCTGGCGAGTGGCTGGTGGCGTGACCGGTTCGGGTTGCGCCTGTATCGGGAAGGAGGGCCGCGGTAGGAGCGACGTGAGTCGCGACTTTCGTGCTTGAGCGATGGGGACGTAAGGACCCGCCAATCACCTGGTCGCGACTCACGTCGCTCCTACAGGGGAAGCCAATGGGGTGCGGGTCAGCCGCGCACGCGGCTGACGATGGCGGCGGCCTTGGCCGAACTCTCGCGCACCTTGTCCCACTCGCCGGCATCCAGCCAGGCCTTGGGCACCATCCACGAGCCGCCGATGCAGGCCACGTTCGGCTGCGACAGGTAGTCGGCGGCGGTGTCCTCGCCGATGCCGCCGGTCGGGCAGAGCTTCAGTTCGGACAACGGGCCGGCCAGTCCCTTGATCATCGCCAGGCCGCCGACGGCGGAGGCGGGGAACAGCTTGCAGACCCGGAAACCGCGCGCCATCAGCGACAGCAGTTCGGTCGGCGTGGCCGCGCCCGGCACCACCGGCACCGGCGCCGCGGCCAGCGCATCGGCCATTTCGGCGGTGGTGCCCGGCGTTACCAGGAAATCCGCGCCGGCGTCGATGGAGCGCTGCATCTGCTCGACGCTCAGCACGGTGCCGGCGCCGATCACGATATCCGGCAGTTCGCGCTTGAGCATCGCCAGCGCCTCCATCGCCACCGGCGTGCGCAGGGTCAGTTCGATGGCCGGCAGGCCGCCGGCCAGCAGCGCCTCGGAGACCCGTCGCGCCTCGTCCAGCGTGTGCACGGTGACGACCGGCAGGATGCCGGCGGCGCGGAGGAGTTGTTCGGCTTTCTGCTGGCGGGCTTCGATGCTCATGGGGGATCAGTAGGCGTGTGGAGGGGGAGGGCGCTCAGGCGTCCTTCGCTTCGTGCGGGGCTTCGGCGGCTTGCCCGGCGTCGCCGAGCTCGTATTCCGAATCGTATTCCCAGGTACCGTTGTGATACGGCGGACCGCAGGAAATCGACAGCGCGCCCTGGTCGGCCGGCGTGACCACGTCGCGGCTGACCGCGAACAGGTTGCGGCCCATGTCGAGCGCGGCGGGCGAGGTGTTCGGCGCGAGCTCGCGCGCGTTCCATTCCTCTGCCGGCACCAGCGCCTCAAGCACGCCGGCCTCGGCGTCCAGGCGGATCAGATCGCCCTCGCGCAGCCGGGCCAGCGGACCGCCGCGCGCGGCTTCCGGGGTCATGTGGATGGCGGCGGGAATCTTGCCGGAGGCGCCGGACAGGCGGCCGTCGGTGACCAGCGCGACGCGCCTGCCCTGGTTCTGCAGCAGGCCCAGCAGCGGCGCGAGCGAATGCAGCTCCGGCATGCCATTGGCGCGCGGGCCCTGGTAGCGCACCACCGCGACGAAATCCTGCGGCAGCACGCCGGCCGCGTGCAGCTTGTTGAGCGCGCGCGGGTCGTCGACCACCACCGCAGGCGCTTCGATGAAGCGGTATTCCGGCTTCACCGCCGAGGTCTTGATCAACGAGCGGCCGAGGTTGCCGCGCAGCAGGCGCAGGCCGCCCTGGTCCTCGAAGGCCTCGGCGACCGGCCGCACCACCGCGGGGTCCGCGCTCTCGGCCAGCCCCGGCGTGTAGGCCAGCTGCCCACCCTGCAGGCGCGGCTCGTCGCAGAACGCGCGCATGCCGCCCGGCATGATGGTGGTCAGGTCATGCATCAGCCCGGCGTCCAGCAGCTCGCGGAACACATAGGCGGTGCCGCCGGCGGCGGCGAAGCGGTTCACGTCGGCGTCGCCATTCGGATACACCCGCGCCAGCAGCGGCACGGTGCGCGAAATCAGGTCGATGTCGTCCCAGGTGAGCACGATGCCGGCCGCGCGCGCCACCGCCACCCAGTGGATGGTGTGGTTGGTGGAACCGCCGGTCGCCATCAGCGCGGCGATCGCATTGACGATCGCGCGCTCGTCGATCAGGTGGCCGAGCGGACGGTAGTCATCGCCCAGCGCGGTGATGCGCAGGGCGCGTTCGGCCGAAGCGCGGGTCAGCACGTCGCGCAATGGCTGGTCGGGATTGACGAACGAGGTGCCCGGCAGCTGCACGCCCATCGCTTCCAGCAGCACCTGGTTGGAGTTGGCCGTGCCGTAGAAGGTGCAGGTGCCCGGCGCGTGGTAGCTGGCCGACTCGGCCTCCAGCAGTTCCTCGCGGCTGGCCTCGCCGGCGGCGTAGCGCTCGCGCACCTCGGCCTTCTTCTTGTTGGGAATGCCCGGCGTCATCGGCCCGGCGGGTACGAACACCGCCGGCAGATGGCCGAACGCGAGCGCGCCGATCAGCAGGCCCGGGACGATCTTGTCGCACACGCCCAGGTACAGCGCGGCGTCGAACATGTCGTGGCTGAGCGAGACCGCGGTCGCCTGCGCGATCACATCGCGCGAGAACAGCGACAGCTCCATGCCAGGGCGGCCCTGGGTGACGCCATCGCACATCGCTGGTACGCCGCCGGCGACCTGCGCGGTCGCGCCGAGCGAGCGGGCGAGGTCGCGGATCAGATCCGGATAGGTCTCAAACGGCTGGTGCGCCGACAGCATGTCGTTGTAGGCGGTGACGATGCCGAGGTTGGGTGTGGCGTCGGCACGCAGGCGATCCTTGTCGGTCGGTCCGCAGGCGGCGAACGCATGGGCCAGGTTGCCGCAGCTCAGGCGGGTGCGATGCGGGCCGGCGGCGTTGGCCGCGTCGATGCCGGCGAGATAGGCGCGACGCAGTGGCAGGCTGCGCTGGCGGATGCGTTCGGTGACTTCTTGGATGCGCGGATGCAGGCTCATTGGCGTCGGCTGGACTGCGGAAGGACGAGTGTGCGCCGCTGGCCGTGGGCAGGGCGTCGTCGGTGTCTACGCAGCGGCGCATGCCGGACTGCGCCATGCCGTGGCAGGGCAGGCATGTGTCCGGCCTGCGCGCGGGTTCCAGGCCGACGTCGCCGCCGATGCGGGGCGGACAACGAAGAACCCCTCAACTTTCTACCTTTTGCGCCTGCAATGAAAGTGACCAAAGCCAGACCAGCCCGGCGCGCGGCCGGTTGGCGCGATCAGCGCGAAGGCCCGTAGGCTTCCACCGCGATGGCCGCGGCGCCGAGCAGGCCCGGACGTGGATGCACGATCGCCAGGGTGGGCACGCGCGCCATGTTGGCGGAGAAGCGTCCCTTGTGCTCGAAGCGCTGGCGGAAGCCGGAATGCTGCAGCGAGGTCAGCAGTTTCGGCACCAGCCCGCCGGTCAGGAATACGCCGTCCCAGGCACCGAGGGTCAGCACCAGATCACCGGCCACCGCGCCGAACACCGCGCAGAACACGTCGATGGCGTTGTTGCTGCGCGCATCACCGGTGGCCGCGCGCGCGGTCACGTCGGCGGGCTGCAGGTTGCCCGGATCCTCGCCGGCGATCTCGCTGAGCGCGCGATGCAGGTTGACCAGGCCGGGGCCGCAGATCAGGCGTTCGATCGAGACCCGGCCGAACTGTGCCGACAGCCGCTGCAGGATCTCGATTTCCTGCGGCGTACCGGGGGCGAAGCTGACGTGGCCGCCTTCGGTTTCCAGCGGAAAAGTGCGCCCGTCGCGGACGATCAGGCCACCCACGCCCAGCCCGGTGCCCGGACCGATCACGCCGTAGGTACGGTGCGTGGCCTGGGGATCCGGCGCCCAGTCGGGAATACCAATCGCGACCACGTCCTGCCGGCCCAGCAACGGCAGCGCCATCGCCTGCGCGGCGAAATCGTTGACCAGGCGCAGGTTGTCGAAGCCCAGCGCGTCGCGGGTGCGCGAGAGCGAGATGACCCATGGATGGTTGGTGATGCGGGCCTCGTCGCCATCGACGCGTCCGGCCACCGCGAACACGCCGTTGCGGATGTCCAGGCTGGATTGTTCGGCGCCGACCTCGTCCAGATAGTGCTGGGCGGCGTCGGCCAGCGAGGGGAAATCCGCCACCGCGAAGCCGCGCACGCTGTCTTCCAGCAGTGGCGCGGCAGCGCTGGCGTCGGCCAGCGCGAAGCGTGCATTGGTGCCGCCGATGTCGGCGAGCAGGACCCGGTTATCGGTGCTCATGCGGGGTGATTACTCTTGAAGGGGTCGTGGCCGCAAAAAGTAGTCCGCCGCATTCGCCTCAGTCGTCCTCGTTGGTCAGTGCCTCGCCGTGGCTGGCCACGACCTTCGCATAATAGCGTGCGCTGTCCTTCGGTGTGCGGGTCTGGCTGTCGAAGTCGACGTGGATGATGCCGAAGCGCTTGGAGTAGCCCAGCGACCATTCCAGGTTGTCCAGCAGCGACCAGACGTAGTAGCCGCCGATGTCGCAACCGGCCTCGATGGCCGCGTGCACCGCGCGCAGGTGCTGGCGCAGGTAGCTCAGGCGCAGCGGATCGCGCACGCGGCCACGCTCGGCCTTGGGCGGATCGAAGAAGGCGGCGCCGTTCTCGGTGATGAACACCTTGGGGTTCCCGTAGCGGTCCTTGACCCAGGTGAGTGTATCGGTCAGACCCTGCGGGAAGACCTCCCAGCCGGTCTCCGTATACGTATGCTGCGTCTGCCGGACCGGCGAGACCTTCAACGGCCAGTTCGATTCGTCGTGGCGGGAGACGTTGCGGGTGTAGTAGTTCACGCCGATGAAATCCAGCGGCTGGCGGATCAGGTCCATGTCCGCCTGCGGCCATTCCGGCCAGGCTTCGCCGAAGATCTCGCGCAGTTCTTCCGGGTAGGTGCCGAAGAACACCGGATCCAGGTACTGCCGGTTCATGTAGGCCTCGGCGCGCCGGGTGGCGGCCAGATCCTCGGGGCTGTCGCTGGCCGGGTACTTCGGCTCGATGTTCACCACCAGGCCGATCTCGTGCTTGCCGATCGCGCGGTAGGCCTGCACCGACTTGCCATGCGAGCGCAGCAGGTGATGGGAAGCGATGGGCGCCTCGAAGCGGTTGCGGTGGCCCGGCGCCAGCGCGCCGTGCAGGTAGCCGCCGTCGGTGACCACCCAGGGTTCGTTGAGAGTGGCCCAGCGCTTGATGCGGCCATCCAGGCGCTTGAACATCACTTCGCTGTACTCGGCGAACCAGTCGGCGATGTCCGGGTTCAGCCAGCCGCCGCGATCGTCCAGCGCCGCCGGCAGGTCCCAGTGGAACAGGGTGGCGGTGGGCTGGATGCCGTTCTCCAGCAGGGTATCGACCAGCCGCTCGTAGAAGTCCAGGCCCTTCTGGTTGATCCGGCCGCGGCCTTCGGGCATCACCCGGCTCCAGGACACGCTGAAGCGGTAGCCCTGCATCCCCAGTTCCTTCATCAGGCCGATGTCTTCGCGCCAGCGGTTGTAGTGGTCGCAGGCCACGTCGCCGGTGTCGTTGTTGAGCATGCGACCCGGGGTGTGGGCGAAGCGCTGCCAGATGCTGGGGCCGGCCCCGTCGGCCAGCGGCGAGCCCTCGATCTGATAGGCGGCGGTGGCGCTGCCCCAGATGAAGTTCTCGGGGAAACGGTAAGCGTTCGACATGGCCCCTCCGGCGGTGTCGTCAAATTGGAGATAAGTGGGGGTGATTGCGTTGTGAAAACGATTACATGGCAGAATAACCCAACTTCCCGGGTTGGGAAATGGGAAGGTGGTCATTGACGGCGTGCATTCGTATGCACGCCGCTGCACCGGGAGGGGCCCGGCGGCAGCGTCCGACAACACGGTGGCGGAAGCCGCCCGGGAGAGCAGATGGCGAGTGTGCGGCTGGACAATGTCCGCAAGGTCTACGGCAACGGCCAGGTGGCCGTGCACGGCGCGAGTTTCGAGGTCGCCGACGGTGAACTGATGGTGCTGGTCGGGCCCTCGGGCTGCGGCAAGTCGACCCTGCTGCGGATGATCGCCGGGCTGGAGGAAATCTCCGGCGGCACCCTGTCGATCGGCGATCGGGTGGTCAACGAGGTCGCGCCCAAGGATCGCGACATCGCGATGGTGTTCCAGAACTACGCGCTGTATCCGCACATGACCGTCGCCGAGAACCTGGCGTTCGGGCTGAAGCTGCGCGGACATCCGCGCGCGGTGATCGAACAGCGGGTCAACGCCGCCGCCGAAACCCTGGGCCTGGGCCAGATGCTGGCCAAGCTGCCGCGCGAGATGTCCGGCGGCCAGCGCCAGCGGGTGGCGCTGGGACGCGCGCTGGTGCGCGAGCCGGCGGTGTTCCTGCTCGACGAACCGCTGTCCAACCTGGACGCCAAGCTGCGCCATTCGATGCGCACCGAAATCGCCCGGCTGCACCGGCAACTGGGCGCGACCATGATCTACGTGACTCACGATCAGGTCGAGGCGATGACCCTCGGCCAGCGCATCGTGGTGCTGAAGGACGGCCAGATCCAGCAGATCGACACGCCGATGGCGTTGTACGAACATCCGGCCAACCTGTTCGTCGCCGGTTTCCTCGGCAGTCCGGCGATGAACGTGCTGCATGGCCGCCTGGAGCAGGCGGAAGGGTTGCGCCTGGTGCTGGACGCGGGCCTGTCGATTCCGCTCGGCGATGCGCGGGTCGGCGAGGACTGGCTGGGTAAGGCGGTGGCGATGGGCGTGCGCCCGGAACACCTGCGACCGGCCGCGCCTGAAGCCACCGGTTTCGACACCCTGGTGGAAGTAGTGGAACCGGTGGGCAGCGAGGCGTTCGTCAACCTGATGTTTGGCGCGCACCCGCTGGTATCGCGGTTGCCGCCGCGGCAACTGCCGCGTGCCGGCGTCGCCTTGCGCATGGCGGTGGATCCGGCGCACCTGCACTTCTTCGACTCGGAAAGCGGCCGCCGCCTGTGGTGAACCGGAAAGGCCGGAGGTTCGCCTGATTCGGGCCGCAGGCAACAAAATCTAGTCTCAGAACGTAGCCGGATCGGATTCCTTCCCCGGCGCGCGGGTCCTAGCCTCGTCGATGACGTTTGTGGACATCCGTCACGGGAGAGGGGCCAGTGCGGAAGCAGGACGGGAACACCCAGCGTGCGCGCATCCGCACCGCGCTGCTCATCGGCATCACGCTGTTGATGCTGCTTGCGGCGGGCTGCCGGGGGCCGGGCGAAGGCCGCAGGATCGTGCTGATTGGCGGAACCGGCACGGAAGGACCGGGCAAGCATGCCTATGCCGAAGGGGTGCGCCGGCTGGCGGCGCTCATCGGCGCATCGCCGCAGGCCCGTGGCGCCGAGATCATCGTCTACGACCGGGGCTGGCCCACGGATCCCGCCGCGTTGCAGGGCGCTTCGACCGTGGTGCTGTATTTCGACGGGCTGGATCGACATCCGCTACGCGATGCCGCCCGGCGCGCGCAACTGGAGGCGCTGGTCCAGCGGGGCGTCGGACTGGTGGCGCTGCACCAGGCTTCCACCGTACCGGCCGGCAATGCCCATTTTGATCTGCGTGGCTGGTTGGGCGCCGAACGCGTGGGCATGTTCGATCGCACCACCGAGACCGCGACGATATCGCCGGTCGACGCGAGGCATCCGGTCATCCGCGGGGTGACCGCCTTCAGTTATCGCGACGAGTTCTATCCGACCCTGCGCTTCGCAGCGCGGGGCGTGCAGCCGGTGCTGCGCAGCACCCTGCACGTGCAGTACCGCGACGGCGCGCCGGTGATCGAGGAGCGGCCTGAAACGGTCACCGTGGGCTGGACGTTCCAGCGTCCCGATGGCGGTCGTTCATTCGGTTACAGCGGCGCGCATTTCCTGGCCGCGCTGGACCAGCCGATGCTGAGGCGCGTGTTGTTGAATGCGATCCTGTGGACGGCGGACATCGAGGTTCCGGCCGCAGGCGCGGATGCCGGAGCGTCCAACCCGGTGGATTCGACAGGACCGGGCTCGGCGACGTCCGGCGTGATCACGCCGTCGGTGCGTGACGCAACCACTTTCCACGCGGATCGGCAACGCAGCGGCTGGCATCGCCACCAGCCGGAATTGACGCCGGCGCGGGTGCGGGATCCTTCCTTCGGCCTGCTCTGGGAATCACCGCCGCTGGATGCGCATGAAGGCCAGGCGCCGCGCCTGTACGCCTCGCCCCTGTACCTGTCGCAGGTCCGGATGACGGCGGGGCAACACCGCGGGCAGATGTTCCAGGTGGTGTTCGCCGCCAGCAACCACGGCTATGTGTACGCGATCAACGCCGGCAAGGCCGGTGACGTGGCGCCCGGCCGGATTCTCTGGCGCACCCGGCTCGCGCCGCCTTGCCATCTGCAGCCGGCGCCGCTGGATGCCGTACCCACTGGCGTCCTGGGTACGCCGATCATCGATGTCGCTCGCGGGCGCCTGTATGTCACCAGTTGTGATCCGAAGGAGCGCTGGCAGGCCTATGCGCTGGACATCGGCAGCGGCAAGCTCATCGAAGGCTGGCCCGTGCGCCTGGACGAGACCCGTTTCAACACCGTCAACGCGAACGCCGGACCCTCGCGGGTGCCGCCGAAGCGGCGCTTCGATTTCCGGGTGCAGCGCGGCGCGTTGAACCTGAGCCCCGATGGTTCACGCCTGTACGTCACCTTCGGCGAAACCGAGACCGGTTGGCTGGTCGCGGTCGATACCGCGCAGCCGCGCGTGGCCAGCGCGTTCGCCGCGGTGGCGATGCCGCATCGCGGCAGCGGCGGCATCTGGGGCGCGGGTGGGCCGGCGCTGGATGCCGGGGGGAACATCTTCGTCGTGACCGGCAGCGGCTTCGACGGTTATCGCGATCAGCCGCACGACTGGACCCAGTCGGTGCTGAAACTGTCCGACGCCGCGTCGGGAGGGTTGCGGTTGCGTGGCACCTACACGCCGTTCAACCACTGCGGCAGCGCGAAGATGGATATCGATCTGGGATCCGGCGGCATCAGCCTGCTGGCCGATCTGCCCCCTTCATCGACCGCCACGCCGCGACTGATGGTGGTCGGCGGCAAGCAGGGCAATGCCTATCTGCTCGATCGCGGGCGCTTGCCGGGACGGCTCGACAGGCGTCCGGCCTGCGGCCTGGACGCGGCCAGTGATGGTTCGCTGCTGCCCCCTTCGCGACAGCCGCAGTTTGGCGGGCGTGGCCCGCTCAACGTGTTCGGTCCGTACTCCGAACAGGACGCGGCGATGGATCAGGCGCGCGGACGCTCGGTGCCGGCGAACTATCGCGACGGGGAGGGCGTGGTCCATGTCTACCTGACCGGCAACACCCGGCGCACGGAAGGCTCGGCCGAAGCGGTGCCGCCGTCGCTGGTCCAGTTGCGGGTGACGGCCGCGCCCGGCCAGCCGGCCCATCTGGCGGTCGAGCGCCGGCAGATGGACGTGGTCCTGATCAATCCGGGCTCGCCGGTCATCAGCAGCGACGGCACGCGCAATCCCGTGGTCTGGGTGCTCGACGAGAATGCCCGCCGTTCCGCGCCACTCGCGGGCGCGGATACACCGGCGCCGGTGTTGTACGCCTTCGACGGCGACAGCCTGGAACTGCTGTGGAAGAGCGCGCCCGGCCAACTGCACACTTCCGGCAAGTACAACGAACCGGTATTCGCGAACGGAACGGTGGTGGTCGGCACGGATCGCATCCAGGCTTTCGGGCCGGGCGCGCCGGCGCGCGCGGAGAAGGCGGGGGCGGGACAGGCGAATGTTGCGCCGGCACCTCGGGTGCCTGGTGGCGCTGGAACATCCACGGGCGTGGCGCTGGCCGACTCGGGACTGGATGGCGAGACCTTGTTCAAGCAGCGCTGCGCGGCCTGTCATGACCACCCCCAGGGCAACATCCCGCCGCGTTCGCGACTGGAAAGCCGCAGCCGCGCCTACATCGTCGACACACTGACCCACGGCGCGATGCGTGCGCAGGCGGCGGGGCTCAGCGCCAACGACATCGACGCGGTCGCGGGGTATCTGGGCAGGCGCTGAAGGCAGACAACGACGGGAGAAAATCCGCCTCGGTCTCCCTTCTGCAACGGAGGAGGGAAGCGTGGGAGGGCGGCCCGCCCGCGCGGAACCGTAAAACAAAACCCCCGGCCATGCCGGGGGTTTTGGCCCATCACCCTTGAAACATCGCAGGCCGGTTCACACCGGCTCAGCCGCGGCTCACCGCGTAGACGGCCTCGGCCACCTTGCCGATGTTCTGGCTGTTGAGCGCGGCCACGCAGATGCGGCCGGTGCCGATGGCGTAGATCGCATATTCCTCGCGCAGGCGATCGACCTGGGCCGTGCTCAGGCCCGAGTACGAGAACATGCCGGCCTGCTGCTGGATGAAGCCGAACTCCGGCGCGCCCAGCGCCGCCAGCCTGGACACCAGTCCCGCGCGCAGGGTGTGGATGCGCTCGCGCATGCCGCCCAGTTCCTGCTCCCAGCGCGCGCGCAGCTCGTCGCTGCCGAGCACGCCGGACACCAGCGCGCCGCCATGGGTGGCGGGGCTGGAATAGTTGGAGCGGATGGTGCGCTTGATGTGCGACTGCACGCGCCTGGCCTCGTCGCGATCGGCCGAGACGATCGACAGCGCGCCCACGCGCTCGCCATACAGCGAGAACGACTTGGAATACGAGCTGGCGACCACGAACGCCGGGATCCCGGAATCGGCGAACAGGCGGATCGCGGTGGCATCGGCGTCGGTGCCCTGGTCGAAACCCTGGTAGGCGATGTCGATGAAGGGCAGCAGGCCGCGTTCCTTTACCAGATCCACCACCTGTGCCCACTGCGCGGCGGTCAGGTCGACGCCGGTCGGGTTGTGGCAGCAGGCGTGCAGCAGCACCACGGTGCCTGGCTCCAGCGCGCCCAGGTCTTCCAGCATGCCGGTGAAGTCCAGGCCGTGCGTGGCCGGGTCGTAGTAGCGGTAGTCGCTGACCTCGAAGCCGGCGGTGCCGAACACCACGCGGTGGTTTTCCCAGCTCGGGCTGCTGATGGCGATCTTCGCCTGCGGCAGCGCGCGCTTGAGGAAGTCGGCGCCGATGCGCAGGGCGCCGCTGCCGCCGATGGTCTGCGCGGTGACCACGCGACCGGCTTCGAGCGCGGCCGAACCGGCGCCGAACAGCAGTTTCTGGGTGGCCAGGTTGTAGCCCGGCAGGCCGTCGATGGGCAGGTAGCCGCGCGGTTTGGCTTCCGCGGCCAGCGCCTGTTCGATCTCGCGGACCGTGTCGAGCAGGGGAATGCGGCCCTGTTCGTCGTAGTAGATGCCAACGCCCAGATTGACCTTGCCGGGGCGGGGATCGGCGTTGTAGGCCTCGGTCATTCCCAGGATCGGATCGCCCGGGACCAGTTCGACGGATGCAAAGAGAGACACGGCGGTGTGACCAGTTGGTGAGGGAGGAAGGGACAGCGAACAAACTCCCGGATCCTAACAGGCCGGTGCCGCTCGTGCGGTCGCGTGGAGGCTGGCACGCGGGTCATGGGGCGCGTTAATGTGAGCACTCCGACGATTGGCCCGTTCGCCGGCCCCGTCGTCCCGCTCCACCCGGCATCCGCCGCGCGGGAGCTGGCGCCACCAAGGAGCAGGTCATGCTGGGCTGGATCCGTCGTCGATTGCCCTGGGTCATCGCCCTGCCGCTGCTCGCGGTGGGGGTGTACGCACTGGCGGGTTTCTGGTGGCTGCCGCGTTTCGCCCGGTCCGAGGCCACCGACTATGTCCGCGACGAACTGGGCAAATCGCTGCGCATGGGCGAACTGCGGTTCAACCCGTTCACCTTCCGCGCCGAGGCGAACGCGCTCGCCATCGAAGAGCCATCGCCCAAGGCCGGACAGAAGCCGCTGGTCGGCCTGCGCCGGCTGGTCGTCGATTTCCAGATCTCTTCGTTGTGGCAGGGTGCCTGGACCTTCCGCGACGTGACCCTGGAAGGGCCCTACGTGCAGGCGGTGGTGCGGCCGGACGGTTCGCTCAACCTCGCCGATCTGGTACCCCGCAAGCAGGACGACAGCCCGCCGCCGGAGGTCTTGATCGAGCACCTCGCCGTCGCCGATGGCGTGGTCGATTTCGCCGATCACAGCCGGCGCCTGCAGCCCAGCAAGCGGCTGGCACCCCTGCGTTTCGAGCTGCGTGATTTCCGCACCACGTCCGGCAACGGCAAAGGCGGCGGCTTCCATCTGGCGGCCAGTGGCGATCAGGGGGAACGGTTCGACTGGCGTGGCCAGCTTTCGCTGCGCCCGTTCGCCTCTTTCGGCACTCTGGCCGCGGCGAACCTGGAAGTGGACACGGCGTACGCCTTCCTCAGCGAAGCGCTGCCGTTCGCGCTGCACGGTGGCCGTTTCGATGTCGCCGGCGAGTACCGTTTCGCCGCCGGAACCACAGCCGGCACGCTGCTGGAGGCGAGCCTGTCGCGCGCGCAGGCCAACGGCGTCGGCGTGCGGGTCCGCGACGAAGCCCGCGACACCGCCACCCTGGGGCGGGTGGCGCTGGAAGGCGCGCGGTTCTCGCTGGGCAAGCGCGAGGTCATCGCCACCGCCCTGCGCGTGGACGGACTGCGCACCGCGCTGACCCGCGAGGCGAACGGCACGCTCAGCCTGCAACGCCTGTTTCCGGCCACGCCCGCCGCATCGCCACCGCCATCGGCTTCACCGCCGGACCCCGCGCCCGCGTGGCGATTCAGCCTGGGCGAGGTCGCGGTGCAAGACGCCGAGGTGGAGGTGCAGGACCGGGCGGTGCGACCGGCCGGCCGCTTCCATCTTCAGGGGCTGTCCGCCAGCGCCCGCGACATCAGTCTGGACATGGCCCGGCCGGTGCCGCTGCGGGCCAGCGCCACCGTCAACGGCAAGACCCGCCTGGCCCTGGAAGGCGAAGTGGTGCCGGCCAGCGCCGCCGCCCGCCTGCGACTGGATCTGGCCGGCCTGCCGCTGCGCGACGTGCTGGCCTACCTGCCGGACTTTCCCGCCCTGGAACTGCGCTCCGGCACCCTCAGCGCGAACGGCGATCTGAGCGTGCCGGGGACCGGCGAGGCGGGCGCCGCGCTGGCGTTCACCGGCGCCGGTCGCATCGATGGCTTCTCGCTGCTGGAGCGTGCGGGCAAGCGGCAGGTCATGGCCTGGGACCAGGTCGACGTCAGCGGCCTGCGCTATGCGCAGGCGCCGGATCGCCTGCAGATCGCCCGCGTCCTGATGCGCAGGCCGTTCGCGATCGTGGCAATCGAACCGGATGGCACCGTCAACCTGAGCCGGCTGTTCGCCACCCCCGCGTCCGCGCCGGCGAAGGCAAGCGGGCCGGCGATGACCATCCGGGTGGAGGATCTGCAGATCGAGAACGGCACCATGGCCTTCGCCGACACCTCGATGGATCCCGGTTTCCGCGCCGACATCGCCGCCCTGCGCGGGCATGTCCGCGGACTCTCCACCGCCGCGTCCGCGCAGGCCCGGGTGGACCTGCACGGGCAGGTGGTCAACCGTTTCTCACCGGTGGACATCACCGGCACGCTCAATCCGTTCGCCTACGACGAACGCACCGATCTGAAGATGAGCTTCCGCAACATCGATCTGCCCATCTTCAATCCGTACTCCGGCCGGTTCGCCGGCTACGCCATCGCCAAGGGCAAGCTGAGCACCGAACTGCATTACCAAATCGACCACCGCAAGCTGGAGGCGGCCCACCATGTGGTGCTGGACCAGTTGGAGTGGGGCGAGGCGACCGAGAGCAAGGAGAAGGTCTCGCTGCCGATCCGGCTGGCGACCTCGCTGCTGAAGAACCGCCAGGGCGTGATCGATCTGGACCTGCCGGTCAACGGCTCGCTCGACGATCCCACCTTCCGGATGTGGCCGATCGTCTGGCAGATCCTGAAGAACATCCTGGTCAAGGCGGTGACCGCGCCGTTCGACTTCATCGGTTCGCTGTTCAAGGGCGCGGAGCAGGCCCGCTATGTCGACTTCGCCGCCGGTTCCAGCGAGCTTGGCGAGTCCGCGCGCGCCAGCCTGTCCGCGCTGGCCAAGGCGCTGGGCGAACGGCCCGCACTGCGCCTGGACATTCCGGCCGGCACGGCGCCGGACGGGGAGGCCGACGCCATCGCGGCGCAGCGGCTGGATGCCGCCGTGCTGGCCGCGCGCGAGGGTGAACCGATCGCGCTCGCGGCGCTGGAGCCGGGGGACCAGCGGGATCTGCTGGAAGGGCTTTATCGCCAGCAACTGGGTCGCAAGCCGGACATTCCGGAGACCGCGGAGAAAGCCGGGCAGGAAGACCCCGACCGCAAGGCGCGCAAGGCCGCGCGCCAGGCGGCCGACGTGGCCTGGCTGCGCCAGGCGCTGCTGCCCCGTTTCCGGCCCGGCGCCGACGAACTGGCCGCGCTGGGACGGTCGCGCGCCAATGCCGTGCAGGAGGCCCTGCTGGCCGGCGGGGAGGTGGATCCGACCCGGGTGTTCATCGACGCGGCCAAGGGGCCGGCGGCGCATGAAGGCGGAGTGCGGCTGGAGCTGGGCCTGGAGTAAGGCCGGGGCCTGCGGTCCCGCGTCGGGCCGGGGCCCGTTATACTCATCGGTCAATGCCGCAAGAGCAGTATTGGATTGCCATATAAATCAAATATTTGGCGATTCAACCTCATCCAGTCCAACAATTTGGCAGCGCACCGGCCGGCCGGTCGCGACGCCCGGAAAACCATCGCCGCATGCGCCTTTCGACCATCAAGCTGTCCGGTTTCAAGTCCTTCGTCGATCCGACCACCTTGCACCTGCCCACCAACATGACCGGCGTGGTCGGTCCCAACGGTTGCGGCAAGTCCAACATCATCGACGCGGTGCGCTGGGTAATGGGCGAAAGCTCCGCCAGCCGCCTGCGCGGCGATTCGCTGACCGACGTGATCTTCTCCGGCAGTTCGGCCCGCAAGCCGGTTTCGCAGGCCACGGTCGAGCTGATCTTCGACAACAGCGATCACACCATCGCCGGCGAATTCGCCGCGTTCAACGAAATCTCGGTCAAGCGCCAGGTCAGCCGCGACGGCCAGAGCAACTACTACCTCAACGGCACCAAGTGCCGTCGTCGCGACATCACCGATCTGTTCCTGGGCACCGGCCTGGGGCCGCGCAGCTATTCGATCATCGAGCAGGGCATGATCAGCCAGATCATCGAGGCCCGCCCCGAGGACCTGCGCGTGTACCTGGAGGAAGCCGCCGGCATCTCCAAGTACAAGGAACGCCGCAAGGAAACCGAGACCCGCATCCGCCACACCCGCGAGAACCTGGATCGCCTGAACGATCTGCGCGAGGAAATCGGCAAGCAGCTGGAGCACCTCAAGCGCCAGGCCAAGCAGGCCGAGCAGTACCAGGCCCTGCAGGAAGAGCGCCGGATCAAGGACGCCGAATGGAAGGCGCTGGAGTTCCGCGGCCTGGATCTGCAACTGCAGGGCCTGCGCGAGAAGCTCTCGCAGGAAGAAACCCGCCTGCAGCAGTTGATCGCCGAACAGCGCGAGGCCGAGCGCAACATCGAGACCGATCGCCTGCGCCGCGAGGAAGCCGCCGAGGGTCTCAACAAGGCCCAGGGCGAGGTCTACCAGGTCGGCAGCACGCTGGCCCGGCTGGAACAGCAGATGCAGCACCAGCGCGATCTGGCCGAGCGCCTGAAGAAGGCGCGCGACGAGGCGCACAACGCGCTGCAGGAACTGGGCCAGCACATCAGCGGCGACGAGACCAAGTTGAATGTCCTGCGCGAGAGCGTGGAGGAAGCCGAGCCACGACTGGCGCAGTTGCAGGAAGAGGATCTGTTCAAGCAGGACGCCCTGCGCGACGCCGAGACCCGGCTGTCGGACTGGCAGCAGCGCTGGGAAACCCATTCGCGCGAGTCGGCCGAAGCCGCCCGCGCCGGCGAGGTCGAACGCACCCGCGTCGACTACCTGGATCGGCAGGCGCTGGAGACCGAGCGCCGCCGCGAGAACCTGGCCGCCGAGCGTGCCGGGCTGGACCTGGACGCGCTGGCCGAAGCCTTCGAGCAGTTGCAGATCCAGCACGACACCCAGAAGGAATCGCTGGAGTCCCTGAGCGAGCAGGTCGAGTCGCGCAAGCAGTCGGCCGCATCGGTGCAGGAACAGCAGCGCGCCTCGCAGACCGAACTGTCGGAGGTGCGCAAGCGCGCCCAGGAAGCCCGTGGCCGCCTGTCCTCGCTGGAAACCCTGCAACATGCCGCGCTGGGCCAGGAGCAGGGCGCGGCGATGAGCTGGCTGAAGGCGCGCGGACTGGATTCGGCCGCGCGCGTGGGCGAGCGGCTGACCGTCGAGCCGGGCTGGGAAAACGCGGTCGAGGGCGCGCTGGGACAACTGATTGAAGGCGTGCTGGTGGATGCGCCGGAATCGCTGGTCGACGCCCTGGGCGAACTGGGCGAAGGCCGCATCGCGCTGGTGTCCGACGCGCAGGCCGACTTCAACGTCGCGCCGACATCGCTGGCCGCGCGGGTGCAGGGACCGGCGGCGGTGCGCCGCCTGCTGGCGCGCCTGCACGTGGCCGAGGATCTGACCGAGGCGCGCCGCCTGCAGGCGCAACTGGGCGAAGGCGATTCGGTGATCACCCGCAGCGGCGAGCGCCTGGGCGCCGGCTGGGTGCGGGTGCTGCGCTCCGGCGCGGCCAAGCAGGGCGCGCTGCTGCGCGAACGCGAAATCCAGGGCCTGCGCACCGAAATCGAAACGCTGCAGACCCGCGAAGCCGAGCTGGAAGAACGCCTGGCCAACCTGCGCGACCAATTGCTCGCCGCCGAGCAGCAGCGCGAGGATGCGCAGCGCGCGCTGTACCTGGCGCATCGCGGCGTGTCCGAACTGGCCGGCCAGTTGCAGAGCCAGCAGGGCCGGGTCGAATCGACCCGCCAGCGCATCGACAAGATCGATCAGGAAATCGCCCAGTTGGTGGAAACCCTGGACAACAGCCGCGAGCAGGCCCGCGAGGCGCGCATGCGGCTGGAGGAAGCGGTCACCGCGATGGGCGATCTGGAATCGGCGCGGCAAGCGCTGGAATCCGAGCGCCGGCAACTGGTGGAAGCGCGCGATCTGGCCCGCGAAGCGGCGCGCGCCTCCCGCGACGCCACCCATGCGCTGGCACTGACGCTGGAATCCCAGCGCACCCAGATCGTCTCCCTGAGCCAGGCGCTGGATCGCATGGGTGGCCAGCGCGGCCAGCTCGATTCGCGGCTGGAGGAATTGACCCTGCAGCTCAGCGAGGGCGATTCGCCGGTGCAGGAACTGGAGGCCCAGCGCCAGGCCGCGCTGGAAGAACGCGTCAACGCCGATCGCCGGCTGGCCGAGGCACGCTCGGTGCTGGAAGGCATCGACAACGAGTTGCGCCAGTACGAGCAGACCCGCCACCAGCGCGACGAGGCCGCATTGGCCCAGCGCGAGCGGATCTCCCAGCGCAAGCTGGACCAGCAGGCGCTGGCGTTGAAGTCCGAACAGCTTTCGCAGGGCATCGTCGCTGCCGGCTTCGTGGTCGAGGACGTCATCAACACCCTGCCCGAAGTGGCCGACGCCCGCGAGTGGGAGCAGGCCGTCACCCAGATCGATTCGCGCATGCGCCGGCTGGAGCCGGTCAACCTGGCCGCGATTCACGAATACGGCGAGGCCTCGCAGCGCGCCGAGTACCTGGAAGCCCAGCATGTTGATCTGACCACCGCGCTGGAGACCCTGGAAGAGGCGATCCGCAAGATCGATCGCGAGACCCGCGGTCGTTTCAAGGACACTTTCGACCGCGTCAATGCCGGCGTGCAGGCGCTGTATCCGCGCCTGTTCGGCGGTGGCCATGCCTATCTGGAACTGACCGGCGAGGATCTGCTCGATACCGGCGTGGCGATCATGGCGCGTCCGCCCGGCAAGCGCGTCTCCAACATTTCGCTGCTGTCCGGCGGTGAGAAGGCGATGACAGCGGTCGCGCTGGTATTCGCGATCTTCCAGCTCAATCCCGCGCCGTTCTGCCTGCTGGACGAGGTGGACGCGCCGCTGGACGAGGCCAACGTCGGCCGCTTCACCAACATGGTGAAGGAGATGAGTGAGAAGGTGCAGTTCCTGTTCGTCAGCCACAACAAGGCGACCATGGAAGCCGCGCACCAGCTCAGTGGCGTTACCATGCGTGAACCGGGCGTCAGCCGACTGGTGTCGGTCGACCTGGATGAAGCGGCACGCCTGGCTGGCGCGGCCTGACCCTGGACCCTTGAACGAACCCTGGCGGAGAACACGACGTGTCCGACATGGCAATGCTCCGAATCGGCATCCTGATCGCAGGCGCCATCCTGATCGCGGCGATCATCTTCTTCGGCCGCCCCAAGAAGCCCAGCCAGGGCCGGCGGCTGGAACCCAGCGAACGTGACAACGCCCGCGTCGAACCGAGCCTGGCCACCGACGAGGCGGCCTACGAAACCGACAGCGACTACTCCGGCGAGGAGGTCACCCAGCCCGAGCTCGGCCTGGCCGGCGGCACGCCCACCGCGGCCGACAGCCACCTGGGCAAGCGGGTCAGCCAGGACTTCGACAAGATCGTCTCGCTGTACGTCGCGGCGCGCGCCGGCCAGGTGCTGCGCGGCGAGGACATCGTGGTCGCGGCGGAAAAGACCGGCCTGATCTTCGGCCACATGAACGTGTTCCACCGCCTGATCGAGGGCCATCCCGAACGCGGCCCGATCTTCAGCATGGCCAACATCATGCAGCCGGGCAGTTTCGACATGGCCAACATCCGCGAGATGGAAACCCCGGCCATCGCGTTCTTCCTGACCCTGCCGGCGCCGGTGAGCGCGCTGGAAGCCTGGGAAAAACTGCTGCCCAACGTCGAGCGCATGGCCGAACTGCTCAACGGCGTGGTCCTGGACGACAGCCGCAACACCCTGGGCCGCCAGCGCATCCAGCATATCCGCGAAGAACTGCGCGCCTACGATCGCCAGCACGAGGCGCCGCCGCTGACCAAGCCGCCGCGCTGGTAATCGGCCGGGCGGCGACCGCCGTCCCGCCAGGCCATGCCGGGCAGCGTCGGGCCGTTCTTGCCGGAGCCACCACCGTTCGCCTGCTCCTCCGGATCGGCAATGGGGGGGGCCGCTTTGAACACGCCGGCTTTGCGGCCGGCCGCCTTAGAATCCCGCCATGACCGCACCCACACCCGCCGATCGCGCCATCGCGCTGCGTCGCCAACTGGACGACGCCAATTATCGCTACCACGTGCTCGACGAGCCGAACATCCCGGACGCCGAGTACGACCGCCTGCTGCGCGAACTGGATGAACTGGAAGCGGCCAATCCGGACCTGATCACCCCGGACTCGCCGACCCAGCGGGTCGGCAACGCGCCCTCGGCACGGTTCGCCGAAGTCCGTCACGCGATTCCGATGCTGTCGCTGGGCAATGCCTTCACCCTGGAAGATCCCGAGCCCGGCCAGGACCCTTACCAGGAGGTCAGGGATTTCGCCCGCCGCATCGCCGAGAAGCTCAAGCGGCCGCACCTGTTCTTCTCGGTCGAACCCAAGCTGGACGGGCTGGCGATCAGCCTCCGCTACGAGGACGGCGTGTTCGTGCAGGGCGCGACCCGCGGCGATGGCGCGACCGGCGAGGACGTCACCGCCAACCTGCGCACCATCAAGGCCATTCCGATGCGCCTGCGCGGCAAGGGCTGGCCGCGGGTACTGGAAGTGCGCGGCGAGGTCTACATGCCGCTGGCCGCGTTCCGCGCCTACAACGAGCGCGCGCTGAAGGAGGGCGGCAAGGTATTGGCCAATCCGCGCAACGGCGCGGCCGGATCACTGCGGCAACTGGATCCGCGGATGACCGCGCAGCGTCCGCTGGCGTTCTACGCCTACGCGGTCGGGCTGGTCGAGGGCGGCGATCTGCCGGAAACGCATTCGCAGACCCTGGCGCGCCTGCGCGACTGGGGCTTTCCGGTCAGCGCGGAAAACCGCGTGGTCGACGGCGTCGACGGCCTGCTCGACTACTACCGCGACATCGGCGCGCGGCGCGATACGCTGCCGTTCGACATCGACGGTGTGGTCTACAAGCTGGACGACTATGAAGGCCAGCGCGAGATGGGCTTCGTCTCGCGCGCGCCGCGCTGGGCCATCGCCCACAAGTTCCCGGCGCAGGAACAGATGACGGTGCTGGAATCGATCGAGGTCAACGTCGGCCGTACCGGCGCGGTCACGCCATGGGCGCTGATGCAGCCGGTCCAGGTCGGCGGGGTCACCGTCACCCGGGCCACCCTGCACAACGCCGACCAGATCGCGCGGCTGGACGTGCGCAACGGCGATACCGTGATCGTCCGCCGCGCCGGCGACGTGATCCCGGAAGTGGTGCGCGTGGTCATGGAGCGTCGCCCGCCCGGCACGCAACCCTGGTCGATGCCGACCCGCTGCCCGGTGTGCGGTTCGGAGGTGGTGCGCGAGGAAGGCGAGGCGGTCTGGCGCTGCTCCGGTGAACTGACCTGCGCGGCCCAGCGCAAGGAAGCCATCGGCCATTTCGCCTCGCGTCGCGCAATGGACATCGAAGGCCTGGGCGAGCGCTACGTCGAAGTGCTCAGCGATCTGGGCTATGTCACCTCGGTGGCCGACCTGTATCGGCTCACGGTCGAAGACTTGCTGGAAATGAAACGACGCGCCGACGAGCGCGACGGCACCACGCCGGAAACGGTGAAGGCGGGCAAGGTCGCGACCAAGTGGGCCGACAACCTGATCGAGGCCATCGATCGCAGCCGCACCACCACCCTGGAGCGGTTCCTGTTCGCGCTCGGTATCCAACATGTCGGCGAAAGCACCGCCAAGGCGCTGGCCCAATGGTTCGGCGATCTGGAACTCATCCGGCGCATGCCGTGGCCGCTGTTCAAGCGCGTGCCCGACATCGGCGGGGAAGTCGCGCGCTCGCTGGGCCATTTCTTCGACCAGCCCGGCAACCAGCAGGTGATTGACGATCTGCTGGCGCGTGGCGTCACCCTCACCGACGCGCACCCGCCGCAGCCGAAACTGCGCGCGGATCTGGGCATGGCGTCGTTGCTGGTGGACCTGGAGATTCCCAAGGTTACCCGCGTGCGCGCCGAGCAACTGGCCGCCGCCTTTCCGCGCGTGAAAACACTGGTGGACGCACCCGCGCACCAGTTCGTCAGCGCCGGCCTGCCGTCCGAATCCGCCAACGCGCTGGCAACCTGGCTGGAAGTGCCGGAGCACGCGAAGCTGCTGGCGCACGCCGGGCAGATGGTGGAGCACCTGCTGGCGATCACGCCGGAGGGCGAGGCGGTGCCGGCCGGTCCGCTGGAGGGCAAGACCGTCGTGCTGACCGGCGGCCTGGCGGCGATGAGCCGTGACGAAGCCGGCGGGAAACTCGAAGCACTGGGTGCGAAGGTCGCCGGCAGCGTGTCGAAGAAGACCAGCCTGGTGGTGGCCGGCGAGGCCGCCGGTTCCAAGCTGGCCAAGGCGCAGGAACTGGGCATCGAGATCTGGGACGAGGCACAGCTGCTGGCCTTCCTGGCGAAACACGCATGAACTGGCAACCCTCGGCGTCGTTCGAGGCGATCCGCCTGCGTGCCCGCCTGAATGCCACCGTGCGCGCGTTCTTCGCCACGCGCGAAGTGCTGGAAGTGGAGACGCCGGTGATGTCGCAGGCCGGCAACACCGATCCCAACATCGCCTCGTTCTCGCTGGAATTCGGCGGTCATGTCGACGCCGGCCCGCGCCGTCGCTGGCTGCGTACCTCGCCGGAGTTCCCGCTCAAGCGGTTGCTGGCGGCAGGCCTGGGCGACTGCTACGAACTGGGCCGGGTGTTCCGCGATGGCGAGGCCGGCGGACGCCACAATCCCGAGTTCACCATGCTCGAGTGGTACCGGGTGGGCTGGGATCACCAGCGCCTGATCGACGAGTGCGCGGATCTGCTGCGCGACTGCCTGGCCCTGGTGGGCCGCGGGGCGCGGCTGCGCCGGGTGGCCTATCGGGATCTGTATCGCGGCATGCTCGGCATCGATCCGATGCTGGATGCGATCGACGTCCTGCGCAACGCGCTCGGCGACGTGCGTGTCGATCCCGAGGGGCTGGAGCGCGACGACTGGCTGGACCTGCTGATGACCCATCGCCTGCAGCCGGCCTTCGCCGACGATCAACTGCTGGCGCTGTACGACTATCCCGCCTCGCAATGCGCGCTGGCGCGGGTGCGTGCGGACGATGTGCCCGTGGCCGAGCGTTTCGAGATCTATCTCGGTCCGCTGGAACTGGCCAACGGCTATCACGAGCTGGCCGATGCCCAGGAGCAGTCGCGCCGTTTCCATCGCGATGTCGAGGTGCGCAAGGCGCGCGGCGGGCCCGCGCCCGCCGTCGATGCGCGCCTGCTGGCGGCGTTGGCGGCGGGGTTCCCGGACTGCGCGGGCGTGGCCCTTGGCGTGGATCGCCTGTTGATGGCGATGCTCGGAACCCCGCGCATCGCCGACGTGCTGGGCTTCGATTTCGCGCGAGCCTGAGCGGCGGCCAAACGTTCATGGACGCCCCAAGGAAAGGAAACGGTTTCTTGGGTTCACATTCATGATGACCGGGTAGATTCTTCCGTAACACCACTCACACGGATGGCCGCGCCATGAAGTTCACCACGACGTACGTCATGCATCGGATGTTGCCGTTGTTGTCGTTCCTGTCCCTGGGCTTCGTGGCTGCGACCGCCGTCGCCGCGCCGCAGGATCGCGGCTACTATCCGGGCAACGGTTATGGTCAGGTCGTCCGCTGCGAGTCCCGGGATGGCAAGTATCGTCATTGCCAGGCGGATACCCGCGGTGGCGTCGAGCTGATCCGTGGCCTGTCCCGCACCTACTGCACCGAGGGACGCAACTGGGGTTGGGACCGCAACGGCGTCTGGGTCACCGGCGGTTGCCGCGCCGAGTTCCGTACCCGAGGCGGCGGCGGTGGCTGGGGGAATGGTGGCTGGAACGGTGGCGGCTGGAATGGCGGCAGCCAGATCGTGCGCTGCGATTCCAACGACGAACGCCATCGCAACTGCCCGATTCCGCGCGGAGGCCATGTCCGCCTGCACCGGCAGATTTCCAGGACCCGCTGCACCGAAGGTTACAACTGGGGCCGCGAGCGCGATCAGATCTGGGTGTCGGGCGGCTGCCGCGCCGAGTTCGAGGTGGGCGGACGCGGCGGCGGCTGGAACGGCAACAACGGCGGGGGCTGGGGCGGCCACGACCGCGTCGTGCGCTGCGACTCCAACGACAACCGCACCCGCCGCTGCGATGCCTACGTCCGGCGCGGCGCCCGGCTGGAGCGGCAGATTTCCAAGTCGCCCTGCATCGAAGGCCGCAGCTGGGGCTGGGACCGCAACGGAATCTGGGTGAGTGGTGGTTGCCGCGGTGAGTTCAGCGTCTGGTGATGACCACCGTCACCGCGGTCGAAAACAAGCCCCGCCCGCGCGGGGCTTTTTTCCGCCCGTTACAATGACGCGATGAACGACGCCTTCGACTACGCCCGCTACGACCGCATCCGTCCGATCCGCTGGACCGGTGACGCCCTGGAACTGCTGGACCAGCGCAAGCTGCCGTTCGTGGTCGAGTACCTGACCTGCGCGACCAGTGACGAGGTCGCCGCCGCCATCCACGCACTGGCCGTGCGCGGGGCGCCGGCCATCGGCATCTCCGCCGCCTGGGGCGTGGTGCTGGCGGCGCGCGCGGTCGAGGCCGCCGATGGCACGCAGGCCTCCATCGCCCTGGAGCCCGCACTGCAGCGGCTCAATGCGGCCCGTCCGACCGCGGTCAACCTGGCCTGGGCGCTGGCGCGCATGCGCGCCGCCCTGCACGGCACGGGCGCGGACTGGCGCGCGGTGCTCGAACACGAGGCTCAGGCGATCGCCGACGAGGACCTGGCCGCCAACCGCCACATGGGCGAGCTGGGCGCGGCCCTGATCGCGGCCGGCAGCGGCGTGCTGACCCATTGCAACACCGGTTCGCTGGCGACCGCCGGCTTCGGCACCGCGCTGGGCGTGATCCGCGCCGGCGTGGCGCAGGGCCGCATCGGCCGCGTGTTCGCCGGCGAGACCCGGCCCTGGCAGCAGGGCGCGCGGCTGACCGCCTGGGAACTGCAGCAGGACGGCATCCCGGCCACCCTGATCGCCGATTCGGCCGCCTCGCACCTGCTCAAGACCGGGGCCGTGCAGTGGGTGGTGGTAGGCGCGGATCGCATCTGCGCCAATGGCGACACCGCCAACAAGATCGGCACCTACCAGCTGGCCATCGCCGCCCGCCACCACGGCGCGCGCTTCATGGTGGTGGCGCCGTCGTCCACGGTGGACATGGCGACACCGGATGGCGAGGCCATCGAAATCGAGGAACGCGATCCGGGCGAACTGCTGGGCATCGGCGGGGTCCGCACGGTGGCCGAGGGCATCGCCGCCTGGAACCCGGTGTTCGACGTCACCCCGGCCAGCCTGATCGACGCCATCGTCACCGAGAAGGGCGTGGTGGAGTCGCCGACCGTGGCGAAGATGAAGGCCGCGTTCGGCTGAATCCCGACCCTTCGCCGGGGCGCCTGGAGGCGTCCGCGCGGGCTCGGCCAGCGCCTGGCCCGGCCGTTGCCCGGGCAGCGCGCGCACGTGACGAAGCCGCCCCGGCGGGAACCCCGCGCGGGGCGCTAACTGCTTGTTTCCGAGGCTGAAAACCGGGCGGAAAAGTCCCGTCTGTGGTACACTCCGCAGGTTGTAAAAACCTGCCTGAAACCCCGCCCGCGCTAGCGTTGCCGGCTCCGTCCCGGCAGGCCGGTTTCGGCTCGAAAAACCTGAGAATACGGAACCCGAATGGCTGATCTCGCCAAGGAAATCATCCCCGTCAACCTCGAAGACGAGATGCGCAAGAGCTACCTCGACTACGCCATGAGCGTGATCGTGGGACGCGCCCTCCCGGACGTCCGGGATGGCCTGAAGCCGGTGCATCGACGCGTGTTGTACGCGATGAACGAACTGGGCGCGCACAGCAACAAGCCGTACTACAAGTCGGCGCGTATCGTCGGTGACGTGATCGGTAAGTTCCACCCGCACGGCGATCAGTCGGTCTACGACACGCTGGTGCGCATGGCCCAACCGTTCTCGCTGCGCTACCTGCTGGTGGACGGACAGGGCAACTTCGGTTCGGTCGACGGCGACAGCGCGGCGGCGATGCGCTACACCGAGGCGCGCATGTCGCGCCTGACCCACGAACTGATGGCGGACATCGACAAGGAAACCGTCGACTTCCAGCCCAACTACGACGAGAAGGAACTGGAGCCGACGGTCATGCCGACCCGGTTCCCGAACCTGCTGGTCAACGGCTCGGCCGGCATCGCGGTCGGCATGGCCACCAACATCCCGCCGCACAACCTGTCGGAAGTGATCGACGGCCTGATCGCGCTGATCAACGATCCCGAGATCGACGTCGACGGCCTGATGCAGTACATCCCCGGCCCGGACTTTCCGACCGCGGGCATCATCAACGGCACCGCCGGCATCATCGCCGGCTACCGTACCGGCCGTGGTCGCGTGCGCATGCGCGCGAAGGCCGACATCGAGGTCGATGATCGCACCGGCCGCGAGGCCATCATCGTCACCGAGATTCCCTACCAGGTGAACAAGGCGCGGTTGATCGAGAAGATCGCCGAGCTGGTGAAAGAGAAGAAGCTGGAAGGCATCAGCGAGTTGCGCGACGAGTCCGACAAGGACGGCATGCGCATCTACATCGAGGTCAAGCGCGGCGAATCGGCCGAGGTCGTGCTCAACAACCTCTATTCGCAGACGCCGATGGAGTCGGTGTTCGGCATCAACATGGTGGCGCTGGTGGACGGCCGTCCGCAGCTGCTCAACCTGAAGCAGATGCTGGAAGCGTTCGTGCGTCACCGCCGCGAGGTGGTGACCCGCCGCACCATCTTCGAACTGCGCAAGGCGCGTGCCCGCGCCCACATCCTGGAAGGCCTGACGGTCGCGCTCGCCAACATCGACGAGATGATCGAGCTGATCAAGACCTCGGCCAACCCGCAGGAAGCCCGCGAGCGCATGCTGGCCAAGACCTGGCAGCCCGGCTTGGTCGGCGCGCTGCTGTCGGCCGCCGGCGCCGAGGCCTCGCGCCCGGATGACCTGCCCAAGGGCGTGGGCCTGGTCAACGGCGCCTACCAGCTGACCGACGTGCAGGCCACCCAGATCCTGGAGATGCGCCTGCATCGCCTGACCGGTCTGGAACAGGAAAAGCTGACCGAGGAATACAAGGAACTGCTGGAGGTCATCGCCGGCCTGATCCGCATCCTGGAAAACCCGGACGTGCTGCTGCAGGTCATCCGCGACGAACTGCTGAACGTCAAGGCCGAATTCGGCGACGCGCGCCGCAGCGAAATCCGCCACAGCGAAGAAGACCTGGACATCCTCGATCTGATCGCCCCGGAAGACGTGGTGGTCACCCTGTCGCACGCCGGCTACGCCAAGCGCCAGCCGGTCAGCGCCTACCGCGCCCAGCGTCGCGGTGGCCGTGGCCGCAGCGCGGCGGCGACCAAGGAAGAGGATTTCATCGACCAGCTGTGGCTGGTCAATACCCACGATACCCTGCTGACCTTCACCAGCAGCGGCAAGGTGTTCTGGCTGCCCGTGCACCAGTTGCCGGAAGCCGGCTCCAGCGCCCGCGGCCGTCCGATCATCAACTGGATCCCGCTGGAGGAAGGCGAGAAGGTCCAGGCGGTGTTGCCGGTGCGTGCCTACGAGGAAGGCCGCTATGTGTTCTTCGCCACCCGCAGCGGCACGGTCAAGAAGACCCCGCTGACCGAGTTCGCCTTCCGCCTGGCGCGCGGCAAGATCGCCATCAGCCTGGACGAGGGCGACGCGCTGATCGGCGTGGCCCTGACCGACGGCGGCAACGACGTGCTGCTGTTCGCCTCCAACGGCAAGACCGTGCGTTTCGCCGAGGACAAGGTGCGCTCGATGGGCCGCACCGCCGCCGGCGTGCGTGGCATCCGCCTGGCCGAGGGCGAGGAAGTGGTCAGCCTGATCGTGTCCGAATCCGCCGGTGGCGTGGACGAAGGCGAAGACGAGGGCGCCGAGGACGTGGCCGAGGCCAGCGAGGAGGCGGTGGTGGAAGCCGGCGCCGACGACGCCGGCATGGCCTACATCCTGACCGCCACCGAGAACGGCTACGGCAAGCGCACCCCGCTGGCCGAGTACCCGCGCAAGGGCCGTGGCACCCAGGGCGTCATCGGCATCCAGACCAGCGAGCGCAACGGCAAGCTGATCGGCGCGGTGCTGCTGCGCGCCGGCGACGAGGTCCTGCTGATTTCCGACGGCGGTACCCTGGTGCGTACCCGCGCTTCGGAAATCTCGCGGGTGGGCCGCAATACCCAGGGCGTGACCCTGATGCGCCTGTCCGAAGGCGAGGTGCTGCAGGCGGTCGAACGCCTGGATGCCTCGCTGGACGAAGACGAAGAGGGCGATGTCGACGCCGCCGAATCCGGCGAGACCATCGCACCGCCACCGCAGGCCTGAGGCCTGTCCGGCGACACAGTGAAAAACCCCGGCCCGCGCCGGGGTTTTTCTTTTCCGGTGTTTTCACGGCGCTGACCCCAAAGCCTCGCGGTCCGCGTTCTATACTGCCGCCAAGACCGGATCAGGGACATGCACATGGAATCGTTGGCTCCTTCCTTCCGCGGCGCGCGCGCTTTCTGGGCGCGCGCGTTCTTTGTGGGCTTGCTGGCGCTGGGCGCGCTCGGCGGCTGCAAGCGCAACGACACCGGGCAGTTGCCCGAAGCCAGCGGCGAGGCGGTGCAGGCGCAGCGGCAGGAAGTGGTCGGCTTCGGCCTGGTCAGCGCCTATCCGGATCAGCATGACGGCAGCCTGGCGATCGCGTTGGAGTTCAGTCGTCCGCTGGTGAGTTCGCAGGACTTCGACCAGTTGCTGGCCGTGGCCGGCGCCAACGGCGAAACGGTCAAGGGCAGCTGGGTGCTGGACGACAAGGGCAGGATCCTGCGCTTTCCGTCGGTGGAGGCGGCCAAGGATTACGACGTGAACGTGCGCGCTGACCTGCTGGCCGCCGATGGCAGCCGCCTGGGCAAGGCGCTCAAGCAGCGCGTGCACACCGGTGAACTGGATCCCGCCGTCGGTTTCGCCTCGCAGGGCAGCGTGCTGCCGGCGCGCGAGAGCCGCGGATTGCCGGTGGTCTCGATCAACGTCAAGGAAGTGGACGTCGAGTTCCTGCGGGTCAACGAGAAATCGCTGCCGAAGTTCTTCTCCGAATACCAGCGTGGCGGCCGCCGCGGCAGCTGGGACCTGGACAGCGACTACGGCGACAACACCCCGATCGGGCAGTTGGCCGAGCCGGTCTACGTCAACCGCTTCCTGCTCGGCGGCAAGCCCAACGAACGGTTGCTGACCTACCTGCCGATCCAGGACATCAAGGAGCTGCAGGAACCGGGGCTCTACTTTGCGGTGATGAAGCGCACCGGCAAGTTCTCCGGCGATTTCGAGACCGCGTTCTTCACCGTCAGCGACCTGGGCCTGCATACGCGCGCCTACAAGGATCAGCTGTTCGTCCATACCGCCTCGCTCCGCGACGGCGCGGCCGTGGGCGGGGTCGAACTGCGCGTGCTGGACGCCAAGGGCGAGACCTTCCTGACCGGCAAGACCGACAGCAACGGCAACGCCTTGCTGAAGTACACGCTGGATGCCGGCCACGTGCTAATCGCCCGGCGTGGCCAGGACGTCTCGATGCTGCCGTTCAACCAGCCGGCGCTGGATCTGTCCGAATTCGCGGTGGCCGGGCGCGAGCAGGCCTGGTTCGACGTGTTCGCCTGGTCGGGGCGAGACCTCTACCGCCCCGGCGAGACGGTCAGGCTGTCCGCGCTGCTGCGTGATTTCGATGGCCGGCCGGTCAAGGCGCAGCCGATCTTCCTGCGCCTGAAACAGCCGGACGGCAAGACCTTCCGCGAGACCCGCCTGCAACCGGGCGAGCAGGGCTATTTCAACTTCGAACAGGTCATCCCGCAGGAAGCGCCGACCGGCCGCTGGCAGGTCGAGTTCCGCACCGATCCGGCCAGCAAGGAAGCCGTGCAGGGCATGACCCTGCGCATCGAGGAATTCCTGCCGGAACGGATGAAGCTGGATCTGGATACCGCGCAGGCCACGCTCGCGCCGGGACAGCCGCTGCAGCTGCAGGCCACGGCCGCCTATCTCTACGGCGCGCCGGCCGCGGGCAACCGTTTCACCGCGCGCCTGTCGGTGGCGGTGGAACAGCATCCGGTCGAGGCGCTGCCGGGTTACTTCTTCGGTGATCCGACGGTGGAATTGCCGAAGGAAGCCAAGGACGTCATCGATACGTCATTCGACGACAAGGGCGTCCACCGCGAGGCCATCGCGCTGCCGGCCGAGGCCAAGCCGGTGACGCCGATCGCGGCGGTGGTTTCGGGTAGCGTCTACGAGACCGGCGGCCGTACCGTCACCCGCACGCTCAAGCGGGTGATGTGGCCGGCCAGCGCGCTGGTCGGCGTGCGCCCGCTTTTCGACGACAAGGACGGCGCCGACGCCAACAGCAATGCCGGCTTCGAGGTCATGCGGGTCGACGCGGCCGGCAAGCCGCAGCCCGGCAAGGGCCTGAAGGTCACGTTGGTGCGCGAGCATCGCGATTACCACTGGAACTACGACGAAGACGGCGGCTGGGACTACGACTTCACCCGTCGCTTCGAGAACCTGGAGACCAAGGTGATCGATGCTGGGGCCAGCGCCACGCGCATCGACTATCCGGTGGAGTGGGGCGAATACCGGTTGGATGTGTTCGATCCGGCCTCCGGCCTGACCACTCGCTATCCGTTCCGCGCCGGCTGGAGCTGGGATGACCAGAACCGCGGCCTGGACGCGCGCCCCGACAAGGTGAAGCTGGCGCTGGACAAGACCGGCTACAAGGCCGGCGACACCCTGCAGGTGACCCTGACCCCGCCGCATCCGGGCAAGGGCCTGCTGATGGTCGAGGCCGATCGCATGCTGTACGTGCAGGAGATCGACGCCAAGCCCGGCAGCCGCTTCTCGATTCCGGTCACCCAGGAGTGGGAACGGCACGATGTCTACATCACCGCGCTGGTGTTCCGCGGCGGTTCCGCGCCCAGCAAGATCACCCCGGCGCGCGCGGTCGGCGTGGCCCACGTGCCGATGGATCGCAAGGCGCGCCGCGTCGCCGTCGGCCTGGCCGTGCCCAAGCAGATGCGGCCCGAGCAGGAGCTGCCGGTCACCGTCAGCGTGCCGGAACTGGCCGGCAAGGCCGCGCACGTCACCGTCTCGGCGGTGGACGTGGGCATCCTCAACATCACCCGCTTCCCGGTGCCGGATGCCAACGCGCAGTTCTTCGCCCAGCGCCGTCTTGGCGTGGACGCCTATGACATCTACGGACGCGTGATCGAAAGCTTCGAGGGCGGCAGCGCCAAGATGCGGTTCGGCGGCGACATGGCGCTGGCCGCGTTGCCGCAGGCCAAACGGCCGACCTCGCGGGTGCAGACGGTGGACCTGTTCGCCGGGCCGGTGAAGCTGGATGCCCAGGGCAATGCGCGCATCCGCCTGAAGGTGCCGGATTTCAACGGCACCCTGCGGGTATCGGCGCTGGTGTACGCGGACGAGCGCTACGGCAACCGCGATCGCGAGACGCTGGTGCGCGCGCCGATCGTCGCCGAAGCCAGCCTGCCACGCGTGCTGGCGCCGGGGGACCGCAGCATGGTGACCCTGGACGTGCAGAACTTCACCGGCAAGCCGGGCGAGTTCAGCGTGCGGGTGGACGGAGAAGGCCCGCTGTCGATCGGCGAATCCGCGCGCAGCGCGAAACTGGCGAGCGACGCCAAGACCACGCTGAGCTTCCCGATCACCGCCGGCGAGGGCTACTCCACCGCCAAGGTCCGGGTGCGCGTCGACGGCAACGGCTTCAAGGTGGATCGCCGCTACGACCTGCCGGTGCGCGCCGGCTGGCCGTCGGTGCTGCGTTCGCGCACGCTGGTGCTGGACAGCCTGGCGCCGGTGGAAATGGGCGCGGGGCTGGCCGATGGCCTGATGGCCGGCTCGGTCAATGCCCGCATGCTGGTCAGCGCGCTGCCGCCGATTCCGTTCGCCAGCGCATTGCAGGGCGCGCTCGAGTATCCCTATGGCTGCGCCGAACAGACCACCAGCAAGGGCTACGCGGCGCTGGAACTGGACGATGCGACCGCCAAGTCATTGGGCGTCGGTGGGCTGGATGCGAAGAAGCGCCGCGAACGGATGGAAGGCGCGTTCGGCCGGCTGGCTTCGATGCAGGTGGCCAACGGCCACTTCTCGATGTGGGGCGATGACGGTTACGTCAATCCGGGCCTGACCCCGTACGTGGTCGAGTTCCTGCTGGATGCGCGCGAAGGCGGCTTCGCGGTGCCGGACGCCGTCCTGCAGAAAGCGCTCAACCGCCTCAACGAGGATCTGCTGGCCGGTGGCGCGCAGTTCTATGGCTACTCGCAGCGCGATCACCTGAAGTTCGCCAACCAGGCCTACGCCGGCTACGCGCTGGCGCGGGTCAACCGCGCCCCGCTGGGTACCCTGCGCGCGTTGTACGACAACGAGCGCAACAAGAGCCTGACCGGCCTGCCGCTGGTGCACCTGGGCCTGGCGCTGTCGCTGCAGGGCGACAAGACGCGCGGCGCCAAGGCGATCGCCGAGGGCTTCGCCAAGACCGGCGATCGACCGGACTACCTCGGCGATTACGGCACGCGCCTGCGTGACGATGCGCTGATGATCGCGCTGGTGCACGAGCGCAAGCTGTCCAAGCCGGAATACGACCGTCGCGCGGTCTCGCTGGGCCGCGAACTGGACGCCCGCCGCAACAGCGGCTGGCTGTGGCTGAGCACGCAGGAACAGGTCGCGCTGGCACGCCTGGGCAAGGCGTTGATGGTGGATCAGAAGAAGCTGGTTTCCGGTACCTGGAGCCTGGGCGGCGAAAGCGAGACCGTTGCGCCGGGCAAGCTGTTCGGCCGCAGCCTCGACCACGCGGCGCTGGCGCGCGGTGCGCGCTTCGTCCCGGAAGGCCAGCCGCCGCTGTACGCCAGCCTGGACGTGAGCGGCGTCCCGCGCACGCCGCCGGCGGCCGACGAACGCCAGATCGGCATCGAGCGGCGCTACTACACCACCGACGGCAAGGAGTGGAATGGCGGCACGCTGAAGGAAGGCGAGGCACTGATCGTGCGGGTCAGCATCACCCCGCACGTGACCATGCCGGACGCGCTGTTCACCGACCTGCTGCCAGCCGGCCTGGAAATCGAGAACTTCAACCTGGGCGACGCCAAGCAGTGGGCCGACGTGGTGGTCGACGGCATCAACGTCAGCGATCGCGGCAGTGCCGCGGACGTGAAGCACGAGGAGTTCCGCGACGATCGCTACGTGGCCGCGTTGAAACTGGACAGCGGCGACACCGCCAAGGTGTTCTATCTGGTGCGCGCGGTCACCCCGGGCACCTATACGGTGCCGCCGCCGCTGGTCGAGGACATGTACCGGCCCGACATCCGCGGCGTCGGCCGCTCGAAGGTGGGCACGATCACCGTCGTGCAGCCGTAGGGCGGGAGTCGGGCATGGGGAATCGGGAATCGGTGCACGCCGGTTCCCTTCTTCCGGATGCGGGAGGAGGGCCGCGCCACGGAATGCGTGGCGGGTCGCGCGGGAACCGTCCGCCTGGCGGCGATGGTGCGAAGGGAGCGCGCGGGTGAGCGGAGGGGAGCATTCCCGCTGGAGACGCGCGGGCCGCCGCCTGCGCGGGCTCCGTTGGCCCGCGCTGCTGCGCTGGGGGGCGGTCGTGGTGCTGTCCTTGCTGCTGGTGCTGGACCTGCTGTTTCCGCCGCCGCTGCCGAAGGCGCGCGACACCAGCACCCTGGTGGTCGCCGGCGATGGCACGCCGCTGCGCGCGTTCGCCGATCGCGAAGGTGTCTGGCGCTATCCGGCCAGCCCCGAAAGCGTGTCGCCGCTGTACCTGGATGCGCTGCTGAACTACGAGGACCGCTGGTTCTGGAAGCACCCGGGGGTCAACCCGTGGGCGATGCTGCGCGCCGGCGGCCAGTGGCTGCGGCGCGGCCGGATCGTGTCCGGCGGCTCCACCCTGACCATGCAGGTCGCGCGTATCCTCGATCCGCACACGCGCACGCCCTGGGGCAAACTCAAGCAGTTGCTGCGCGCGCTGCAACTGGAAGCGCACCTGTCCAAGCGCGAAATCCTGTCGCTGTATCTGGAGCGTGCGCCGTTCGGCGGCACCATCGAGGGCGTGGAAGCGGCCAGTTGGGCTTATCTCGGCAAACCGGCAACGCGGCTGTCGCAGGCCGAGGCCGCGCTGCTGGCGGTGTTGCCGCAGTCACCCAGCCGGCTGCGGCCGGATCGCCACCCCGACGCCGCGCGCGCGGCACGCGACAAGGTGCTGGCGCGGATGGTCGCGCTGGGCGTGTGGACACCGGCGCAGGTGGAGGAGGCGCGGATCGAGCCGGTGGTCGCGCGTTCGCTGCAACCGCCGCTGTCGGCGGCACTGCTTGCCGAACGCCTGCGCCAGCGGCAACCGGGCGCCGCGCGCATCGAATCGACCGTCGACGCGGATCTGCAACGCACGCTGGAAGAGCGGGTGGCGGCCTATTTCTCGCAGCTGCCGGCGCGCACCTCGGCGGCCCTGCTGGTGGTCGACAACGCCAGCATGGAAGCGCGCGCCTACGTGGGCTCGGTGACGTTCGGCGACAAGGACCGTCTCGGCCACGTGGACATGGTGCAGGCCTGGCGCTCGCCGGGGTCGACGCTCAAACCGTTCCTGTATGGATTGGCGCTGGACGACGGCCTCATCCATTCCGAGAGCCTGCTGGTGGACGCGCCGCAGTCGTTCGGAGGGTACCGTCCGGGCAATTTCGATGCGGCCTTCAACGGCCCGATCGGCGCGGCGGAGGCGTTGCGCCTGTCGCTCAACGTGCCGGCGGTGGATCTGCTGGATCGGGTCGGGCCGGCACGCTTTTCCGCGCGCCTGGCCAACGGCGGCATCAACCTGAAGTATCCGCGCGGCGCCTCGCCGAACCTGGCGCTGATTCTCGGCGGGACCGGCGCGCGGCTGGAGGATCTGGTGGGCGCTTTCGCCGCGTTCAATCGCGGCGGACTGGCGGGGCGGGTGCGCTACACGCCGCAGGACCGGCGCGAGGATCGCCGGCTGGTGTCACCGGGCGCGGCCTGGATCGTCCGCGAGATCCTGGAATCGCATCCGCGCCCGGGCTACGGGCAGGGTGCGTTCGACACCGCGATGCGTCCGCGCGTGGCCTGGAAAACCGGGACGAGCTACGGTTTCCGCGATGCGTGGGCGCTGGGCAGCACCCGCCGCCATACGGTGGGCGTGTGGGTGGGGCGACCGGACGGAACGCCGCTGCCCGGTCAGTACGGCGCGGTCACCGCGTTGCCGCTGATGTTCGAGATCATCGACAGCCTGCCGCGTGCGCGCGGCGATGCCGCCGCGCAGCCACCGCCGCCCACCGTGGCGGAAGCCGAAATCTGCTGGCCGCTGGGATTGCCGCCGGACGCCGACGCGCCGGAATTGTGCCAGCGCCGGATGAAGGCATGGACACTCGATGGCGCGGTTCCGCCCACGCTGGCCGAACGCGATGCGCGCCGCTGGAGCGCCGGCGCGGAGACGTTCGACGTGGATGCGACCACCGGCCAGCGACTTTCCGCCGAATGCGGGCGGCCACACATCGCGCAGACACGGCGCATCGCCCGCTGGCCAGCGCTGGCGTCCCCCTGGCTGGGCGCGCAGGCCCGCGCGCAATCGCGGCTGCCGCCGCTGTCACCGGATTGCGTGGATGACGGGCGCGACGCGACGGAAGAATTGCGCATCGACGGCATCAACGATCGCGCCACCCTGGCGCGCGCGCCAGGCAGCGAACATGGCGTGCGACTGCAACTGCGCGCGCTGGGCACGGAAGCGCGGGTGCAGTGGTTGCTGGATGGAAAGTGGATTGCGGAAACCCAGGGCGCGCGCACGTTCGTGCGCGATTTCGACGAGCCCGGCCCGCACACGCTGACGGCGTTGGCCGACAGCGGCGCGTGGACGCGGGTGGGGTTCAACATCCTGCGCTAGCAACTGCATTGGGTAGGGGTAATCGATTTCGTTCCGATCCACCGGGCTGCATTTCGGCCTTATTTCAGCGTGAATACTTCGCCCAATGTGGCCGCTCCGGGAGCGATGGCATGCAACGCCACACCCAACGCAAAAGAACACAGAAACGCTATCACGAAGGGCCAGCCGGTATGCCGCAAGGTCGTGTAGAGCCAGTCCTCGGAAGGCATGCGCCTCAGCCTGCTGTACAGTCCGGTGGACAGGACGGCATCGAGGGCCAGTTCCGACAACAACGCGGGAGAGCTCCAGACCACCCAGACGAGAGCGACCAGCACGCCTGCCAGGATGCCCAGCACGGGCAGGATCCAGGCATGCTCGATATCAAGGCTCGCATCCGAAATTGACACATCGGCCGCCTGAATGTCGAGCTGCGGCACCATGTCCATATCCGCCGCATTCGTTGCCGAGGGCGCTTCGAACCGCGCACTGGCTCCGGCACCCCCGGAACTGCCGCCCCCACCCCCCCAGTCTGGGGTATCGGGGCCTGTTTCGCGGGATGGCACGCCGGGGCCTCCGAAGCCGGAGACATCCATCTCACGTGATAGGCGCCACAGCCAGATCAGCGCCAGGAACACCAGATAGGCGATGCCGACGCAGATGGGATAGCGCAGCCACATGGCGTCCATGCCGGCGACGCTCAACAATACCGAGGCCAGGAAGCCAGAGACCGCCGTGACCGCGACGATGACTGACATCTGCAGACGCGGGGCGAAAACCCGCGCGGCCAACCGCGCCTGCAATGTCATTGCGAGCGGGCGTTCCCTAAGTTTCAGTTGATGTTCGCCAGCACGTGTTCGGCCGAGGACACCTTGTATTCGCCGGGTGCTTCGACGAACAGGTTGCGGACCACGCCGTCTTCCGCGTAGAGCGCGAAGCGGCGCGCGCGGATGCCCATGCCGTAGCCGCTGGCGTCCATTTCCAGGCCGAGCGCCTTGACCAGGTCGGCGTTGCCGTCGGCGAGCATCTGCAGGCCGTCGGGCACATGCTGGGTCTTGCCCCAGGCCTGCATCACGAACGGATCGTTGACCGATACGCAGAACACTTCGATGCCGCGCTTGCGGAAGTCCTCGAAATGCTGGACGAAGCTGGGCAGGTGCTTTTCGGAGCAGGTCGGGGTGAACGCGCCGGGGACCGCGAACAGCACCACCTTGCGGCCGTCGAACAGCGCATGGGTATCGACCGTCTCGACGCCTTCGCGGATGCGCTTGAGGATGACTTCGGGAACGTGTTCGCCAATCTGGATGGTCATGCGTGGGTCCTAGTGGGGGAAGGCTGAACGAAGTTTAGCCTCCCACGTCGATGCGGGCGTTACGTGCCTGGAAAGATCGGGCTGAAAACGCGGCCGCCCCGGCGGAGAGCGTCCCGGCACGGGGTATCGAGGTGTCCAGACCTGGTCCCGGCAACGGCCGGGTCCGGCAACCGACGCGGCAGCCGCTAGAATTGCGGCCAAGGCGCCCGCATCGCGGGCCAATCCGTTTTCCGCCGGGATCGGACCGGCATGGTTTTCCAGTGGAGCCCCGATGCAATTCAAGGATTACTACGCGGTGCTGGGCGTGGAACCCAGCGCCGGCGACGCCGAGATCAAGACGGCGTACCGGCGGCTGGCGCGCAAGTATCACCCCGACGTCAGCAAGGAAGCCGGCGCCGAGGACCAGTTCAAGGCGGTCAACGAAGCCTACGAGGCGCTGCGCGACCCGCAGAAGCGCGCGGCCTATGATCAGTTGCGCGCGCGTGGCTACCGGCCGGGCGAGGAGTTCCGCCCGCCGCCGGATTTCGGCCATGGCGGCTACGGCGGCCAGAACTTCGATTTCGACGAGGTCTTCGGCAGCACCGGCAGCGGCGGCGGTGGTTTCAGCGATTTCTTCGAAGGGCTGTTCGGCCGGCGTGGCCGTGCCGATAGCGCGCAGTCGCGGGGACCGCAGGCGTCGCGTGACTCGCGCGCCAAGCTGGCTGTGCCGCTGCAGGCCGTCCACGATGGCGGCAGCGTGCGGGTGAACGTCAATGGCCGGCAACTGGAGGTCAAGGTGCCCAAGGGCATCAAGCCGGGGCAGGTGATCCGATTGGCCGGGCAGGGCGGCAACGGCGGCAACCTGTTGCTGGAAATCGAGTACGCCGCGCACCCGCAGTTCGAAGTGGACGGCCGCAACATCATCTATGTCCTGCCGGTGGCGCCCTGGCAGGCCGCGCTGGGCGCGGCCATGACCGTGCCGACGCTCGGCGGCGAGGTCGAGGTGAAGATACCGCCGGATTCGGAAGCCGGCCGCAAGCTGCGCCTGCGGGGACGCGGTCTGCCGGGCAACCCCGCCGGCGATCAGATCGTGGAACTGGAAATCACCGCCCCGCGCGCCGCCAGCGAGGAGCAACGGGATGCCTACCGCGACCTGGCCAAGGCCTTCGGCGAAAAACCGTAAACGCCTTGCGTAAGCGACGTGAGTCGCGATTTGCGATCGTGATTGGCCATCCGGTAGTCGCGGCTCACGTCGACCCCACCGGATGAAAGCGGATTCACGCATTGCCAAACAAGAAGAGCAGGCCTGGGCCTGCTCTTCTTCATTGCGCTTGAAGGCGATCAGGCCGCGGGCGGATCCGGCAGTTCCCGCGCGTTGAACACGCGCTCGATGACTTCGGCCAGTTCGTCTTCCGAGAATGGCTTGGTCAGGTAGGCCTTGGCACCCTGGCGCAGGCCCCACATGCGGTCGGTGTCCTGGTCCTTGGTGGTCACCAGGATCACCGGGATGTGCTTGGTGCTGGCTTCGCGGCTCAGCGTGCGGGTGGCCTGGAAGCCGTTGAGATTGGGCATGACCACGTCCATCAGCACCATGTCCGGCAGCTCGCGCTTGGCGACTTCCACGCCCGCGGCGCCATCTTCGGCGGTGAGGGATTCATGTCCCAGTTTTTCGACGATGCGCTGGATGCCCAGCAACTGCGAAGGTGAATCGTCGACGATCAGAATGCGTGCCATGGAGTTCCCCGTATTTCCCCAATTGTCCCCGCCCCCGATTGTAGGAGCGGGCCGGTGAGAAAGAAACGGGGGCCCGCCCGGACACGCCGTCGGGTCAAGCCCGACAGCTCAGAAAGTGACCAGGGTACGGCCGAACGAACCACCGGAAAGCATGGTCCGGAACACATCCGGGAGGCCTTCCAGGGTGGTTTCGCGGGTGCAGATGGCATCCAGGCGGTCCGGTTTCCAGTCGTCGGCCAAATGCCGCCAGATGTCGTCGCGGATGGCGCGCGCGGTGCCGGCCGAAGCCACGCCGACGAGCGATACGCCCCGGATGATGAACGGCATGACCGTCATGTCCAGCTCGGCGGTCGCCGCCAGGCCCGCGCTGGCGACGTTGCCGTAGGGCGCCGTCTGCGCCAGCAGGCTGGCCAGCATCGGCCCGCCCACGTTGTCCAGCCCGCCGCCGAAGCGCGCCGATTCCATCGGCCTCCCGGCCGCCAGCGCGTCGCGTCCCAGCACTTCGCTGGCGCCGATCGACTTGAGGAAGTCCGCGTGTTGGGCCTTGCCGCTGATGGCGTGCACGGCATAGCCGGCGCGGCTGAAGATGTTGACCGCCAGGGTGCCGACGCCGCCGGTGGCGCCGGTGACCGCCAGTGGCCCCAGATCCGGCGTCTGCCGGTTGTCCTGCATGCGGTACAGGGCCAGCGCGGCGGTGAAGCCGGCGGTGCCCAGGATCATGCTCTCGCGCAGGCTCAAGCCCTTCGGCAGCGGAATGACCCACTTCGCTTCCAGCCGGGCGTATTCGCCGTAGCCGCCATCACGGGTTTCGCTGAGCCCGCAGCCGGTCACCAGCACCTCATCGCCCTCGCGGAACGTCGGATCGGTGGAGGCCACCACATGCCCGGCCACGTCGATGCCACCCACCAGCGGGAATCGACGCAGGATCTTGCCTTCGCCGGTGCCGGCCAGGGCGTCCTTGAAGTTCACCGAAGAATACGCGGTCTTGATGACCACCTCGCCGGGGTTCAGATCATCCAGCGAGATCGATTCGATGCCGCTGCGATAGCCGCGGTCGTCGTTGTGGATGCGGAAGGCGTTGAATGTGTTCGGCAAGGTCATGGGGCCGCTCCGGTTGGGGCAAGGCGATGAAGGACTACAGGATATCCGGATAAAGATCCCGCCAATCCGGATTGGAGTCCTCGACGAGGCGGATCTTCCAGATCCGTTTCCACGCCTTCAACGCCTTTTCGCGCAGGATCGCAGATTCCATCGTGCCGTGGACCTCGTACCAGACCAAAGTATGGACCTGGTAGCGGCAAGTGAAACCTTCGACCTGATCCTGTTTGTGTTGCCAGATGCGACCAGGCAGATGGGAGGTCACGCCGATGTAGAGCGTTCCGCGTGGCCGGCTGGCCAGGAGGTATACGCAGGGAATCCGTTCCCGGGGCATGGCGGTTGGTTTGGGTGGGAGAGTGTCTTCAGCTTTTACGGTGTTGGTAGGGACCGGGGAAGGTGGTCAATGGAATGAATTAGCGAGCCGGCAATGGAAGCAAAAGGGGACCCAGCCTTCGCCGGGATGACGGGAACCGTTGATTCGTCATTCCAGCGTAGGCAATGGAATCCATTGGGGTGTGTCCGCGGCCGGGCTGGCGGCAAAAGAGCCAAATGGGTCCCAGCCTTCGCTGGGACGACGGAAGCACCGGATTCGTCATTCCAGCGCAGGCTGGAATCCATTGGGTGTGTCCGCGGCCGGGCTGGCGGCAAAAGAGCCAGATGGGTCCCAGCTTTCGCTGGGACGACGGGAACCGTTGATTCGTCATTCCAGCGCAGGCTGGATTTCATTGGGGCGTGTCCGCGGCCGATCTGGTGGCAAAAGAGCAGATGGGTCCCTGCCTTCGTTGGGACGACGGGAGCACCGGATTCGTCATTCCAGCGCAGGCTGGATTCCATTGAGGTGTGTCCGCGGCGGGGACACCGATCGGGCAGCGGAACCCCGGCGTTCGCCAGGACGACGAAAGGCGGACCCCGGGGCGCAACCTCAACGCAACGACTTGCGCCGCTTCTCGTCCATCCACTTCGAGGCCTGCGCCGGCTGGTAGGCCTTCATCCAGTCGAACATCGCGCCGATGTCCTCGCCGTGCCATAGGTCTTCGCGCTGATCCGGATGCAGGAAGCGTTCTTCCACCATGCGATCGATCATGCCCATCAGTGGCGCGTAGAAGCCATCGGCATCCAGGAACGCGCAGGGTTTGTCGCCGATGCCGAGCTGGCGCCAGGTCAGCATCTCGAACATCTCGTCCAGGGTGCCGAAGCCGCCGGGCAGGGCGACGAAGGCATCGGACAGATCGAACATGCGCTTCTTGCGTTCGTGCATGTTGGCGACGACTTCCAGCCGGGTCACCCCCTTGTGGGCGACTTCCCAGTTGACCAGTTGCTCGGGAATCACCCCGACCACTTCGCCGCCGGCGGCCAGCACGGCATCGGCGACGATGCCCATCAGGCCGACGTTGCCGCCGCCATAAACCAGCTGCATGCCCTCGCGGGCGATGCGATCACCCAACGCGACCGCGCGTTCGGCGTAGAGGGGCTTGCTGCCGGCGTTGGAGCCGCAATAGACACAGAGGCTGCGCATGGGATTCGTGATTGGGGATTCGGGATTCGTAAAAAGCAAACGCCGAGCAAAGCCCGGCGTCCGCATTGGAATTCGGTCAGGTGGGGGAATGCGCTTGGCGAATCCCCAATCCCCCTTCCCGAATCCCGGCTCTCATCAATTGGCCTTGTGGATAGAACGCTTGTCCACCGCCATGGCGGCGTCGTGGATGGCCTCGGACAGGGTCGGGTGGGCGTGGCAGATGCGGGCCAGGTCGTCGGCCGAACCGTTGAACTCCATCGCCAGCACGCCTTCGTGGACCAGTTCCGAGACGCCGACGCCGACCAGGTGCAGGCCCAGGATGCGGTCGGTTTCGGCGTGCGCGATGACCTTGACGAAGCCGGCCGGCTCGCCCATCGCGACGGCGCGGGCGATCGCGGCGAACGGGAAGCTGCCAGTCTTGTACGGGGTGCCTTCGGCCTTGAGCTGTTGCTCGGTCTTGCCGACCCACGCGATCTCCGGCTCGGTGTAGATGACCCAGGGCACGGTGTCGAGATTGACGTGGCCCGGCAGGCCGGCGATCAGTTCGGCGACCGCGATGCCTTCCTCGAAGCCCTTATGCGCGAGCATCGGGCCGCGCACGCAGTCACCGACCGCCCACACACCGTCGACGCCGGTATGGCAATGCTCGTCGACCTCGATCTGGCCGCGCTCGTTGAGCTTGACGCCGGTGCCTTCGGCGAGCAGGCCCTTGCTGGCGGCGCGGCGGCCGACGGCGACCAGCAGCTTGTCCACCGTCAGGGTCTTTTCGCCCTCGGCATCGCTGTAGGTGACCACGACTTCCTTGGTCTTGCCCTTGCCGGTGATCTCGGTCTTGCTGACCTTGGCGCCCAGGCGGATGTCCAGGCCCTGCTTCTTGAACTCGCGTGCGGCGGTCTTGGCCACTTCGGCGTCGGCGGCGGCGAGGAAGTCGGGCAGGGCCTCGAGGATGGTGACCTCGGCGCCCAGGCGCTTCCACACGCTGCCCAGTTCCAGGCCGATGACGCCCGCGCCGATCACCGCCAACCGCTTGGGCACGGCGGTGAAGTCGAGCGCGCCGACGTTGTCGACGATGTATTCGTTGTCGAACTTGGCGAACGGCAGTTCGATCGAGTCCGAACCGGCGGCGATCACCACGTTGGTGCCTTTCAGCTCGACTTCGCTGCCGTCATGCTGCTTGACCTTGACCACGTTGCCCGGCTGCAGCTGGCCGAAGCCGTAGAACGGGGTGATCTTGTTGGCCTTGAACAGCATGGCGATGCCGCCGGTGAACTGCTTGACGATCTTGTCCTTGCGGCCAACCATCGTGGCGACGTCGATCTTGGCGTCCTTGGTGCTGATGCCGTGTTCGCCGAACAGGTGCTGCAGGTTGTAGAACTGGCGCGAGCTGTCCAGCAGCGCCTTGGAGGGCACGCAGCCCACCCGCAGGCAGGTGCCGCCCAGGGCGGGCTTGCCATCCTTGCCCAGCGCGGCGTCGATGCAGGCGACCTTCATGCCCAGCTGCGCGGCGCGGATGGCGGCGTGATAGCCGGCGGGACCGGCACCGATGACGACGACGTCGAATTGTTCGCTCATTTCATTCGCTCGAATGGGATTCGGGATTCGGGAGTGGGGATTCGTTGAAAGCGGATGCAGGAGCCTGTCGCTCCTGCGAATCCCGAATCACGAATCGCCAATCCCGGCATGCATTACATGCCCAGCAGCATGCGGTGCGGATTTTCCAGCTGGTTCTTGATGTCGACCAGGAACAGCACCGCGTCCTTGCCGTCGATGATGCGGTGATCGTAGGACAGCGCGATGTACATCATCGGCGCGGCGACGACCTGGCCGTTCTCGACGATGGCGCGTTCCTTGATCGCGTGCATGCCGAGGATGGCGCTCTGCGGCGGGTTGACGATCGGGGTGGACATCAGCGAACCGAAAGTGCCGCCATTGGTGATGGTGAAGGTGCCGCCCTGCAGGTCTTCCAGGCCCAGCTTGCCGTCGCGCGCCTTCTTGGCGTACTCGGCGATGCCCTTTTCGATGTCGGCGAAGCTCTGGCGCTCGACGTTGCGCAGCACCGGGGTCACCAGGCCCTTGTCGGTGGACACGGCGATCGAGATGTCGGCGTAGCCGTGATAGATGATGTCGTTGCCGTCGACCGAGGCGTTGACCACCGGGTGGCGCTGCAGTGCGTTGGCGGCGGCCTTGGCGAAGAAGCTCATGAAGCCGAGCTTGATGCCGTTGGCCTTCTCGAACGACTCGCCCAGCTCCTTGCGCATGGCCATGACCTTGCCCAGGTTGACTTCGTTGAACGAGGTCAGCATGGCGATGGAGTTCTTGGACTGCATCAGGCGCTCGGCGATGCGGGCGCGGATGCGGGTCATCGGCACGCGCTCTTCCGGGCGGGCGCCGCCGGACACGCCGGCGGTCTTGCCGCTGGCGTAGTTGACCAGGTCTTCCTTGGTGACCGCGCCGCGGCGACCGGTGCCTTCGACCTGCGACGGATCAATGCCCTGGGTGACCGCGGTGAAGCGCGCGCCCGGCGGCAGGCTGTCGGCGCCGGCCGGAGCCGGGGCGGCCTTGGCGGCGGGAGCTGGCGCAGCGGCAGCGGCGGGAGCGGCGGCCTTCGGCGCCTCGGCCTTGGGCGCTTCGGCGGCCGGGGCCGCAGCGGCGGCGACCGCGCCTTCCTCGATGATCGCCAGCAGCTGCTGGCTGGTCACGGTGTCGCCTTCCTTGAACTTGATTTCCTTGATCACGCCGTCGACCGGCGCCGGGACTTCCAGCACGACCTTGTCGGTTTCCAGATCCAGCAGGTTCTCGTCGCGCTTGACCGCGTCGCCCGCCTTCTTGTGCCAGGTGGCGATGGTCGCGTCGGAGACGGATTCGGGGAGAACCGGAACTTTGACTTCAGTGGCCATGGATGGAGGCGTCCTGTTTTTTTGGTGGCGTGCTTTGAAGGGTGGAAGGCGGGTCGACGCTTACTCGGCGACCACGTCGTTTTCGAACTTGTTGACCAGCGCGTCGGCGACCAGCTTCAGCTGTTCCTCGACGTGCTCGGCGAAGTGGCCGGCGGCCGGCGACGGCGAGCGCGGGCGGCCCGCGTAGTGCAGGCCCTGCTTCTCGCCCAGGCAGGCGTTGAGGTGGTGGCGGATCTGGTACCACGCACCCTGGTTCTGCGGCTCTTCCTGGCACCAGACCACGTCGGTGGCCTTGCCGAAGCGCTTGAGTTCGGCCGCCAGCTGGGGGCGCGGGAACGGATAGAGCTGCTCGATGCGGACCAGCGCGACGTCGTCCTGGCCGCGCTTCTGCTGGTCTTCCAGCAGGTCGTAGTAGACTTTGCCCGAACACAGCACCACGCGCTTGACCTTCTTCGGGTCCGCGGCATTGTCCGGAATCAGGTGCTGGAACTCGCCGTTGGCCAGTTCGTCCAGGGTCGACACGGCCAGCTTGTGGCGCAGCAACGACTTGGGCGTCATCACCACCAGCGGCTTGCGGGTGGTCATGCGCATCTGCCGGCGCAGCATGTGGTAGGCCTGGGCGGGCGTGGTCGGCACGCAGACCAGCATGTTCTCCAGGGCGCACAGCTGCAGGAAACGCTCCAGGCGCGCGGAACTGTGCTCCGGACCCTGGCCTTCGTAGCCGTGCGGCAGCAGCAGGGTCAGTCCGCTGATGCGGCCCCACTTGGCTTCGCCGGCGGCGATGAACTGATCGATCACCACCTGCGCGCCGTTGGCGAAGTCGCCGAACTGCGCTTCCCAGATGCACAGGGTATTGGGATCGGTCGTGGAGAAGCCGTATTCGAACGCCATCACCGCTTCCTCGCTCAACAGCGAATCGATGATGGTGGCCTGCTCCGGCGTTTCCACCAGCTGCCGCAGCGGCAGGAAATAGCTGTCGGTCTTCTGGTCGTGCAGGATCGCGTGGCGATGGAAGAAGGTGCCGCGACCGGCATCCTGGCCGACCAGGCGCAGGCCATTGCCTTCGGCCAGCAGGGTGGCGTAGGCCAGGTTCTCGGCGAAGCCCCAGTCACCGGGCAGTTCGCCGGCGGCCATCTTGGCGCGGTCGTCGTAGATCTTGGCCACGCGCGGATGCAGGGTCACCCCGGCCGGAATCGTGTTGATGATCTTGGCCAGCGAATCCAGCGCCTTGCGCTTGACCCGGGTGTCGACCGGATCGGTGACCTTGCCGGACACGTACTTCGACCAGTCGATCGCCAGCTCGTCGCCCTTCTGCTTGGCCAGCTCGGTGGTGTACTCGCCCGAATCCAGCTTGTCGCGGTACTGGTCGACCAGCGCCTTGCCGCCCTCGGCGGGGACCACGCCGGCGCCTTCCAGCTTGGCCGCGTACAACTCGCGGGTGGTCGGGTGCTTGCGGATGGTCTGGTACATCAGCGGCTGGGTCGCCGCCGGCTCGTCGGCCTCGTTGTGGCCGTGGCGGCGATAGCAGACCAGGTCGATGACCACGTCCTTCTTGAACTGCTGGCGGAAGTCGTAGGCCAGGTTGGCGCAGAACACCACCGCTTCCGGGTCGTCGCCGTTCACGTGCAGGACCGGCGCGCCGATCATCTTGGCCACGTCGGTGCAGTACAGGGTGGAGCGAGCGTCGTCGCGGGCGCTGGTGGTGAAGCCGATCTGGTTGTTGATGACCACGTGCAGGGTGCCGCCGACCGCGAAACCGCGCGCCTGCGACATCTGGAACAGCTCCATCACCACGCCCTGGCCGGCGAACGCGGCGTCGCCGTGCATGATGATCGGCAGCACGGCCTGGCGCGACGTATCGTTGCGGCGCTCCTGGCGGGAACGCACGCTGCCGGCCACGACCGGATCGACGATTTCCAGGTGCGAGGGATTGAAGGCCAGCGCCAGGTGGACCGGGCCGCCCGGGGTGGCGATGTCGGCGGAGAAGCCCATGTGGTACTTCACGTCGCCGGCGTGGGCCAGGCTGTTGTCGTGCTCGAACTTGCCTTCGAACTCGTCGAACAGCTTGCGCGGGCTCTTGCCGAGCGTGTTGACCAGCACGTTGAGGCGGCCGCGATGGGCCATGCCGACCACGATGTCCTTGACCTGGCCTTCGCCGGAGCGGCGGATCACCGTATCCAGCAACGGAATCAGCGAGTCGCCGCCTTCCAGCGAAAAGCGCTTCTGGCCGACGTACTTGGTATGCAGGTAGCGCTCGAGGCCTTCGGCCGCGGTCAGGCGTTCCAGGGTGCGCTGCTTGGCCGCCGCGTCCAGCCCGTAGTTGCCGCCGGCCGCTTCCAGGCGCTGGTACAGCCACTGGCGCTGCTCGACCTCGGGGATATGCATGAACTCGGCGCCGATCGAGCCGGTGTAGGCGGCCTTCAGGCGCCCCAGCAGGTCGCGCAGCTTCATGCGCGGCTGGCCGGCCACGTTGCCGGTGCTGAATTCGGCGTCCAGATCCTTGTCGGACAGGTCGTGGAAGGCCAGGCCCAGGTCCGGCGGATTCATCGGCGGGCTCAGGCCCAGCGGATCCAGGTTGGCGCCGAGGTGGCCACGCGACCGGTAGGCGGTGATCAGGCGGCCGACGTTGCGCTCGCGCTCGTCGCCACCGGCCGGGGCCGCCACGTGGCCGTTGTTCGCGGCCTGGCGCGAGGCGGCGGTAATCTGCTCGATGACCACCGAGTGCGGCACATCACCGGCCTCGCGGCCCTTGAATCCGTCGAAGTAGGCCTTCCATTTGGGACCCACGCTGTCGGGGGCGACCAGGTATTGCTCGTACAGGTCTTCGACGTAGGAGGCATTGCCTCCATTGAGTTGCGAGGATTGCGCAAACTGCTTCAGGAGATTGTCCACGATGGCGATGAGATGCGAACTGTCGATTGATCTTGGAGGAACGGGGCCGGCGGATTCGATGTGCGCCCGCGCGGGCGGAAGACAACCCCAAAATTATACCCGCAAGGCGGGAACGGGGCATAAAGGTATTGGACTAAAGGCGCAGTCTGGTCCGCCCGGATGACAACAAAGGACACAATCCGCGCGATTCCCGCGGATTTCCGCCTTCCAGGAGCTACAGCCCCAGCGCGCGGTACTCCGTGCAGGGGCGGGAACGCTCCCAGACCTGCGCGAATTCATCGCGCAACTGGCGCGCGCGGCCGGCCGCATCGAGATCCGCTTCGCCGTCGAAACGATGCCCCAGCGTGCGGAAGTAGTAGCCATCGGCGTCGTTGACGGCGTAGGCCGAGGGATAGTTGCGGTCCACCGGGTCATGCACCTCGCGGAACAGGAACACGCTGGGCAGCCGCTGGGCCAGGGGCAGCAACGGGGCAAGCCGGCGCTGCGGCGTGCCCGCATCCTGCAACAGCACCCGGATTTCCGCCGTCCCGGCGGCACGGGTCGCCAGCCGGCGCAGGGCGTCCAGCACCTCCGGTGCGTCGAACAGGGCCGGCTCCAGGTCCCGGCTGTAGAGGCACAGGCGCCGGCGGGTGCCGTTGGCCAGGGCCTGCAAGGCGGCCCGGGCACCGGCCTGGTCCTCGATGGCGGTGGCGCCGTCCAGCCGGCGGCGCATGGCCTGGTGCTCGATGCCGGCTTCGTGGAAACGCGGGCCATACGGGACGAAACCATGACGGGCGTAGAAGTTCTCGGCGCTGACCTGGGCGTTGAGGGTCAACTCGGGCCAGCGCTGCCGGCGGGCCTGGTCCAGCAGCGCGGCCAGCAGGGCGTCGCCGACGCCGCGCCCGCGCCATTCCCGCAGGACCGCCATCCGGCCGACCCGATGCTCCGGGGTCAGGCGCCCGGTGCCGATGGGGTGGCCGGCGTCATCGCGTGCCAGCACGTGGTGGCACAGCGGGTCCAGGGCGTCGCGTTCCTCTTCCAGGGGGACATGCTGTTCCTGCACGAACACGGTTTCGCGCACCTGCAGGAGATCCTCCCGCTGGCGGGCGAATTCGACCGCTTCGACCCGGAAGCCTGGCGGATTCAATCCTCGTCCTCCGCCATGCCCAACTGGTAGTGGCCCTGCGCGGCCAGCGCCATCACCGCGTCGCGGCCGGCTTCCGACAGGCCGGCGTAGCCGGCCCCGTCGATGCTCTCGGCGGCGGCCAGCCAGCGCGCGTCGGCGATCGGCAGGGCGTAGTCGATGCCGGTGCAAAACAGGGTGGCCCCCTTGCTCTGGTGGACGCGTCGCCAGGCCAGGCGCGAGAACGGATGCCGGTACAGGCGGGCGCCATGTTCCAGATCCCACTCGAGTTCGATGCGCGAGCGCTGCTCGGGGGGCGGCGCGACGTCGCCCGCGGCGCGATAGGTGGTGATGAAGCGCCCGAACCAGTCGCCGAGGCGGTCCGGATCGTTCATCCGCAGTGCGTTGAGCGCTTCCACCACCCGGCTCATCGCCGCGGCGTCGATCTCGTTGGGATCGCGCGGCGGCGCCAGATCCTCGTCGTGGTAGCGCAGCCGATCGTCGGCATCGGCGACCAGGGTATCGAGATAGTCGCTGATCAATTCGGCCGAGGAGGGCGCGCGCATGCCGACCGAGATGGTCAGGCAGGGATTGACCGCCACGCCATGGTGCGGGACGCCCGGCGGCAGGTACAGCATGTCGCCCGGCCCCAGCACCCAATCATGGGTAGGGGTGAATTCGCGCAGCAGCTTGAGCTCGACGTCGTCGCGGAAACCGAGCGGGGGATTCTCGCCGGCGTCGATCAGCCAGTGCCGCTCGCCCTGGGCCTGCAGCAGGAACACGTCGTATTGATCCACGTGCGCGCCGACCGAGCCGCCGGTGGCGGCGAAACTGATCATGATGTCGTCCAGCCGCCAGCGCGGCAGGAAGTCGAAATGCGCCAGCAGGCCGCGCACATCCGGATCCCACTTGTCCACGTCCTGCACCAGCAGGGTCCAATCGTGGTGCGGCATGCCGGGGAATTCCTCTTCCTGGAACGGACCGGTGCGCAGGGTCCAGGCATCGCGTTCGCGATCGTGCATGACGATGCGCGAGAGCGCGCCTTCCTCGCAGGCCAGGCCGGCCAGATCCTCGGGCTGGATCGGCGACTGGAAGTGCGGGAAGGCATTGCGGATCAGCAGCGGCTTCTTCTGCCAGTACTCGCGCAGGAAGCGCGCGGCGGGCATGCCGAGGAAATGCTTGGCGGTGGCGTGGACTTCGATCATGGGCGTGGGGAGCTTGCGGGAGCGGGGGCGGCCTCTTCGGCCAGGCGCTTGTCCAGGCGCGCGCGCGCGGATTGCGCGTACTCGCGACAGGCGGCGGTGTTCACCAGCGGTTCGCTGGCCCCGGGGCCGACACGGGACCACAACCGGCTGGCGGACGGATGCGGCGTCACCAGGATGTCGCACTCCAGCGCGGCGACCCGGTCCAGGGCCTGCCGGAAAGCGGCGACATAGCCGGGGTGGGCCTGCTCGTCGCCGAAGCGGTACTGATCGTCGGAGAACGCCGAGAGGCTGTCGGCGTAGACGAACTGCCGGCAGTCGTCGCCGTCGCAGGAACGCCAGGTCCAGGATGCCGCGCCCGGCGTGTGGCCCGGGGTGGCGATGGATTGCAGCGACAGCGGGCCGACGGTGACGGTTTCCTCGTCACCGAGGGGGCGGACATTGGCGACCGGCGCGAACGGCTGGAGTTGCCCGAACTGGGGATCGTTGCGGTCATTGGTGCCGCGTCGCAGCGTGGCGGCCGCGGGTTCGCGCGCCAGCACCGGCGCGCCGGTCGCGCGTTGCAGTTCGGCCAGGCCACCGACGTGATCGAAATGCTCGTGCGAGATCACGATCGCGCGCACGTCTTCCGGCCGGAATCCCAACGTGCGCAGGTTGGCGAGCACCTGCCTGCCGCCTTCGGCGGTGCCGCCGTCGATCAGCACGTGGCCCTGCGGCGAGGTGATCAGCAGCGCGCTGATGCCGCAGGTACCGACGAACCAGGTATTGCCGTGCAGGCGCCGGGGCGCGGCGGGATCATCCCAGCCGGGATCGGCGGGGCAGGTGGCGGCAGCGGGCGCGGACGCGTCCGCCCGGGCCTGGGCCATCGGCAAGGCGGCCAGCAGCAGGGAGGCGGCCGCCAGCAGCGGGCGGTAGCGTGGACGGTGGGTCATGTGGTGATCTCGTCATAGCCGCGACCACTGAACTGCAGCAGGCACCAGCCATGGCCGAACGGATCGGCCAGGCGCACGATCCGGCCCCAGCGGGCTTCGCGGATGGGCGTTTCGGCGCGCAGGCCGGCCTGTGTGGCGATGGCCAGGGCCGCATCCAGGTCTTCGACCACCACGTCCAGGTGCACGGGCGTCCAGTGGCGATCATAGCGGCGTGGCGAATGGGGCGCGCCCTCGCTGCCGGCCGCATTGCGCAGCAGGTAGAGGGGGGGCTGTGCCCCCAGCAGTTCCACCACGTCGCCGCCCAGGCGGCGTCCGGTGGTCAGCCCGAACGCCCGCTTGTACAGGGTTTCGGCGGCATCGAGATCCGGCACGTCGAGGTTGATCAGCAGTTGCATGGGCGCGGTCCTGCGGGGCGGCGTGCGGTCTCCGGAGCGATCAGATCTTCCGGGCCAGCGTTTCGGCCAGGCCGGTGTAGCTGCCCGGGGTCATGTCGCGCAGACGCTGCTTGGCCTCGGCCGGCAGTTCCAGCGATTCGATGAAAGCGCGCATGGAATCGGCGGTGATGCCCTGGCCGCGGGTCAGCGCCTTGAGCTGCTCGTAGGGATTGGGCAGGCCATGGCGACGCATCACCGTCTGCACGGCCTCCGCCAGCACTTCCCATGCAGCGTCCAGATCCGCGTCCAGGCGCTGCGGGTTCACTTCCAGCTTGCCCAGCCCCTTGGCCAGCGAATCCAGCGCCACCTGGCTGTGGCCGAAGGCGGTGCCGAGCGCGCGCAACACGGTGGAATCGGTGAGATCGCGCTGCCAGCGGCTGATCGGCAGCTTGGCGCTGAAATGCTCGAACAGCGCATTGGCGAGGCCGAAGTTGCCCTCGGCGTTCTCGAAGTCGATCGGATTGACCTTGTGCGGCATGGTCGAGGAGCCGACTTCGCCTTCCTTGAGGCGCTGCTTGAAGTAGCCCAGCGAGATGTAGCCCCAGATGTCGCGGGCCAGATCGATCAGGATGATGTTGGCGCGGCGCGCGGCGTCGCCGATTTCGGCGACATTGTCGTGCGGCTCGATCTGGGTGGTGTAGGGATTGAACACCAGTCCCAGGCTTTCGACGAAACGCTGCGCGAACACCGGCCAGTCGACGTCGGGATAGCTGCTGACGTGGGCGTTGTAGTTGCCCACCGCGCCGTTGATCTTGCCGGTCAGTTCGACCGCCGCGATCTGGGCGCGCTGGCGCTCCAGGCGGGCGACCACGTTGGCGATTTCCTTGCCCAGGGTCGTCGGCGAGGCGGTCTGGCCGTGGGTGCGTGACAGCATCGGCTGGCCGGCCTGGGCATGGGCCAGCGCGCGCAGCGTGGCGGCGACGCCGTCCAGCGACGGCAGCAGCACCTCGCGGCGCGCCTGTTCCAGCATCAGGCCGTAGCTGAGGTTGTTGATGTCCTCGCTGGTGCAGGCGAAATGGACGAACTCCAGGGCCGGCGCCAGTTCCGCGTCGTCCTTCAGGCGTTCCTTGATGAAGTACTCGACCGCCTTGACGTCGTGATTGGTGGTCCGCTCGATTTCCTTCACCCGGGCCGCGTCCGCGACCGAGAAACCGTCGGCCAGTCCGCGCAGGCGCGCGATGGCGGCGGCGGAGAACGCCGGCAGCTCGACGATGCCAGGCTCGGCGGCCAGCGCCAGCAGCCACTCCACTTCGACCTTGACCCGCGCCCGGATCAACCCGTACTCGGAAAAGATGGGGCGCAGGGCGTCGACCTTGGCGGCGTAGCGGCCGTCGAGCGGGGACAGGGCGAGCAGGGCGGATTCCGACATGGGGGCAGGGGGCTGAAAAGGAGCGTTCTAGTTTACCGCGAGACGCCCCTCGGCCGGCCTGGCGTATGCTGGCGGCCCTCGCAAGCAGCCGGTTCCACCACCCGGCGCCAGCCGTAGACCATCCCCACAGGAGGCGCTGATGAGCAGGAAAACCGCGGGCACGGCCCGCACCGAACGGACCCGGGTGGAACGGGACAGCATGGGCGAACTGCGGGTTCCCGCCGACGCACTCTGGGGCGCGCAGACCCAGCGCGCGGTCCTGAATTTCCCCATCTCCGGCCGGCCGATGCCGCGCGGCTTCATCCGCGCGCTGGGCCTGATCAAGGCCGCCGCCGCCGAGGTCAACGCCGGCCTGGGCCTGTTGCCGCAGGCCACCGCGCGCGCCATCCGCGCCGCCGCGCTGGACGTGGCCACCGGCCAGCACGACGCGCATTTCCCGATCGATATCTACCAGACCGGTTCCGGCACCTCGTCGAACATGAATGCCAACGAGGTGATTGCCGCGCTGGCCAACCGATCCGGCAAGGCCGGGCGCAAGGGCGTGCATCCGAACGATCACGTCAACCTGGGGCAGAGCTCGAACGACGTCATCCCGACCGCCATCCGCGTATCGGCGCAGTTGGCGGTGCTGGAAGACCTGCTGCCGGCGATCAAGCACCTGCGCCGTACCATCGACCGTCGCGGCAAGGGGCTGGCGAAGGTGGTCAAGACCGGCCGCACCCACCTGATGGACGCGATGCCGCTGACCTTCGCCCAGGAATTCTCCGCCTGGTCCGCGCAACTGGCGTCCGCCGAGGAACGCATCGCCGACAGCCTGAAGCGGCTGCGCCGGCTGCCGCTGGGCGGCACCGCGATTGGTACCGGCATCAATGCCGATCCGCGCTTCGGCGCGCGGGTGGCGAAGGCACTGTCGAAACAGACCGGAGCGCGTTTCGAGAGCGCCGGCAACAAGTTCGAGGGGCTGGCGGCGCAGGACGACGCGGTCGAACTGTCCGGCCAACTCAGCGCGCTGGCGGTGGCCCTGACCAAGATCGCCAACGACCTGCGCTGGATGAACGCCGGGCCGCTCGCGGGCCTGGGTGAAATCGAACTGCCCGCCCTGCAGCCCGGCAGTTCAATCATGCCCGGCAAGGTCAACCCGGTGATTCCCGAAGCGACGGTGATGGTCTGCGCGCAGGTGATGGGCCACCACACCGCGATCACCGTGGCCGGGCAGACCGGCAACTTCCAGCTCAACGTGACCCTGCCGCTGATCGCGGCGAACCTGCTGGATTCGATCCAGTTGTTGTCCAATGTGTCGCGCCTGCTGGCGGACACCGCCATCGAAGGCCTCAAGGTGCGCGAGGACAATGTCAGGCAGGCATTGGATCGCAATCCGATCCTGGTGACCGCGCTGAACCCGGTGATCGGCTACGAGAAGGGCGCGGCCATCGCCAAGCAGGCCTACAAGGAGAACCGCGCGGTGCTGGACGTGGCGCGCGACGTCACCGGCCTGCCGGAAAAGGTGCTCAAGCCGCTGCTGGATCCTGCGGTGCTCGCCAAGGGTGGAATCCACGGCAAGCCGGGCGGTGGAGGCGGCTGAGCCGCCTCCTGCCCGGTTTCCGGATTCACTCGGCGGGAATGAACTCGGCGGCCTTCATTGCGGTGATGGCCGCCCAGTCGTGCGGTTTGCCGTCCAGGTGCGCGGCGACCAACCGGTAGCCGACTGAATAGCCGGCCCACATCGGGATGCCGGCCTGCGGATTGCCGAACATCGAACCCATCAGCACCTGCGGTGAAGTGTCGCCCAGCCTGGGGCGGAACGCGGCCAGGGTGGCCGTGTACTGCGCATCATCCAGTGCGTGGATCCAGGGCGCCGGATGCGCGTCGAACACCTGGTTGGCGTAGTAGTCGGCACGGCCCTCGAACACCAGGTAGTCGGCGAGGGTGAAGGCCGCGTCGGGGCGGAACTGTTCCTGCGCCCAGTAGCTGTGGTGCAGCTCGTGCGCCAGCACATAGGGAAGCAGCTTCACCCAGTCGGCCTGCGGATGCAGCTTGACCACGACCTTGCCGCTGCCGGCGGTCAGGGCGATGACGCCCTGCATGCGATCACGGGTGAACGCGTCATCCGGTGCGGTGAAGTCCACGCACAGGGTCAGCCGACCCTGCGGCAGATCGGTGATCACCCGGTCGTAGGTGGACTGGGCGATCCGTTCGAAGCGGGCGCGATCGAATCCTTTTTCGGCCGCTTCGCGCTGTTCGCGGGTGAGACGCGGATCCGGCGCGTAGCCACGGGCCAGATCCGCGAACTGGCCGCCGGCCGCGCAACGGGCGAACCAGGCTTCGCCAGCGGCGGCCGCGTCGGGGGCTGCCAGCATCTGGGCGTTGGTGTAGTGGAAATCGATGGGCTCGGCGGCCATCGCGAAACCGGGCAGGAGCAGGGACAGCAGCGGAAGTCGGCGTTTCATCGGAGGTCCTGGCAGGGGCGGCGCGGAATGCGTCCAATGATCAAGACGCGCCGGAAGCAGGGGTGTGACCCGGCGCCCGCGTCTTCTCAGCGGGCGATGACCGTGGCCGGCAAGGGCCAGCGGGTGCAGGGCGGGTGGGACCGGGTGTTGGCATCCCGGGCACGCAGTTCCGGGTGGTCGTACGGCAGGTAGGCCTGCCAGTACCAGGGGAAGCAGACCGGCCCGAGCTTGTGATCGATGAGATAGGCGAAGATGCCGTCGGCGTTGGAACTGTTGCTCATCAGCAGCAGGCAGTCGCGCCCGTCGCGCACGCACACCGCGATGTTGCGGGTGCCGTCGTCATGGCCGCCCTTGAAGAACGCCCGTCCTTCCGGCGTCCGGTAGACGCTCCAGCCCAGGCCGTAGGCCAGTCCGATGGCCTGGTTGTCCGGGGTGGTCTCGGTGGACAGGGTCGGGAACTGCTGCACCGAGTCGATGCGCACCTGTTCTCCGAACAATTGTCCACGCGCCGCGGCATCCAGGCCTTCGCCGCGCGAGAGACCGGCCAGGAACGCCGCGAAATCGCGCAGGGTGGTGTCCATCGAGCCGGCGGCGCGCACCGCGCCGCGCTGCTTGTGGCCAAGCGGCTTGCCCGCCTCGTCGTAGCCCAGCGCAAGATTGGTGGCGAAGGCATCGCGCCAGGTCATTCCGCTGGACTTCATGCCGAAGCGGTCGAAAACGCGTTCCTGCATCAATGCGCCGACATCGGTGCCCAGGCCATGTTCGATGACGAACTGCAGCAGATTGATGCCTTCGCCGGAGTAAGCGAAGCGGCTGCCGGGTTCGAACTCGAACGCCAGTTTCGCGTGTTCGTCGTAACCGTGCGGGGTGAAGAAGCGGAAATTCGGGAAGCCCGCGGTGTGTGCCAGCAGCATCCGCGCGGTCAGCTTGCGCCAGCGTTCGTCGCCGGCCAGGTCCGCGTACTTTTCATACTCCGGCAGCGGACGGGGCAGGTAGTCGGCGATCGGGCGATCCAGGTCGAGCTTGCCGTCCTGCACCAGTCCCATCACCGCGTAGGCGAACGCACCCTTGGTGAGCGAGGCCGCATACATCGTGCTGTCGGGCGTCAGCGGCAGATCCTGTTCGACGTCGCGCAGGCCATAGGTACGCAGTTCGGTCACCTGTCCATCGTGGATGGCCGCCAGTGCAAGGCCGGTCACGCGGGCCTCGCGCATCAGCGCTTCGACTGCTGGGTCGGGAACCGCATCGGCGGTCTGCGCGGCAACGGGCGCGGCCGCGGTACACAGGCACAACAACAGCGACCACATCCCTTTCATGGTTCGGCCCTCGCGTCTGTCGTTGGAATGGCCGCGGCGACTCTTCGCGCCGCGGGCCGTGGCGGCAGGATCAGTCCTTGCCGCAGTCGTCGATGTCTTTCTGGTCCAGATTGGCGTACGGACGGAACGCCGGCACCTGCGCCGCCAGTGCGTCCTGGGCGGTGCGCAGCCCGGTGAGGCGGGTGCAGATCTTGTTGGCCTCGGCCTCGATCTTCTTGGCCTCGGCGTCCATCCGCGCATCGATGTCGTCGGTGTTGCCGCTGATCACCCCGCTGATCGCGGCCCCGACCGCCTTGCCGGCCATCTTGGCGCCCTGCTTGCCGACCGCGATGCCGGCCAGGGTGATGCCTTCCAGTTCGTCGTAATAGGCCGAGACCAGCTTGCGCTGATCCGGTGTCAGCGCCACCGCCTTGCCGTCGATGATCAGGTCGCCCTCGGCGCTGACTTTCGCCTTGGGGTAACCGGTCGCGTTGATGGTGAGCTCGCCGTCGCCGAAGCGGGCGATCTTGCCGTTGCCGCTGTCGATGCTGGTCTGTGGCTTGCAGGCGGCCAGCGAGAGCGCCAGGACCAGGCCGATGCCCAGGCCGGTGGAAAGGGATGGAATGCGCATGGCGTGACTCCTCAGTGGCGACGGGGGAGGGAAACGGTGCCGGTGACACCGCTGTGATCGACCGATCCGCTGCCGACCGAGCGGACCGTCAGGTTGCCGCGCGCTTCGCGAACGCCGAGATTGCCCGAACCAACGCTGCCGACGACGACGTCGCCTCCGATCCGGGCGAGTTCCGCGTCACCGGAGCCGATGGATCCGATTTCCACCGTGCCCTGCGCGTCCTCCAGTTCGAAGTCACCCGACCCGATGGCACCTAGGCGCACCGGACCGCGGATGCCGCGCGCGCGCGCATCGCCGGAACCGATGTCGATGCCCTGTACCGAGCCCGCGCCATCGATGTCCACGTCGCCGGAACCGACGTCAAACGCCACCAGGCCACGGGTCTCGCGGACGATTGCGTCACCCGACCCGACGTCCACGCTCACGATGGCCGCGCCACGAACCTCCGCGTCGCCGGAGCCGACCTTGATCTGCACCGGGATGTCGTCGGGCACGCCGCCGCTCACTTCCAGGTAGGCGTAGTGCTCACTGAAGAAGATGCCGCGGAACTGGCCTTCGCGGCGCAGACGCACCACCAGCTTGTCGCCTTCGCGCTGCTGGGTGACGCTGAGCTGCGGCAGCAGCTTGGCGTCCGAGGCGCAGGCACGGCCCTGCAGGACCTGCCTGCGGCCGGCGCGCGCCACCAGCTTCAGATCGTGCGAGGCCACGTCGAACACCACGGCCTTGGCGTCGCCCACGTCCAGGTCCAACTGGCGGGGTTCGCTGTGCTTGCAGTTGTCGCCGGCCAGGGCGATGGCCGGCGAGAGGGCGGCCAGGGTCAGGAGGGACAGCGGCAGGAAAACGCGGGACATGGGAACTCTCCGTGCGGGACTGCGAATCGGACTGCTGGGAATTGTGGAACGGATGCGGTGGATTGCGAAGCGGGCGGTGGCAGGGCGCCACCGCCCGCGGGGGCTCACTCGCTGTCGCGCCAGCGGCGCAGGTAGATGGCGGCGGCGATCAGGCCGGCGCCGATGACCGCGCCGATCCACAGGTCGGCCGTACCGAACACGTGCCAGTTGTTGCCCAGGTTCATCATCCGCATCAGATCGTCCGGGCTGTTCACGTCCTGGCCGGCCATCTGGCTCTCGGTGAGGCTGCGCGGCGACCAGGTGCCCGGCAACACGCTCAGCAGGCCGCGATAGACCACCGTGTACCAGAGCGGGCCGTAGGGGATGTCGATGCCCAGGATGCCCAGCATGCTGATGATCACGCAGGCCAGTACCGGGATCAGCACCGCCCACAGGAACGGCTTGCTGCGCGCCCAGGCCGAGCAGAACATCAGCCAGCCGACCGCCGGCAGGGCCCAGAACAGGTAGATGGGCAGGGTCGACAGCACGTTGAGGATCATGCTCAGCGGGTGCGAGTGGGTAAACATCGCCCAGCTGCCCGGCACACCCATCACGCCCATCGCGCTGGCGGCGATGACCCACAACGCCAGTCCGACCAGCACGCCGATGCCGATGGCCAGCAGCGGGGCCAGCAACAGCGCCCATGCCGCCTTCGACAGCACCATCTGGGTGTCGGTGACCGGCAGCGACTTCCAGAACAGGATGCTGCGATCACGGCGGTCATCGTGCAGCGTGCCCAGGGCGTAGAAGAACACCACGAAGGCCAGCACGATCTGGGTCAGCCCCATGCCGCCCATCAGGATGCCGTCGCCGACCTGGCCGATCTGGTGGGCATGTCCGAGCATGTCGCCGTCCATGGCCATGTCGACCACGTCGTTCTTCACCTGGAAGAACTTGATGACCCCGATGAGGGCGGCGATGAAGGACAGTACCGTGATGATCGCGCCGGTGATGACCGGGGCCCACAGGAAGCCGCCCCGGTTTTCCCAGAATTCCCGTTTCAACAGCCATTTGAAGGCCGAGCCCTTGGTGGCATGCGCAGTGGTGACGGCGTTCATGCGTAGGTTCCTTTCATGATGGCGACGAACAGATCGGCCAGGCCGGGATTGCGGGTCTCGCCCAGTTCGGCGAGCCGGCCGCGATCGACGCCGTCGTACAGCAGGACGCTCTTGCCGAATGGCAGGCCGCGTTCGTCGATGGGGTTCAGGGCGCGTGCCTGCTCGACCCTGTCGGCCGGAACGAGCAGTTCGGTGTAGCGTTCGGCGACTTCGTCCATCTGCGCGGTCAGCACGATCCGGCCGTCGCGGATGAACATCACGTCGGTCAGGATGTGCTCGATTTCCTCGACCTGGTGGGTGGTGACGATGATGGTCTTCTGCTCGTCGAAGTAGTCTTCCAGCAGGCGCTGATAGAACTGCTTGCGGTACAGGATGTCCAGGCCGAGGGTGGGCTCGTCCAGCACCAGCAGGCGGGCGTCGATGGCCATCACCAGCGCCAGGTGCAACTGCACGATCATGCCCTTGGACATTTCGCGCACCCGCAGATCCGGGCGCAACTGGGTGTTGGCGAGGAAGCGCTCGCACTTGGCCCGGTCGAAGCGCGGATGCACGCCGGCCACGAAGTCGATGGCCTCGCGGACCCGCATCCAGCGGGGCAGCACCGCCACGTCGGCGATGAAGCACACATCGTTCATCAACTGGCCGCGCTGCTTGCGCGGATCCAGGCCCAGCACCTTCAGATCGCCCTCGAACGGGGTCAGTCCCAGGATGGCCTTCAGCGCGGTGGTCTTGCCGGCGCCATTGGGGCCGATCAGGCCGATGATCTTGCCGGCCTCGATCTGGAAGCTGGTGTTGTCCAGCGCCAGCTTGCTGCGGTAGGCCTTGCGGAGGCCGTGGGCGGAGATCACGGTATTGGAAATCACGGCGCTCATCACTTGTTCTCCTTGGCTTGCAGCAGTTCCTCGAATGACAGCCCCAGGCGTTCGATGCGCTGGGCTACGGCCGGCCATTCATCATGCAGGAAGCGCTCGCGCTCGCTCTTGAGCAGTTTGCGGGAAGCCTCGTCGGTGACGAACATGCCCAGTCCGCGGCGCTTTTCCACCAGCGCCTCGTCGGCCAGTTCCTGGTAGGCGCGCGAGACCGTGATGGGATTGAGCTGGTACTCGGCCGCCACCTGGCGGACGGACGGCAGGGCGTCACCTGGTTTCAGAACCCCGTCTAGCATCATGGCGATCACGCGATCCTTCAGTTGGCGGTAGATGGGAGCACCGTCGCTCCACTGGATGTCAGCCATGGCTCAACCCCGTGGGCGCAGCGACTGCGCGAAAGAGAAATAGGGCATCGACAGGGTGGCGCGGGCCCGGCGACGCGGGTGGACCTGCGCCTCCTCGGCCGCCGCGGCCGCCTCGATGGTGGAATCGACGCCGGCCAAGGGACTGCCTTCCGTGGCATTCCGCTGGCGGGTCTCGGTGCCGCCGACCAGCAGACCCAGGGTCAGCAGGGCGCCACTGGCCGCCAGGCCGGACAGCGTATTGAGCAGTTTCGGTTTCATTGCGTCTCCCCCTTCATTGGGTGAGTGGTGTTGTATGTAACTATAACACCAAAACACAGGCCGTCAACGGGGGATCCCCGGTTTCGTAACCCAACTGAAGGCATACTTGTCGACCCCGGCGACCAGGAGCTCGACATGAAGCGCAAGTGCTTGAAAACGATGATTTTCGTGGTCGCTTTGATAGCGGCGGGCAGTGTGCTTGCGGCCGGATTGCTGGATGTCAGTTACCGGCCGCTGGCCGGCAAGGCGCCGGTCCGGCTGAACGAAAAGTACGCCGGACAGGTGCTGCTGGTGGTCAACACCGCCAGCAAATGCGGCTTCACCCCGCAGTACGAAGGCCTGGAAGCGCTCCACCAGAAGTACGCGGGACGGGGATTCGCCGTACTCGGCTTCCCCTCCAACGATTTCAAGGGCCAGGAACCGGGCAATGAGCAGCAGATCCAGGAGTTCTGCACGCTGACTTACGGGGTCAAGTTCCCGATGTTCGAAAAGGTCCACGTGATCGGACCGGAAACCACGCCGCTGTATCGCGCGCTGACCCAGGCCACCGGCGTGGCGCCGGGCTGGAATTTCCACAAATACCTGATCTCGCGCGACGGCAGGGTGGTGGCGAATTTCCCCAGCAAGATCACCCCGGACGACCCGGCGCTGGTGGCCGCGGTCGAACGCGAACTGAAGGCGTCGCGGCGTTGAACCCTGCACGCGGCCGCGGTGCGCGTGCGACAATGCGGGATTGGCGCCGCCATCGCGGCGAGTTGCGAGGAGTTGAGGGATGAAGGGGTCGGTTCGCGGTCTTGCCGCGTGTTTGGCAATCACTTTTTCGATGCTGGGAGGCAGCGTGTCTGCACAGGAAAAAACCGCGCTGGCGAATGAGCGCGACAAGGTCAGCTATTCGGTCGGTCTGGATCTGGGCCAATCGTTCGAGCCAATTGCCAAGTTCATCGATCTGGCTTCCTTCGAGCGCGCGATGAAGAACGCGATGGACGGTGGCAAGCCGCTCATCAGCCAGGAAGAGGCGCAGGCGACCGACCAGGCGCTGCGGATCAACCTGGCCGCCAGCCAGGGCCAGCAGATCCCGGGCATGCCGCCGGGCAGCCAGCCGCCGGCCGTGGCCAAGGACAAGGTTGGCCTGATGCTGGGCAGCTACATGGTCGGCCCGTCGCTGGCACCGCTGAAGCAGGATCTGGATCTGGCGGTGGTGATGCAGGGCATGCGCACCGCGCTGGACAAGGCCGCCAAGCCGCTGCTGACGGCCGAGGAAGCCAAGGCGACGATGGAAGCGTTCATGGTCCGCCGGCAGAGCGAGAGCGCGCAGCGCAACCGCACCGAGGGCAGCAAGTTCCTGAGCGAGAACAAGGCCAAGAAGGGCGTGATCACCACGCCGTCGGGCCTGCAGTACATGGTGCTGCGCGAAGGTAACGGCGCGCGTCCCACGCCCGCCAGCCGCGTGCGCGTGAACTATGTCGGCGCGCTGCTGGACGGCACCGTGTTCGACAGCTCCTACGACCGCGGCCAGCCGGCTGAGTTTGGCCTGAACCAGGTTATCCCGGGTTGGACCGAAGGCGTTTCGCTGATGCCGGTCGGCGCCAAGTACCGTTTCTGGATTCCGGGCGACCTCGCATACGGCAAGGATGGCGCGCCGGGCGGCAAGATTGGCCCTGATGCGACACTTACTTTTGACGTCGAGTTGATGGGCATCCTGCAATAACTGCGCGTTCCCCCCATTAACGGAATTCCAGCATGCGAGTAGCGATCTTCGGCACCGGTTACGTCGGCCTGGTGACGGGTACCTGCCTGGCCGAGGTAGGCCACGACATCATCTGCGTCGATATCGATGCCGCCAAGGTCGAAGGCCTGAACAACGGCGTCATCCCGATCTACGAGCCGGGCCTGGAGCCGATGGTGAAGGCCAACCATGCCGCCGGCCGCCTGCGCTTCACCACCGACGCGGCCGAGGCGATCGCGCATGGCGAGGTGGTGTTCATCGCGGTGGGCACGCCGCCCGACGAGGACGGCAGCGCCGATCTGCAGTACGTGCTGGCGGTGGCCCGCACCGTCGGCCAGCACATCCAGCGCCCGACCGTCGTCGTCGACAAGTCGACGGTTCCGGTCGGTACCGCGGATCGCGTGCGCGACGCGATCCAGGCGGAACTGCAGAAGCGTGGCGTGGAGATCCCGTTCGACGTGGTCTCCAACCCGGAATTCCTGAAGGAAGGCGATGCGGTCAAGGATTGCATGCGTCCGGATCGCATCGTGATCGGCGCCAACAATCCGGCCGCCGTCGAAAAGCTCAAGCGGCTGTACGCGCCATTCAACCGCAACCACGAGCGCATCGTGGTGATGGACGTGCGTTCGGCGGAACTGACCAAGTACGCGGCCAACGCGATGCTGGCGACCAAGATCAGCTTCATGAACGAGATCGCCAACATCGCCGAGCGCGTCGGCGCGGACATCGAACACGTGCGCCAGGGCATCGGCTCCGATCCGCGCATCGGCTGGTACTTCATCTATCCGGGCGCCGGCTACGGCGGTTCCTGTTTCCCCAAGGACGTGCAGGCATTGGCCCGCACCGCCCAGCAGAACGGCTACACCCCGCGCCTGCTCGACGCGGTGGAAGAGGTCAACGACGCCCAGAAGGGCCATCTGTACGAACTGATCCAGCGCCACTACGACCGGGGCGAGGACGAAGGCGTGCGTGGCCGCACCTTCGCGGTGTGGGGCCTGGCGTTCAAGCCCAACACCGACGACATGCGCGAAGCCTCCAGCCGGCGCCTGCTGGCCCAGTTGTGGGAGGGCGGCGCCAAGGTGCGGGCCTATGATCCGGAAGCCAGCCACGAGGCGCGGCGCATCTTCGGCGAGCGCGATGATCTGGTGCTGTGCGATTCGGCCAACGCGGCGCTGGATGGCGCCGACGCGCTGGTGGTGGTGACCGAATGGAAACAGTTCCGCAGCCCGGATTTCTCCCGCCTGAAGGGCGTGCTCAAGGATGCGGTGATTTTCGACGGCCGCAACCTGTACGAACCGGCCGAGGTCGAGCAGGCCGGTATCGCCTACTACGGCATCGGTCGCGGGCGTTCCGTCCATGCCGAGTGATCTGTTTTCGCAGGACCGGCTGGAACAGCGCCTGGTCGAACTGGAAACGCGCCTGACCTTCCAGGAACAGGCGATGGCCGAACTCAGCGAGGCGCTGGCCGATGCCCGCGCCGAGAGTGGGCGCAACACCGCGTTGCTGATGAACCTGCTGTCGGATCTGCGCAAGCTGAGGGGCGAGCTGTACGCCGATCCGGCTGACGAACCACCACCGCCGCATTATTGATACGCTTGGCACCGCGCCCGCCACGGGCGCGCTGTGTTCACCGTCGAACTTCCCGCAATGAGCGATACCCTCCGCGACCAACTCCTTGGCCTGGGTTTCAAGCCGGCGCCGAAACCCGAGCGCAAGCCGCAGGCCGGCAAGCCGGGCCAACCCTCAGGCAAGCCGCACGCCAGGCACCCCGGCAAGCCGGGACAGGCGGGCAAGGGCAAGCCTGGCGGCAGGCCGCATGCGCCCGCCGGACAAGGTCCGGGCAAGGGTGGCAAGCGCGAGGGCGACATCGACCTGGCCAAGGCTTACGCGATCCGCGCCCAGAAGGAAAAGGACGAACGGATCGAGACCGAACGCCAGAAGCAGGAAGAGGCCCGGCTTCGCCGCGAGGCCAAGGCCCGGCTGGAAGCCCTGCTGAAGGATCAGGCGTTGAACGATGCGAGCGCGGAGATCGCGCGGCATTTTCCCTATGGCGGCAAGATCAAGCGCATCTACGTCAACGAAGCCCAACTCAAGGCGCTCAACGCCGGTGAACTGGGCGTGGTCCAGTTGAATGGTCGCTACCTGCTGGTGACGGCGGCGATGCTGGCACAGGCGGAAGCCACCTTCGCGCCCTCCGTGGCGTTGAAGGTCGACCCCAACGCGCCGGCGGCGGAAGATCCGTACGCGGATCCGCAGTTCCAGGTGCCCGACGACCTGGTCTGGTAACTCCTCCATGGTGAAGGAACGGGCACCGATGCTGTGCCTGTTGCCGGGCCTGGACGGAACCGGGCGCCTGTACCGGAACCTGCGTCGGCGACTGGAGGCGGATTTCGAGCTTCGTACGCTGGCCTACGACAGCCGCGGTTTTGACGGCTACGCGGCGCTGGCCAACCTGCTCGCGCCGCAACTGCCGCAGGGCGAAGACTTCGTCCTGATTGCCGAATCCTTCGCCGGACCGCTGGCGATTGAACTTGCGGCGCGGGGCCCGCCGGGATTGCGAGCCCTCGTGCTGGCCGCAAGCTTCGCGTCGCCGCCGTTGCCGGCGAGCCGCCTGCTGGCCGGCTTGCTTGAACGACTGCCGGCGATGCTGCCGCCGGGCCTGCTGCTGGAACGGGTACTGGCCGGACGTGGCGCCGATCGTGGCCTGCGCGATGAACTGCGGGACATCCTCCGCCATATCCCGTTGCCGGTGTTGCGCGCGCGGGCGCTGGCGGCGCTGCGCAGCGATGCAGGAGCCCGGTTGGCGCACCTGGAGGTGCCGGTGCTGTACCTGCAGGGGGCACGCGATCGGCTCATTGGCCGGCATGCGGGCAGGGAGGTGCTTCTCCGGGCCCGGGATGCGGAGCTGTGCCACATCGACGCGCCGCATTTCCTTTTCCAGGTCTCGGCCGCCGCCGCCGCCGCGGCCATCACCGAATTCCTGGAGCGGCGGGGAATCGGCTAGCCGGCCGGCGACCCGCGGCCGGATCGGGCCGGTGTCAGCCAGCGCCAGGCGATGAGCGCCGCCAGCAGGGCGAAGCCACCGGCGGCGGCAAACGCGGTCGAGCCGCTGAAATGCCAAAGCTGTCCGGCGATCAGGGCACCGGCGACGCCGCCGATCCCGGAGGAAAGCCCGTAGAACACGCCCTGGCCATGGCCGTTGAGTCGGCCGGGAAAGAAGCGCGCCAGCAATTGCATCGCCGCGGCGAAGAATGCGCCGAAGTTCAATGCATGCGTGATCTGCGCCAGCCCGAGCAGCCAGGCGTTCTCCGGCCACAGGGCGGTCGCCCACCAGCGTAGCGCGGCGCTGAACATGGCCACGGTGATCACCTTGCCCGCGTCCCAGCGACGGAAGATCCGCGCCGACAGGAAAAACACGCCGATTTCGGCCAGGACGCCGACCGTCCAGAACAGGCCGAGCCGGGAGGCCGAGTAGCCATGTTCACTTAGGTAGATGGCGAAGAAGGTGTAGTAGGGACCGAACGAGATCTGGGTGAGGAAGGCAGCGACGAAGAAGGCGCGCACCGCCGGTTGGCGCAGGCGTTCGCGGAAACCCGCCTGGTCCGGGGCATCGGCTTCCCGCGGCGGATGCTCGTAGTGGTTGGCGTACGCCGAAGCCAGCAGGCCGGCGAGCAGCGGCAACATCAGCCAGGGCAGGCTGGCGGCGCCGAAATGATCGAGCAGGGGGCCGTACGAGGACACCACCACGATGAAGCCGATCGAGCCCCAGACGCGAACCTGCCCGTAGCGATGCGGCTGCGCGGCCAGGTGGGTCAGGGTGATCGATTCGAACTGCGGCATCACCGCGTTGTAGGCGAAGCAGAACGCGCACATCACCGCGAACAGTCCGGCGAAATCCAGTGGCAGCAGGAAGACGGCGAAGGCCAGCAGGGTCAGCCAGCACCCCAGGTGCAGCCAGCGGATTGGGTGCGCCGATCGCGCCGCCAGCGTGGTCCAGGTACTGGGAGCGACGATGCGGGTGGCGTACCACAGGCTCATCAGCACGCTGATCGCGCCGACCTGCATGCCGCGCGATTGCAGGAACAGGCTCCAGTAGGGCGTGAACGCGCCCAGTGCCGCGTAGTAGGCGAGGTAGAAACTCGACAGCCGCGCGATGGGAACCGCGGCGTGCGGAGGGCCGCCGGCGGGTGTCACGGCAGATCCTGCACGGGGGTGTGCAGCAGTTCGCGGGTGCCGTGCGCCAGCCGGCGCAGGTGCGAGATGCCCAGGTCCCGGATCAGCGAATGGGTCTGATGCGGCAGCGGTGAATCGTAGAGATCGTGGGGAGCGATATTCTTGCCGGGCACGCCGGGGACGAATTCCAGCCCGGCCGCGGCGTAGCAGTGCTGGACCAGCGCCGAGCAGTACAGCGCGCCTTCCTTGGCCAGCAGGTTGTCGCGCTGGCGCAGGCGCGTGCTGTGCATGGCGAACAGGGTGCCGACCAGTTCGCCGAGCGAATAACTGGACAGGCCGGCCAGCAAGTCCAGCCCGGCGACCTGTACCTGGCGGACTTGTGCCGGGTCCAATTCGAAGTCCAGCACGGCGAGGTTGGGAAATGTTTCCTCGTCGAAATAGCGCGCGAGCCGGTTTTCCTGCACACCCAGGCGAATCTGCCGATAGCGCAGGTCCAGATCCGATTCCAGTACCCACCAGTGCCCATCCACGCGCTGTTCCATGAAGATGAAGGCATGCGACCACAGGCTGCGATGGCCATCCCCGGTCAGCGGCACCTGCGCCTTGCGGATCAGCTTGTTGATCCAGTCACGTCCGCCGGAGAGACCGATGCGGCCGGCAGCGGCATGCTTGAGCAGGAAGGCGGCGTTGTCGCTCTGGGCGGCGTCCATGCGGGGGGCGGGGCGGCGGGGAATGCAGATCCTAAACGATGCCGCGCGGGACGAGGATTGCGGGGGCGGGATGCGGTGTGTTTTCCAACTCTGTTGTCTCATGAGGCGTGGATAGCCCCCTTTTAGAAGGGGCGGGCAACTGCGAAGCAGGTGACGGGGGATTGACCCGCGATTCGGCGGTTGAAAAGCGCTTGCTCTTCGCGCCAAGAGCAAATCCCCCTCAGTCCCCCTTTGCAAAAGGGGGAGGCAAAAGCCCAGCCTTTCCCGAATCCCGGCTTTCTACGGCTTATGGCCGGTCATCCCGAATCCCGGCTTTCAACGGCCGCATGGCCGGTCATCCCGATTCCCGATTCCCTGCCTCAATCCGGGTCGTAGTCCAGGTTGGAAGCCAGCCAGCGTTCCGCCTGGGCCAGTTCCACGCCCTTGCGCCGGGCATAGTCGGCGACCTGTTCCTTGGACACGCGACCGACCACGAAGTACTGGCTCTGCGGGTGGCTGAAGTAGTAGCCGGACACCGCCGCGGTGGGCAGCATCGCGAAACTCTCGGTCAAGGTCATGCCGGCGTTTACGTTTGCATCGAGCAGGCGGAACAGGCTCGCCTTCTCGCTGTGTTCCGGGCACGCCGGATATCCCGGGGCGGGGCGGATGCCGCGATAGCCCTCGGCGATCAGCGCTTCGTTGTCGAGCGATTCGTTGGCGTCGTAGCCCCAGAATTCGGTACGCACGCGCTGGTGCAGGCGCTCGGCGAAGGCCTCGGCCAGGCGATCGGCCAGCGCCTTGAGCAGGATCGCGTTGTAGTCGTCGTGATCGGCCTCGAAGCGCGCCACATGCGCGTCGATGCCGATGCCGGCGGTGACCGCGAACATGCCGATCCAGTCGGGCTTGCCCGAGGCCTGCGGCGCGATGAAGTCGGCCAGGCAGAAATCCGGACGCTCGACCGGCTTGTCGACCTGCTGGCGCAGGAAGTGCAGGGTCTGCGGGCCGCCGTCGGTCTGGATGAGGACATCGTCGCCGACCGACTGCGCCGGCCACAGGCCGAACACGCCGCGCGCGGTCAGCCAGCGCTCGCGGATGATCCGGTCCAGCATCGCGCGCGCGTCGCGGTACAGCTCGCTGGCCTGGGCACCGACGACTTGGTCGGTCAGGATGGCCGGGAACTTGCCGGCCAGTTCCCAGGCCTGGAAGAACGGTGTCCAGTCGATGTACTCGACCAGTTCGGCCAGCGGGTAGTCATCCAGTGCGGTGATGCCGGGCTGGCGCGGGGCGGGCGGGTCGTACGCATCCCAGCCGCCATTGAACTTCTGCCCGCGCGCCTTCTCCAGCGATACCAGCCGCTTGGCGTCGCCGCGATTGCGGTGGCGCTGGCGGATCTCGGCGTAGTCGGCATCGTTGGCGGCGACGAAGGCGGCCCGCATGTCGCGCGAAATCAGCGATTGCGCCACGCCGACCGCGCGCGAGGCATCCTTCACCCAGACCGTCGGTGCGTCGTAGTGCGGATCGATCTTCAGCGCGGTGTGCGCGCGCGAGGTGGTCGCGCCGCCGATCAGCAGGGGCAGGGAGAAACCCTGGCGCTGCATTTCGCGGGCAACATGGGTCATTTCCTCGAGCGAAGGGGTAATCAGGCCGGACAGGCCGATGATGTCGGCGTTCTCGGCGCGCGCGGTATCCAGGATCTTCTGCGCCGGCACCATCACGCCGAGGTCGACCACCTCGAAATTGTTGCAGGCCAGGACCACGCCGACGATGTTCTTGCCGATGTCGTGGACGTCGCCCTTGACCGTGGCCATCACGATCTTGCCGTTGGACTTGCCGGCGTCGCCGGTCTTCAGCTTCTCCGCCTCGATGAAGGGCAACAGGTAGGCCACCGCCTTCTTCATCACCCGTGCCGACTTGACCACCTGCGGCAGGAACATCTTGCCGGCGCCGAACAGATCGCCGACCACGTTCATGCCGTCCATCAGCGGTCCTTCGATGACGTCCAGCGGTCGCGTCGCCTGCTGCCGCGCTTCCTCGGTATCCTCCTCGACGAACGCGTCGATGCCGTGCACCAGCGCATGCGCCAGGCGTTCGCGCACCGGCTTGCCGCGCCAGGCCAGGTCCTCGGTCTTGCTTTCACCCTTCTTGCCCTTGTAGCGATCGGCGATTTCCAGCAGGCGCTCGGTGGCGTCGCGGCGGCGATTGAGGATGACGTCCTCCACGCGCTCGCGCAGCTCCGGATCCAGATCGTCGTAGATCGGCATCGCGCCGGCGTTGACGATGCCCATGTCCATGCCGGCCTGGATGGCGTGGTACAGGAATACCGAGTGGATGGCCTGGCGCACCGTCTCGTTGCCGCGGAAAGAGAACGACACGTTGGAAACGCCGCCGGACACGTGGCAATGCGGCAAGGTGCGCTTGATGACGCGGGTGGCTTCGATGAAGTCCACCGCGTAGTTGTCGTGTTCCTCGATGCCGGTCGCGACCGCGAAGATGTTGGGGTCGAAAATGATGTCTTCCGGCGGGAACCCGACCTGCTCGGTCAGGATCCGGTAGGCGCGCGTGCAGATCTCCACCTTGCGTTCGCAGGTGTCGGCCTGGCCGGTCTCGTCGAACGCCATCACCACCGCGGCGGCGCCGTAGCGCAGGACCTTGCGGGCGTGCTCGATGAACGCGTCCTCGCCTTCCTTCAGCGAGATGGAGTTGACCACGCCCTTGCCCTGCAGGCACTTCAGGCCAGCCTCGATGACGGTCCACTTGGACGAGTCGACCATCACCGGAATGCGGGCGATGTCCGGTTCGGAGGCGATCAGGTTGAGGAAGCGGGTCATCGCCTTCTCGGAGTCGATCAGTCCCTCGTCCATGTTGACGTCGAGGATCTGCGCGCCACTGGCGACCTGCTGGCGGGCGACGTCCACCGCCTCCTCGTAGCGCTCTTCCTTGATCAGCTTGCGGAATTGCGCACTGCCGGTGACGTTGGTGCGTTCGCCGACGTTGACGAACAGCAGGTCGCGCGTGATGACCAGCGGCTCGAGGCCGGAGAGGCGGGTGTGGCGGGTTGGGGAAGCGGTGTTGTCCATTTACCAGACCTTGTAGACCTGTCCTGTCTGCACGCCTTCGATGCTGCGCTGGAAGGCCAGCGCGGCGCGTGCGGCGGAAACCGGCTCGAAACCGGGGAAGAAATCGGCGTAGGCGTCCCAGGCTTCGCCGAGGACCGTGGGACTGACGGCGTTGATGCGCAGGCCGCGCGGCAGTTCGCAGGCGGCGGCGCGGACGAAGCCCTCGACCGCGGCGTTGACCGCGGTGGCATTGGCACCCAGGCGGATCGGCTGTTCAGCCAGGATGCCGGTGGTCAGCGTGATCGAACCGCCATCGGCGAGATGGTGCTGGCCGAGCAGTGCCAGCCGGACCTGGCCCAGCAGCTTGTCCTGCAGGCCGATCTCGAACTGGGCGGCGGTCATCTCGGCCAAGGGCCCGAAATGCACGCTGCCGGTCGCGCTGACGATGGCGTCCACGCGCCCGACCGCGGCGAACAGGCCGGCCACGCTGGCGTCGTCACGCAGGTCGACACGGTGGTCACCGCTGTTGCGACCGGCGGTGATGATCCGGTGGTGCCGACCCAGGTGCGCCACGACCGCCTGCCCCAAGGTACCGCTGGCACCCACGACGAGTATCTTCACCGGGAATTCCTCAAGCCGCCCGCACCAGCGGCTGCTTCAGCCGGCGCGGCGCGATGCCCGCCACCGCCTGGGCAATGGCCTGGATGTGTGCGGGCGTGGTGCCGCAGCAACCGCCAACCAGGTTCAGCAGGCCTGACTGGGCGAACTCCTGCAACGTGGCCGCCATCTCTTCCGGCGTCTCGTCATACTCGCCGAAGGCGTTGGGCAGGCCGGCGTTGGGATGCGCACTGACATAGCCGTCGGCCACGTGGGCCAGGGTTTCCACGTGCTCGCGCAGGTCGCGCGCGCCGAGCGCGCAGTTCAGGCCGATCGACAACGGCCGGCTGTGCGACATCGAGGTGTAGAACGCCTCGGCGGTCTGCCCGGACAGGGTGCGGCCGGACGCGTCGGTGATGGTGCCGGAGATCATGACCGGCAGGCGCGCGCCGCGGGCGTCGAAGGCCTCCTCGATGGCGAACAGCGCGGCCTTGGCGTTGAGCGTGTCGAAGATGGTTTCCACCATCAGGCAATCGGCGCCCCCGTCGATCAGGCCGTCGATGGCCTCGCGGTAGGTACTGCGCAGCTCATCGAAACTGGTGTTGCGGAAACCCGGGTCGTTGACGTCCGGGCTGATCGAGGCGGTGCGGCTGGTCGGGCCAAGCACGCCGATGACGAAGCGCGGCTTGTCCGGCGTCTTCGCTTCCACGGCATCGCAGCAGGCGCGCGCGACCTGGGCGCCGGCCTTGTTCAGTTCATAGACCAGGTGTTCCAGGTGGTAGTCGGCCTGGCTCACCGCGGTGGCGTTGAAGGTGTTGGTCTCGACCAGATCCGCGCCGGCTTCCAGGTAGGCGGTATGCACGCCGGCGATGACCTCCGGCCTGGTCAGCAGCAGCAGGTCGTTGTTGCCTTTCAGATCATGGCCGCAGCCGGGGCCGTGGCCATGCTCGGGCTGCTGGCGGTCGAAGCCGTCGACGAAGCGCTCGCCGCGGTAGTCGGCTTCCTGCAGGCCGTGACGCTGGATCATCGTGCCCATCGCGCCGTCGATGATCAGGATGCGCTGTTCAAGGGCGTCGAGCAGCAACTGGACGCGATGCGGATGCAGCCAGGGCAGGGTGTTCATGGTTTGACTCCCAACAGGGAAATGACTTCGAAATGGGGGGGGCGGCGTTCGCGGGTGACCGTTTCCGCGCTCACGATCTCGAGCCCGGCCTTCTCGGCGAACTTGCGCAGTTCCTTTTCGGTGAAACCCAGATTGACGTGGCCGTAGGACTCCACCACCGCGCGGTGCTCGTGCTTGCCCAGGCTGCTCAACAGCAGGCGGCCGCCCTTGCGCAGCACCCGCGAGGCCTCGGCGACGGCCTGGGCCGGCTTGCTGGCATAGGTCAGCGCATGCATCAGTACGACCAGATCGAAACTGCCGTCCTTGAACGGCAGCGCGTGCATGTCGCCCTCGCGGACCTCCACGTTGGGGAAGCGGCGCAGGCGTTCGCCGGCGGCGGCGACCACGCGCGCGCTGGTGTCGACGCAGACATAGCGATGCGAATGCGGCGACAGCAGTTCCGCCAGCACGCCGTCGCCGGAGGCGATGTCGAGCACGTCGCCGGTTTCCAGCAGGGGCAGCGCGGTGCGGGCGAGGGCTTCCCAGGTACGGCCCGGGGAATAGTGGCGTTCCATGTCGCCGGCGACCGAGTCGGCCCAGTTCTGGTCGGCGGCGCGGCTGGCCAGCACCGCCGGCAGGCGCTCGGCGTCCTGGCGCAGCAGCGGATCGTCGCTGCCTTCCTTGAGCGCCCGCCACAAGTCCCGCTGGGCGGGATCCAGTTTGTCCTCGTCGAAGCGATAATAGGCTGACACGCCGGCGCGCCGGTCGCGTACCAGGCCGGCTTCCTTGAGCTTGGCCAGGTGGGTGGAGACGCGGGGCTGGGCCAACTGAGTGACGGCCGAGAGTTCGGCCACGGTCAACTCCTCGCCGGACAGCAGGGCGAGCAGGCGCACGCGGGTGGCGTCGGCGAAGACCTTGAGCCGGGTGGACCAGGCTTCCAGATCCATAAATATCTTCCTATCGCGATATAGAGATATTCTCCGCCGCCGGCGGCGTCGGGTCAAGCGCCACATACGCATGCGCATGGTTTGGGGGCGCCGGGTTACAATTGGTATTCAAAATATTTTGGAGTGAGGGGTTTTAGCCGTGGATTTCGCATTCACCGAAGAGCAGTTGATGATCCAGGACGTGGCCCGCCGGATCGCGCAGGAAAAGATCGCACCCAGTGCGGAGCACCACGACAAGACCGGCGAGTTCCCCCTGGAGAACATCCGCCTGCTCGGTGAAAACGGCCTGATGGGCATCGAGGTGCCGACCGAGTACGGCGGCGCCGGCATGGATCCGATTGCCTATGTGCTGGCGATGGTGGAAATCGCCGCCGGCGATGCCGCCCACTCGACCATTGTGTCGGTGAACAACTCGCTGTTCTGCAACGGCATCCTGAAGTTCGGCACCGAGGCGCAGAAGCAGAAGTACGTGCGCGCGATCGCCGAAGGCGAAGAAATCGGCGCCTTCGCGCTGACCGAGCCGCAATCCGGTTCCGACGCCACCGCCATGCGTTGCCGCGCGGTCAAGCAGGCCGATGGCAGCTACGTGATCAATGGCAAGAAGAGCTGGATCACCTCCGGCCCGGTCGCCAAGTACATCGTGCTGTTCGCGATGAGCGAGCCGGACAAGGGCGCGCGCGGCATCACCGCGTTCCTGATCGACACCGCGCTGCCTGGCTTCCATCGTGGCAAGACCGAACCCAAGCTGGGCATCCGCGCCTCGGCCACCTGCGAAATCGAGTTCACCGACTACGTGGTCGCGCCCGAAGATGTGCTTGGCCAGGAAGGCGAGGGGTTCAAGATCGCGATGGGCGTGCTCGATGCCGGCCGCATCGGCATCGCCTCGCAGGCGATCGGCATCGCCCGCGCGGCGTATGAAGCGACCATTGCCTACGTCAAGGAACGCAAGGCCTTCGGTGCGCCGATCGGCACCTTCCAGATGACCCAGGCCAAGATCGCGGACATGAAGTGCAAGCTGGACGCGGCGCTGCTGCTGACCCTGCGCGCGGCGTGGGTGAAGGGCCAGGACCAGCGCTTCAGCAACGAGGCGGCCATCGCCAAGCTGACCGCCTCCGAGGCGGCGATGTGGATCACCCACCAGGCCGTGCAGATCCACGGCGGCATGGGGTACTCCAAGGAAATGCCGCTGGAACGCTATTTCCGCGATGCCAAGATCACCGAGATCTACGAGGGCACCAGCGAAATCCAGCGCCTGGTCATCGCCCGCAACGAAACAGGGCTGCGCTGATGGCGGGTTGACGAAAACCGCGTCATTGATGAGTCGAAGGGGCCGCGCCAGCGGCCTCTTTTTTTGCTCCGCTGTGCCGATAGCCCGGTGCGCTGCCTGCACCGGGCAGAAGCGAGGGCTGGTCATCCTCCAGGAAGGCATCCTTGCAGTCGATGTCCTGGCTCTTTCCGTCCCGCTGACGCGCGCAATGCATTGGAAGGTAGAAGCCGCGCCACGGATCCAGCGTGTAGATCACCCGGGTGGCGGTCCCCTGGCCAGCGCTCCGCGTGGTGACCTGCGAAGGCAAGCTGCCATCGGCTGCCAGCGGGAATTCGAAGCCGTTCGAATACGGTGCAAGCAGGATGACGCAGGCGCCGCCACCCGCTTTCACCGCAACGATTGTTTCGGTCCAGTCGTGGGAGGGAGTCATGTTTGCAATGCGATAGTAGGCCATCCCCGGAGCATCGAAGGGAACGGAGGTGACGGTGAGGTTCTCGTCATCTTCGAGACCAGGGAAGCTCTCTTGCATGTAGTCGCGCAATGAAGAAAAGCAGTCGCCCACCAGCGAGCCTGACCACGCGTTGCGCCTGTTGGACAGGTAGCCGGGCATCAGTTCGACGTAGGCGTCGCCATTCCAAGCGTAGTCGCTGCGGCCATTGTGAGCGTGATCGAGATGCTCCCAGCCGGTGAGACGGTCGGGAACGAGTCCGGTTCTGGCGGGTGCCAGCGATTTACCGAAGAAGATGAATTGCGGAAGCAGTTCCGTCCCGCGAAGGAGGTAGAAGCCGGTGTAGTAGTTCCTGCCTTTTCTATCGGGTGTTGCGAAACAACCGATGAATCCGGGTCCCAGCGATTCCTGCTCGATGAGGATCTCTTTCCCGAACGATTCAATCACACAGGGATCATCTCCGCACACGTACATCCGGTACTCGGGATCGGCATGCAGATCCCGCGTGATGGCCGCGCGATGGTGCTCGCATTCGCCGGCAAGGCCGGACACGGGAATCGCCAGCAGGACAAGAAGCCACGCCATGAGCAAGGGGGCCACGCGTCTCATGGCGAATCCATGACGAACCGGAACGGATCGGAAGGTGCGACAAAGCGCGCCGAGCGGGTGCGTCCCGTGCGTACGAAGCCGTCTCCGTCGATGCGGTATTCGTCGATGCGCACGCCCGTCGGCTGCCCGTGTGCGTCGCGCAGATAGCCGATGGCCGGAAACAGGACCCGTCCGTCCGGCGTCGCGGTCACCGCCGCGCACGAGGTGAACAGACCGGGCAGGCGGTACAGCCGCGCCTGTGCCGACAGCGGTTCGACGAGCAGGAAGAGCGGCATCGTGCTGACACCGGCATCCTCGTCGCCCGGATGGCTCTCGATGCAGAGCATGGCCGGTCGATTGCCATGGCCAGGCGCCATGTGCAGGTCGGCATACATCGGATGGTGCGGCGCGGAGATCTCGCCGTCGAAGGCAATGGCATCGGCGAAGCGGAAGCGGCGCTCGTCTACCGCGACGTATTCGTAGGCAATCCATACGTCGAGATCCCGGCCATCCAGGTAGGGCTGGAAGCGTGAACGCGGATCATCGGTTTCGCCCCGGGCATAGTCGTCCTCGCTGACATAGATGTTGCGGACCGGGCGCCCGCGCTCCGAATAGGCGGGGGCGGTGAACACGCGGCCGGGCTCTTCGGCGAACAGCTCCGCGTAGCCGTTGCCGGTCGCATCGCCGTAAACGGTGCGGGCGGCGGCGGATAGAGGGGAAAGCACCGGCAGCGCCAGGGCCAGGAGCAAAAGCGCCGGGCGCAAGAGGGGCCGGCCAGGTGACGAATGAGACATGCGTGTCGCGGCGGCAGGTGCCGAATGGGATGGACCCCGCCAGCTTGGGCCAGCGCGACGCCGGCCACCATCGGAGGATTCCCAAACGCGCCGCGGACGCGGGGGCGCAGGCAAAAAAAGCCCCGGCCATGCCGGGGCTTTCCTCGTGGCAACGACAGGACTGTCGTCTCAGTGCCCGGGTGCGGACTCGCTGGATAGCGCGTGCGAATCCTCCGCCACATGTCCGCGTTCACGGGAATGATCGCGGGCCAGGTACAGATAGAACGCCGGCAGCACGAACAGCGTGAACATCGTGCCGATGGTCATGCCCGAGGCGATCACCACGCCCATCGAGAACCGTGAAGCGGCACCCGGACCGGTAGCAATCAACAGCGGGATCATCGCGAACACCAGCGCGGCCGTGGTCATCAGCACCGGACGCAGGCGGATGGCGGCCGCCTCCTCGATGGCCTCGCGCTTGGACAGGCCGCGCTCGATCTGCAGCTTGTTGGCGAACTCCACGATCAGGATGCCGTGCTTGGAAATCACGCCCACGAGGGTCACCAGGCCAACCTGCGTGTAGATGTTGATGCTCATCCCGGGGAAGGCCTCGACACCCGTGAATTGCAGGATCTGCGAGGCCAGTGCCAGCACGTTGAGGGTCAGCAGCGCACCGCAGATCGCCATTGGCACGGTCAGCAGCATGATCAGGGCGTCGCGGAAGCTCTCGAACTGTGCCGACAGCACCAGGAAGATCACGATCAGCGCCAGCGCCAGGGTCGTCAGCATCGCCGAACCCTCCTGCTTGAACTGGCGCGATTCGCCGGCATAGTCGACCGAATAGCCCTGCGGCAGCACTTCCTTGGCGGCCTGGTCCAGGATCGCCAATGCCTCGCCCTTGCTGACGCCCGGGCGCGGCGCGAACGTGATCGACACCGCGTTGAGCTGCTGGAAGCGCTTGAGCGACTGCGGCTGCGCGCTTTCCTTCAGGGTCACGATGGTCGACAGCGGCACCAGTTCGCCGTCACGGGTACGGGTGTAGTAGTTCTCGAGGTCGCTGGCATTGAGGCGATCATTGCGCTGTACCTGCGGAATCACCAGGTACGAACGGTTCTGCATGGCAAAGCGGTTGGTGTAGCCGCCGGACAGCATGGCCGACATGTCGGCCGCGAGCGTGCGCATGTCGATGCCCAGGCTGGCCGCCTTGTCGCGGTTGATCTCCACCTCGATGCGTGGCTTGTCGATCTTCAGATCCTTGTCCAGGAAGATGAAGCGCTTGCTGGCCATGGCCTTCTGCAGGATGGTGTCGGCCAGTTCGTTGAGCTGGCTCAGTTCGCCGACGCCGCCGATGATGAACTCGCCACCGCCGTCGCCGCCCGCGCTGGGCAGGGACGGGGGCACCAGGGCGAACACGTTCAGGCCGCTGACCCCACTCATCTTGGGCTGCAGTTCCTGCTCCAGCACCGCCTTGGTCGAGCGCTCGCGCTGGCTCCACGGCTTGAGCACGAAGCCCGCCATCGCGCTGGGGCTGGCGCCGCCACCGCTGCCGCCGAAGCCGCCGTTGAACAGGAAGTAGTCCTGGATCTCCGGCACGCCCTTGGCGATGGTGGTGACTTCCTCGGTATAGCGTTCCACGTAGTCCAGCGTGGAGTAGGGGTCGGCGCTGGCGATGGAGAAGATGAAGCCTTCGTCTTCCAGCGGCGCCGGTTCCTGCGGGGCCGAGGTGTACAGGAACGCGCAGGAAGCCAGCACGAGCAGGCCGAAGATGCCGATCACGGCCTTGGTCTCCAGGGTGCCGTGCAGGCGCCGCTGGTAGCTGCGGTGCAGGGCCTCGAAGCGGGCGTCCAGCCACTTTTCCAGCTTGCCCTTGCCGCCTGCGGTGTGCGGCTTGAGGATCTTGGCGCACATCATCGGGCTGAGGGTCAGGGCGATCACGCCCGACAGCAGCACCGAACCGGCCAGGGTGAAGGCGAATTCGGTGAACAGCACGCCGGTCAAACCGCCCTGGAAACCGATGGGCAGGTAGACCGCCACCAGCGTGGTGGTCATCGCCACCACCGGCCAGGCCAGCTCGCGCGCGCCCTTGATCGAGGCCTCGTAGGGCGACATGCCCTCCTCGATGTGGCGGTGGATGTTCTCCAGCACGATGATGGCGTCGTCCACCACGATGCCGATCGCCAGCACCATCGCCAGCAGGGTCAGCAGGTTGATGGTGAAGCCCATCAGCAGCATCAGGAAGAGCGCGCCCACCAGCGACAGCGGTACGGTCACCGCCGGAATCAGCACGCTGCGCAGCGAGCCCAGGAACAGGAAGATCACCACGATCACGATGATCACCGCCTCGACGATCGTGCTGACCACCTCGTCGATCGCATCCTGGATGGACTCGGTGCTGTCGTACGGGATGGTCGCCTTGATGCCTTCGGGCAGCTGCGGCACGATTTCGTCGTCCCACAGCTTGCGCACGTCCTTGATGACGTCCAGCGAGTTCGCGTCCGGGGCGACGAAGATGCCCATGAAGGTCGCGGCTTCGCCGTTGATGCGCACCGAGGTGCCGTAGTTCTCCGAGCCCAGGACCACGTCGGCGACGTCGCCCAGGCGGACGATGGCGCCGTTTTCCTCGCGCACGATCAGGCGGCGGAACTCGTCCGCGTTGCGCAGGTCGGTGCGCGCGGTCATGTCGATCGCGACCATTTCACCCTTGGTGGAGCCCACCGCCGACAGCACGTTGTTGTTCTGCAGGGCATTGGAGACATCGCTGGCGGTGACCCGCAGCGCGGTCATGCGATCGGGCTTGAGCCACACGCGCATGGCGAAGGTGCCGGCGCCGAGGATGTCGGCGCGCTGCACGCCGGAGACCGTCACCAGTTTGGGCTGGACCACGCGGGTCAGATAGTCGGTAATCTGGTTGTTGTCCAGGGTCTCGGAGGCGAAGGACACGTACATCGCGGCGATCTGCTGGCCCTGCTGCAGGTCGATCACCGGATCCTCGGACTCCGGCGGCAACTGGCCGCGCATCTTGTTGACCTTGGCGGCGATCTGGGTCAGCGCCTCGTTCGGGTCCTGGTCCAGGCGGATGTAGGCCTGGATCAGGCTCACGCCGGCCGAACTGGTCGAGCTGAGGTATTCGATGCCCTCGGCGCTGGCGACCTCGCGTTCGAGCGGGGTGGTGATGAAGCCCTGGATCAGATCCGCATCGGCACCGTAGTAGGTGGTGCTGATGTTGATCACGGCGTTGCGCAGCTCGGGGTACTGGCGCACGTTCAACTCGGTGAACGAGCGCAGGCCGAACAGCAGGATGAACAGGCTGACGACGACCGCCAGTACCGGTTTGTTGATGAAGATGTCGGTGAATTTCATCGCCGGCCCCCCGTCAACGGTTTTCCGGGGCCGGCGCGGCGTTGGCGCTCGGCTTGACCTTGTTGTTGACCACCACCTCGGCGTCGTTGCGCAGCTTCAGCAACCCGGTGGTGGCGACGCGTTCACCGGCCTTGAGGCCTTCGGTGATCGCGATCAGATCACCCCGGGTGGAACCGGTCTTGACGAAGCGCTGCTTGACGATCAGCTTCTTGCCGGTCAGCGGCTTGCCCTGCATGTCGGTCTCGCCCTTGGCGCGGGCGACTTCCTGGATCACGTAGACCGCGTTGCCGTAGGGATTGAAGCTGACCGCAGTCTGCGGCACGACCACCACGTTCTGGGCGCTGCCGGTGTCGAAACCGACATGGGCGAAGGTGCCCGGGCGCAGGGCGTTGTCCGGATTGGCCAGGGTCGCCTGCACCTTGAAATTGCGGGTGGCGGTGTCGACCAGCGGTTCGACCGCGGTGACCTCGCCCTCGAACACCTGGCCGGGCAGGGCGTCGACGGTGGCGCGGATCCGGCTGCCGCGGGCCATCTGGCCGACCCGCTGCTCGGGCAGGGTGAAATCGAGGTAGATCGGATCCAGCGTCTGCAGGCTGACGATGGCGTCGCCCGGGCTGAGGTACTGGCCCAGGCTGACCTTGCGGATGCCCAGCACACCGCTGAACGGCGCGACGATGGTCTTCTGCGCGATCAGTGCGCGCTGCGCCTCGACCTGGGCCTGCGCGGTGGCGGCCTGGGTACTGCGCTCCTCCGCATCGGCCTGCGAGACCAGCTTGTCGCGGGCCAGCGCCTGCCAGCGGTCACGCTGGACGGCGGCCAGCTTGGCCGACGCCTCCAGCGAGCGCAGCACGGCCAACTCGTTGGCCGTGTTCAATCGCGCCAGCACCGCGCCGGCCTTGACCGGCTGGCCGACATCGATGGACAGCTCGCGCACCACGCCACCAGCCTCGGTGGTCACGTCGGTGCCCTGGATGGCGACGAAGGTGCCGACCGCCTGCTGGGCGTCGAGCCACTGTTCCTGCTTGGCCGTCCAGTCGGTCACGGTGGCGGCCGGTTGCGGCATGTTGTCGAAGAAGTCGTTCATCCCCTTGCTCATGACCGACTTGAAGACGAACACGCCGCCGAAGATCACCACGACGGCGATCAGCATCAGGATCATGCGGCGAGTGGTGGAAGGGGGTTTCCGTGCAGTGGCATTCCGTGTCATGGCAGCTATCGGTGGTGGGGGGATTCAGGAAGACGACGAACAGGCGGGGGCCGGATCGACATCTTGGATCGCGCGATTATCACGAGGTGAGACGCGGGACCGGAAGGGAAGGAAGTCATCTTCCGGATAATGGCCATTACAAAAAAGCCGCCTCATCCATGTGCATGTCGAAACGGCTGGCCCGGAAAAAGGAAACCCCGGCCTAGCCGGGGTTTCCTTCACAGCGTTGGGCCAGGCAGCCCTGGCGTCAGCGCGAGGTGGGGGCGTTGTGCGCCTCCAGGTACTCGCGTGAAGGCTCGTCCATCTTGTCGCCAAGCACGCGCCGCACCGCGACGAAGAACACCGGGATCAGGAGCAGGCCCAGGAACGTCGCCGCCAGCATGCCGCCGATCACGCCGGTGCCGATGGCGTGGCGGGCGTTGGCGCCCGCGCCCGAAGAGATCGCCATCGGCAGCACGCCCATGATGAACGCGAACGAGGTCATCAGGATCGGGCGGAAGCGCAGGTGCGCGGCGGTGATCACCGCATCGCGCAGGGTCTTGCCCTGCTTGCGCTCCATCACCGCGAACTCGACGATCAGGATGGCGTTCTTGGCGGCCAGGCCGATGATGGTGATCAAGCCGATCTTGAAGAAGATGTCGTTGGACAGGCCGCGCAGCATGGTGAAGGCCAGCGCGCCGAGGGCGCCCAGCGGCACCACCAGCAGCACCGCCACCGGGATCGACCAGCTTTCGTACAGGGCGGCAAGGCACAGGAACACCACCACGATCGACAGCACCATCAGCAACGTGGCGCTGTTGCCGGCCAGGATTTCCTGGTACGACATGCCGCTCCAGTCATAGCCGAAGCCCTGCGGCAGATCGTTGGTCACGATGTTCTCCATCGTGGTCATCGCCTGCCCGGAGGAACTGCCGGGCGCCGCGGCGCCGTTGATGTTCACCGCCGAATAGCCGTTGTAGCGCGACAGCGACGGCGGCACCGATCCCATCTCCGAATGCACCACGGTGGACAGCGGAATCATCGCGCGGCCGCCGCTGGCGTCGGTCTGCAGGCTGCTGGGCGTGTAAATGCGGCCCAGCGATTCGGCGCCGGTGCGGTACGGGGCGTCGGCACGCATGTTCACCCGCTTGATGCGGCCCTGGTAGAAGAAGTCGTTGACGTACACCGGCGCCAGCATCAGCTGGATGGAGGTGTAGATGTCGCCGACCGACAGACCCATCGCCTGGGCCTGCACGCGATCCACGTTGAGCTGCAGCTGCGGAGCGTTTTCCAGGGTGTTCGGGCGGACGCCGACCAGGGTCTTGTCCTGTCCGGCCTTGCCGAGCAGGGTGTTGCGGGCGGCCAGCAGCGCGGCCTCGCCGGCGCCGCTGCGGTCCTGCAGCCACATGTCGAAGCCGCCGAACTGGCCCAGGCCCTGCACGGTCGGCAGGTTGACCACGAAGATCTGCGCGCCCTTGATGCCGTACAGCGCTCCGTTGGCCTGCTGGATGAAGTCGGTGACCACGACCTCGCGCTCGTCCCACGGCTTGAGCTTGATGAACGCCATGCCGACGTTCTCGCCCTGGCCCAGGAAGCTGAAGCCGGCTACCTGCATCATGCCCTCGAAGCCATCCATCTTGCTGAGGGTGCCGCGGATCTGGGTGAACACCTCGTTGGTCTTGCTCATGGTGTTGCCCGGGGGCAGCTGCACGATCGCCAGCGCGTAGCCCTGGTCTTCTTCCGGCAGGAAGCTGCTCGGGATGCGGGTGAACAGGAAGCCGCACAGTACGGTCAGCAGCGCGAACACCACCATCCAGCGCGGGGTATGCCGGATCGCCGCGCCGATATGGCCCACGTAGGTCTTCTCGACCTTGCCGTAGTACTTCTCGAACGTGCGGAAGATGATGTTCTTCTTCTCGTGGCTGTCATGTTCGTGCTGCTTGAGGAAGCTGGCGCACAGCGCCGGGGTGAAGCCCAGCGCGAGGAACGCCGAGAACGCCATCGAGATCGCGATGGTCAGGGCGAACTGCTTGTAGATCTCGCCCGAGGCACCGCCCTGGAGCGCGGACGGGATGAACACCGCCGCCAGCACCACCGTGATCGCGATGACCGCGCCGGTGATCTGGTCCATCGCCTTGATGGTGGCCTCGCGCGGCGGCAGTTTCTCTTCCGCCATGATGCGCTCGACGTTCTCGATCACCACGATGGCGTCGTCGACCACGATGCCGATCGCCAGCACCAGCGCGAACATGGTCAGCTGGTTGATGGTGAAGCCGATGACGCTCAGGCCCCAGAAGGTGCCCAGCAGGGCGACCGGGATGACCAGGGTCGGGATGATGGTGGCGCGGAAGTTCTGCAGGAAGATCAGCATCACCAGGAACACCAGCAGGATCGCCTCGAACAGGGTCTTGACGACTTCCTCGATCGAGATGGTCACGAAGGTGGTGGTGTCGTACGGCGAGAACCAGGACACGCCCTGCGGGAAGCTGGGCTGCAGCTCGTCCATCTTGGTGCGCACCGCCTCGGCCACGTTCAGCGCGTTCGCACCCGGCAGCAGCTGGATGGCGAAGGCGCCGACCGGCTTGCCGTTGTACTGGGTGTCGAAGCCGTAGTTCTGGGCGCCGAACTCCACCCGTGCCACGTCCTTCAGCCGCACGGTGGAACCGTCGCTGTTGGCGCGCAGGATGATGTTCTCGAACTGCTCGGGCGAAGTGAACCGGCCTTCGGCCGACACCGTCGCGGTGAAGGCCTGGCCCTCGGGCGCCGGATCGGAACCGACCGAACCGGCGGCGAACTGCACATTCTGGCCCTTGACCGCCGCCAGCACTTCGCTGGAGGACAGGTTGTAGCCCTGCAGCTTGCCCGGGTCCAGCCACAGGTTCATGGCGTACTCGGAACCGAAGTGCTGGGTGCTGCCGACGCCGGGGATGCGCGAGACCTGGTCGAGCACGCGCGAGGCCAGGATGTCATTGAGGTGGTTGCGATCGACCGCCGGATTGTCCGACTGCAGGCCGACCACCATCAGGAAGCCGGCATTGGCCTTGGCCACCACCACGCCCTGCGCGGTCACCTCGGAGGGCAGGCGCGGGGTCGCGAGCGCGACCTTGTTCTGCACCTGGACCTGGGCGATGTCGGCATCGGTGCCGGTCTGGAAGGTCAGGGTGACCGACGCGCGACCGGAGGAACTCGATGTCGAGCTGAAGTACAGCAGGTTGTCGATGCCGGTGAGCTGCTGCTCGATGACCTGGGTCACCGATCGCTCGGTGGTCTCGGCGCTGGCGCCGGGATAGGTCGCGCTGACCGTCACCTGCGGCGGGGCGATGGAGGGATAGGACTCGACGCCCAGGTTGAGGATCGAGATCACGCCGGCGAGCGAGATCAGGATCGACACGACCCAGGCGAAGACCGGATGGTTGATGAAAAACTTGGGCATGGGGGCGGATCCTTATTCGGCCTTGCCTTCCGGCTTCGCGCCTTCGGCGGCCGCGGGCTTCTGGCCCGCCGCGGCACCCGGCTGGGCGGGTTTGGCACCGGCCGGCACGGGCTTGGCGGGCGCGCCTTCGCGAACCTTCTGCAGGCCGTCCACGACGACCTGGTCGCCGGCGGCCAGCCCGCTGGTGATCAGCCAGTTGGCACCGACGGCCTGGCCGGCATCGACCACTTTGCGCACGACCTTGCCGTCCTGGCCGACGACCATGGCATAGGCGCCCTGGGTGTCGCGCTGGATCGCGCCCTGCGGGATCAGGAAGGCGTTCTTCTGTTCGCCCAGGGTGGCGCGCAGGGTGACGAACGCGCCCGGCAGCAGCTTGCGGTCCGGGTTGGGCAGGGTGGCGCGCAGCGAGACGCTGCCGGTGGCCGGATCGACCACCACGCCGGAGAAGTCCAGCGTGCCCGGCTGGTCGTACAGGCTGCCATCGGACAACTTGACCTGGACCTTGGCGGTACCGGTGTCGGACAACTGCACGTTGCCGCCGCTCTGGGCCGCGCGCAGCGCTTCCAGTTCGGCGGCGCTGATGGAGAAGTTCACGTAGAGCGGATCCAGCTGGTCGACGGTGGTCAGCAGGGTGGCTTCACCCTGGCCGACCAGCGCGCCCTCGGTCACCTGCTGCTTGCCCGCGCGGCCGGAAATCGGCGCGGTGACGCTGGCGTAGCCCAGGTTGATGCGGGCGGTCTCGACGTTGGCCCGCGCCTGCTGGACTGCGGCGGCGGCGCTGCGCTCGGCGGCCTCGGCATTGTCCAGATCGGACTTGGACACGAACTTCTGCGGCGCCAGCTGGCGGGCACGATCGGCGGCGACCTTGGCATTGGCGTAGGTGGCCTGCGCCGACGCCAGGTTGGCCTGGGCCGCGCTCAGCGATGCGCGCAGCGGGGCCGGGTCGATCTGGAACAGCACCTGGCCTTCCTTCACGTCGGTGCCTTCCTGGTACACGCGCTTGACCAGCACGCCGGAAACACGGGCGCGCACGTCGGAACTGCGGACCGGCGACAGGCGGCCCACCAGGTCGCGCTCCAGCGGCACGTTCTGCGGGCTGGCCTTGACCACGCCGACTTCAGGTGGAGGCATCTGCGGCTGTTCCTGGTTCTTGCTGCAGGCAGCCAGTGCCAGCGCGATGGCACAGCAAAGGGCGACGGAACGGACGGGGGCGGTCATCGGTGGAGCTCCGTGTCAGATTTGGAAGTCTTGGGGGGTATGGGGGCGGGAGTCCGCGGCCGCCGCGCCGATGGCGGGCGGAAAGGCGCGGAGGAACCCGTCGACCGCGAACTCGGCCCAGCGGCGGCGGGCCGCGGCGCTGCGTCGGTGCGGTACGGCGAAACGCTGCCGTTCGAAATCAAGGCCGGTGATCATGCTCAGCAACAGCTCGGCCGCCAGGTGCGGATCGTCCTGCTTGAGCAGGCCGCGTTCCATGGCCGAGGCCAGCCAGCGGGCCAGCCGTTCTGTCAGCCGCTCGCAACCGTCCCGGTACAGCGCTTTCGCCTCTTCGGGAAACTGGTGGGCCTCCGCGGTGAGCAACTGGCTGGTTGCGACCACCGAAGGATCGCACAGGTGGGCCAGATGCTCCATGGCGAAGGCGAGCAGGGTCCCGCGGGCGTCGCTGCCGGTGCCGGGGGCATCCTCCAGGCGCACCGTGGTCAGATCCAGGTGTTCGTCGATCATGCTGCGCAGGAGCGCCTGCTTGCTGCCGAACTGCGCGTACAGGGTCTGCTTGGAGCAGCCGGCCCGGGCCGCCACCGCGTCCATGCTGATGCGGAAACCCTGCTCCGCGAGCAATTCGCGGACGGCCGCGTGCACGCGTTGCCGGCGCTGGATGGCCGCGAAGGAGGGGAGGACGGACGACATAAGGCGTTGGACTATACCGTCCAGTTCAGAATTTGAACAGGCGCGGGACCCGCGACCGGAGCGCGCGCACCCGCCACCATTCATGCTCGGCCCCATCGGGTTGCGTGTGGCGCCAGCATCGGCAGGCGCATGGAGTGCGATGCCCGCTGGAACCGGTCGGGGCGACAGGGCGAATCGCCTAGTCAATCGTCCTGCACATTGCAAGCCCGTCTTATGACGCCACGCAACAAGTTTTGTCATGGCGACGGGAGATACAATGACCATTCGACTACCAATCGTAGAGTCTCCATCTGCATGAACGCTGTGCGCAGCTCCAAGAAAGCCCCGAAGAAACAGAAGCCCAAACCGGCCGCGGCCAAGTCCGCCAAGGCGGTGACGCCGAAGAAGACCCCGACCAAGAAGGTGGCTGCCCGACCGGAGACCGGCGCGGCCAAGGCCGCGGGGGCTGCGGGCAAGACCGCGACCAGCAACAGCAGCAAGACCAGCAAGGCCCCGGCGGTGTTCACGCTCGAGCCGATCTACGCCGCGATCCGCAAGCGCCTGCCGGCCGCGCGGCAGGCCGAGGCGCAGGCCTTCGCCGAAGCGTTCTACAAGCGCATGGCCGATGACGAGTATCCGCATCACGGCCCGGACACCTGGGCGGCCATCGCCGCCGACATGCTCGATTTCGCGCGCGCGCGCAAGCCCGGCACCGCCAACGTGCGCGTGTTCAACGCGACCGCCAAGGCCAATGGCTGGGAAGCGCCGCACACGATGCTGCAGATCGTCAACGACGACATGCCGTTCCTGGTCGACTCGGTCAGCATGGCGCTGGCCGAGATGGGCGTGGGCGTGCACGTGCTGGGCCATCCCCTGGTGCGCTTCACCCGCGACAAGGCGGGCAAGGCGACCGCGGTGGGCGAGGGCAAGCCGGAATCGCTGATGGTGCTGGAAATCGATCGCCAGCAGGCCGGCGACATGCCGCGTATCGAACAGCGCATCCGCGACGTGCTGGAGGAAGTACGCGCGATCGTCCGCGACTGGAGCCTGATGCGCGAGAAGATGCTCACGCTGGCCGACGACCTGGCCACTCGCCGCCTGCCGATCAGCGATGCCGGCCGGCACGAGGCGCAGGAATTCCTGCGCTGGGCGGCCAATGATCATTTCACCTTCTTCGGTTACCGCGAGTACCGGGTGGAGAAGGGCGATGGCGACGGCACCCTGCGCGCCGTGGAAGACAGCGGCCTGGGCCTGCTGCGTGGCGACGACGCCTCGACCCCGCGCAACGTCAAGACCCTGGCCGCGCACTACATGCCGCAGTCCGGTTCGGTCGACGCGCTGATCCTGACCAAGACCAACCGCCGTTCGAACGTGCACCGTCCGGGCAACATGGACTACATCGGCGTGCTGGAATTCGATGCCAAGGGCACGCCGATCGCCGAACAGCGCTTCATCGGCCTGTACACCTCCAGCGCCTACAACCGCCGTCCGTGGGAAATCCCGTTGGTGCGCGAGCGCCACGACTTCGTGATGCGCAACTCCGGCCTGTCGCCGAGCAGCCACAGCGGCAAGGCCCTGCGCCATATCCTGGAAACCCTGCCGCGCGAGGAATTGTTCCAGTCCAGCGAGGACGAGCTCAACCGCACCGCGATGGGCATCCTCGGCCTGCAGGAGCGCGTGCGCAGCAAGCTGTTCCTGCGCCGCGACCGCTACGGCCGCTTCTTCTCGGCGCTGGTGTACATCCCGCGCGATCGCTTCAACACCGACGTGCGCCTGCGCATCGAGGCGTTGCTGAAGCAGGCCCTGCACGGCGAATACGTCGATACCAACGTTCAACTGGGGGAGTCGCCGCTGGCGCAGCTGCACCTCACCATCCGTCCCAAGGCCGGCGAGCATGTCGATGTCGACACCGCCGCGCTGGAAGCCGACATCGCCCACCTGCTGCGCAACTGGCAGGACGATCTGCGTGAAACCCTGATCGCGCGCCACGGCGAGGCCGAGGGCCTGAAGCTGATGAGCCGCTTCGGCCGCGCGCTGCCGGCGGGCTACATCGAAGTGGTGTCGCCCGAGTTCGCCGCCAGCGACGTCGAGAACCTGGCCGCGCTCGATGGCCCGGACGCGCTGCGCCTGAGCCTGCACCGCTCGCGCCGCGCGCGCGCCGGCGAAGGCCGGCTGCGCCTGAACCTGTACCGCCAGCAGACCGACATCCCGCTTTCCGACGCGTTGCCGCTGATGGAGAACATGGGCCTGCGGGTCATCTCCGAGCACCCGTTCCGCCTGGAGGCCGCCGAGCCGGTCTACATCCAGGAGTTCGAAGTGGAAGCCGTGGGCGGCGCGATCGACACCGATCGCCTGCACAGGCAGTTCGAGGATGCGTTTGCCCGGGTCTGGCACGGCGACGCCGAGAACGACGGCTTCAACCGGCTGGTGCTGGGCGCGAGCCTGGCCTGGCGCCAGATCGCGATGCTGCGCGGCTACTGCAAGTACCTGCTGCAGACCGGCGTGCCGTTCTCGCAGAGCTACGTCGAGGAGACGCTGAACCGCTATCCGTTGCTGGCGCGCCTGCTGGTCGAACTGTTCGAGGCGCGCTTCGATCCGGCCGTCGGCCGCGAGAGCAAGGCTGAAATCAAGGCCGGCCAGGAGCGTTTCGCCGCCCAGTTGGGTGCGCTGGCGCAGGGTGACGAGGCCACGCTGTCGGCCCTGCGGCCGGTGCTCGATGCGCGCGGCGGCAAGCGCGAGGAGCAGGTCGAGGCGACCCACAAGGCGTTGCTCAAGCTGATGGACCGCGTGTCCAGCCTGGACGAGGATCGCATCCTGCGCGGCTTCATCGGCGCGATCGAGGCGACCCTGCGCACCAGTTACTACCAACTGGGCGCGGACGGCCAGCCGGCGCACACGATTGCCTTCAAGTTCGATTCGGCCAAGGTGCCGGATTTGCCCAAGCCGCGTCCGTACCGCGAAATCTTCGTGTACGGTCCGCGCGTGGAAGGCGTGCACCTGCGGTTCGGCCCGGTCGCCCGTGGCGGCCTGCGCTGGTCGGATCGGCGCGAGGATTTCCGCACCGAGGTGCTGGGCCTGGTCAAGGCGCAGATGGTGAAGAACACCGTGATCGTGCCGGTCGGCGCCAAGGGCGGCTTCTTCGTCAAGCGCCCGCCGGTGGGTGGCGACCGCGACGCGGTGCTGGCCGAAGGCATCGCGTGCTACAAGATGTTCATCCAGGGCCTGCTGGACATCACCGACAACATCGTCGGCGGCAAGATCGTCCCGCCAGTGAACGTGGTGCGCCATGACCAGGACGATCCGTACCTGGTGGTCGCCGCCGACAAGGGCACCGCGACCTTCTCGGACATCGCCAACGGCCTGGCCATCGCCCACAACTTCTGGCTGGGCGACGCGTTCGCCTCCGGCGGTTCGGTCGGTTACGACCACAAGGGCATGGGCATCACCGCGCGCGGCGCATGGGAATCGGTCAAGCGCCACTTCCGTGCGCTGGGCCGCGACTCGCAGACCCAGGACTTTACCTGCGTCGGCATCGGCGACATGTCCGGCGACGTGTTCGGCAACGGCATGCTGTTGTCCGGGCACATCCGCCTGGTGGCTGCGTTCGATCACCGCCACATCTTCCTGGATCCCTCGCCGGACGCGGCCCGCAGCTTCCAGGAGCGCCAGCGCCTGTTCAAGGTGCCGCGTTCCAGCTGGGCCGACTATGACGCCAAGCTGATCTCCAAGGGCGGCGGCATCCACCCGCGTACCGCCAAGTCGATCGAAATCACTCCGCAGGTGCGCGAGGTGCTCGGCCTGGCCGATGGCGTGAAGTCGCTGTCGCCGAACGAGCTGATGAGCGCGATCCTCAAGGCACCGGTCGACCTGCTGTGGAACGGCGGCATCGGCACCTACGTCAAGGCCAGCAGCGAGACCAACGCGGACGTCGGCGATCGCGCCAACAACGGGCTGCGAGTGGACGGGCGTGATCTGCGCTGCAAGGTCGTGGGCGAGGGCGGCAACCTGGGCCTGACCCAGTTGGGGCGCATCGAGGCCGCCCAGCACGGGACCCTGCTCAACACCGACTTCATCGACAACTCCGCCGGCGTGGACACCTCCGATCACGAGGTGAACATCAAGATCCTGCTCAACGGCGTGGTGCAGGAGAAGAAGCTGCGGATGGACGCCCGCAACAAGCTGCTGGCGGACATGACCGACGAGGTCGCCCAGTTGGTGCTGTGGGACAACTACCGGCAGAACCAGGCGCTCAGCCTGATGGAGCGGATGAGCGCCGCGCGCCTGGGTTCCAAGCAGCACTTCATCCAGACCCTGGAATCGCAGGGCCTGCTGGATCGCCAGATCGAATATCTGCCGTCGGATGCCGAACTGGCCGAGCGCAAGGCGCGCGGGCAGGGCATGACCCGTCCGGAACTGGCGGTGCTGCTGTCGTACTCCAAGCTGGTGGCGTTCCAGCAACTGCTGGACTCGGACATCCCGGAAGATCCGTACCTGTCCAAGGAACTGCAACGCTACTTCCCCAAGCCGCTGCAGAAGAAGTACGCAGGCGACATGGAGAAGCATCGCCTGAAGCGCGAAATCATCGCCACGGCGGTGACCAATACCACCATCAACCGGATGGGCGCGACCTTCCTGCTGCGCATGCAGGAAGACACCGGCCGCAGTCCGGCGGAAGTCGCCAAGGCGTTCACCATCACCCGCGAGACCCTGGACGCCCGCGAGCTGTGGAACCAGATCGACGCCCTCGACGGCAAGGTGCCCGAGTCGGTGCAGATCGACGCCCTGCAGGTGATCTGGTCGGTGCAGCGCACCTTCACCCGCTGGTTGCTGACCCGGCAGGGGCCGATTCCGGCGATCGCCACCGCGGTGGAGCGTTACTACGACGGCTTCAACGAAATCCGGGCCGCCGACGGCGTGTTGCCGGATTCGCTGCGCCCGGCGTACAACGCCAGCCTGCAGACCTGGAAGGACAAGGGCCTGCCGGTCGCCCTGGCTGGCCAGTTGGCGGCATTGCCATACCTGGAACCGTCCTGTGACATCATCGAACTGGCGCGCGCGCGCAAGCTCAAGCCGGTCGAGGTGTCGAAGGTCCACTACCGCCTCGGTGAAGCGCTGCACCTGCCGTGGCTGGTCGACCAGGTCGACGCGCTCAAGGTGGACGGCCGCTGGCACGCGGTCGCGCGTGGCGTGCTGCGTGACGAGCTGACCAACCACCAGCGCACCCTGACCTCACAGGTGCTGTCGATGCCGGGCAACACCGCCGATGCCAAGGTCCAGGCCTGGCTGCAGCGCGGCGATGCCGGCCTGCGGTTCACCCTGGCCATGCTCAACGAGCTGGCGGCGCAGAAAACGCTGGACTACCCGACCGCCTCGGTCGCGGTGCAGCGGTTGGGCCAATTGGCCACGCAGGGCTGAGCCCGCCGCGGCGAATGGAAAAGCGACAGGCCGGGGAAACCCGGCCTGTTTTTTTTTGCGGGTCTCGCATGCGCCGAGGGGGGGGCCAGGCACCGCCACATCCCTGTGCCACGCGGCGGACGGCGCCGCCACCGGTCATCCAATCCGGGGCTTCTGCCGTTATCCTCTCCGGCAAGCCACCAGGAACCCGGGATGAGCCAGACGCCCCGCATCGCCTTCCTCGCCAGTCCCGCCGCCGAAGCGCAGCAGGCGCTGACCGAACTGACCGCCCTGCATGGCAGCCACGATCCGCAAGACGCCGACGTGCTGTGCGCGCTGGGGGGTGACGGTTTCATGTTGCAGACCCTGCATCGGCACGGCAGCCTGGGCAAACCCGTGTTCGGCATGAAGCTGGGAACGGTCGGTTTCCTCATGAACCAGTACCGCAGCGAGGATCTGCTGGACCGGATCGCCCAGGCCGAGCCGGCCAAGCTGCGTCCGCTGGAAATGCTGGCGCTGACCGAATCCGGTGCCAGCACCGGCTCGCTCGCCTACAACGAGGTGTCGCTGCTGCGCCAGACCCGCCAGGCCGCCCACATCCGCATCGACCTGAACGGACAGACCCGGCTGGACGAACTGATCTGCGACGGCGTGCTGACCGCGACACCCGCCGGCAGTACCGCCTACAACTTCTCCGCGCACGGGCCGATCCTGCCGCTGGGCTCCAGCACGATCGCGCTGACCCCGATCGCGCCGTTCCGGCCGCGCCGCTGGCGTGGCGCGATCCTGCGGGCGAACACCGAGGTCCGGTTCCGGGTGCTGGATCCGTACAAGCGGCCGGTCAGTGCCACCGCCGACTCGCACGAAGTCCGCGACGTGGTCGAGGTGACCATCCGCGAATCGCAGGACCGGATCGTGACGCTGTTGTTTGACCCGGAGCACAATCTGGAGGAACGTATCCTCAGCGAGCAGTTCGTGGTGTAGGGGAGACGGCGTGGGGACGCCGTGCAGCAAGCAACGTCAGGGTGCCGTTCCGCGCCGGGAGGAGCGCGGACGGGAGTGCGGTCCGATTGCCGATCAGGAGTCAGGGGATGAAACGCTGGTGGTTGTTGTGGGGGGTGTGTGCGCTGTTGCCGGCGCAGGCGGTGGTCGCATGCGGCCTTAATACGCGCATGGCGCCGTTCGAATTGCAGGCAGGCGCAACGCCTTCGGATGCGCCGGAGGACAGCCTGGAAGCACCCGAGCTGCGGGTCACCGAGATCACCCGCGGCCTGGGTGGGGCACCCGGCACCTGCGATGGCTCCGGCCTGCTGGGCGTGCGCCTGGATTGGCCGCGGGGCGACTACCGGCTGGAAGACATCGGTTTCGAGTTCCGGGTAATCTCGGCCGAGGCGCCATATGCGCTGTTTCCGGCCGAACCAGTCCGGGTGATCAGCGACACCCGCCGGGCCGATCTGCTGTTCCTGTGGCCGGATGACGCGCCCCCCCAGCAGAAGCCATTGCGGATGGAAGTCGAGGTAAGGGCCGTCACCCGTGACTATCAGCGCGGCCCGCCCGCGCATTTCAGCATCGACTCGACCGACAGCTGAGCGACGCGGGGTCGGGCGCTCGCGGGCCGGACCCGCGATGGCGGATACTGTGCGCATGGCCGACAACACCCCCCGCCTGCTGACCGTCGCGGTGACCTCGCGCGCGCTGTTCGATCTGGAAGACAGCCATACCCTGTTCGAGCGCCAGGGCGTGGATGCCTACAGCGACTACCAGCGCAAGCACGAGGACGACGTGCTTGCGCCCGGCGTCGCCTTTCCGGTGGTGCGCAAGCTGCTGGCGCTGAATGCCGGCGCGGACGCGGACACGCCGCGGGTGGAAGTGATCCTGCTGTCGCGCAATTCGGCCGACACCGGCCTGCGCATCTTCAATTCGATCCAGCACCACGGGCTGGGCATCGTCCGCGCGGTGTTCACCTCCGGCGAGCCGACCTGGCCCTACATCCGTCCCTTTGGCGCGGATTTGTTCCTGTCCGCAAACCCGGATTCGGTCCGGCGCTCGCTGGAGCATGGCATCGCCGCGGCCACCATCCTGCCGGCGCAGGCCCACCAGCAGCGCCACGACGGGCAGCTGCGGATCGCATTCGACGGCGACGCGGTGATCTTCGGCGACGAGAGCGAGCGGATCTCGCGCGAACAGGGCGTGGAAGCGTTCGGCCGGCACGAGCGCGAGAACGCGCGCGCGCCGCTGTCGGGCGGACCGTTCAAGGGTTTCCTGTCGGCACTGCACCAGTTGCAGCAGGTGTTCCCGGCCGGCGAGCATTCGCCGATCCGGACCGCGCTGGTCACCGCCCGCTCGGCGCCGGCGCATGAACGGGTGATTCGCACATTGCGCGAGTGGGGCGTGCGCCTGGACGAGGCGCTGTTCCTGGGCGGGCGGCACAAGGGGCCGTTCCTGGACGCGTTCGGCGCCGACATCTTCTTCGACGATTCGCAGCACAACATCGACAGCGCCCGTCCGCATGTCGCCGCCGGCCACGTCCCGCACGGGGTGGCCAACGATCCCGCGCCATGAAGGAAGGCGCACCCTGGGTCCATCGTGGCTGGTGGTACACCACGCTGCAGTTCAGCCGTGACGTCACCCAGAGCCGGATGCTGAACTGGTGGCCGGACGCGCTGCAGGTCGGCTATACCCGCACCATGATGGCCGCGTTGCTGCTGCGGCCGTTTCCGCGCCGGATCGGCATCATCGGGCTGGGCGGCGGATCGCAGGCCAAGTTCTGCCATCGCCACCTGCCGGCGGCCGACATCGAGGCGTTCGAGAGCGACGCCGGCGTCCTGGCGCTGCGCGATGTGTTCCGGATTCCCGCCGACAGCGCGCGGTTCCAGGTCCGGCTGGGCGATGGCGCTTCGATGCTGCGGCAGCGTCGCGGGGCCTTCGATCTGCTGCTCGTCGACGCCTACGAACCGGAAGGCATCTCGCCGACGGTTTCGACCCAGGCCTTCTACGACGATTGCCGCGCGGCCCTGGCCGAGGGCGGGGCGATGGCGGTGAATTTGTACGCCACCGACGCGCGCCGGCATCTGGCACGCCTGCGCCGCGCGTTCGGAGGCCGTACGCTGGCACTGGAAGAACCGCGGATGAGCAACCGCATCGCGTTCGCCTGGCAGCCCGGCGTGGACATGCCCGATCCGCGCGAGGCGCTGGCGCGGCTGCCCCGTTCCGCGCGTTGGCAACTGGCCGCGCGGTTCCTGCGCCTGGCGCGCGCGCGGCAGGCGTGGCAACCCCGGGATCGCGCCTCATCCGGGACGTAGGGCGGAGCCTGCTTCGCTCGCCGGGAAACGCGTTCAATCCAGCGGCAGGCGGATATCGGTCAGGCGCCAGCGCAGGCCCTGGCGGGTGAACACGCAGACCACCGGCCGGCCGTTTTCGTCGTGGAGGGTCGCGGTGAAGCGCGACAGCGATTCGAAATGGTGTTCGGCGTCCTTCAGCGGATCCGCGGGCGCCGCCGGGGCATGGGTGTCGCCGCCGACCGTATCGCCGACCGCCTTCTTCCACATCGAGCGGCCCTGCAGGATCGCGCCGATGCCCAGCGGCGTCACCATCGTGTCCACGCCGCTGCCGATCAGGTTGTTGGCGACCGACAGCGCGAACGAACCCAGCAGGCTGGACTGGAATTCGGGCCCGGCGCGCCGCGCCAATTGGTCTTCCACCTGCGCGCGCAGGTTGACCCGCAGGGCGGGAAAGTCGACGTGGCGTTCCAGCCTTGCGGTGTCCTGTTCTGCCAGCGCCTGGCGGATGCCGTGGATGGCCAGGTAGGGACCGGCGGCGAGATAGCCGGCGAAGCCGGCCAGCAGCAGGACGACCAGGGCGATCCACTTCTTCATGGCTAGAACTCCAGATCCAGGGCCGCGCACAGATAGTCGACGAACGGCGCCAGCGCGGCGAGATCGGTCGCCAAGGTCTGGCGCAGTTTCGGCCCGGTCATCATGCCGTCCTCCAGCGGACGCCAGAACACGAAGTTCTTGTGCTTCAGATCCTCGATGAACTCGAAATCGGCTGGAAACCCGCGCGGCGGTCGGGTCAGCATCTCGGTTTCCTCGAAATCGAAGCGGCGGCGGAACTTGGGCGCATGCGCGGCGGCTTTCCAGCTGCCGGGGTTGTCGAAGATGAACTGGCGGACCCGGCGCTGGGTGTCCGGCTCGGGATGCCACAGGCCGGCGCCGACGAAGCACTCGCCCGGCTGCAGGTGGATATAGAACGAGGGTGCCGCGACCTGCTTGCGCCGCTCGTGGTAAAGCCGCGCGCCCTGCCAGGGTTTGTAGGGCGATTTGTCGGTGGAGAAGCGGGCGTCGCGGTAGATGCGGAACAGCGAACCGCCGACGGTCTTGGGGTCGGACCGGAAATGCTCGCTGACCTGCGCCAGGTCCGGCTGCAGATCGGTCAGCAGGCGCAGGAACGGTTCCTTGACGTGTTGCTCGTACTGCGCCTTGTGCGCGGCGAACCAGGTCTTGTCGTTGTGGCGCGCCAGTCCACGCAGGAACTTGAAGCTGGCATCGGAAAAATAACTGCTCACAGGCTCTGCTCCAGATCCCGGCCCCAGGCCTGCAGTTGGTCGAGCAGGGCCTGGCGCGGGGCATCGGTGGTGGGGGCCGCGCGCAGCGCGGCGATTTCGGCGTGGAAACTCTCGAAACCGTATTCCGACAGTCCACTGTCGCCGCCCAGGCGCCGACGGCGGTAATCATCCCAGCGCAGGCGTTCGTCGCCGGTCAAGGTCGTTGGCCAGTTGCGCGCGCGGTAGCGGAACAGCAGTTCGGGCAGGCGCGGATCGCGGAAGCCGAAGTCGTGCTGGCCCAATTGTTCGGGTGGGGTGGCGCGCAGTTCCGGGAACCGGCGGCGATCGCCATCGCCAAGGAAACCACCGTAGAGGGACGCATCCACGTCCGGCGTGGCGAATTCGCGCTCGCCGCCGAATACGCGGCGGACCTTCTCGGCCAGCGCCGGGCCGGCCGCGCGCAGGCGGGCGGCGTGGGTTTCAGCAATCAGCATGTCGATGCCGAGGCGCTCGAAGTCGGCATCGCGCAGGTGCGCCAGTGCGACCAGCACCGGTGCCTTGCTGAGGTGGATTTCCTTCAATGGAATCCGCGACTCTCCGGGCGGCAAATCCGCGGCCGGGGTGTACAGGCGATCGGCGATGGCTTCCGGGGCCAGGTGCAGCAGCGCATCCGGATCCGAATCCAGATCGAACACGATGATGCGGTTGTCGTACTGCGGATGCCGGGCCAGCGGCAGCACCAGCGCCGCGCACATGCGGCTGGCCGGATAGCGCTGCGACACGTGCAGGACCGGGGTCATCGCCACCGTGTCCAGCAGGCTGGCGGCAAAACGCTTGTCACGCAGCTTCAGCGCGTACTCCCACAGCCGCGGCTGGGCCTGGCGCATGCGCCGGGCCATGCCGATGGTGGCGCGCACGTCCGACAGCGCTTCGTGCGCATCGCCCTGGCGCACGTCGTTGGCCAGGGCCAGGTGCTCCAGCCGGAACGAGGTGACGCCGTCCTCGCGCTGCGGCCAGGTGATACCGTCCGGGCGCAGGGCGTGGGTCAGGCGCATCACGTCGAGCAGGTCCCAGCGCGAATTGCCGTTGCGCCACTCGCGTTCGTAGGGATCATGGAAATTGCGGAACAGGCCGTGGCGGACGAACTCATCGTCGAACCGCAACGAGTTGTAGCCCAGCGTGCAGGTCTGCGGGCGCGCCATTTCCTCGACGATGCGGGCGAATGCGGCCGCCTCGTTGACGCCGTCGCGCCAGGCCTGTTGCGGGGTGATGCCGGTGATCAGGGTCGCGGTCGGCGACGGCAGCAGGTCGTCGGCGGGCTGGACGAAGAAGCTGATCGGCTCCTCGATCGGATTCAGTTCCGCATCGGTGCGCTGGGCGGCGAACTGGGCGATGCGGGTGCGGCGCGGATCCGCGCCGAAGGTTTCCAGATCGTAGAACAGGAAGCTGGCGCTCACCGGGCTTCGGCCTCCAGCGGCGTCAGCCGGCGCAGCACCTCGGCATCCACCCGTGCCCAGTCCACCTGATCCAGCCGTTCGCGGCCACGGGTGGCCTCGACCAGCAACTCGCGCTGCACGATGCTGCGTTCCAGCGCGACGCGATAGGGGATGCGCATGAAACTGACCATGGTGTAGTGCGGCACGAACCGGCCGGGATGCCGTTCCTGCAATGCGCGCTCCAGCTCGCGCTGGAGCAGGAAGGCCTGGTCATCCACCTTGTCGCGCATCTCCACGTAGTTTTCCAGCGCCATTTCCTGGATCGCGCGCGCGTTGGGCTGGCGCTCGCGGGCGAAGGCGGCGAAGGCTTCGGCGCGATCCTCGTGCCGCTCCAGTTGCTCGGCCAGCGCCACGCAGTCTTCGAACGCGCAGTTCATGCCCTGGCCGTGGAACGGCACCATCGCGTGGGCGGCGTCACCCAGCAGCACCGCGCGTTCGTCGATGTGCCAGCGGTCCAGATACAGGGTGGCGAGCTGGCCGATCGGATTGCGGTGCCAGTCTTCCTCCAGCTGTGGAATCAGCGGGATCGCATCCGCGAAATCGCGCTCGAACAGGGCGCGGGCCTGGGCCGGCGTATGTACGGTGTCGAAGCCGGGATCGCCGTGGTTGGGCAGGAACAGGGTGACCGTGAAGGTCTTTTCGTCGTTGGGCAGGGCGATGCACATGTAGTGGCCGCGCGGCCAGATGTGCAGGGCATTGGGTTCGATCTGGAAGCCGCCGTCGGCGGTGGGCGGGATTTCCAGTTCCTTGTACGAGTGATCCAGGAAGTCGGTCCGCTCGCCCAGGTCGGTGCGCAGGCGCATGGCCGCGCGCAGCGAGGAACCCGCGCCATCGGCGCCGACCAGCGACACGAAATCGACCGGATGCCGGCCGCCGTCGCGGTCGTCGATGAAGGTGGCGATGCGATCCTGGAAATCGACCGTATCCAGTTGGCGGTGGAAATGCAGCGAGGCGCCGGCCTGTTCGGCCAGGTCCAGCAGGGTGATGTTGAGGTCGCCGCGATGCACCGACCAGATCACTTCCGAGTCGTCGCGGCCGTAGCGCTGCAGTTGCGGAGCGCCGTCGCGCGGGTGGACCATGCGGCCGCGCATCATCACCGCCTGCCTCATCACCGCGTCGTCGGCATCGGCCTGGCGCAGCGCGTGGCGGCCACGTTCGGCCAGGGCCAGGTTGATCGAACGACCGCCCGCATAGCCCTTGACGCGCGGGTCGCCACGTTTCTCGTACACGTCCACCCGCCAGCCCTTGCGGGCCAGCAGGGTGGCGAGCAGGGCCCCGGCCAGGCCGGCGCCGATGACGGTGAGGGAACGGGGATTGGATACGCTCACAGCTTGCTCCGGGTCAGACGCCGCGCCAGGTCTCCACTTCCTCGACGAAGCGGTAGACGTCCATGAATCGGTTGTACAGCGGGGCGGGCGAGATGCGGATCACGTCCGGTTCGCGCCAGTCGCCGAGCGTGCCGACCGAGGCCAGGTACTCGAACAGATCCCGCCCGCGCTCGCGCCCGCCGACGACCCGCAATGACAACTGCGCACCGCGCTGGGCCGGATCGGAGGGCGTGACAATCTGCAATGCGTCGCCGACCCGCGCGCGGATCAGTGCTTCCAGGAAGCCGGTCAGCTTCTCCGATTTGGCCCGCAGCGCGCGCATGCCGCCGGCCTGTGCGATGACCTCCAGCGAGGCGCGCAGCGGCGCCAGACCCAGGATTGGCGGGTTGCTGAGCTGCCAGCCGTCCGCACCCGAAGTGGGCACGAACTCCGGACCCATCCGGAAGCGGGTGTCCTTGCGATGGCCCCACCAGCCGGCGAAGCGCGGCCGGTCGGTGTCGGCGTGGCGCTCATGGACGAACGCGCCGGCAACCGCGCCGGGACCGGAGTTCAGATACTTGTAATGACACCACACGGCGAAATCGGTGCCGCTGTCGTGCAACTGCAAGGGCAGGTTGCCGACCGCGTGGGCCAGGTCGAAGCCGACCAGCGCGCCCTGCGCGTGGGCGAGGCGGGTGATTTCCGCCAGGTCGAAAGCCTGCCCGGTGCGGTACTGGATGCCGGGCCACAGCACCAGCGCCAACCGGGGGCCGTGCGTGGCGATGGCCTGTTCGACGGCCTGCATCGACACGGTGCCGTCGGCCTGGTCGGGCTCCAGCTCGATCAGATCGCGCGCCGGGTCGAAGCCGTGGAAACGCACCTGCGATTCCAGCGCGTAGCGATCCGAGGGAAATGCGCCGGCTTCCATCAGGATCGCCGGACGCTCGGCGGTGGGCCGGTAGAAGCTGACCATCAGCAGGTGCAGGTTGGCGGTCAGCGAGTTCATCGCCACCACCTCCGCCGGCCGCGCGCCGACCACTTCGGCCAGGCCGTCGCGGACCAGCTCGTGATAGGTCATCCACTGCGCCGGTTCGGTGAAGTGGCCTTCCACCGCCTCGTTGGCCCACTTGTCCAGCACTTCCTGCACGTACCTGCGCGCGCCGCGCGGTTGCAGGCCCAGCGAGTTGCCGCAGAAATACAGTTGCTCGTTGTGCTTGTGCTTGGGGATCAGGAATTCATTGCGCAGGGCGCGCAGCGGATCGGCGGCGTCGAGGGCGATGGCGTGGGTGCGGGACAGCGCGTCGGTCATGAAGAGGCCGGTGAAGAAAAGGGAGGAACGGTGATCTTGCGGTAGCTGGCGGGAAGCTCGCTGACTTCCGAACAGATCTGCAGGTGGTACGGACCCGCCGGCAGATGTTCGCGCAGGACCTGCTGGAGGGTTTCGGACAGCATCGCGCGCACGGTCTCGTCGCGACCGGGCAGGATGCGCAGGCGGGCATGCACGAACGCGCGCGGCGCGTGTTCGTCGGTACCGACGCGGAAGCCGTCCAGCGCGACGAGGCGGCTCTTGATCGCCTGCTCGTCGAAATGGCCACTGGCCACCAGGGCGTGGTTGAGCCGCCCCAGCAGCGTGTCCGCGTCGAGGACGAGATTGGCGGTGTACTGGACGGTCAGGTGCGGCATGGTCAGTCGAATCGTTGCCGCGACAGGCCGAGCCATTCCAGCGCGGTGCCGTGATAGAGGCGGGCCTGCCCGGCGTCGTCCAGGCCGAGCGCGGCGATCCCTGCACCGGGTTCCTGTTCGCCCAGCGGGAACGGATAGTCGGTGCCCAGCATCACCCGCCCGGTGCCGACGGTGTCCAGCAGGTAGCGCAGCGCGCGCGGATCGGCGACCCAGGAGTCGAAGTACACCCGGTCCAGGTATTCGCGCGGATTGCGATGGTTGTCGGTGGCGACCAGGTCCGGGCGCATGTTGAAGCCGTGTTCGATGCGGCCGATGGTGTAGGGGAAGCTACCGCCGCCGTGGGCGAAGCAGACCTTCAGCCCGGGCAGGCGTTCCAGCACGCCGCCGAAAATGAGGCAGCAGGCCGCGCGCGACTGCTCGGCCGGCATGCCGACCAGCCAGGGCAGCCAGTACTTGGGCATCGATGCGGCGCCCATCATGTCCCAGGGATGCACCAGGATGGCGGCGCCCAGTTCGCTGGCGGCCTGGAAGAACTCGAACAACTCCGGCGCGTCCAGGTTCCAGTCATTGACGTGGCTGCCGATCTGCACGCCCTGCAGGCCCAACTGGTCCATGCAGCGTTCCAGTTCCTGCACCGCCAACCGCGGCGATTGCAGCGGCACGGTGCCGATGCCGGCGTAGTGGCGCGGGTAGTCGCGGCAGGCCGCGGCGGTGTGATCATTGAGGGCCTGGTGCAGTTCCAGCGCCTGGTGCGGCTTGGCCCAGTAGCTGAACATCACCGGCACGGTGCTGATCACCTGAACCTGCACGCCGAACTTGGCGTAGTCGGCAATCCGTTCCACCGGATCCCAGGTCTTGGGCCAGATTTCGCGGAAGAAACGCCCGTCCTTGTAGATGCGGTGCCGGCCATCGTCGCCATGGTGGATGACCGGGAAACGGTTGTCCCCGTATTTGCTGGCCAGATCCGGCCAGTCACGCGGCAGGAAATGGGCGTGGGTGTCGATCTTCAGCATGGGGCTCAGGTATCCGCCATCACGTACTTGCCCGGCGCCGGGTTCAGGTGTCCGCACTGCGCGCAGGTCCGGTGCGCGCGCGAGGAATAGAAGCGGTCGAACACCGGCGGGAAATCCGTCTCGATGTTCTTCAGGGTGAAGTACTCCTCGTACAGCTTGTGGTTGCAGCGTTCGCAGTACCACAGCAGCCCATCCTCCTCATGCGCCAGGCGCCGGCGTTCGATCACCAGTCCCACCGACTCGGGCATGCGCTGCGGAGAATGCGGGACGCGCGGCGGCAGCAGGAAAATCTCACCGGCCTTGAGCGGGATGTCGCGCACGGCGCCGTCTTCCTGGATCTTCAGCACCATCTCGCCTTCCAGCTGGTAGAACCACTCCGGGCCCTCGTCGTAATGGAAGTCGGTGCGCTGGTTGGGCCCGCCGACCACCATGACGATGAAGTCGCCCGCATAGATCACCTTGTTGCCCACCGGCGGCTTCAGCAGATGGCGGTGTTCCTCGATCCAGGCCTGCAGATTGAGCGGTCCGGGCAGCATGTCAGCGTTCCTCGGGCAAGGCGGCGACGCACTTGAGTTCGATGGCGATGGGCGTGGGCAGGGCGGTGATGCCCAGGGTGGTCCGGCACGGTGCGCGCGCCGGATCCGGGAAGTGTTCGGCCCAGACCTGGTTGTAGGCCTTGAAGTCGCGCGCCATGTCGGTGAGGTAGACGGTCACGTCGACCAGATCCTCCCAGCGCGCGCCGCTGGCTTCCAGCACCGCGCGCACGTTGGCGAACACCGCGCGCGCCTGCGCCTGGATGTCGTAGCCGCGGACGCGGCCGTCGGCGAAATAGTCGTTGCCGGGGATCGCATCGGTGGCCGGATCGCGCGGGCCGATGCCGGACAGGAACAGCAGCTGGCCGACCCGGCGGGCGTGCGGGTATGCGCCTACCGGAGGCGGTGCCGCCGGGGCATGGATGCCTTCACTCATCGCGCCGGTCCCCGCGCGCGGGCATCCGCGCCAGCGCCTGTTCGTAGGTCGGATGCAGGCGTTCGGCCGCATCCACGTCCATGCCGAGTTCGCGCACGCGGCCGTCGAACAGGCTGTAGACCCAGCCATGCACGGTCAGCGGCTGGTTGCGCGCCCACGCATCCTGGACCACGGTGGTCTGGCAGACGTTGAACACCTGCTCGATGACGTTCAGTTCGCACAGGCGGGCATGGCGCAGCGATTCGGAGTCTTCCCCGGCCAGCCGTACCGCATGCTTGGTGGCCACATCGGCCACGTGGCGCAGCCAGTTGTCGGCCAGCCCGACCCGCGCGCCGGTCAACGCCGCATGCACGCCGCCGCAACCGTAGTGGCCCACCAGCAGGATGTGCTCGACCTTGAGGATGTCGACCGCGAACTGGATGACCGAGAGGCAATTGAGATCGCCATGCGACATGACGTTGGCGATGTTGCGGTGGACGAACACCTCGCCCGGATCCAGGCCCAGGATCTGGTTGGCGGGCACGCGGGAGTCCGAACAGCCGATCCACAGATAGCGCGGCGATTGCTGTTGCGACAGGCGCTTGAAGAAGCCGGGATCCTCGTGCTTGATCCGTTCGGCCCATTCACGGTTGTTGCGCAACAGGTTTTCGAGTTCGCTATCGGTCATCGGCGGTATCCGTTTCGGGCGGGGGAGGGGGAGCGCTGGGCGGTCCACCGCGTAGTTTGCGCCCATCGGCGTGGATCGTCAGCCACCCGGGTGCCCGGCCACGCGGATGCCCGGGCTCATCGCAGGTCGATGCAGACATTCCGGGCCTCGGTGAAGAAGCGCATGGCTTCCAAGCCGCCCTCGCGCCCCAGGCCCGACTGGCCCATGCCGCCGAACGGCGTGCGCAGGTCGCGCATCAGCCAGGTGTTGATCCAGACGATGCCGGCGCGGAGGCGGGCCGCCAGGCGATGGGCGCGGCCGAGATCACGGGTCCAGACCATGGCCGCCAGCCCATAATCGCCGGCGTTGGCCAACGCCAGCGCATGTTCGTCGTCGTCGAAGGGCTGCAGGGTCGCCACCGGGCCGAAGATTTCCTCGAGATTGCTGGCACTGTCGGGCCCCAGCCCTTCGATGAGGGTCGGCTCGACGAACCAGCCGCCCCGCGGGGAATCGCCGCCGCCCAGCAGGAAACGGCCGCCCTCGGCGCGGGCGCGGGCGATGCATGCGACGACCTTGTCGTGATGGGCCTGCGAGACCAGCGGGCCGAGATCCGTCGAAGGGTCGGCCGGATCGCCCACGCGCAGCGCGGCGGTGCGGGCCACGAACGCGTCGCGGAACGCCTCGTAGATGGAACGTTCGATCAGCAGGCGCGAACCGCACAGGCAGATCTGGCCCGAGTTCTGGAACGCCGAGCGCACCAGGGTATCGAGCTGGCCGCGCCAGTCGCTGTCGGCGAACACCAGGGTCGGATTCTTGCCGCCCAGTTCCAGCGAAACCTTCTTCAGCTGCGGCGCGGCCAGTTCGGCGATGCGCTGGCCGACCCGGGTGCTGCCGGTGAACGAGATCGCCCTAACCCGCGAATCGGTCACCAGCGGCTCGCCCACGCGGGGGCCGGTGCCATGGACGAGGTTGAGCACGCCCGGCGGAAAACCAATGCCGGCCGCCAGTTCCACCAGCATCGTGGCGGTCAACGGGGTGATTTCCGATGGCTTGGCCACCACCGTGTTGCCGGCGGCCAGCGCAGGCGCGATTTTCCAGGTGAACAGATACAGCGGCAGGTTCCATGGCGAGATGGTCGCCACCACGCCCAGTGGCTGGCGCAGGGTGTAGTTGAGGCCCGCTTCGCCATGATGCGATTCGCTGGCGGACTGGCTGGCCGCCTGGGCGAAGAAACGCAGGTTGGCGACCGCGCGCGGGATTTCCACCTCGCGCGCCAGGCGGATCGGTTTGCCGCCGTCACGGGATTCGGCGTCGGCGAAATCGTCCAACCGGGATTCCAGCGCGGCGGCCAGCCGTTCCAGCCAGGCGGCGCGTTCGCTATGGCGCAGTGCGGCCCAGGCCGGGGCCGCACGCGCCGCGGCATCGATGGCCGCGGCCACGTCGGCGGCATCCCCGTCGGCGACCTGGGCATGGGGAAGGGTGGTGGCGGGCGCATGCACCGGCAGCCAGCCGCCATTGCGGGCCGCCTGTGGCTGGCCGTCGATCCAGTGGGTCAGCGATTGCATGGCGCCAGCTTAACCCGGCCCGCGCGGTTGGCCTGCTGCATTGCGGTCACCTCGCCGCGACGCGCTCCGCTCAGATGGATTGCATGCGACCGCCGTCCACCGCGAGGCTGACGCCGTTGACGTAACCGGCGGCGGGCGAGGCCAGGAAGGCGATGGCGGCGGCGATTTCGGCCGGATCGGCGAAACGTCCGGCGGGGACCGTCGCCAGCATGCCGGCGGCCACGGCGGCTTCGTCCTTGCCGCTGGCGGCGCTGCGATCGGCGAGGATCTGCTGCAGGCGTCCGGTCCGGGTGTAACCGGGCAGCACGTTGTTGACGGTGATGCTATCGGCGCCGAGTTCGCGCGACAGGGTCTTGGCCCAGGACGCCACCGCGCCGCGGATGGCGTTGGAGACGCCGAGGTTGGGAATCGGTTCCTTCACCGAGGTGGAGACCACGTTGACGATGCGTCCCCAGCCGGCTGCGCGCATGCCCGGCACGACCGCCTGCGCCAGCAACTGGTTGGCGAGCAGGTGGCGCTGGAAGGCATCCAGATAGGCGCCTGCGCCGGCATCGATGGCGCGTCCTCCGGGAGGGCCGCCCGTATTGTTGATCAGGATGTGCACCGGCCCTTTGGCCACCAACGCTTCGACGCAGGCCTGCAGGGCGGCAGGGTCCGCCAGATCCACCGCGAGCCAGTGGTGCGACTGGCCCGAGGCGGTTGCCGGCAAGGTCGCGGCGACTTCGGCCAGTACTTCGGCGCGCCGTGCCAGCAGGGTGACACTTGCGCCGAGCAGGGCCAACTCCCGCGCCGCGGCGCGACCGATGCCCTCGGAGGCGCCGCAGACCAGCGCATGCCGGCCGGACAGGTTCAGATCCATCGGAACTCCTCGAAATGCCGGACCCGCAGTCTACCGCCGCGCCTCCCGCGGATGCGACGCCGGTCGCAACCGCCAGGCAACCGGCAGTGCGTGGCGGATCCCGTCGGGCCCTTTGGGAGCGACGTCAGTCGCGATGAAGGAAACGGCAATCCCGGACCCGCCGGATCCCGGACGCGGAATGGCGTCACCGGCTGTTTTTTTTCCCGATCTAGCGTTCGCGACCGGCGTCGCCCCCTCGGGAACGGCACGGCGATACGTTCAGTTGCCCCGGCGCCCCAGCCGCTCCAGCATCAGCGCCGCGATGTCGCGCGCATTCGCGTCTTCCTGTTCGCGCAGGCCTGCCGCGGCGCCGCGGATATTGGCTTCGGGGTGGTTCTGGCTGAGTTTGAACTTCAGTTCGACCTGTTCCACCCGCAGGCGGAAACCGATGATGCCCTTCAACTGGCGCACGTGGTCGTCGCGGTCGTGCTCGAACCGCCAGTCGCTGCCGATGCGCCCTTCGTGGGCCTGGCTAAGCCGGTCCACCAGCGAGGCCAGGGCCGCGGGTTCTTCGGTGGGCTCCAGCACGCCGCGCAGGTGGGCGACGGCATAGTTCCAGGTCGGCACGCGCGCGGCGCTTTCCTTGTCCGGATACCAGCCTGGCGAGAGATAGGCGTGCGGGCCATGCACGATCAGCAGGGCTGGACCGGCATGCCGTGCCTGCGGGTTGGGGCGCGCCCAGTGGCCTTCGATGACGATGCGCTCGCCATCGCGCGCGTACAGCACCGGCAGGTGGCTGACGAACGGCGCGCCGTCGGCGTCGATCGTCACCAGGGTGACGAAGGCATCCCGGGCGAACAGCCCGTCCAGTTCCCGCAGGTCGGTCTCGGCGAAGGCGCGCGGCGTATACATCGTCAGGCGCGCGGGCTCAGGCGCGACCGCCCAGTTGCTGCACCATCAGCGCCGGCAGCGCGTCGTCGTCGGTCGCGCGCGGCGGGCTGACTTCATGCAGCGAGAAGCCGCGCTGCAGGGCGTCTTCCTCGTCCAGCCCGTCATAGGCGACGAACTCCGCGTCGAACAGCGCGCCACGGGCGCTGTCCTCGCTGTCGTAGGTCAGGGTGTTGCCGTCGCTGTCCAGCACCTGCGCGGTGCCGGCTTCCAGCACCCGCAGGCGGGCCCAGATCAGGGTCCGGCCGAGCGAGGCCACGTACCAGGCGTCATGGACCGCGTCGTCATGGATCGCATCGTTCATTTGATCACCAGCGAGAACAGCGTCAGCAGCCCCGACGACGCCAGGGCGATGAAGACCACCAGCAGCGAGATGCGCGCCGGCGCGGCCAGTCCGCTGAGCGAACCGTCCCGCAGTGGCCGGTAGCCGCGCGCCAGCAGCCAGCGCAACGCGACCGGCTTGAGGAAGGCGCCTTCACCCCATTGCGCGCCGAGCGCGGCATGGCGATCGCGGACATGCACGAGGGTGAGCGGCCAGAAGATCACGAACGCGCAGAAACCGGCGATCGCGACGCCGACGAGGCACAGGGCAAAAAACAGCAGCATCGTTCAATCCGCTCCGGCTCAGAACTCGGCGCTGCCGGGCGCGCGCGGGTAGGGGATGGCGTCGCGGATGTTGGTCAGGCCGCACACGTACACGACCAGCCGTTCGAAACCCAGCCCGAAACCGGCGTGCGGCACCGTGCCGTAGCGGCGGAAATCGCGGTACCAACCGTAGTGCGCCGGGTCCAGGCCGAACTGGGCCATGCGCGCGTCCAGCACGTCCAGGCGCTCCTCGCGCTGGCTTCCGCCGATGATTTCGCCGATGCCCGGGGCCAGCACGTCCATCGCGGCGACCGTCTTGCCGTCGTCGTTCAGGCGCATGTAGAAGGCCTTGATGTGCTCGGGATAGTTCATCACCACCACCGGACGGCCGACGTGCTGCTCGGTCAGCCAGCGCTCGTGCTCGGTCTGCAGGTCCAGGCCCCACTCGACCGGGAAGTCGAATTTCTTGCCGGACTTCTGCAGCAGGCCGATGGCATCGGTGTAGTCGATGCGCTCGAACGGCGCGTTGATGAAGGTCTCCAGGCGGGTGATCGCGTCGGGCTGCACGCGTTCGGCGATGAACGCCATGTCGTCGCCGCGTTCGTCCAGCACCGCGCGGAACAGGTACTTGAGGAAGTCCTCGGCCAGGTCCGCGTCGGCGGCCAGGTCGGCGAACGCGATTTCCGGCTCGATCATCCAGAACTCGGCCAGGTGGCGGGTCGTGTTGCTGTTCTCTGCGCGGAAGGTCGGGCCGAAGGTGTAGACCTTGCTCAACGACAGGCAGTAGGCCTCGACGTTGAGCTGGCCGGACACGGTCAGGAAGGTTTCCTTGCCGAAGAAATCGCGCGAGAAATCCACCGCGCCCTTGCCGTCGCGGGGCAGGTTGGCCACGTCCAGGGTGGACACCCGGAACATCTGGCCCGCGCCCTCGGCGTCGGAGGTGGTGATGATCGGCGTGCTGATCCAGTAGAAGCCGCGCTCGTGGAAGAACCGGTGCACGGCCTGGGCCAGGCAGTTGCGGATGCGGGTGACCGCGCCGAACAGGTTGGTGCGCGGACGCAGGTGGGCGACCTCGCGCAGGAACTCCAGCGAGTGCGCCTTGGGCTGGATCGGATAGGTCTCCGGATCCTCCACCCAGCCGATGACCTCGAGCCGGCTGGCCTGGATCTCGAAACTCTGGCCCTGGCCCTGCGAGGGCACCAGGGTACCGGTGGCGATCACCGCGCAGCCGGCGGTCAGGCGCTTGATCTCGGACTCGTAGTTGTCCAGGTCGCTGGGCGCCACCACCTGGATGGCCGCGAAGCAGGAGCCGTCGCTGACATTCACGAAGGACAGGCCCGCCTTGGAATCGCGCCGTGTGCGCACCCAGCCGCGTACCGTGACTTCGCCACCGGCCGGGATCTTGCCCGCCAGCGCATGTTCGACGCTCACCACCGTCATGACTTGAATCCTTCCGTAACAGGACTATTTATGGAACGGTGGAGTTTACCGGAGCGGCGGGCCGAACGCCCTGCCCACGGCCTATAATCGATATCCCGCCTGGAGGAACACATGGCCATCACCCTGACCCCCGTCGCCTTGGAACGCGTGCAGCGTTTCGTCGCGCAGACCCCGGGCGCGCTGGGCCTGCGTTTCGGCGTCGCCCGCACCGGTTGCTCCGGCTGGGGCCACGTCGCCGACTTGGCCCGCGACGAGCGCGAAGGCGACACCGTGTTCGAGTTCGACGGCGTGCGCATCTATGTCGACGCCGACAGCCTGGCGCTGGTCGACGGCACCGAGATCGACTTCGCCAAGCAGGGCCTGGGCGAGACCTTCCTGTTCCGCAATCCCAACGCCACCGCCGAATGCGGCTGCGGCGAGAGCTTCACCACCCAGGCCGACGCCGCCTGAGGCCGGAACCCGGGAACCCGCGCCGGGCACTGCCGGCAAGCCGGGGTAGACGTTAAGCTTCGAGGCTTTCCGCACGGGGAGCCTTGATGTTCCGTTCACTGATGCTGGCCGCGCTGGTGGCCGCCACCGTTGCCACGCCGCTGCGTGCGAAGCCTGTCACCGACAAGCATGCCGCGCTGGAAGCGCTGTTCGCCGCCGAATGGGAGCGCGGCCTGCGGGAGAGCCCGGAGAACGCCAGCTACAACGGCGACAACCGCTACAACGACCGCTGGAGCGACCGCAGCCTGGCCGCCATCGCGCGTATCGAGGCCAATGACCGGGCCGCGCTGGAGAAGCTGCGCGCGATCGGTCGCGACGGCCTGTCGCCGGCCGACCAGCTCAACTACGACACCTTCGAGTGGAACCTGCAGCAGGCGGTGTCGCGCCAGCGCTTCAAGGAATACCTGCAACCCATCGGCCACCAGGGCGGCGTGCAACTGGCCGACGGCATGGCCGAAGTGGTGCCGTTCGCCAGCACGCAGGACTATCGCAACTGGATCGCCCGCCTGCGTGGCCTGGACACGCTGATCGACCAGACCCTGGTGCTGATGCAGCGGGGCGTGGCCGAAGGCTACCTGCCGCCGAAGGTGCTGATGCAGCGGGTGCCGGCGCAGATTGCCGCGCAGATCGTCGAGGACCCGGCCAGGAGTCCGTTCTACCGGCCGTTCCTGAAGTTCGCCGACGGCGTGCCGGAAGCCGACCGGGCCGGATTGCGCCAGGAAGCCCAGCAGGTCATCCGCGAGCGGGTGGTGCCGGCGTATCGCAAGCTGCAGGCCTATTTCGACCAGAACTACCTGCCGGCCAGCCGCGCCAGCATCGCCGCCACGGATCTGCCGGACGGGCAGGATTTCTATGCGGCGATGGCCGCCTACTACACGACCACGCCGCTGACCCCGCAGCAGATCCATGCGATCGGCATGAAGGAGGTCGCGCGCATCCGCGCCGAGATGGAGAAGATCAAGGCGCAGGTGGGATTCCAGGGCGACCTGCATGCCTTCTTCGATCACCTGCGCAGCGATCCGAAGTACTTCCACAAGACCCCGGCCGAGCTGCTGGAAGCCTATCAGGCGCTCTCCAAGCGGATCGACCCGGAACTGGTCAAAGCCTTCCACACCATCCCGCGGCTGCCCTACGGCGTGCGCCCGATCCCGGACAACGCCGCGCCCGACACCACCACCGCCTATTACCAGCCCGGCGCCGCCGACGGCAGTCGGGCGGGGTACTACTACGTCAACCTGTACAAGCCGGAGACCCGGCCGAAGTGGGAGATGATGGCGCTGTCGCTGCACGAGGCGGTGCCCGGCCATCACTTCCAGATGGCGCGCGGCATCGAACTGCCCGACCTGCCGATGTTCCGCAAGACCGCCTATTTCGTCGCCTACGGCGAGGGCTGGGGCCTGTACGCCGAACGCCTGGGCTACGACATGGGCCTGTACGACGATCCCTACGACCGTTTCGGCCAGCTGACCTACGACATGTGGCGGGCGGTACGGCTGGTGGTCGATACCGGCATGCATTCGATGGGCTGGAGCCGGGAGAAGGCCATCGCCTACTTCAAGGACAACGCCGCCAAGACCGACCAGGACATCGTCAACGAGATCGATCGCTATATCGCCTGGCCGGGCCAGGCGCTGGCCTACAAGATCGGCCAGCTGAAGATCTCCGAGCTGCGCGAGCGCTCGGCCAAGGCGCTGGGGCCGAAGTTCGACCTGCGGGCCTTCAACGACGAAGTGCTCAACACCGGCTCGGTCCCGCTGGAGGCGCTGGAGAAACGCATCGACGCCTGGATCGTGGAGCAGAAAGGGCGTTGAGGCCGGAAGGTTCCGGCACGGGCGGTGCCCCGCCGTGCCGCGGCCATGGCACGGTGGCCGCCGTCCAGGGGCGGCAGCGCAAATCACAATGGATCCCGGCCTTCGCCGGGATGACGAATCTTTCCCCTGCCTGGACCTGGCCGGGGGAAACGGGCGGGATGCGGATCAAGGAGAGTCGCACCGTCGTCCCGGCGAAGGCTGGGCCCCATTTCGGCGACCGGCTATCCCCGGTCGGCGAGGGGCACCACAGGACAGTCAAAAAGGATCCCGCCCTTTGCCGTCGTCCCAGCGAAGGCTGGGACCCCTTCCCACGACCGGCTGTCCATCGACCAACAGGGTGACTGTTGGGAAACCGAGGGTCACCGGCCTTCATCGGCGGTGGAACAGGGCCCTGCAAGAGGGCGGGCTCCGGCGGCTTCCCCCGTGAACGCCGGTTCGCGGCCGGATCGGCACCGCCGGCCTTCGCCCCCCGGCCCGCGGCCGGATCCCTCCCGCCCAGCCCGCCATTTGCCTCCAAGTCATTGAGCTGCCATAATTTCGGGCTCCCTGCCGTTCGCCTGAACGGAAGGGGTCCTTGCTCCACCGCGCCCGCCGGGCGACGGGGAGCTGTCCCGCCCGGCGCCGCGAGGCCGCCGGGCCCACATCCGAAAGGTAAAAACGATGCGTCACTATGAAATCGTGTTCCTGGTCCATCCGGACCAGAGCGAGCAGGTGCCGGCGATGATCGAGCGCTACAAGGGCTTGATCGAGAACGGCAACGGCAAGATCCACCGCCTGGAAGACTGGGGCCGCCGTCAGCTGGCCTACCCGATCCAGAACCTGGTGAAGGCCCACTACGTGCTGCTCAACATCGAGGCGGACCAGTCCGTGCTGAACGAGCTGGTGGAAACCTTCCGCTTCAACGACGCGATCCTGCGTCACCTGGTGATCAAGCGCGATGGCGCCGACACCGAACAGTCCCTGATCATGAAGAACAAGGACGAGAAGGGTGAGAAGTCGGAGCGTGGCGAGCGCCGCCGTCGCGACGACGACGAAGGCGAGAGCACCGAAGCTGCCGCCGAATCCTCCGACAACGCTGAAGCCGCTTAAGGAGCACGCCCATGTCCAAGTTCTTCCGTCGCCGCAAGTTCTGCAAGTTCACGGCCGAAGGTGTGAAGGAGATCGACTACAAGGATCTCAACACCCTGCGCCAGTACCTGACCGAGACCGGCAAGATCGTCCCGAGCCGCGTCACCGGCACCAAGTCCCGCTACCAGCGCCAGCTGGCCACGGCGGTCAAGCGCGCGCGTTTCCTGGCGCTGATCCCGTACACGGACAACCACGACGTGTAAGTGTCGATGGCCGGGCGCCCAGGCGTCCGGCGGCAGGACCTCCCCGCGAGGGGAGGTTCTCTTTCTTCACTGTCATTCGGACAGCCCACGCTGCGGGCCATTCCCGCTAACGAATACGGAGCAATACGATGGAACTGATTCTTCTGCAGAAAGTGACCAACCTCGGCGTCCTCGGCGACAAGGTCAACGTGAAGCCCGGCTACGGCCGCAACTACCTGGTGCCGCAGGGCAAGGCCGTGCCGGCGACCGCCGCCAACCTGGCCGAGTTCGAAGCCAAGCGCGCAGAGTACGAAGCCAAGGCCAAGGCCGTGCATGACGACGCCGAAGGCCGTCGTGCCAAGCTGGAAGGTGCCAGCGTCACCATCAAGGCCAACGCCTCGACCGAAGGCAAGCTGTTTGGTTCGGTGGGCCCGCGCGACATCGCCGACGCGTTCACCGCCATCGGCCTGCCGCTGGAAAAGAGCGAAGTGGTGATGGGCGAAGGCCCGATCCGCAATATCGGCGAGTTCGAAGTCATCGCCAAGCTGCACGCCGACGTCGAAACCCCCATCAAGGTGGTCGTCGAAGCCGAAGCCTGATAATCCGGGCCGTGCCGCACCGGAACGGGCGCCTCGCGGCGCCCGTTTCCATTTGTGGCTCCCGCACCGCCGGGTGGATGCCTCGCCGTCCGTCGGCGCAACACCGCCGACACCGGAGTCGTCTCGGATGCTGAGATGCCCACCGGTTATCCACATGGTTATCTGCAACCGCCTGACGGTGGAGCGACTACCATGTCCAATCCCGTTCCGTTCGCCCCGCATCGGCCACAGGAGTCCGTCGCCCCCATGTCCGCACGCCCAGGTTTCCGCAACGACCCGCAGGATGCGCGTATCGAACAGTTGCGGGTGCCGCCGCACTCCATCGAGGCGGAACAGGCGGTGCTGGGCGGGCTGATGCTGGCGCCGGAAGCCTACGACCGGATCAACGACAAGCTCACCGACAACGACTTCTATCGCCGCGATCACCAGCTGATCTACCGCGCCATCAGCGAACTGGCCGAACGCAACCGGCCCTACGACGCGGTGACACTGGGCGAATGGTTCGAGTCGCAGGGCCACCTGGAGCAGGTCGCCGGCGGCGCCTACCTGATCGAACTGGCCAGCAGCACCCCGTCCGCGGCCAACATCGTCGCGTATGCGGAAATCGTCCGCGACAAGGCGGTGATGCGCCAGCTCATCGATGTCGGCACCGGCATCGTCAACGACGCCTTCCAGCCCGAGGGCCGGGAAAGCAACGAATTGCTGGCGGTGGCCGAACAGAAGGTGTTCGCCATCGCCGAGGCCGGCGCGCGTGGGCGCACTGATTTCGTCGGCATGAACTCGGCGCTGAAGGATGCCTTCGAGGTCCTGCAGAGCCGCTTCGAGAACGGCGGCAACGTCACCGGCCTGCCGACCGGCTACACCGAATTCGATCAGATGACCGCCGGCCTGCAGCCGACCGACCTGATCATCCTGGCCGCGCGTCCGGCCATGGGCAAGACCACCTTCGCGCTCAACATCGCCGAGTTCGCCGCGATCAAGTCGAAGAAGGCGGTGGCGGTGTTCTCGATGGAAATGTCCGCGGCGCAGCTTGCGTTGCGCCTGATTTCCTCCAATGGCCGCATCAACGCCACCCGCCTGCGCACCGGCCAGCTGGAGGACGAGGACTGGAGCCGCGTGACCAGCGCGATCCGGATGCTCAAGGAAACCAAGATCTTCATCGACGACACTCCCGGCCTGTCGCCGGAAGTGCTGCGTTCCAAGTCCCGCCGGCTCAAGCGCGAACATGATCTTGGGCTGGTAGTGATCGACTACCTGCAGCTGATGTCGGTGCCCGGCAACAGCGAGAACCGCGCCACCGAAATCTCCGAGATTTCGCGCTCGCTCAAGGGCCTGGCCAAGGAACTCAACGTGCCGGTGATCGCGCTGTCCCAGCTCAACCGCTCGCTGGAAACGCGGACCGACAAGCGCCCGGTGATGGCCGACCTGCGTGAATCGGGCGCCATCGAGCAGGACGCGGACATGATCGTGTTCATTTACCGAGACGACTACTACAACAAGGAAAATTCGCCGGACAAGGGCCTGGCCGAAATCATCATCGGCAAGCAGCGTAGCGGCCCGACCGGTTCGTGCAAGCTGAAGTTCTTCGGCGAGTACACGCGCTTCGACAACCTGGCGCACGATTCCATCGGCAGTTTCGAGTAATCGGCGCAATGCCGACCGCCCTCGTCTGGTTCCGCAACGATCTGCGCCTGGACGACAATCCGGCATTGCGGATGGCGCTGGACGAAGGGTACACCCCGTTGCCGGTATACATCCATGCGCCGGAAGAAGAGGGTGGCTGGGCGCCGGGCGCGGCGTCCAACGCCTGGCGCCATCGCTCGCTCGCCGCGCTGGATGCGGCCCTGCGCGCGCGGGGCTCGGCACTGCATCTGCGCACGGGCCCGACCGCGGCGGCACTGCAGGACCTCCTGAATGAAAGCGGCGCGCGGGCGGTGTTCTGGAACCGCAAGTACGAGCCCGCCACCCAGCCGCGCGACGCGGCCCTGAAGAAGCAACTGCGGGAGCAGGGGCTGCGGGTGGAGAGCGCCAACGGTGGCCTGCTGTTCGAGCCCTGGGATCTGGCGACCGGGCAGGGCACGCCGTATCGGGTCTTCACGCCATTCTGGCGGGCCGCGCGATCGCGTTGGCACCCGTCCGCGAGCTGGAATGCGCCGGATCGTCTGCCGTCGTGCGCCATCGCCAACGGAGTGCCGTTGGCTTCATTGCAACTGGCACCTTCCGTCCCCTGGGATCGGGGTTTCTGGAACCACTGGCAACCCGGCGAAGCCGGCGCGCGGGAAGCGCTGGAAGTATTCGTCGACGGCGCGCTGCGCGGCTACCGCGGGGATCGGGACCGTCCGGATCGCGTGGGCACTTCGCGTCTGTCCCCGCACCTGCATTTCGGCGAGATCGCACCCTGGCGGATCGCCTCCGCGCTGGAGCGGGCACGGACCGCGGCCAATGCCGCCGAGGTGGAGGCCTTCCTGCGCGAACTCGGCTGGCGCGAGTTCGCCTGGCATCTCCTGCACCACTTCCCTCGGACCAGCGATCACAACCTCAATCCGCGCTTCGACGGCTTCGCCTGGGCAACGCCCACGCCCGACATGCTGGCCGCCTGGCAGCGGGGCCGCACGGGCGTACCCATCGTCGACGCCGGCCTGCGCGAATTGTGGGCAACCGGCTACATGCACAACCGGGTGCGGATGATCGTGGCCAGTTTCCTGACCAAGCACCTGCGGCTGCACTGGTCGCATGGCGCGCGCTGGTTCTGGGACACGCTGGTCGATGCCGATCTGGCCAACAACACGCTCGGCTGGCAGTGGACCGCCGGCACCGGCGCCGATGCCGCGCCGTATTTCCGCGTATTCAATCCGGTCACCCAGGCACGCCGGTTCGATCCACGGGGCGAGTACATCGCCCGCTGGGTGCCGGAACTGCGTGGCCTGCCACCCGCAGCGCGATTCGCGCCCTGGGAATCGCCTGACCGGGCCGCGCGACTGGCACCGGACTATCCGCGTGCTCCGCTGGTGGACCTGGCCACCGGCCGCGAAGCGGCGCTGGCCGCCTACCGGGCCAGCGGAGGCTGAGCGCGCGTTGACGCCTTTCGTGGCCCCATGCTTCACTCGAGCCAGGGAACGGAGGGCAGCATGGCGACGAAGAAGGGGCCGGGCAAGCCACGGCGCGAACCGATGTCGCGGGTCGATACCGCCTGGCTGCGGATGTGCCGGCCGACCAATCCGATGATGATCACCGGCGTGCTGATGTTCGACGAGCCGCTGACGCTGGAACGGCTCAAGGACGTCGTGCGCAGGCGCTTCCTGGCTTATCCGCGCTTTCGCCAGAAGGCGATCGATACCGCCGCCGGCGCGTCCTGGGTGGAGGACACCGACTTCGATATCGACTGGCACGTCCGCCTGTCGGCGTTGCCCGGTCGCAGTGATCCGGAGTCCGAAAAGCGCGCGCTGGAGCGCTTCGTCAGCCAGATGGCATCCACGCCGCTGGACAAGACCAAGCCGCTCTGGCAATTCCATCTGGTCGAACGCTATCGCGGTGGTTCGGCGCTGGTGGCGCGCATCCATCACAGCTATGCCGACGGCATCGCGCTGGTGCAGGTGCTGCTGTCGCTGACCGACACCACCCGCAAGCCCGAGCGCAGCAGCGAACTGCGCGCGGCCTGGCTCAAGCAGGACGGCGTGGAGGTGGTGCGCCGGGTCGGCGCCATCGATCGCTACGTCAAGCTGGGCGGCAAGATGCTCGGTAAGGGCATGGAGATGTACCGGGACCCCAGCCTGGCGACGATGCTGGCGAAGGAGGGCGGCGAGATTGGCCGCGAACTGTTGGCGGCGTTGGCGCTGTCCGATGATCCGCCCACGCTGTTGCGTGGTCCGCTGGGTGTCAGCAAGCGGGTGGCCTGGGCCGAGCCGCTGGACCTGGAAGAGGTCAAGGCGGTGGGGCGGGCCTGCGACTGCACGGTCAACGACGTACTGATGGCCACCGCCGCGGGTGCGCTGCGCAGCTATCTGCTCGAACGCGGGGAACAGATCGATGGCGTGACCCTGCGCGCCACCGTGCCGGTCAACCTGCGTCCGCTGGAACACGCCCGCAAGCTGGGCAACCACTTCGGCCTGGTGTTCCTGGATCTGCCGGTTGGCGAGGCCAACCCGATCCGCCGGCTGGAGCGCGTGGCTGGCTGCATGAATGACTTGAAGAATTCAAGGCAAGCGATTGTTGCATTTGGACTTCTTGCCGCATTGGGAATGGCGCCGGCGGCCCTGCAGGGCGTGGCGCTGGAACTCTTCAGCCGCAAGGCCACCGCGGTGGCGACCAACGTGCCCGGGCCGCAGCAACCGCTCTACATGGGCGGCAGCCGGGTCCGCGACATGATGTTCTGGGTGCCGCAGACCGGTTCGATCGGCATCGGCGTCTCCATCCTCAGCTACAACGGGCGGGTGCATTTCGGCTTGATTGCCGATGCCAAGCTCGTACCCGATCCCGATGCGGTGATCCGCCGTTTCGCGCCGGAGTTCGAGAAGCTGCTGTACCTGACGCTGATGGGGAACTGGGATTACGCACTCGACGCGGGTGCGGCTGTATCGTTGCTGGAGGACGCCGCGCAAGCAAGCTGAACAGGAAGGCGCATGCTTTTCCGGATCTTCACGGCGCTTTAGCTATCAGACAGAACGGAGCCGGTATTTTTGCCGGCGCTGGATGATTGCCGGGATGCGTTCCCATACGACGAGGAGATGTCCATGAAGAATTACGCCGTCAAGACCACGCTCATCGCGCTGGGTGCCGCGGTGATGCTGAGTTCCTGCGCCAGCTACACCGGCCAGACCAATGATCCGAATGATCCCAATCGCACGCGCACCGGCGCGCTGATCGGCGCCGGCATCGGCGCGGCCGTCGGCCTGCTCAGTGGCAAGGACGCGACCGATCGCCGCCAGCGCGCGCTGATCGGCGCCGGCGTCGGCGGCCTGGCGGGTGGCTCCATCGGTGCCTACCAGGACCGCCAGGAAGCCGAACTGCGTCGCCAGACCGCGGGCACCGGCATCGACGTCAGCCGCGATGGCGACGTGATCAAGCTCAACCTGCCGGACGGCGTGACCTTCGATTTCGGCAAGGCGGATCTGAAGCCGCAGTTCTATCCGGCGCTCAACAACGTCGCCCGCACGTTGTCCGAGTACAACCAGACCATCGTGGAAGTGACCGGCCATACCGACAGCATCGGCACCGACGCGGTCAACCAGCGCCTGTCCGAACAGCGCGCCGCGGCGGTCGGCAATTACCTGATCGGCCAGGGCCTGGTCCGCGAGCGTTTCGAGATCGTCGGCATGGGCAAGCGTTATCCGATTGCCAGCAACGACACCGACTCCGGCCGCGCGCTCAACCGCCGGGTCGAGATCCGGGTGCTGCCGGTGCGTTCCTGAGCATCGCGATAGCCGTGCAATGAAAGGAAGGGCCGCGCAAGCGGCCCTTCCTGTTTTCACATCTTGGCGGGTGGTTTCGATTGCCGTCGCGCCGAATTCAGAATCCTCGCCGGCGACACTCGCCATCCAGTCGCCGGGCGTCGATATTGCGGCTGTAGTTCGCCGCCTCCGTGGCCGGCATGCCCTCGATCAGCGCCTGGTACATGCCCAGCCGCTTGATGCGCCGGCCAAGCGGACCGTTGGCCTTGTTTTCCTCCGCCACCATGCCGGCGTAGAGGATGGTGAACAGTTGGTCCACCAGCAGCGCGTCCTCGCCATAGGCGGCCGACAGCCCGGTGATCCAGGCCAGCACGGCGGGACTGGCCTGGGCGCCGGTGCGGTCGTAGACACGCACGAAATCCTCGTACAGGCGATAGGCGCCATGGCGTTCCGCCAGCGCCTGAAGCTCGCCGAAGTACCAGGCGTCGCGCGGGGCGAAGCGGGGGGAGCCCGGTGGCGTCAGGTAGACGCACCAGTCATCGAACTGGCCGCGGTCGAACTCGATCAGCGCGCCGTCGGCCAGGGTCTTGAAATGCCGGCGCATGCGCGGTCAGGCGAACCGGTCGGCCAGCGCGTCGGTGGCCTGCACCAGCGCGTCGACGATGGCCGGATCCGCGGCGCTGTGTCCGGCCAGCACCACCCGCAGCTCCGCTTCCGGCCAGGCCTGCGCCAGATCGTGGGCGCTCTTCATCGGGCAGATGATGTCGTAGCGCCCATGCACGATGGTGGAAGGAATGTGGCGGATGCGGTCGATGCCATGCAACAGCTGATCCGGTTCCAGGAACACGTGGTGGCGGAAGTAGTGCGCTTCGGCGCGGGCGACGCTGACGGCGACCTTCGGATCCTCGAAGTTGCCGGCTTCCTCCGGATCGTGGATCAGGGTGGTGCTGCCGCCCTCCCAATTGCTCCAGGCGCGCGCGGCGGCCAGCTGCACGTCCGGATCCGGGCTGTCCAGGCGGCGCCAGTAGGCCTCGACCATCTCGTCGCGTTCGGCTTCCGGGATGTGGGCCAGGTAGTTCTCCCAACGCTCGGGGAAAATCCAGCGCGCGCCGCCGTCCAGTTCGTTGAACCAGCGCAGCTCGCCCGGGCGGCCCAGGAAGATGCCGCGCAGCACCAGTCCGAGCACGCGTTGCGGATGCGCCTGCGCATAGGCCAGCGACAGCGTGGAACCCCAGGAGCCGCCGAACACCACCCAGCGTTCGATGCCGAAGTGCCCGCGGATCCGTTCGATGTCGGCGACCAGGTGCCAGGTGGTGTTGTCGCGCAGCTCGGCGGGCGGGGTCGAACGGCCGGCGCCGCGCTGATCGAACAGCACGATGCGGTAACGCGCCGGATCGAAGAAGCGCCGATGGTAGGCCGACAGACCCGCGCCGGGGCCACCGTGCAGGAACAGCACCGGCAGGCCGTCGGGATTGCCGCATTCCTCGATGTACAGCGTGTGCAGGTCGTCCATCGCCAGCAGGTGGGTGCGATAGGGCTCGATATCGGGGTACAGCTCGCGCACGTGCGTCATCCTTTCCGTTTCATGGAAGGATAGCGCAGCCCCGTCCGCGGCCGTGCGGCCCTAGCTGAATTTCCCTGCCTGTCAAGCCGTTTCGCATGTGGTCCGGGGTTGCCACAATCGGCATCCCACCCGGACCACCGGGTCATTTCCGACGGAAGCAATGCAAGACAAGAATCCGAAGCTGGCCCTGCAGATCGCCCAGACCATCGCCACCGAGATCGGCGCCCAGACCGCGCAGGCGCGTGCCGCCATCGCGTTGCTCGACGAAGGCGCCACCGTTCCCTTCATCGCGCGTTACCGCAAGGAAGTCACCGGCGGACTGGACGACACCCAGTTGCGCAACCTGGAAACGCGCCTGACCTATCTGCGCGAGCTGGAGGACCGGCGCGCGGCGGTGCTGGCGAGCATCGAGGAGCAGGGCAAGCTGACCGGTGAACTGCGCGCCGACATCGAGGCCGCCGACAGCAAGGCGCGCCTGGAGGATCTGTACCTGCCATACAAGCCCAAGCGTCGCACCCGCGCGCAGATCGCGCGCGAAGCCGGCCTGGAGCCGCTGGCCGACGGCCTGCTGGCGGATCCCTCGCAGGCGCCGGAAACCGCGGCCGCAGCCTACGTGGACGCGGAGAAGGGCGTGGCCGACATCAAGGCGGCGCTGGAAGGCGCGCGCGCGATCCTGATGGAGCGCTGGGGCGAGAACGCGGCGCTGGTCGGCGAACTGCGCGACTGGATGCACGAGATCGGCGTGATCCGCGCCCGCGTGGCCGAAGGCAAGGAAACCGAAGGCGCCAAGTACCGCGACTACTTCGACCACGCCGAATCGCTGGCGAAGATTCCCTCGCACCGGCTGCTGGCGCTGTTCCGCGCGCGCCGGGAGGAAATCCTGCTGCTGGATCTGGATCCGGGCAACGAGGCCGAAGCCGGGCACTTGCTGGCCGAAGGGCGCGTGGCCAAACATGCCGGCGTTTCCGCGCAGGGCCGTCCGGGCGACAAGTGGCTGCTGGACGCGTGCCGGCTGACCTGGCGCGCCAAGCTGCACATGCACCTGCTGCTGGATCTGTTCAATCAGGCGCGCGAGAAGGCCGAGGCCGAGGCGATCGCGGTGTTCGGCGACAACCTCAAGGATCTGCTGCTGGCCGCGCCGGCCGGCCCCAAGGCGGTGCTCGGGCTGGATCCGGGCCTGCGCACCGGCGTGAAGGTGGCGGTGGTGGATCGCACCGGCAAGCTGGTCGACACCGCGACCATCTATCCGCATGAACCCAAGCGCCAGTGGGATCAGTCGCTGCACGTGCTGCGCGCGTTGTGCGCGAAGCACCAGGTGGAACTGATCTCGATCGGCAACGGCACCGCCAGCCGCGAGACCGACAAGCTGGCCGGGGATCTGATCAAGCTGGCGCCGGAACTGAAGATGCAGAAGATCGTGGTCAGCGAGGCCGGCGCCTCGGTGTACTCGGCATCCGAATTCGCCGCGCGCGAATTCCCGGGCCTGGACGTGAGCCTGCGCGGCGCGGTGTCGATCGCGCGCCGACTGCAGGACCCGCTGGCCGAACTGGTGAAGATCGAACCCAAGGCGATCGGCGTCGGCCAGTACCAGCACGACGTCGACCAGTTCAGGCTGGCGCGCGCGCTGGACGCCAGGGTCGAGGACTGCGTGAACGCGGTCGGCGTGGACGTGAACACCGCCTCGGCGGCGCTGCTGACCCGCGTGTCCGGGCTGTCCTCCAGCGTGGCCGACAACATCGTGATCTACCGCGACGCCAACGGCGCGTTCCGGTCGCGCAAGGATTTGCTGAAGGTGCCACGCCTGGGCGAGAAGACCTTCGAACAATGCGCCGGCTTCCTGCGCATCGCCGATGGCGACCAACCGCTGGATGCGTCCTCGGTGCATCCGGAAGCGTATCCGGTGGTCGAGCGCATCCTGGCCAGGTGCGGCCGGGAAGTGAAGCAGATCATCGGCGACGCCGGCTTCCTGCGCGGCGTGCGCGTCGAGGAGTACACCGACGAGAAGTTCGGCGTGCCGACCGTGCGCGACATCCTCAAGGAACTGGAGAAGCCCGGCCGCGACCCGCGCCCCGAGTTCAAGGCCGCGCGCTTCGCCGACGGGGTGGAAGACATCAAGGACCTCAAGCCCGGGATGATCCTGGAAGGCGTGATCAGCAACGTGGCCGCGTTCGGCGCGTTCGTCGACATCGGCGTGCACCAGGATGGCCTGATCCACATCTCCGCGCTGGCGGATCGCTACGTCAAGGACCCGCGCGAGGTGGTCAAGGCCGGCGACATCGTCAAGGTGCGGGTGCTGGAGGTGGATATCCCGCGCAAGCGCATCGCCCTGACGCGGCGACTGGATGACACACCGCCGCCGGTGCGTGAGGACCGTGGCGCGCAAGGCGCACGCGGGAACAGTGGCGGCGGAAACGGCCCGCGCAACGGCCGCGACGGCGGCGGACGCGGGCAGGGCGGCGCAGCACGCACCGCCGCGCCACCTGCCGACAACGCGCTGGCCGCAGCCTTCGCGCGTGCCCGCAGCAAGGATTGATCGCGCGATTCGTGTTTCCTTCCCCCGCATGCGGGGGAAGGTGCCGAAGGCGGATGAGGGCAAGCCGCTGGAGCGGCATCACGCGAAAGGCGCCCTCATCCGGCGCTTGCGCGCCACCTTCTCCCGTAAACGGGAGAAGGAAAACGGGAAGGGAACGAGTGCACTTTCATCCTGCATTCCTTCTCCCGCATACGGGGGAAGGTGCCGAAGGTGGATGAGGGCAAGCTGGTGGAACGGCATCGCGCGAAAGGCGCCCTCATCCGGCGCTTGCGCGCCACCTTCTCCCGTAAACGGGAGAAGGAAGCAACCAGTTTCCTTCCCCCGCATGCGGGGGAAGGTGCCGAAGGCGGATGGGGGCAAGCCGCTGGAGCGGCATCACGCGAAAGGCGCCCTCATCCGGCGCTTGCGCGCCACCTTTTCCCGTAAACGGGAGAAGGAAGTAACCAGTTTCCTTCCCCCGCATGCGGGGGAAGGTGCCGAAGGCGGATGGGGGCAAACCGGCGGAGCGGCATCACGCGAAAGGCGCCCTCATCCGGCGCTTGTGCGCCACCTTCTCCCGTAAACGGGAGAAGGGTGTAGCAGGTTTCTTCCCCCGCGTGCGGGGGAAGGTGCCAAAGGCGGATGGGGGCAAGCCGCTGGAGTGGCATCACGCGAAAGGCGCCTTCATCCGGTGCTTGCGCGCCACCTTCTCCCGTAAACGGGAGAAGGGTGTAGCAGGTTTCTTCTCCCGTTTACGGGAGAGGGGACAGGGCTTGAGGCCAGCGTTTCCGCTCAGGGCCAGCGCATCTCACCCTTGCTGACCTTGGCACTGAGTTCCAGCGAAGGCATGCCGCCCAGTTCCGGATAACGCGCCTTCATCGCCGCGATCAGCGCGGCCGAATCCTCCGCCTTGGCCGCTTCCGCGTCGTAGGCGCGGATGTAGTCGCCAGTGAAGCGCACGGCGTCCAGGCCCTGCGGTGCGCCCGGTTCGAAATGGCCGGGAATCACCGTCCCCGGCTTCAGCGCGGCGATCCGATCCAACGTGGCCAGCCAGTCGGCATGCGATTGCGGCGTCTGGGTATCGGCCATCCATACATGCTCACCGGCCATCACCGGAATGCCGCCGGCCACCGTGCGGATCGAGGGAATCCAGACCACGCTGCGGTCCGGGGTGGGGCCATCCAGGCCGATGATCCGCAGTTCCTGGCCCTCCAGGGTCAGGCGATCACCCGCCAGCGGCTCCGGCACGACGATCTGCTTGGGTGCGCCCGCGCCGAGGATCGGTCCCCAGTGCGCCAGCTTGCCGGCGCTGGTTTCCCGTATGTGGGCGATGGTCTGCGGCGTGGCCAGGATCTTCGCGTCCGGGAAGGCGGCTTTCAGCGTTTCCAGGCCGAAATAGAAATCCGGATCGCCATGGCTGATGTAGATCGTGGTCAGGCGCTTGCCGGAGGCCTTGATCATCTCGACCAGTTTCGCCGCGTCGACGGTGGAGAACTGCGCGTCGATCAGCACCGCGTCCTCGCGGCCGCTCAGCAGTACCGAGGACACCGCGAAGATGCCGTCCGGGCCGGGGTTGTAGATCTCCAGCTTCAGCGGTCCGGCGACCGACTCGGCGGCTTTCGGTACCGCCATGGCGGTGTCGGTGGACGATGGCGCCTGGCCGCCGCAGGCGGCCAGCGACAGGGCGAGCGCCAGCGCGCTCATGGATTTCAGGGCAAGGGCTTTCATGGACATCGTTTCCTGGTCGGTGGATGCGGGCGGAGGAAATTCGCGCAGCGCTCAGTAGGCGGCCGTGATGATCTGGCGCGGATGGCGCGCCTGCTCGATTTCGGCGACGAAGGCATCGGCGTAGTCGGGGTAGCTGATCGCGCTCTTGCCACCGGTATCGGCCAGCAGCTTGCCGGCCTGGGTGCGGAACCGGCCGCGCGCTTCGCCGGGGCCGATTTCGGCGGCGGGCGAGAAGAAGGTCCAGGCCAGATCGTCGGCGTCCTGGAAAAGCTTGAGCGCATCACGATGCGCCAGCGCGACCGGCTTGTAGGCGGCGGGGAAATCCGGAACGTCGACCAGCTGCACGCCAGGCGCCACTTCCAGGCTGCCGGCGCCACCCACCACGACAACGCGGGGCACGCCCGCCTCGCGGGCGGCGGCGATCAGGGCGTCGCTGACATCGACGAGGGTGGATTCGGCGCCGGGCTGCGGGCCATATGCGCTGGCCAGCACGTCGTGGCCGCGCACGGCGGCGACCAGGGCGTCGTGATCGTCCAGCGGTGCGATCACGATGCGGGCGCCCTCCAGTTCGGCGGGCAGGTCGCCATCGCGGCGGACGATGGCGGTGACGTCATGGCCCCGGGCGAGGGCGTGGGCGGCAATGTGGCGGCCGATTTTGCCGGTGGCGGCGACGAGGGCGATTTTCATGGGGAACTCCGGGTGGGCGGGAAAGTGGGGCCACTGTAAGGAGCTGAAAGCGAACGAAAAACCGCGTATAAGGCACTTGTTTGTTGCATGAATCGAGCAAGTCATGGACCGGATGACCGCAATGGGGGTGTTCGTCGAGGTCGCCGAGCGCGGCAGCCTGACCGCCGCCGCCGAGGCGCTGGACATGTCGCGGGCGATGGTCACCCGTTACCTGGCCGAACTGGAAGACTGGCTGGGGGTGCGCCTGTTCCATCGCACCACCCGCCGGATCAGCCTGACCACGCCGGGCGAACAGGCGCTGGAACGCTGTCGCAAATTGCTGGAACTCGGCGCCGATCTGCAGGCCTCGGTCGCCAGCGACACGGACACGCCGCTGCACGGGCAACTGCGACTGACCTGCAGTACCTCGTTCGGGCAGAGCCAGATGGCGGCGGCGGTGGTGGAGTACGTCGGCCAGCACCCGGGCGTGCGCATCGACATGCTGCTGCTGGATCGCACGGTCAACCTGGTCGAGGAGCGGGTGGATCTGGCCATCCGCATCACCCATGAACTGGATCCCAACCTGATCGCCCGCCGGCTCAGCACCTGCCGCTCGCTGCTGTGCGCCTCGCCGGACTACCTGGCCCGGCGCGGCGTGCCGGTACGCGTGGAGGACCTGACCACGCACGACTGCCTGACCCATCACTTCGTCGGCAAGAGCCTGTGGCACCTGCGCCGCGAAGGCCGCGAGATGGCGGTGGCGGTGGGCGGCGGGATCAGTGCCAACGAGGCCAGTGTGCTGCTGCAGGCGGTGCGCAGCGGCGGCGGCATCGCGATGCTGCCGACCTACCAGGCGGCGGATTATCTGGCGCGCGGCGAACTGGTCGCGGTGCTGCCGGACTACGACATTCCGCCGATGGGGATTTTCGGCGTCTACGCCACCCGCCGGCTGATGCCGCCGCTGGTGCGCTCGTTCCTGGATTTCCTGGCCGGACGTTTCGGCGAGGCGCCGGAATGGGACCGGGCGCTGTTCCCGGCCGGGACGGCCTAGGAAAGCACGCTCGGGAGGCCGATTCAGGTTTTCACCCTTGGCTTTCACCTGATTAGGTGAAAAGATTCTCGCGTGAGCCTGACCCTGACCCATCGCCAAGCCGCCATCCTGGAAGCCGTGCGCCTGCACCTGGCCGAGACCGGCAGCGCGCCGACCCTGCAGGAAATCGGCGCGGCGGTCGGCATCGGCCACGTCAGCGCGGTGTTCAAGCACCTGGAAGCGCTGGAGAAGAAGGGCTATCTGGTCCGCGATCCCAGTCGGCCGCGCGGCATCCGCCTGATCGAGGCGCGCATGGAACGCGACGACGTGATCAGCCTGCCGCTGGTGGGACGGGTCGCGGCGGGCCAGCCGATCCTCAACGACGGCGAGACCGAGGCATTGCTGCACGTGGATGCGGCGCTGTTCCGGATGCGCCCGGATTACCTGCTGCGCGTGCAGGGCGACTCGATGCGCGACGACGGCATCCTCGATGGCGATCTGGTCGGCGTGCGCATCACCCCCGACGCGCATCACGGCCAGACGGTGGTGGCGCGGCTCGGCGACGCGGGCATCACCATCAAGCGCCTGCACCGCACCGCCACCGAACTGCGCCTGCTGCCGCGCAGCGCCGGCCATGTACCGATCGATCCGGATCCCGACGAGGATTTCGCCATCGAAGGGCTGTACTGCGGTTTGATCCGGCGCGACTGATGGGCAGCGTCGTCGCCCTGGAATCCCTGCTGGCCGCGCAGACCCTGTGGCACGCGGGCCGCAGCGCCGTCGCTCCGGCCGAGAGCGAGAGCACCGGCCATCACGAACTGGATCGCCTGCTGCCGCAAGGGGGCTGGCCGCGCGGCGCGCTCACCGAACTGCTGCTGCCGGCCGATGGGGTGGGCGAGATCGGCCTGCTGATGCCCACGCTGGCGCGCCTGACACGGGCCGCCGGCGCGGTGGTGCTGATCGCGCCGCCGTACCTGGCCTATGCGCCGGCCTGGCAGGCAGGCGGCGTGGATCTGGCGCACCTGCATCTGGTCGAGGCCGCCCCGCGTGATGCGCTGTGGGCGTTCGAACAATGCCTGCGCAGCGGCGCCTGCGCGGCGGTGATCGGCTGGCCCTCGACTGCCGACGGGCGTGCCCTGCGGCGATTGCAGGTGGCCGCCGACAGCGGCGATTGCCTGGGCTTCGCGCTGCGCGATCGCCGGCATGCGCTCAATGCCTCGCCGGCCGCGCTGCGGCTGGAATACGCCCGCGAAAAAGGCCGCACGACCGGTGCCTGGCACGTACGCAAATGCCGGGGCGGGCATCCGCCCGCACAGGCGTTCGCCTGGACGGGTTCGTGAGCCGCGCATGCTCTGGGCCTGCCTATTGCTGCCGCAACTGGCGCTGGACGCCGTCCTCCGCCGTTGCCCCGATCCCGGAGCAGCGCTGGCGCTGGTGACCGGCCCGGCGCAACTGCGCACGCTGCACGCCGTCAACACCGCCGCCGCGCAGGCGGGCCTGCGGGCCGGCATGCGCCTGACCGCCGCGCATGCGCTGCAACCGGATCTGGCACTGGCCGAATACGACCCGCAGGCCGAGGCGCGCTGGCATCGTTTCCTGGCCGCATGGGCTTATCGCCACAGTTCGCTGGTGAGCGCGCAATGGCCCGGTTGCCTGGTCATGGAAGTGCGCGCCAGTTTCCGCCTGCTGGGGCCGTGGCCGCGGTTCGAGGCGCGGCTGCGCGAGGAACTGCATGCGCTCGGTTTCAACCATCGCATCGCGCTGGCGCCGACGCCGCGCGCGGCGCGCGTGTTCGCCGGCCTGCGCGATGGCCTGGCGATGATGCAGGCGCCGGCCATGCACGAGGTGCTGGATCGGGTGCCGGTCCGACGCGCCGTGTTGCCGGACGACGCGGGCGAACGCCTGCATCGCATGGGCATCCGCGATCTGCGTAGTCTGCGCGGCCTGCCGCGCGACAGCCTGCGCCGGCGCTTCGGCCTGCCGGTGCTGGAGCACCTGGATCGCCTGTATGGCGAGGCCGACGAGCCGCTGTCGTATTACGCGCCGCCGGATCATTTCGACGAGCGGGTGGAACTGGGCTACGAAGTGGAAAGCCACACCGCGCTGCTGTTCCCCCTGCGCCGGCTGATCGGCGATCTGTGCACCTACCTGTCCATCCGCGACGGGGGCGTGCAGCGGTTCCTGCTGCGGCTGGAGCACGAGGAAGGGCATACCGATGTGGAGGTCGGCCTGCTGTCGGCCGAGCGCGAACCGGCGATGCTGTTCGAACTGACCCGCAACCGGCTTGAACGCGTATCCATTCCCGCGCCGGTGGTGGCGGTGCGGTTGCTGGCGCGCGAACTGCCGCCCTTCGTGCCGGCCACGCGGGATCTGTTCGATCTGCACGCGCAGCAGACGCTGCCCTGGCCACAACTGCGCGAACGCCTGCGCGCGCGGTTGGGCGATGATGCGGTCCACCAGGTGGCGCCCACCGGCGATCCGCGCCCGGAACGGGCCTGGCGGCGACTGCGTGGCGACGAGCGCGCGGACATCGCCCCGGCGCCCGCGCGACCGCCGCGCCCGGCCTGGCTGCTGCCGCAGCCGATACCGCTGCGGGATCCGCGCCCGCGCATCCTGTCCGGGCCGGAACGGTTGGAAAGCGGCTGGTGGGACGGCGACGACGCGCGCCGCGACTACTACGTGCTGGAAACCTCGCAGGGCCAGCATGCCTGGGCGTTCGCGCCGCCGGGTGAGCGCGATCACTGGATGCTGCACGGGTGGTTTGCATGAGCCGCGAGCAGGAACGCGATACCGATTCGCCCGGTGGCCGCCCCCCGCGCGCCTGGGAAGTGGCGCAGCGGCTGGGACTGGCGGCGGCCAACGACGATGCCGTCGTCGCCGACGATTTGCCGGCCTACGCCGAGCTGCATTGCCTGTCGGACTTCTCCTTCCTGCGCGGTGCGGCCAGCGCGGAAGAGTTGTTCGCGCGCGCCAAACAATGTGGTTACAAGGCGCTGGCGATCACCGACGAATGCTCGCTGGCGGGCATCGTGCGCGCGCTGGAAGCCTCGCGGGCGACGGGGTTGAAACTGGTGGTGGGCAGCGAGTTCCGGTTGTTCGACGGCCTGCGGCTGGTACTGCTGGTGGAAAACCATCACGGCTACACGCAACTGTGCCGGCTGATCACCGCAGGCCGTCGCGCCACCACCAAGGGAAGCTATCGGCTCACCCGCCAGGATGTGGAAAGCGTGCTGGCCGAAGGAGCGTGCGGCCTGTTCGCGCTGTGGCTGCCAGCGCGCGTGCCGGAGCCGGAACAGGGAAGGTGGCTGCAACGGGTATTCGGCGAACGTGCCTTCCTGGCGGTGGAACTGCATCGCGACGAGGACGACGATGCCCGCCTGCAACGATTGCTGGCATTGGCGGCGGAGCAGGGCATGACGCCGGTGGCGACCGGGGATGTGCACATGGACGTGCGTCGGCGGCGCGCCCTGCAGGACACCATGACCGCGATCCGTCAAGGGCTGCCCTTGAGCGAGTGCGGCGAGCATCTGTTCCGCAACGGTGAACGCCACCTGCGCACGCGGCGGGCGCTGGGAAATATCTATCCGGCCGCGTTGCTGGAGGCGGCGGTGCGACTGGCGGAGCGCTGCACTTTCCATCTGGACGAACTGGAGTACCGCTATCCCGTCGAACTGGTGCCGGAAGGCCATACGCCGGCCAGTTGGCTGCGCGAGCTGACCGAGCGTGGCATGCGCGAACGCTGGCCGGGGGGCGCTCCCCCCAAGATCAGGCAACAGATCGAAGGCGAACTGGCGCTCATCGCCAAGAAGGGGTACGAAGCCTTCTTCCTGACCGTCCAGGACATCGTCAGTTTCGCCAAAGCACAGGACATCCTCTGTCAGGGGCGGGGTTCTTCCGCCAATTCGGCGGTGTGCTTCGCGCTGGGCATCACCGTGGTCAATCCCGACGAGACCCGCCTGCTGATGGCGCGTTTCCTGTCGGAAAACCGCAACGAGCCGCCGGACATCGACGTGGACTTCGAGCATGCGCGGCGCGAGGAGGTGCTCCAATACGTCTACGACAAGTACGGCCGCGAGCGCGCGGCCATCGCCGCCACCGTGATCCGCTACCGCGGCAAGAGCGCGGTGCGCGACGTCGCCAAGGCGTTCGGCCTGCCGCCGGACCAGATTGCGTTGCTGGCCGACTGCTATGGCTGGGGCAACGGCGATACGCCGATGGAACAGCGCCTGCGCGAGGCCGGCTTCGATCCGGACAATCCGCTGATCGCGCGGGTGCTGGCGATGACCGCACTGCTGCGCGGGCACCCGCGCCATCTGTCCCAGCACGTCGGCGGCTTCGTGATCAGCGACGCGCCACTGTCCACGGTGGTGCCGGTGGAGAACGCGGCCATGGACGATCGCACCATCATCCAGTGGGACAAGGACGATCTGGAAACCATGAAGCTGCTCAAGGTGGACTGCCTGGCGCTGGGCATGCTGACCTGCATCAAGAAAGCGGTGGATTTGATTGAAAAGCATCGTGGCCGCGTCATCGACCTGGCGCGGATACCGGGCGGCGACTCAGGTACCTACGATCTCATCCAGGCCGCCGATACCGTCGGCGTGTTCCAGATCGAGTCGCGCGCGCAGATGAGCATGCTGCCGCGATTGAAACCGGAGAATTTCTACGATCTGGTCATCGAGGTGGCCATCGTCCGCCCCGGTCCCATCCAGGGCGACATGGTGCATCCCTATCTGCGGCGGCGGCAGAAAAAGGATCCGGTGGTCTACCCGTCTTCCGGAATCGAGGAAATCCTCGGGCCGACCTTGGGCATCCCCCTGTTCCAGGAACAGGTAATGGAACTGGTGATCCACGCCGGTTATAAGGAAGCGGAAGCAGACGGACTGCGCCGCTCGATGGCGGCCTGGGGACGCGGCGGCGACATGGAGCCGCATCGCGCCCGCATCCGCGAATTGATGGAGGGAAAAAAATACTCCTCCGAATTCATCGACCAGATCTTCGAACAGATCAAGGGCTTCGGTTCCTACGGCTTCCCGCAGAGCCATGCGGCCTCGTTCGCCAAGCTGGTCTACATCAGCAGTTGGCTGAAACGGCACGAGCCGGCCGCGTTCACCTGCGCACTGCTCAACGCCCAGCCGATGGGCTTCTATTCGCCCAGCCAGATCGTGCAGGACGCGCGGCGCGGGCGGGGCGGGCGCCTGCCGGTCGAGGTGCGGCCGGTCGACGTGCTGCACAGCGATTGGGATTGCACGCTGGAAGGCGGCCGCTTCTACATCGATGACAAGGACGATGCCGGCCAGCCGGCAATCCGCCTGGGCATGCGCCAGATCAGCGGGCTGTCGAAGGCGATGGCGAATGCGATCGTCGCGGCCCGTGCGCGCCAGCCATTCCGGGACGTGCGCGATCTGTGCCTGCGCGCGCGCCTGGACGAGAAGGCCCGGCATGCCCTGGCCGAGGCCGGCGCGCTGGAAGCGCTGGCCGGCAATCGCCACGCCGCCCGCTGGGCGGTGGCCGGCATCGAGCGCCAGCGTCCATTGCTGCCCGGCAGTCCGGACGAGGAGGACATCGTGTTGCCGGCGCCACGCACCGGCGAGGACGTGCTGTCGGATTACCGCGCGCTGGGATTGACCCTGCGCACGCACCCGCTGGCACTGCTGCGTGAGCGCCTGCAGGCCGAGCGCGTGCTGGACTCGCGCCAATTGCAGGACATGCCGCACGGGCGTGGCGTGCATGCTGCCGGCATCGTCACCCAGCGCCAGCGACCGGGTACCGCCAGCGGTGTCATTTTCGTGACCCTGGAAGACGAGCACGGCGTGGTCAACGTGGTGGTCTGGCCGCACCTGGCGGCGCGCCAGCGCAAGGCACTGCTGGGCGCGCGCCTGCTGTCGGTGCGTGGGCGATGGGAACACGTGGATGGCGTGCAGCACCTGATCGCGGCCCATCTTGCCGACATGAGCGACTGGCTGGGCGATCTGGTCACCACTTCGCGGGACTTCCACTGAGATGGACCTGTTCGCCACGCCCATGCAGCAGTTGGTCGAAGATGCCCAGGGCGGGATCCGCTATTGGCCGGATTTCGTCGACGAGGTGCGGGCATGGCGGTGGTTCCAGGCGCTGCAGGCGGGGGCCGCCTGGACCCACCTGCAGCGGCCCATGTACGAGAAGGTGGTGGACGTGCCGCGCCTGCTGGCGAACTACGACGTCGGAGCGCTGCCCGCGGACCTGCCGCTGGCCGAGATGCTGGCGCGGGTGCGGGCGGTGGTGCCCGCACCCTACAGCCGGGTGGGCATGAACCTGTATCGCGACGGTCACGACAGCGTCGCCATGCACAGCGACAAGCTGCACATCCTGCGCGAGGGGCACCCGATCACCCTGGTCTCGCTGGGCGCGCCGCGTCGCATGCTGATCAAGGCCAAGGGAGAGGGTCACAAGGCCATCGCCATCGATCTGCAACCGGGCAGCCTGCTCAGCATGAGCCATGCCTCCCAGCTCACCCACGAACATGGCATTCCCAAGACCCGCCGGTCGCAGGCGCCGCGCATCAGCGCGGTATTCCGGGTGCGGCCATAGCGTCGCCGCGCCTTTTCCCCGGCGAGGGCTTGGCGGACAATCCGCCCGCATGAACCGACGCCACGCCCGGATGTCATCCGCCACCGGCAAGCGGACCGCCCTGTACGGCGGGGCGCTGGCGGTCGCGGCGCTGGGCCTGCAATGGCTGGACTACCAGCGGTTGGCACGCACCCACTGGGACGATTTCTACACCGGCCTGATCGCGCTGGCCTTCCTCGCGCTGGGGATATTCGTCGGTGCCCGCCTGTTCGCCGGTCGCCATCGCCCGCCGGCCTTCGACGGCAACCCGAAGGCGCAGGACAGCCTGGGCATCAGCGATCGCGAACGGGCCGTGCTGCTGGAACTGGCGGCGGGTCGCTCCAACAAGGAAATCGCCCGCGAATTGCACATCGCCCCGAGTACGGTGAAAACCCACGTGGCCCGGCTGTATGAAAAGCTGGGCGCGCGCCGGCGGACCGAGGCGGTGCGGCGCGCGCGTGAGCTGGGACTGCTCCCCTGAACAGGGCAATGACGTGCCATCCTTGGGGGAAACGGGCGAAATCACCCGTTTGGCCGATTGCCGCAGGCAGGGCCGGGTTGCCCAATGACGCCGTTTCCCATCCGAGAGGTGTCCCATGTTGCGCAGGATCCTGTCCTACGGTCTGCTCGCCGGCCTGATTGCCGGCGGCGTGCTGTCCCTCATCGTGCTGACCGTGCAGGACGCCCTCCCGTCCGGTTACAGCATGGCGATCGGCTATCTGACCATGCTGGTCGCGCTGAGCCTGGTGTTCCTGGCGATCAAGCGCCACCGCGACCGTGAAGGGGGCGGAGTGATCCGGTTCTGGCCGGCGTTCGGCCTGGGCCTGGGGGTGAGCTTCGTCGCCAGCGTGATCTACATGCTGTCCTGGGAGACTGCGCTCGCGATCAGCGGGCTGGATTTCGCCGACACCTATGCCAGGGCGATGATCGAGGCGCAACAGGCCAAGGGCGCCAGTCCCGAGGCGCTGGCCAAGCTGGCCGCCGACATGGAGGTGTTCAAGGCGCAGTACGCCAATCCGCTGTTCCGCCTGCCGATGACCTTCATCGAGATCTTCCCGGTCGGCCTGCTGGTCTCGCTGATCTCGGCCGCCATCCTGCGCAACCCGCGGGTGCTGCCGGCACGGCAGGGGTGAGGCTCAGGCCTTGCGCAGGTAACGCACCAGCAGGGCGGTGACTTCGTCGATGTAGGCGTCCGCGCGATCGCCGGACACCATTTCCGGCCGCAGCACCACCGCGGCATGGGTGAGCGCCTCCACCGTGGACACGGCGATGAAGGTTGCCGTGTCCAGATCCTGCACGCGCAGTGCCTGCCGGTGGCTTTCCAGGTACTGGCGGATCAGCGCGTAGACCTCGCGATCGATCGCCTCGATGTTCTCCAGCAGGCCCACCCTTGGCGTCTGCTCGACGAGCACCCGATGCAGGCGCGGATTGATGCGGTGTGCGTCGATCATCACCCGCACCAGTTCGCGGGTGGCCAGATCCAATGGCTCCTGCGCGACCCGGGCCAATGCGTCGCGGATGCGCTGCATCATCTCCTGCATGTGCTGGCCGATCACGCCCGCGACCAGCGCTTCCTTGCTCGGGTAGTACTGGTAGAGCGAACCGATGCTCACCCCCGCGGCCTGGGCGATGCGGTTGGTGCTGGCGCGGTCGTAGCCTTCCTTGACCAGAATGCGAGCGGTCGCTTCCAGCAATGCGTCCACGGTGGCGCGGGAACGTTGCTGGGTTGCGGTTTTGCGGGGTTTCGTCGCGGGTTTGCGGGCCATGGCGGTCGACGGGAAAGCGAGTAGACAAGGCGAGCTATCACTCACATTCTATCCATGCTTTCATCAGGCAGACAAATCCATGCTGACGTTTGATCCGCAGGAGCGCGTGGTCGGCTTCGACGATGCCCGCCGCGCGTCCGATATTCCGCTGGACCGGCTGAGCCGGACCGACTCCGAATGGCTGGTGGCGCTGATCGACATCGTCGATGACCGTTCGGTGGATGCGGCGTTCTGGGAACGCCATCCGGCGGGCGACAAGATCCTCTACGTGCTGGAAGGCGGGATCGCGGTGACGCTGGCCCCGGAAGGCGGACAGGAAACCACGGCCAGGGTCGGCGCGCCCGGCGCCTGCGTCATTCCGAGAGGCACCTGGTATCGCCTCGGCGTGCTCTCGCCAGGGCGGATCCTGAGCGTGACGCCAAGAGTGGGTACGGAAGACCGCAGATGCGTGGAGTGAAACGGAGCGGGTCTGATCAATCCCCGCCTGCCGCGTTTTCCAGGAAATCCGCCGAAGGTGCGAAGAACAGCGAACCGGTCACCGCCTTGCTGAAATCCAGCAGCCGATCGTAGTTGCCCGGCGGATTGCCGATGAACATGTTCTCCAGCATCTTCTCGATGCGCGAGGGCGAACGCGCATAGCCGATGAAGTAGGTGCCGAATTCGCCCTTGGCGGCGTCGCCGAAGGACATGTTGTCGCGCAGGATCTCCAGTTCCTGGCCATCCTCGACCAGCGAGGTCAGCGCATTGTGGGCGTAGCTGGGCTTGGTGGCGTCGTCCAGTTCGATGTTCGACAGCTTGGTGCGGCCGACGATCTTTTCCTGCTCGGCCACCGGCACCGCGTTCCAGCCGCCCAGGTCGTGCAGGTACTTCTGCACGATGACGTAGCTGCCGCCGGCGAAGGCCGGATCCTCGACGCCGACCAGGGTTGCGTCGAGCGCGGCCTGGCCCACCGGATTTTCGGTGCCGTCGACGAAGCCGATCAGATCGCGATTGTCGAAATAGCTGAAGCCGTGGACTTCGTCCGCGCCGGTGACCGCGTCGCCCAGCCGTTGCATGACCACGGTCGCCAGTTCGAAACACAGATCCTGGCGTGCGGCGCGGATGTGCAGCAGCAGATCGCCGGGCGTGGCGACGGCGTGGTGCTGGCCGTGCAGTTCGCGGAACGGGTGAAGTTCGCGAGGGCGGGATGCGCCGAACAGATCGTCCCAGACCTCCGAGCCGAACCCCATCACGCAGGACAGGGTGCCCTCCGGCACGCGTGAGCCTATCGCGCGCACCAGTCCCGCCATGTCGGCGCACAGGGCACGGCAGGCCTGCGCATGCCGCGGGCCGCGGGCCAGGGTGACGACGAGGAAGATGGCCGCGCGGGTCACGGGGGTGGTCACGGACTGGGCGAGTACGGCTTGCACGAAAACTCCTGCAGGGGATGGGGACGAAGTGCCTCACGGGCGTGCGCGCAGGCGCTCCGGGAAGGTATAGACGTTGTAGCCGTCGGCGCGGGCAAAGCCAACCAGGCAGACTCCGGCGCCGCGGGCCAGTTCGACGGCCAGCGCGGTCGGCGCCGACACGGCGACGATGAAGCCGATGCCGGCGCGGGCGGCCTTGACCACCATCTCGTAGCTGGCCCGGCTGGAGATCAGCAGCATGCCGGCGGCGGGATCATCGCCTTCGCGCACCATCGCGCCGATCAGCTTGTCCAGCGCGTTGTGCCGGCCCACGTCCTCACGCACCCGGCGTATCCGGCCCTCGGCATCGGTCCAGGCGGCGGCATGGGTGGCGCCGGTGGCCGCGTTCAGGGGCTGATGGAGCGCCAGGGCGTCCAGCGCCTGCCGCAGGGCCGTGCTGTCGAAGACGAGGGTGGCGTCGACCGGGGCCGGAGCCTGGACGACATCCTCCAGTTCGCGGGTGCCGCACAGGCCACAGCCGCCGCGTCCGGGGAGGTTGCGGATCGAGTCGTCGTCGAAATGGGCGCCGGCGGCGCTGGCCGATACCGACATCGCCAACTCGATGCCTTCGACCCGCGGATGGATCTTGATGTCCAGCAATTCGCCTACCTGCGTGATGAGCCCTTCACTGAGCGAAAACCCCAGCGCGAAGTCTTCCAGATCGCAGGGCGTGGCCATCATTACCGCGAACGAGCGGCCGTTGTAGCGCAGGGCAACGGGGACTTCCTCGGCCAACCGGTCGGTCACGGTTTCCACGACGTCTCCCTGCCGGCGCTGGATCCTGCGGACGGCGCATCCGGGCATGGGCGGCGCGGGTTCGCCGGAATCGAGCATGGCTCTCCACCTCCGGTGGATGGCGGGTTGGATGAATGCCATTGCGTCGGCGACACGTGGCCAGCGCGGATGGTGGGCCGCAGCGTAGCTCATCCGGCGCGGCGACGGCGAGAGCGGCCACGCCATGCGGATTCATCACGGCAAGGTGGAGCGTGGGCTCCTAAAGTGCTTAACTGATGGCGTCCTCGGGTTATGGGAGCGTCCGGCCATGAGCGAAAAGAAACCTCCCCGATACAAGCCCTACGACCAGCCCGCCGGTGGCTGGGGCGCGGCGGCGGCCACCGCCAAGGTGCTGCTGGAGCAGAGCGTGGTCGCCAAGGGCTCGCGCGCGTTGCTGGCGATGAACCAGCCCGGCGGCTTCAAATGCCCCAGTTGCGCGTTCCCGGACGCCGACCACACCAGGAAGCTGGAGTTCTGCGAGAACGGGGTGAAGGCACTGGCCTTCGAGGCCACACAGGCACGCGTCACCCGCGAGTTCTTCGCCAGGCACACCGTCTCGGAACTGATGGAACAGTCGGACTACTGGCTGGAGATGCAGGGCCGCCTGACCGAGCCGATGCGCTACGACGCCGCGACGGATCACTACGTCCCCTGCGACTGGGACAGCGCGTTCGCCCTGATTGCGCGGCACCTGCGGTCGCTGGAGAGCCCGCACCAGGCCGAGTTCTACACCTCCGGCCGGACCCCCAACGAGGCCGCGTTCCTGTACGCGATTTTCGTTCGCCAGTTCGGCACCAACAACTTCCCCGACTGTTCCAACATGTGCCACGAACCCACCAGCCGCGGCCTGCCGCCGGCCATCGGGGTGGGCAAGGGCACGGTGGTGCTGGACGATTTCGAGCACGCCGACGCGATCTTCGTGATGGGCCAGAACACCGGGACCAACTCACCGCGGATGATGACCCACCTGGTCGAGGCCCGGAAGCGCGGGATTCCGATCGTCGCGGTCAATCCCATGCCCGAGCGCGCCCTGATCCGGTTCACCGAGCCGCAGGATGTGGTGCAGATGGCGACGTTCGGGTCCACCGAGATCGCCAGCGAGTTCGTCCACATCCGCATCGGCGGCGATCTGGCCCTGCTCAAGGGCATGATGAAGGTGGTGTTCGAACGGGAGGCCGCGGGCGAAGCCGTGCTCGATCACGCATTCCTGCATGAACACACCGAGGGCCTGGAGGCCATCCGCGCCGACGCGCTGGCGCAGGACTGGGGCGAGATCGTGCGGGTGTCGGGGGTATCGGAGGCGCAGATCCGCCGGTGCGCCGAGATCTACATCCGCGCCAAGGCGACCATCATCTGCTATGGCATGGGATTGACCCAGCACCAGCAGGGCTCGCGGCTGGTGCAGCAGGTCGCCAACCTGCTGTTCCTGCGCGGCAACTTCGGCCGACCGGGCGCGGGCATTTCACCCATCCGCGGCCATTCCAACGTGCAGGGCGATCGCACCGTCGGCATCGACGAAAAACCGTCGCCGGCCTATCTGGACAAGGTGCGCGAGGTGTTCGGCTTCGAACCGCCGCGCGAGCACGGCCACCACACCGTGGAGTCCATCGAGGCGATGATGGACGGCAGCGCCAAGGTGTTCATCGGCCTGGGCGGCAACTTCGTGCGTGCGGTGCCGGACACGGATCGCGCCTATGCCGCCATGCGCAAGCTCGATCTGACCGTGGGCATCGCCACCAAGTTGAACCGGGGGCATCTGGTGCATGGCAGGAATGCGTTAATCCTGCCGGTGGTGGCGCGCTCGGAACGCATCGTGACGGCGGCGGGCGAGCAGTTCGTCACCATCGAGGATTCGATGTCCAACGTCACCGCCTCGCGCGGGGTACTGGAACCGGTGAGCGGGGATGTGCTGCCCGAGGTGGAGATCGTGTGCCGGATGGCGCGGGCGACCCTCCCGGATAGCCGGATTCCGTGGGAGGACTACCGCGCGGACTACGGACTCGTCCGGGACCGCATCGCGGCGGTGTATCCGGCGATCTACACGGGATTCGCCGATCGCATCCGCGAGCCGAAGGGATTCCACCTGGATGTCGCGCCGCGCCGGCGGATCTGGCTCACCCCCAACGGCAAGGCCAATTTCCTGCTGCTGGAGGGACTGGAGGTCAACGACCCCATCGCCGATCCGTCGATGCTGCGCCTGGCCACCGTGCGTTCGCACGATCAGTTCAACACCAGCATCTACAGCTACAACGATCGCTATCGAGGCGTGTACAACGATCGCATGGTGCTGTTCATGAACCTGGAGGATCGGCGCGCCCGCGGGCTGGCGAAGGAAGCGCGCGTGGCGCTGGAAACCATCAGCAACGATGGCCACCTGCGCCGGGTCGAAGGACTGACCGTGCTGGACTACCCGATGCCGCGCGGTGCGCTGGCCGGCTACTACCCGGAATTGAATCCGTTGCTGCCGCTGGATTACTACGACCGTATCAGCGGCACGCCGGCGGCCAAGTCGATTCCGGTCCGGGTGATCGCGATGGAAGCCCCGGAGGCATCCACGGAGGCGGGGCCGTGAGCAATCCCTATGACGTGCTGGGCGTGGCGCCTTCCGCTTCGGCCGAGGACATCAAGAAGGCCTACCGCCGGCTTGCGCGCAAGCTGCACCCGGACCTCAATCCCGGCGACAAGGCGGCGGAGGAACGCTTCAAGGAGGTCGCCGTCGCCTATCGCCTGCTCGGTGATGCCGAACAGCGCAGGCGCTACGACGCCGGCGAGATCGACGAGACCGGCGCCGAGCGGCCACAGCATCGTTACTACCGCGACTACGCCGGCAGCGACCACGGCCAGGGTTACGGGGATGATGCGGATTACGCGGGCTATGCGGATTTTGCCGAGGGCGACGACCCGTTCGCCGAGCTGCTGCGAAGGAGCGCGCAGGCCCGCGCGCGACGGCGCGGCCAGGACCTGCATTACCGGTTGGCCATCAGCCTGGCCGATGCCATCAACGGCACCCGCACGCGGCTGACCCTGCCGACCGGCGACACCCTGGATGTCAGCGTGCCGGCCGGTGTGGTATCGGGACAGACACTGCGCCTGCGCGGCAAGGGCGCTCCCGGCGGCGAACAGGGCCAGGCCGGCGATGCGCTCATCGAACTGGATGTGCAGCCGGACCCCCGCTTCAGCCGGGAGGGCGACGATCTGAGCCTGGAAGTACCCATATCGTTGCGCGAAGCGGTGCTGGGCGGCCCGGTGCGCGTGCCCACGCCCACCGGCCATGTCGAGCTGACCGTGCCGCCCGGATCCGACGGCAGCAGCCGGTTGCGGGTGAAAGGACACGGCCTGCCGCGCCGCGGTGGTGGGCGCGGTGACGAGTACGTCCGCCTGCGCATCGTGCTGCCCCGGGGCGAGGACGCCGAACTGAAGGAATTCGTTTCCCGATGGAGCGCGGGCCAGACCCACGTACCGCGCGAGGAGCATCCGGCATGAACATCGACGTCGAGGATTTCCTGTCCCAGTCCGGCATTCGGCGCGAAACGTTGACCGTCTGGATCGAGAAGGCCTGGATCACCCCCGCGCAGGGCGTCACCTGCGTCGAGTTGACCGAAGTGGACGTGGCGCGTGCCTACCTGGTCCGCGATCTGTCCGACGATCTGGGCGTGAACGAGGAGGGCATCGATGTCGCCCTGCACTTGCTCGATCAGATCCACGGACTGCGCCGGCTGCTGGCGCAGCTGCGCGGGGAGATCAAGGGCGGGTAGGGTGGATGCGCGCTCGCCTCTCCCTTGGAAGACAGCGGAACGAAGGGAATGGCCCTTCGCCGCATGGCCCCTGCCGATGGGCCGCCCGCCGCCCCCCAACCGATAACTACAGGAACGGCATGTCCACCCGCGAAGATCTCCTGGCGCATCTCTGGACCGAGGTGATCAACCTCCAACTCCGGCCGGAAGGCCTGGCCCAGCTGATCGCATACGCGAAGCAACGGCCGGAGGATCCCTTCGCCGACAGCGGCCCTGCCCTCGAACGCCTGTTCGCGCTGGGGGCCGATCCCGGGGACATCTGCCTGCTGATGCGCAACACCGCCTACGAGGCGGTGTTCTCGACCCTGTACGCGTTGGGCGATCCGGGCGTCGACGGCAACGATGTCTTCATGCTGCACGAGGATCTGCTGTCGGCGGATCCCAGCGGGATGGAAGGGCGTCCCGGATCCGCGTTTCGGCGCGGGTGACCATGCCGGGTCTTACTTGTCCGCTGTCTACTGGCCGCCACGCATGGCAAGCCGCATCCGCGGCCAGACACGGCGCAACTTCAGGGGGACGATGAACGATGCCAACAACCCCGCCACCAGGCATGCGCCGATCGAACCGTATTCGGACAGGAAATGGATCGCGATCGCTGTCCGTTCGTAGCCGCCGGCGGCCAATTGAGGTGCGACAAAGACATCCGCCATCCCCAATGGAAGGAAGGCCACGCCTGCAAGCGTGAAGAATCCGAACGACAGCAGCAGGCAGACGAGAATGAACGAACGGCGGGCATCCATCGGCATGCCGGAGCGCCAGGCGACGACCCAGGCGAACCATGCAGGTACGGCCACCACCGCGACGATGGCGATGCCTCCCAGAGCAACGATGAACAGTGAAATGGCGTCCAAAGCAGGCATTATCCGCTGACGGTACGAGACGACGCGGGTTTCACCCGGGCTCCCCTTGCGCGACTCATCCTACGTGGGCGCAATGACGTCAACAACGGGGCTGGTACGGTGTTTGCCCGCAACCTGAACACGTGGCTGTCTGCTCCCGGCACGTTGCGATACGCTGGCCGCGGCGTCCCCTCATGGCATTCGCATGCGTTTCGCAGACCCGGTCCAGGCCCCCGGCGGATACCGTCGCCATCTGAAAATCGCGTTGCTTGTCGTGGCATGGTCGCTGGTGGTCGCCGCCGCCGCCGAATTCCTGTCCATCGCCTACCAGAAATATACGCACCTGGATGCCGGCAGCTACGGCATGTTCTGGACCCGGCGCGAATGGCTGTGGACGCATATCGGCGGGGGCCTGCTGACGATCGTGCTGGGCGCCCTGCAATTCCTGCCACGGATCCGCCGTGGATATCCGCGGCTGCACCGCTGGATGGGCCGGAGCTTCCTCTCGGGCATGCTGCTCGCCTGCGTGGGCGCGGTGGGCCTGATCCTGACCAGCCCGGCACCGGCCGCGATTCGCATCGCTTTCGCCGCCACCGCGCTGGCCTGGCTGGTCACCGCCTTCCTGGGCTACCGCGCCATCCGCCGCGGGCAAGTGGGAACGCACCGGCGATGGATGATTGGCTGCTACCTGGTGACGCTGGCCCCGGTCACCTTCCGGGCGATGATCCGGATCCCCGGCATGATGGAAATCGCCTCGCCGATGGTAATGATCCCCACGCTGCTCTGGCTGAGTTGGGCGGCACCGTTGCTGGTGTATGGGATGGGCGTGGCCCTATTGGAGCGGACTCGCAGCAGGGTTGCGCCGCGCGGCCGTCGGGTGGACGTTGCTCGTGCCATGGGCGTGGATTCCGCCTGACGTTGGAATCGGCATGGGGGCCCAGGACGCAGGCGGGCGCGCTTGCTTCATGCGGCGCGTCCAGGAGGACCGTTTTTTCCATGGCTCACGGATGACGTGGACCAAACCGGGCGGCCAGGATGATGCCCACTGCCGACAGCAGCGCCGAAAGACCCGACAGGACGATGGACAGGGTGTAGCTGTGGTACAGGTCGTACAGGAACCCTGCGACGCTTCCGCCGGCGACTGCGGCAATCCCCACCGCAATGTACAGCGCGCCGAGGATGGCCCCCAGGTGGGAGGTGCCGAACCAGGTGCTGGCGACGGCTGGATACAACGCGATGCATCCGCCATTGGCCGCGCCGAACAGCAACGCGAAGATGCTCAGCGACGCGAAGCCGCGCGCCATGGCCCATGGTCCGCATAGCAGCGCCAGGCCGAGGGTGACCACGATCAGGAAGCGTTGGGCACCCATGCGATCGCCGATACGTCCGAGCACCAGCCGGCCGCCAATATTGCCCACGCCGATCAGGCCGATCAGCAGGTTGGCCCGGGTCGTCTCCAGCCCGTGCTGCTGTGCGTAGGGATTGATGTGGACGAGTGCGAGGAACAGGCCGACGGAGCCGAAGAAGATCGCCAGGAAAAACCACCAGAATCGGGCCTGGCGTACCGCGTCGCGCAACGTGGTGTCGCCGCACCGCGGTTTGGGCCCGTCGATGGTGGTCGTGCCCGAAGGTGGAAGCCCGTCGGGACGCTGCCCCAGATCTTCGGGTTTTCCCCGCAGGCAAGCCGCGGCGGCCAACCCGAGCACGGCGATGCCCGCGGCAAACAACCGCATGGTGCTTTGCCAGGACAAGTGTTGCATCAGCAGTCCCGCGACCGTCGGCCCGACGAGCGTGCCCAGCCCCGTTCCCGCCAGCGCGAGGCCGGAAGCCGAACTGCGATGGATGACGAACCAGCGCTGGAGGGTCGAGACCGCCGGGACGTAGACCAGACCGATGCCCAGCCCAACGAGGCTGCAGAATGCCGTCAGGAAGAGTGCAAGGGACGATGACAGCAGGCTGCCGGCCAGAAAACCCAGCGAGAGAAGCAGGATGCCCAGGCTGACGACCGTGCGCACCGAGGTCCTGTCGCTCCAGGTGCCGGAGAAAACGCCCACGACGTAGTAGATGAGCGCCGTGGAGGAGAAGATGGATGCGGTTGAAAATCGATCCGCGTCGAAGTTCGCCTGCAAGTGGGTGAAGAATGCGCCGAAGGAGTAGGCGGCACCGAAAATCAGCGCCAGCAACAGATGCACGGCGCCTACCATGTACCAGCCGTGGAAACGCGGACCATTCATCCAGACCTCGTCCTTCATCGGGGGGACATCGGGGACCATGGCAAGGCTCGTTCGCGCGGGACCTCCATGGTCATCAATGCGGCGTGGAAATCCGGACCGCACCGAACTGCACCGCGTCGTCGACGCTCTCGCCGCAGGACGATGCCGTGCCAACGCGCTGTTCGCCGCATCGCCGCCATCAGGTGGAAAGAGGCGATGCGCCGAGCTTCATGCCATTCCGTCGGTGGTGACGCTACCGCGTTGCGCGGGCATCTTCTTGTCCGCATTTGTCCATACAGGCACACCCGGCGCTGTCGATGCATTTTGTATGCGGGACCATGGCGCGCCTTGGCAGGAGAAGGCGGCGGCCAGGACCGTTCTTCCGGGAGCGAGGCTACTGTGAGGTGGGGAGTACTGGCCGCGATGCGAGGGAGGGCTGCAGGCCCGCGATCCCTCGCTGCTCCAGCGAAGGCCCGCATCGCTTGTTCTGGCCGCCGCATCTCCAGTAACCTGAGCTGCTGGCCTGGAGAACCGATATGCCCAGCATGCTTCCTCAGTTGCACCATGATTTTGTTGAAAGGGTCCGGACCGAGGTTTCCCGCGACCACCGGCTGACCGCGCTGCTCGCCGGCGGCTCCTATATCCACGGCGGCTTCGATCCGTATTCGGATCTGGATTTCGTAGTCGTCGTGGACGCCGCGCACTATCCCGACGTGATGGCGACGCGCCGGCAGTTCGCCGAACGGATGGATGGCCTGTTGTCGGCCTTCGGCGGCGAACATGTCGGCGAGCCGCGATTGCTCATCTGCCTGTACGGTCCGCCGCTGATTCACGTGGATCTGAAGTTCGTCGTCGCCGATGATCTGGACCGGCTGGTCGAGCGGCCCGCGGTGCTGTTCGCGCGCGCAGGCAGCGATATCGAAGCCCGCCTGGATTCGGCGGCCATCCACTGGCCCGACCGGTCCCCGGAATGGTTCGAACAGCGGGCGTGGGTATGGCTGCACTACGGCGCGGCCAAGCTGGGGCGTGGCGAGCTGTTCGAGGCGATCGGGATGCTCGCCTTCATCCGCGACCAGGTACTGGGACCGATGCTTCATCGCAGGGCGGGACGCCCGCAGCGTGGGGTGAGGCGGATGGAAGCAGTGGATATGCAGGCGAGCGATCTGCTGCGCCGCACCGTCGCCGCGCACGAGGCGAGTGCCATCCGCGCCGCCCTGGCAGCTTCGGCCGCCCTTTATCTGGATCTTCGCAACGATGAGCCGCCTGCCGAAGTCACCCGGCAGATGCCCGAAGTGCTCCTTCGCTATCTCGACGGGACCGCGGAAACCCCGTTGTAGCCGGGCCTCGACCAGGGCAGGGCGGGTGGCCCTGCACCGGCGGCGTAGCGGGTGTCCGGCTGGCGAACGCATTCTGTTCACTCCATCGGACTAGGTTGGGACACCTCTCTCCCTGGAGGTGCCCGCCATGAGCAAGAAGCAAGCCCCGTCCAAGCGCCAGGCCGCCAAGAAAGCCGCACCGCGGACCGATTCCGGCCCGGCGTCCGCCCGCCGCGATGCCGTGGGGGCGCCGCAGGCCGAAGCTGCGCGCCTGGCGGAGGCATGGTCCAGCGAGCGCGAGTACAACGTGGACAAGGCGGCCGAGCACGACCGGGAGAACGCGCTGGACCCGCCCGAAGGCACGCACGTGCCGGCGCCCGCGCCCGAGGCGGCGGCCAGCACGGTGAGCGAACGCAATGACACCGGCAAGACGGGTGAATCCGCCTTGCCGGGCATGGATGCCGGCAGCGGGCCGCTGCTGCGCGTGCGCAACGATGCCGGTGACCGGGTCCTGACCACCAACCAGGGCGTGGCCGTGGCCGACAACCAGAACAGCCTGAAAGCCGGGCTGCGAGGTCCGGCGCTGCTCAAGGATTTCATCCTGCGCGAGAAGATCACCCACTTCGATCACGAGCGGATTCCCGAGCGCATCGTGCATGCGCGGGGTTCGGGCGCGCATGGTTATTTCGAGGCCTACGAGAGCCTGTCTGATCTCACCCGCGCCGCGCCCTTCGCGGAAGCCGGCAAGCAGACGCCGGTTTTCGTGCGCTTTTCCACCGTCGCCGGCGAACGCGGATCCAAGGACACCGCGCGGGACGTGCGCGGATTCGCGGTGAAGTTCTACACCGACGAAGGCAACTGGGACCTGGTGGGCAACAACATGCCGGTGTTCTTCATCCAGGATGCAATGAAATTTCCCGACCTGGTCCACGCGGTGAAGCCGGAACCGCACCACGGCATGCCCCAGGCCGCCTCGGCGCATGACACCTTCTGGGATTTCGTCTCGCTGATGCCCGAATCCGCCCACATGCTGATGTGGTTGATGTCCGATCGTGCGATCCCGCGCAGTTTCCGGATGATGCAGGGCTTCGGCGTGCATACCTTCCGGCTGGTGAACGCGGACGGGGACTCGGTGTTCTGCAAGTTCCACTGGATTCCCAGGTTCGGCACCCATTCGCTGGTATGGGAGGAAGCGGTCAAGATTTCCGGCGCGGATCCGGATTTCCACCGCCGTGATCTGTGGGAGGCCATCGAGGCCGGCGACTATCCCGAGTACGAACTGGGCCTGCAGATCTTCACCCCGGAACAGGCCGAGGCCTTCAGCTTCGACGTTCTGGACGCGACCAAGATCGTGCCGGAGGAACTGGTGCCGCTGCGCATGGTCGGGCGGCTGGTGTTGAACCGCAATCCGGACAATTTCTTCGCCGAGACCGAGCAGGTGGCCTTCTGCGCCGCGCATGTGATTCCCGGCATCGACTTTACCAACGACCCGCTGCTGGCCGGGCGCATCCATTCCTATGTGGATACCCAGATCAGCCGGCTGGGCGGGCCCAACTTCCACGAGATTCCGATCAACGCGCCGGTGGCGCCGGTGCACAACAACCAGCGCGACGGCATGCATCGCCAGGCGATCCATCGCGGGCGGGTCTCGTACGAGCCGAATTCGCTGGGCGGGGGCTGTCCGTTCCAGGCCGGTGCGGCCGGATTCGTTTCCTTCCCGGAACCTCCGGAAGGCGATGAAGTGCGGGCCAAGCCGGAGAAATTCGCCGAGCATTTCAACCAGGCCACGCTGTTCTATGAAAGCCAGACCGCGTTCGAGAAGCGCCATATCGCCGCCGGTTTCCGCTTCGAGTTGAGCAAGGTGACGGTGCCGGCGATCCGCAGGCGGATGGTGTCGATGCTGCGCAACGTGTCCGAGACGCTGGCCGCGGAAGTGGCGGCGGGACTGGGCATGGCGTTGCCGCCCGCGATGCCGCGGGCGCTGGAACCGTCCCCGGCCGCGGAAGTGACCCTGTCGCCGGCGCTGTCCCTCGAGGCCCGTCCCGGCGACGGCGGCATCCGCACGCGGCGGGTGGCGGTCCTGGCCACGCGCGGCGTGCGCGCCGAAGACGTCCGCGCGATCGTCGACACGCTGGCCGGGCATGGCGCGGGCGTGCGGGTGGTGGGACCGCACGTGGGCGCACTGGAAACCGAGGAAGGCCAGATGCTGGATGCGGACGCCTCGGTGGAGAACGCGCCCAGCGTGCTGTTCGACGCGGTCGTACTGCCGGCCGGCGACGAGGCGGTGGCGCTGTGGTCGGCGGATGGACGGGTACTGGAATTCGTCCGCGACGCCTGGCGTCACGGCAAGGCGATCCTTGCGTTGGGGACTGCCAGCCAGGTGCTGTCCCTGGCCGGGATCGAGATCGAAGCGGCGTCGGACACGGCGCTGGTGATGGCCGAGGCCACCAATGAGGACAGCCTGTCGCGCTTTATCGGCGCCATCGCGCGGCACCGCAATCCCGAACGCGAGACGGATCCGCCCCGGGCGTGACCATGCTGCGGGGACACGCGAAAACGCGGGCCGTGAGCCCACGTTTTCGTGCTGAGTCCGGTAGCGGACCCACGGTCCGACGGAGATCAGTGATCGTTGCGGCCACCGCGGGCCTCGCCGCCCTTGCGGCCTGCGGCACGGGCCTCGCGGCAATCGAATTCGTGCGCGTTGCCACTGCGGTGCACGGCGCGGCCGCCTTCGGCGGCGATGTCGCGCTGCCTGTCCGGATCCATGCTGGCGAAGCCGCGGCGATCCTGGTGGTTCTGGCTGTTCTGGTTGCGTCGGGTTGGCATGTCGATCTCCTGTCGCGTGGGAAACGGGGCGTGATTCACACCCCGTTCCTTCGGCGCCATGGCCGTGCCAGCGGCAGGCGTCCCGCTACACGCTCGCCAAGGCGGGAAAGGCGCGGCCTGCAGATTCTGCAGGTCGGGCCCGCGAAGATTTGACTCAGGCATGGTCTTCGCCCGCGACGAGGTCACGCGTGCCTGCGTTGTTAACGCGTGCAGCGAGATCGCGTACGCGGGTTTCACGTCGTCTTGTCCCTCGCTGGGCTAAGCCAAGGACAACCGTGGAAGAAGGAGTCAGACGATGGGCACCGCACGCACGCAACCGATCTGGTCACCGGTGGACGCGGCCACTTCCGGCTGGTTCCTGGACGGGCCGGTCAGCGAAGTCCAGGACGTCGTGGTCATCGGCGCTGGTATCGCGGGGCTGAGTACCGCACTGTGCCTTTGCCGGGAGGGCCGGCGGGTCCTGGTAATCGATCGCGAGGGCATCGGTGCGGGCGAAACACTGCGCACCACCGCGCACCTGGCCTCGGCACTGGATGATCGCTATTACCGGCTGGCGCGCCAGCATGGCGAGGACGGCGCAAGGCTGGCGGCGGCGAGCCATGCCGCGGCCATCGACTGGATCGAGGAACTGGCGCTGGGCACGCAGCAGCCGTGCGGCTTCCGGCGCATTCCCGGCTACCTGTTTTCCCACGATGGCAATCCGGACAACCTGCATCGCGAAGCGGAAGCCGCGCGCACGGCCGGGCTGTCCGCCGAAGTCCTTGCCGGGGGCGCGGAGACGCCGGCAACGCTGGGCCCGGTGGTGCGTTTCGATCAACAGGCGCGGGTGGACATGGGTCTGTACCTGCTGGCCCTGGCCAAGGCGGTGCGCGATGCGGGCGGCGGCTTCCTGCGCGCGGAGGCCACGGCGGTGGAGGGCGGCGTGCAGCCGCTGATCCGGCTGCATGACGACGAGGTGCGCGCCGCGGCGGTCGTGGTGGCCAGCAATGTGCCGTTCCATCAGACCGGCGCGACCTACCTGAAACAGGCCGCCTACCGGACATACGCCGTGGCGGGCGAGGCGCCGTCCGGCGCGCTGCCCGACGCGCTGTACTGGGACGATGGCGATCCCTACCACTATGTGCGGCTGCAGGTACCCGGCGATGCTTCCGAACCGGTGCAGGTGATTGTGGGCGGCGAGGATCACAAGACCGGACAGGACGATGATCCGACCGCCTACGCGCGCCTGCAGGAATGGGCGAAGGTGCGGTTTCCGCACATCGACCGCTTCACCCATGCCTGGTCCGGGCAGATCCTCGAACCGGTGGACGGCCTGGCCTTCATCGGCCGCGATCCGGACAACGACAATGTCTATCTGGTCACCGGGGATTCCGGCAACGGCATCACCCACGGCACCCTGGCCGGGCTGCTGCTGACCGATCTGATCCAGGGGCGCGACAATCCCTGGTCCGCGCTGTACGACCCGGGTCGCAAGCCGGTGCGCGGCGCGGGGGAATGGCTGCGCGAGAACGCCAACGCCGCCCTGCAGTTCCGCGACTGGCTGCGGCCGGGCGAAGTGGCCAGCGCCGACGACATCGGCCGCGGCAGCGGCGCGGTGCTGCGCCGGGGCCTGCACCGGATCGCCGCCTATCGCGCCGCGGATGGACGCCTGCACACCTTCAACGCGCGTTGTCCGCACCTGGGCTGCGTGGTGCGCTGGAGCAGCGAGGAGAAGTCCTGGGACTGCCCCTGCCATGGTTCGCGCTTCGACGCCGCCAGCGGCGCGATCCTCAACGGGCCGACCAGCGAACCGCTGGCGGAATTTCCGTGGGACGAGGCATCCTGAGCCATGTCTTTCGCGGACTGGGCCTATGCCGGCTACATCCTCTGGCTGTGCGCCGGCCTGGCGGATTTCACCCTCCATTGGCGCGAGGATCTGGCGCACACCTCGGGCTGGTCCGAGTCGCGCCTGCACCTGCTGCAACTGGCACTGATCGGATCCGGGGTGATGCTGTGGCTGTACCTGCAGCCGTCATGGCCGGTATTGCTGCTGCAGGGGCTGCTGGTGGTGGGGCACGCCGGCGTGGGTTACCGCGATACCCAGATCGCCTATCCGCTACGACGCATCGGACCGCTCGAGCAGCACGTGCATAGCGTGCTCGACATGGCGCCGTGGTTCGCGCTGGTCGCGTTGGCGGGCATCGCCGTCGCCTCGGCGGACGGATGGGGTGGGCGGGTCGCGCTGCGGAAGCCTTGGCCCGATGCGGGCGTGCAGTTGCGCACGTTGCTGCCGGCTGCCGTGCTGGTGGCGCTGCCGGCGTTGGTCGAAGCGCGCGCGGCCTGGCACGCGCGGGCCGGTTAGCGAGGAAGGTGTCGCCGATGGCGACCGGCCAGGTACAGGCCCAGCGCGAAAGCCGCATAGGTCATCAGCATGCCCGGCCGGGCGATGCGGTGTTCGAAGCCGGGACTCAGTCGCAGTGGCACGACGTGATAGTCGACGACATAGGCCAGGGTGGCGATTGCCGAAGCCTTCGCCAATCGGGGCCCAGGGCGTCGTTGCCGCCACGCCTCGAACATCAGCGCCCAGAACACCGAACTGGCGTGATGGATGGCATAGCCGACGGCGGTATGCCGCCATGTCCACGCGCGCGCGCGGCGCGCGGGACGATCCCATACCCACTGGCTGGCCGCGTTGGTGCCGGCCGGGACGGAACCATCGACACGCTGGCTCCATGCCATGATGACGGCCGTGGACACCACGCTCGCCACCGACCCCGAGACCAGCGCACGCCGGAACACGCGCAGCCAGGGGGAACACTGATGCGCGTGCTGGTGGCAGGCGGAAGCGGCCTGCTGGGGGCTGCGCTGGTGCGGCGGCTGCAAGCGTCGGGGCATACGGTGATCCTGGCGATGCGCGCATCCGGCAGCCACGAAGACGGCACCCGGACGCTGGCGCTGGACTACACCGCGCCGCCCGCGCATGCCACGCTGGTCGAGCAGTTGCGTGGCGTGGATGCGGTGGTCAACGCGGTGGGCATCTTCCGGGAATCAGCAAAACAGACCTTCGATGCAGTGCACGTGAAAGGACCGATGGCGCTGTTCCGGGCCGCGGTGGATGCCGGCGTGCCGCGTATCGTGCAGGTTTCGGCGCTCGGCGCGGACCCTGCGTCGGCGCAGGCGTTCCTGGCCTCCAAGGGCCATGCGGATGCGCAGGTCCTGGCGCTGCCCGCCTCGGTGCGGGTGGTGCGGCCCTCGCTGGTGTTCGCCCCCGAGGGCGCCAGCACGCGCCAGTTCGCGCGCATGGCGGCATGGCCGGTCACGCCGTTGCCCGGCGGCGGGCACCAGTGCATCCAGCCGATCCACATCGACGATGTCGCGGCCCTGCTGGAAAGACTGGTCACCTCGCCGGAAGCACCTTCCGTGATCGCGGCGGTTGGTCCGCGTGCGTTGGAACTGCGTGACTACCTGGCGTTGTTCAAGCAGGCGTTTGCCCAGCGACCGCGCTTCCTCGCCGTACCGCAGGCACTGCTGCGCCGCCTGCCGCCATGGGCCAGACGGGTGGGAGGCGGCCTGGCGGATGCCGACGCGCTGGCGATGCTGGAAGCTGGCAACACGGCCGATGCCGCGCCCGTGCAGGCGTTGCTGGGTCGGCCGCCAAGGGATCCGGCCGGCTTCCTCGAGGGCGCCTCCGCGCGCACCCTGGAAGCTCGCCTGCGCACGTCGCGCTACCTGGCGTTGATGCGCGGGGCACTGGCAATGATGTGGCTGGGAACCGCCTGGGTGTCGTTGTTCGTCTATCCACGCGCGGCGAGCCATGCGTTGCTGGCACGGTTGGGCCTGCAGGGCGGTTGGGCGGACCTGGCGCTGTGGAGCGGCGCCGTGCTCGACGCGGTGCTCGGACTGGCGCTGCTCACCCGCCACCGCCGCGTTGTCTATCGCCTCCAACTGGCGCTGGTGCTGGCCTATACGGTGTTGATCAGCGTGGGCCTGCCGGAATTCTGGCAACACCCGTTCGGCCCCTTGCTCAAGAACGTCCCCTTGCTGGCGATGATCCTCGCCCTGCACGCACTGGACAGACCCGATGGACCTGATCCTCGTTAAGTACCTGCATATCCTGTCGTCCACGCTGCTGTTCGGCACCGGCATCGGCACCGCGTTCTACCTGTTCTTCATCAGCCGGACACGGGATGCCAGGCTGGTGGCGGCGGTGGCGCGATTGGTGGTGATCGCGGACTGGATCTTCACTGCCACCACCATCGTCTTCCAGCCGGTCAGCGGGCTGTACCTTGCCCACCGCATGGGCGTGCCGCTGGGCACGCCTTGGCTGTTCTGGTCGCTGGTGCTGTTCGTGATCGCGGCGGCGTGCTGGCTGCCGGTGGTCTGGCTGCAGATGCGGTTGCGCGATATCGCCCGCGCGGCGGCGACAGCGGGCACCGAACTCCCACCACGCTACGCGGCGCACCTGGGGGCCTGGACGGCACTGGGCGTGCCGGCGCTGGTGTCGTTCCTGGTGATCTTCTACCTGATGGTCGCCAAGCACGTTCCATTCCTGGAGGGTTGATCCTTTAGGCCCGATTCTTGAGGCCTGGTCCACGAAGGAGATCACGCCGTTTTGCATCCGCTTCACCTGGCCGTGGCCGTGCGCTAACGGCGAGCAGGCTAGCGTCGTCGACGATTTCCCCAACAGGAGTCCGTCATGACCGCCACACGCGGCAATCGCGAGCGCCACCAGCCGCCCGCCGGCCCGGATCGTTCCGATGACCATGCCCATGTGCTGCGCGCGGGCAAGAAGGGCAGCTCGCCCCGCAAGCAACCGCCTGAGCACGAGGCACCCACCCGCGACAAGGGCCGCGACGACCGCCGCAGCGGCAGTGACAGCAATCGCCACTGATCGCGCCAGGCAGGGATGACGCGCCATGGATGCCCTGTTGCTCTCGCGCATCCAGTTCGCCTTCGTCATCAGCTTCCACATCCTGTTCCCGGCGTTCACCGTCGGCCTGTCCAGCTGGCTGGGTTTCCTGGAATGGCGCTGGCTGCGCACGCGGCAGCCGGCATGGCGGGACCTGTATTTTTTCTGGCTGAAGATATTCGCGGTGTCGTTCGGCATGGGCGTGGTCAGCGGCATCGTGATGAGCTTCCAGCTGGGCACCAACTGGGCCGGACTGAGCGCGCGCGCCGGCGGCATCCTCGGGCCGCTGCTCGGCTACGAGGTGCTGACCGCCTTCTTCCTGGAAGCCAGCTTCCTCGGCGTAATGCTGTTCGGCTGGGGGCGGGTGCCGGAGCGGATCCATTTCCTGTCGACCGTGCTGGTCGCGCTGGGCACGCTGTTCTCCACCTTCTGGATCCTGTCTGCCAACAGCTGGCTGCATACCCCGGCCGGCTTCAGCCTGGAAGAGGGCATCTTCCGGCCCGTCGACTGGTGGGCGCTGGTGTTCAATCCCTCGTTCCCGTATCGCCTGGTCCACATGAGCCTGGCCGCGTTCATCACCACCTGTTTCGTCATCGGCGGCATCGGTGCGTGGTACCTGCGGCGCGGCAGGCATGGCGAACACGGCCTGCGCATGTTGCGGCTGGCGATCGCCTTCGCCTGCATCGCGGTGCCGGTGCAGGTGGTGGTGGGCGATCTGCATGGGCTCAACACGCTGACGCACCAGCCGATCAAGGTGGCGGCTATGGAGGGGCACTGGCAGGCCGAGCCGGGCAGGGGCCAGCCGCTGGTGTTGTTCGCCTGGCCGGACGAGGCCGCCGAGCGCAACCGCATGGAACTGGCGGTGCCGCGCGCGGGCAGCCTGGTGCTAACCCATAGCTGGGACGGGCAGACCCCGGGTCTCAAGTCGGTCGGCGCGGACGAGCGGCCGCCGGTGGTACCGGTGTTCTTCGCCTTCCGGGTGATGGTGGGCATCGGCGTGCTGATGCTGCTGCTGGCGCTGGCGTCGCTGTGGGCCTGGCGACGTGGCCGCCTCGCGGACGCGCGCGGGTTGCAGCGCGCCTGGATGCTGATGCTGCCGTCGGGCTTCGTGGCGATGCTGGCCGGCTGGCATGTCACCGAACTCGGACGCCAGCCCTACGTGATCTATGGCTGGCTGCGCACCGCCGATGCGGTGAGTCCGGTGGGGGCAGCAAGCGTCGCGTTGTCACTGGGCATCTACGCGGTGGCCTATGCAATCGTGTTCGGATTCGGGCTGACCTACCTGGTCAAGATGGTCCGGCGCGGGCCGGTGCCGTTCGAGCCGCCTCCGCATACCGAGGGTGGCTAGCATACGCCGGCGCGTCCACTGTCGGCGGCGGACGCGTCGCTGGAGGATCGCTGAGCATGGAAACCGCTCTGCCCGTGATCTGGTTCGGCATCATCGGCTTCGCGGTGCTGATGTACGTGCTGCTGGACGGCTTCGTACTGGGCCTGGGCATCCTGGCCCCGTTCGCCGAGGACGAAGCACAGCTCGACCTGATGATGAATACCGCCGCGCCCATCTGGGACGGCAACGAAACCTGGCTGGTGCTGGGCGGCGCGAGCCTGCTGGCGGCATTTCCGGCGGCCTATGCGCTGCTGCTGTCGTCGTTGTATCTGCCGGTCCTGCTGATGCTGATCGCGCTGGTGTTCCGCGGCGTGGCGTTTGAATTCCGCTTCAAGGCACGGCGTTCCAAGCGGCTGTGGGGCGCGGCGTTCCTGCTCGGCTCGTTGGGGGCGGCGTTCTGGCAGGGTGTGATCCTGGGGGCGCTGGTGGAAGGACGCGCGGCTGATCCGGGCGCCGGCGCGGCGGCATGGTTCAGTCCGTTCTCGATGCTGACGGGCGCGGCCCTGATCGCCGGCTACGCATTGCTGGGCAGCACCTGGCTGGTGATGAAGACGGAAGGCGACCTCCAGCGGATGGCGCGCATGCTGGCGCGCCCGCTGGTGGCACTGGTGGTGGTGTTCATGGGCCTGGTCAGTGCGTGGCTGCCCTTCCTGGACTCGCGCGTGATGGCACGCTGGTTCGAGCAGGGCAACTTCTGGTGGCTCTCGCCGGTACCGGCGCTGGCGCTGCTCAATGCAGCCTGGCTCTGGCGCAGCGCGTTCGCGCAGGGCCGGGATGCGCGCCCGTTCGTGCTGACCCTGAGTTTCTTCGGGCTGGGTTTTGCCGGACTGGTCATCGGCTTGTGGCCGTACCTGGCACCGCCGCGGCTGACCTTGTGGGAAGCGGCCTCGGGCGCGGGTTCGCAGGGATTCCTGCTGGTGGGCGTGGCGGTGCTGCTGCCCGTCATCCTCGGCTACACCGCGTGGTCGTACCACGTGTTCCGCGGCAAAGTGCGCGCGGGACAGGGATATCACTGAGGACGATCCGCGGTTGCATACCCTCTGCTCACGCCGGCGGGTCTAGCGTGGACGCAACGGGCCGCAGGCAAAGCGGCGCGCCGTGATCATCGCCGCCTTCGCGGAATGCCGGAGGCCGCTTTCCCGGAGGATCCCCATGAAACCGCAAGACGCACGCCGCGATCTGTCTCCCAATCCGCGCCACGAAGACCCGGCGGATCCGCGCGACTTCCATGCCTGGTCGCAAAACCAGGGACACGATCCGGGTGGATATTCGCAGCGGCATGGCGGACGCGAGCGCCCGGGTTCCAGTGATTACGCCAATCCCGGGCAGCACGCGCAGCGCGCCTGGCGGGAAGGTGCACGGGACAAGCCAACGGGCGGGCGCGAACAGGGGCGCCATGCGCCTTCGCGTTCGCTGGGAGCCGCGGACTGTCTGGATGCCCGATTTCGTCCATACCCAGGCGGCTACCACTACGAAGAGCGTCGTGCGGAGCCGTCGCCGCCCGGCTTCCGCGGGCGTGGCCCGCGAGGCTACGTGCGTTCCGACGAGCGGATCGGCGAGGACATCCACGAACGACTGACCGAGGATCCCATGCTGGACGCGGGCGACATCACGGTGGAGGTGCGCGACGGCGTGGTCACGCTGGGCGGATGCGTCGAACAGCGCTGGCTGCGACACCATGCCGAGGATCTGGTCGAGGCCTGCGGTGGCGTGCGCGATATCCGCAACGATCTGCGGGTGGGAACACCGGCAGGAAACGACATGCGCACCGCGGCCCGGGCCGGCGGGCGGCCGGACGCGACGACGACGGGCTAGTCCTGCCCGTCAGCAAGCGAGGAGAAACCATGCGCGCGCTCACCTATCACGGCACCCGCGACGTGCGGGTGGAGACGGTACCGGATCCGGTATTGCAGGACAGCGACGACATCATCCTGCGGGTCACCGCCACCGCCATCTGTGGTTCGGACCTGCATCTGTATCGCGGCAAGATGCCGGGCATGGAGGATGGCGACATCCTCGGCCACGAGTTCATGGGCGTGGTCGAGGACGCGGGCCCGGACGTGGTGCGCATCGCGCGTGGCGACCGCGTGGTGGTGCCGTTCGTGATTGCCTGCGGCACCTGCTTCTTCTGCCTGCTGTCCGAATACGCGTCGTGCCAGAACACCAATCCGGGCACCGGCGCCGCGCTCAACCGCAAGCAGCTCACTCCGCCGGCGGCGCTGTTCGGCTACAGTGCGCTGTATGGTGGCATCGCCGGCGGGCAGGCGGAATACGTGCGCGTGCCCAAGGCCAATGTCGGGCCGCTGGCCATCCCCGAAGGGCTGGCGGACGAACAGGTCCTGTTCCTGTCCGACATCCTGCCGACCGGCTACCAGGCGGCGGTCAATGCGGGCATCAAGTCCGGCAGCACGGTGGCGATTTTCGGTGCGGGACCGGTGGGCCAGATGAGCGCGGCCTGTTGCCGCATGCTCGGAGCGGATCGCATTTTCATGGTCGACCACCATCCGTACCGGCTGGACTTCGCGCGCACGGCTTACGGCGTCCATCCCATCAATTTCGACGAACAGGATGATCCGGCCGAGCAGATCGTCCAGGCGACCGGAGGGCGCGGCGTCGACGCCAGCATCGAGGCGGTGGGCTTCGAGGCCAAGGGGTCCACCGCCGAGACCGTATTGACGGCGATGAAGCTGGAAGGCAGCAGCGGGCATGCCTTGCGCCAATGCATCGCCGCCACCCGCCGCGGCGGTGTGGTCAGCATCCCCGGCGTGTACGCCGGCTTCATCCACGCCTTCCTGATTGGCGATGCCTTCGACAAGGGGTTGGGCTTCCGTATGGGGCAGACCCACGTGCAGCGCTTCATGCCCGAATTGCTCGAGATGATCCAGGAAGGCCGCCTGGCGCCGGAAGCCATCATCACCCACCGGCTGCCGCTGGCCGACGCCGCGCGCGGCTACGAGGTCTTCGACGAGAAGCGTGAGGACTGCCGCAAGGTGGTGCTGACGCCAGGATAGACCCGTCCCGCGAGAAGCGGGGATCCGGCCGGGCATCAATCGGGATTGACGCGCTTCTTGCGGGCATCGTTTCCGCGCCGCGCACCCGCCTCGGATGCGGGATCATTGCGCTCTTCGTTGGTGCGCTTGCCGGGCTGCTCGCCGCGTGGCGCCGGCGTGGCGGGCGCGCGCTCGCGTTCCACCGGATTGCGTGGCCGTGTGGTCGATGTCATTGGATCACTCCCATGGCGGGAAAGAAGGCACGGATCCAGCACGGGACCCGGCGCAGTGGTGTTGACGCGAACGGGTATCCACGCCGCGCGCCGCGCCTGGCCGGCGCGGCGCGCTTCGCGGTCCCATACGTCACTTCTTCTGCAATGCCTTGGCACGTTCGAGATGATTGGCGACGTGTTCACGGGTGGAAGCCAGATGATCCTTGACCGCTTGGGTGGTGGCCTTGGGAATCAGCTTCTGATCAAGCGCCGCGAGTGCGTCGGTATGGCCCTTGACCATGGCATCCACATAAGCCTTCGCATAGGCATCGCCGCTGAGCTTGTCGAGCGTGGCCAGCTCGGCCTCGCCCTTCTGGCGCTGGGCGTTGACGTCGGCGCCTTCGGAATCGGGCTTGAATCCGGTGGTTTTGTCCCGGTTCTCGGTATGCGCCTGGATCATCAGTTCGGCGAAACTCCGGGTATCGCCGGACACGCCTTTTTCCAGGGCCTGGTTGCCGGCCGCGATCTCGTGCTCATTGATCGCGTTCAGCACGCCGAGCGCGGCGCGTTCGTCCGTGGTGGTGGCCGCCGCGGCATCCACGGGCATCGCGCCGCTGGCATCGGCGGACGTCGCGATGTCGGCGGCGGTCGATGGCGTGGTATCGGCAGGTGCGGCGGGCGCATCGGCAGGCGTGGCCGGCGGCGGCGCGGAGGCGGTTTCGGTCGAAGAATCGGCGCGGTCCCCGCATCCGGCGAGGATGCCCAGGCAAGCGATCAGACTGAAGGCCAGATTCGATTGGGTGATCATGGTGAGCTCCAAGGAGGGAACGCGATGGTTATCCCTCCGGGCAAGGCAAGAGGTGATGAAAGACGCTTCTGGTCGGGCCTGCCAGACCAGATTGGGTCGTAACGGATCCGGGTAATGCGGGAGGCACCCGTGATGTGGGGGCTCGGTGGTGTCGCTCACCTGTTGGCTACGGAGGTGGACGCCTGGCCGATCCGTGAGCAGCCATGGCCACCTCGGGATCATCGAACGGATGGCAGGCAGGTGGCCGGCGCATCGTGCGGGCACGGTGGAACGATAGGGCACACCGGCTCGCGATCGACGCGGTATAGGGTGATGGCCACCCGACCTCCTCGTCACCGGCGTTCAATACGCAACGGGCGTCGTGGCGTTCCAGCCCGGGAGCAGGGCGGATGACTGCGTCCCGGATGTAGCCCTCCGGAATGAGCGGGCAGCCTACGCCGGGAGTGTCTGCCTGATCGTGCCTGTCCATGCGGCGGGGCTGTGGTCGCGCGGGTGATGAAGATGTGGACCAGCGGGCATGTCCGGGTTGCGCCTTCGCAGCCTCAGGTGCCGGTCTGCCCGTGCGGCGCCGCAAGCGGCTTGGACTCGGGTGATTTGTCCTGGCGCAGGAAGATGGACAGCACGACGATGGACAGCACGGCAAGGAATTCGCTCTGCCAGTTCTGGAAGGATTCAAACCAGAACTGCGCGCCGCACAGATGCTCCGCCAGCGAGATGAGCGGCTCGCCGGCCATCGCGCGCTCATCGTTCTCATGCTTCCAGCTGCCGCAGGCGTGCAGCACGAACGACAGGGCGAACAAGACGAAGAACGTGATCGACAGGGAATGCGCATACAACCAGCGCCAGGCGCCGCCGGCGAGGACAGGCCACGGTGTCGGACCCCGGTCGATGCGCTCTTCCTCCTCGGCCGGATCCAGCGGCCGGGATTCGGCGGAACCGCGCTGGCGCAGCCAGACGGTCAGCAGCACGTACATGCCCATCTGCAGGAATTCGCTTTCCCAGTTCTCGAAGGTGGCAGACACGAAGTGGCCGCTGGTGAGATAGGACGACATCGCTTCGGGGGGCAGATGATGATCGAGCCGGTCCGTGTTCCAGGCCGCGTGTCCGGCGATGATCTGCGCTACCAGGAACAGCGCAAACAGTGCCGTCAAGACCAGCGACAGGCCATTTCGTTTCCAGAAATTGTCTCTTTTCGGATTCATTCGAACGGTCCCGGAAAGATGGTGCAGGGGGCACCAGGCTCCTGCATGAAGGTCCCCCGCGCAGCGGCAAGGTCTTGTGAAAGATGATGCGTGGGCGGGCGCGGGCTTCGTCCACGCTTCCATCCCGATCCGCGATGGCGGTTCGCGGGCGACCGGTTGTCGGATTGCGTTCGTGCATGCCCGCGTCGTGCCCGCTCTGACCCGCTTTTCATCCATGCGGGTGCAAGCTTGCGGTGTCGCAGAGGGTTCCCGTCCGCTGGGCAGCGTTGGTCGGACCCTGGCGACGCCTTCCGCGAGCAATGGCTCGCGCAGGAACGCGCGGCCGGCCCCATCCCTAGCCGGGGCCGGCCCATGACTTCGCGACATCACCATGACTTCATCGAGGGGCCTGGGCGCCCGGGGATTGGCCATGCGCAGCCTTCGGAACGATGTGGACACCGTGCTCCCGGTGGGACCCGACCTGCTCGGCTTCGGCGTGGAGATCTTCCATGCCGCGCTGGCCGGAAACTTTCCCTGCGACTACCAATGGGCCGAAGGCGAGTCGGCCATCCACGTCGGCATCAAGGCCGTGATCTCCGAAATAGACGGCCATGGCCTGGAGCCGGAGGAAGAACTGTCGCTGGTCTACCGCGTGCTGGCCTTTGGCGACCTGGTGGAAAAGATGGCGCGGGATCCCCGCACGCGCGAGCATGTCGCGCGGTCGAAGGATGGCTATCAGGTCAGCGAAACCCTGTTGCGGCTGGCAGCCTCGGCGACGCTGGTTTCGACCGCGGACGGAGCACTGGAGTACGACCCGGAATCGCTGGCGAGGAAGTTGATCAACTGAACCCACGCGCCGCGCGGGCCTGAGCATTGGAACCGGCCGGATGACGGCGAAGACGGATACTCCGGAGGCCGGCCCCGTGAGCGGGAGCCGGCCTGTTTCGGACTCCTGTGGACTATCGGGCTCCGGCGGCATGGCCGGCCGGAGCGGGATCCGTGTTGCGGCACGCCGTCGTCATGGCGCTGGCGAACACGGCGACGAACAGGAGCAATGCGATTCGGGATTTCATGCGTCACCTCGATGACTTGTGTGGGGAGAGCCTGCAGGGTTTCGCATCCGCGGTGGAGAGAACGTTCGCGAACCCGGCCATGGCAATCCATGCGCATGCCATGGACAGGGTTGGCGGCACCGGGCCGGGCGGTGGATGGTGCCGGCGGGGCAAGGCTCCCTCGGTCGGCGCAGGCGCGCCTTCACCGCTTGCACATGCAGGCGACCGCACAGTCGAGCCAGCATCGACAGCCCCCAGGACCCGCGCCATGAACAACAAGGTTTCCGCCTTCACCCGCCTGGCCAAGCAGGCGTCCTCCTTTACCGGGCGTCCTACCTGTTTCGGCCTGGCCCTGGGCGTGGTCGTGCTCTGGGCGATCTGCGGTCCGCTGTTCGGCTTCAGTGATACCTGGCAACTGGTGATCAACACCGGCACCACCATCATCACGTTCCTGATGGTGTTCCTGATCCAGAACACCCAGAACCGCGACACCCAGGCGATGCAGATCAAGCTGGACGAACTGATCCACGTGACATCGCGCGCGAACAACGAACTGCTGGACCTGGAGGAACTGGAAGAATCCGAATTGGAACGGTTGCGCCAGCACTACGAAGCGATGGCGCAGAAAGCCAAGGATGCGCGCCAGCGGGTGCGGGGTTCCGGACGACGGGCGTGACAGCCGCGCAAGCAGTTCCCGGTCGTTATTTCCTGCAGGACGGCATGGCGGGAACGTTCTTTCACTGCAAGACGCGCAAAGAAAAAGACCCGCCGAAGCGGGCCTTTTTCCTGAAATGGTGGAGGTGGGCGGAATTGAACCGCCGTCCGAAGGCACTCCATCCCCGGTACTACATGCTTATCCCCCCGTTGAGTCTCGTCCTGCGGCAGCACGGTGGGCAAAGCGCACCGCAGGACCAGCCTGTTAGAGGTTGACCGGGAGCTGACAGGCAGCGGCTCCCGGCGATTCCGTGATAGTGACCCTACGCTGCGAGCACGGACACAAGCAGTTTCGGGGCTTACGCCTTAAGCGGCGAGAGCGTAGTTGTCGTCGTTGGCAACTAGAGTTTTGCCGCTGGATTTACGAGGAAAGCTGCCCCCTCGGCATGCACCAGGCAACTTTGCAACCCCCGTCGAAGCCAGTGCACCCCCGGGAGCCAGAATGTTTCCTGACCATGACAGTGTAGGGGCGGGGTGGGGCGCTTACAAGGTTGTGACGGAGAGCCGGTCAACCGGTGGTTAGCCGGGTGACGGCCGAGGGCGTCCCGTAGAAGCAACGTGAGTCGCGACCGGATGAATAAAGCAGTCTGGGCACGTACCCGTCATCCGTGCCGGGAACCTGTGCCGGAAATCCCGGGCGCGACTCACGTCGCTCCTACGGGAAAACCGGCTCAGGCGTCGCGGTTGTGCTGGCGCATGACGCGCGATTTCTCGCGGGCCCAGTCGCGTTCCTTGCTGGCGGCGCGCTTGTCGTGGGATTGCTTGCCCTTGGCCAGGGCGATCTCGGCCTTGACCTTGTTGCCCTTCCAGTACAGCGAGGTCGGCACCAGGGTGTAGCCGTCACGCTCGACCTTGCCGATCAGGCGGTCGATTTCGCGCCGGTGCAGCAGCATCTTGCGGGTACGGCGATCCTCGGCCACCACGTGGCTGGAGGCCTGGATGAGCGGGGTGATCTGGGAACCGAACAGGAAGATCTCGCCATGGCGAATGGTCGCGTAGGCCTCGGTGATGTTGGCCCGGCCGGCGCGGATGGCCTTGAGCTCCCAGCCCTGCAGCGCCAGTCCCGCCTCGAGGCGCTCCTCCAGGTGGTACTCGTGGCGGGCGCGCTTGTTCAACGCGATGGTGCCAGTTGCTTTATTCTTGTCCGGTTTCTTGCCCATCCGTTTATTGTCGCCGAAGGCGGAACCACAAGCGAGTCAAATGCAAACCATCCGCCGCAGCGCCCTGGTCGAACACGCCGCCAGCCGCATGTTCGACCTGGTCAACGACGTTCCCGCCTATCCCCGCCGCTTCGACTGGTGCCGCGGCGCCGAAGTCATCGAGTCCGGCGAGCAGCGCCTGGTGGCCCGGCTGGATCTGGGGCTGGGCTCGCTGAGCACCTGGTTCACCACCGAGAACACCCTGGACCGTCCGCACCGCATCGACATGAAGCTGGTCGACGGGCCGTTCCGCAAGCTGCACGGGCAGTGGGAATTCCACGCCCTGGACGAGAGTGCCTGCAAGGTCAGCCTGACCTTGGAATTCGAGCCGTCCAGCCGGCTGTTGCTGCCCGCGCTGACCCTGGGCTTCCAGGGCCTGGCCGACCGCATGGTCGACGACTTCGTGCGCGTGGCCGACCGCGGGGAATGAGCATGCGGGTCGAGGTCATCCGCGCCTGGCCGCACCGGTTCGACACGGTGACGCTCGATCTGCCTGCCGGCGCGCGGGTGGGCGATGCGGTGCGGGCATCAGGATTCGCCGATGATCCGGAAATCAACGGCTACGCCATCCACGGCGTGGCGGCGCAGGCCGAAACCGAACTGCGCGAGGGAGACCGGGTTGAATTGTTGAGGCCGTTGACGCTGGACCCCAAGGAGGCGCGGCGACGCCGCGCCCGCAAGGCCTAGGCCGGCTCAGCGGCCGCCGCGACCGCCCTTCTTCTTGTCCTTGGCCAGATTGGGACCGAACTTGCGCACATCCGAGGCCAGTTGCAGATCGTTCTCGGGGAAATACTCGCCTTCCCAGCTCGCCAGCTGATCGCCCTGGAACAGCAGGGTCAGGGTCTTGATCTCGGTGGTGCCGCGGCGGTTGGTGCGTTCGCTGGCCGCGTAGTCCCAACGCTGGGAATGGAACGGATCGGCGATGGACGGGCTGCCGATCAGCGCCTGCACCTGCTGCTTGCTCTGGCCCACCTGCAATTGATCCACCGCCGCCTTGTCCAGCAGGTTGCCCTGGTAGATCGGCTGCTTGTAGAGGATGCCGCAGCCGGCAGTCAGGGAGGCGAGGGCGGCGACCAGCAGGAGTTTGCGCATGGGACGGCTACAGGTGGAAAACATGCCGATGATACACTTCCGGCGACCGCCGCAACCCAGCTTCAGGCAGCCGGCGCTAAACCGGTTATGAACGGAGACGCCGATATGGAATCCCAAGAACTTCGCAAGGTTGGCCTCAAGGTCACCCACCCGCGGATGCGCATCCTGGAGCTGCTGGAGCAGAAAAGCTCACAGCACCACCTCAGTGCCGAAGACATCTACCGCCAGTTGCTGGAGCACGGCGATGAAATCGGACTGGCCACGGTGTACCGGGTGCTGACCCAGTTCGAGGCCGCCGGTCTGGTGCTGAAGCACAACTTCGAGGGTGGCCAGGCCGTCTACGAACTCGATCGCGGCGGCCACCACGACCACATGGTGGACGTGGATACCGGCAAGATCATCGAGTTCGAAAGCGCGGAAATCGAGAAGCTGCAGCGCGAAATCGCCGCCAAGCACGGTTACGTGCTGGAAGAGCACTCGCTGGTGCTGTACGTGCGCAAGAAGCGCTGATTCCCGCGATTCGACATCCGCCTCCAGCCCGATGCCGGGCGGGAGCGGTCTCCGGCCGCGAACTTTCCCGCAGGCTTCCGGGCCATCCAGGCGCCTTCCATCCCGATGCCGGGAAAGGAACACGCCCCCGGGGGTGCATGCCTCAGCCGGCGACGTCGGCCAGCAGCCGCTTGGCCGCCGCGTGGGCTTCCTTGCTGACCTCGACGCCGCCCAGCATGCGCGCCAGTTCTTCCTCGCGCTGGCGCGCGGTCAGCACTTCGACCGCGCTCTGGGTCATGCCATCCACCGGCGCCTTGCTGACCCGGTAGTGCGCGTGCCCCTGGGCGGCGACCTGGGGCAGGTGGGTCACGCACAGCACCTGCCGCTGGGCGCCGAGCGCACGCAGTTTCTTGCCGACGATGTCGGCGACCGCGCCGCCGATGCCGGAGTCCACCTCGTCGAACACCATGGTGGGCACCGCGTCCACGCCGAGCGCGGCGACCTCGATGGCCAGGGAGATGCGCGACAGTTCGCCGCCGGAGGCGACCTTGCGCAGCGGCCGTGGCGGCTGGCCGGCGTTGGCGCCGACCAGGAACTCGACCCGCTCGGCGCCGGCCGGATCGGGCCGATCGCCTTCGTTGGCCTCCAGCGAAATCTCGAAGCGCCCGCCGCCCATGCCCAGTTCGCCGATCAGGGCGGTGGTGGCCTTGCCCAGTTCGCGGGCGGCGCGCTGGCGGCTGCGGGTGAGTTTGGCGGCGGCGGTCTTCCAGGCGTCGCGGGCGGCCTCGATTTCCTTGTTGAGGCCGAGCAGGCGTTCGCCGGCACCGCGCAGGCCATCCAGTTCGGTGGCGATGGCATCGCGCACGCGGGCCAGGTCGTCCGGGGTGGTGCGGTGCTTGCGGGCCAGGTCGTGGATGCGACCGAGCCGCAGTTCCAGCTCCTCGAACTGCTCCGGATCGGCGTCCAGATCGTCGCGGATCTGGCCCAGCAGGCCGAGCGCTTCCTCGATCTGGATATTGGCGCTTTCCAGCATGCCGTCGATCTCGGCCAGCCGGGGTTCGTGCTGGGCCAGCCGGGCCAGGTCGCCACGGGTCTGCTGCAGCTGCCGTGACAGGGACGGCGATTCGTCGCCACCCAGCCGCGCCAGCGCCGCGTCGCAGGCCTGGATGAGGCCGGTGGCATGGGCCTGGCGGCGGTGGCCGGCGACCAGGTTCTCGATGCTGGCTGGAGCGAGATCCTCGCGCGCCAGTTCGCCGAGCTGGTGTTCCAGGTAGTTGATGCGGTCGGAGACGTCGCCCTGGCGCGAGAGGTGATCGCGTTCCTGCAGCAGTTCCGACCAGCGCGTCGCGGCGGTCGCCACGGCTTGCCGTTCGGCGGCGTTGCGGGCGTAGCCGTCCAGCAGGTCGCGCTGGCTGGCCTTGTCCATCAGTGCCTGGTGCTCGTGCTGGCCATGGATTTCCACCAGCCGCCCGGCCAGATCCGACAACTGGCCGAGGGTGACGCTGCGGCCGTTGATCCAGGCGCGCGAACCGCCATCGGCGCGGATGATACGGCGCAGCTGGCAGGCCAGTTCGTCGTCCAGTTCCTGCTCGCGCAGCCACGCCAGCGCCGGGGCGTTGGCCTCGATGGCGAATTCGGCCGACAGTTCGGCGCGTTCGGCGCCGTGGCGGACCACGCCGCTGTCGGCGCGCAGGCCGGACAGGAATCCCAGGGCATCCACCAGCAATGACTTGCCGGCGCCGGTTTCACCGGAAATGACGGTCATGCCGGGGCCGAATTCCAGTTCGGTGGCGCGGACGACGGCGAAATCCTTGATCGCGAGGTGTCTGAGCATGCTCGTATTGTAAGGGCCAGCCATGACGCGCATGGCACGCGGCGGCAGCATCGGCGGGCGCCGTCGCAGGAACCGAGACGGCGCTACGCGGGCACCTTCAGCACCATCGCGGCGAGGGCCAGCCAGGCCGGCACCAGGCTGGCGATGCCGATGCGGTTCCAGCGCCGCAGCAGCTGCGCGCAGTCTTCCCAGCCGATTCCATCGCGGGCGGCCAGCACCCGCAGGCGGTGCTGGAGCGGGGCCAACACCGCGAACACCAGCCCGGACAACACGAACAGGCCGACGCCCCAGGCGATCCAACCCGTGCGCAGCACCGGCCAGCCGCCTTGCCAGGCGGCCAGGCCGCCGCTGGCGATGATCACCATTACCGCCGGCAGGGTGAACACGCGATCGCCGCGGATGACCCCGGCCATCGCGTCCGCCAGCCGCGACGGGGAACGGTGGCGGGCGGCGTGGCGCACCCAGAACACGCCGATGGTGATGTTGCCGAGGAACAGCACCACGGCCACCACGTGCAGCAGCTTGAACAACAGGTAGACCATGGCGGTGGGCTCGGTGCGGAAGGGATGCCCATTGACCCGCATCCGCCGGCGCGGGCCAAGTGGCCGGAAGTCACTTCAACGCTTGCGGTCGCGAGGCGATGCCGCTATCTATTCGCGATGATGGCCGCACCCGCCGACACCCCGCTGGACCCCCGCGCCCGCCAGTTGCTGCGGGCGCTGATCTCCCGTTACATCCGCGACGGCGAGCCGGTCGGCTCGCAGACCCTGGCCCGCCACGGCGGCCTGGACGTCAGCCCGGCGACCATCCGCAACATCCTGGCCGAGCTGGAGGAAGTGGGGCTGTTGAGCTCGCCGCACACCTCCGCCGGACGGGTGCCGACCGCCCAGGGCTATCGGGTGTTCGTGGACAGCCTGGTGCAGGTGAAGTCGCTGGGCGAGGGCGAGATCACCCGCCTGCGTTCCGAACTGCCGGCCGGGGCGGGCACCCAGGCCCTGCTGGGCAATGCCTCCGAACTGCTGTCGGCGATGACCCATTTCGTCGGCGTGGTCAGTGCGCCCCGGCGCGAGCAGTTCGCGTTCCGCTACATCGATTTCGTGCCGCTGGACGGCCGCCGGGTGATGGCGATCCTGGTGTTCGCCGACAACGACGTGCAGAACCGGGTCATCGAACCGCGCCGGACCTACGACCGGTCCGAGCTGGAGCGGATCGCCAACTATCTGAACACCCATTTCGCCGGACGCCCGCTGGCCGACATCCGCGCGACCCTACTGCGGGAACTGCGCGCGGCCCGCAGCGAGATGGAAGGGTTGCTGGCCGAGGCGGTGGACCTGGCCGAACAGGCGCTGGTCCCGCCCGGCGACGACGTGGTCCTGGCCGGGCAGACCCGGCTGATGAGCGTGCAGGACCTGTCCGACCTGGAACGCCTGCGGGATCTGTTCGAGACCTTCGCCCGCAAGCGCGAGATCCTGCAGCTGCTGGAGCGAACCCTGCGCGCCCCCGGGGTGCGCATCTTCATCGGCGAGGACACCGGCCTGGCCCGCCACGACAGCGTCTCGGTGGTCACCGCGCCCTACATGGCCGGCGGCCAGGTGCTGGGGGTGCTGGGGGTGATCGGCCCCACCCGGATGGCCTACGACCGGGTGATCCCGGTGGTGCAGGCGGCGGCCGATGCGCTGGGCGCCGCCTTGAATCCCGACAGCCCGGCCCAATAAGTTGGCTGTCATGCGGCAGGAAACGCCGCGCCGGGACCCGAAATGAACCAAAACGAACACGATTCCGAACCGGGCCAGATGCCCGAACCGCAAGAAACCGACAACCCCCTGATCGCCGAACTGGAAACGCTCCGCAACGAGGTGGACCAGTTGCGGGCCGCCTCGCTGCTGGAGCGCGCGGACCTTGAGAACCAGCGCAAGCGGGTGGCGCGCGACATCGAGATGGCGCGCAAGTTCGCCAACGAACGCCTGCTGGGCGACCTGCTGCCGGTCTTCGACAGCCTGGATGCCGGGCTGGCTGCGGCCGGCAACGAGGCCAATCCGCTGCGTGAAGGCCTGGAACTGACCTACAAGCAGTTGCTGAAGGTCGCCGGCGACAACGGCCTGACCGTGCTCGATCCGGTCGGCGCCCCGTTCAACCCGGAACACCACCAGGCCATCAGCCAGGCCGACGCCCCCGGCGCTGCCCCCGGCAGCGTGGTGCAGGTGTTCCAGAAGGGCTACCTGCTCAACGACCGCCTGCTGCGCCCCGCGCTGGTGGTGGTGGCCCGGCAGGACTGAACGCGTGGACCCGGCGGCGCTTGAACCGCGCCGGCCGGACCCCACATCCAGACCATCCCCGGCGCAACGCCGGACCAAGACAGACATTTTTTAGGGAGCGAACCCGACAATGGGCAAGATCATCGGCATCGACCTGGGCACGACCAATTCGTGCGTGGCGATCATGGAAGGCGGCAAGGCACGCGTCATCGAGAATTCCGAAGGCGACCGTACCACCCCCTCCATCGTCGCCTACACCAAGGACGGCGAAGTCCTGGTGGGCGCCTCGGCCAAGCGCCAGGCCGTCACCAACCCCAAGAACACCTTCTTCGCGGTGAAGCGCCTGATCGGCCGCAAGTTCACCGACGCCGAAGTGCAGAAGGACATCGGCCTGGTGCCGTACTCCATCGTCCAGCACGACAACGGCGACGCCTGGGTGGCCACCGCCGACGGCAGGAAGCTGTCCGCGCAGGAAATCTCCGCGCGCATCCTGGAGAAGATGAAGAAGACCGCCGAGGCCTTCCTGGGCGAGACGGTGACCGAAGCGGTCATCACCGTGCCGGCCTACTTCAACGACAGCCAGCGCCAGGCGACCAAGGACGCCGGCAAGATCGCCGGCCTGGACGTCAAGCGCATCATCAACGAGCCGACCGCCGCGGCGCTGGCCTATGGCCTGGACAAGGCCGACGGCACCGATCGCAAGATCGCCGTGTACGACCTGGGCGGCGGCACCTTCGACGTGTCGATCATCGAGATCGCCAACGTCGACGGCGAGAAGCAGTTCGAGGTGCTGGCCACCAACGGCGATACCTTCCTGGGTGGCGAGGACTTCGACAAGCGCGTCATCGACTATCTGGTGGAAGAGTTCCAGAAGGACCAGGGCATCGATCTGCGCAAGGATCCGCTGGCCCTGCAGCGCCTGAAGGACGCCGCCGAGCGCGCCAAGATCGAGCTGTCCAGCTCGCAGCAGACCGAAGTCAACCTGCCGTACATCACCGCCGACGCGTCCGGCCCGAAGCACCTCAACATCAAGCTGACCCGCGCCAAGCTGGAAGCGCTGGTGGAAGACCTGATCAAGAAGAGCATCGAGCCGTGCCGCATCGCGCTGAACGACGCCGGCCTGCGCGCCAGCGAGATCAGCGAGGTGATCCTGGTCGGTGGCCAGACCCGCATGCCGAAGGTGCAGCAGGCGGTGGCCGAATTCTTCGGCAAGGATCCGCGCAAGGACGTCAACCCCGACGAAGCCGTGGCGCTGGGCGCCGCGATCCAGGGCGGCGTGCTGGCCGGCGACGTCAAGGACGTGCTGCTGCTGGACGTGACCCCGCTGAGCCTGGGCATCGAGACCCTGGGCGGCGTGTTCACCAAGATCATCGAGAAGAACACCACCATCCCGACCAAGGCCTCGCAGACCTTCTCCACGGCCGAGGACAACCAGTCCGCGGTGACCGTGCACGTGCTGCAGGGCGAGCGCGAGCAGGCCCGCTTCAACAAGTCGCTGGCCCGCTTCGACCTGGCCGGCATCGATCCCTCGCCGCGCGGCCTGCCGCAGATCGAGGTGTCGTTCGACATCGACGCCAACGGCATCCTGCACGTCTCGGCCAAGGACAAGAAGACCAACAAGGAACAGAAGGTCGAGATCAAGGCCGGTTCGGGCCTGTCCGAGGAAGAGATCCAGCGCATGGTCGCCGACGCCGAGGCGCATCGCGACGAGGACAAGAAGTTCCACGAGCTGGTGCAGGCGCGCAACCACGCCGACGGCCTGCTGCACGCCACCCGCACCGCCATCACCGAACACGGCAGCAAGGTGCCGGGCGACGTGATCGGCCGGGTCGAGGGTGCCATCGCCGAGCTGGAAACGGCGATGAAGAGCGACGACAAGGCCCAGATCGAAGCCAAGTCCAAGACCCTGGAAGAAGCGGCCCAGTCGCTGTACGCGGCGGCCGCCGCCGGCCAGCAGCCGGGCGCCGATGACGGTGCCGCCCCGGGCGCGCAATCCGGGGGCGACGACGTGGTCGATGCCGAGTTCACCGAAGTCAAGGACGACAAGAAGTAAGGCCGGGAATCGGGAATGGGGATTCGGGATTCGGAACAGCGCTTCCGGTTTCCGGATCCCCTTCCGGTATCTGAAGTTCCGATGCTGTCCGCCATCCCCAATCCCGAATCTCCAATCCCTGCTTGCCGATGAAACGCGATTACTACGAAGTCCTGGGCGTGGCCCGCACCGCCAGCGAAGATGAGCTGAAGAAGGCCTATCGCCGCTGCGCGATGAAGTTCCATCCGGATCGCAATCCCGGCGACAAGGCGGCCGAGGCATCGTTCAAGGAATGCAAGGAGGCCTACGAGGTGTTGTCCGACGGCGCCAAGCGCCGCGCCTACGATGCCCACGGGCATGCCGCGTTCGAGCACGGCATGGGCGGTGGCGCGGGCGGCCCGGACATGGGCGACATCTTCGGCGACATCTTCGGCAACATCTTTGGTGGCGGCGGCGCGCGCGCGGCCCGCCGCGGCGCCGACATCGGCTACGTGATGGAGCTGGATCTCGAAGAGGCCGTGGCCGGCATCGAGAAGCGCATCGAGATTCCCACCCTGGTGGCCTGCGAGCCCTGCCATGGTTCGGGCTCCGAGGATGGCCAGGTCGAGACCTGCGCCACCTGCGGCGGGCGCGGCAACGTGCGCATGCAGCGCGGCATCTTCGCCATGCAGCAGGCCTGCCCGGCCTGCGGCGGGCGCGGCCAGACCATCAAGAATCCGTGCAAGACCTGCCATGGCGCCGGTCGCGTGGAAGAAGAGAAAGTCCTGTCGGTCAAGATTCCGGCCGGCGTGGACAGCGGCGATCGCATCCGCCTGACCGGCGAGGGCGAGGCCGGCCCCCCCGGTACGCCGCCGGGCGATCTGTACGTGGAAGTGCGCGTGCGCGAACACGAGATCTTCCAGCGCGACGGCGACGACCTGCATTGCGAAGTGCCGATCCGCATCTCCCAGGCGGCGCTGGGCGACACCGTCCGCGTGCCCACCCTCAATGGCGAGGCGGAGATCCGTATTCCGGCCGAAACCCAGACCGGCAAGCTGTTCCGCCTGCGCGGCAAGGGCGTGAAGTCGGTGCGCAGCCGCAGCGAGGGCGATCTGTATTGCCGGGTCGTGGTGGAAACCCCGGTCAACCTGACCACCGAGCAGCGCGAATTGCTGGAGAAGTTCGAGGCGACCTTCGTGGGCGACGAAGCGCGCAAGCACTCGCCCAAGTCGGCGACCTTCCTGGACGGCGTGAAGGGCTTCTGGGACCGGATGACGTCCTGACCCGCACGAGGGTCTGACCTAGAATGAGGGCTCCCCCTGGAGCCCTTTTTCGTGTCCGCACCCCTGATCGGCATCGTCGGCAGCGCTGGCGCCTATGGGCGCTGGTTGCGCCGTTTCTTCGAGACCCGCATGGGCCTGGCCGTCATCGGGCACGATCCTGCGGATCCAGACTCGCGGCCGGAAGCCGAACTGGCGCGGCGCGCCGACGTGCTGATCTTCTCCGCGCCCATCCGGCACACCGCCGGGATCATCCAGCGCTACATCGGACTGGCCGGCGGCGGCGAGGCGGGGCGGTTGTGGCTGGACGTCACCTCGATCAAGGCCACGCCGATCGCGGCGATGCTGGATTCGCGCGCCGAGGTCGTGGGCCTGCACCCGATGACCGCGCCGCCCAAGGCGCCAACCCTGAAAGGGCGGGTGACGGTGGTCTGCGAGGCCCGGCTGGACGCCTGGCGGCCCTGGCTGGACGATTTCCTGCACGCGCTCGAAGGCGAATACGTGAGGGCCGAGCCCGAACAGCACGATCGCATCATGGCGCTGGTGCAGGCCATGGTGCATGCCACCCACCTCGCCCAGGCCGGCGTGCTGCGTGGACAGAAAGCCCGGGTTGGCGATTTGGCGGACGTGCTGCCGTTCCGTTCGGCCTCCTTCGAGATGGACGCGGCCATCCTGGCGCGCATCCTCTCGTTGAACCCGGCCATCTATGAAGACATCCAGTTCGGCAACCCGCACGCCCATGAGATCCTGACCGCGTTGCACGCCCAGATCGGGCGGATGGCGGCGCTGGTGGGCGAGGGCGACGATGCGGCGCGGGCGGCGTTTCGCGCGGAATTCCTGTCCGGCAACCGGGAGGCGCTGGGAACGCGGGCGCTGGCCGAGGGCAATTACAGCTACGAGCGGCTGGGCTATCTGCTGGCGGACCTGGCGGGAGCGCAGGCCATGAGCGTGCACCTGCCCGAAGATCGCCCCGGTTCGCTGCGCGCGCTGCTGCACGTGTTCGAGCGGCATGGGGTCAGCCTGTCCTCGATCCATTCCTCGCGCACCCCCGACGGCGAAGTGCATTTCCGCATCGGTTTCGATGCCGGTGTCGACGCGGCGGCCCTGCGTCTTGCCGCGGCCGAGATCGATGCCAGCGGGATCGGCCGGGTGCTGGTGGCGGCCGGCCGCTAGCGGTACGCCGGCGTATTGGCGCAGTGCATGACGGCGGCGACCGGTATCGCCGTTACACTGCGCCGATGAACAGCCATTTCACCCTGTCCCGTCGTGCGCAGGCGCTGACCAGTTCGGCGATCCGCGAAATCCTCAAGGTCACCGAGCGTCCCGAGGTGATTTCCTTCGCCGGTGGCCTGCCTTCCCCGGCGACCTTCCCGATCCAGCGCATGCAAGCGGCCACCGACAAGGTGTTCGCCGAGGCGCCGCAGGCCGCGCTGCAATACGGACCGACCGAGGGCTTCACCCCCTTGCGGGAATGGATCGCCGCGCGCCACAGCCGCGATGGCGTCACCATCCGGCCCGGGCAGGTGCTGGTCACCACCGGCTCGCAGCAGGGACTGGATCTGCTGGGCAAGGTGCTGATCGACGAAGGCAGCAAGGTGCTGGTGGAAACGCCGAGCTACCTGGGTGCGCTGCAGGCCTTCTCGCTGTTCCAGCCCGCGTTCTCGGCCATGTGCAGCGACGACGAAGGCATCGTGGTCGACGCGCTGGACGAGGCGCAGCTGCGCGGCGGTCGTTTCATGTACTGCCTGCCGAACTTCCAGAACCCCACCGGCCGGCGCCTGCCGCTGGAACGCCGCACGGCGTTGATCGCGCGTGCCCGCGCCGCCGGCGTGCTGGTGATCGAGGATGACCCTTACGGCGAACTGAGCTACCAGGGCGAGCAGTTGCCCAGCCTGCTGTCGATGGATCCGGACAACGTGGTCTACATGGGCTCGTTCTCCAAGGTGCTGGCGCCGGGTTTGCGGCTGGGCTACCTGATCGCGCCCGAAGCGCTGCACGCCAAACTCGTGCAGGCCAAGCAGGCGGCGGACCTGCACACGCCGTCGTTCTCCCAGCGGATTGTCTTCGAGGCGGTGCAGGGCGGTTTCCTGGATCGGCACATTCCCGAAATCCGCACGCTCTACGGCAACCAGTGCGAGCTGATGCTGTCGGCGCTGCAGCGGCATTTCCCCGCCGAGGCGACATGGAACCGGCCGGCGGGCGGCATGTTCATCTGGGTCACGCTGCCGGAGGGCGTCGACGCCAGCGCGCTGCTGGCCCGGGCGATCGAGCAGAACGTCGCGTTCGTGCCGGGCGCGCCGTTCTTCGCCGTCGACCCGCAACCCAATACCCTGCGCCTGTCGTTCGTGACCGTATCGGCCGAGAAGATCGAGCAGGGCATGGCGCGGCTGGGCGCGCTGGTGCGCGAGGAAGTCGCCGCCGCGGTGGCGTGAAGGCAGCCCGGTGGGCGCCCTTGCGGGAGCTACGTCAGTCGCGAAGGGAGAGCTGGTGTTTCAGAGCATCGCGACTGACGTCGCTGTCACGACAGGCGGCAGGAATCGCTCCCGCGTTACCGGGTAGCCGCGGCTGTCGTTGACGGGAACGCATCCGGTCGCGGCTCACGTCGCTCCAGCGAGGGGATGGCGTTGCCAGCTTCGCCATCGGGGCCGGCTCGGCTACCATGCCGGGCATGGAAACCACGCCCACCCGTCTTCTCATCCACGGCGCCTCCGGGCGCATGGGCCAGGCATTGTTGCGCCTGGCCGCCGAACAACCGCAGCAGGTGCAGGTGGTCGCGGCGGTGATGCGCAAATCGCCCGCGCAGCGGGTGGTGGAGGGCGTGCCTTACTTCGCCGCCAGTGAACTGGGCGGCGTGCCGGCGTTCGACGTCGCCATCGATTTCAGTCTGCCGGAAGGTTTCGATCCGGTGCTGGCGCTGTGCGCGCAGCGCGGCGCCGCATTGGTTTCGGGCACCACCGGCCTGGCCGGACCACAGCGGGAGGCGCTGGCGCAGGCCGCCAGCCGGATACCGGTGGCGTGGGCCTCCAACTTCAGCCTGGGGGTGGCGGTGCTGACCGAACTGGTCGAACGCGCGGCCGCGGCGCTGGGGGGCTGGGACTGCGACGTGGTCGAGTCCCACCACATCCACAAGAAGGACGCGCCCTCGGGCACCGCGCTGACCCTGGGCGAGGCCGCCGGTTCGGCGGGCGCCGCCGTGCATTACGCCAGCCTGCGTGCCGGCGACATCGTCGGCGAGCACCTGGTCCAGTTCACCGGCCTGGGCGAGCGCATCGAACTGACCCATCGCGCCACCAACCGGGACATCTTCGCGCGCGGCGCGCTGCACGTGGCCCGCCGCCTGGCAGGACGTGCGCCCGGCCAGTATCGCGTGCGCGATCTGCTCGACTGAGGCCGCGCGGGCGGCCTCATCGCTACCCGGCCGCGTCCACGGACACATCGACAATCGAAGCCTCGTCGGCGCGCGGCTTTCGCATCGCGCCGTCCGATGCGTTGAACGCCCGCGGGGACGCGCCCGGCATCTGTCTGCGACAGGTCGTCCCGGCGCGATCACCGCGCCGCGGCACGTGGTCGGGGAGTCCGGGCTTTCCGACCGATGCGCGCCGGAAAGCATGGCGTCTATGCCGAAAGTCATTTGACGGACGATTCAGCCACCGGCAAGAATCCGGACGCACCGCAATCGCGATCACCTGCTTCGCCCCGCCTCATTCCGTTTCGTTCCGTTCCAGCTCCGCGCTGCGGGGCTCATCGATGGAGAGCTAGCCTTGCGCAGACGTGACTTCCTGGCCTACAGCGGCCTCAGCCTCGGCGGCCTGATGCTGCCGGCGTACTTCGGCAAGGCCATCGCCGCCGAGGAACTGCAGACCTCCCTCGATGTCGGCCTGAAGAAGCGCCTGGCCGACACCGCCATGACCGCGGCCAAGGAGGCCGGCGCCAGCTACTGCGACGTGCGCATAGGGCGCTACCTGCGCCAGTTCGTGATCACCCGCGAGGACAAGGTGCAGAACGTGGTCAACACCGAGTCCACCGGTGTCGGCATCCGCGTGATCGCCAACGGCGCCTGGGGCTTCGCCGCCACCCACGAGCTGACCGCGCAGGGCGTCGCGCGCGCCGCGCAGCAGGCCGCCGCGATCGCCAAGGCCAACAGCAAGGTGCAGGCCAAGCCGGTGCAACTGGCGGCCACGCCGGGCGTGGGCGAGGTGTCCTGGAAGACCCCGATCCGCAAGAACGCGATGGCGGTGCCGATCAAGGACAAGGCCGATCTGCTGCTGGGGGTCAACGCGGCGGCGATCAACGCCGGCGCGGATTTCGTCAACTCGATGCTGTTCCTGGTCAACGAGCAGAAGTACTTCGCCAGCACCGACGGTTCCTACATCGACCAGGACGTGCACCGCATCTGGGTGCCGATGACGGTCACCGCCATCGACAAGGCCAGCGGCAAGTTCCGCACCCGCGACGGCCTGTCTTCGCCGATGGGCATGGGCTTCGAATACCTGGACGGCGATGCGTCCGGCAAGGTGGTCTCGCCCAACGGCGTGATCAACTACGGCCTGTCCTACGACATGAAGGAAGACGCCGTCGCCGCGGCCAAGCAGGCGCGCGCCAAGCTCAAGGCGCCGTCGGTGAAGCCGGGCAAGTACGATCTGGTGCTGGATCCCTCGCATACCTGGCTGACCATCCACGAATCGGTCGGCCATCCGCTGGAACTGGACCGCGTGCTCGGCTACGAGGCCAACTACGCCGGCACCAGCTTCGCCACCCTGGACAAGCGCGAATCGCATTTCCAGTACGGCAGCGACAAGGTCACCATCTTCGCCGACAAGGTCCAGCCCGGCAGCCTCGGCGCGGTGGGCTACGACGACGAGGGCGTGAAGACCAAGCGCTGGAACCTGATCAGCGACGGCAAGCTGGTGGACTACCAGACCATCCGCGATCAGGCCCACATCCTGGGCAAGACCGAATCCGACGGCTGCTGCTACGCCGACTCCTGGTCGAGCGTGCAGTTCCAGCGCATGGCCAATGTCTCGCTGCAGCCGGGCAAGCAGAAGCTCAGTGTGGCCGACATGATCAAGGACGTCGAGAACGGCATCTACATCATCGGCGACGGTTCGTTCTCCATCGACCAGCAGCGCTACAACGCGCAGTTCGGCGGGCAGCTGTTCTACGAGATCAAGAACGGCAGGATCACGCAGCAGATCGAGGACGTGGCCTACCAGATCCGCACGCCGGAGTTCTGGAATGCCTGTGCCGCGGTATGCGACGAGAGCGACTACCGCCTGGGTGGTTCGTTCTTCGACGGCAAGGGGCAACCCGGCCAGGTGTCGGCGGTGTCGCACGGTTCCTCCACCGCACGCTTCAACGGCATCAACGTCATCAATACCGCCCGCAGCCTGGGTTGAGGCATGACGCCGGGTCCGCCCGGCGCCATCGCTACCCGAGGTTCCCGACAGCGAAAGGCGGCGGAGCGAGCTCCGCCCTACGAGAGAACACCAGAACATGAGCATCCTTACCGAAGAGCAGGCCAAGGCCATCCTGGACAAGGTCATCGCGCTGTCCAAGGCCGATGAATGCACGGCCAGCCTGAGTGGCAGCATCAGCGGCAACATCCGGTTCGCGCTCAACGATGTCTCCACCAGCGGCATCGTCAGCAACGCCGACCTGGCCGTGCAGGTGGCCTTCGGCAAGCGCGTGGGCGTGGCCACCATCAACGAGTTCAACGACGCCGCGCTGGAACGCGTGGTCCGCCGCGCCGAGGACCTGGCCCGGCTGGCGCCGGAGAATCCGGAGTTCATGCCGGCCATCGACAAGCAGGCCTACCAGGCCAGCCCGACCTTCAGCGAATCCACCGCCGCGATCACCCCGGAGTTCCGCGCCGACGTCGCCGCGGCCTCGATTGCGCCGTGCAAGGCGGAGAAACTGATCGCGGCCGGCTTCCTGGAGGACGGCCAGAGCTTCGTCGCCTTCGCCAACAGCAAGGGCAACTTCGGCTACCAGCGCGCGACCAGCTTCGACTACACCTGCACCGTGCGCACCGAGGACGGCCGCGGCTCGGGCTGGGTGGGCCGCAACCTGAAGGACGCCAGCGCGTTCAAGGCCGACAGCGACATCCGCACCGCCATGCGCAAGGCCAGCGAGTCGGCCGAGGCCAAGGCGCTGGAGCCGGGCAAGTACACCGTGATCCTGGAGCCGGCCGCGGCGGCGGGCCTGATCTCCTTCATGATGAATTTCTTCGATGCGCGCCAGGCCGACGAGGGCCGCAGCTTCCTGTCCAAGAAGGGCGGCGGCAACAAGCTGGGCGAGCAGGTCTACGATCCGCGGGTCAACCTGACCGCCGATCCCTGGCATCCGGACGCCCCGGTGCTGCCATGGGATGGCGAGAACCTGCCGCGCGAGAAGATGGCGATCGTCGAGAATGGCAAGATCGCCAACCTGGACTATTCGCGCTTCTGGGCGCAGAAGCAGGGCAAGCGCGCGATCGGTTCGCCCGGCAACCTGCTGATGGCCGGTGGCGACAAGTCCACCGCCGAACTGGTGAAGAGCACCCAGAAGGGCATCCTGGTCACCCGTACCTGGTACATCCGCCTGGTGGATCCACAGACCGTGCTGCTGACCGGCCTGACCCGCGATGGCACCTTCTATATCGAGAACGGCGAGATCAAGTATCCGGTCAAGAATTTCCGCTTCAACGAATCGCCCGTGATCATGCTCAACAACATCGAGGAACTGGGCAAGCCGGTGCGCGTGGCCGGTGACGAATCCTCGTTCGTGATGATGATTCCGCCGATGAAACTGCGCGACTTCACCTTCACCTCGCTGTCCGACGCCGTCTGATCCTCCGCGTCGCCTCCCGAACGCGGGAGGCGGCGCACGCGCGGGTGCGGAACGCGTCCTCGTGAGAAGCTGGCGTCCGTGCCCACGTACCGTTCCGGGATGCCCGTGCCGTTGATGGATTCCGCCTTTCCCCCGCCGCGCCTCCCGCTCGTGCCTGAGGCCGCCGCGACGTGGGAGCAACCGGCGAGGCGACGGGCGTGACCCGCGCCGAGTTCCTGCGGTTGATGGCCGGCGGCCTGGCCGGCGCATGGCTGGGCGGGTCGCCGCTCGCGGCACGGGCGGCCGCCACCTACGATTTCTGGTTCACCCGCCTGCGCTACGACTCCGGCGACTGGGACGTGGACCAGCGCATGCCGTCCAACCTCATCACCTCGCTGATCGATTACACCGGGATGCGGGTGGATCCGAAGGAGCATGTGCTGGCGCTGTCGGATCCGCGCGTGTTGTCCGCGCCGTTCTGCTACCTGGCCGGGCACAAACTGGTCGAATTCAGTCCGGCCGAGCGGCGCAATTTCGAACGCTACGTGCGCAATGGCGGCTTCGTGTTCGTGGACGATTGCAACCACGACATCGATGGCCTGTTCGCCAAATCGTTCGAGGCGCAGATGGCGTCCATCTTCGGTGCCAGGGCGATGAAGAAACTGCCGAACAACCATCCGCTGTACCGCAGCTTCTTCACCTTCGACGGGCCGCCGGCCACTGGCTTCGAGCTCAATGGCTGGGGCGACGATCTGGTCCACGAATACCTGCAGGGCATCGAGATCGATGGCCGGCTCGGCGTGCTCTACAGCAACAAGGACTACGGTTGCGAATGGGACTACGACTGGCGCAACAAGCGGTTCCTGGCCGAGGACAACACCCGGTTCGCGGTGAACATCGTGATGTATGCGTTGAACTCATGAACCGGCCGCACGCAGGGCCTTTCCGACTTTTTCTTTCGCGGGACTTCCGATGAGCGAGCTTTCCGAATCCGACATCCAGGGACAGTTGCAGCGGCTGGGCGCGCTGCGCGAGGCGATCGGCCGGGCCATCGTCGGCCAGGCGCCGGTGGTGGAGCAGTTGCTGATCGGCCTGCTGGCCGGCGGCCACTGTCTGCTGGAAGGCGTGCCCGGCCTGGGCAAGACGCTGCTGGTACGGACGCTGGGGCAGGCGCTGGCGCTGCAGTTCCGGCGCGTGCAGTTCACCCCGGACCTGATGCCCAGCGACATCCTCGGCACCGAACTGCTGGAGGAAGAGCACGGCACCGGCCATCGCCGCTTCCGCTTCCAGCCCGGTCCGGTGTTCACCCACCTGCTGCTGGCGGACGAACTCAACCGCACGCCGCCCAAGACCCAGGCGGCGCTGCTGGAAGCGATGCAGGAGCGCACTGTCAGCTATGCCGGCGTCACCCATGCGCTGCCGTCGCCATTCTTCGTGCTGGCCACCCAGAATCCGCTGGAACAGGCGGGCACCTATCCCTTGCCCGAAGCGCAGCTGGATCGTTTCCTCCTGCACATCCGGGTGGACTATCCCAGCGAACAGGAAGAGCACGACATCCTGCTGCAGACCACCGGCCGCCAGACCGACGACGTGCCGCAGGTGATGCAGGGTGGGGAAGTGCTGGCGCTGCAGCAGTACGTGCGCCAGGTCCACCTGGGCGAGGATCTGCTGCGCTGGATAACCCGCCTGGTGCGCGCGAGCCGGCCGGGCGAGCACTCGCCGGAAGAGGTGCGCAAGTACGTCAAATGGGGGGCCGGTCCGCGCGCGGGCCAATCGCTGGTGCTGGCCGCCAAGGCGCGGGCATTGCTGCACGGTCGCCTCGCCGCCACCCGCGAGGACATCGTCGCGCTGGCCGCGCCGGTGATGCGCCATCGCCTGCTGCTCTCGTTCGCCGCCGAAGCCGAGCAGAAGAGCGCCGACGACGTGATCGCCGCGCTGCTGCGCGACGTGCCGCTGGCACGGTCCTGACCTTCCGCGCCCGGTGTCCTACGACCCGATCCCGCCCGAGGTACGCAGCCGCCTGAAGGATTTGCGGCTGACCTCGCGTCGCGCCGTCGGCGGGCAGGGCATCGGCCTGCACCGCAGCCGCAGCCGGGGCGCCGGCCTGGAGTTCGCGCAGTACCGCGCCTACGAACCGGGCGACGAGCCGCGCCAGATCGATTGGAAACTGTACGCCCGCTCGGATCGCTTCTTCGTGCGCGAGGCCGAGCGCGAGAGTCCGCTGGCGGTGTGGATCCTGCTCGATGCCAGCGCCTCGATGGCGCAGGCGGACGGCATTCGCCCCGGGTGGTCACGGATGCACGCGGCCAAGGCGATGGCGGCCTGCCTGGCGGACCTGGCGCTGCGCCAGGGCGATCGTTTCGGCCTGGTTGCCTTGCATGAGGACGGATTGCGGATGATTGCCCCGGCCAACGGCGCCCGCCAGCGGGATCGCCTGCTGCTGGAACTGCATGGCCTGTCCGCACATGGCGGTTTCCCCGGAACACGGGTGCTGGCGCCGCTGTGGGAGCGTATCGGCGCCGGTGATCTGGTGATCCTGCTGGGCGATTGCTTTGACGAGGCCAGTGTCGCCCTGGCCGAACGGTTGGCGGCGGCGCGTCGCGAGGTGGTGGTGATTCCGCTGTTGACCGTGGAGGAGCGCGACTTCAGTTTCACCGGCGGCCATCGATTCCGGGATCCTGAAACCGGCGAGGAACTGCTCGGCGACGGCGCCGCCATGCGCGCCGACTATCTGGCCCGTTTCGCCGCCGCCCGGCGCGAACTGAAGGCGCGCCTGGATGCCAGCGGCATCCGCCATGCCGACTATTTCCTGGACCAGGCGCTGGACCTGCCGTTGCGGCGGCTGTTCGGCGCGCGCGACGCCGCGGAGTACGCGTGAGCCTGGCCTTGCTGTTGCCCGCGGCGCTCGCAGCCCTCGGCGCGCTGCTGCTGCCGCTGCTGGTGCACCTGGCCCGGCGCAGCGAACAGCGCCCGACCGATTTCGCGGCGTTGCGCTGGTTGCGGCAGAAACCCCGGCCGCGCCACCGTATCCGTTTCGACGAACGCTGGCTGCTGTGCCTGCGCCTGTTGCTGCTGGCGCTGGTGGCGGTATGGCTGGCGCGGCCGGTGTTGCACGGCGGCGCTGGCGGCCGGCCGTGGATGGTGGTGGTGCCGGGCGTGGACCGCGCTGCGCTGCGCGTGGACGGATCGCGCACCGAATTGCATTGGCTGGCGCCGGGTTTTCCGGCCATGGATGCCGCTCCCGCACCGGCCGGCCCCGCGCAGGTCGCCAGCCTGCTGCGTGAGCTGGATGCGGCTCTGCCACCGGAGACGCCACTGACGGTGGTGGTGCCAGCCTGGTTCGAAGGTGCCGACGGACAGCGCCTCCGGCTGTCGCGCGAGGTGGAATGGCGGGTGGTCGAGCGCGCGCCGCCACAGCCGGAGCGTTTCGCCGTGGATGCGCCGCCGGTCCTGGCCATTCGCCACGCCGCGGATCGCCAGGAGGCCGTGCGCTACCTGCGCGCCGCCGCGGAAAGCGGATGGTCAGAGCACCCCTCCCGGAATGTGTCGGTGGCATCGCCCGGGCAACCGCTGCCGGCGGACGCCGACGCGCTGGCATGGCTGGTGCCGGGCGAGCTGCCGGCGGCGGTGCGCGGATGGATCCGCGACGGCGGCGTCGCGCTGCTGGATGCGCGGGCCGCCGTCGGCGAAACCGTCGTGATGACCCCGCAGTGGTCCGACCCGGCCGGCGCGGTGCTGGTCGAAGGCGGTGCGCTGGGGCGCGGTCGCGTGCTGCGACTGACCCGCCCCCTGCAACCGGCGGCGATGCCGCAATTGCTGGAGCCGGCGTTCCCGGCGCGGCTGCGCGGCCTGCTGTCCGCGCCGATGCCCGCGCCCGCGCGGGTGTTCGCGCGCGATTACGCACCGGAAACCGGCGCGGCCACCCATCCGCGGGCGCCGCGTGATCTGCAACCCTGGCTGGCGCTGCTGATCGCGGGGTTGCTGGTGATCGAGCGATGGTGGGCGACCCGGCGCCAACGGAGCGCCGCGCCATGAGCACCGCGCAACGATTGCGGCAATGGTTGGCCGCCGCGCGCAGGCGGGTGATCGCCGAAGTGGCGCTGGCGGGACTGCCGTGGGTGCTGGCATCGGCCGCCACCGGCTGGCGTTGGCGGGGCGCGTGGGCCGCACTGGCCGCCGCCGCGCTGGCGACGGTCGTCGTGATGCTGATCGCGCACTGGCGCGCACGCGGGTTCGGCCATGCCTGGTTGGTCACGCGACTGGATGCGCGGCCGGAAATGGAGGACAGCGGCGACCTGCTGCTGGCCGACCCCGCGCGCCTGAATCCGCTGCAGCGGTTGCAACTGGCCCGCGTGCGGCGGCGCGTGGATGCGCTCGACGCGCCGGACCTGCGTCCCGGCGGATCGCGACGCGGACCGATTGCGTTCGGCATGGTCGGTGCGTTCGCGCTGACGGCATTGCTGGCCTGGCCTGCGCACAGGCCGGCGGCGGTGACGCTGGCGCCGAGCGATGAACAGGTTCCGGTGGTGGTTGGCGCGCCACGGTTGGTCGCGCAGCATCTGCGCATCGTTCCACCGGCCTATACGCGCCAGCCCGCGCGCGATGAAGCCAGCCTGGACACGCGCGCGCCGCAGGGCTCGCGCCTGCAGTGGACCCTGCGTTTCGCCCCGCAGCCCGAAGCGGCGGAACTGGTTTTCCACCAGGGCCGGCGCATCGCGCTGGCGCGGACCGGCGATACCTGGACCACTTCAACCACCCTGGACCAATCGGTGCTCTATCGCGTGCTGCCACTGGGCGCGCCCGCGCGGCCGGCGCCACGCCTGCATCGCATTGACGCCATCCCGGACAGGCCGCCGCAGATCACCGTGCTGGCGCCGGATCGCGGACTCAGCCTGATGACGGTGGGACAACGGCGCTGGCCGCTTTCCTTCGAGGCGCGCGACGATCACGGCGTGGCCGCCCAGGCGCGCCTGCGGGTGACGCTGGCGCAGGGCAGCGGCGAGAACATCCAGTTCCGCGAGCAGACCCTGCCGGTGGCGGGCAAGGGCAGTGCCACCGCGCGGCAGTTCGACAGTTCGCTGGATCTGGCGGCGCTGGGCTTCGCCACCGGCGACGATCTGATCGTCCAGCTGGAAGTGGCCGACAACCGCCAGCCGCATCCGCAGCTCGCACGCAGCCCCAGCCTGATCCTGCGCTGGCCTTCGGATCTGGGGACCGAGACCAGCGGTCTGGAGGGCATGGTCAAGAAGGTGCTGCCGGCGTATTTCCGCAGCCAGCGCCAGATCATCCTCGATGCCGAAGCGCTGCAGAAGGAAAAGCGCCGCTTGGTGGCGGATCGATTCCTCGCGCGCTCGGATGCGATCGGCGTGGACCAGCGCATCCTGCGCCTGCGCTACGGCCAGTTCCTCGGCGAGGAGGCCGAGGGCGAACCCAGGCCGCCGCCGACCAACGATGCCGATGATGCACACACCGAAGATCACGACGCCGAAGCCGCGCACCACGATGGCGATGGACACGATCACGCCGGCGCGCCACCGGCCGGGGACGCCGCGCGGACAATGGGCCGGGAGCAGGACGTGCTGGCCGAGTTCGGCCACACCCATGATCACGCCGAAGCGGCGACGCTGCTGGATCCGAACACCCGCGCGACGCTCAAGCAGGCGCTTGACCAGATGTGGCAATCGGAATTGCATCTGCGCCAGGGACGTCCGGATCAGGCGTTGCCGTTCGCCTACAAGGCGCTGGGTTTCATCAAGGAAGTGCAGCAGGCCACCCGCATCTACCTGGCCCGGGTCGGACCGGAATTGCCGCCCATCGACGAGAGCCGCAGGCTGGGCGGCAAGCGGGAGGGACTCGCGCGACGGGAACTGGCGACGGCAGCGGCGACCGGTGCCGATGCGGTGCCCGCGGCGGCCTGGGAAGCGTTGCAGGAATCGCCCGGCGGGCAGGGCGCGAATACCGTGGATCTGGATGCACTGCAGCGCTGGCTGCATGACAACGAGGCGCGCGTGGTCGATCCCCTGTCGCTGTTCGCCGCCATCGATGCAGCGCGCGCGGATCCGGGTTGCCGGGCCTGCCGGCAGCGCCTGCGCGGCCTGCTGTGGTCGGTATTGGCGCGACCGCCGGCGCAGGTGGGGCGCCGCAATACCGATGCGGCGGGCGAACGCTACCTCGATGCGCTGCGCCAAGAGGCCGGACGATGAACGCGTCCTCGTGGCTGGCCGGATTGCTTGCGCTCGCCGCGACGCTCGGCATCGTGCGCCTGCTGTGGTGGCAGCATCGGGCGGTCGAACGCGCGCGCGCGTGGCGGCTGGCCGTGCTGCTGCTGGCCCAGCCCCTCTGCGCGCTGCTGCTGTACCTGGCCCTGATGCCGCCGACCTCGCCGGGCCGGGCCGGCACGATGACGGTGCTGACCGCCGGTGCGCAGGCGCCGCTTCGCACGGATCCCGCGGCAGGCGACGTGATGATCGCCTTGCCCGAAGCGCCGGCCACGATGGCGGCCGAACGGGTTCCGGATCTGGCCACGGCATTGCGCCGGCATCCGGGCATGCGCCAACTGCACGTGATCGGCGCCGGCCTGGAGCCGCGTGATCGCGATGCGACGCGCGGACTCGGGCTGGACTTCACCGCCGCCCCATTGCCGCGCGGACTGGTGCGCCTGGATTCACCCGGGCAGGTGGTGGCCGGCGCTTCGTTCGTGGTCGCCGGCCAGGTGCATGGCATCGACGGCGCGAACGTGGAACTACGGGATCCCGCCGGTCGCCGGCTGGACGTGGTGAGCGCAGCGGAGGATGGGGTTTTCCGCCTTACCGGCACCACGCGCGCGCCCGGCCTGGTGGACTTCCGCCTGCGCGTGTCGGATCGCCGGCACGGGCGGGTGGAGGAGATCGACGTGCCCCTCCAGGTCGTCAGCGAACCGCCGCCGCGGGTGCTGGTGCTGGCGGGCGCGCCCAACGCCGAGTGGAAGTACCTGCGGCGCTGGATGGCCGATGCGGGCATGCAACCGCATGTCCAGATCCAGGTCGGGGTCGGCCTGCAACTGGGCGATGCGCCGCTGCCGCTCAACGCGGCCACGTTCGCGCGATTCGATCTGCTGGTACTGGACGATCGCGCGTGGGCGTCGCTGGGCGGGACCGCGCAGGCGGCGCTGGCCGCGGCATTGCGCGACGGCCTCGGCGTGCTGCTCCGGGTCGAAGGCCCGTTGCCGGACACCACCCGTCGCCAGCTGCGCGAACTGGGGCTGATGGTGTCCGGCGGTGGCGAAAGCACGGAGGTCCGCCTGGCGACGGGAGGCGAGGATGAAGAGGGCCTGCGCGCGCGCAGGGGAGCGGGCAGCCGGGACGCGCCCATCGACATGGAGGCCACCGGCATCCCGGTGCTGGCGCGCCGGCAACTGCGTGGTGCATCGGTCGATGCCGTGCCGCTGTTGCGCGATGCCGCCGGCGGCGTGATCGCCGATTGGCGTGCCGAAGGGCGCGGCAGGATCGGCGTGTGGCCCTTGACCGATACCTACCGGCTGACCCTGGCCGGGCGCGCCGATCGCCACGCCGAGTTGTGGAGCGAGGTCTTCGCCACGCTGGCGCGGGCGAGACGCGGGGCGGGGCCGGCCATCCAGCGCGAGGCGCGCGTCGGCGCGGGCATGCGCCTGTGCGGCATCGCCGCGGGCGCACGGGTGATCGCGCCCGATGGCACGGCCGCGAGGTTGTTGACGGACCCGGCCAGCGGCGGCGCTTCCTGCGCGGGGTACTGGCCGGCGCAGCGCGGGTGGCACCGGCTCCGCCAGGGCGACCAGGATTGGCCGTTCCCGGTCCGGGCCGCCGACGAGACGCCCGGTTTGCGGGTCATGGACCGGTGGAACGGCACCCGGGAGCGGGTCGGGCCGCCCGTGTCGCCCGCCGGCGGCGCGGGCGCCGCGCCGGCCCGGCCCGGCAGTCCCTGGCCGTGGTGGCTGGCATGGCTGTGTTGCAGTGTCGCGCTGTGGTGGTTCGAGCGTTCGCGACTGGGCCGGACGCGGCACGCCGCGGCATCGGTGGGATGACGCACGCGCCGCGTCCCCGGATGCCTGGCGACCACCGGCATGGATGTCCCGCAACGCCGCGTCGTGAGCCTGAACAGCGGACGCGATGCCAGTGGACTGCGAATGGATCGGTCAAAAAACTGTAGCGCGGAAGGGGGCTCGCCCGTATAATTCCCGCTCGCCTGTTACCCACCGCCCCGGACCGGAAAAACGCCGAGTCCGCGGTTTCTTGCAGCCGCAAGTCGGAGGGGCAGGGTTCCTTCACCCCAAGGCGAACCCCGTGACTCAACCCGCAATCCTCGTACTCGAAGACGGCACCGTATTCGAGGGCGAATCCGTAGGCGCAGCCGGCCTTTCCGTCGGCGAAGTGGTGTTCAACACCGCGATGACCGGTTACCAGGAAATCCTGACCGACCCGTCCTACGCCCGCCAGCTGGTCACCCTGACCTATCCCCACATCGGCAACACCGGCTGCACCGACCAGGACGACGAAGCGCGCCAGGTCTGGGGTGCCGGCCTGATCGTGCGCGACGTGCCGCGCCGGCCCAGCAGCTGGCGCAGCCAGGTGTCGCTGCCGGAGTGGCTGATCGCCCGCGGCATCGTCGCCATCGCCGGCATCGACACCCGCAAGCTCACCCGCATCCTGCGCGACCGCGGCGCCCAGAATGGTGCGCTGATGGCCGGCCCGGACGTGGACGTTGAAAAGGCACTGGAAGCGGCGCGCAAGTTCCCCGGCCTGAAGGGCATGGACCTGGCCAAGGTGGTCTCGACCACCGAACGCTACGGCTGGAACGAGGGCCAGCTGGATCTGGATCGCGGCGCGTTCGTCCGCGCCGAACCGAAGTTCAAGGTCGTCGCCTACGACTTCGGCGTGAAGCTCAACATCCTGCGCATGCTCGCCGAACGCGGCTGCGACGTGACGGTGGTGCCGGCGCAGACACCGGCCGCCGAAGCGCTGGCGCTGAATCCGGACGGCATCTTCCTGTCCAACGGCCCCGGTGATCCGGAACCGTGCGACTACGCGATCGACGCCATCCGCGAATTCGTCGCGAAGAAGATCCCGACCTTCGGCATCTGCCTGGGCCACCAGCTGCTGGCGCTGGCCGCCGGCGCGAAGACCTTGAAGATGGGACACGGCCACCACGGCGCCAACCATCCGGTCCAGGACCTGGACACCGGCCGGGTCATGATCACCTCGCAGAACCATGGCTTCGCGGTCGACGAAAGCAGCCTGCCGGCCAACGTGCGGGTCATCCATCGCTCGCTGTTCGACGGCACCAACCAGGGCATCGAACTGACCGACGCGCCGGCGTTCTCCTTCCAGGGCCACCCGGAAGCCTCGCCCGGTCCGCACGACGTGTCGCCACTGTTCGATCGCTTCGTCGCCAGCATGGAACGCGCGGCGTGAGCCGCATGCGGCTGCGGCTGCTGCTGGCGGCGACACTGCTGGCCAGCACCGGCGCCGCCATTGCGGCGCCGGTCTCCGTCGATGCGAAAGCGCGCGAGCGGATGACCGAATACCTGGTCGACATGTTCCCGATCCATCGCATCTTCGCGCAACTGATGGAAAAGGATCCGAAGGCGCTGGAGGCTGAACTGGACGGCAAGCAGCGCGCCTGCTTCAGCCAGCAGGTCGCCCGGCCGGCCTTCGTGGCGCGCAAGCGACGTGCGGTCGATGCCTATGCCGACGAGGCGCCGGATGAGTTCCAGGCCGCGCTGAAGTTGCTGGACGAGGGCGCCGGCGATGCGATGAAGGAACTGGGTGGATTTTCGATCGACAACGCGCTGTCCGGCGAAGGGGAAGGATTCGACCCCAGCGGAATGGCCCCGGATCGGCTCGTTTCCTTCATGACCTTCGCCTACGGCTCGCCGTACCGGCGCCTGCGCGAACTGTCCGGCTACGGCGAGTTCACCGATCAGGACGAGGACCAGCCGTCGGCCAGCGACCTCCAACTCGCGGCCATGGCCACCGAAATCTCCGATGCCTGCGGCATCCCCCCGAAATTCTTCGAGTAAGCCCATGCCCAAGCGCACCGACATAAAAACCATCCTCATCATCGGCGCCGGCCCGATCGTCATCGGCCAGGCGTGCGAGTTCGACTACTCCGGCGCCCAGGCGTGCAAGGCGCTGCGCGAGGAGGGCTACAGGGTGGTGCTGGTCAACAGCAACCCGGCCACCATCATGACCGACCCGGAAATGGCCGACGCGGTCTACATCGAGCCGATCAACTGGCAGACGGTCGAGAAGATCATCGCCAAGGAAAAGCCCGACGCGCTCCTGCCGACCATGGGCGGCCAGACCGCGCTGAACTGCGCGCTGGACCTGGCCGACCATGGCGTGCTGGAAAAATACGGCGTCGAACTGATTGGCGCCTCGCGCGAAGCCATCCGCATGGCCGAGGATCGCGAGCTGTTCCGCGTGGCGATGGGCGAGATCGGCCTGGAATGCCCGCGCGCGGCCGTCGCCCACACGCTGGAAGAGGCGATCGAGATCCAGGCCCGGGTCGGTTATCCCACCATCATCCGTCCCAGCTTCACCCTGGGCGGCAGCGGTGGCGGCATCGCCTACAACCGCGAAGAACTGATCGACATCGTCACCCGTGGCCTGGAACTGTCGCCGACCACGGAAGTGCTGGTCGAGGAGTCGGTGCTGGGCTGGAAGGAATTCGAGATGGAAGTGGTCCGCGACACCGCGGACAACTGCATCATCGTCTGCTCCATCGAGAACCTGGATCCGATGGGCGTGCACACCGGCGACTCGATCACCGTGGCCCCGGCGCAGACCCTGACCGACAAGGAATACCAGCGCCTGCGCGATGCCTCCATCGCGGTGCTGCGCAAGATCGGCGTGGACACCGGCGGTTCCAACGTGCAGTTCGGCGTCAACGCGCAGACCGGTCGCGTGGTCGTCATCGAGATGAACCCGCGCGTGTCGCGCTCCTCGGCGCTGGCCTCCAAGGCCACCGGTTTCCCGATCGCCAAGGTCGCGGCCAAGCTGGCGGTCGGCTACACCTTGGACGAACTGAAGAACGAAATCACCGGCGGCAAGACCCCGGCCTCGTTCGAGCCGACGATCGACTACGTCGTCACCAAGATCCCGCGCTTCGCGTTCGAGAAGTTCCCGCAGGCCGACGCCCGCCTGACCACCCAGATGAAGTCGGTGGGCGAGGTGATGGCGATGGGCCGCACTTTCCAGGAATCGCTGCAGAAGGCCCTGCGCGGCCTGGAGACCGGCAAGGTCGGCCTCGACCCCACCGGGCTGGATCTGGCCAGCGAGGACGATCTGGCGCAGCTGCGCCGTGAATTGAAGTCGCCGGGTCCGGAACGGCTGTTCTACGTTGCCGACGCGTTCCGCGCCGGCATGAGCGTGGAGCAGGTCCACGCGCTGTCGTTCATCGATCCGTGGTTCCTGGACCAGATCGAGGAAATCATCGCCGACGAAAAGCAGATCGCCGCCGACGGCCTGGGTTCGCTGGACGCGCGCCGCATGCGCCGGCTCAAGCGGATGGGTTTCTCCGATGCGCGCCTGGCCCAGCTGGCCAGCACCGACGAGGCCGCCGTGCGCGTGCTGCGCAAGGCACTGGGCGTGAAGCCGGTCTACAAGCGGGTGGATTCCTGCGCGGCCGAGTTCGCCACCGGCACCGCCTACCTGTATTCGACCTATGAGGACGAGTGCGAAGCCGAGCCGACCAGCCGCGACAAGATCATGATTCTCGGCGGCGGTCCCAACCGCATCGGCCAGGGCATCGAGTTCGACTACTGCTGCGTGCACGCGGCGCTCGCCCTGCGCGAGGACGGATACGAGACCATCATGGTCAACTGCAACCCGGAAACCGTGTCCACCGACTACGACACCTCCGATCGCCTGTACTTCGAGCCGCTGACCCTGGAAGACGTGCTGGCCATCGTCGAGCTGGAACAACCCAAGGGCGTGATCGTGCAGTACGGCGGCCAAACCCCGCTGAAGCTGGCGCGCGCGCTGGAAGCCAACGGCGTGCCGGTCATCGGCACCTCGCCGGATTCGATCGACCTGGCCGAGGACCGCGAGCGCTTCCAGCAACTGGTCGAGAAGCTGGGCCTGAAGCAGCCGCCCAACCGCACCGCCCGCACCGACGAGCAGGCGCTGGCGCTGGCCCGTGAGATCGGCTATCCGCTGGTGGTGCGCCCGTCCTACGTGCTGGGCGGCCGCGCGATGGAAATCGTCTACGGCGAGTCCGACCTGGCGCGCTACGTGCGCGACGCGGTCAAGGTCTCCAATGACTCGCCGGTGCTGCTGGATCGCTTCCTCGACAACGCGGTGGAAGTGGACGTGGACATCATCGCCGACAGCACCGGCAAGGTGCTGATCGGTGGCGTGATGGAGCACATCGAGGAAGCCGGCGTGCACTCGGGCGACTCGTCCTGCTCGCTGCCGCCGTATTCGCTGTCGGCCAAGACCCAGGACGAACTGCGCCGGCAGGTGGTGGAACTGGCCAAGGCGCTGAACGTGGTCGGCCTGATGAACACCCAGTTCGCCATCCAGGCCAACGACGACGGCGACGACACCGTCTACCTGCTGGAAGTGAATCCGCGTGCCTCGCGCACCGTGCCGTTCGTGTCCAAGGCCACCGGCGTGGCGCTGGCCAAGATCGCGGCCCGCTGCATGGCCGGGCGCAGCCTGGAAGAACAGGGCGCCACCCGCGAAATCGTGCCGGATTACTACTCGGTGAAGGAAGCGATCTTCCCGTTCGCCAAGTTCCAGGGCGTGGATCCGATCCTCGGACCGGAAATGCGCTCCACCGGCGAAGTGATGGGCGTGGGCCGCAGCTTCGGCGCGGCGATGGCGCGCGCGCAGGAAGCCGGTGGCATCAAGGCCCCGCAACCGGGCAAGGCGTTCGTGTCGGTGCGGGATCCGGACAAGAAGCGCGTGCTGCCGGTCGCCCAGGCGCTGGTCGAGCGCGGATTCAGCCTGGTCGCCACCCAGGGCACCGCGGCGTGGCTGCGCGAGCATGGCCTGGCCTGCGAGCAGATCAACAAGGTGGTGGAAGGACGCCCGCACATCGTCGACCTGATCAAGAACGGCGAAATCGTGTATATCGTCAACACCACCGAAGGGCGGCAGGCCATCGCCGACTCCTTCTCCATCCGGCGCGAGGCCCTCCAGCATCGCGTCACCTATTCGACCACGATCGCCGGCGCCAAGGCGCTGGTGCATTCGCTGGAATACCGCGGTACGGGCCCGGTCTGGGCCCTGCAGGAACTGCACAAGGAGCTGCAAGGGTGAGAGCACCACTGACAATGAAGGGCGCGCAGCGGCTGCGCCAGGAACTGGATCTGCTGAAGACGGTGAAGCGGCCGGAAGTGATCACCGCGATCGCCGAGGCGCGCGCGCACGGCGATCTGAAGGAAAACGCCGAGTACCACGCCGCCCGCGAGCAGCAGGGTTTCATCGAAGGCCGCATCAAGCAGCTGGAGAGCGAACTCTCGCACTCGGAGATCATCGACGTCACCAAGCTCAATGCCGGTTCGCGCATCGTGTTCGGCGCCACGGTGACCCTGGCCGACGTGGAGACCGACGAGGAGAAGCGTTACCAGGTCGTCGGCGATCTGGAAGCGGACATCAAGCAGGGCCTGATCGCGATTTCCTCGCCGCTGGCCCGCGCGCTGATCGGCAAGCACGAGGGTGACGCGGTCACCATCGACGCGCCGGCCGGACAGCGCGAGTACGAAATCGTCGGCGTCAGCTACACCGACTGAGCGGCCGATGGCGACCGCCACCCTGCTGCTGCCCGCGCGCCATCGGCTGGCGGGCCAGTCGCTGCCGGCTGATGTCGCCAGGGCGCTGGGGCGGGCCGATCGCCACACCGGGCAGGGCGGCGAACGCGAACAGCTTCGCCGCCATTTCCGGCAGGTGCCCGATCACTGGCCGGTGGCCGCCCTGACCCGGCAACTGGACGCCGGCGACGCCGAAGGCGCCACCTGGCTGCGCGCGGATCCGGCGCGGGTCTCGCCGGACATGAACGGTGCGCGCATGCTCGCCTACGGCGAGGCGCTGGGACTGGATGGAGAGGATGCCGCGCAACTGCTGCCGGCGCTGAAGCCCCTGTTCGGCGACGCCGGCCTGCTGCTCGATGCGCCGCAGCCCACGCGCTGGTACCTGCGCCTGCCGCCGGATGCGCGGCTGCCCGCGTTCGCGCCGATTGGCGACGTGCTGGGCGATGATCTGTTCGCGCACCTGCCCGAAGGCGACGACGGCCGGCGCTGGCGCGCGTTGCTGACCGAGGCGCAGATCGTGCTGCACAACCATCGGTGGAATGCGCGGCGCATCGCGGCCGGCAAGGCGCCGGTCAATTCGCTGTGGTTCTGGGGCGGCGGCCGGCTGCCGCAATCGGTGACCACCCGCTTCCGCCAGGTCAAGGGCCAGGACACCGTGCTGCGCGCGCTCGCGCGCGCGGCCGGCGTCACCGCCGAAGGCGAGGGCGGGGCGGTCGATGCGCTCATCGACCTGCGCCACCTGCGCCAGCTGGACACGCTGGCGCGCGACGCGTTGCAACCGTTGCTGGCGGCGCTGGCGCGCGGCGAACTGCACCTGCTGGAACTGGATTTCGAGGATGGCCAACGGTTCACCCTGCGTCGCGATCAGCGCTGGCGCTTCTGGCGCCGTCCGCTCGCCCGCCTGGGCGGCGCGGACGCCGGATTGACCGCATGACGCCAACGGCGCGGATCCGCCGGCGCGAGGCGGCGGCCGGCGGGGACTGGCCGGCCGGCATGCTGCCATTGCTGCGACGCGTGTACGCCGGCCGTGGCGTCACCGCGGCGGCCGGCGCGCAGCCGCGCCTGGCGCAACTGCTTTCCCCCGACGCGCTGGGTGGCCTGGATGCGGCCTGCGAACTGCTGCGGGCCGCCATCGACGAACAACGCCACATCGTGGTGGTCGGCGATTTCGACTGCGACGGGGCCACCGCGTGCGCGCTGATGGTGCGCGGCCTGCGCGCGCTCGGCGCGGCGCGGGTCACCGCGACGGTGCCCAACCGGATGACGCATGGTTACGGCCTGTCGCCGTCGCTGGTGGACGAACTGGCCGCGCTCGAGCCGGAACTGCTGGTCACCGTGGATCACGGCATCGCCTGCCATGCCGGCATCGCGCGCGCCCGAGCGCAGGGCTGGCAGGTGCTGGTGACCGACCATCACCTGCCCGGCGAAACGCTGCCGGCCGCAGACGCCATCGTCAACCCGAACCTGCGCGAGGACGGCTTCCCCAGCAAGGCGCTGGCGGGCGTCGGCGTGGCGTTCTACGTACTGCTTGCGCTGCGCCGGCGGTTGCGCGACGCCGGCCGCTGGCCGCAGGGCGAACCGGATCTGACCGTGCTGCTGGATCTGGTCGCGGTCGGCACGGTGGCCGATCTGGTGCCGCTGGACGCGAACAACCGCGCCTTGGTCGGCGCGGGCCTGCGCCGCCTGCGCGCCGGCCAGGGCAGCGCGGGCCTGCAGGCCCTGATCGAAGTCGCCGGGCGTGACGCCCGCCATCTGACCGCCTCGGACATCGGTTTCGCCATCGCGCCGCGGCTCAACGCCGCGGGACGCCTGGAAGACATGTCGCTGGGCATCGAATGCCTGCTGTCCGACGACCCCGCGCAGGCGCGCGAAATCGCCGCCACCCTCAACGAAATCAACGCCGAGCGTCGCGGCGTGCAGCAGCAGATGGTGGACGAGGCCCAGATCGCACTGGCGAAGCTGGCCGCGCTGGAGGCGGATCCACCGTTGGCGCTGTGCCTGTTCGATGCCGAGTGGCATCCGGGCGTGGTCGGCCTGGTCGCCTCGCGGATCAAGGACGGCCTGCACCGGCCGGTGATCGCCTTCGCGCCGGCCGAACCCGGCGCGGATTCGCTGCGCGGTTCGGCGCGCTCGATTCCCGGATTCCACATGCGCGATGCGCTGGCGGCCGTCGATGCGGCGAATCCGGGGCTGATCGAGAAATTCGGCGGCCATGCGATGGCCGCCGGCCTGAGCCTGGCGCAGGCGCGGCTGCCGGCGTTCGAGGCCGCCTTCCGCCAGGTCGCCGCGCAGTGGCTGGACGACAGCCTCTTGCAGGCCGAATGGCTGAGCGACGGCGAACTGCTGCCGGAGGAGTTCGATCGCGTCCACGCCGAAGCGCTGCGCGATGGCGGGCCCTGGGGACAGGGCTTCCCCGAACCGCTGTTCGACGGTGAGTTCGAGGTGATCGACTGGCGCGTGGTCGGCGGCAAGCACCTGAAGTTCTCGCTGCGCCTGCCCGGGCGCGCGCAACCGCTGGGCGCCATCCAGTTCGGCGGCTGGCGCGACCAGGCCAGGCCCAGGCGCGTCCACGCCGTCTACCAGCTCGACACCGACGACTACCAGGACCGCCGGGGCATCCAGTTGCTGGTTCGCCATTGGGTGGCGCTGCCGTAGGCAGGCGAAAGCACGCGATTCCGGGTAACCCCAGGGAGCCGCGCCGGACGTTTGTCCGTTCCAGACCGGAAACAAGAAAGGGGATTGCATATGCAGGGGAAGCACGGGGCCGCGATGCTGGCCTGTCTGGTGGCGCTGGTGTTCTGGCTGGGATGCGGGGGCGGGGACCTGCGCTCCCAGCGGCTGTCCAGCGATGCCGTGCCTTTGCTGGAAGTCGCCGGCGCCGAACTTCCGGTGCGGCTGCGCCAGGCGCGGGTGGAGACGATGGTGGTCGGCGGCGTCGCCCAGACCACGGTCGAACTGGAGTTCCACAACCCCAATCGGCGGGTGCTGGAAGGACAACTGGCGTTTCCCTTGCGCGACGGACAGCGCATCACCGGTTTCGCGCTGGATATCGATGGGCGCATGCGCGCGGCGGTGCCGGTCGAGAAGGCCAAGGGCCGGCAGGTGTTCGAAGCGATCGCGCGGCAGGGCGTGGATCCCGCGTTGCTGGAACAGACGGCCGGCAACCACTTCCGCCTGCGCATCTTCCCGATTCCCGCCACCGGCAGCCGCCGGGTACGCCTGATCTACAGCGAGACGCTGGCGCGTGAAGGCGACCACTACCGGTTGCCGGTATCGCTGGCGTTCGCGCGTGGCGCCGCCGAGCTGAGCTGGGACATGCGTATCGAAGGTGTCGCCGGCGCGCCACGGGTCAACGGAACGCTCGCGGGCACCTTGGGCGGGCGCATGGGCCCCCATGGCTGGGATGCCCGCTTCACGCGCCGTGATTTCAGCGGACAGGGCAGCCTGGAACTGCGCATCCCGCGCGCGAAGGGACCGCGCAGTCATCTGCAACGGATCGACGATCAGCTGTATTTCCTCGCCGAGTTGCCGGTGGAGGATGCGCCGGTGGCGCGCACGCCACCCAAGGCGGTGATGCTGCTGTGGGACAGCTCGGGATCCGCGCGCGGGCGCGATCACGAGGCCGAACTGGCGGTGCTGGATCGCTACCTGCGCGCGGCCGGCGATATCGAAGTCAGCCTGGTGCGGTTGCGCGATGTGGCCGAACCCGCGGTGCGCTACCCGGTGCGCCAGGGAGACTGGTCGAGCCTGCGCGAGGAACTGCGCGCCACGATCTACGACGGCGCGAGCCGGTTGGGCGCGTGGCGGCCGCAGGCCGGCATCGACGAGTACCTGCTGGTCAGCGATGGCGTGGACAACTACGGCCCGTCCGCGGAGTTTCCCGAACTGCAGCCGGGACAACGCCTGTTCGCCCTGAGCGGCGCCGGCCCGCATGCCGACGGACGTCGCCTGCGCGACTGGGCCGAAGCGCGCGGTGGCCGCGCGATCCTGTTCGATGCCTCCGGCGTGGAAGCGGCGGCGCACGACCTGCTCAGCGAGCAGGTCCGGCTGCAGGCGATCGAAATGGAAGGCGGCGAGGAATGGATCGCGCCGTCGGCCACGCCCCAGGACGGACTGCTGCGCGTCGCCGGTCGCCTGACCGTGCCGGTGGCGGAGCTGCGGGTCAGCTATCGGGCGCCGGATGGTCGCCTGCGTCGGGTCCCGATACCGATCGATGGCACGCAGGCCGCGCTCAGCGGTCCGGTCGGGCAATTGTGGGCCGGTTACTGGGTGGATCGCTGGAGCCGCGACAGCGCCGCCAACGCGGGACGGATCCGAAGCCTGGGCCAGCGGTTCGGGCTGGTCACCGGCGAGACCTCGCTGATGGTCCTGGAGACCGTCGAGGACTACGTGGAGCACGAAATCGCGCCGCCGGTCGAACTGCGCGCCGCGTACGAACAGGCCTGGGCGTCGCGCGTGCGGGATCGCGAACGCAGCCAGCGCGAACGATTGGATGAAGTGGCGATCGCGTTCGAGGAGCGCCGGGAATGGTGGAACCGGGATTGGCCCAAGGGCCGGCCGCCGGCGCCGCCGAAGCTTGAACGTCGCCAAGGCGAAGCGGATCGCGTCACGGATGGATACGCGGCCGCGGACGCTGCCGCGGCACCGGTGGCCGCCGCGCCTCCACCCCCGCCGGCGCCCGCGTCGGCCACGCAATCGATGCCGGAGGGCAACCTGGCGCTGGCGAGGGAGAGATCGACGCTGGACAGCGTGGCGGTGACCGGCGCCGCGGAAAGCGTGCAGGTGGCGTTGCAACCCTGGCAGCCGGATTCCCCCTACGCGCGTCGCCTGCGCGCCGCGCCCGCGGATCGCATCTACGCGCTCTACCTGGACGAGCGCGACGAACACGCGGCCAGCACCGCGTTCTACCTGGACGTGGCCGACATCCTGTTCGAGAAGGGACAGCGCGGACTCGCCCTGCGGGTGCTGTCCAATCTGGCCGAACTGGATCTGGAGAACCGCCATATCCTGCGCGTGCTGGCCTATCGCCTGATGCAGGCGAGGGAACCGGCGCTCGCGCTGGAACAGTTCCGGCGGGTGCGCGGGATGGCCGAGGAAGAACCGCAGAGTTTCCGCGATCTGGGCCTGGCGCAGGCGGAGGCCGGGGACCCGCAGGCCGCCATCGAGTCGCTATACGAAGTGGTGCGACGCGACTGGGACGCCCGCTTCGACGGGGTCAAGATGATCGCGCTGACCGAACTCAACGCCATCGTCGCCAACGCCGGAAAACCGCTGGATACCCATGCCATCGATCCGCGCCTGCTGGGCAACCTGCCGCTGGATCTGCGCGCGGTGCTGACCTGGGACAGCGACAACAGCGACATGGATCTGTGGGTCACCGATCCCAACGGCGAGAAGTGTTTCTACGGCCATCCGGAAACCTACCAGGGTGGTCGCCTGTCGGATGATTTCACCGGAGGTTATGGCCCGGAGGAATTCGCGCTGCGGGTGGCCAAGCCGGGCAAGTACCGGGTCGAAGCCAATTTCTTCGGCGACCGCCAGTCGCTGGTGACCGGCGCGACCACCCTGCAGTTGGCTTTCATCACCCGGTTCGGCACGCCGCGCGAGCAGCGGCAGATCGTCACCCTGCGCCTCAAGGAGGCCAGCGAAACGGTCTTGGTCGGCGAGTTCGAGGTGCGTTGAGCGCCTGCGCCCCCGCGCGATGACGGGGGCGTCCATCGCGATTTCGGGATGAGCGGTCCGGCGCGCCCGCGAACGCGGAAGCGGGCGCGCCCACCTACAATGCGCGGATGGCATCTTCCTCCGACACGCTCTACCTCCGCTTCCAGCCTTGGCGCCGCAGCTTCGAGATCGGCTTCTGGGTGTTCGGCCTGCTGATCAACGTGGTCGGCAACAGCATCACCGCGGTGATGGACATCCACCGGGCGGGGCTGCGGATCGCGGACTGGGAGCCGGTGGTCTGGGAAACCTCCAGCGGCATCGTGCTGCTGGCGCTGGTGCCGGCGGTGGTCGCGTTCACCCGCCGTTTCCCGCTCCACTGGGACACGCTGCGGAGGCAGTTGCCGTGGTACCTGCTGGCCAGCGTGGCGTACTCGCTGGTGCACGTGGCGGGCATGGTCGCATTGCGGATGCTGGCCTATCGCTGGCAGGGGGCGGAATACGATTTCGGTCCCTGGGCGCGGGAGTTCTTCTACGAATACCTCAAGGATGTGCGCACCTTCCTCTGGGCGGTCGTCACCATCGAGGTCTATCGTTTCCTGCTGCGCCGCTGGCAGGGCGAGGCCAGCCTGCTCGACGTGCCCGACGAGGGGCCGCCGCTGGAACCTGTGGAACGGCCGGAGCGCTTCCTGGTCCGCAAGCTCGGCCGCGAGTTCCTGGTGGCCGCCCGCGACATCGAGTGGCTGCAGGCCTCGGGCAACTACGTCAACCTGCGCGTGCGCGGCCACGACTACCCACTGCGCAGCACCATCGCCGGCATCGAGGCCAAGCTCGACCCCGCGTGCTTCGTCCGCATCCACCGCAGCTATCTGGTCAATCTCGAGCAGGTGGTTTCGATCGAACCGCTGGACACCGGTGATGCCCGCATCCACCTCAAGGACGGTACCGTTTTGCCATGCAGCCGCCGTCATCGGACCGCGCTGCGTTCGCGTACAGGCGCGGAGCAGGACGGAAGCGCCTGAAAATCCAGGGCGTTGACCGTCGCCCCGGCACCACGCGGCACCGGAGCGCGTGGTTTCAGAACATCCGCAGTGAACGGGTGCGGCCACGATTGCGCGCGTAGGGCTGGTAACCGCTCAGGATGTCGTAGCGTGCCATCGCGCCGTCTTCGACCGTCTGCGGATAGTGGCAGTCCGCACTCAATTCGCCGTCGAACTTCACGGGGTGGGTGGTGCCGTGATCGGCACCCCCGTCGATCCAGGTGAACACCAGCGGCCGCAATGGCTTCGAGTAGAGCTTGAGGTCGCATGCCACCGGAGCCATGTGCCGGAGCGCATACGCGGCCTGGGTCAGTTCACCGTGGTATTCATACAGATAGCGGCGCCGTGGCAACCCCGGATCATTCGACGGAATGAAATGCTTGCCATAGCCGCGGATGGTGAGGGTGCGCCCGCGCACCTCGACGAACTGGAAGGCCGGAGTGTCCTCGTCGGTGGCCAGCTCCCGGGCCAGGATGGCCCGGGCCCGCTCCCGCGGCAGCAGGGTATTGTCCTCGAGGCCATTGGCGTCGGCGACATGGAAGCCGTCGACATCCGACAGCATCTGCCGGAGCAGATCCGGGCTGGGTGAAGGATGCTTCCAGCGCACATTCGCGGCGCAGCCGGCCGAGAGCAGCGTCACCAGCGTCATCAGCGTCGGTGCGAGGAGGAGGGTGAGCTTCGATTTCATGATGGGCCGGGAGGGTGAAAACGGGGCATTCTGTGGCAGGCGGGGGCGTCGGCCCATCGGAATGTTCCGGAAGGCGCCGGTTCCCCGCTCCGGGGCGGGCGGGGGCGGCATCCGCTTGTTACAATCCCCGGTTCCTCTGTGTGCCCCCCACCGCCCGCCATGATCGAACTGAATCCCATCCGCCAGCGCATCGCCGACCTGCAGGACCGGTTGGCCTCGCTACGGGGGTATCTTTGACTACGATTCCAAGCGTGAACGCCTGGAAGAAGTGAACCGGGAGCTGGAAAGCCCCGACATCTGGAACAATCCCGAATACGCCCAGCAACTGGGCCGCGAACGCTCGCTGCTGGACAAGACCGTCAACGGCATCCGCGAGATCGACGAGGGGCTGGTCGGCTCCAGCGAACTGCTGGAACTGGCAGAAGGCGAGAACGACGAGGAAACCGCGCAGGCGGTGGTCGACGACGTGGAGCGCTTCGCCGGCCGGGTGGACAAGCTGGAATTCCAGCGCATGTTCTCCGGCGAGATGGACAGCGCCAACGCCTTCGTCGACATCCAGGCCGGCGCCGGCGGCACCGAGGCGCAGGACTGGGCGGAAATCCTGCTGCGCATGTACCTGCGCTGGGCCGAATCGCGCGGCTGGAAGGTCGAGCTGATGGAAGCCAGCGACGGTGAAGTGGCCGGCATCAAGTCGGCGACCTTCCGGGTCGAGGGCGACTACGCCTACGGCTGGCTGAAGACCGAGATCGGTGTGCACCGCCTGGTGCGCAAGTCGCCGTTCGATTCGGACAACCGCCGCCACACCAGCTTCACCTCGGTGTTCGTGTCGCCGGAAGTGGACGACAACATCGACATCGACATCAATCCGGCTGATTTGAAGACCGACGTCTACCGTTCCTCCGGCGCGGGTGGCCAGCACGTCAACAAGACCGAGTCGGCGGTGCGCATCACCCACGTGCCCAGCGGCGTGGTGGTGGCCTGCCAGACCGAGCGCAGCCAGCATGCCAACCGCGATCGCGCGATGAAGATGCTGAAGGCCAAGCTGTACGAGATCGAGATCCAGAAGCGCAACGCCGAGAAAAGCGCGCTGGAAGCCACCAAGTCCGACATCGGCTGGGGCAGCCAGATCCGCAACTACGTGCTCGACCAGAGCCGGATCAAGGATCTGCGCACCGGCATCGAGCGTACCGATACCCAGAAGGTGCTGGACGGCGATCTGGATGAATTCCTGGAAGCCAGCCTGAAGGCCGGCCTGGAAGCCGGCGCCAAACGCATCGACGCATAATCCACGGGTCGGGGCCATGGCCCCGACCCGGTTCCGCGGCCCCGGCCGCATCCCCCCACGTTTCCACCGACCCGTACCCGCCATGACCGACGAGACCCCCGCGCTGCCGCCCCACGCCGACGAGAACAGCCTCATCGCCGAGCGCCGCGCGAAACTCACGGCCCTGCGCGGCCAGGGCATCGCCTATCCCAACGACTTCCGCCGCGCCGACTATGCCGGCGACCTGCAGGCGCAGTACGCCGACAAGGACCTGTGGACCGCCGAGAGCCTGGAAGCGGCCGAGCGTCGCGTCAGCGTCGCCGGACGGCTGATGGCCAAGCGGGTGATGGGCAAAGCCAGTTTCGTGCAGATCCAGGACGAATCCGGTCGCCTGCAATTGTTCCTGCAGGCCAACGCGCTGGGCGACACCTACGAGGCCTTCAAGGGCTGGGACATCGGCGACATCGTCGCCGCCGAAGGCGCGCTGACCCGCACCAAGACCGGCGAACTGTCGGTCAAGGCCGACACGCTGCGCCTGCTGACCAAGGCGCTGCGCCCGCTGCCGGACAAGTGGCATGGCCTCTCCGACGTCGAGCAGCGTTACCGCCAGCGCTACGTCGACCTGATCGTCACGCCCGAGGCGCGCGATGTCTTCATCAAGCGCTCGCGCATCATCCGCGCGATCCGCGAGTGGCTGGACGCGCGCCGCTTCCTGGAAGTGGAAACGCCGATGATGCATTACATCCCCGGCGGCGCCGCGGCCAAGCCGTTCGTCACCCACCACAACGCGCTGGACATGGATCTCTACCTGCGGGTCGCGCCGGAGCTCTACCTCAAGCGCCTGGTGGTCGGCGGCCTGGAGCGGGTCTACGAAATCAACCGCAACTTCCGCAATGAAGGCGTCAGCACCCGCCACAATCCGGAATTCACCATGCTCGAGCTGTACGAGGCCTATGCCACGTACAACGAGATCATGGACCTGACCGAATCGGTGATCCGCGATGTCGCCCATGAAGTGCTGGGCACCGGCGCGGTCAATTGGGAAGGGCAGGACATCGATCTGGAGCCGGCTTTCCGCCGCTGGCGGATGGACGAGGCGGTGCGTCACCACAATCCGGAGATCAGCGCGGCCGACTGCACCGACCGCGACGCGCTGGCGCGCCACTGCGAGCGGCTGAAGATCGCGGTCAAGCCGTCCTACGGGTGGGGCAAGCTGCTGCTGGAGATCTTCGAGCGCACGGTCGAGCACACGCTGATCCAGCCGACCTTCATCACTGATCATCCGGTCGAGGTGTCGCCGCTGGCACGCGCCAACGACCAGAACCCCGGCTACACCGATCGCTTCGAGCTGTTCATCAACGGCAAGGAACTCGCCAACGGCTTCTCCGAGCTCAACGACCCGGAGGATCAGGCGGCCCGCTTCCAGGCCCAGGTGGCGGCCAAGGAAGGCGGCGATGACGAGGCCATGCATTACGACGCCGACTATATCCGGGCGCTGGAAGTCGGCCTGCCGCCGACCGGCGGCCTGGGCATCGGCATCGACCGGCTGGTGATGCTGCTCACCGGCTCGGACTCGATCCGCGACGTGCTGCTGTTCCCCTACATGCGCCCCGAGCACCACGGCTGAGCGGGAACCGCCGTGGCGCGGCAAGCGGGGTGACGCGCAGGGGCGCTTACCGGCGCCCGCCGCCGCCGGCCGCGGTGCCGGATTCCCGGCGGCAGCCTCCCTGGCGATCCCGGCAGGTGGTCGGTTTCCCGCGTCAAAAGCCCGCAGTAGCGGGCTTTTTGCGTGACGGCCTTCGCGATTCCGGCCCGCGGCGGGTCGCTGTCATCACACTGGCACGCTTTCTGCGTCAAAAATCCCACGTTTCCCGTTCACCTCCCGCGCCCACGGGCCGGAGGCCGGTCGGGAGCAGGGATCCAGACGTCATCGATACACGCAGGAAACGGTTCCGATGCTAGATGCCAGTGCAGCCATCGCCGGAGTATCCTTGCCCGACAGTCACTTCATGTGGCCACAAGGGGCGGGAAGCGCTTTGAATATCGTCATCGTCGATGACCAGACTTCGGCGCGCACGATGCTGCGCCATGTAATCGAGGACATTGCCTCGGAGCTGAGCGTGCACGACTTCGGGGATCCCCAGGTCGCGCTGGACTGGTGCGAGCGCAACCGCACCGACCTGTTGCTGCTGGACTACCGCATGCCGGGCATGGACGGGCTGGAATTCGCCCGCCGGTTCCGCCGCCTGCCGCTGCACCGCGACATTCCCATCATCCTGATCACGGTGGTCGGTGACGAGCCGATCCGCCAGGCGGCGCTGGAAGCGGGCGTCATCGATTTCCTGGTCAAGCCGGTCCGCCCGCGCGAGCTGCGCGCCCGCTGCCGCAACCTGCTGCAACTGCGCCAGCAGTCCGAGAACGTCAAGCAGCGCGCGCTTTCGCTGGAACAGCGCCTGCTGTCCAGCATGCACGAGGTCGAGGAGCGCGAACGCGAAACGCTGTCGCGCCTGGCCCGCGCCATCGAGTACCGCGACAGCGGCACCAGCGCCTACCTGGAGCGGATGGCGCACGTGGCGGCGCTGATCGCCGACGAACTGGGCCTGCCCGAGGACGAGGTCCGCGCCATCGAACTGGCCGCGCCCCTGCACGACATGGGCAAGATCGCCATTCCCGATTCGGTGCTGATGAAACCCGGTCCGCTGACCGAGGACGAGACCGACGTGATGCGCCGGCATCCGAAGATCGGCCACCAGTTGCTGTCGGGCAGCCAGAACCGCTTCATCCAGACCGGCGCGATCATCGCGCTGCGCCATCACGAGCGCTACGACGGCAGCGGCTATCCCGATGGCCTGGTCGGCGACGAGATTCCGTTGGAAGCAAGGATAGTGGCGGTCGCGGATGTTTTCGATGCGCTGATTTCGCCCCGGCCGTACAAGAAGGCCTGGGAAAAGGATGCGGCGCTGGCGTATCTGTATGCGCAGCGCGGCCGCCTGTTCGACCCCTCCTGCGTGGACGCGCTCATCCGCGGGCGGGAACGCCTGGACGATATCTGCGAGCGCTACTCGACGGTGCAGAGCCGTCCAGGGATGGAATGAGTCATGGAACGCAATCTGGCCTCGTGGATCAAGAATCGTCTGGCCAACCGGCCGGACAGTGAGCACGGCCAGACCGCGATCCGCGTCATCATCTTCACCGGCGTGATCGTCTACATGGGCATCGCCGCCATGTACGGCGCGCTTCCGCCGGATGTCTACCGCTGGTCGGCCACCATGAGCGGCGTCGGTGCCGCGGTCGGCCTGATGCTGTTCATCGCCATCCTGCTGGAGCCCGGCAAGTCGCATGTGCGCCGGGTCATCGGCATGCTCACCGACTACGGCCTGATGACCGTGGCGATGGTGCTGAAGGGCGAGCCGCTGGCCTGGCTGTACGTGATCCTGATGTGGGTGACGGTCGGGAACGGCCTGCGCTATGGCAACCGTTACCTGGTCGGCGCGGTGGCGTCGGCCTGCATCAGCTTCGGCATCGTGCTGACCGTCAGCCCGTACTGGCAGCAGAACCTCAATCTCGGCCTGGGCCTGTGGGTCGGCCTGATCGCGGTGCCGATGTACCTGTCAGGCCTGCTGCGCGACCTGACCCGCGCGACCGAGGAGGCGCGCCGGGCCAACGAGGCCAAGAGCCGGTTCCTGGCCAACATGAGCCATGAATTCCGCACGCCGCTCAACGGCCTGGCGGGCATGTCCGAACTGCTGGCGACCACCCGCCTGGACAGCGAGCAGCGCGAGTGCCTGTCGACCATCCAGGCGTCCACCCGCAGCCTGCTGGCGCTGGTGGAGGACGTGCTCGATATCTCCGCGATCGAGGCTGGCAAGCTCAAGCTCAATGTCGTCGAGTTTTCGCCGCGCGAACTGGTCGAGAGCATCGGCCTGATCCTGCTGCCGCAGGCACGCGGCAAGCAGCTCAACTATGAAGTGCAGTTCGACGACGCGGTGCCCACGCTGCTGCGCGGCGATTCCGGGCACCTGCGCCAGGTCCTGCTGAACCTGGCCGGCAACGCGGTCAAGTTCACCGACAAGGGTGAAGTGCGCCTGCAGGTCACCGTGGCCGGCGGACCGAACCGCCTGCGCTTCACCGTGACCGATACCGGCATCGGCATTCCCGCGTCGGTGCGCGAACGCCTGTTCGAGGCCTTCGAGCAGGCCGATGTCAGCCTGGCCCGCCGCTACGGTGGCACCGGCCTGGGCACGACCATCGCCAAGGGCCTGACCGAGGCGATGGGCGGCACGATCGGGTTCGAGAGCAGCGAACAGCGCGGCAGCTCGTTCTGGGTCGAACTGCCGTTCGAACCGGTCCAGCCGCGCGAAGTCACTCCCGCGATCCATGCGCCGGCGAGCTGGCTGGAAGATGGCAATGGCAAGCCCGGCGCGGAGAACATCATCGCGTTCTCGGATCCGTTCCTGCGCCATCGCGCACGGGTCCGCAGCATGCAGATCCTGGTGGCGGACGATCACGAGGCCAATCGCATGGTCGTGCAGCGCCTGCTGCAGAAAGCCGGCCACCGGGTCACCTGCGTCAACGGTGGCGAGGACGTGCTCAACGCCCTGGATTCGTTCGACTACGACGCGGTCATCTGCGACCTGCACATGCCCGACGTCAGCGGCCTGGATCTGCTCAAGCAACTGCGGGTGATGGAAGCCGGCTCCGGCCAGCGCACGCCGGTGGTGATCCTGAGCGCGGACGTCACTCCGGACGCCATCCGCAACTGCGAACGCGCCGGCGCCCGTGCATTCCTGGCCAAGCCGGTGGTCGCGACCCGCCTGCTGGATACCCTGGCCGAGATCGCCACCAACGGCGCCGTCGCCCCGCAACAGGCCCCGGTGCCGACCACGGCGGTGCGGGTAGGGGACGAAATCCTCGACATGACCGTGCTGGACGAACTCAGCGCCCTGGGCATGGGCGAAGCCTTCGAACGCGAGTTCATCGCCCAGTGCCTCAACGATGCCGACGGTTGCATCGGTGCCATGGCCCACGCGATGGAACATGGCCAGGGCGAACACCTGCGCGATCACGCGCACGCGCTGAAGGGGGTCGCCAGCAACCTGGGCCTGATCAAGCTGGCAGCGGCCGCGAGCGAACTGATGCGCCTGGCGGATTGGCAGATTGCACGCGAATGGCGGCAACGGCTGGCGGCGGTGAATTCCTATCTCGCCCAGGGCAGGGCGGCGCTGGAGCAACGCGAGCGGGCCCGCCATTCGGCCGACCACGGTAGCCACGAGCGCAATTGAACCGGCCGCGCGATATCAGGGGTAAAGCTCGGGCGGGCGGCCATGGCCTGCCCGCCATCCGGGGTGCCTTGCGCAGTCCCCGCCCCCTGTAGTGGCTGCGAATCGGACTTCGGTCAGGCGGCCTGCATGGCACGCTTTTCCTGCGCGCGGACGATGCGCTCCATCATCCGCAGGGACTTGTCGCCCAGCGCCAGCGCGGTATCGACCCAGACTTCGGTGATGTTCATCAGTTCGTCGTAGCTGACCCGCTGGGCCAGGCCGCGAACGGTGTTCATCGCCAGGTGCGAATAAGGCGCACGCTGCTGCTGGCGGATCAGATCCTGCACGGCGGCTTCGCCCTGGCCCTTCGGCACCAGGATGTCGACGACGCCCATCTTGTAGAACTCGTCGCTGGAGTACATGTTGCCTTCCAGGATGATGCGCTCGGCCAGCTGCGGCGAGACGCGCTTGCACAGGAACGAATAGGCGCCCATGCCCGGGAACAGGCCGAACAGGACTTCCGGCAGGCCCATTTCCACGCCTTCCTCGGCCACGATGGTGTGGCAGGCCAGCGCCATTTCCAGGCCGCCGCCGAGCGCGTCGCCCTGCAGCAGCGCGATCGTGCGGACGTCGCCGCCCAGGCCGGTGTGCAGCGTGTACACGCCATCGATGCAGCGACGGGCATAGGCCAGCAGATGCTCGCGATCATTGGCGCGGATCAGCTTGGCGAACAGTTCCAGATCGCCGCCCAGGTTGAAGGCCGGCGCCGAGGAGGCCAGCACGAAGTGGCGCAGGCGGCCGGACTGGCGCTCGCTCTCGCGCAGGGTGATCGAGGAAGTGAAGCTCCACATCTCATCCAGCAGCTCGCTGCGGAAGCACGGCCGGGAACCCTTGCCAGCGTCGTTGTGCATGTACATCCAATGGCTGTTGCCATCGGGCGCGGATTCCACGCGAATGGTGGAGAAATTGCGGGTGCGCTGCAGTTTTTCGACGTTGTTCATGATGACTCCTGGTGGCCGTTGGCCGATGGTGTGGGGATTGGTATTGGGGACGTGCTGGGCACGGCGCGATGCTACACCTGAACGGATAGTGAAAAGACGACGCACACTGACTGGACCGCTGTGGACAGGGTTTATCCCTTCCTGTTGTTCATAAATGTGATGAGAATCTCAAATTTAACCCTAAAGTCCTGAAGAAAAAAAGAAAGGCCGGCTTTCGCCGGCCTTTCGATTTTCAGTGGGAGGCCCCGGTCGGGGGCGGTTCGCGGAGTTCCTTCCTGAGGATTTTCCCGACGTTGGTCTTGGGCAATTCGGTGCGGAACTCGATGTAGCGGGGCTGCTTGTAACCGGTGAGATTGTCCCGGCAGTAGGCCTTGATCTTCTCCTCGGTCAGGGACGGGTCCTTCTTGACCACGAACACCTTGACCACTTCGCCGGAACGCTCGTCCGGCACGCCGATCGCCGCGACTTCCAGGACGCCTTCCAGGCCGGCGATCACGTCCTCCACCTCGTTCGGATACACATTGAAGCCGGACACCAGGATCATGTCCTTCTTGCGATCGACGATGTAGAAGAAGCCGTCGGCGTCCATCTTGGCCATGTCGCCGGTATGCAGCCAGCCGTCGGCGTCGACGACCTTGGCGGTTTCCTCCGGGCGCTGCCAGTAGCCGCGCATGACCTGCGGTCCCTTGATGCACAGCTCGCCGACCTCGCCGAGCGCGACCAGATTGCCGTCGTCGTCCTTGAGGCAGGCGTCGGTGGACGGAATCGGCAGGCCGATGGCGCCGTTGTAGTCCTTCAGGTCCATCGGATTGATGCAGGCCGCCGGCGCGGTCTCGGTCAGGCCGTAGGCCTCCACCAGGGTGATCCCGGTGACCTTCTTCCAGCGATCGGCCACGGCGCGCTGCACCGCCATGCCACCGCCCAGGGTCAGGTGCAGGCGCGAGAAGTCGACCTGATCGAAGCCGGGCGTGTTCAGCAGTCCGTTGAACAGCGTGTTGACGCCGGTGATCGCGGTGAACTGGATCCTGCTGATCTCCTTGACGAAGTTCGGCATGTCGCGCGGATTGGTGATCAGGTGGTTGGACGCGCCGAACTTCATGAACACCAGGCAGTTCGCGGTGAGCGCGAAGATGTGGTACAGCGGCAGCGCGGTGACGATCAATTCGCCGTCGGCCTTGACGTCACGGCCGATCCAGGCCGACGCCTGCTGCATGTTGGCGACCATGTTGCGGTGGGTCAGCATCGCGCCCTTGGCCACCCCGGTGGTGCCGCCGGTGTACTGCAGGAAGGCAATGTCCTCCGGCGCGATCTCGACCTCGGGCAGCGCATGCAGGCGGCCCAGGGTCAGCGTGTCCTTGAAGCGGACCGTGCCGGCGATGTCGTAGTCCGGCACCATTTTCTTGACGTACTTCAGCACGAAGTTGATCAGCGGTCCCTTGGGGAAGCCCAGCAGATCGCCCAGACCGGTGGTGATGACCTGCTTGAGTGACGTCACCCCGGGAATGGCTTCCTGCACGGTCTTGCCGAAGTTGTCCACCACCAGCAGCACGCTCGCGCCGGAGTCGGACAACTGGTGCCGCAGCTCGCGCGGCGTGTACATCGGATTGACGTTGACCACCGTCAGGCCCGCCCGCAGCACACCGAAGATGGCGACCGGGTACTGCAGGCAGTTGGGCATCATGATTGCGACGCGGTCGCCTTTCTTCAGCTTCAACTCGCCGAGCAGGTACGCCGCGAACTGCTTGCTGAGGGTATCCACGTCGCCATAGGTCAGACTCTTGCCGAAGTTCGAGAACGCCGGACGGTTGCGATAACGATCGATGGCGCTTTCCAGCACCGAGACGATGGAGCGGTACTCATCCAGATCGATTTCGCGCGGAACGCCTTCCGGATAGCTCTTGAACCACGGACGGTCTTGACTCATCTTCTACTCCCTCCCCAGGGCCATGCTTCGGGTATGTTTGCAATGTCGGCGCGACCGCGCCGCGTGGGGTCCACGAGAGTGAGCATACCGTTCCGGATGGAAAAGGCGAAGGGCGAGTGAAGAACGTAATCCGGGTGCCCGGATCCGCCCGCGCCCGGTCCTGGCGGTCATGCCTGCTGCTGGCCCTGCTGCTGCAGTTGGCTGCCTGCGACCGGAGCACCCCCGAGCAGCAATTGCGCGATCAATTCGCCGCCTTGCAACAGGCGGTCGAGCAGCGGCGTCCAGGCGAGGCGATGGATGGGATCGCCGAAGACTTCTCGGGCCCCGGGGGCATGGATCGTGCTGCGTTGCACAACCTGCTGCGCGCGCAGTTGCTGGCCCGCGACAGCGTGGGCGTGACCACCGGGCCGCTGGAGATCGACCTGCAGGCCGACACCGCGACCGTGCGTTTCGATGCACTGCTGACCGGCGCGGGGCGTGGTCGCTGGTTGCCGGACAGCGCGCAGTCGTATCGCGTCACCACCGGCTGGCGCAGGGATGGCGGCGAATGGCGGCTTTACCACGCGCAGTGGCAGGCCGGCCGCTGAGCCCGCAAGGTCAGCGGCAACGCAGATAGGGCGAGCCGGCGACCAGGGCGCGGTTGCGTGGTGACAAGGGCGTGCCCCCGGCGAATCCTTCGTCGTGGGGCGTCACGGTGAGCACGCCCGCCTTTTCGTCGGCGTTGAAGGTCATCAGTACCGGATAGGCGCCATCGCGCCCGAACGGGAAGAACCATTGACTGCTGCCTTCATAGAAGTTCCCGCCATAGCTGGCCGCGTATTCCAGCCGGGCCACCCGTTCGTTGCGGCCCTCGACCTCGAAACCCATGCCGGCCGCGTCGATCACGATTCGCGGTTGCCGATGGCAGTCGCCACCCGGTGCGTACCGGCCCAACAGGGTCGGGAAGTCGCTCATTCCGGTGATCTCGACGGCATGGACCGCCGGCATGCAGGACAGCAGCGACAGCAGGAGCCATCCGGACAACAGTGGTGCGCGCATGGTGTTTCCCCGATGGACCGGCGAATCCAGTCCCGTCACCGGATGCCACGCAAACACCGTGCGGAACCGGCAACCGCCGAGCGGATGTTTTCCATGGGGAAGGCCGTAGTCCGGGCTGCGCCGCGTGGCGGCGTCCTGCAGGAGCGACGCAAGCGGCGACCGGAACAATCCACCCAGCGGGGAATCGGGTCGCGACTCACGTCGCTCCTGCAGAGGGGCTTCTCGCTCAGGCCGCCCCGCGTGCGGCCAGCTGGCGAAGCACGTAGTGGAGCAGGCCGCCATGACGGAAGTATTCGACTTCCTTCGGCGTCAGCAGCAGCACCTTGACCTGGAAACGGACCTCCTGGCCATCGGTGCGGCGGGCGGTGACGGTGGCGACCTTGGACGCGCCGTCCTGCAGGCCGGCGATGTCGAACACTTCCGAACCGTCCAGGCCCAGGGTCTGCGCGTTCTGGCCTTCGATGAACTGCAGCGGCAGCACGCCCATGCCGACCAGGTTGGAGCGGTGGATGCGCTCGAAGCTCTCGGCGAACACCGCCTTCACGCCCAGCAGGTTGGTGCCCTTGGCGGCCCAGTCGCGGGAGGAACCGGTGCCGTACTCCTTGCCGGCCAGGACCACCAGCGGCACGCCGTCGACCTTGTACTTCATCGCCGCGTCGTAGATCGACAGCTTCTCCGGCACGCCCCCGCCAGGCGGGTGATACAGCGTATTGCCGCCTTCCTCGCCGCCGAACATCAGGTTCTTGATGCGGATGTTGGCGAAGGTGCCGCGCACCATCACGTCGTCATTGCCGCGCCGGCTGCCGTAGCTGTTGAAGTCCACCGGCTGCACGCCCCGCGAGATCAGGAAGCGGCCCGCGGGCGAGTCCTTCTTGATGTTGCCGGCCGGCGAGATGTGATCGGTGGTGATCGAATCGCCGAACAGGCCCAGCACGCGCGCGCCGTGCACGTCGTCGATGCCGCCGACCGCCATGGTCATGCCGTCGAAGTAGGGCGGATTCTTGATGTAGGTCGAATCCGAATCCCAGGCGTACAGGCCGCCATCCGGCGAGGCGATGGTATTCCAGCGGGTATCGCCCTTGAATACGTCGGCATAGTTCTTGGCGAACATTTCCGGGCCGATGGTCCGGGCGATGAAGTCGCCGATCTCGCCATTGCTCGGCCAGATGTCCTTCAGGTAGACCGGCTGGCCATCGCTGCCGATGCCCAGCGGCTCGGTGCTCAGGTCGATGTCGGTGGTGCCGGCGATTGCGTAGGCGACCACCAGCGGCGGCGAGGCCAGGTAGTTCATCTTCACTTCCGGATGCACGCGGCCTTCGAAGTTGCGGTTGCCCGACAGCACCGAGGTCACCACCAGATCGCCGGTGGCGATGCCGGCGCTGACTTCCACCGGCAGCGGACCGGAGTTGCCGATGCAGGTGGTGCAGCCGTAGCCGACCACGTAGAAGCCCAGCTTTTCCAGGTCATCCAGCACGCCGGCCTTTTCCAGGTAGTCGGTGACCACGCGCGAGCCCGGTCCCAACGAGGTCTTGACCCATGGCTTGCGATTGAGTCCCTTGGCCGCGGCATTGCGGGCGAGCAGGCCGGCGCCGATCATCACCGCCGGATTGGAGGTGTTGGTGCAGGACGTGATCGCGGCGATGACCACGGCGCCGTCCTTCAGCCGGACCTTCTGGCCTTCGGTTTCGATGTCCGCGTAGCCCCGGCTCAGCGCCTCGTTGCCCACCGCCGAACCGCCGCCTTCGGCGACGAAATCGGAAATCGCCTGGCTGCGCTTGTCGCGGGCTTCGGCGAACGGCTGCAGGTTGTCGCGGAAGTTCTTCTGCATGTCCTCCAGCAGCACCCGGTCCTGCGGGCGCTTGGGGCCGGCCAGCGACGGCTTCACGTCGCCCATGTCCAGGTGCAGGGTGGCGCTGTACTGCGCATGCGGGCTGTCGGCGTCGTGCCACAGGCCCTGGGCCCGGGCATACGCCTCGACCAGCGCGATCTGATCCTCGCCGCGGCCGGACAGGCGCAGGTAGTTCAGCGATTCGGCGTCGATCGGGAAGATGCCGCAGGTGGCGCCGTACTCGGGCGCCATGTTGCCGATGGTGGCGCGGTCGGCCAGCGGCAGATGCTGCAGGCCGTCACCATAGAACTCGACGAACTTGCCCACCACGCCCAGCTTGCGCAGCATCTGGGTGACTGTCAGCACCAGGTCGGTGGCGGTGGCGCCTTCGGGCAGCTTGCCGGTCAGCTTGAAGCCGACCACCTGCGGGATCAGCATCGAAGAGGGCTGGCCCAGCATGGCCGCCTCGGCCTCGATGCCGCCGACGCCCCAGCCCAGCACGCCGATGCCGTTGATCATCGTGGTGTGCGAGTCGGTGCCGAACACGGTATCCGGATAGGCGATGGCCTCGCCGTCACGCTGCGTGGTCATCACCACCCGCGCCAGGTTTTCCAGGTTCACCTGGTGGACGATGCCGGTGTTGGGCGGCACCACCTTGAAGTTGTCGAACGCCTTCTGGCCCCAGCGCAGGAAGCTGTAGCGCTCCTTGTTGCGGTCGAACTCGATCTTGCCGTTCAGATCCAGCGCGTCCGGCTTGCCGAACACGTCCACCTGCACCGAGTGATCGATGACCAGCTCGGATGGAATCAGCGGGTTGATCTGGTCGGGACTTCCGCCCAGCTTGACCACCGCGTCGCGCATGGCGGCCAGATCGACCACGCAGGGGACGCCGGTGAAATCCTGCAGGACCACGCGCGCGGGCATGAAGGCGATTTCGGTGTCCGGCTCATGGGTCGCGTCCCATTTCGCGACCGCCTCGATATGCTCGGGGGTGACGCTGATGCCATCCTCGCCGCGCAGCAGGTTCTCCAGCAGGATCTTCATGGAGTAGGGCAGGCGGGCGATGTCGAAGCGCTCGCCCAGCTTGGGCAGGCTGAAATAAGTGTAGGACTTGCCGTTGACGTCCAGACGGCTGCGGGTGGAGAAAGAGTCGCTCATGCGGGGGCTCCTGTGACGGTTGCTGGCGATGACGACGGCCAGAGGCCGGCTGGCTCGGCGCCGACGGAAACAGTCATCGGCGATGCAAGCGATTGTCCCTCAAATGGAGCCGGATCGGGCGTTCTCCAAGGGCAGGGACATGGACTTCACTGTTGCCGGCGGATACTTGCTTTGGGCCCGGATGCGGGTGGACGGCGGGTTTCAGCCGTCCCGCCACGCATGCTGGAGCAGGTCCAGGAAGCGCTCCGCCGCCGGCGACAACTGCGCGCCGCGCCTGCGTACCACGCCGATGGTGCGCGAGACTTCCGGATGACCCAGTGGACGCGTCACCAGGATCGGATGTTCGCCCTGCGGGGTGGCCATCCGTGGCAGGACCGAGATGCCGACGCCGGCTTCGACCAGACCCAGCGACGTGGACAGGTGGGTGACCTCGTAGAACCAGTTCAAGCGCAGGTTCTCGCGTGCCAGCGCGCCTTCCAGCAGGGTGCGGTTGCCACTGGTCCGATGCACCGTGATCAAGGGATACGGCGCCAGGTCGCTCCAGTGGATGCGCCGCTTCCTTGCCAGCGGGTGATCCCGGCGGCAGGCGAGTACGAACGGATCCTCGAGCAGGGCGTCGAAGGCCAGCTCCGGATGGGAACTGCCCATGAAGTTGATGCCGAACTCGACCTCGCCACGCTCCACCGCCTGCAGGCCTTCGGTGGCCGGCAGATCGAGGATGCGGAACCGCACGTGCGGCTGATCCTCGTGGAAGCGCGCGATCACGCGGGGCAGGAAGTAGAACGCGGCCGTCGGCAGGCAGGCGATGGTGACCTGGCCGCCGCGATGTTCGTCGCTGCCACGCAGCGAGAACAGTGAGCCGTCGAACTCCTCCAGCATGCGCCTGACCAGCGGCAGCAGGTCCTGGCCGACCGCCGTTGGCACAACGCTGCGGGTGGTCCGCTCCAGCAAGGGGGCGCCCACGCTCTGCTCCAGCTTCTGGATGCGCCGGCTGAGCGCCGGTTGCGACAGGTGCAGGGTTTCGGCCGCGCGATGAAAGCTGCGGGTTTCGCTGACCAGCAGGAACGCGCGCAGATCCAGGATCTCGCAATTGATGCTCATCGCCTATCAATTCGGGAAAAATTAGCAATTAATCGTCGCACGGCTTCATGCCAGTATCGAATCACAACCGCGATATTAATGTGATTCAAGCATGAGTGGTGATGCGTCGTCCAACGGCCTGCTGGGCATTCCCTGCGTCCTGATGCGGGGAGGCACCTCGAAAGGTCCCTTCTTCCTGGCCTCCGATCTGCCAGCGGAACCGGCCGCGCGCGATCGGCTGCTGCTGGATCTGATGGGCTCCGGCCACCCCTTGCAGATTGATGGCATCGGCGGAGGCAACCCGCTCTCCAGCAAGGTTGCCATCATCGATCGCGCATCGCGGCCGGATGCGGACATCGACTATCTGTTCGCGCAGGTGAAGGTCGAGGAATGGAGCGTCGATACCAGTCCCAACTGCGGCAACATGCTGGCGGCCGCCGCACCCTTCGCGATCGAGGCGGGCCTGGTGGCGGGCGGCCATCCGCACACGCAGGTCCGCATCCACAACGTCAACACCGGCAAGATCATCCGTGCCACCGTGCGGACCCCGCGGGGACGCGTGACCTACCTGGGCGATACCCGCATCGCGGGGGTACCGGGTCGGGCCGCGCCGGTCGAACTGGCCTTTCTGGATGCCGCGGGCACGCTGGGCGGCTCGTTGCTGCCGACCGGCGTCGCACGGGAGCGCATCGGCGGCGTCGATGTCAGTTGCATCGATTGCGCGATTCCCATGGTGATGATTCCGGCCGCCGCGCTCGGGTTGCGCGGCGATGAACCGACGACGCGACTGAACGGCGACGTGGCCCTGCTGCAGCGCCTGGAAGCGATACGCATCGAGGCGGGCCGACGCATGGGAATACCGGATGCGGGCAACCGGGTCATCCCGAAGCCGGTCCTGCTGGCCGCACGCGCGTCTGCGCCGGGCTTGCGGGTGCGCTACTTCATGCCACACCTGTGCCACGGCGCACTGGCCATTACCGGCGCCATCGGCATCGCCACGGCCGCCGTCACACCGGGCACGGTCGCACGGTCGCTTGCCGGTCAGGTGGACGCGCCGGGAGCGATCATCCTGGAACACCCCGGCGGTTGCCTCGACGTCTCGCTCGAACCCGCGCAGGGCGGCGTTCCCTGGACCGCCAGCGTGGTGCGGACCGCGCGGCGGCTGTTCGAGGGCAGGGTATTCGCGCATCGCCGGTCGGATCAGGATGCCCCCCGCTTGACGCGCGCCGCCTGAGCGCGGGAGCGCATCCAGCCATTCATCACCATTCCTCGGGAGGGAACAGGATGTACGGAAAACTGCTTTGCCTGGGCGCCATGCTCGCCCTGCTGTCCACCGGATGCGACCGTGGGGGCACCGCCGCGCCGACGGGCGGCAACGCCGAACCGGAAGCGGCCACGCAGGCGGTGCGGATCAGCGTGGGGTCCTACAACCTCAACAATCTGCCGTTCTTCATCGCAGACGCCCAAGGCTATTTCAAGGACGAAGGGCTTGAAGTCCGTACCGAGAACTTCGCCCAGGGCGGCGCCAAGGTCCTGCAGGCGCTGGTCGCCGGTTCCACCGACGTGGCCGTCGGCTTCTACGATCACACCATCCAGATGCAGGCCAAGGGCAAGGCGGTGACCGCCTTCGTGCTGCTGTCGCGGAATTCGGGGCTGGTGCTGGCCGGCGGCAACCGCAGCCCGTTTGACCCGGCCCGGCCGGAAACCATCCGCGGTATGCGCGTGGGCATCACCTCGCCGGGCTCTTCTTCGGACTTCTTCATCCGCTACTACCTGGAGCGCCACGGCATTCCGGCCTCCGCCGTGTCGCTGATCGGCGTGGGCTCGGGCGCCGCCGCCGTCGCGGCACTGGAACAGGGCAAGGTCGATCTGCTGGTGAATTACGATCCGGCGGCGACCCTGATCCAGGAACGCGGCGTCGGCCGGATCCTGATTGACGCCCGCAGCGATGCCGGCGCCCGCGAAGTCTATGGCGGCATCTATCCGACGTCCGTGCTGTACGCGCAGCAGTCGTTCATCGAGAAGCATCCGGACGCCATCCAGAAGATCGTTCGCGCGGAACGCCGCGCCCTGAAATTCATTGCCGAGAACGGCGCCGAGGCCATCGTCGCCGCGCTTCCCGACAGCTATGTCTCCGGCGACCGCGCCGTCTACGCCAAGGCGGTGGAATCGGCGCGGGGCATCTTCTCCGTCGATGGCCGGTTCACCGAGACCGACATGGCCACGCCGCTGGCGGTGCTGGCGGAGTTCAACCCGGACATCGCGGCTGCCCGCGTGGATCTGGCGAAGACCTACACGAACCGCTTCGTCGATCGGGCGTCGAGCGGGCACTGACGATTCTGTCCGGGGAGGGCAATGTCATGGCTGTACTGAATCCCGTGCGCGAGCACAGGCGGGAAATACCTTTCGCGGCACCGGTGGTGCCGGGTCCGATGGTGTCGATCGAGCGGATGACGATGGCATTCGGTGATTTCGTCGCCGTGCGCGATGTCGATATCCGGGTCGGTGATGGCGAGTTCCTGGCGATCGTCGGACCCACCGGGTGCGGCAAGAGCACCATCCTCAATGCCGTGGCCGGTCTGCTGGCGCCGGCGGCGGGCGGCGTGTCGATCGATGGCCGGCCGGTGGCCGGCATCCAGGACAGCGTCGGCTACCTGTTCCAGCAGGATGCGCTGTTGCCGTGGAAGACGGCGCTGGAGAACGTCGAACTCGGCCTGCGCTTTCGCGGTGTCGGCATGCCCGGACGTGGCCGGCAGGCGCGCGACTGGCTCGCGAAGGTCGGCCTGGCAGGGTTCGAACACCGCTATCCGCACCAGCTTTCCGGAGGCCAGCGCAAGCGCGTGCAGATGGCCCAGGCGCTGATTGTCGGGCCCAAGGTGATCCTGATGGACGAGCCGTTCTCCGCCCTGGACATCCATACCCGCCACCTGATGCAGAACGAGTTGCTGCGGCTTTGGCAGGAGGATCGCCGCTCGGTGATCCTGATTACCCACGATCTTGAAGAGGCCATCGCGCTGGGCGATCGCGTGGTGGTGCTGGCCTCGGGGCCGGGCAGTCGCGTGGTGGAGAGTTTCCACGTGCCGCTGGAACGGCCGCGCAACGTGGCTGAAATCAAGCTGGATCCGCGCTTCACCGATCTGTATCGCGATATCTGGGCCTGCCTGCGCGGGGAAGTGGAGAAGAGCTATGCGTACGGCGACTGAGCGGTTCATCCAGGCGGGTCTGGTGGTGGCCGTGTTCGGCGGCTGGCAGGCCGGGGTGGCCCTGGGCGTGATCGATCCTTTCTTCTTTCCCGCACCCTGGGACGTGGTTTCCCAGATGTATGCGTGGCTGAGCGATACCGGGTTCTACCGGCATGTCTCGGTGACGCTCACCGAAACCGCGCTGGGATACGTCATCGGCACCGTGCTGGGCGTGGCCGGCGGGGTGTGGCTGGGATTGAACACCACGATCGCCCGCATCCTGGATCCCTTCATCAAGAGCTTCAACGCCATCCCGCGGGTGGTGCTGGCGCCGATCTTCGTGCTGTGGCTGGGACTCGGATTGTGGTCGAAAGTGGCGCTGGCGGTGACGCTGGTGTTCTTCATCACCTTCTTCAATGCCATGCAGGGCGTGCGCGAAGTCAATCCGACCGTGCTGGCGAATGCCCGCATCCTGGGCGCCAACCGGCGTGACCTGCTGCGGCACGTGTACTTCCCCGCGGCCGCCAGTTGGATCCTGTCGTCGCTGCGCACCTCGGTGGGATTCGCGGTGGTCGGGGCGATCATCGGCGAGTACCTGGGCGCGTCGGCGGGGCTGGGCTATCTGATCGCGCAGGCGGAGGGCAACTTCAATGCCGTCGGCGTGTTCGCCGGCATCGTGGTGCTGGCAATGTTCGTCCTGCTCATCGATCGCGTGCTCGATGTGGCCGAACACCGGCTGATTACCTGGCGTCCGCGCGCGACGGAAACAACCCGCTAGCGGGTAACCCCTGCCTGGAATCCGCTGGAGTGCAGCGGTTTCCCTTTTCCCTTTGACGAATGCAACGGCATCGGCGCCGAGGGCGTCGGCTTGCCTGGAGAAATCATGATGAGCACGAAATTGACGCCACCCTTGCTGGCACTCGCCGTCTTGTCGTCCTGCGCGACAGCCCGCGCGCAATCCGGAATCGAGACGGAAGGGCCGTCGTCCGCCGCGGTCGAACAACTTGTCCGGCAGCAGGCGGCGCGCATCCAGGCGCTGGAGGCGCGGTTGGCCGAAATCGAATCGAGTCTTGCCGGAACGCCGGTGCGCGCCGCGGACGCGGCCGGCCATCCACCAATGAGTGCCCCGGATGCCGCCGCACTGGTGTCACGGCTTGATCGCCTGGAAGCCGCCCAGCCGGCCGTACCCAAGGTCCAATGGGCCAAGGGCGCGCCGGAGTTCTCCAGCGCGGACGGCAAGGCGAAGTTCCATCCGCGTGGCCGCTTCTTCGTGGATGCGTCCAGTACCGGCGGTTCCAGTACCGCTTCGCGCAACCTGTCGGGAACCGAAATCAGCTCGGCCCGCCTGGGCGCGGAGGGCAACTACGGCCGCCTGGGTTACGTGCTGGAAGCCGATTTCGCTGGCGATGCGGTGAGCTGGAAGTCGGCGTATGGCGCATTCGAGCATCGCCTGTTCGGCATCCCGGCCGAATTCTCGATCGGCCTGCGCCTCAACGACCGCGGCATGGATGGCGCCAGCGGCGTCTCCAACACGCCCTTCCAGAGCCGGAACGTGGTGGGTGCGATCATCATTCCGCAGCATGGGGCTTCTGATCTCGGCGTGATGCAGCGGCTGCAGGGCGAAGGCTGGCATGCCGCGCTGCATGTCAGCGGCGACGGACCGGATGAGCCGGGCAGTGGCAATGGCGCGCTGGCCTACACGCTGCGCGGCCACTGGAACCCGGTGCGCAACGAGCGGACGACGATCCATCTGGGCGGGTGGGGATTCCGCGAGCAGATCCGGGGCACCGCCAGGGCCGTGCGCGGAGCCGCCATCGGCGGCACCTTCAACGACAACCTGCGGATAGCCCCGGGGCGCGTCGCCGATGCCGACAGGAGCGAGGCGCTGGGACTGGAGTTGGCGGCGTTCTCCGGACCGGCGTGGGTCCAGGGCGAATGGGGCGCGCGGCGGCTGCACGGCGGGGAACCAGGAGAGCGCGGGACCTTCATCCACCGTGCCCATGCGCTGGGCGCCGGCTGGTTCCTGGGCGAGGCACGGCCGGCGTACTCGGCCAGGTCCGGAACCTGGGGCCGGGTCAAGGTCGGCACGCCGGTCAGCGAAGGCGGCAGCGGCGCCTGGGAACTCAAGACCCGCTACGAATCCGCCGACTATGCCGACCTGCCCGGCGGCGGGCGGGGCAGCGCGTGGACCGTGGGCACCAACTGGTACCTCAACAACTGGAGCCGGCTGATGCTGGATACCGTGCGCTGGCGGGCCCGGCAGCCGGCCGGGCGTTACGCGGGGGACGACCGCGGCTACACGGTCAACATGCGTTTCCAAGTGTCCTTCTGAGGTGCGGCCGGGCCGGGCGCGATGCCCGGCCTCGGTTTCCCGCCGGGCGGGGTGGGGTATGCGGCAGAAAGTATGTATAATTCGTACATACTTCGCAGGAGCCCCGGATGGAAGCGACCGTCGCCGAACGTGGCCAGATCACCCTGCCCAAGGCCGTCCGTGACGCCCTCGGGCTGACCAAGGGCAGCGTGCTCAAGGTCGAACTGGAAGGCAGCCGGATTGTCCTGCGCAAGAGCGTGGACGACGCCATCTCGCGCGCCCGCGGCCGCTTCAAGCTGGACGGTTTCGACAGCACCGACGCGGCCATGCGCGCCCTGCGCGGCCACGCGCCCGGCGATCCGCCGGAACAGTGAGCGCCTGAGCCGACGCCATGATTGCCCTGGATTCCTCCGTCCTCATCGATCTGCTGGCCGACGGCCCGCAGGCGGACGCCGCCGAAGCCTGCCTGCGCCAGTGCCTGAGCGCGGGGCCGGTGGTGATCTGCGAAGTCGCGCTGGCCGAAGTATGCAGCGCCCTGCGCGATGGCTCGGAAGCCATGGCCGTGCTGGAGGAGATGAGCATCCGTTTCAGTCCGCTGGAAGCCAAGTCGGCGCTGCGCGCCGGCGAGATGCAGCGGCGCTACCGCCAGCGCGACGGCGCGCACCTCCGCGCGGCACCCGATTTCCTGATCGGCGCCCATGCGCTGCTCCAGTGCAATGGCCTGATCACCCGCGACGACAGGTTCTACCGTGATTACTTCAAGGGGCTGAAGTTGATCGTTCCCGTCGCCGAATGAAGTCCCACCCGTTGTTTCCCGTCACCCCACCGCATTCCGGAGTCACCATGTTGGAAGCCTATCGCCACCACGTAGCCGAGCGCGCCGCGCTGGGCATCCCGCCGCTGCCGCTGACGGCCCAGCAGACCGCCGAGGTCATCGAACTGCTGAAGGCGCCGCCGGCCGGCGAGGGCGACTTCCTGCTGGAGCTGATCACGAACCGGGTGCCGGCCGGCGTCGATGACGCCGCCAAGGTCAAGGCGTCCTATCTGGCCGCGGTCGCCTTCGGCAGCGAGCAGTGCCCGCTGATCAGCCGCGAACGCGCCACCGAACTGCTGGGCACCATGCTAGGCGGCTACAACATCCATCCGCTGGTGGAACTGCTGGATGACGCCCAGGTCGGCACCATCGCCGCCACCGCGCTCAAGCACACGCTGCTGATGTTCGACGCCTTCCACGACGTGCAGGAAAAGGCGCAGAAGGGCAATGCCAACGCCCAGGCCGTGCTGCAGAGCTGGGCCGACGCCGAATGGTTCACCAGCCGTCCGGAAGTGCCGCAGTCGCTGACCGTCACCGTGTTCAAGGTGCCCGGCGAGACCAACACCGACGACCTGTCGCCGGCGCCGGACGCGACCACCCGTCCGGACATCCCGATGCATGCATTGGCGATGCTGAAGAACAAGCGCGACGGCGCGCCGTTCACCCCGGAAGAAGACGGCAAGCGCGGCCCGATCGCGTTCATCCAGTCGCTCACCGAAAAGGGCCATCCGGTCGCCTACGTCGGCGACGTCGTGGGTACCGGTTCCAGCCGCAAGTCGGCCACCAACTCGGTGCTGTGGTGGACCGGCGAGGACATCCCGTTCATCCCGAACAAGCGCTTCGGCGGCGTGTGCCTGGGCAGCAAGATTGCCCCGATCTTCTACAACACGATGGAAGACGCCGGCGCGCTGCCGATCGAACTGGACGTGTCGAAGATGGACATGGGCGATGTCGTCGAACTGCGCCCGTATGAAGGCAAGGCGCTGAAGAACGGCGAGGTGATCGCCGAGTTCCAGGTCAAGAGCGACGTGCTGTTCGACGAAGTGCGCGCCGGCGGCCGCATCCCGCTGATCATCGGTCGCGGCCTGACCGCCAAGGCGCGCGAGGCGCTGGGCCTGCCGGCTTCCACGCTGTTCCGCCTGCCGCAGAACCCGGCCGACACCGGCAAGGGCTACACCCTGGCGCAGAAGATGGTCGGCCGCGCCTGCGGCCTGCCCGAAGTCAACGGTGTGCAGACAGGCATCCGCCCGGGCACCTACTGCGAGCCGAAGATGACCTCGGTGGGCTCGCAGGACACCACCGGCCCGATGACCCGCGACGAACTGAAGGATCTGGCCTGCCTGGGCTTCTCCGCGGATCTGGTGATGCAGTCGTTCTGCCACACCGCCGCCTATCCGAAGCCGGTCGACGTCAAGACCCACCACGAACTGCCGGCCTTCATCAGCAACCGCGGCGGCATCTCGCTGCGTCCGGGCGACGGCGTGATCCACAGCTGGCTCAACCGCATGCTGCTGCCCGACACGGTCGGCACCGGTGGCGACTCGCACACCCGTTTCCCGGTGGGCATTTCGTTCCCGGCCGGCTCTGGCCTGGTCGCCTTCGCCGCGGCCACCGGGGTGATGCCCTTGGACATGCCGGAATCGGTGCTGGTCCGCTTCAAGGGTGAAATGCAGCCGGGCGTGACCCTGCGCGATCTGGTCAACGCCATCCCGCTGTACGCCATCAAGCAGGGCCTGCTGACGGTCGCCAAGCAGGGCAAGAAGAACATCTTCTCCGGCCGCATCCTGGAAATCGAAGGCCTGCCGGATCTGAAGGTGGAGCAGGCGTTCGAGCTGTCCGACGCCTCGGCCGAGCGTTCGGCCGCCGGCTGCACCGTGCACCTCAACAAGGAACCGATCATCGAGTACATCAACAGCAACATCACGCTGCTGAAGTGGATGATCGCCGAGGGCTACCAGGATCCGCGCAGCCTGCAGCGCCGCATCAAGGCGATGGAAGCGTGGCTGGCCGATCCGCAGCTGATGAAGGCCGACGCCGACGCCGAGTACGCGGCGGTCATCGAGATCGACCTGGCCGACGTGCATGAGCCGATCGTGGCCTGCCCGAACGATCCGGACGACGTGAAGACCCTGTCGGAAGTCTCCGGCGCGGTCATCGACGAAGTGTTCATCGGTTCGTGCATGACCAACATCGGCCACTTCCGTGCCGCCTCCAAGCTGCTGGAAGGCAAGCGCGACATTCCGACCAAGCTGTGGGTCGCGCCGCCGACCAAGATGGATGCCGCCGAGCTGACCAAGGAAGGCCATTACGGCACCTTCGGCACCGCCGGCGCGCGCATGGAGATGCCGGGTTGCTCGCTGTGCATGGGCAACCAGGCGCAGGTGAAGGAAGGCGCGACGGTGTTCTCCACCAGCACCCGCAACTTCCCGAACCGGCTGGGCAAGAACTCCAACGTGTACCTGGGTTCGGCGGAGCTGGCCGCGATCTGCTCGCGCCTGGGCCGCATCCCGACCAAGGCCGAGTACATGGCCGACATCGGCGTCATCAACGCCAACGGCGATCAGATCTACCGCTACATGAACTTCGATCAGATCGCCGACTACAAGGACGTCGCCGATACCGTCGCCGCGTAAGCGTCGCGCGGGTCAACGTCGTACCGGAACCCCGGCCAAGGCCGGGGTTTCTTTTTGCAAGCCGGCAATCCGGGACGGGGAGGGTGGCAAGCCGATTGACTGCGGTCGTCGTGTCCGCGGCGTCCTCAGGCATGGTCCCGCAGCAGGCGCACGAACTCCTCGTCCGCCGCGCTCTGCTCGCCGGGACGGCGCACCAGCACGTATTCGGCCTTCGGCAAGGCCGGCAGGCCCAGATCGTCGTTGACGATCTTCAGGCCGGGAACCAGTTCGGTCCGGGTCATCACCGCGATGCCGAGGCCGGCGAGGGTGGCCGCGCGCAGTCCCTCGTTGCTGGCGGAGGTGAAGGTGAAATGCCAGGGCTGCGCGGCGCGCTCCAGCGCCGCGAGACCGATATGCCTGCGCAGGCAGGGAGCGGGCGCGAACGCGAGCGGCAGGGAATCGCCCGCCGGGGGCACGAAATGGTCCGCCGCGCTCCAGACGAACTCGGTACTGCGCAGCAGCAGGTCGTCCTCCTGGCCGGGTTCGGCCAGCACCACCGCCATGTCGAGCTCGCCGGCCGCGACCATCGCGCGGAAATCCGGGCTGGACGAGACGTTCACTTCCAGGCGCACGCAGGGATGGCTGCGGGCGAACTGGCCCAGCAGGGTGGGCAGGCGCGCGCCGAGGTAGGTATCGGCCACGCCGAAGCGGATCACGCCGGACACCGGCGACAGCCGGAATCGCCGGGTCAGCGCGTCGGAGGCTTCGAGGATGCGCTGCGCATGGCTCAGGAATTCCTCGCCGTCCTCGGTCAGGGTCAGGCGCCGGGTGGTGCGCTGGAGCAGGGGGCGCCCAACCTGTTCCTCCAGCCGGCGGATCTGGTGGCTGACCGCCGATTGGGTCAGGTGCAGGCGCTCGGCCGCGCGGGTGAAGCCGCCGGTCTCGGTGACCGCAAGGAAGGCGCGCAGGAGTGCGGGGTCGAAGTCCATGCGGATAAATGACCGTAATTACTGGATTCGAATAAATTAAATCATTTCCTTCATTCATGGGTGTTCCCGACAATGGCCCGGTGCCCGCCCGTCCTGGCCCGTCACCCAGGCGCGGCAGCCTCCCTCCACCGGAGTTCCCCCATGTCCGCTTCCCTGTCCTCGCGAAACAGGACGGCGCTGTTCGCCGTCTGCCTCGCCTCCCTGATGTTCGGCCTGGAGATTTCCAGCGTGCCGGTGATCCTGCCGACCCTGGAGCGGGTGCTGGGCGGGGACTTCCGCCAGATGCAGTGGGTGATGAACGCCTACACCATCGCCAGCACCACCGTGCTGATGGCGGCCGGCGCACTGGCCGACCGGTTCGGACGACGCCGGGTGTTCCTGATCAGCGGCGCGCTGTTCGGAGCCAGTTCGGTGATGTGCGGCCTGGCCGGCGATGTCGGCATGCTGATCCTGGCACGGGCCCTGCAGGGGTTGAGCGGCGGCGTGCTGCTGATCTGCATGCTGGCGATCCTGTCGCACCAGTTCCGCGACGGACGCGAGCGCGGCAAGGCGTTTGCCGCGTGGGGCGTGGTGTTCGGTCTCGGACTGGGCTTCGGACCGCTCATCGGTGGCGCGATCGTGGCCCTGTCCGACTGGACGTGGGTGTTCCTGGTGCATGGGCCGATTGCCGTGCTGACCCTGCTGCTGGTGATCGCCAGCGTGGAGGAATCGCGGGATCCGCAGGCGCGCCGACTCGACTGGGGCGGGATGCTGTCGCTGTCACTGGCCGTGCTGGGGTTCGCCTTCTATCTCACCCAGGGCGACGCGATGGGTTTCACCGGCCCGCTGTCGCTGGGCGTGCTGGCCGCGACCGTGGCCTGCCTGGCGATTTTCATCGTGGTGGAGCGGCGGCTGCATCACCCGATGTTCGATTTCTCGGTGCTGCGCAATCGCGCATTCTCCGGCGCCCTGCTGGGCTCGATGGGAATGAACTTCAGCTTCTGGCCGCTGATGGTCTACCTGCCTATCTACTTCCACGGCGTACTGGGCCTGGGTGAACTGCAGTCCGGCATCGCGCTGCTGGCCTACACCTTGCCGGCGCTGGTGTTCCCGCCGGTGGGCGAGCGCCTGTCGCTGCGCTACCGGCCGGGCCTGGTGATACCGGCGGGATTGTTCACCATCGGCGTCGGCCTGCTGCTGATGCACTGGGCGGCGGGCGCGGCGGCGCCGGGCCTCTGGAAGGTGCTGCCGGGCGCGCTGATCGCGGGCATCGGACTGGGCATCACCAACACCCCGGTCACCAACACCACCACCGGGTCGGTCTCGCCGGATCGTGCCGGCATGGCGTCGGGGCTGGACATGAGCGCACGCCTGATCTCGCTGGCGATCAACATCGCCCTGATGGGCCTGCTGCTGGTACGCGGCGTGCAGTCGGCCTTGCAGCAGTTGCCGGCCAGCGCGGCAGGGAACGCGGATCTGCGCGGGCTGGCCGAGCGGATTGCCGCCGGCGACGCCGGCGCGGATCCGGCCGCACCGCTCGCCTTGGCCCAGGGGTTCGGCTGGATCACGCTCTACGGTGGCGTGAGCGTATGCCTGGTGGCGTTCGCCAGCCTGTTCGTGTTCGGCATGGCCAAGACGCGCCGGCATGCGCCGGTCGCCTCCTGTACGGGTTGAGACGGATGGGCTTGCCGGATCAGTTCAGCCAACCGTCGATGGCCGTGGCCATCGCGCGGCGCGAGAACAGGAAGTCCCAGTAGCTGCCGCCGAGTTGCCGCCACAACACCGCGGCGCGCACCGCCGCGAGCAGGATGGCGCGTATCTCGGCGACCACGCCGGGCTGGCCGAGATAGTGCGGATTGCCCTGGACCATCACCCGCGGACGCAACTGGCTGAGGGTTTCTGCGTACAGATTGCCGAGCGCCGCGATCACTTCCGGATGCGTGCTGCCGACCTGCCGGGCCTGCGGCGCCAGCCTGTCCACGGCTTCGCTGACGGCGCTGCCCAGATCGCCGCGGCGGATGAACCGGCGCTCCAGCTGCAGCACCGCCATGCCGAGCCGGGGCAGGGTGTCTTCCTTGTTCTCGCCAATCAGATAGCCGCGCAACAGGCGCAGGCCCGGATTGAGTTCGGAAACCCGGCCGAACACGCCTGCCGCGTCGGCGGCGTCGATCCGGAACACGCTGTCCAGCGCGGTCTGGACCACGCCGGCTTCGGAATGACCGGTTTCGGCGATGCGACGGACCTGGTGGAGGGCCTGCGCCAGGCCGGCGAGGGCCAGGACGCGTTCGGAAAACTGGTTGCTCAAGCGGCTTGCTCCGCGATTCTTCGTTCCAGGGGGGCGTCGGTGGCGGCGATGACGGCGCCACCAAGGCAGATGTCGCCGTCGTACAGCACCACCGACTGGCCGGGCGTGACCGCCCGCTGCGGGTGCGCGAAGGCAACTTCAAGCCGGCCGTCATCGGCGACGGTCACCGAACAGGGTTCATCGGCCTGCCGGTAGCGCGTCTGCGCGGTGCATTCGAAGCGCATGGCCGGCGCGCTGCCGGCGGTCCAGTGCGCCTGTTCGGACCACAGCCGGTGGGACTGCAGGTACGGGCTGCCGGTGTCCTGGTCCACGTACAGGATATTGTTGGCGACATCCTTGCCGACCACGTACCAGGGCGCCGCCGGCCGGCCACGCACGCCGCCGATCTGCAGGCCTTCGCGCTGGCCGAGGGTGAAATAGAAAACGCCGGGATGCTCGCCGATGCGCTGGCCCTGCGGATCGCGCATTTCGCCTCGCCGGGCCGGCAGGTAACGGCCCAGGAATTCGCGGAAATCGCGCTCGCCGATGAAGCAGATGCCGGTCGAGTCCTTCTTGTCGTGCGTCGGCAGCCCGGCCTCGCGGGCTACCCCGCGCAGATCCTGTTTCTGCATGTCGCCGATCGGGAACAGCGTTGCCGACAACTGCTCCTGCCCCAACTGGTGCAGGAAATAGCTCTGGTCCTTGCCGCGATCGACCCCGCGCAGCAACTGCCAGCGGCCGGCGTGGAAGCCGATCCGCGCGTAGTGTCCGGTGGCGATCTTCTCCGCGCCCAGTTCGCGGGCGGCGTCCAGGAAGTGCTTGAACTTGACCTCGCGGTTGCACAGCACGTCCGGGTTGGGCGTGCGGCCGGCGGCGTACTCGGCCAGGAAGTGTTCGAACACGCCCTGCCAGTACTCGGCGGAGAAATCGCGGAAATGGAACGGGATGCCGAGCCGTCCGCACACGGCGACCGCATCGCGGCGATCCTCCTCGGCCCGGCATTCGCCGCTGCCGTCATCGGCCCAGTTCTGCATGAACAGTCCGGCCACGGACTCGCGGGCCTGGACCAGGCGCAACGCCGCCACCGACGAGTCGACCCCGCCCGAGATACCGACGATGACGCGCGGCGTGCTCATGCGGTCTGGTGGAGCATGTCGAGTGGATAGCGGCGGCCACCCAGGTAGTCCTCGACCACCTGCCAGACCAGGGGGCTGCGGTGGCGCTCGTGGACCTGCTGCAACTCGGCGGGCGTCAGCCAGTGGGTCTGGACGATGCCGTCGTCGAGCGGCCGCGCGGGGTCGTGGCGCACCGGCTCCGCCGCGAAGGCGAAACGCAGGTAGTGCCGGCCGGTCTCGGTGGCCTTCCACTGGTAGGCGCCGACGAAGGCGGTCAGGCGCACGTCCCAGCCGGTTTCCTCGCGGGTCTCGCGCAATGCCGCGTCCAGCAGGGTCTCGTCCGGTTCCAGGTGGCCGGCGGGCTGGTTGAACACCAGCCGGCCCTGGGCGCGTTCCTCGACCATGAGCAGGCGTCCGTCGCGCACCACGATGGTGGCGACAGTGACGTCGGGCTGCCAGAACCGGCCTTCGCGATAGCTCATGGGAAATTCCCGGGCTCAGTAGTCGTCGGAAGCCGGATCTTCGGCCAGCTCGACTTCCATCGCGTCGGCCGAGACGGCGGCGGCGGAAATCGCATCCTCCAGCAACTCGGTGCTGGCATCGGCCGGAAGCTTGGCCACGTACACCGCGCTGCGTTCCTGCTTGACCCAGGAGCCCAGGATCAGCGCGTTGGAGGCATCCAGCAGGCGGTTGGCCACCACGGCCGGCAGCGAGTCGCTCGGTGACTGGTAGGCGTAGGACCACAGCTCGCGCACCCGGTGCTTGCCGTAGGTTTCCACGGCCGATCGGATGTAGACGATCTGGCTGCGCTCCTCGTTGTCGCCGGTGGCCATCAACAGCTTGTAATCGCCGTCCTCGTCCACTTCGTATTCGTAGCCAAGCGCCTTCAGCTGCTTGGCGATGGCCGGATCGGCCTCGGCGGCATGCGCGCCGGACACGCCCGCGAAGGCGGCGGCGAGGGCAAGGGCGAGGGCGGCTGGTTTCATCGGTTCAATCCATTGGGGGAAAGGAGTTAATTGTGCGTGCAACCTCGATGGGCGTCCAATCCGTATAATTGGCGCATGTCCCGCAAGACCGAAAACGAACGCGACCACGGCGTGCTGGTGGAGACCGGCAAGCCCGAGGTGGCGCCGCCGCCGCTTTTCCAGGTGGTACTGCTCAACGACGACTACACCCCGATGGATTTCGTGGTGGTGGTGCTCCAGCAGTTCTTTTCCATGGACCTGGAAAAGGCCACCCAGATCATGTTGCATGTCCATACCCGGGGCCGCGCCATCTGCGGGGTCTACACCCGCGAGGTGGCCGAATCCAAGGTGGCCCAGGTCAACGAGTTTTCGCGGGTGAACCAGCACCCGCTGCTGTGCACGATGGAAAAATCCTGAGGTTTCGGTGTTGGGGCGCCGTCGGGCCCTTGCAAGGCAACGATTCCTGAACACTGAAATCCGGGCGGGTGATGGAAATCCACCCCTCAGGCCGCATATTGTCGGCATCGGCCCCGGAGGCGACCATGTTCAGCAAAGATCTCGAGCAAACCATCGGCCAGTGCTACAAGCGCGCCCGCGAGGCACGGCACGAGTTCATGACGGTGGAGCACCTGCTGCTCTCCCTGTTGGAGAACCCGTCCGCGCAGGCGGTGCTCAAGGCCTGCGGCGCGGATTCGACCCGCCTGCAACACGACCTGGAACAGGCCATCGAAGCGTCGGTGTCCCGCCTGGCCGAGGATGACGGCCGCGACACCCAGCCCACCCTGGGCTTCCAGCGCGTGCTCCAGCGCGCGGTCTACCACGTGCAGTCCTCGGGCAAGAAGGAGGTCACCGGCGCCAACGTGCTGGTGGCGATCTTCGGCGAGAAGGATTCGCACGCGGTCTACTTCCTCAACCAGCAGGATGTCACCCGCCTGGACGTGGTGAATTACCTGTCGCACGGCATCGCCAAGCAGGGCGAGGAAGGCGAGGGCCAGGGCGCGCCCGAGGGCGAGGGCGGCAAGGCCGAAGCCGGCGAGGGCGAGGGCAAGGGCGATGCCCTGACCGAGTTCGCCAGCAACCTCAACGACCTCGCCCGGCAGGGCAAGATCGATCCCCTGGTCGGCCGCGCCGACGAGGTCGAACGGACCATCCAGGTCCTGTGCCGGCGCCGCAAGAACAATCCCCTGTACGTCGGCGAGGCCGGCGTGGGCAAGACCGCCCTGGCCGAGGGGCTGGCCAAGCGCATCGTGGAAGGCGAGGTGCCGGACGTCCTGCTGGACGCCACCATCTATTCGCTCGACCTGGGCGCGCTGGTGGCGGGCACCAAGTACCGCGGTGATTTCGAAAAGCGCCTGAAGGGCGTGCTGGCGGCGATCCGCAAGATCCCCGGCGCGGTCCTCTTCATCGACGAGATCCACACCATCATCGGCGCCGGTTCCGCCAGCGGCGGCACCATGGATGCCAGCAACCTGATCAAGCCGGCGCTGGCCTCGGGCGAATTGCGCTGCATCGGTTCGACCACGTTCCAGGAATACCGCGGCATCTTCGAGAAGGATCGCGCGCTGGCGCGGCGCTTCCAGAAAATCGACATCGTCGAACCGACGGTGGGCGAGGCGTTCCAGATCCTGCAGGGCCTGAAGCCCAAGTACGAAGCGCACCACGGCGTCACCTACGCCGACGAGGCGTTGCAGGCCGCGGTCGATCTGTCGGTCAAGCACATCGGTGACCGCCTGCTGCCGGACAAGGCCATCGACGTGATCGACGAGGCCGGCGCGCGCCAGCGGCTGCTGCCGGAAGGCCAGCGCAAGGATCTGATCGACATCGAGGAAATCGAGACCATCATCGCCAAGATGGCGCGCATCCCGGCCAAGCAGGTCACCTCGTCCGACAAGGACGTGCTGCAGCACCTGGAGCGCAACCTGAAGATGGTGATCTTCGGCCAGGATCCGGCCATCGAGACCCTGGCGTCGGCCATCAAGCTGGCGCGCTCGGGCCTGGGCAATCCGGACAAGCCGATCGGCAATTTCCTTTTCGCCGGCCCGACCGGCGTGGGCAAGACCGAGGTGACCAAGCAGCTGGCGCTGCAACTGGGCATCGAACTGGTTCGCTTCGACATGTCCGAGTACATGGAACCGCATTCGGTCAGCCGCCTGATCGGCGCGCCTCCCGGCTACGTCGGTTTCGACCAGGGCGGCCTGCTGACCGAGAAGATCGTCAAGACCCCGCATTGCGTGCTGTTGCTGGACGAGGTCGAGAAGGCGCACCCGGACATCTTCAACATCCTGTTGCAGGTGATGGACCGCGGCGTGCTGACCGACACCAATGGCCGCGAGGCGAACTTCAAGAACGTGATCCTGGTGATGACCACCAATGCCGGCGCGGCGCAAGCTTCGCGGCGTTCGATCGGCTTCACCCAGCAGGACCATTCGACCGATGCGATGGAAGTCATCCGCCGCAGCTTCACCCCGGAATTCCGCAATCGGCTGGATGCGGTGGTGCAGTTCCAGGCACTGGGCTTCGAGCACATCCTGCGGGTGGTGGACAAGTTCCTGATCGAACTGGAGATGCTGCTGCAGGAGAAGCACGTCAGCCTGTCGGCCACGCCGGCCGCGCGCGACTGGCTGGCCCAGCATGGCTTCGACCCGTTGATGGGTGCCCGTCCGATGGCGCGCCTGATCCAGGACAAGGTCAAGCGTCCGCTGGCCGACGAGTTGCTGTTCGGCAAGCTGGTCAATGGCGGCCGGGTCAGCATCGATGTGCGCGAGGGTGAACTGGTGGTGGACAGCCAGGCCGAACCGGAGAGGCTGTTGCCGGTGACGGTCTGAGGATTCCCGGCTGGCGACGAGCCTGGCCTGACTGCCCAGGTAAATCTGCAGGACGAAAACAAGGCCGGCGCCCCAGGGCGCCGGCTTTTTCTTTGCCCCATCGATGGCAGGAACTCGTGTGTTTCAGCGGCGAAGGCGCGCCTTCCGGCCGGTGAACTCTTCCGCGGTGATTTGCTCGAAGCTGGCGATATCGCACTTGCCACGCTGGGTATCGACTCGGCTGCCGGTGGGGCACAGGCGGTTGTCCTGGCCTTCGGCGATCACCAGCAGGCGCGAGGCGAGGGGAAGGCTGTCGCAGATGCCGCGCAGCTTGACCCGGTAGTGCCGGTCGCCATCCTTGAGGAAGAAGGACTGGGTGCCGCTGCGGACGATCTCATGGCCGGGGGCCAGGTCAACGCAGGCGGTAGCCGGAGTGTCGCGGGCCTGGGCGAGCGCGGGCAGCAGCATGGCCAGTGCCAGGGCGGCGCAAGGCAGGAAACGGGTCATCGGAATCTCCGCATGTGGTGGGAGTCGCCACCTTAGGCGGGAGGGCGAAACACCGAATCTGGCGGAAGTGTCCATGACTGAAGACCCGGCGCCGCGTCGGGCCGCGACCTTTTGCCCCGCTGCCGCATCCCGCCGGTTCCGTCTGTAGCGGCCTGAACTCGGGAAAACAAAAAGGGCGACCAAGTCGCCCTTTTTAATCAATCGCTTACCGCAGTTATTTCATGCGATAGGTAATGCGACCCTTGGTCAGGTCGTAGGGGGTCATTTCGACCTTGACCTTGTCACCGGTGAGGATGCGGATGTAGTTCTTGCGCATGCGACCGGAGATGTGGGCGATGATTTCGTGCCCGTTTTCCAGTTTGACCCGGAACATGGTGTTGGGCAGCGTTTCGGTGACGGTGCCTTCAAATTCGATGGAATCGTCTTTCGACATGCAGACCTGTGCTGTGCGGCCGGAACGGCCAGGGCGATAAAGTCCGCCATTGTACGCCGCCGAGGCTTCCGGCGCAAAAATCCCGTTAATCCCCCAGCGGGTGGGCCAATCGGGCGGCGGGCAATGCGCCGAACCGCGTGGTCCAGCTCGTCGCCGGCCCAGGTACCTCCACCAGTTCCCGCACCCGTTCCAAGAACGTCCGGCGCGGCCAGCGCTCCGCGCCCAGGCTCAGCAGATGCGGGTTCTCCACCTGCGCGTCGATGAGCGGCCAGCCCCACGCGTGCAGGGTGGCGGCCAGGGCCGCGATCGCGATCTTGGAACCGCCGCTTTCCACACTGAACATGCTCTCGCCGAAGAACATCCGGCCGACGGCCACGCCGTAGAGCCCGCCGACGAGATGCGTGCCGTCGAACACTTCGATGGAATGGGCGTGCCCGGCCCGATGCAGCGCGGCGTAGGCCGCCTGCATCTGGCCGGTAATCCAGGTGCCGTCCTGGCCCGGCCGCGGGCGGCTGGCGCATTCGGCGACGACCGCGTCGAAGGCGGTGTCGGCTCGCACCTGCCAGGTGGACTGGCGGAGGCTGCGCCGGAACCGCGAGGCCAGGTGCAGGCGATCGGTGCGGAACACCATGCGCGGATCCGGCGACCACCACAGCAGCGGCTGGCCCTCCGAGAACCAGGGAAAGATGCCGCCCCGATAGGCGTTGAGCAGTCGGGGCGGGCTCAGATCACCGCCTATCGCCAGCAGGCCGTCGGGCTGGCGCAGGGCCAGTTCCGCGGGTGGAAACGGCGCTTCGGGTTCGGGGGCGAGCAGGAAGGGGCGCTGGCTCATGCCGGCATTATCGGCGTCCGGCAGGGCACGGGGCCATGCCGTCGCGGTTCAGCCGGTGACAACCTTGAACGGCGAGTGCGCGGCCAGGGTCGCGGCGTAGCGGCGGACCGCGAGGGTTTCTTCGTCGCACCAGCGCGCCAGGGCTTCGGCGAAGGCGGGATCGGCGATCCAGTGCCGGCTGCGCACGAACACGGGCAGGAAGCCGCGCGCGATCTTGTGCTCGCCCTGCGCACCGGGTTCGAACACGCGCAGGCCCTCGCGCAGGCAGTATTCGACGCCCTGGTAGTAGCAGGTTTCGAAGTGCAGGCCGGGCAGGTTGCGGTGGCAGCCCCAGTAACGTCCATACAGGGTGTCGCCACCGCGCAGGCAGAGCGCGCCGGCGATCGCTTCGCCGCCGGATTCGGCCAGGAACATCACGAACTGCCGGCGCAGCGCGCGCGCCAGGTGGCGAAAGAAATCGAAGGTCAGCGCCGGTGAGTTGCCGTAGTCCTGGAAGGTCTGCAGGTAGAACCCGAACATCGCGCCCAGATCCGCCTCGCTGGCCTCGTCGCCGTGCAGGGTGCGGAAGGTGATTCCGGCGCGCGCGACCCGCGCGCGCTCCTGGCGGATGTTCTTGCGGTGCTTGTGATCGAAGGCGGCCAGGAAGGCATCGAAATCGGTCCAGCCGGTGTCGTTGCGCCAGTGGTACTGCACGTCGGTGCGGGACAGCCAGTTTCCATCGAATGCGACGTCTTCCCCCTCCGAATGGAAGTTGACGTGCACCGAGGACAGCCCGTCCTGTTCCGCCTGCGCGATCAGCGCTCCGGCCAGTTGCCGGCGCAACGCGGCGGTGGGCGCCAGCAGGCGCGGACCGGTGACGGGCGAGTAGGGCACCGCGCACAGCCATTTGGGGAAGTACTCGCGTCCGTAGCGCGCATAGGCCTGCGCCCAGGCGTGGTCGAACACGAATTCGCCGTGGGAGTTGTGCTTCAGGTAGGCCGGCGCGACGGCGACCAGCGTGTCGCCTTCCCACAGGGTGGCGTGGCGCGGCGTCCAGCCCCAGTCCTCGCGCAGGCAGCCGTGCTGTTCCAGTCCGGCCAGGAACGAGTGCGAGACGAACGGATTGCGGCCATCGTGCAGGGCGTCCCATGCCTCGGGGGCAATGCCCGCCAGCGAGGGCAACGTGCGGAATTTCGCCATCGTCGCGGGCATCAGGGGCGCAGGTGCAGGACGTCGATCGTCGGCGGATTGAACAGGCGCATGGGCAATCCGATTTCGCCCACGCCCGAGGTCGTGAACACGCGTACGCGCCCGCGCGGCGTCGAGGCGAATTGTTCTCCCCGGTCGAAGCCGTGCGCGCTCGGAATCACCCGGCGATACAGCCCGGGAATGCGGATCTGCCCGCCGTGGGTATGGCCGGCCAAGAGCAGGCGCGTGCTCGCCGGATCCAGGTCCACGGCGCTGTCCGGATTGTGCGCGACCACGAAGGTGGGCAGGGAGGACGGGGCGGCGGCCAGGAATGCCGGATCGTCCTTGCCCGCCCATCGATCACCGAGCCCTGCCCAGCGATAGCCGGCGGCGGTGGTCAACAGTTTTCCCTCGATGATCTTCACGCCATGGTGGCCGAGCGCCGCCCGCAGCGCCTGATCGATATCGGGGCCGGGAGCCTGCTGGTCATGGTTGCCCAACACGGCCAGGACCGGAACGCGTACGCGCGACAGCGGCGCGAAAAGCACTTCCAGTGCGCACTGCTGCGCCTGCCGGGGGTCGGGTTCCCGCGAACATTGCGGCCGGGCTTGGGGTTCGTAGGTCAGATCGCCCGCGATCACGACGGCATCGACGGGCAGGTCATTGATCCGTTCCACCAACCGATGCAGGAATCGTGAGTCCTTGTAGATGCCGAGATGGATATCGCTGATCAGCGCGATGTCCGCTTCGGCGCCGGTGCCAGGGAGGGTCGTTTCCCTGACCCGGATCATCTGGGGTTCGACGAACCGCGCCCACACGAACACCAGACCCGCCGCCAGCACGCAGGCGGTGAACCAGCGCCTGCCTGGCCTGCGCAGGCGCCAGGCCAGCCAAGCCAGGCAGGGGAACGCCAGGTAGCTGCCGTAGAACAGCGCCTGCTTGAGCAGGATCTTGTCCACCTCGGAGCGCGGCGGGGATCAGGCGTCCTTGTCGAGGAACCGCTCGGCATCCAGCGCGGCCATGCAGCCGAAGCCGGCCGAGGTGATGGCCTGGCGGTAGTGCTGGTCGGCCACGTCGCCGGCGGCGAACACGCCCGGCACGGTGGTGGCGGTGGCGCCGCCGTCCAGCCCCGACTTGATGGTCAGGTAGCCGTTGTTCATGCCCAACTGGCCCTCGAACAGGCTGGTGTTGGGGGTATGGCCGATGGCCACGAAGAAACCGTGCACGTCCAGGTCGCGGGTGCTGCCGTCCTGCACCGACTTGACCCGCAGGCCGGTGACCCCGGCCTCGTTGCCCAGCACCTCGTCCACGGTGTGGTGCCAGACCGGCTCGATCTTGCCGGCCTGGATTTTGGCGAACAGCTTGTCCTGCATGATTTTCTCCGCGCGCAGGGTGTCGCGGCGGTGGACCAGGTAGACCTTGCGGGCGATGTTGGCCAGGTACAGGGCCTCTTCCACGGCGGTGTTGCCGCCGCCGACCACGGCCACGTCCTGGTCACGGTAGAAGAAGCCATCGCAGGTGGCGCAGGCGGATACGCCGCGGCCCTTGAAGGCTTCTTCCGAGGGCAGGCCCAGGTACTTGGCGGTCGCGCCGGTGGCGATGATGAGGGCGTCGGCGGTGTACTCGCCGTTGTCGCCGATGAGCTTGAACGGACGCTGGCCCAGGTCTGCGGTGTGGATGTGGTCGAAGATGACCTCGGTGTCGAAGCGCTCGGCGTGGGACTGCATGCGCGCCATCAGGTCCGGGCCCATCAGGCCGTGGGCGTCGCCGGGCCAGTTGTCCACCTCGGTGGTGGTCATCAGCTGGCCGCCCTGCTGCAGGCCGGTGACGACGACGGGCTTGAGGTTGGCGCGGGCGGCGTAGACCGCGGCGGTCCAGCCGGCCGGGCCGGAACCCAGGATCAACAGGCGGCAGTGCTTCGAAGTGCTCATGTATACTCGCGGAAAAGGTGGATTGGCCTTGCGAATGCAACGGCTGGCACGCCATCGCAGGCGACATAGAGTGCGGGTGTGATCAGGTTCGATCAAGGCGCGCGGATGGAATGCGGTGATGCGGAACAACACGCGAGCGACAGGCCGGCATCACGCCGGCGATCTGCGACAGGGCGCCACCGTAGCGCCTTTTTTTCTGCGGGCCTCCCACGGCGCGGGTCCGCACCGGCACGATTCCGAGGGCTGAAATCTGCCAATGTTTCGTTTATTATCAAAGACTAATGGCATATTTCTAAGGTCTAATCGAAAGGTGGCGAAACCAGCACCCGAAAACGGCAAGGGCAAAGGCGCGAATGCGGCGGCGCGCAAACAGGCCACCGCCGCGGCGGTGAATCCGCGTCGGCAGCGCCTCTGGCGTGATCTGGCGCTGATCGTGATCGCGCCGCTGCTGCTCTACCTCTTTGCCAGCCTGTTCTCCTATTCGCCGGACGATCCCAGTTGGTCGCAGGCGGGCAGCGTCACCGCGCCGATCCACAATTGGGGCGGCAAGGTCGGTGCCTGGTTGTCGGCGCTGTTGCTGTCGCTGTGCGGCTACGTGGCGTTCCTGCTGCCGGTGATTCTCGGCGCGGTCGCCTGGATCGCGTTGTTCGGCATGGACACCGATGGCGACGGGGAAGCCGATCTCGGCCCGGCGCTGCGGTTGATCGGCATGGTCGGCTTCCTGATCTCCTCCACCGGCCTGCTGTTCCTGCGCGGCGTGCCGGCGGTGCATTTCTCCGATGGCCCCGGTGGCATCCTCGGCACCCTGGTCGGCAAGTCGCTGCTCAGCGGCTTCGGCGGGCTGGGTGGCAACCTGTTCCTGTTGGCGTTGTTCCTGGTCTCGGTGACCCTGGCCACCGGCCTGTCCTGGTTCGCGGTGATGGAGCGCATCGGCAAGGGCGTGCTGGCGTTGCCGGCGATGTTCCGCCGGGGCAGCCAGCAGGCGGCCGAATGGCAGCAGACCCGGGTGATGCGGGAAGAGCGCGAGGAAGTGCGCCGCGCCGACGCGGTCCTGCGCGCCAAGCGCGAGCCGGTGAAGATCGAACCGCCGCCGGCGCCGGTGATCGAGAAGAGCGAGCGCGCCAAGCGCGAGCAGCAGATTCCGTTGTTCCATGGCACCGGCGGCGACGCCTCCGGCTTGCCGCCGCTGTCGCTGCTGGACGATCCCAAGCCGCAGGCCAAGGGCTATTCCGAGGAAACCCTGGAAACCCTTTCGCGCCAGATCGAATTCAAGCTCAAGGATTTCCGCATCGATGCGCAGGTGGTCGGTGCCTATCCCGGGCCTGTGATCACCCGCTTCGAGATGGAGCCGGCGCCGGGCGTGAAGGTCAGCCAGATCAGTTCGCTGGACAAGGACATCGCCCGCGGCCTGAGCGTGAAGTCGGTGCGCGTGGTCGACGTGATCCCGGGCAAGTCGGTGATCGGCCTGGAAATCCCCAACACCAGCCGCGAGATGATCTTCCTCAGCGAGCTGCTGCGTTCGAAGGAATACGACAAGTCCGGTAGCGCGCTGACCCTGGCGCTGGGCAAGGACATCGCCGGCCGCCCGACCGTGGCCGACCTGGCGCGCATGCCGCACCTGCTGGTGGCCGGCACCACCGGTTCGGGCAAGTCGGTGGCGGTCAACGCGATGGTGCTGAGCCTGCTGTACAAGGCGTCGCCGAAAGAACTGCGGATGTTGATGATCGACCCGAAGATGCTGGAGCTCAGCGTCTACCAGGGCATCCCCCACCTGCTGGCGCCGGTGGTCACCGACATGAAGGAGGCCGCCAACGGCCTGCGCTGGTGCGTGGCGGAGATGGAGCGCCGCTACAAGCTGATGAGCGCTGTGGGCGTGCGCAACCTGGCCGGCTTCAACAAGAAGGTCAAGGACGCGCAGGACGCGGGCCAGCCGCTGATGGATCCGTTATTCAAGCCCAACCCGGATCTGGCCGAAGCGCCGCGTCCGCTGGAGCCGCTGCCGTTCATCGTCATCTTCATCGACGAATTCGCCGACATGATGATGATCGTCGGCAAGAAGGTCGAGGAGCTGATTGCCCGTCTGGCGCAGAAGGCGCGCGCCGCCGGCATCCATCTGATCCTGGCGACCCAGCGTCCGTCGGTGGATGTCATCACCGGCCTGATCAAGGCCAACATCCCGACCCGCATCGCGTTCCAGGTCAGTTCGAAGATCGACTCGCGCACCATCCTGGATCAGTCCGGCGCGGAAACCCTGCTGGGCCACGGCGACATGCTGTACCTGCCGCCGGGCACGGCGATGCCCGAGCGCATCCACGGCGCCTTCGTCAGCGACGACGAGGTGCACCGTGTCGTCGAGCACCTCAAGGCCACCGGCAGCGCCGACTACATCGAAGGCGTGCTGGAGGAAATCCAGACGATGGGCGATGGCGTGGTGGTGGGACCGACCGGCCTGCCCGAGAGCGGCGGCGGCGGTGGCGACGAAAGCGACCCGCTGTACGACGAGGCGGTGCGCATCGTTACCGAAAGCCGGCGCGCCTCCATCTCCGGCGTGCAGCGCCGCCTGAAGATCGGCTACAACCGGGCCGCCCGCCTGATCGAAGCGATGGAAGCGGCGGGCGTGGTCTCGCCGCCGGAACACAACGGCGATCGCCAGGTACTGGCGCCGCCACCGCCGCGCTGAGCGGAAGCGCCGCCATCGCGGCTGAACGCCGGTTCATGCCGGCGTTTCCGCCACGGGGAATCCCGATGCGTGCTATTCAGACTTGCCGGGGCACACTCGGCACCGACCCCGAAACCACCCACCGCCACCGCCCATGACCCGCATCGTCCGACCCATGATTCTCATTGCCGCCGCGCTGTTCGCCGGCAACGCCTTCGCCGGCGCCCGTGATCAGCTCAAGGCTTTCACCACCGGCCTGAAAGGCCTGGATGGTCAGTTCGTCCAGCAGGTCCACGATGGTGGCGGCAAGCTCAAGGAAACCTCCAACGGTCGTGTCTCGCTGTCCGCGCCGCGCCTGTTCCGCTGGGAATACAACAAGCCCTACGAGCAGTTGATCGTCGCCGACGGCAAGCAGGTGTGGGTGTACGACCCCGACCTGAAGCAGGCCACCGTGCGCGAGCAGGGCGTGGAGGAACAGAACAGCCCGCTGTCGGCGCTGATTGATCCGGGCAAGCTGGACCAGCAGTTCAACGTCAAGGAAGGCGGCAGCCAGAACGGACTGGAGTGGCTGACCCTGACCCCGAAGCGCGAGGGCGACGCCAATTTCCAGTCCGCGCGCCTGGGTTTCGATGGCAAGGGGCTGGCGCAGATGGAAGTGGTCGACGCGGTCGGCCAGCGCACCACCATCAGGTTCAGTGGCTGGAAGCGCAATCCGTCGTTCGCCGGCGGCACTTTCAAGTACACGCCGGGCCCGGGCGTGGACGTGGTCGGCGGCTAGCGGGATACGCTCCCTTGCCGGAGCATGCGGGCCGGGTTCCGGGAGGAATCCGGCCTTTTCGTTTCCGCGGGCCGACGCGGGCAGCCGCGGACGGTAGAATCCCCCGGTGGCAAGATCCCCCAAAACCCGCAATCACTTTCCGCAGGAAACCGATCTGCTGAGCGTTGATCGCTCGGCGATGCGGCCGCTGGCCGAACGCATGCGGCCGCGCACCCTCGACGAGATGGTCGGGCAGCGCAGGCTGCTCGCGCCAGGCAGCGCGCTGCGGCGCGCGGTGGAGTCCGGGCGCGTGCATTCGATGATCCTGTGGGGGCCGCCGGGCTGCGGCAAGACCACCTTGGCGCTGTTGCTGGCGCAGTACGCGGATGCCGAGTTCCAGGCCATCTCGGCGGTGCTGTCGGGGTTGCCGGACGTGCGCGCGGTGCTGGCCGAGGCGGCGCAGCGTTTTGCCGAGGGACGGCGCACCGTGCTGTTCGTCGACGAGGTGCACCGCTTCAACAAGGCCCAGCAGGATGCGTTCCTGCCGCACATCGAACGCGGCACCATCCTGTTCGTCGGCGCCACCACCGAGAATCCCTCGTTCGAACTCAACTCGGCATTGCTGTCGCGCTGTCGCGTGCACGTGATGGAGGCGGTCTCGGCCGACGACATACGGCACGCGCTGCGACGCGCGGTGGAGGACGAGGAGCGCGGCCTGGGCGGGCAGGGCTTGCAGGCCAGCGATGACGCCCTCCGGGAAATCGCTGGCGCGGCCGATGGCGACGTGCGTCGCGCGTTGACCCTGCTGGAAATCGCCGCGGAACTGGCCACGGGCGAAGACAACACCATCACCCCGCAGACCCTGCAGCAGGTGCTGGCCGATCGCACGCGCCGGTTCGACAAGGGCGGCGAGCAGTTCTACGACCAGATCTCGGCGCTGCACAAGTCCATCCGCAGTTCCAATCCCGACGGCGCGCTGTACTGGCTGGCGCGGATGCTGGACGGAGGCTGCGACCCGGTCTATCTGGCGCGCCGCCTGACCCGGATGGCGGTGGAGGACATCGGCCTGGCCGATCCCCGCGCGCTGCAGATGGCGGTGGACGCATGGGACACCTATGAGCGGCTCGGCAGTCCCGAGGGCGATCTGGCCTTGGCGCAGGTGGCGATTTACCTGGCCAGCACCGCCAAGTCCAACGCCGGCTACAAGGCGTTCGGCATGGCACGGCAGGACGTACGCGAGCACGGGACCCAGGAGGTGCCGCTGCACCTGCGCAACGCGCCGACCAAGCTGATGAAGCAACTCGGTTATGGCGGTGGCTACCAGTACGATCACGATTCCGCCGGCGGCATCGCGCTGGATCAGACGGCGTTCCCCGATGCCATGGGTGAACGCGTCTACTACGAACCGGTCGAGCGCGGGCTGGAAATCAAGTTGAAGGAAAAACTCGATCGCCTGCGCGAACAGCGGCGCGAGGCGAGGGCGGCCAAGCCGGGGCGTCCGTAGTCGCGCGTTCCCGCGCCGCCAAGCCGCTCACGTCGCCAGGCTGCGCGCCATCCGCACCGTCATCAGGCCGAGTCCGGTCATCAACAGCGAACCCAGCACATGGACTGCGATGAGCAGGAATGCCCAGCCGTACTGCAGGCGCAGGATCAGCTGCATGGCTTCGGCGGAGAAGCTGGAGAACGTGGTCAGGCCGCCGAGCAGGCCGGTGATCACGAACAGGCGCCATTCCGGCGCGATCGAGGGATGGTGCGCCAGCCAGCCCATCGCCACGCCGATGGCGTAGCCGCCGATCAGGTTGGCCGCCAGCGTGCCGAGCGGCAATTGCGCGTGATTCGGATTGAGCCAGACACTCAGGCCCCAGCGCGCCCACGCGCCCAACGCCGCGCCCAGTGCAATGGCAAGAAAGGAATACATCAGCGGGTCTCCAGAGGGGAGCGATGGCGCATGCCCACCACCCCGTTGCGGGGATTCGGTAGGCATCATCAGCCGTCATGCCGGCGGTTCGGGGAGGCATGCCATCTCCCTGGGCGCACAGCCTAGCATCGTCGACGGGGCCCGTCGAAGACCTCGGACAGGATGCAAGAACGCCAGCCATCACCTTGATCCGGCTACCGATCGTCGGCGCGTGGAACCGTCTTGGGAGCGGCAGACGAGCGGCGCAACGGTTAACGAGAACCTAACAAATGCCCCCCGGCTGACTAACGTTTCCTGTGTGAGCGTGACCGGCGTCGTTTTTTAGCGCCTCCCCTGGGCGCCAGAGCGACACAGGAGAATCAACATGTGCATGCGTAAGACTCTCATTGCATCTGCGGTGTTACTGGGACTTGGTCTGACGGGACAGGCTTTCGCACAGGCAACCAACACGGAAAACGGACCTGGGGCCGATACGCTCGTCGCCGTGGATTTCGATGCGACCGACAGCAGTACCCACGACGGTGACAATCGCGACAACGACGGCGTCGCCTATGCCGACGGCTATGGCACCGCGGCGGCGAACAACGGTGGCACCGCGACCGCCACGTTCTCCAACGCCTTCAACCACAGCAAGGCGGTGGCCGAAACCAAGCTCATCGGTTCGGTCAGCGGCGTGACCGTGCATGACATCGGCAATGTCGCCAAGAACTGGGGCGATGCCAATGGCGGCAACGGCGGACGCGGCGGCACCGGGCGCGGTGGCGACGGCTACGGTGGCGAAGGCACCGGTGGCCGTGGCGGCAACGGCGGCGGTGGCGGCAACGGCGGCGATGGCGGCAGCGCGATCAATGGCAGCGCCACCGCGGGCGATGTCAGCAACGGCGGCGCATCGATCGGTGATGCGGTCGCCGGCGATGGCGGCAATGGCGGACGCGCCGACCACAATCGCGGCAGCCGCGGCGGCGACGCCGGTGCGGCCGGTGGCTGGGGCGGTGGCGCCAGCGGCGGCTGGGGCGGCGACGCCGGCAGCGGCAGCGGCGACGCGATCGCGGCCGACGGTGCGGCGGGTGGCAATGCGGATGCCAACAGTGGACGCGTGCGTGAACGTGGCGCGGGCGACGCCACCGGCGGCACCAGCACCGCGACCGGCGGCGACGGCACGTCCGGCGGCGCGAGCGCGACGGGCAGCTCCAGTACCGCGACCGCGGGCGCGGGCACGGGTGGTTCGGCCACCGGTACCGGCGGCGACGGCACCGCGACCGGCGGTGCGGGCGGCAGCCTGACCGCGACCGCGGGTGATGGCGGCGCAGGTGGCTCGGCGACCAACGGCGATGCCACCAACGGCGACGCTTCCTCGACCGCCAGCAATGGCGACGCCACCGCCGGTGACGGCGCGATGGGCGCGGTCGGTGCGGAAGGCGGCGTGGGCGGCGACGGCAATGGCGGCGTCGGCAACGGTGGCGTCGGCAACGGCGCGATGGGGGGTGCCGGTGGCGCGGGTGGTTCCGTCGCCAACGACGCGGGCACGTTCAACATGTCCAACACCATGAGCAGCGTCGGCCAGTCGGCCGCCGGTGTGATGGTGGCTGCGCAGAACAGCGGCTTCGCGTCGCTGATCCAGCAGGGCATCACCGTGCAGGCCAACCTGACCGTAGGTCCGTAAGCGCTCCCCGGGCACACCGGATCGCTGCATCGATCCGGCGCGCCGTGCGCAGGACGATCCCGCCGCCCCCGCGGCGGGATCGACAGGGGGCGCGTGGCGCGACGTGCCAGGACGGAACGCATGGCAAGGGAGAATGACCATGCATCCCCGTTATCGTTTCGCGCGGCATTTCCAGGCCGCGTCCTGGAGGGTGTTCGCGTTGTGGTGCGCCGGTGCGGGCGTGGCCCTCGCGGGCGAGCCGGCGGCATCACCGGCGCCCATGACGGGCGCCGGCGCGGAGTCGGCCCTGTCGGTGCCGATTCGGGCCGACGTGCCGCAAGGCTGGTTGCAGGTCCGCGAACGCAGCGTGCTCGAAATCGGCGCGCCGGTGGACGTGGCGCGGCTGGCCGGCATGCGCGGCGGCGAGGATGACCACGGCAGCGCCGTGATCATCGATGTCGACGGCACCGTCGATGGCAACACCGCCGACCGCATCATCAGCGGCAGCAACACCATCAACCAGGGCGCCTTCGACAATGCCAACGGCATCAACACGGTCATCCAGAACACCGGCACCAACGTGCTCATCCAGAACGCGATGGTGGTGACCGTGAACTTCGCGGATCCGGCACGATGAGATCCGCCCGTGCCGCCGTGGCGGGAACGATCATGCTGGCGTGCGCCACCATGAACGCCGCCGCGGCGGACATGGATCTGCGGGTGCCCGCCAGCGGCGCGTACCAGGTGCGGGTGACCAGCCTGAAGGAAGCCCGTTTCCGCACCACCATCCCGCAGCAGTTCGACTTCAGTTGCGGATCGGCGGCGACCGCGACCCTGTTGACGTTCCAGTACGGGCATCCGGTCAGCGAGCAGGACGTGTTCGTGCGGATGTACACCTACGGCGATCAGGCGCGGATCCGCAAGGAAGGCTTTTCGCTGCTGGACATGCGCCGCTACCTGCAATCCCAGGGCTTCGAAGCCGATGGCTTCGAACTGCCGCTGGAAAAACTGCAGGAAGAGGGCGTGCCGGCGATCGTGCTGCTCAACGACCGTGGCTACCGCCATTTCGTGGTGGTCAAGGGACTCAAGAACGGCCGGGTGTTATTGGGAGATCCGGCGCGCGGTACCCGCGCGATGCCGAAGTCGCGCTTCGAGGCGCTATGGGACAACCGGGTGCTGTTCGTCATCCACAACCGTCGCGGCCAGGCGCGTTTCAACCAGCCACGGGACTGGCGCACCGCGCCGCCCGCGCCGCTGGATGTCGGCCTGCATCGCGATGGCCTGCGCAACATCGCGGTGCCGCGACGCGGCCCGGGGGATATCTGACATGAACCGGCAAATGACAATCTGCCTGGGCGCGTTCTTCAGCCTGGTCACCGCTGCCGCCATCCCGCTGCCGGCTTCCGGCGACGATGGAGACGGCCTGGGGGCGGAATGGACGCCGATCGATCCGGCCCGGCTGGACACGATGCGCGGCGGCTTCCAGTTGCCGTCCGGCGCGATGCTGTCGTTCGGCATCGAACGGATGGTGTTCATCAACGGCGAACTGGCTGCGAGCACATCGGTGCGGGTCGCGGATCTATCGCGGCTGACCGCGGAAGAGGCGCGCGCGCTTGGCGAGTTCAACCGGGGCATCGTGGTCCAGCGCGGCGACGGCAACCGCTTCGAGCCGGTGAGGTTGCCCGGGGGCGTGGTGATCCAGAACACGCTCGACAACCAGAACATCACCACCATCACCCGCCTGGAAGTGGACAGCCACGTACTGGGTGGTTTCCAGGGACTCAATGCCGGCGGCGCCCTGCAGGATGCGCTGATCGTTTCGGCCGGTACCCGTTGATCCGCTCTTTCCCACGGAGACAACCCGATGAAAAGGATGTCGCTCTCGCGCCTGCTGCCGTTGCCGCTCGCCGCCGGCCTGTTGTCCGCGAACCCCGCGTGGGCCCAGCAGGCGTCGCCTGTATCCGCCACCGACGAGGATCGCCTGGACGCCCTGCAGCGCCAGATCAACGAGCAGACCCGCCAACTCGAATACACCCGGCAATCACTGGAGCAGCAACAACAGGCGCTGTCGCGGTTGCAGTCCGCACTCAACGAGGAGGTCCTGGCCAACGCCCGCGCGCGCGGCGCACCCGCGCCGGCGGTGATGCCGGTGCTCGGCCAGGCGCCGGTACTCGCCGCGCAGAGCGCGCCGGCGCAGGCCACGCCGCCGGCGCGACCTGCCGCGCAACCGGTGGGGCAGGCGCCTGAATCGGATTCGCGCCCGCCGGAAGTTGCGCAGATTTTCGACCAGCCCGGCGTGTTGACGCCGCCCGGGAAGCTCGTGCTGGAACCCTCCCTGCAGTACGGCTACTCGGCGAACGATCGCGTCGCGCTGGTCGGTTACACCGTGATCCCCGCCATCCTGATCGGCCTGATCGATGTGCGCCAGGTCAAGACCACCACCGCAGTCGCCACGCTGACCGGACGCTATGGCATCAACCGGCGCTTCGAACTGGAGGCCAAGCTGCCGTACGTGTACATCAACGGCGATACGGTCAGCCGCGAGATCTTCACCGGTTCCGCGCAGGACCGCGTGTTCAACGCCAGTGGCAACGGCATCGGCGATGTCGAGCTGACCGCGCGCTACCAGATCAACCAGGGCGGGCCCGACAAGGCGTTCTACATCGGCTGGCTGCGCTACAAGAGCCGGACCGGCAAAGACCTGTTCGACGTGGTCACCGACTGCGTGACCCGCTGCGTCGCCAATACCACCGGCACCGGCCTGCCGCTGGACCTGCCGACCGGATCCGGATTCGAGGCGTTGCAGCCCGGCGTGACCTGGCTGTATCCCTCCGACCCGGTGGTGTTCTTCGGCAGCCTGAGCTACCTGCACAACTTCAAGCGCCGCAACGTGTCGCGCCTGCTGGTGGACGGCAAGCGCGAGTCGCTGGGCGACATCGAGGCCGGCGACATCATCGGCTTCAACCTGGGCATGGGCCTGGCGCTGAACGAGAAGGCCGCCATCAGCATCGGCTACGACATGAACGTGGTCGGCAAGACGCAGCAGAACGGGCAGGACGTAGCCGGTGCGGTGCGGGTGACCCTGGCGACCTTGCTGCTGGGCGGTACCTACCGTTTCAACGATCGTGTCTCGCTCAACGTGGCGCTGGGCGCCGGGCTCACCCGCGATACGCCTGACGTGACGTTCACCGCGCGGGTGCCGATCACCTTCTGAATACGCATGCAGGCTGCCGTGAACGGCGGGCTAGAGCAGGTACAGGCAGTCACGCAGGTGCTCGGCCAGGCGCATGCTGAGGGCGACCAGGGTGAAGGTGGGGAATGCCCAGCCGCCGGTCGGAAACACCGAGCTGCCCGCGACATGCAGGTTGTCCATGCCATGGACACGCAGGTTGCGGTCGACCACGCCTTCGGTGGGGTCATCGGCCATCCGCGTGGTTCCCATGTGGTGGGCGGTGCCCTGCAATTGCGGCGTGCCGCTATCCCGCAGCCACGCTTCGACCTGGAAGCTTCCGCCGCCGCCTGCACGCGACAGTTCGCCGCCGAACAGGTGCGCGGCGGTCCGGTAGGTGTGCCAGTCCAGCGACGTGAGCCGCCAATCGATGCAGACGCGCCGCTGCCCCAGCGCGTCCCGTTCTTCGCCCAGGTGCACGCGGCTTTCCGGATTGGGCGCCTGCTCGAAGTAGCCGATCACATCGACATGATCCGGGCGCACCACCGGACGGTCGGCGAGCTTGTTGAGCATGCCGCGCGCCAGATCACCGACGCCGGGCGCCAGGGCCAGCGCGAGCCGGGCGATGTTCTCGCGGTCGGGCGTGGAATCCCCCGACGGCGCGTTGAAGCTCAGGGCCTGCGACATCTGTCCTTCCAGCGAACGGCCTTCATCGGGGCGCGGCCTGCGCAGCGCCGAGCGCAGCCGTCGCGCGGCGTGTATGCCACGCGGCACCGGTCCCTCCACGGCGACCGGCCGTACGCGCCCGGCCAGCAGCCGATGCGCGCGCATCGCGTCATCGGACAGGCACAGCTCCGGGAAGGCGGGCGCGCTGCCCTTGCCGCCAGAACGGTCATAGGGACGGGTGATCGGGGTGACCGCGCGTGCCTGCAGGGTGCCCAGTCGCCCGCGCGGATGATCCATGAAATAGCGGCCCACCAGGTCCTGGCGATTGCCGAGGCCCTGCGGTACCGACGAGTTCGAAAGCAGCAGCAGGCGCGCGTTCTCGATGCCGCCGCAGGCCAGCACATAGCGATGCGCGCGAACGTGGCCACGCCGGCCCTGCAAGGTTCCGATGCGCGCCCGCTGCACGTGTTCTCCCTGCGCGTCGGCCTGCAGCTCCAGCACGTTGGCGTGCAGAACCACCTGGATGTTCGGCGCGCGCTCCAGTTCCGCACGATAGGTGGAGCCGAAGAACACCGGGCTCAGCACGAAATTCCGGTTGACCAGGTGCCGCGGATCGAACGCAGGGGGCTGCCGTGCCGGCGGCGTCAGGAAACCACCGGCCTCGAATTCGTGCTCGTCGATCGCGAACAGATCGCGGGCGCGCGCGTAGTAGGGCTCCAGTTCCGCATAGGAGATCGGCCAGCCGCTGTAGGGCACCCAGTCGCGCGGCGCCAGATCCATGCGCCCCAGCGGTATGCAGCCGCCTCCCCAGACGTTGGTGCTGCCGCCGAAGGCGCGCAGGCGGCTGGCGGCGGGATCCAGTGCCGGGACGCCGATCGATTCACCGGCATAGAGCGACTGGTTGTCGGCATCGCCCGACAGCCCGCCGCCCTCCAGCAGGCAGACGCGCAGCGCCGTGCCCAGGAACTGGCGTGCGATCGCGATCCCCGCCGGACCGGCGCCCACGATGCACAGATGGGCGTCGAAGTCATCGGGGGCGGAAGCGTGTCGATAGTCGATCAACATGCCGACGTTCCTTCCATGCGATCACAGGTTGGCTTCCTCATCGGGACTGCCTCACCCGGCCCGCGGTCCGGGCCGCACAGGAAGAAGCTACGCAAGCCGCGGCGGGAGCCGGCCATGCCGCCGCGACGACCGGCCAGACGCAACCGGATTGTCATCTTCGTGGCGCATATTCCGCCGGTTTGGCAACGGCGGACGGCGATGAAGGATTCCGGCATCGAGAACAGGCATGGATCAGGTCGCGGTGGCATCGGCATGTTGCGCCGATGGCTGGCCGCGGCGATGGCGTGGGGCGTGCTGGTGGCGGCGACCGCCGCGGCGGCGGAAGTTCCCGCGCACTGGCTGGCCTACGCGCGGCAGGCTGGTGAAACATTGCAGCAGCGACTGGCGGACGGAAGCGCGACGGTCGCGGAGCTGCATGGCTGGATGGAACGTTCGGCGACGCGGTCGCAACGCCAGGATCCCGTCGTGGTGAAGCTCTGGATCGATGCTGGCGGCGCGATCGAGCGCAGCGAGTTCGCCTCGCTGGGCGATACCGACGCCGATGCGGCGCTCGCGACGCTGCTGCGCAGCACCCGCCTTGCGCGGCCGCCTGCGGACATGCGCCAGCCGCTGGTGCTGGGCCTGTCGCTCCGCGAGGTCGAAGGCGACGCGGCCGCGACGGCCACGGATGCCCGCACGACGGAGTGAACGCGGTGGTTGCGATCAACGCCCCGGAATCACGGGCGGCGGCGGAGGCGGCGGCGGGCGCTGCGGGCGGGTGGAGACGCCGAAGGCATTGCCCATGCGCTGCTGGGTGGCGGCGCGATGCGCCAGGCCGAGTCCGGTGGGCGGGCGTCGCGCGATGCGTTCGGAACCCGGGGACGCCGGAGGCGGCGTGGTCGCCGGCGTCGTGCGCATCAACTGGCCGAGACAGGCGTAATCGGGCACGCGCTCGCCGTTGACCTGGACGTCGACGCATTGCGCGCTTTCCTTCGGCTCGCCCTTCATTGCCGTGGCGACGGACGGCGTCGCCGTTGCCGGTTCGGCGGCGGACGCGATGCCGCCGGCCATCATCCAGAGCATCGTGGCGAGGAGAAAGGTTCGTGGCATGGATGTCACCGGACTGCAACGATGGCCGAATAGTGTGCCGTGCTCGGCGTATCGATACTGGCGCGTTCCGCCTGCAGTTTGATGACAGTCATTCGCGGGACGACCGCTGCCCCTCTGGAACCGCGCCGCGAGGCGAACCGGCATCGAAGGATGCCGAAGTTCGCGATGCTGTTGGCGGCGTTGCTGTCGCCGTTCGCCGTCCACGCCGGAGATTCGGATTCGCGGCGCTGGTTCGATCTGCCCGCGCAGCCGCTGGAGCGGGCCTTGCAGGCGTATGGCCAGCTGACCGGACTGGCGGTGCTGGTCGATGCGCCCACGCTCGCCGGACTGCGTTCGACGGCGGTGCGCGGGCGCTTCAGTGACGACGACGCGTTGCGGCGGATGCTGGCGGGTACCGGATTGGCGCCGCGTTTCGTGGGCGATGACGCCTTCACCCTGATGATGGTGCCGGTGGATTCCGCCATGCCCGCGCCGCCCGCGAATGAAGTACCCCGCAGGGGCGGCGATCGTTCCCGACAGCGCGCCGCGAGGATGCTCCAACGCGGGTTGGAGGACGCCTTGTGCGCGGATCCATTGACGCGTCCGGGCGGCTATCGCGCCATGATCCGGTTCCGCGTGGACGCGCGGGGCCGCATCGGCGAGGCGGAACTGCAGGCGTCCAGCGGCGATGCCTTGCGCGATCGCGCCATCCTGGCGCGCGTGGCGGGGCGGTCGCTGCCGGGCTTGCCGGAGGATCTACCGCAGCCCATCACCCTGACCCTGCTGCCGGAGAGCGCGGATTCGACGCCGCCGTGCGCGGGAGGTGGACGATGAGCGCCGGCCTGCGGACCTTGCTGCTCGATCACTACGAGGAATTCCGCAAGCGGCTGCGTCGGCGCCTGGGCTCGGACGATCTGGCGTTGGAGGCGTTGCAGGAAACCTGGCTGCGGGTGGAGCGCATGCGCGAGAACGCGCAGCCGGACCGCAATCCGGTGGCGTACCTGTTCCGCATGGCGGTCAATGCCGCCACCGATCAACGGGTGGCGCAGGCGCGTGTCCTTACCGGCATGGAGATCGAAGCGCTGATGGACGAGGTGGTCGACGACCAGGATCCGGCCAGCGTGGCGCTGGGACAGGCGGAGATCGCGGTGCTGGCCGAGGCGCTGCGGGAACTGCCGCGCCGCCAGCGCGCCATCCTGCTGGCCGCGCGGGTCGAACAGGAGCCGCTGGACGCGATCGCGCGCCGCCATGGCGTTTCGCTGCGGATGATCGGCAAGGATCTGAAGAAGGCGTTGCAGCACTGCGCCACCCGCCTGGATCGCCGGGTGGTGCAGCGGTTCGGTCCCGGCGCAGGAAAACAGTCGTGATGGATATGAGGCCGGACGAATCTCCGCAGGCATCCAGGGCACGCGCCCAGGCGCGTGACTGGCTGCTGCGCCTGCATTCGGGGCAGGCGACGACGTTGGATGCCGACGCGTTCCGTCGCTGGCGTGCGGAACCGCTGCATGCGCGCGCGTTCGCCGAGGCGCGCCGGCTCTGGGCGGCGATAGAACCGGCGGCGGCCGTCGCGGCCGAAAGTGCCGCCGCCGCGCCGCCCCTGCGGGCACTGCCGTCGCGACCGTCGCCGGCCGGGCTTGCCGAACCTCCCGGCGCATCGCGGGCCTCACGCCGGCCGCGCGCGATCAACCTAGGACGGCGCGCCTTCGTCGGCGGCGCGGTTGCCGCGTCCGCCGGCTGGCTGATCGCGCGCTCCCCGCTCGGGCTGTGGCCGGAGTGGGAGGAGGTCGCCGCCGACTATCGCACCGCGGTGGGCGAGCAACGCGCACTGGACATCGACGGCGTCAAGGTGGAACTGGGCGCGCGCACCGCGCTTGACCGGAATCACCGCGCCGGTTCGCCTTCGCTGGAACTGGTGCAGGGCGAAGCCCAGTTCAGCGTACCGGTGGCCGCGGCATCGCCGCTGCGCGTATGGCTGGACGCGGGCGTGGTCACGCTGGTCCCGGGATCGCGCGTCAACCTGCGCTGCGTCGCCGAGGATCGCCTGATCACCTGTCTGGCCGGGCAGGCGCGGGTGGAGCAGGGCGGACGCACGGTGGTGCTGGAACCGGCGTGGCAGGCACGCCTGGCGCAGGCCCGGATCGCATCGGTGGCGCCGGTGGACCCGGCGCGGGTCGACGCCTGGCGGCACGGCTTCCTGGTGTTCGACAACGAGCCGCTTGCGCGCGTGGTCGACGAGATCAATCGCTATCGACCCGGGCGGATCCTGATCACGCGCGCGGAGCTGGGGCGTCGGAAAGTGCAGGCGCGCATTCCCACCGCGCAGCCCGACACCTTTCTCGACCTGGTCCATGACGTCTACGGCGCGCGCGTCACGACCATGCCCGGCGGGCTGACCCTGCTGGGTTGAACACGCGCGACGCAAGACGCGTCAGCCACGTCCTGCCTAGCACCTGGAGATGACGGAAACATGAAATCCGCCGTCGAACAGCGATTCGCCATCAGGCAGATGAATTTTTTGTTGCAACGGTTCAGTCGTCGTCACCGGCGGCGGTCTTACCCATCGTAACGCGCACGACGCATCCCACCGTGTTCGACACGGGCATGGGAAGAAGCGGCAAGCGCATCCAGCGAACGACATTCCACGGGTGAGAGCAATGGTGAAGCAGGCGCAACGCACGGGCACTCCTTCCACGGCCGATGGCCTGGGCATCAAGCCGTTGGCCCATGCGATCACCGCATTGCTGGTTGCCGGCGGCATGATCGGAACCGCCGGCGCGCAGCAGGCCTTCAGCCCGGCCTGGTTCGCCGCCAAGGGCGCCAACCAGCAGAGCGCCAGCCAATCCGGACGGCTGCCCAACGGACAGCCGAGCAACCTGCCGCGCCCCGAACAGCAGAACCGCGAGGCGCGCGAGAAACTCAAGACCTCGCTGGAAAACCTGGGCACCGCCGCGCAGGCCATCGCCATGCAGCAGCGCATGCAGCAGGCCGCGCGCGACGCGGCGCGCCTGCGCGCGCCGAACATCCCCGATGGACTGGGCGAAGGCGGCCTGAAGATCGACCAGGATGCGCTCACCCGCGGCTGGCACAACGCCAAGGATCCGACCCAGCAGGTGGCCGACGGCAAGACCACCGTCACCATCGAGCAGACCGCCGACAAGGCCATCCTCAACTGGGAAACCTTCAACGTCGGCCGCAACACCACGGTCGACTTCAAGCAGGACGCGGCCTGGTCGGTGCTCAACCGCATCAATGATCCGAACGCGCGGCCATCGCAGATCCAGGGCCAGATCAAGGCCGACGGCACCGTGTTCCTGATCAACCGCAACGGCGTGGTGTTCAACGGCACCAGCCAGGTCAACGTCAAGAATCTCGCCGCGTCGGCCGTCAACATCAACGATGCGCAGTTCCGCAACGGTCTCTACAGCCAGGCGCAGGGCAAGGACTTCATTCCCACCTTCGCCAACGATCTGGCTTCCACGGCCAGCAGTTTCCGCTATGGGGCGGCAACCGCCGGCATCACCGTCGAGCAGGGCGCGCAGATCACCACCCACGTGCCCAAGTCGGTGACCGAGGGCGGTGGCTATGTACTGCTGCTGGGCCAGCAGGTCCAGAACCACGGCCAGATCACCACGGCCAACGGCCAGACCACGCTCGCCGCCGGCGATGCCTTCGTCATCCGCAAGGGCATGGATACCGATGGCAACCAGGCCTCGACCACGCGCGGAAACCTGGTCTCCACGCTGCGCCTGCCGGCGGGCGGCAACACGGCGACCGGGTTGGTCGGCAACACCGGCCTGATCCAGGCGGCCACCGGCGACATCAGCCTGATCGGCGACGACGTGCGCCAGCAGGGTACGGTGGTGGCGACCACGTCCGTGCACGCGCGCGGCACCGTCCACCTGACCAATGCGGCCGGTAATACCGACGGCCGCATCACCCTGGACAAGGACAGTGTCACCGCGGTGGTGCTGGACGAAAGCGCGACCACCGCGCTGGACGTGCAGCGCGAAACCCTCGTGCGCGACACCGACAAGCCGGACGGCAACCTCACCCATCGCCGCGACCAGTCGCTGATCCGGATCAGCAGCGGCGGCGACGTTGATTTCCAGGGCCAGTCGCTGACCCTCGCCACCGGCGGCCAGGTGCTGGTGGAAGCGGCGGGCCGGTCCACGGTGGCCGACGGCGCGCGCATCGACGTGTCTGGCGCGGTCGGCGTGCGCATCGCCATGGAAGCCAACAATGTCCTGATCAACGTGCAGGGCAATGAACAGCGCGACGCGTCCGGCAACCGCGACGACAAGCGCCTCAACAACAGCAACATATGGCTGGACCGGCGCGATCTGGTGCTGGTGCCGGCCGGTACCAATGGCTACGAGACCGATCGCTGGTACACCGCGGGCGGCCTGCTGGAGGTCGGTGGCTATCTCGGCGTCACCGGCCACGGCATCGGCGAATGGTCCGCGCAGGGCGGCACGGTGCAGTTCAGCGGCGGCGAAGTGGTCACCCGCGAGGGCTCCCGGATCAATCTGTCCGGCGGCACCCTGGACGTGCAGACCGGACGGGTCAACCAGACGTTTCTCAAGGGCGCCGACGGCAGGCTCTACAACGCCTCCAATGCGCCCGGCGATCTGATCTACACCGGCCTCTACAAGGGCTTCGAGGATCGTCATGAACGCTGGGGCTCGCAGACCACGTCGTACTACTACAACCCGCTGATCGCGCCGCGCACGCGCCTGGAGAGCGGCTACGTGGTGGGCCGTGACGCCGGCAAGCTGGTGGTGGCGACCCGCGGCGCGGTGCTGGAAGGCGATGTCGAAGGCAGCACCTTCCAGGGCGATCGCCAGCAGCGTGCGCGCGACGCCGCGCTGGAAAGCTATCAGCAGGCGCAGAACGCGGTCGCGCGGGGCTCGACGCTGGTGATCGGCAGCCATCAGCCGGTTTACGACAAGGACTCCGGCGACCTGCGCCATTCGCCGGGCGCCGTCGTCAACACGGTGACCATCGGCACCGCCGCGCGGGGCGCCGAACCGCAGGCCGGGCGCGTCGCGCTGGACACGGCCTGGTTGAATCGCCAGGGGCTCGGGGGGCTGGAAGTCTACGCGCGCGGCGGCGTGCGGGTGGACGAGGCGCTCACGGTCTCGCCGGGCGGCACGATCGCGCTGCACGCCAGCCAGGTGGACGTCAATGCGGATCTGACCGCACGCAGCGGCAGCATCCGCCTGGGCAACATCGTCACCCAGAGAACCACCAGCGGCGGAGGCGAATGGCTGGACATCGCGATCAGCGAGGTCACGCCGGAGGGCCATCTGCGCCAGGTGAGCCTGGCCGATGGCGTCACCCTGGATGCGCGTGGCGTCTGGAACAACCAGCAGCGCGACGGCAACGACATCGCCGGCCTGCCGTTCGTGGACGGCGGCAGCGTGTCGTTGCGCAGCGACGGCAACGTGATCCTGGGCAAGGACAGCCTGATCGACGTGTCCTCGGGCGCAACCCTCGCCGTGGATGACCGCCTGCAGGGAGGGCGTGGCGGCAACGTGACGCTGGCCGCCGGCATGAACGGCGGCACCGGCGTGCTTGCGCTGGACGGCAAGGTGCGTGGCTATGGCGTCAAGGGCGGCGGGCGGCTCAACATCGAGAACGGCACCCTGATCAGCATTGGCGGCGACGCGCCGCAGGCGATCGAACGGCTGCCCGCGGGCGAAACCAGCCAGCTTCCCCTGCGCCTGGCCGACGACTACGTGATCGAACCCGGTGAGCGGATTCCGCTCGATTTCAGCGTCACGATCACCCGCGTGATGGGCGGCCAGGCGGTCCCGGTACGCACGCGTCCGCTCATCAGTGAAGGCAATCCGGTCACCCTGCAGGCCAGCTGGCGCGTGCCGGTGACGGTGGTGACGGCCGATGGCGTCTATCGCCACGCGGGCACGGTGCTGCCGGCCGGCACGGTGCTGCACACGATCACCGAACTGGACGCCGGCTTCGTCGTGCCGCGCGACGTCTTCCCGGATGGCCTGCCCATCCATTCGCACACCGCGACCTATACCGCGGGCAGCATCGCGACCACGGCGATCGTGGTGCCGCGTGGCCAGCGCATCCCGCCCGGCACGGCGTGGCCTGACGCCGTCGACGTGCTGCCGTTCCTGACCCTGGACGGCGATCTGTTCCAGTCCGGCTTCAAGTCCTACGCGGTGCAGGGGCGTGACGGCGTGATCGTCCCGTCGGGTACCGATCTTTCGGTGGTGATGCCGGTGCTCGACCACGATCGCGAACGCGCGCGCCAGATCGCGACCGGCGCGGATCCCGCCGATGTCCTGACCCCCTGGCTGCCACCGCTGCAGCAGGATGACGCCGCCAAGGGGCGCACCACGCTGCGTCCCGGCGCCAGCCTGTCGCTGGTCGCCGGTTCGATCTACGCCAACGGTCTTCTGGACATCGGCAAGGGCAGTCGCATCGCGGTGGACCCGGGCCAGTCGATCCGCTTGACCGCCAACGATCAGATCACCGTCGAGGGCGAACTGCGGGCGCACGGCGGGCGCATTTCCATCCTGCCCGGCGAGTCGGGGCAGGGGATTCAAAGGAATCGTCCGAACGGGCAGCCGAACGCGCGCTCGATCTGGATCGGCGATCAGGCGCTGCTGGATGTCTCCGGGCGCGCCTACACCGGCGTCGATGCGCAGGGCCGTCGTTTTGGCCAGGTGCTCGACGGCGGCACCATCGAAATCGGCGCGCACCACAATCTGGATGCGCGCGACATCGATGCCGTGGATGCCTTCCTGGTGGTTCGCGCCGGCGCGCGCCTGGAGGCGTCGGGCGCGCAGGCGACGCTCGATCTGCCGGGCCTGGGCAGCACGCTCATTCCGAGCCATGGCGGCGTCATCGCGCTGAGCGCGAGCAACGGCCTGTACATCGACGGCCAGTTGCGCGCGCTCGCCGGCGGCGCCGGCGCGGCCGGCGGCACGCTGGCGCTCAATCTGGAGACGCCGCGTTATCGTGAAGTCGGCCGCTGGGATTATCTGGGGAACGACGTCGACGACGGCGTGCGCGTGCCGCGCGAACTGCTGCTGGAACAGCACTACGGCGGCAGCGGGCTGGCGGCGGACGCCGAAGCCGGCGTGGCGCACGACAGCCTGCGCTACGGCCAGGCACGCTACGGCGTGGACGCCATCCACGCGGGCGGATTCGATACCACCTCGCTGTACGTCAATGGCCTGCTGAGCTTCGCCGGCGACATCGATCTGCGCATGCGGCAGGCGCTCCATCTCACCGCCAGCGGCATCGGTCTGGGCGTCGACGCCGCCCGCGACAGCCGGGTGACGCTCGCCGCGCCCTATCTGAGGGTGTCCGGCAGCGCGCGTCGGCAGGGCGACGGCGAGATGATGCCCAATCCGGTGTTCGGTTCCCGCAATGCCGGCGCGGGCGCCGGCACGCTGGGCGCGCCAGGCATCGCCGAGGGTTCGACGCTGCGGCTGGAAGCGGATCTGATCGACCTCGTCGGCGAAGTCGGCATGGGCGCCAATGGCGAGATCGTCCACAACGGCGGCACGCCGCTGAAAGTCCGGCGCGACGCATTCGAAGCCCTGCAGATGCACAGCCGGGGCGATCTGCGCCTGCGCGGCGCCAAGCTGTTCTCGCCGGGCAACGCCACGCTGGCGGCGCGCCAGATCTACGGCAGCGGCAGCGTCGTCGTCGGCCTGCGCAGCCGGGTCAACCAGTGGAACAACCTGGAGCATTACTACGATCCGGACAGCCGCCTCGACATCGCCCGGGTCGGCACCGAATTGCCGCCGATGCCCTACAGCGTGTTCGGCGCGATGAGCTTCTCCGCCGCCACCGTCAACCAGGGCGGCGTGCTGCGGGCGCCATTGGGCAGCATCACCCTCGGCAGCGCGGACAACAGCGGCAAGACCGGTCTGGTCAATCTGCTGCCGGGCAGCATCACCTCGGTCAGCGCGCGTGGCCTGACCCTGCCGTACGGCGGCACCGTCGACGGCCTGGTCTATCAGTACGACGGCGCCGACGTGGACTTCCACGGCATCGGCAGCGAACCCAAGGTGGAGTTCCAGTCGTCTGCGGTGAACGCGCAGGCGGGCGCGACGGTGGACCTGTCCGGTGGTGGCGTACTCACCGGTGCGGCGTTCCTGTCCGGTCGCGGCGGCTCCACCGACGCGCGACTGCACCCACTGGTGCAGATGGCCGCCGATGGCAGCGGCTTCATCCTGCCCGGCCTGTCCACCAATCCGGTCTATGCGATCGTCCCGGGCGTGCAGGCCGGGCAGGCGCCGGTAGGGGGCGAGCAAGGCGCCGGCGCACCCGCGCTGGGCCGCCAGATCACCATCGGCGCCGGAGTGCCGGGCCTGCCGCCGGGTACCTACACGCTGTTGCCGTCGACCTATGCGTTGCTGCCGGGCGCGTTCCGCGTCGAAATCAACGGGCTGGCCGGCACGGCCGCGCCGTTCGGCAACGTCACCGCGATGCGGAACGGTTCCTGGAGCACGGCGGCGCAGCTGGGCACCGCCAACACCGGCGTGCGCGACGCGCTGCCGACGCAGGTCATCCTGACCTCGGCCGATACCTTGCGTAGCTATTCGCAGTACAACGAGACGTCCTACGCGCAGTTCGCGATCGACAGCGCCGCCCGTGACGGGGTGCCGCGGGCGCTGCTGGAGCGCGACGCCAAGGCGATCAGCCTGCGGTTGATTGAAAGAAGCGAGGAGGGGGCGCTGGGTGCGCCGGCGTTGCGCTTCGACGCCACCGTACGGGCGACGCCGGAAGCGGGTGGACACGGCAGCCTGACCAATCTCTGGTACGCCAGGAACTACGAGATCCTGGCCGACGGCGCTGCGCCCACCGAGGGCTTCAACGGCGTTTCGGTCCACGCCAGCGAGCTCAATGCCATCGGCGGCACGCGCATGGTCATCGGCGGACGCCTGACCAGCACCCAGCGCGACCATACCGGCAGCCAGCAGAAAGCCAACCAGGTCGGCGTCATGGGCAATTCGACCGCCAGCATCGTGCTGCGCGAGGGCGCGGTGCTGGAGGGCACCGATGTCTTCCTGATCACCAGCCGGGTCGACGGCGCGATCACGCTGGAGCAGGGCGCCGGCATCAACACCCTGGGCAAGGGCGCTTCCACCCTGGGCGCCGAACAGGGTTACGTGTACAGCCCGGGCGCCAATTCGATGCTCGCCGTTTCCAACGGCGTGCTCGATCTGCTGGCGCCCGATGCGGCCAGTTCGGACGGCAACGGCGCGGGCGCCATCGAGATCGGCACCTGCGCGATCGGCAAGGCCTGCCAGGGCGAGACCCGGCTGTATTCGGAAGGCACCATCGCCACAGCCACCGACAACCGTTTCGTGCTGGGCGACGAGGTCCGCTATGGCACCCGCAACCTGGTGCTCGCGGTCGGCGGCATCAATGTCGGCAGCGAAACCGCATTGGCCGACGCGGCCCGCCGCGGCGCGCTGCCGGCGGGCATGACCCTCAACCAGCAGGTCCTGGACCGGCTGCTGCTCGGCGATACCCGCAACGGCGCACCGGCGTTGCAGAACCTGGCGCTGACCGCGCGCGAGTCGATCAACTTCTACGAGTCGGTCACCCTGTCCACGTTCAATCCGGCCACCGGCAAGTCCGCGCTGAAGCAGCTGGTGCTGGGTACTCCGGCGATCCTGGGCCATGGCGATGCCGGCGATGTCGCCCGCATCCACACCGACACCCTGGTCTGGACGGGTTCGCGCCTGCCCGGCGGCAACGTGGTCGCGCAGGGACCGGGCACGGGCAGCGGCCAGCTGGTGTTCGACGCCCGCGTCATCGATTTCGGCCATGCGACCAAGAGCCAGCCGGACACGGTGCGCAGCCATGACCGGCTGGCGTTGGGCTTCGCCGGCGTGAGCCTCAACGCGAGCGAACGGGTGACCGCTTCGCACAAGGGAACGCTGTCGGTGTATCAGTCGCAGGGCGACTGGGATGCGGCGAGCAGGACCTTCGCCTACCACGGTGGCAACCTGAACATCGCCACGCCGCTGCTGACCGGCGCGGCCGGTTCGGTCAATCGCATCACCGCGGGCGGCGACATCCGCGTGACCGGTTCCGGCAGCGCCACGACGACGCCGGCCACCAACGCCAGTGACGCGCTGGGCGCGGAAATCGCGCTGGACAGCCGCGGCGGAGGGCTGTCGTTCGATGGCGTCGCCTGGCTGCCGAGCGGCAAGCTGGGCCTCAGCGCGCGGGACGAGGTGGTGCTGGGCGACGCCGCGCGGCTGGATCTGGCGGGCCGCAAGCTCGACTTCTTCGATGTCAGCAAGTACAGCTGGGGCGGCGAGGTGGTGCTGGAGAGCCGCGCGGGCGACGTGCGCCAGTCCGCGACGGCGCAGATCGATCTGTCCGCGCGGTTCAACCGCGCCGGCAGGCTGAGCGCGATTGCGCAGGGCGGCACGGTGGATCTGGCCGGCCGCATCCTCGGCGCCAGCAGCGGCCACTACGACGCCGGTGGCACCGACGTGCCGTTCATGGCCGGGCGCATCGACGTGCACGGTCGCCGGATCGCCGATTTCGCCGGCCTCAACGCGCGCCTGACCGGCGACGGCATGACCGGCGGCCGCAGCTTCCGCCTGGGCGAGGGCGATCTGGTCATCGGCAACGAACTGAAAGCGCATGAAATCAACGTCTCGCTCAACCGGGGACAGATCACCGTCAACGGCACGATCGACGCGAGCGGCGAACAGGCCGGCAGTATCCGCCTCGCCGCGCGCGACGGCGTCACCCTGACCGGCGGCGCGGTGCTGGATGCCAGCGCCGACGTGCTGCGCCGGGACAGCTACGGGCAGGTCATCGAAGCGCCCAACCGGGCGACGATCGAGGTGGACTCCGGCACCGGCCTGCTGCGGATCGACAGCGGCGCGCGGATGGATCTGCGGGTGGCCGGCGCCGACCGCGGCTATGGCACGGTGGCGCTCAATGCGCCGCGCGTGGGCGGGAATGACATCGCCATCGATGCGCGCGGCGGTATCGCCATCGAAGGCGCCAAGGCCATCACCGTCAATGCCTTCATCAGCGACGACAGCGCGCGTCCCGGCACCGACGCCACCACCGACGGCGGCAGCTACCAGGTCATCGACCAGGACTATCTGGACCGCCTGCATGGCCAGAGCACCATCTTCCTCAACGCCGCGCTCGGCAATGCGGACCTGATGGAAAATCGCCTGGCGGGTCTGCGCGGCTATCGCGATCAGTTCCACCTGCGTCCGGGCGTCCAGATCGTCAGCAGCACCGATCCGGCCATCAATCCGGACGGCAACCTGCACGTGGACGGCGATCTGGATCTGTCCGGCCACCGCTACGCCAGCGTCAATCCGCATTCGCAGCGGACCGGCGTGCGCGGTTCGGGCGAGGCTGGCGCGCTGGTGATCCGCGCGCGCGGCGATCTGGAAGTGTTCGGCAGCATCAGCGATGGCTTCGACGGCTCGCGCCTGGCCGCGGGATTCGACGACCAGGGCTGGATCCTGACCCGGGGCCGGCAGCCGCATGGCGCCGACGTGGTCGTGCCGCATGGCGGCATGGTCACCCTGGTCGCGGGCACGGTGTTCCCGTCGGGCAAGGTGCTCAACTACGACGTACGCATCAACGGCATGGAAGTGGCGGCGGGGACCCGGCTGCCGACCGAGGTGACGCTGGCCCAGCCGATGACGCTGGCGCGTGGCACCGTGCTGGGCGGTCCGGTGTTCGACGCCGCCGGCCAGCTGCTGTACGCGGCCGGCACGGTGCTGGCCGACGCGATCGTCCTGCCGGTCGACACCCGCCTGGGCGCGGGCCTGCGCCTGCCGGTCGCCGCGCGCCTGGGCGAGATGATCTGGCCGGCCGGCGTCGCGTTGCCGGCGCCTTCGCGCGGCACGGGGGTGACCCTGGCCGCCGATCTGGCGCTGGCCAAAGGCGCCTTCATTCCCAGCGAGACCGACGTCAAGCTGCCGGGCGATGTGCAGCTGGTGGATCTGCGCGGCAAGGACGCCGATGGCAACCAGGGACGTCAGTGGACGCTGGCGCCGATGCTGGCGGCCGGTTCGCAATCGTGGGACATCACCCTGGTCGGCGGCGCGGATCCGGAAGCGGCGGATCGCCTGGCGGTCTCGCGCGAACGCACCGGCGGCCTGCGCCTGTCCGACAATCACTACGGCATGGGCATGCAGGAATTGCCGGTGCCCGGCACCGGTTCGCCGGCGGTGTATCGCTGGGACGACGCGCCCAACCCGGAATTCGTCGATCTGGTGTCGCTGTTCGGCTACTCGTTCCCGATCATGGCCGGCGCGGTGATTACGCCCGCGGAAGTCGACGAACTGAAGATGCTGGGCATCATCGCCGAGGATCCGAGTGAACTGAACGCCTGGGGCTACGGCGACCTGGCCGCGATGGTCACGCCGGCGACGCCGCCGGACATGGAATTCGTGACCCTGCCGGTGCGCGAGCAACTGGCCAGCGTGGTGCGCACCGGCACCGGCGATCTCAAGCTGGTTTCGGGCGACGACATCCTGACCACCTCGCTGTACGGCATCTACACCGCCGGCACGCCGTCGGCGCGCCTGGCCGCCGCCGACGGCAGCGATCCGTTCAATCTGGCGCGAGGCAGGACGGCGCAGGGGACCGTGCTGGGGGCGGGCGGCGGCCTGTTCGAACACCTGGTCGACGGTGGCGGCCAGAGTCTGTACCAGGCGTGGTTCCCGGAAGCCGGCGGCAATCTGCTGCTGCGCGCGCGCGGCGACATCATGGGCGACAGCCTCGGCAAGCCGACCACCGTGATCCGTCAGGATGCGAACGGCTACCGGACCATGCCGCTCACCGGCAGCGCGTCCGTCGGCAACTGGCTGTGGCGCCAGGGCAGCGGCAGCGTGGGCGACGCCGGCGGCAACGTGGCCACCGCGTGGTGGATCAACTTCGGCACCTATGTCGCGTCGAGCCGCGACAACAGCATGTCGCAGTTCGAGATCATGCCGCGGCAGGTGGCGTTCACCGGTTTCGGCACCCTGGGCGGCGGCAACCTGCTGCTGGAGACGGGCGGCGACGCTGGCATGCTGCAGGGGCGCGGCGATCAGGGCTATGTGATCAGCCGCAGCCAGGGCGTGAACCTGGCGGTGGCCAGCACCGGCAGGGTGACCGCGTCCGGCGAGCTGGTTCAGACCGGCGGCGGCGATCTGGATATCCGCATCGGTGGCGGCCTGAACCCGGATCCGGCCCAGCGCAGTTTCCCGGTCGGCAACCTGCTTCCGGAAGCGAATACCTTCCCGGTCAACAACGTCCACCGGCTGGATCTCAACGGCAGTTTCACCAACCTGCGGGGCGCGCTGCGCATGGAGGCCGGCTCGGTCGGCGGCATCGAGCTGCGCTATGGCGGACTGGATCCCAAGGAGTCGCGCGCTTCCGACGTCTATACCGCGATCACCTCGACCTCCGGCGGCGGCCCGTTGCTGGTGCTCGGCGACGCGACCGCGCGCATCGACGCACGTGGCGATCTGGTCCTGGCCGGCGCCGCCGACGGCGGCCGGGTGCCGCAGTTCCACGGCGGCACGCCGTACCGCATCAACGACACGCTGCGCGACGGCGGCGGCTGGAACTGGTTCTCGCTGTGGACGCCCTCGACCTCGGTCGATCTGTTCGCCGCCGGCGGCAATCTGACGCCGACGCTGGGTGAACTGGATCGCGGCGACTTCAGCGATTTCCTGGCCACCGACGGCAATTTCATCTATCCCTCGATCGTGCGCGCGGTCGCCGCCAGCGGCAGCCTGTTCTATGGGATCAACAACAATGCCAGTGGCGTGGTGCTGGCGCCGTCGCCGGTGGACGCGCGTTTCGTGGTCGAAAGCGCCGGCCAGCTGGAGCTGCTGGCGCGCGATTCCATCTACGCCGGCGGCAACGGCTTCTCGATGTCGGGCGCGGATCCGACCCGGCTGCCCAGTCCCTTCAATCCCGGCTTCATCGGCCTGGGCGACAACGTCTGGTACGGGCGTCGCATCTGGCACAACGTCAGTGCCGACGCGGTGGCGCCATCGGTGCTGTTCGCCGCCGGGGGCGGCGGGCCGCTCGGAACGGCGCAGGCCTATCCGCTGTTCTCGTTCACGCCGCCCACCGCGTCGGGCCATGTGTATGCGGGGCGCGAGCCCGCGCGTTACTACGCGGTCGAGGGGGATCTGGTGGGCCTGCAGCTTGGCGGCATCGTCTATCGCGGCCTGCACACCGGCGAGCGCGGCAAGTATCCGTCCTGGTACGACGGCGGCGGCGCGGTCGCAATCCGGGCGGGGCGCGACATCGTCAACGCGGGCACCCAGTTGGGCCAGTTCGACACGCTCGGCCAGAACTACGGGCAGATGATCGGTTCGCTGGGCTGGTTGGGCACGCCGACGACCCTCGATCCGTCCGCGCCGCACAAGCCGGACCACATCGGCACCGGCACCTCGCGCGGCAATCTGATCGTGCACGCCAGCGCCGACGACGTGTCGGTGGTCGAGGCCGGACGCGACATCCGCTACAGCACCTTCTACATCGCCGGCCCGGGCCAGCTGGAACTCACCGCCGGTCGCGACGTGTATATGGCCGACAAGGGCGAACTGCGCAGCATCGGCCCGGTCTACGACATCACGCCGGGTGACCGTGGCAGCGGCGCGGGCATCACCGTGATGGCCGGGGTGGGCGAGCATGGCGCGGATTGGGCCGCTTTCGCCGCGCGCTACCTGGATCCGGCAAACCTGGCCGATCCGGAACGCCCGCTCGCCGAACAGGCCGGCAAGGCGGTGCGCATCTACGACGGCAGCCTGACTTTGGCGCAGTGGCTGGCGCGCGAGTTCGGCTACGGTGGCGACGAGGCCGGCGCGCAGGCGTTCATGGTCGGGAAACAAGCCGAGCTGGACCGGGCCCGCGACGCCGCGTTGGCGGCGGGCGGGAGCGCGAGCATCCGCAATCTGACGCGCGAGTTCCAGCGCGAGAGCGACCTGCACCTGGTCAACTGGCTCACCACGCGCTTCGGCGGCGCCAACGGCCTGGGCCTGCATTTCGATGCCGGCCGGATGGACGCGCGCGCGTTCTTCGCCGCCCTGCCGCCGGAACAGCAGCGCGTGTTCCTGCGCAATGCCTACTACAACGAACTCAAGGCCGGTGGCCGCGAATACAACCAGGCGGGCGGACCGCGCGAAGGCAGCTACCTGCGTGGACGCGAGGCCATCGCCACGTTGCTGCCGGCCAAGGACAAGGCCGGCAACGCGATCCATTACCAGGGCGGGCTGACCATGTTCAGCAGCGCGGCGTATTACGAGAACTTCGGCGAGACCGCCTCCGCGCGGCCGCGACCGGGCCGGAGCTACATCCGCGAGGACGAATGGTTCGCCCGCGGCCTGCCCAGCGACGTTCCGTTCTACAAGGTCCTCGACGCCGGCATCCACACCGACTTCGGCGGCGACATCAATCTGCTGGTGCCGGGTGGACGCACGCTGATCGGCGTGGACGGCGGGTTCACCCCGGCGGAAGGCTCCGGCGTCCTGACCCAGGGCGACGGCGACATCAACATCTACTCGCGGGGCAGCCTGCTGCTGGGCCAGAGCCGCATCTTCACCACCTTCGGCGGCAACATCCTGGCGTGGTCGGCGGAAGGCGACATCAACGCCGGCCGCGGCAGCAAGACCACCATCGTGTACACGCCGCAGCGGCGCGCCTACGACGCCATCGGCAACGTTTCGCTGTCGCCGACCACGCCGAACACCGGCGCGGGCATCGCCACGCTCAACCCGATCGCCGAAGTGCCGCCGGGCGACGTGGATCTGATCGCGCCGCTGGGCACGATCGATGCGGGCGAGGCGGGCATCCGCGTCTCCGGCAACGTCAACCTCGCCGCGCTGCGCGTGGTCAATGCCGAGAACATCCAGGTGCAGGGCGAGGCCAAGGGCATTCCGGTGGTCGCCTCGGTGAACGTCAGCGCGCTGTCCAACGCCAGTTCCGCCGCCACCAGCGCGGTGCAGGCGGCACAGGACATGGTCAAGCGGCAGACCGCTCGCAATCGCCCATCGGTCATCAGCGTGCAGGTGATCGGCTTCGGCGCCGACGCGGGCAGCGCGGCGCCGCGGCGCGACGACGACGGCTACGACGCCAACAGCGTGGTGCAGGTCAGCATGGGCGAGCCGGCGAATGAATCGCGCAGCCGCCCCGCATCGTCAAATCCACGTCAAGGACGGCACTGACAATGGAGCAACGGCGCATCGCGATCGGAATCTTCCGCGCGATGCGCCGGTTCCCGCCACCGCGCATTCCGTGACGCCGCCACCGTGGCGACCTCACCCGGCGAAGGCCGACAACGAATCGCTTTCGCTCTTCTTTCCGCATTGAGAACCGAACCGATGTTCCCAACCAAGAAGGCGCCACTGCTGGCGCCGTTGAGCTTGTGCATGCTGGCGAGCGGGGTTCCCGCGTTCGCCCAGGAACAGGCGCCCGCCGCACCGGCGTCCGCCGAGGCGCCCGAGGCGCGGGTGAACCTGCTGGAGTACCGGGTGCGGGGCAACACCGTGCTGGACGCGCGGGCGATCGAAGCCGCGGTGGGCCCGTACCTGGGCCCGGGGCGGACGCTGGCCGACGCGGAAGCGGCGCGGGCGGCGTTGCAGGCGGCCTACCAGCAACGCGGTTACCAGTCGGTATACGTGGATCTGCCGGCGCAGCAGGTCAGCGGCGGAGTGGTGCTGCTGCAGGTGACCCAGACCCGGGTGGGCGCGGTCAACGTGGTAGGCGCGCGCCACCACGATCCGGATCGGCTGCGCGCGGCGGTGCCGGCGCTGGCGCCGGGGCAGGTGCCGGATTTCACCCGCGCGCAGGCCGAACTGGCCGCGCTCAACCGCACGCCGCGCCGGCAGGTGGTGCCGCTGGTCAAGGCCGGCGCCGCCGAGGGCACGATGGACGTGGACCTGAAGGTGGACGACGCCTCACCGTGGCGGTTCAGCGCCACCCTCAACAACGATCACAGCGTGGATACCACGTCCGCGCGCAGCATCCTGACGGTCGGCCACGACAACCTGTGGCAGCGTGGGCACAGCGCTTCGCTGACCTGGTTCGCCGCGCCCCAGGACACGGACGAGGCCAGCGTGATCTCCGGCAGCTACCGGTTGCCGGTGGGCGACCCGGACTGGGAGCTGGAAGTGGCCGGCTACCGCTCCGACAGCAACGTGGTGTCCAGCGGGGCGACCCAGGTCACCGGCAAGGGGCATGCGCTGGGCATCAAGCTCAGCCGCACCCTGGCCGCGGAGGGGGCCTGGTGGCATCAGCTGGCGGTGGGGGTGGATTTCAAGGATATGGACGAGGCGGTGGCCCTGACCGGGATGGCCACTGACTTCGCGCCGCTGAAATACGCGCCGGTGACGCTGGCCTACAGCGGGTTCCGGCAGGGCGAGCGGCACCAGTTCGCGCTGGGCCTGCAGGCGGTGTTCGGCGCGCGCAGCCTGCTGGGCTACGGCAGCGACGCGGCCGCCTTCGACTGGAAGCGCGCCTACGCCGACGCCAGCTTCTTCGCGCTCAAGGCCGAGGTCAGCGACACCTGGACGCTGAAGAGCGGGGCGCAGTGGTTCGCCCGGGTGTCGGCGCAGCTGACCGACCAGCCGCTGGTGTCCGGCGAGCAGTTCGCTGCCGGCGGCATGTTCACCACCCGCGGCTACCGCTCGGCCGAGGCCATCGGCGACTACGGCGCGCTGTTCACCCTGGAGTGGCGCAGCGCGCCGGTGACGCGCTGGGGCCTGCGCGACTGGCGCGTGCACGGCTATCTGGACGGGGCCTGGTTGGGCCTGCGCCGGCCGCTGCCGGAGCAGGAGCGGGAAGCGTCGCTGGCGGCCATCGGGTTTGGCACCAGCTTCCAGGTGACCGAGCACTTCAACGTGCGCCTGGACTACGGCCACACCCTGCTGGACGGCCCCACCACCACCCGCGGCGCAGATCGCCTGCACCTGAGCGTCGGCGCCAGCTACTGACCGCCAAATTTTTTCTGTTCCCTATTTTTCTGGAGATGCATCCATGCAACGCGTCCTGACTTTGTTGTTGCTGTGCCTGGGCCTGTCGGTGCTCGGCCCGGCCCGCGCCGAGACCGGCTGGTGGCAGACCGACTGGAAATACCGCAAACCGCTGACGATCGACGCCGGCCCGCAGGGTGCGGGGCTGGGCGCCGGCGCCGGGCGCATGCCGGTGCTCGTCCGGCTGCACACCGGCAACTTCGCCTTCGACGGCGTGGCCGAGGGTGGCAAGGACCTGCGCTTCATCGCCGCCGACGGGCGCACGGTGCTCAACCACCAGGTCGAGCAGTACGACGCGGACCTGGGCATCGCGCTCATCTGGGTCGACGTGCCGGCGGTGAACCCCACCGCGCAGACGGTATGGATGTACTACGGCAACCCGAAGGCACCGGCCAGCGGCAACGGCCAACTGGTGTTCGATCCGGACTACACGGCGGTGTACCACTTCGCCGGCAAGGGCGCCCCGGCGCAGGACACCACCGCCTACGCCAACCACGCCAGCGGCACGTTCACCCCGCTGGACGGGGCGGTCATCGGTCGCGGCGCCCAGCTCGCCGGCACGCCGCTGCAGTTGCCGGCCACGCCCGCGCTGGCGGTGCCGGCCGGCGGTCCGCTGACCGTCTCGGCCTGGGTCAAGCCGGCCCAGGCCGGACCGGTGCAGACGGTGTACGTGCGCCGCGACGGCGCGCACGGGCTGCTGCTGGGCGTGGACAACGGCGTGCCGTTCGTGCAGGTGGACCAGACCCGCAGCGCGCCGGTGCCGGCGCTGGCGAGCGGGCAGTGGAGCCACCTGGCGCTCACTGCCGACGCGACCGGGGTGGTGCTGTATGTGGGCGGACGCGAAGCCGTGCGCCTGGCCACCCCGCTGCCGGCGCTGGCCGGTCCGGCCCAGGTCGGCGCGGACGTGGCGTCGCTGGAGGTGGGCGCGTTGCTGCCGCCGGCCCAGCCCTTCACCGGCGCGGTGGACGAGGTGCGCGTGTCCAAGGTCGCGCGTCCGGCCGGCCTGCTGCGGGCCGAGGCGCTGTCGCAGGGCGCGGCCTCGCGCCTGACCGCCTTCGGGCCGGACGAGCAGAACGCCGGCGTGAGCCATTTCGGCTTCATCCTGAAGGCCATGCCGGTGGACGCCTGGGTGGTGGTCATCGTGCTGGCGCTGATGCTGCTGCTGTCCTGGACCATCATGCTGGCCAAGGGCCGCTACTTCGGCCGCATGGCGCGGGCCAACGCGGCCTTCGCCGCGCAGTACCAGCAGGTGGCCGGCCAGCCCGCGGCCGCCCTGCAGGATCGCGCGCGCACCGGCGCGCTGGGCGAGGACGTGCGCCAGGCCTCCTCGCTGTGGCGGCTGTACGCCATCGCGATGGATGAACTGGGCGGCCGGCAGGCGCATGCGCACGGCCTGGGCGCGGCCGCGCTGGCGGCGATCCGTGCGGCCATGGACGCCGAGGTCATCCGCGAGAACACGCGCATGAGCCAGCGCATGAACTGGCTGTCCACCACCATTGAAGGGGCGCCCTACGTGGGCCTGTTCGGCACCGTCATCGGCATCATGCTGGTGTTCGCGGTGGCGGCCATGGCCGGCGCGGTGGACATCAACTCGGTGGCGCCGGGCATGGCCGCGGCGCTGCTGTGCACGGCCGCCGGCCTGGGCGTGGCCATCCCGGCGCTGTTTGGCTACAACTGGCTGGCCGCCCGCGCCGAGGCCATCGGCGCGGACATGGCGGTGTTCGTGGACGAGTTCAGCGCCCGCCTGGCCGAGGAGTACGACGCCGCCGGCGCCACGCCGCCGGTGCTGCACCCGGTGCGGGCCTGAGGAGCGCGTCCATGGCCGCCAAGCGAGGCATCAAGAAGCGCGAGAAGGGCATCAACGTCACTCCGTTCGTGGACGTGCTGCTGGTGGTGCTGGTCATCTTCATCCTGACCAGCAACGCCACCATTCCCGGGATTGAGGTCAACCTGCCCAAGGCCAGCGCCTCGGTGGCGCTGGAGAAGCCGCAGACCAAGGCCATCACGGTCGACAACGCCGGGCAGATTTTCCTGGACGCCTACCCGGTGAGCCTGGCCGAACTGGAAGAGCGCCTGCGCACCGAGCAGGCAGTCAACCCGGACCTGCCGGTCATCGTGCGCGGCGACGCGCAGGTGCAGTACGCGCGGGTGGTGGAGGTGCTGGATCTGCTGCGCAAGCTGGAACTGACCCAAGTCGGCCTGGTCACCGGCAAGGTGCCGGGGTGAGCGCATGAATCGGCCCCCGACCCGAACCCTCCAGGCGGCGCGCTGGGCCCGATGGCTCGGCGGGCTGGGCGCACTGGCGGCGCTGGCGCTGCTGGGGTGGTGGGTGCTGTTCCAGGACACCGCCAGCACCAAGCGTCCGGTCACCCCGGTGCCGATGCTCGCCCTGCCACCGCCGCCACCACCACCGCCGGAACCGGAGCCCGAACCCGAGCCGGAGGTGGAACCGGAAGAGGTGATGCCCGAGCCCGAGCCGCTGGAGGACGTGCCCAAGCCCACCGAGCAGGCACCGACCCCGGACACCGCCGACCCGGTGACCATGAACACCGACGCCCAGGCCGGCAGCGACAACTTCGGCATCCAGTCCGGCCGCGGCGGTGGCCTCAGCGGCACCGGCGCCGGCGGGGCCGGCAACGCCTCCTACGGCCGCTACCTGGGCTACGTGCTGCAGCAGGCCGTGGCCCGCGAGGAACGCCTGCGCCCGCTGGCCTTCCAGCTGACCCTCCACGTCTGGCTCGGCCCCGACGGCGAACTGAGCCGGGTCGAACTGGTGCGCGGCAGCGGCAACCCCGACGCCGATCAGGCGGTGCTGGAGGCCATCCGCGCCGTCGGCCGCCTGGACGAACGCCCGCCGGCCTCGCTGGTCTTCCCGGCCCGCGTGCTGGTGCAGGGCCGTCGCCCGGCCGGCTGAAACCGCCGCCCCTCCGCTTTTCATTTTCCCGATGACTTTTCCCTGCGAGCCCTCCATGACCCGTTCCCCCTCCCGTAGCGCCCGGCCCCTGGCCACCCTGGCCGCTGGCCTGGCCCTGGCCCTGGTTCTGTCCACCGCCCACGCACAGGACGCCCCGGCGCCCGACAGCACGATGATGAAGCTCATCCGCGGCCTCATCGACAGCGGCGCGCTCACCCCCGAAGTGGGCCAGGCGCTGCTGGACGAAGCCCGCCGCGAAGCCGCCGCGCGGACGCCGGCCGCGGCCGGCCCCGCGCTGGAACCGGGCGATGTGCGCGTGCCCTACATTTCCGAGTCCGTGCGCGAAGGCATCCGCGAGGAGCTCAAGGCCGAGGTGCTGGCGCAAGCCCGCGCCGAACGCTGGGCCGCCCCCGACGCGGTACCGGAATGGACCCAGCGCGTGCAGCTCACCGGCGACGTGCGCGTGCGCAACGAATCGCGCCTGTTCTCCGAAAGCAACAGCACCATCGAAACCGATTGGGGACGCATCAACGCAGGCGCCGGCTACGACATCAACCCCAACACCAACCTGGACCTGCCGCCGCTGCGCAACACCCGCCAGGACCGCAACAACTCCTGGCGCATCCGCGCCCGCCTGGGCGTGCTGGCGCAGCTGGGCGAACACACCCGCGCCGGCGTGCGCCTGGCCACCGGCAACGACACCAGCCCGGTGTCCACCACCCAGACCCTGGGCGGAGGCCTGGCCAAGAAGGACGCCTGGCTGGATCAGGCCTGGCTGACCTGGTCGCCGTTGCCGGGACTGGCCCTGACCGGCGGCCGTTTCGCCAATCCGTACTGGTCCACCGACATCCTGTTCTCCAACGATCTGAACTTCGACGGCGTGGCGGCCCGGTACGAACACGCCCTGGGCGCAGGCGGACCGACCCTGTTCGCCAGCCTGGGCCTGAGCCCGCTGGAGTACTCGGCCGACAACTTCCCGGCCACCAGCCAGGACAAGCAAGCCAGCCGCGACAAGTGGCTCAACGGCCTGCAGGTGGGCCTGGACTGGGGCTTCGGGGATGACCAGCGCCTGCGCGCGGCGCTGGCCTATTACCAGTTCCGCAACATCTCCGGCGAGTACTCGGCGCCGTGCGCGCTGTACGCCGGCGCCGAAGTCTGCAGCACCGACGGCACCCGCCCGGCGTTCATGCAGAAGGGCAATACCCTCATGCTCCTGCGCAACATCGCCCTGGACCCGCTGGATCCTGCCAATACTCCGCTGCCGCAGTACGTGGGCCTGGCTTCGACCTTCAAGCTGGTGGACGTGAATCTGAGCTGGGAAACCCCGGCGCTGGCCGACCACCGCCTGCGCCTGGAAGGCCACTGGCTGAAGAACACCGCCTACGACCCGCAGGCGATGTGGACCCGCGCCCGCGGCGGCCTGGTCACCAACCTGGCCGCGCCGGCCGGGGCCACCCCCACCGTGGCCGACCTCAAGAGCGGGGACACCGCCTGGCTGGTGCAGGGCACGTTCGGGGATCTGGCGCTGAAGCAGGCCGGCGACTGGCAGCTGTGGCTGGGTTACAAGCACATCGAACCGGACGCGTTGCCGGACGGGTTCAACGACTCCAACTTCCATCTGGGCGGCACCAACGCCAAGGGTTACACCCTGGGCGCGGCCTATGCCTTCGACCGCAACGTCTGGCTCACCGGCCGCTGGATGGCCGCCAAGCAGATCATGGGCGCGCCGCTGGCCATCGACGTGTTCCAGCTGGAGGTCAACGCCGGGTTCTGAGCCCGGCGATCGACCGCTTTCCCGACGGGGAAGCGGTCGGTTTCCCGAAACAAGACATGCCGACGTGAAAGAACGCTTCATCTCGCTGAGGAAGTTCACCGACAGATTCGCCGAAATCGTGCTGGTGGCGGACGGTCCGGTCCTGATCACCCGCGGCAAGGTTCCGCTGGGGTTCTACCTGCCGATCAAGGTCTGGGGCGGACAGCACGACTCGGACATCAACCGGCACATGGTTGAAATGGTCCTGCGGCAATCTGGGCAGACGCCGGAGGACATCGGCGAGTGCATCGAATCCTTCATCGAGGGCAAGCAGCTCCTGTACGCCATGCGCGGCAGGTTCGAGCCGCCCGCGTGAGCCGCTCCGGCATCCGGCCAACGCAATCCATGGAAAAAAAGACATGACCCAGACTTCCGAAACCGAATCGTCGAATCCCGCCGCCGGCGCCGACGCCAGCGCCTGGCCGCTGTTCTACCGCGAACCGCGCGTACTGTCCTCGGTCGAACACGCCGGATGGCGGGTGCGCCCGACCGGCGCCGGTTTCGCCGCCGCCAGCAATTCCGTGCCGGTGGTCATCGGCGAATTCGCCGCCGCGTCGCGCAATTACCCGCTGGTGTTCGCCGGCCCGGACCACACCCCGATCGCGGTGCTGGGCGTGGAAGCCGGTCGCAACCGTTTCGTCGTCGAAGACGCCTGGGTGGAACACGCCTATGTGCCGGCCTATGTGCGCCGCTATCCGTTCGTGTTCGTGCAGACCCGGGATCCGGAAGGCTACGTGCTGGCCATCGATGCCGGCGCGGACGCGGTGATCGCGTCGGGCGAGGAGGGCAGTCCGCTGTTCGAGGACGGCCAGCCCAGCGAGTTGACCCGGCAGGCGCTGCAGTTCTGCGACACCTTCACCCGCGAGGATCAGGCGACCCGCCGGTTCACCGCAGCCCTGGCCGAACAGGAACTGCTGATCGAACGCAGCGCCAACATCGCTTTTGCCGATGGCCGCCGCTCCAGCGTCGATGGGTTCCACGTGGTCGATGCGGAGAAGTTCAACGCGCTGCCGGACGCGGTGGTGCTCGACTGGCACCGCAAGGGCTGGCTGGCGCTGGTGCATTTCCACCTGGCCTCGCTGGGCCGGTTCAGCGATCTGCTGGCGCCCTGAGCGTTCTTCCTTCCCTCCCTTTGAATCCAGGACATCGCCATGTCGATTGATTGTTCCCTGATTTCCCGTTGCGCCGCGGTCGTGTTGCTGGCGTCCTCCGCCGTCGCCGCCCATGCCGCCGATGAGGTCGCGTCGATGGAAGGCCCGGCGGTGGCCGGCGTCTGTTTTCTCAGCCGCGAAGCGGTGTTCGCCAACGCCGCCGCCGGCAAGGACGCCGGCGCGCAGTTGCAGAAGCTGGTCACCGATGCGCAGGCCGAAATCGAACGCGACAAGGAGCGCGCGGAAGCGGAACTGCTGCGGTTGGGATTGCGTGGCAAGGTCGCTCCCGACAAGCTCACGCCGGAACAGACCAGGGCGGTACAGGACGCGCAGGCGGTCCAGCAGCGCGCCGCGCAACGCTCGCGCGAAATCGAGGCCACGCGCGCGGCCACCCTCGAGCAGATCTCCAACGCCGCGCAGCCGGTGATCGCCGAGGCCTACAAGCGCCACGGCTGCGGCGTGCTGATCGATCGCGGCACCGTGCTGGCCGGCAACATGAGCCACGACCTGACCGCCGACGTGGTCAAGTCGCTGGACGCCCGGGTGAAGTCGGTGCCGGTCGCCTTGCATCGCGAGGACACCGCCACGCCCGCCGGCCGCTGACGGCCCGCGTGCCATCGCTCCGGTGCCGGATGCGCACCGGAGCGACGCTCCCGCCAACTGCTATACTCGCGCCGCCTGAGGTGACCGCCGGCCTGGCCGGTGGTTGAAACGGGAATCCGGTGCGCCTGTTCGTGCTTGCATGATCGGCAATTCCGGAGCTGCCCCCGCAACGGTAGGCGAGACAAGGTCCGCAAACAGCCACTGTGCTTGATGCATGGGAAGGCGCGGATCGGAAGCACGGCCCACGGCCACGCTTCACTCGCGAGCCCGGAGACCGGCCTTTGAGCGGCGTGACATGCGGTGGGCGATGTCATGGGGCCCGATCCCTGTCGGGCTGCCATAGCACTCTCTTTCCGCCTGTCCTCATCCAACGTTCCCGCGCGGGCAGGCGCGGTCAAGGAGTGTGTCAGTGCATCCGCAATCGTTCTTCCGTCGCCATCGCCTGGCGGCGTCGTTGCTGTCTTCCCTTTCCCTTGTCGCGCCGGCGTTCGCCGACAGTCCCACCGATCTCGATGGCGTGGTGGTCACCGCGAGCCGTACCGCGCAGACCCAGGATCAGGCCCTGGCCGCGGTCACCGTCATCGATCGCGCCGAAATCGAACGCCTGCAACCGGCCTCGCTGCCGGATCTGCTGACCGGTCGCGTCGGTTTCTCGCTGGCCAACAACGGTGGGCCCGGCAAGTCCACCTCGGTGTTCCTGCGCGGCACCGAATCGGATCACGTGCTGGTGCTGGTGGACGGCGTCAAGCTGGGTTCGGCCACCAGCGGCGGCGCATCGTTGCAGGACATCCCGGTCGAGCAGATCGAACGCATCGAGATCGTGCGCGGGCCATTCTCCAGCCTGTACGGCTCGGAGGCGCTGGGCGGCGTGATCCAGATCTTCACCCGCCGTCCGCACGGCGCCTTCACTCCCAACTTCAGCGCGGCCATCGGCAGCGAGCGCACCCGCCGGATATCGGCTGGCGTGGGTGGCCGCACGGGCGATTCCGCTCGCGGCGGGTGGTACGCGGTCCAGGCTGGGCACGAGGACACCGACGGCATCAACGCCTACCGGGGAACCCGCAACTTCGATCCCGACCGCGACGGCTACCGCAGCCGCTCGCTGAGCCTGCAGGGCGGCTATCGTTTCAACGAACGTTGGGATGCCGAACTGCGTGTGTTCCGCGCGGAAGGACGCAACGAGTACGACGGCAGCCTCAACAACGAAGCCGATACGGTCCAGCAGGTGGTCGGCGGACGCGTGCGCTACGCGCCCGTTGACGGGCTGCGCCTCACCGCCAGCGTCGGCGCCAGCGCGGATCTGAGCGAGAACTTCCTCGATGGCGTCTATTCCTCCAATTTCGACACCCGTCGCAGGCTCGGATCGCTGCAGGCCGATATCGACGCGGGCGAGGGACTGTTGACCCTGGGCTACGACTGGTCCGGTGACGAGATCGACAGCAACACCCGTTATGCGCGCGACCGGCGCATCAACCGTGGCCTGTTCGGCCAGTGGCAGCGGGATTTCGGCAAGCATTCGCTGCAGGCCGGCGTGCGCCGCGACGACGACAGCCAGTTCGGCGGCGAGACCACCGGCAGCCTGCTGTGGGGCTGGAACTTCACCGAGCGGCTGCGGCTGGGAGCGAGCTATGGCACCGCGTTCAAGGCGCCCACCTTCAACGAGCTGTACTTCCCCGGCTACGGCAATCCGGAACTGGGCCCGGAGACGTCGCGCAGTTTCGAGCTGAGCCTGCGCGGTGAACACGGCCAGGCCCGCTGGGCGCTGCACGCCTTCGACACCCGCATCGACGACATGATTGCCTTCGACGCCTCGCTGGGCGATTCCGGCGGGCCCAACAACATCGATCGCGCCCGCATCCGCGGCATCGAGGCCGAGGGCGGCGTGCGCGTGGCGGACTGGGATCTGCGCGCCAGCCTGACCCGGCTGGATCCGCGCAACGATGGCGACAATCCCAACCACGACAACGTCCTGCCGCGCCGCGCGCGCGGCAGCGGGCGCATCGACGCGGATCGCCGCTTCGGCCGGTTCAGCGTGGGCGCGAGCGTGACCGGGGCAGGGGAGCGTTACGACAACCTGGCCAACACCACCCACCTCGGCGGCTACGGACTGGCGGATCTGCGCGTCGGCTACGCATTCGCGCCGTCCTGGAACCTGCAACTGTCGGCGGCCAACCTGTTCGACAAGCGCTACGAAACCGCCGCGCTGTACAACCAGCCCGGTCGCACCTGGCTGCTGACCCTGCGTTACCAGCCCGTCACTCCTTGAACCCCGCGCGGAGACCCTGATGAAACCCCTGTCGCGTTCCCTCCATTTCGGCCTGCTCGGTACGTTCGCCGCCTTCATGATCGCCACGCGCTTCCATCATTTCGGCGATGTCCTGCATCTGCCGGACGCATCGATGGCGTTGTTCTTCCTCGGTGGCCTGTACCTGCGTGGACACCTGCCGTTCCTGGGCCTGTTGGGTCTGGCCGTGGCCATCGACTGGGCCGCGATCGAACTGGCCGGTGTCAGCGATTTCTGCGTGACCCCGGCTTATGCCTTCCTGCTGCCCGCCTATGCGGTGCTGTGGTACGGCGGTCGCGCGTGGGCGCCGCGGATGGGCGCGGACTGGCGTGGCCTGTCCGGCGCGCTGCTGGTCGCGCTGGCCTGCGCCTCGTTGTCGTTCGCCATTTCCAATGGCGCCTTCTACTGGATGGGAGGACGCTATCCGCAACCGGAATGGCCCCAGTACCTGTCGCGGGTCTGGCAATGGGGGCCGCTGTTCGTGCGGACCACACTCGTCTACGTCGCCAGCGCGTTGCTGTTGCATGCGCTGGTGCGGTCCGCCCGGCGCCGGCGCGCCATCGGCGCCTGATCAGGAGAACGTCATGACCTCGCTTTCCCCTTCCGCTTCCGTTCTGCCACTGGCTTCCCACCGCGCCCAGGTCCTTTCGGGCATCGCTTTGGCACTGCTGATGATCGCCACCCGCGGCCAGCATTTCGCCAGCGTCGATGCGCTGCCCAGCGCATCGTGGGCGGTGTTCTTCCTGGTCGGTGCGTTGTTGCGCCCGATGTGGACGCTACCGGCGTTCTTCCTGCTGTCCTCGCTGCTGGACTTCAGCAGCCTCGCCAACGGCACCATCACCGACTGGTGCCTGTCGCCCGCATACTGGGCGCTGGCGTTCGCCTATGCGGCACTGTGGCTGGGCGGCCATGTGTACCGCGGGTTGCACCGCGATCACTGGCGCACGGTGCCGCGCCTGGCGCTGGCGCTGGTGGTGACCGCGAGCGTGGCGTACCTGCTGTCGAAGGGCGGCTTCTACTTCTTCTCCGGCCGCTACCCGGAGCCGACCCTGTCCGGATTCCTGGCGCGTGTTCCGCATTACTATCCGCGTGCCCTCGGTACGCTGGCCGGCTACGTGGGCGCCGCTTTCATCCTGCGGGCGGGCATCCGTGGCCTGTTCATGCGGACCGCCAGCCGGTCGGGCACGCCGGCATGAGCCGGGGCAGTGAACGGCGCGGCCTGGACGAGGACGCGCACTACCGCGAACGCGCACGGCGCAAGAAGGAACTGGTCGACCGCCGCATCGCCCGCGCCACCATCGACCGTGGCGTGCTGGTGGTGAACACCGGCAACGGCAAGGGCAAGAGTTCTTCCGGTTTCGGCATGCTCGCGCGCAGCCTGGGGCATGGTTTTCGCTGCGGGGTGGTGCAGTTCATCAAGGGCAGTTTCTCCACCGGCGAGGAGGCGTTCTTCCGTCGTTTCGGCGAGGACCTCGACTATAGGGTGATGGGCGAGGGCTTCACCTGGGAAACCCAGGATCGCGAGCGCGACATCGCCGCGGCCACCGCCGCTTGGAACGAGGCGGCGCGCATGTTGTCGGATCCGGCCTATGATTTCGTCCTGCTCGATGAACTCAATATCGCGCTGAACAAGGACTACGTGCCGCTGGGAGGCGTGCTGGCCGCACTCGCCGGGCGGCCCCCGCGCCAGCATGTGGTCATCACCGGGCGCGGCGCGCCGCAGGCGCTGATCGACGCCGCCGATACGGTCACCGAGATGCGCCTGGTCAAGCATGCGTTCAAGGCCGGCATCAAGGCCCAGCACGGGATCGAACTCTAGCGATGAATGCCATGACCCACCGCTGTCCCGCGCTGCTCGTCTCGGCTCCCGCATCGGGGCAGGGCAAGACCAGCGTGACCGCCGCGCTGGCCCGCTGGCACACCCGCCAGGGCCGGCGGGTGAGGGTATTCAAGACCGGTCCGGACTTCCTCGATCCAATGGTGCTGGCGCGTGCGAGCGGGGCACCGGCCTATCAGCTGGATCTGTGGATGACCGGCGAAGCGGACGCGCGTGCGCGCCTGCACGCCGCGGCGGGCGAGGCCGATCTGATCCTGATCGAGGGCGTCATGGGGTTGTTCGACGGCGTGCCCTCGAGCGCGGATCTCGCCCATGCACTCGGCATCCCGGTGCTGGCGGTGATCGACGGCTCCGCGATGGCACAGACCTTCGGCGCGCTGGCGGTCGGGCTGGCGCGTTACCGCGAAGGCCTGGCCGTGCATGGCGTCGCCGCCAACCGCATCGGCAGCGCCCATCATGCCGATCTGCTGCGTGGCAGCCTCCCGGCCGACCTACATTGGCTTGGCGCACTGCCACGCGATATGCAGCTGGCGTTGCCGGAGCGGCACCTGGGCCTGGTCGCCGCGGCCGAACTGGACGACATCGATATGCGGCTGGACGCGCTGGCCGACGCGTGGGCCAGCCATGCCAGTACGGTGTTACCGCCGGCGGTGGAGTTCGCCGCGGCGGCGCCCGCACCCGTGCCCGATCTGCTGCGTGGCAGACGCATCGCCGTGGCGCGCGATGCCGCATTCTGCTTCCTGTATCCGGCCAACCTGGATCTGCTGCGGACGGCGGGCGCCGAACTGCGCTTCTTCTCGCCGCTGGCCGGAGACCCGCTGCCGGATTGCGACGCGATCTGGCTGCCGGGCGGCTATCCCGAGCTGCATCTGGATGCCCTGTCGCAACGACAGGATCTGAAAGCCGTCCTGCATGCGCACCGCGACGACGGAAAACCGCTACTGGCCGAATGCGGTGGCATGTTGTATGCGCTGGGTGCGTTGACCGGCAAGGATGGCCAGCGTGCGCCGATGGCAGGCCTGCTTGCGGGCGAGGCGGTGCTGCAGGCACGGCTGGCGGCGCTGGGCCTGCAATCGGTGGACCTGCCGGAGGGCACATTGCGCGGCCACACGTTCCACTATGCGCAGGCGGATATCGAGGCGACGGCACTGGCCGAAGCCACCAATCCCAACGGCGGTCCCAGCCGCGAAGCGGTCTACCGCGATCGCCGTTTGACCGCCAGCTTCGTGCATTTCTATTTCCCCTCGAATCCGCAGGCCGCGCTGCGGTTGTTCCTGCCGTGAGCCTGGCGCTGGCGATGCTCGCCGGTGTCTGCCTGGATGCGTGGCTGGGCGAGGCCCGGCGCTGGCATCCGCTGGTGGGTTTCGGTCGGTGGGCCAACCGGCTGGAACATTGCCTGTATCGCGATGCGCGGATCATCGGGATGCTGGCCTGGGCGCTGGCGGTCCTGCCGGTGGTCGCGGTGGTCGTGTGGATCCGGGATTGGCTGGAACGGCTATCGCCGGGCCTGGCCACGGGCTTCGCGGCGGTGCTGCTGTACCTGGCGATCGGGCAGCGCAGTCTCGGTGAGCATGCGCGCGGCGTCGAGGCGGCGCTGGTCGCCGGCGATCTGGATGGCGCGCGGCGCGCGGTCGGGCACATGGTCAGCCGCGACACCAACGGGCTGGATGCGTCGCAGGTGGCCGCCGCGGCGACCGAATCGGTGCTGGAAAACGGCAGCGATGCGGTGTTCGCCGCCCTGTTCTGGTTCGCGGTGCTCGGTGCGCCCGGCGTGGTGCTGTACCGGCTGGCCAATACGCTGGATGCGATGTGGGGCTACCGCACGCCGCGCCATGGACGCTTCGGCTGGGCCGCGGCGCGCGTGGATGATCTGCTCAACCTGGTCCCGGCGCGCCTGGTCGCAATGACGTACGCGCTGCTTGGACGCACCTCGCGCGCATTGCACTGCTGGCGCACCCAGGGGCGGCGCTGGAAGAGTCCCAACGCCGGCCCGGTGATGGCGGCCGGCGCCGGCGCGCTTGGCGTCCAGCTGGGAGGAGCGGCGCCCTACCACGGCGTCTGGCAGGCGCGCCCGGCGCTGGGCGAGGGCAGGGCGGCCGACGTGGAAGCAATCGCGGCCGCACGGATGCTGGTGAATCGTGGCGTGGCGATGTGGTTGTCGATCGCGCTGCTGATCGGAATCGGCTGGGAGGTGATGCATGCTTGAACATGGTGGCCGCCTGCTGCGCGCGGCGCGGCAGTATGGAATTCCCGCGGATCAATGGCTGGATCTGTCCACCGGCGTCAGTCCGTTTCCGTGGCCGGTGCCGGCCCTGCCGGCGTCGGCCTGGCACCGCCTGCCGGAGGACGACGACGGTCTGATTGACATCGCGCGCGCGTACTACCGCGCGCCGGCGCTGCTGCCGGTCGCCGGTTCGCAGGCCGCGATCCAGGCGCTGCCACAGCTGCGCGCGGCGTCGCGGGTGGGCGTCATCGCCCCGGGCTATGCCGAACATGCGCACGCCTGGCGACAGGCGGGGCACGCGGTGGAAACCCTGCCGGCGGAAGCGCTGCGGGCGGCGGTGCAACGGTTCGACGTGATCGTGCTGATCCATCCCAACAATCCGGGCGGCGAACGCTTCACGATGGAGCATCTGCTTGCATTGCATGCGGATCTGTCGCGCCGGGGCGGCTGGCTGATCGTCGACGAGGCATTCATCGACGTGGAACCGGAAGCCAGCCTATGTGCCGAAAGTGGGCGCGAGGGACTGGTGGTGCTGCGCTCTGTCGGCAAGTTCTTCGGCATGGCGGGCGCACGCGCCGGCTTCGTGTGCGCGGCACCCCCGTTGCTGGATCGTTTGCGCGAACGGCTGGGCCCCTGGACCCTGAGCGGCCCGAGCCGGCATGCGTTGCGGTTGGCCCTGGCCGATGCGGACTGGCAGTCGATGGCACGCGCCCGCCTGCGTACCGCCGGCGAGCGCCTGGCCGGGACGCTGCATGGCGCGGGACTGGCGCCGGCGGGCGGCTGCGCGCTGTTCCAATGGTGCCGGTTTCCGGCTGCGCGCGGACTGCACGAGGCCCTGGCGCGGCAGGCGATCCTGACCCGCCTGTTCGAGGCACCGTCCAGCCTGCGCTTCGGTTTACCTGCCGACGAATCCGGCTTCGAGCGATTGCGCTTGGCTCTGGGCGATATCCACGCGGCGGCCATCGCATGAACGCGCGGGTATTGATGGTGCAGGGCTGCACCTCGGACGCGGGCAAGAGCACGCTGGTCACCGCACTGTGCCGCTGGCTGCATCGGCGGGGCGTGCGGGTGGCACCGTTCAAGCCGCAGAACATGGCGCTCAACTCGGCCGTGACGATCGACGGTGGCGAGATCGGGCGTGCGCAGGCGGTGCAGGCGCAGGCCTGCGGGCTCGCCGCGCACACCGATTTCAATCCGGTGCTGTTGAAGCCGGACAGCGACGCCGGTGCGCAGGTGATCTTGCATGGCAAGGCGGTGGCCCGACTGGATGCCGCGGCCTATCACGACTACAAGCGGGTAGCGCGCGAAGCCGTGCTGGCCTCGCATGCGCGGCTGTGCGCGGCCCACGAGGTGGTGGTGGTGGAGGGCGCCGGCAGTCCGGCGGAAATCAACCTGCGCGCGAACGACATCGCCAACATGGGATACGCGGAAGCGGTGGACTGCCCGGTGATCCTGGTGGCCGACATCGATCGCGGCGGGGTATTCGCACACCTGGTGGGCACGCTGGCGCTGTTGTCGGAAAGCGAGCGGCGGCGGGTGAGGGGATTCGTCATCAACCGGTTCCGCGGCGACAGGGCGTTGCTGGAGCCCGGTCTCGCCTGGCTGGAACGCGAGACCGGCAAGCCGGTGCTGGGCGTGTTGCCGTATCTGCACGGCCTGCATCTGGAGGCCGAGGACGCCTTGCCGGCGTCCGTTGCCGACAAGCCCGATGCGTGCCTGCGGATCGTGGCGCCGGCGCTGCCACGCATCAGCAACCACACCGATTTCGACGCGCTGCGCGCGCATCCGCAAGTGGACTTCCGCTTCATCGGCCCTGGCGAAACACCACCGCCCTGCGATCTGATCATCCTGCCGGGCAGCAAGTCCACCCGCGCGGATCTGGCCTGGTTGCGTGCGCAGGGCTGGGAACCGGTACTGGCACGGCACCTGCGCTACGGCGGCAAGGTGATCGGCATCTGCGGAGGCTTCCAGATGCTCGGCCGGGTCATCGCCGATCCCGGGGGCGTCGAAGGCACTCCCGGCGCCAGCACGGGACTGGGATGGCTGGACATCGAGACCACGCTGGCGCCGGAGAAACGGCTGCGCAATGTCCGGGGTGTTCTTCGCCTCGCCGATGGCCAGGTGCCCGTCACGGGCTACGAAATCCATTGCGGTGTCAGCCAGGGCGGCGGGCTTGCCTCGGCTCCGTTGCTGCTCGAGGACGGGCATGCCGATGGCGCGTGTTCGGCGGATGACCAGGTGTTGGGTACCTATGTGCACGGCCTGTTCGATTCGCCGCCGGCGTTGGCCGCATTGCTGCGCTGGGCCGGGCTGGAAAGGCCGGTCGCCACGGACGTTCATGCGTTGCGCGAAGCCGCCATCGAGCGGCTGGCCGACGCGGTCGAGACGCATCTCGATACCACGACGCTGCTCCATCTGCTGGAACGGGAGGCTCAATGCATAGCCTGATCCTGGGGGGCGCGCGATCCGGCAAGAGCGCGCTGGCCGAGCGCTGGGCGACGGACTCCGGCCTGCCGGTGACCTATGTCGCCACCGCCCGCATCGGCGACGACGAAATGGCGGCGCGCATCGCGCACCATCGCGCGCGACGGCCGTCGGATTGGGCCTGTATCGAGGCACCCACCGCGCTCGCCGCGACGCTGGCGCGGCATGCGGCCGAGGATCGCTGCCTGCTGGTGGACTGCATGACCCTGTGGCTGAACAACCTGCTGCTTGACGCCGACGGCGCGATGTTTGATCGGGAGCGCGGGGCATTGCTGGCGACGCTGCCCGGCCTGCCGGGGGAGATCCTGCTGGTCAGCAACGAAGTCGGTTGTGGCGTCGTGCCGATGGGCGAACTGAGCCGCCGCTTCGTCGACGAGGCCGGTCGCCTGCACCAAGACCTGGCGCAGGTCTGCGGACGGGTGGCATGGGTGGCGGCGGGACTGCCGCTGGCACTGAAGGGAACCTTGCCGTGACGCGCCGGCACGGCGGCACCAGCATCGAACTGATGCGCCACGGCGACACCGGCCAGGTCAGCTATCGCGGGCAACTGGATGATGCGCTCTCGCCCCTGGGCTGGGCGCAGTTGCGCGAGGCTTGCACGGCGCGTCACTGGGATCGGGTGGTGTCTTCCACCCTGCAGCGATGCGCGGCATTCGCCGAAGAACTGGCGGAGCGTCGCGACCTGCCGCTGCGGTTGGACGCGCGCCTGGTCGAGTACGACTTCGGCCAATGGCAGGGTGTTCCGATCGAACAACTCCAGCGCGATTCGCCGGACACCCTGCAGCGCTACTGGAGCGATCCGGAGCATCACGCGCCACCGGGAGCGGAAGCCTTCGGCGCATTTCGTGATCGCCTCGGCGCCGCACTGGACGAGATCGCCCGCGAGGCCGGAACCCATGGCGGACGGACACTGGTCGTGACCCACGGCGCGGTCATTCGCCTGTTGCGATGCCTGGTGGAATCGCGTGGCTTCGGCGACATGGTCCGCATCGAGGTCGCGCACGCCTCGCTGCATCCCCTGGCCTGGACCGGCCGGAACCCCTGAAGGGTTCCGTTCGGTATCCGGAGGCAGGTTCCTGCGGGATGACAGGGCCGGCATGGCTTTCCCGATTCGCGACCCGCACGACGGGTGGAGCGCACCTCTGAAAGGCTGGACGGGCGATGCTGCGGGGCAGCATGCACCCGGGAAATCCCTGTGCTAATAATCTGCCGCCCATCGCTTGAATCGATCCAAATACGGAAGCGGTCACGAGTGGGAAGCACTGGCGGGGCGATACCGACGTATCCAGTCATTCCGGCAACGGGGTGATCTCCGCGTATTTGAACGAGGCAAAGGTTCCGAAAAATTTAGATCGATACAAAATCCAGCGTCAGTAACCGATTCAATCCAGGAGAGGGTGATTGAAATGAAACAGGTTCCACGCAAGCGCATCAGGAATTCGCTGTCCACGGCGATCGCCATCGCATTGACCGCGACGGCCGCATTGCCGGGCAGCGTGCTCGCACAGCAGGCGGCACCCCCGGCCCAGACCGGCACGCCCGCCACCGCCACCGACCTGGACCAGGTCACGGTCACCGGTTACCGCTACTCGATCGAGCAGAGTCTCGAACAGAAACGCAACGCCAACGCGGTGGTCGAGGTCATCACCGCCGAGGACGTCAGCAAGTTCCCCGACAAGAACGTGGCCGATGCGCTGCAGCGCGTGCCCGGCGTGATCATCACCCGGGATGGCGGCGAAGGAAAAACCGTCAGCGTGCGCGGCCTGTCCTCGGACCTCACCCTGACCCAGTTGAACGGCAACTACATCGCCTCGTCCGAGACCAACGATGAAGCGTCGCGCTCGTTCAACTACACCCTGCTGCCGGCCAACATGCTGTCCAGCGCGGAACTGTTCAAGACGCCGGAAGCCCGGATCGACGAAGGCGGCATCGGCGGCACGGTGATCCTGCACACCCGCCGCCCGCTGGACATGGAAAGCAACTCGGGCTTCGCCACCGTCGAAGGCACCTATTCCGACACCAGCAAGACCACCGATCCGCAGTTGTCGGCGATGTATTCCTGGCACAGCGATGACGACCGGTTCGGCGTCCTGGTGGGAGTGACCAAGCAGAAACGAACCAACCGCAGCATGGAAGTCACCACCGAGGACTACCAGTGGTATGGCGACGACTACGAGGGCTCGCCCGCGGTCGACGTCAACGGACGTCCGCAGACCCAGGACGGCATCCACTACTGGTGGGGCCAGTCCGGTTTCTACAACCAGGGCGGCGACTACTATTCGAATTTCTTCATGCCGACCTCGGTCAACTTCGCCGTCCGCGAAGAGGAGCGCGAGCGCGAGGGCGCGCAGCTGACCTTCCAGTTCAAGCCGACGGACAACCTCACCCTGACCGCCAACTATTTCCGCTTCGAGCTGCAGGGCGACTACACCCTGAACATGCTGAAGATTCCGGAATGGAACCTGGCGCGTTATTCGGGCGACGGCAACTGGCCGGGCGGCCGGCTGCTCAACGGGCTGACCTTCGACCGCAGCGGCACCATCGTCACCGGCGCCGAGTACGAAAAGCTGCCCGGCAAGACCTACTACTGCAGCGAGGACGAAGCCGCCGCCGCCGGCCTGGAACCGGGCGGCTGGGGACCGGACGACTGCACCATCCCGACCCCGCAGCTGACCGGCGGCTACAGCCGCGAGAAGGCGCTTTCGCAGACCGCCGACCTGGCGATCGAATGGGATATCGGCCCGCTCTGGAAGGCCTCGTTCAAGGGCGGCCGGACCTGGTCCGAAGGTGGCCCGTCGATGAACTTCCGCATGTCGGCCAAGCCGCGTCGCCAGGTCGATGGCGTCTGGCAGGCGGGCAATACCTACAGCGCCTGGGACTTGACGGGTACGCCCACGGCGACCTTCTCGCCGAACCTGCAGGACATGCTGATGGCGGGCGTGGCGGAGATCGACACCGGCTCCACCGACTCGTCCTGGATGGAGACCGAACTGGAGCAGAACTACTTCCAGGCCGACTTCACCAAGCTGTTCGAGGACGGCTGGCTGGATTCGATCCAGTTCGGCGCGAAGTACCGGGACGGCAAGGTCCATCGCAATACCGGCAACACCTACTGGGTCTGCCAGGGAGCCTCGCCGGACGATTACGAGGCGCGCTACCAGTCCGGCGGTTGCGACGATCCGGAGAAGGGCATCGCCCAGCCCGGCTTTTTCTATTCGAAACCCATCGGCAACATCGCCGGCGGTTTCAACGCCAACGTCTTCCCGGGCATCAATTTCCCGGCCTACATCAACTACCTCAACAGCCGCTATGGCGGCATGCAGAACCGGCGCGAACCGGATTTCATCTACAACGTCGGCGAGAAGATCTATTCGGGCTACTTCCAGGCCAACTTCCGCACCGATCGCCTGCGCGGCAACATCGGCGTGCGCGTCGTCAGGACCAAGCAGAGCGCCGCATCCACCGATTCGGTCGAGCGGTTCATGGACTACTTCGTCGACGGTCCGGACGGCAACCCGCTGGCGTGCCCGGCCGGCGAGCCGCCCGCGGGAACCGTCTGCGAATCCGGCTTCGTCCGCCGCGACGTGCGCGAGAAGACCTACGAGCTGGCCTCGCTGGAGAAGTCCTACACCGACGTGCTGCCCAGCTTCAACATCGCCTATGACCTGAGGGACGACCTGGTGCTGCGCGCCGCCGCGTCCAAGGTCATTTCACGCGCGGGTTACACCAGCATCGCCTATCCCGGCGGTCTCCAGTTCTACAGCGAGGAGTACAGCAACGATCGGCGCGTGGCGGGCGGTACCACCAACCCGGGCTGGTACGGTTCGGGCAGCAACAAGGATCTGCAGCCGTTCGAGGCGACCCAGTTTGATGTCGGGCTGGAGTGGTACTACAAGCCCGGCTCGGTGCTGGGCGCCGGACTGTTCCGGAAGAACGTCAAGAACTTCACCGTCGAAGTGGTCCGCGACCAGCAGCTGGTGGTGGGTGGGGAAACGGTGACCATCCAGGGCTACAGCACCGATGCCAATGGTCGCGATGCGGTATCGCAGGGCGTGGAGCTGTATGCGCAGCACACCTTCGACACCGGCTTCGGCTTCCAGGCCAACTACACCTACAACGACACCAACCTGGCCTCGATCGTCCTTGACGGAGAGAACATCGGTGACTCGCCGTTGGCGGGCAGCGCCAAGAACCAGGCAAACCTCACGGTGTTCTACGAGAACGACAGGTTCCTGGCCCGCGCCTCCTACAACCGTCGCGGTGAAGTCATCGGCAACTTGAACAATGGCTTCACGATCTACAGCGAACCCTATGACCAACTCGATCTGAATGCCGCCTACAACATCACCGACTACCTGACGTTGACGGGTTCGGTTTTGAATGCGACCAAGTCGGAACAGCGGGAGCACCTGGGCAACGACACCGATGCCCGCACCTACTCCAACACGTACTCCGGCCGCATCCTGTACCTGGGCCTGACTTACAAGTTCTGAGTCGTGGCATCCATCCCCCTCGCCTCCGGGCGAGGGGGATTTTCTTTGGCAAGCCGCAGGAGACTCCCGGGGAGGGGCAGGTCATGACGGATACCGACAATCGAATCCGGCGCGTGGTCGTGGTCGGCGGAGGCAGTTCCGGCTGGATGGCGGCGGCCACGCTGGCCACCTTCATCGGCCGGGGCGCGGAGGTCCGCCTGATCGAATCGGAAGAGATCGGCATCATCGGGGTGGGTGAGGCCAGCGTCCCCCATATGCGCTTGTTCAATGCGCAGGTGCTGGGCATCCGCGAAGCCGATTTCGTCACCCAGACCCGTGGCACCTTCAAACTGGGCATCCAGTTCAACGACTGGGCGCGCATCGGCGACAGCTACATCCATGGCTTCGGCACGATCGGGCGATCGCTCGGACCGCTGCCGTTCCACCAATTCTGGCTCAAGCTGTTCCAGTCCGGCCGCGTCCCCGGTATCGGCGCCTACTCGTTGCCCACGGTGGCCGCGCCGCTGCACAGGTTCATGACCAGCCCGGAACAGGCGCCCGCCGGATCGCCGCTGGCGGACATCGCGTACGGCTACCACTTCGATGCGGGCCTCTACGCGCGCTACCTGCGCAACCTGTCCGAGCGGCGAGGCGTGACCCGCATCGAGGGCAAGGTGGTGGATGCCGTCCAGCGCGCCGGGGATGGTTTCATCGAAGCGGTGGTGATGGAGAGCGGCGAACGCATCGAGGGCGATCTGTTCATCGATTGCTCCGGATTCCGCGGCCTGTTGATCGAACAGGTACTGAAAACCGGCTACGAGGACTGGTCGGAATGGCTGCCGTGCGACCGGGCGATGGCGGTGGCGTCGGAAAGCGCGGGACCGCTGACTCCCTATACGCGTTCCACGGCGCGCGCGGCGGGCTGGCAGTGGCGGATTCCGTTGCAGCATCGCGTCGGCAATGGCTACGTCTACTCCAGCCGGTATCTCAGTGACGACGAGGCGGCCGCGACCCTGCTCGCGAATCTCGATGGTCCGGCATTGATCGACCCGCGCCCGCTGCGCTTCACCGCCGGCCGCCGGCGCAGGTTCTGGAACCGCAACGTGGTCGCGCTGGGCCTGGCGGGTGGCTTCATGGAACCTCTCGAATCCACCAGCATCCATCTGGTCCAGTCCGGCCTGCAGCGGTTGCTCGGCCTGTTTCCCGATCTGGGTTTCGATCCCCTGTTGATCGATCGCTTCAACCGCGACTCGATCTTCGAGTACGAGAGGATCCGCGATTTCCTGGTCCTGCACTACAACGCGACCGAACGCGACGATACGCCGTTCTGGAATCACTGCCGCACGATGGCGATACCGGACACGCTGCGCGAGACGGTCGAGCTGTTCCGCCTGGATGGGCGCTACTTCCGCAATGGGGAGGATTTCTTCGCGCTGCCGAGCTGGGTCCAGGTGATGCTCGGCCAGCGCATCGTGCCGCGCGGCTATCACCCCATCGTGGACGAAATGCCGGAGGATGAACTGGCCAGCTTCGTCGAGCGCGTGCGCCAGGGACTGGCCAAGGCCGTGGAAGCGATGCCCCTGCACCAGGACTTCATCGCCCGCTACTGCGAGTCAGCGGACGTATGAGCGCGCGCGGCGGGCCAGCGCCGCTCGCGGAAGGCGCTGCACGCGATCAGCCCCGCGTGCGCGGCGTGGCGACCAGGCGCCCGAGTTCGGCGGCCAGCGCCCGCACCAGGGCGTCGGCGCTGGGGCGATGGAACAGCGCGACTTCATAGCTGTCCACCGACGGCAATCCGTGGCGACGATCCAGCACCTTGTGGTGCCGGGTGATGGCGCGCTTCGGCAGCAGGCTGATGCCCATGCCATCGGCGACCGCGTCCTGGATGCTGGCCAGGGACGAGCTGGAGAAGGCGATGCGCCAGCGCCGCCCACCCGCTTCGATGGCGCTGATCATCTCTTCCCGATACAGGCCGCGCATGGGGAAGGTCACCAAGGGAACCGGATCCTGATGCAGGCTCGGACGGGCAGGGCTGTCGATCCAGTGCAGTGGTTCGGGCCAGCAGCGGACGGCTTCGCGGGTATTGCGACGTTGCTTGACCAGCGCCAGATCCAGTTCGCCGCGATCGTAGGCCTGCGCCAGGTCCCGGCTCAGGCCGGTGGTGACTTCCAGCTTCACCTGCGGATGCCGGCGGGTGAACGCGGCGAGCATGCGGGTGGCGCGGGTTCCGGCGAAATCGTCCGGCACGCCCAGGCGGATGGTCACGGCCACGGTGACACCGGCCAGGCTGTCGAATAACTGATCGTTGACGTTGAGCATGTGCCGCGCGTGGCCCAGCAGTACCTGGCCGGCCTCGGTGGGCCGTGCGTCTCGGGTGTCCCGGGTGAGCAGCCGATGCCCGGTCAGATCCTCGAGCCGGCGTATCTTCTGGCTGATGGTCGACTGGGTCGAATGCAGATGGGTCGCGGCGGTGGTGAAACTGCCGCAGTCGGCCACCATCAGCAGGGCGCGCAGCAGGTCCAGTTCGATCAGGGGTCTATTCGTTTTCTGGATTCCGGCCATTTGAATATTTAATTTCCCGATGGATGGCGGGCGTTCTAGCATCAGCACCAGGTCCGGGCAAGCGTGCCCCGACCCCGCCGGGACTCAGGAAGATGCCGTCCCGGGGCCGCACGCCCGCGGCCCAGTTCCCGGCGTCAGCCTGGAGTTCCCGATGTCATCGATGGTGTACCGCGTGGGCGCGGGTTGCCTGCTCGCCGCCTCGCTCCTGCTGGCGGCATGTGTCGGCGCGAAAGGAGGAGAGTTGGACAACCGTTTGTGGAAAGCGGCCGCCGCGGGCGACGCGCGGGCGATCGACGTCCTGCTGGGGCAGGGAGCCAGCGTGGACGCACGCGACGGCGAGGGCCGCACCGCGCTGCTGCTGGCCACCCATGCCAACCAGGTCGAGGCGGCACGCGTCCTGATCCGGGCCGGCGCCGACGTGAACGCCAAGGACGCCATCCAGGACAGTCCCTATCTCTATGCCGGCGCCCGTGGCCACCTGGATATCCTGCGGATGACCCTGGCGCACGGCGCCGATCTGCGCAGCACCAACCGTTACGGCGGCACGGCCCTGATTCCGGCCGCCGAACGCGGCCATGTGGAAACGGTGCGGGCGTTGATCGAGGCCGGCGTGGACGTCGACCACGTCAACCGGCTGGGTTGGACCGCGCTGCTGGAGGCGATCATCCTGGGGCAGGGCGGACCGAGCCATGTCCGCATCGTCGAAGCGCTGATCGGCGCGGGCGCGGACGTCAACCTCGCCGACGGCGAGGGCGTCACCCCGTTGCAGCATGCGCGCCGGCGCCATTACCACGGCATCGTCAATCTCCTCGTGCGGGCTGGCGCACGCGGATAGCAGGATCGGCCGGGTGGTCCGGCCTGCTGTTCCCCTTCCAGCACCGGTTGGCTGCGCGCATCTCCCTTCGCGCAGCCAACCTTTCCGATTTCCACGCGCGTTTTCATCGAGCGCGCCCGCTTCGAAGCTACCGGATACCCCATGCTCAGATCACTGCTCTCCGCGTTCCCCTTCGCCCTCGCGCTGGCCCTGCCGGGCTTCGCCGCCGAGTCCGCCGACGTGGTCATCCGCCATGCCGCGGTCGTCGATGTCGCCCAGGCGCGGGTGCTGCCGGATCAGGCCGTGGTCCTGCGTGGGCAGGACATCGTGGCGGTCGGCCCGGACGCGGAACTCGCCGGTCGCTGGCAGGCCAGGCGCAGCATCGACGGTCGCGGACGGTTCCTGATTCCCGGCCTGTGGGACATGCATGTGCACTTCGGTGGCGGCCCCGCGCTGGTCGAGGAGAACAAGGCGCTGCTGCCGCTGTACGTCGCGCATGGCATCACCAGCATCCGCGACGCCTCCGGCGACCTGCCCGAGCAGGTGCTGGCGTGGCGCGAGGCGATCCGCGCCGGTTCCCTGGCGGGGCCGCAGCTGTTCACCTCCGGCGCCAAGATCGAAGGGTTGCGCCCGGTATGGAAGGGCACCCTGGAGGTGGGCGACGAGGCCGGCGTCGACGCGGCGCTCGCCCGCCTGCGCGCTGACCGCGTCGACTTCGTCAAGATCACCGACAGCACGCTGACGCCACCGCTGTTCCTGTATGCGTTGTCGCGGGCGCGCGAAGCCGGCTTGCGCACCTCCGGGCACATCCCGATGGCGTTGACCGTTTCGCAGGCGGTGGACGCCGGCATCCGTTCGCTGGAGCACATCGACTACGCGTACAAGGCCGGCGTGAAGGACGAGGCGGGGATTGCCGCCGATTTCGCAGCCGGTCGCATCGACCGCGCCGAAGCCAACCAGCGCCTGCGGCAGGGATTCGACCGCGATACCGCGCTGGCCGCGTACCGGCAGCTGGCCGCGAAGGACGTATACGTCACGCCAACCCTCAATGGGGGCCGCATCATCGATTTCCTGGATGTCGACGATCACAAGGACGATGATTATCTCGCCTACATCGGCCCGGGCCTGCGCGCGACCTACGCCTGGCGGGTGGAGCGTGCCGCCAAGGCGACGCCTGAACAGATCACCGCGCGGCATGAGCACTACCGCGAGCTGGCGGCGGTGCTGCCGCTGCTGCAGCAGGCGGGCGTCACCCTCATGGCCGGCACCGACGCGGGTTTCCTGAATTCGTACAACTATCCCGGCATCGGCCTGCACGAGGAACTGTCGCTGTACGTCAAGGAGGGCCTGACGCCCGCACAGGCGCTGGCCTCGGCCACGCGCGCCGGCCCGGCCTGGTTCGACCGCCTGGATCGCTATGGCGACATCGCGCCGGGCAAGGCCGCGGATCTGGTCCTGCTGGATCGCAACCCGCTGGAAGACATCCAGGCCACCCGTGCGATCCACGCGGTGGTGCTGCGCGGCGCCGTGCATGACCGTGCGGATCTGGATCGGATGCTGGCCGACGCGAAACGCCAGGTGGCGGAATGGAACGCGCAGCGCACGCCCTGATGGCCGGGTGCGCTTGAGTCCGGCCCGAGCGCGCGGATCAGGCCGGCAGCGCGTCCAGCCATTCCCCCAGTATCCGCCGGCACAGGTCGCTCGCGGCGTCGGCCTGCCGTCGGCCGGCTTCCTGCAACGCCACGGCGTCCACGCCGCTCTCGCGCACTTCGCCGGCATGCCCTTCGGTCCATTCGCGCAGTCGATGCAGCTCGGTCTCGATATGGAATTGCAGGCCGAGGATGCGCGTTCCCACGCGGAAGGCCTGCACCGGACAGGCGTCTGTTTCCGCCAGGCGTTCGACATGCGGCGGCAGGGCGATGGCTTCGCCGTGCCAATGCAGCACCGGCTGGTCGCCCGCCAGATGGCGCAGCGGTGAATCCCTCCCCGCATCGGTGAGACGCAGCGGCGCCATCCCGATCTCCCGCGCCGGCATCGGCGCGACCTTGCCGCCCTGGGCCAGCGCGATGATCTGCGCGCCCAGGCAGATGCCGAGCAGCGGGATGCCGCGTTCGCCGGCCACGCAAGCGAGCCGCAGTTCGTCGGCGATGGCGGGATCATGCCCATGGTCGTTGGCGCTCATGGGACCACCCAGGATGACCAGCAGATCGACATGCAAGGGATCGATGGACCACACCTCGTCGGCGGGAGGCCGATAGGTGGTGATGCGGTATCCGCGTTCCCGCAGCAGCGGCGCCAGGTGGCCTGCGTCCTCGAAACCGACATGCTGGATGACGATGGCATTCTTCATTCGGCGGTCCCGGCCGGGGCAGGGGGGAAGGGGCCGGCGCAACCGTCGCCCGTGCATCCGGCGATGGCGGTGGGCTCCCCGGCATTGGCCGGCGCCTCACCCAGCAGTGCGCCGATCTGCGCGCCCAGCACCAGATCGCTGACCTGGCCGAAATGCTGCTGGCGAACCCGGCCCTGGCGATCGATGAGGGTCAGTGTGGGGGTGCCCTGCATGGCGTAGGCGCGCATGGTCACCGGAATGGGACCGCGCGGCGCGGGCTGGTCGACGCCCACGGGAAACGGGATGCGGTACTCGTGCAGGAACGCCTGCAGCGCGGCCGGGGTCATCACGTCGCGGTGCTCGAAGACGGTATGCAGCCCGACCACCGCGACCTGGTCATGAGGAAAAGCGGCATGCACGCGGACCGCCTGCGGCAGGCCATGGGAGACGCAGCCGGGACAGAGCATCTGGAAGGCTTCCAGCACGATGACCTTGCCGCGCAGCGCCGGCAGCGTCAGCGGCGTGGGCGTGTTGAACCACTGCTGCACCTGCCAGTCAGGCGCAAGGGGATGGTAGGTGTTGTCCATGCGGGGCGCGGACGCCAATCTCCTTTCGGGAAATGGACCGGGCAGGCCGAAGCCCGCCCGGCAGGGCATTGAAACGCGAAGACCGTCCGGTCAGCGCAGATCGGCCAGGGCGGCACCGAAGTTGATGTGCAACGGCAGACCGGCCAGCACCAGCGCCGGCACGGATTGCACGCCCGCGGCCTCGGCTTCGGCGATGCGGGCTTTCTGTTCGCCCAGGTGGACAACTTCCACGTCGTACCGCGACGGATCCAGCGAGGACGCGAGCTGCTGCTCGGCATCGACGCAGACCGGGCATCCGGCGTGATAGAAAACGGCTTTCTGGCGCATACTGGAATCTCCTCTTGCTGCTCTTCACAGGGTGGGTGGGGGAACCGGGGGGGGGGCCGAGGCAGTAGGGCGCCCCCCCCATTTACCCCCAGGGGGGCTTTAGGAGC